>JAILNS010000036.1 GCA_024691305.1 Lachnospiraceae bacterium | reverse complement strand
CGATTTATATTGATTGGATCCGGCTCTTCATGGTTCACTCATATTCTTTAGTTAAACGGGAGAAATACTTTCCCAACTTGCTGAATCGAATGTAGAACGATGAAGGCGGGCTGACACATTTGTCTCCGGGCGTGGTGTCCCAATCGAAGATTCCGTCAGACCAATCACCTTCATCATAAATAAAGAGCAGAGACTATAAAAGCCTCTACTCATATATTAAGAATCGGTGTTTGCTGAGCGGTGACTGCATTTGCATTCCGCTACGCTTCATGCTCATGTCGCGCTGTCGCACTATAAGCCTGCACACGAATATGTCTGTCCGTGAGCAAGCTCCCGACAGCCAATTCGGTGCATCCTTGCACCGCTCGTAGAAACGCGCAAATTCTCATTTGTCTGGGTGATATGTTGACACGTTATATTGGAATTAAAATGGGTAAGAAGTGATGCTGTAAAACACGGCATTTTACGGCATCGGAAACACCAATAGTAGTAAAGGTGGTGATTTTTATGGTAATAAAGGACAGCCGGATAGATGCCGGAAAAGCATTCGATTGGGGAAGAACCTCGGATGAATATGCAAAATACAGGGATATATATCCAAAAGAGTTTTATCAGAGGATTGTGGACAGAGGATTATGCGTAGAGGGTCAGAAGGTGTTGGATCTTGGAACCGGTACAGGTGTGCTTCCGCGTAATATGTACCGCTATGGAGCTGAATGGACGGGTACAGATATCTCACCGGAGCAGATAGAGCAGGCAAAACGTCTGTCGGATGAGGCGGGCATGAAGATTGATTTCTATCCGATGTCTACGGAGCAGATCGATTTTCCAAACGGAAGCTTTGATGTGATCACTGCCTGTCAGTGTTTCTGGTATTTTGACCATGAACGGGTGATGCCCAAACTTGCAGATTTGTTAAAGGATGACGGAAAACTGCTGGTTCTTTACATGGCCTGGCTTCCCGCTGAAGATGTTATAGCAGGAAAAAGTGAAGAACTTGTTTTGAAGTATAGCCCTGATTGGTCCGGGGCGGGTGAGACAAGACATCCGATATGGATCCCGGATGTGGCTTATAACTATTTTGAATTGGAAGATCATGAAGAATATGATCTGAAGGTGCCGTTTACGAAGGAATCCTGGCACGGAAGAATGAAAGCCTCTCGTGGTGTGGGAGCATCTTTGTCAGGAGAGGAACTTGCTAAATGGGATGATGAACATAGGCAGATGTTAGATAAAATAGCTCCTGAACAATTTGAAGTACTTCATTATGCCGCACTCGCATTGTTGAGAAAAAATGAGGAATATGGAATAGATTGACAAAAAAAAGATTCTTCCCTATAATGAAATTAGAACGATATTCTATTTTGAAAAAGGAGCTAATTCATGAGGGGAAGAATCTATTATTTTACCGGCACAGGAAACAGTATGCGTGCTGCCCGTGTGATCGCAGAACAACTTAAAGAAACTGAGATCGTATCCATGAGGTCTGATCCCGGGGACTTTCCCGCAACAGACTGTGATATTGTTGGGTTTATATATCCGGTATATCATTGGACAATGCCTGCTCCGGCTGTAAAGTTTGTGGAAGAATTGGACATTAACCCCAATGCATATGTATTTGTGATCGCTATGCCCAGTTTTATATGCGGATATGCATGTGAAAAGCTGGCAGAGATATTAAACAAGAAAAATATCAGCATTGATTACGGAAATCTTGTATATAGTGTGGCAAATTATGCAATAGTATATCCGCCGTTTCCTCCCGCGAGACTACGCGTTCCTAAGACCGAGAGAAAACTCAAGAGAATTGCACTTGAAATTTTGAATTTGGAGAAAAAAGATTATCCGCGTGAGAACGGATTCATAAGGCGAAAGAGAGAACGGGTTATGAGACCGTATCTTGAATTGCAGAAATATGCAGACAATCCTTTTACCATAAGTGAAGAGTGCATATCCTGTGGTCTGTGCAGCAGAGTCTGTCCATGTAAAAACATAGAACTTGTGGATGGAAAACCGGTTTTTTTGCATCACTGTGCAAACTGTATGGCATGTGTTGTGAGTTGCCCCAAACGTGCGATAGGATATGAAATCACCAAGGGCGACAGAAAACTTCTTGAGGCTTCAGATTCCAGGACTTTTCTCGTCAAGATCATGGGACTTCCGAGAAAGCGCAAGCTGTATATGAATCCATATATCACGACAAAAGACCTGACGAAGGATAACGAATAATGGCAAAAAGAGGCGAAACGAGAGAAATAATCATAGATGCAGCCACAAAGGTATTCTTTAAGTACGGATTTGAAAGAACATCAGTAAAGATGATACTTGAAGAAGCAGGTGTGGTGACCGGAAGTTTTTATCATTTTTTTCCTTCCAAGGAAGCCCTTTTCGAGGCAGTAATAGAAAAATACCTTCAGGGCTATTCACAAAGGATCGGAGATATTCTTTGTGACGAATCGCTCAGTCTGGATCAGATCGTTGATAAGGTTCTGGAAGAATTGAATCATACATCAAAGGAATATTATCTAAAACTGCAAGGTGATAAACTCCATTGGACGGTAGAGGCATCTTTGCATGTTATCACAATTGAGACCCTGGTAGAACCATTGGCTCGCGCTCTTGGCAGATTGATAAAAAGCGGAGAAATAGAAAGCCGTTTGAGAGTCAATGATACTACGCTGGCGAGAATCCTTATCAAAGGAATGGAAGCTGTTATTCATGACGGAAGCAATACGGGCATGGAATGCTTTGATCATGAGGGCCTGCGGGAGAGACTGATGGAGTTTTGTGAAAGGATTATTGTGATCAGATAACACGTTATCACCATATCCCTCACATCAAATTTCTTTTTTATCCATAATCCGAACACTGCACAGATAGGAAGCACAGGTGAACAGCAGACACACAGCTACTATCGAAACAAGAACGACAATGGGAGATATGCCGTCCAGAGTCTTTACCGCGCCGGACATGATATCTGAACCGTCGAATATTTTATTAATACCGTATATCAGAACTGCAATTATACCAAATATGATAAACAGAACTATTCTGCTTTTTTCAGAGCCATACTTTAGCTGAAGAGGGATCATAACTGTGGCCAAAAGGAAAAGAACGGGCAGAAGAGCTAACAGTATAGGCAGTTCATCAGCAAACATTACTGTTTGGTGGCGGATCGCACTTCCTAAGCAGTACAATACCACACCAAAACACCATGCTCCGGCAGCTGATAAAAAGCTGAACAGGTATTTT
Source organism: Lachnospiraceae bacterium (assembly GCA_024691305.1). Taxonomy (GTDB): domain Bacteria; phylum Bacillota; class Clostridia; order Lachnospirales; family Lachnospiraceae; genus XBB2008. The sequence goes on along the minus strand of JAILNS010000036.1, from coordinate 258,985 downwards.
TCTTTGACGTAAGTTTTCCGGTCAAATGGTAATGTCATCAAAAACGCAAAACCGTTATCGAATTCATCATAACTGATCGTTCCGACTGCCACTATTGTAGCAAGCATTGTGAGATAGCCGATAACGAAAGATCCATCCATCGATAATCCCATAACCAGTGCCAAAACTAAGAAGATCAAAAGAGTTTGCTTTCTGGCAAGGGTAAGTCGTATATCTTTTTCTATAAGTCCAAGCATTTTATTTTCCTCCTGTCATCATTAATATCAGATCGTCTATCTTGCCGTTTTCGATAACGATACCCGGATAGTTATCAACGTAAAACTGTTTCTCGCTTGTGAAACATGCATATCCGAAGTTCTCTTTTTTGGTACTGAGAATATGGCTTTTGTCCAGCACTTCGTATGTTTCTTCGTTTACTTTCAGGATGGCATAATCGCTTAAGATAATATCGGTATCTTCGTGAAGGATGATCCTTCCGTCATGTATAAGATAGATATTATCGCACAGACTCTCCAGATCCGAAGAGATGTGGGAAGTTAGAAGAATTGAGCGATCGTCATTTTCAGAGAGATACTGACGAAGCATATCAAGTATATCGTTTCTGGCCTCTATGTCGAGTCCGGCTGTGGGTTCATCCATTATAAGAAGGTCTGCCTTGTGGCTGAGCGCGACAAGTACACGGAGTTTTGCACGCATACCGGTAGAAAAGTCCTTGATCTTCTTATCGAAGGGAAGCCCCTGCGAAATACATCTGTTTCTGAAAAACTCCTCGTCAAATGTCTTATACATTTTTCTGAGAATGCAAATTATGTCTTTTACATACAGATATGAACTGAAACCGGAATCGGACAGTGCCACTCCGAGCGAAGCCTTCTCCGCGCCGGTTAGTTTAGATGTTTCCTTGCCGTTTATGGTAACGTGTCCTCCGTCCGGTTTTATGAGTCCGAGTATTGCCTTGATAGTGGTGCTCTTTCCGGCTCCGTTTTTTCCGACAATGCCCGTAACAGTACCATCCGGTATCTCCATAGAGATATTAAGATGAAAATCACCGTAATTTTTTACAAGATTATCGACCTTGACCATCAGTAGTCCTCCAATATGATCTCTACGATTTCAATAATATCGTTTTTGGTTAATCCAATCGCACTTGCCTTCTGAATGGCAGCTGCAAAGTCATCTTCCACAGTTTTTTTTCGCGCTTCCATGGCAAGCTGCTTATCGGTCGCTGCAACATAAGTACCTTTTCCGTGTACGGTAACAACAAAACCTTCCTCTTCCAACCTGTCGTAAGCTTTTTTTACTGTAAGAGCACTTATCCTCAGTTCAGCGGAAAGGGACCTCACGGACGGAAGAACTTCGTTTTCCGCAAGACCTCCGCTTATGATCTCACTTTTGATCTGGTCCATAAGCTGCTCGTATATAGGTACCATTGAGGTGTTGTTTAAAATAATGCGCATATTGTCAACCTCCGCAAACAGTGTATAACAGTATATAACTGCTGTCAACTGTTATATAGCATTTATTATTGACAGCACACTATCCCTGAATATAAGTTAGGAATTGATATAAACGATCTACTCACAGCATTATCGGATGAAAAAAAAAGAGAACAACTATTACAGGATATACAAAGTGGGAAATATGAATGAAAACAGTGGCAAAGTGACCGCCTATCTGAGATCGTTTTACAGTGATGACAAAGTTGTCATTGAAGACGGAATCCATCTAGCTCAGATGATATTAGATTTACAAATGTAGTTTGATTTTTGTCGTTATTGTGTGATGGCCTGTTAAATCTGTTTGGAGGGGTATTAATAATTATGACGACGAAGAAAAAAGTAATTATTGGAATTGTCATATCGATTGCTGGTATTGCAATAATAAGAAGGATTATCGCCTTCGGGCTTGTAGGTATTTTTTTGGTTGATTCTTTTATATCTAAGCCGGAAGTGTATGATGATATTGAAAATTATACAGAGTACATGTCTTTTTCCTATGATAACGGAGATATTTTGTGGAATAAGTGGGGTATGGATGAAAGTATCTGGCCACGTACTATCGAAGATACTTCTGCAGTTGTTGATTATAAGATGGTATATTATAATCCATGGGATGCGCAGTATCTCGGTTACCTTGTGATGGATTATTCAGACGAAGATTATGCTACAGAAACAGCCCGCTTAAAAGCTTATCCGTCGACGGATTATATCGGATATTACAGTGTTACTGAAGAGAAGACATATCAATTGCTGGCTGTCTATGCCGATGAATACAACGGATTTGTGTATGCGCTTACAGATGGAAATAACAGGATCATTTATGCAGAGGAGATATTCTGCAACTATTTTATGGATATAAATTATTTGGATTATATTCCTAAAGAGTATCTGTTGGACGGTTTTGATGCAACTTCTGATAATCCTTACATGAAGTTGAAGATGGGAGAATGAACTATTAAGATTTATGATGGATTGATGCAATATTGTCATCTGTTTTTGCTGCATTGACTTCCATCCTTGCAAAAGTTGGCTGTTTCTGATCCTTTCCGGATTAGCTACCGGAGCATCATGGCTGTGCTATTATAAAGCACTTCAGATGGGCGAAGCGTCCAAAGTAGTTCCGATCGACAAACTAAGCGTTGTGATCACTGTGATACTGGCATTTATCTTTCTGCACGAACAGGTTACTCCAAAATCCGTTATCGGGTGTGTACTCATCGGAGCCGGTACGTTGCTGATGGTGATCTAATGGTGAGCTAATATTGATCTAATGGTGATCTAATAGTGATCCGACAGCGATTGAATAGTGATTTAAGGGTGATTTAATAGATTTTGGAGGAAATACGATTACATTTTAGACGGAAAAGAAAAGATATTTAAGAGATGGAATAAGAAGGAGATCAGATATAAAAAAAATAATGGATTTACACAGTAAAGAGGTATATCCGATAAGAATCAACGATGTTAATCCGATACGGATTAGCGTCGTTTATAAATTTGCCATAGAAAAGCTGTGCGTTATATAATATATAATTAGGTTACTGCAAATTTCCTTTGTTCTGTTCGGGAGGTTATTACGTTGATAAAAGGAAAGAAATATTTTAGTTGGAAAACAGCCGTGAGAACCATTACCGTGTTCTTTTTGGCTGTAATGTTTTTTTGTATGGAGAGTTTCGCATATATCGATGCAGGGACCTCCCCGTATATGTTTAAAGCAGGCAGCGATGAAATATCCGTAGATCCCACCGGATTAAAAGAAGGTTTTTCGGCTGTGCTTTATGACAACAGTAACGGTCTTCCGACATCCGAAGCCAATGCCATTACACAGACCAGTGATGGGTTTATATGGATAGGCAGTTATGCCGGACTTATCAGATATGACGGAAATATATTTGAACGTATGGATTCCACAGGCGGGCTGACCAGTGTGAAGTGTCTTTTTGCAGACAGTAAGGACAGACTTTGGATAGGCACAAACGATAACGGTGTGGCGGTCCTGGACAAGGGTGAACTTAGGAAATGGGGTAAACTTGACGGAATGCCATCAGCCCATACCAGGGCCATAACAGAAGACAAAAACGGAACAATATATGTAGCAACAACAAGTGGTATAGCTACAATAGATACAGATTATAACCTTGGAATAATAGATAATGAATATGTTTCAAAGGGAAATTTCAGGGAACTCAGACTGGGCGCCGATGATATCTTATATGCAACCACAGATTCCGGTGAACTGATGCTTATCAAGGACGGACAGCTTCTGCGTTATATTGGTTTGGAGGACAGTCCTTTTGGCGGTGCAGGAGGGATTTTACCGGATCCTGAAGGAAACGGGAAACTCTATCATGAAGCTCCGGACTTTGCACTTTATCATGTCGACCTGTCGGGAGACAAATTTGATATTCTTGAAAAGATAGATATCGACCCTCTTAGATATATAAGATCTATGGAGTATATCGGAGGAAAGCTGTGGATATGTGCAGGAAACGGGATCGGTGTCATCGATAACGGCGTATTTCAGGTTCTTGATAATCTGCCCATGGATAATAATGTTGATGATGTTATGACGGATTATCTGGGGAATCTTTGGTTCACATCCACTCGTCAGGGAGTCATGAAGGTTGTTCCAAATCAGTTTTCCAATATCTTTGAAAGATATGATATTCCGGAAACGGTAGTCAATGCAACCTGTATGTATGACGGAACGCTTTATGCGGCTACCGATACGGGACTCATGGCAATAGGTGAAAACGGACTGATAGATAAGGTGCAGATCGATACTGCTCAAACGGCTTCCGGTAAGCCTGTAGAGGAAGACAATCTTATAGATATGCTGACAGACTGTCGTATAAGATCTGTAATAAAAGACAGTCATGAGAGAATGTGGATATCAACCTGGCGTGCCTGCGGACTGCTTTGTTATGAGCACGGTAACCTTACGGTTTATACCGAGGAAGATGGCCTTTTATCCGATAATCTGCGTGCGGTAAGCGAGATGGATGATGGTTCGGTCATCGTTGCCGTTACCGGTGGAGCAAATGTGATCAAGGACGGAAAAGTGGTTGCTTCTTACGGCACTGAAGACGGGATCGAAACTACCGAGAGTCTTTGTGTGGCTCAGGGGTTAAACGGAGAGATCCTTGTCGGAAGTAACGGCGGAGGTTTATATGTTATAACCGGATCCGAAGTAAAAAATATAAATGTAGAGGATGGGTTGCCTTCTGATATCGTAATGCGTATCAAGTGTGACCGCAAACGGAATCTGGTATGGATAGTAACAAGTAGTTCTATAGCGTATATGACACCTGATTATAAGGTGACCACGGTGAGCAAGTTCCCATATCCGAACAACTTCGATATGTATGAGAGCAGTGTGGGAGATATATGGGTCTTAAGCAGTAACGGCATCTATGTGGTTCCTGCGGATGAACTTATAGCAAATGAACTGAATCCTGTGTATTACAGTCAGGATAACGGATTACCCTGCATTGCGACTGCCAATTCATACAGTGAACTGACAGATGACGGTGATCTGTATATTGCAGGAAGTACAGGGATTGCCAAGGTCAATATAGAGAAGCCTTTTGAGGATATTAATAACCTGAAGGTATCTGTTCCTTATGTTGAGGCTGACGGGCAAAGGATATATCCGAATGCCGATGGTAACTTTACAATTCCTTCAGATACATTGAAACTGACTGTTCCCAGTTTTGTGTTTAATTATTCGCTTGATAATCCTCAGGTAAGTTATGAACTTGAAGGTTTTGACAGTGAAAGGATCACAGTATCCAGAAGTGATCTCGCTCCGGTTGATTACACTAATCTTCGCGGTGGAAGTTATACTTTTAAACTTCAGATAGAAGATGCAATGGGACGGGAGAATAAGCAGGAATCCGTCATTATAGAGAAGGAAAAAGCAATATACGAACAGTTATGGTTTATGATCCTTGTGGCTTTGATCATAATCTCTTTGATAGCCGTGGGATTAAGCTTTTTCTTCAGAAGAAAAGTCAGATCTCTTGAGACGAAACACAGGGAGGCGCATGAGCTGTTCGAACAGACGGCAGAGGCACTCTCCAGTGCGGTCGATGCAAAGGACCCGTATACAAACGGTCATTCGCAGCGAGTTGCTGATTATTCGGAGATGATAGCAAGGAATGCCGGTTTATCGGAAGCAGACTGCGAAAAGGTCTATTTTGCAGCTCTTCTTCATGATGTGGGAAAAATCGGTGTGCCGATAGAGATACTTACCAAAAAGGGAAGATTAACAGATGATGAATTTGAACAGATCAAGCAGCATCCTGTGATCGGCGGAAGGATCCTTTCGAATATCAAAAATTCACCATGGCTTAGTATCGGTGCCCGTTATCATCATGAAAGGTATAACGGAAAAGGATACCCGGAAGGATTAAAGGGGGATGATATTCCTGAATTTGCCCGGATAATCGCCGTGGCTGATGCTTATGATGCAATGAGCTCCAACCGAAGCTATCGTAACGCTATCCCTCAGCATATCGTAAGAGAAGAGATTGTTAAGGGCAGAGGAACCCAGTTTGATCCTGAGTTTGCAAATATAATGATACGTATGATAGATCAGGATGCAGAGTATAGAATGCATGAGAAGGAGAAAAGGGCAAATGCTTCCACGGACAGCCTCAGGTGTGATTCCATTTACCATGACTGTTCAGCCGGAACTGCGATCAACAAAAAGCCTACATACATAAAACTTTGCAGTCAGCCGGACAACGATATTCCTAAAGATCAAAGCCTTCCTACTCTTATAGTTTTTGATTCTCTGGATGGTATGGTTTATCCGGGAGAAGAGGAAAACAAGAATATTCTGTACTATGAATATGCCCGTATAAGAGTTGACGGACAGGTTACGGATGGCGGCATACGAAAATCCGAGGTCAGGATAAGTGAAGCTTCACCTGATTTTGAAAGGGCCGGTTTCGGGGATACTGCGGAAGGACAGCGTTATGAGATATATGCTGTCAGATATAAGGATCATGCCATGATAAAGATCATGGACGAAGAACGCACGATAAGTGTTATCTTAGCACTACCCGACACTTCCAGATATGTGTATGTTTCCATCGGCGGGGAAAACTGCAGTATCCACAATATTATCGTTGAAAGCGGTGATACGGAAATAGGAAGAGATGATATACCTCGAATAGCTGAAGAGATCAGTTTCATAAAGGATCAGCCGGAGGGCGATATCCCTAACCTTCAGGTGGATGGCTGGTGCAGTGAAACTTCAGAGGTGGTTTTGTTAAAAGATGCGATGACACTTAGTTTTCATGCTCAGAGCCTGCCTACCGCAAGACTTGTATGGCAGTGTCCGTATCTCAAAGTATTCTCTTCACCTGAAGGTAAGGCGGACGGCGAAGGATATCATGAATATATGTTCTTAAAGATGGACGGCGAGGTAAACGAGGTTCAGGAGTATGCGACCAATGAGTCTTCTGTTGATCATGATCCCGACTTCGCCGGATGGAATCAGTGGATAGAGACGAATAAACAGGGTACAGACTTTAAACTCAGGATAAGCAGGGAAGATGGTAACAGGATAATCGTAGATGCCGAGAACCCGAGTTTTAAGGTGCATGCGGTTGCCAATGTACTTGAAGATCTGAAAGATGTCTATATTGCCCTTACAGGGGATCAGACCGCAATATCTAACATACGTGTTGAGGATGATTAATATACAGATCAGAGAATATCAAGATGAATGGTGCAGGGTATGAGATATTTTTTGGAAAATGACAGGATCAAAGTAGAGATTGATTCATTCGGAGCTGAAATCAAATCAGTAATAAACAAGAATAATATGCGTGAGTACATGTGGTATGGAAATCCCAAATACTGGGGGCGTACATCCCCGGTGCTTTTCCCTTTTGTCGGAAGTCTGAAAGACAAAAAATACAATTGGGAAGGCAAAGAGTACCCGATGGGACAGCACGGTTTTGCAAGAGACAATGAGTTTTTGCTTACAGACAGAACTGAAGATGAAATATGGTTTCAATTGGAATCAAATGCCGAAACTTTAAGTAAGTATCCTTTTGATTTTGTATTAAAGACAGGTTATAAGCTCATATCGGAAGGTGAAACCGATGATGTAAAAGTCATGTGGAATGTTTATAATCCGGCAGACAAAAAAATGTACTTTTCTATAGGAGCCCATCCTGCATTCCTGTGCCCGGTTCATGGTTTCCATAAGGACAGGTCGGGGTGTAAGACCGGCTATAAACTCTTTTTTGAGGGAACGGATACAATTTATCATCACGGGAATGATGTAGAAAAAGGGCTTGCACTTAGAGAGAATATCAAAATGCCTCTGGATAACGGATATGTAACGATCACCGGTGATTTCTTCGACCGTTGTACATATATGATAGAAGGCAATCAGACGAAACGTGTCGGAATTGCGGACGAAAATGGTAAGCATATCGTTGATGTGTGCTTTGATACACCGCTTTTTGCCATATGGTCACCCGAAAAGAAAGATGCACCGTTTATCTGTATCGAACCATGGTATGGGAGATGCGATGCGGTTGATTTTGAGGGAGATCTAAGTCAGAGGGAATATACAAATACTCTTGAAGGCGGAGAAACCTTTGAAGGCGGATATACCATGAAGTTTTATGAAGTATAAATTATTCGACAGAAATTCAGGACCTTCACAGATGATCCAAAACGTACTAAATTTGACATGGTGAGTGTATGGAAACTATAATAACTATTTGTAGTTTTTATGTAGGGGAAATGTAAGTAGTGAAACGGAGGTAAATGATGATTTTAGCAGGAATTATTCAGTTTGGTGTGACAATAGCCCTTATGGTATGGCTATTAAAGAGGAAGCCCGGAGAGAAATTTTCCAAAAAGACGGTGGCAAAATGTATTTTGTTAGGTTGCTTGGGCACGGCTCTTACATATATTCTTTCAATTGTTGTTTCGCTTGACGAAAACACTTTCTATGGCATGAATCCTATACTTAGCGGTTTTCTGACTGCACTTATTACGGCTGCGATCTTGGAAGAAGTTTCAAAATATATTCTCTTTAGACTTGCATTACTTAAGAACAACGAGGTTGTAACCTGGTTGGATGCCATGATCGCCGCTATCCTGGTGGGTGCCGGATTTACACTTCTTGAAGATGTTGTTTATCTTGCTTTCGGCGCACCAAGTATACTCAGGGCACTCCTTCCGATGCATCTGCTGTTCCAGGGGGCTATGGGTTATTATTACGGAAAAGCCCGTGTCACCAAACAGTTCAAGTATCATGTACTTTCACTGGTAGTTCCTATTCTTTGTCATACGTTATTTGACATGTTTTTGATCGGAATAAAGTCTATTGTCGGAGATATCAAAGATGTGAAAAACCTGACTAACGAAGAACTTATGAGCCTTCCGTATGCCAATTACTTTATACCGTTGCTCGTATGTGCAGTTATTGTATTTATCGTTATGTTCATAGCACTGGTTATGATGTTCAAGAAGATTGGCGTTTGGAGCAAAAATGGTGAAAAGCAGGAACTTCTTGACGGAACTTCCGAAGTGGCAGAGAATATCTGATCATTTATGAGGATATTTGAGGAAGTTTAAGTAAGAGGTAATATTATATGATATATGACAATCCCGGTAGCCATAACCGGGGTTGTTTTTGTTATAATATAAGGACATATGCACGGGATTTTCTTTCTAAACTGAGATTTGTTTAAATGTGGTATTATTTATGTAGTAGAGGATGATTATCCAAGGTATGATTATGAAAAACTATGAAGATGAAAGTCTGACTAAAGACTCTGATCCTATAATCGATCTGTGTATGAGTGAGACCTCGATCTTCATAGTTCATTGATCGAGATGATTAAACGTGCTAAGAGTGTTCCCGGAGGAGCATGCGGTTTTTGGGGAGCATGCGGTGCGGGGATCAGTTCCGGAATGTTTATATCCATTATCACAGGATCCTCTCCGTTGGCAGAGGAACCGTTTGCCCATTCAAATAAGATGACTTCCAGATCCCTTGAAAAGATCGGAGAGATCGGAGGCCCAAGGTGTTGCAAACGGGATTCCTTTTTATCGATATTGTCAGCCATTGCATATGTTAAAGAGAATTTTGGCATAGAAATGGAAGAACATGAGATTAGTTGTCACCGCTCCGGATTAAATGATAAGTGTATCGGTGTAAGATGCCCTTTTTTTGCCGGAAATCATTAAAGGTTAAATGAGGTGGTTGTATGATCTATTTTGACAGTTTACCGCTTTCTGAAGATATCAAAAAAGCCTTGATGGAATTGAAAATTGATTATGTATTCCAGTCGATCTTTTATCCCGACGGGAAAACCGTCTATGCCAGAGAGGCCCTGATGCGCCCATATGACATGACTGTTACCGAACTCATTAAAATATATGAGAAAATGGACAAACTTCATGTTCTTGAAGTGGCCACTTTTTTTGGAGCCACGCAAAAGTATTTTTTAAGATCCTACAAGGAACTTCTAAGCATTAATTCTTTTCCGTGTGAGATATTCACCAAAGATGAAGTTGAAACCTATATAGATTACTATGGAACTGATAAGAGGGCGATGATAATAGAATGCCTTGAGTATCCGGAATTCTCTGAAGAAATGTCCCTTGTTAAAAGAAAATATGCAGACATTAACAATAATCTGATCGCGATAGACGATTACGGAACAGGATTTAATGATATTCATATCGTTGAACTGGTGAATCCGGATATAGTTAAGATCGACAGGACCCTTTTGTCCGGTATAGATACAGACAAATATAAACAGGCTAATTGCAGCGCGATCATTGAAACTATGCACGCCAAAAATCTTCAAGTCGTGGCTGAAGGAATTGAAACCGAGGCCGAATTTGAATATATGAAATCTATAGGAGCAGATCTGTTTCAGGGTTATTATCTGGGTATGCCCGAATGAAATTTAGAACCGCTGAATATTATTCGAGAGTTTCTTTATAATTGTTTCCCCAGTCCTGCATAGCCATGAGTATGGGCCGCATGGACTCACCCATCTCGCTTAATGAATATTCGACATGCGGCGGTACCTCCGGATAAACAGTACGGACTATTATTCCATCCTCTTCCATAGAACGCAAAGAATCTGTAAGAACCTTTTGGCTTATCCCCTCAAGGTTCTTTTTTAATTCATTAAATCTCCAGGGACGTACAAGGAGATTTCTCATTATCAGCAGTTTCCATTTACTGCCTATCATCTGAACAGTGGTTGCAACCGGACATTCCGGCAATTCTTCTTTAGTCAGCATGAGTTTGCCTCCTGATATCCGTTAAGAATAAATACAGTCTGCGTATATTGTAAGTATAACATATGGCTTTGTCTGAGGTACATAGGTTACAAAAAGGTGACTATGTAATAAAAAAGTGCGTACTTTTCGAGGGGTTTATGAGTTGTTATTGTGTAAACGTAGCAAGGCGAAAGCTGAAAACATATTTCACGGAGGTAATAAAAATGGCACTTTCAAACATTTCAGGATGGAACGAGAACGAAACAGCAGCTGCATGTGGTACAGCATGCGGAGCATCGGACAAGCCCGCAGAGGCACCTGCAGCATGCGGAGCATCGGACAAGCCCGCAGAGGCGCCTGCAGCATGTGGAGCATCGGACAAGCCCGCAGAGGCACCTGCAGCATGCGGAGCATCTGACAAGTAAGAAAGAGTTCCGGACGGAGGAGGCAGAATAGGATGGGCAAGTATTTTTCATTTCAATGGCACATCACTGATGAATGTGATCAGCGTTGCAAGCATTGTTATATCTTTTCCGGGGAAGGCTGCAAAGAATTAAAAAGTATGACCTGGGAACAGATGCAGGATACGGTAGCAAATTGCGAAGATTTTTGCAAGGTTTACCACAGACAACCGTATTTTTATATTACTGGCGGCGATCCTATTCTCCATCCTCATTTCTGGAAACTGATGGTGCTGCTTAAGTCAAAAGATATTCCTTTTACTCTTATGGGGAATCCTTTTCACTTAAACGATGAGATTTGTCGCATGCTCAAAGTGTGTGGCTGTGAGAAATACCAGATGTCGCTTGACGGGATGCGTAAGACTCATGACTGGTTCAGAAAGCCCGGAAGCTTTGACCTGACCCTTGAAAAGGTAGGGTGTTTAAACCGGGCAGGGATCAAGAGTGTGATAATGAGTACGGTTTCAAAAAGCAATATAGATGAGATACCTGACATAATAGATGCGGTCGTTAAGGCTAAGGTTAAGATTTTTTCCTTTTCAAGATATGTACCGACCGGAGGAGAGGTCGACAGCAGTATGACTCCGGAGGAATACAGGAATCTGCTTGAAATATGTGATGCCAAGTTTAAGGCATATGAGGCAGCAGGCTGTGAGACTTATTTTAATAAAAAAGACCATTTATGGACTCTGTATGAATATGAGACGGGAGAGTTTAAACTTCCGGCAGGGGCAGTAAACGGTATGATCTATGGAGGATGTAACTGTGGAAACTGTCATATAACCATATCTTCAAACGGTGATGTCATGGCTTGCAGAAGAGTGACAGACAGTGTAGTAGGAAATATATTTAATGACAGACTTGCGGATATCTGGGTATGTCAGATGGAAAAATACAGAGATTATGAAAGATTCACCAAATGCAGTAAGTGCGAGCTTAAACCATGGTGCAGGGGATGTCCTGCCGTAGCTAACGGTACAAACGGAGATTTTTATGCTCCGGATCCGCAGTGCTGGAAGACCGGAAATGATATAACAGGGGAGGAACTGATATGTTAATGGATATAATAAAGAGCAGACACTCGATAAGAAAGTATAAAGAAGAACAGATAAGCCGTAAGGATCTTGAACTTATCCTTGAAGCAGGTAATTATGCACCGAATGCCGGGGGTGGACAAAGGAGCATGATGGTGGCGGTTCACGATAAGGAACTTACAAAAAAACTCGGTATAATGAATCTTTCGCATTTTAACAGAGGGAACCTTATAGGTTCATATGTATCCAGGGAACAGCCCAGTGTAATCGATGATCCTGCGATGAAGGACGGATTTTATTCTGCCCCCTGTGTGGTTGCGATTTTTGGACAGAGTAACTTTATGTTTAAGACCGCTGATGCATTTTGTATAGCCGAGAACATGATACTTCAGGCTACGGAACTGGGCATAGCATCATGTATAATATCAAGAGGAGCAGAGACTTTCGACAGCGATGAGGGAAGAAGGTTGATGAAAGAGTGGGAAGTTCCGGATAATTATGTATGTGAATGCTTTGTTATATTGGGATATATCGATGGGGAGCCTCCCATAAGTAAGCCCAGAAAACCGGGGAGGGTTAAGATAGTTGACAGATAAGCTTAGAGAAAAAATAAGATCGGCAGAAGCCGTTATCATAGGAGCAGGAGCAGGACTTTCCACATCTGCGGGGTTTACTTACAGTGGAGAAAGATTCAGAAAATATTTTTCGGATTTTTCAGATAAGTATGGATTTAACGATATGTACTCCGGTGGTTTTTATCCCTATCAGACGCCTGAAGAAATGTGGGCATATTGGTCAAGATATATATTTATAAACAGATATATGGATGCTCCAAAGCCGGTGTATGAGAATCTGTTTTCGCTCGTGAAAGACAAAGATTATTTTGTTATAACCACAAACGTGGATCATTGTTTTCAAAAAGCCGGTTTTGATAAGAAGAGACTTTTTTATACACAGGGAGATTACGGACTGTTTCAGTGCAGTGAACCATGCAGTCAGGAAACGTATGATAACGAAACTATGATACGTGATATGATGGAGCAACAGTCCGATATGAAGATTCCCTCCGAACTGATACCCAGATGCCCTCGTTGCGGAAAACCCATGACCATGAATCTAAGGTCCGATGACAGGTTTGCAGAGGATGAAGGCTGGCATGCGGCTTCGGAAAGATACGAGAATTTTCTTATGACCAGGAAAGGGAATATCCTGTTTCTTGAACTTGGAGTAGGATATAACACACCCGGCATAATCAAATATCCTTTTTGGCAAATGACGGCCCAAAATCCTGACGCTTTTTATGCCTGTATTAATTACGGAGAGGCTTCCTGTCCGGATGCGATCAAAAAAAGATCGGTGTGTATAGATGCCGATATAGGTGAAGTGGTAGAAAAACTGGGGAAATGCCTGCCGGTATCGCAGGTACATTTAATCTGTGCGATGTAAGAGACCTTGCCCAGGGCACTATAGCAGCCATAGATAAGGGCAGATGCGGCGAGTGCTATATACTTGGCAATGAACCCGTATCCTTTAAGAATTTCTGTGAGATGGTCAGTGATGAGAGTGGATGCAAGCCCGTTAAGATGTTCTTACCTATCTGGGCAGCCAACATAATGGGTAAGGTAATGGAAGACCGTGCAAAGAAGACAGGTGACAAGCCGCTTCTTACAACATTCTCGGTATATAATCTGGCCAGAAACAACACCTTTGATTCTTCTAAGGCAAAGAAGGAACTTGGTTACCATACAAGATCATATCAGGAAACCATTCATGATGAAGTACAGTGGCTTAAAGCATCAGGCAAGATAGCATAAATATAGAGTATAAAAAACAGTTTAAAGTGTATTAAAACGGAGGGAATAAGATTATGGAAGTACAAAAGAAGAAAAAACACCCGGTCATGATAGGCGCAGCAGCACTCTGTGTAGTTGCAGGAATATTGGGGATCAGACATGCAAGAGCCGGAAGAGAAGCCAGATAAGTTTTTATGATGGACTGAAACCTGAAAAAACTTACTCAAAAATAAAACCTTTGGACACTCGATTATTTTTTGCGTATGCTTTACGAAGTTTTTACGATATAATCGAAGTTGTTCAAAGGTTTTTTACTTGTTGAGGAAGATTATGGATCGTATTATGACATGGCTTGAAAAAAGATATCCTCTTAAGTTCTCTGTGGTGCAGGGAATATTTATGGGTGTCTTAAAACTTGTTTTGGCTCTGGTGAGCGGTCTGTGGCTGATCGCTTTTTCTGCTTTATATAATTTCGGAATAGCAGGTGCCAGAGGTGCGATCATAAAAGAAAAGAAGAACTTCGTCGGCTGGATAGTAATGCTTTCAAGTTTTCTTTTTGTCATATATTCATATTGGATATATAAAAACGGAAATTCGGCAGAATATGATATGCGTGTTGCGATCCTTATAGCCGCTGTCACATTTACCGATATAGTGCTGGCTGTAAGAGGGATAATTAAGGCTCATAAGAACAATAATAATGAAAATAAGATGATAAGTCTTATTTCATTGGCTACCGCTCTGATATCATTAACACTTACTCAGACTGCTATTCTTTCTTTTACACAGAAGGGGCGTGACACTTCACAGTATAACGGTATCTGCGGGATGATCTTCGGTATGGTGGCTATGGTGATAGGATTGATCATACTGACCAGATGTAAGGATGATTAAGATCATATGAGACTGTATCATACAAGTGAGCTGATAATCAAAAATCCTGATATATTTCATGGCAGAAAGAACGCCGATTTCGGGCAGGGGTTTTATCTTTCAAAAGATTATGATTTCTGCAGGAGATGGTCACTCAATGAAGCGTTTATAAATGAATACGAATTGGATACCGGGGGACTGGATATTATAGAACTGTCCCGAAACAGAGAGTGGTTTGAATATATATTCGGTAACAGAAGACTTAATGATACGATAAAAGCCGATGTGATCATAGGTCCCATAGCAAATGATACGATCTATGATACCTTCGGGATCATAAGCAGCGGGTATTTAAGTACCGATGAGGCTCTTAAACTTTTGATGATCGGACCTGAATATACGCAGGTCGTATTAAAAAGTGAAAAGGCCGGACAACAGTTAAAGTGGTTAGATGCTGTGCAGGTACATAGTGATGAGGATATCAAAGCTCTCCTTAAAGCGGAAGAAGAGGAATATCAGCAGGCTTTTGCGGATTGCATGCAGAGCTTTTAAGGTGAATTATAATGAGCAAAATTAATACGGTTATTTTTGATATGGACGGAACCGTCTTAAATACACTCGATGATCTGACGGATTCCGTTAATTATGTTTTGGACAGATTCGGGCTGCCTGCACGTACCGCTTCGGAATACAGGCAGTTTTTTGGGAACGGTATCAAATATGCACTTGAATGTGCGGTTCCTTCAGAAACAGACAAAGAAACCATTGATAATATGCTTCCTATTTTCAAGGAACATTATGATGCACATTGCCTGGATAAGACGAGACCGTATGAAGGTATCGTTGAACTTATGGAACAACTGAGTGTGCGTGGATATAAGATGGCTATAGTGTCCAATAAGATCGATTCTGCAGTTAAAGAACTGAACGATCGTTTTTTTGCGGAATATGTGGATGTAGCCATAGGAGAAAGACCCGAGATCCAAAGAAAGCCCGCGCCTGACACGGTCATGGAAGCATTAAAAGAACTTGGAAGCAATAAGGAAGAATCTGTATATATCGGTGATTCCGAAGTAGACCTTAAAACAGCCGATAATTCCGGCCTTCCATGTATCGCTGTTCTATGGGGCTTTCGTGACAAAGACCGACTTTTGGAAAACGGGGCAAGTGTTTTTGCTACCGACCCCACAGAAGTAGTATCGATACTTGAACAGCTTAACAGGATCCGATAAGAATACTTTTTATAATGCCGGAGGAGGATCAGCATGTCTATCAAAGTTTATGCATTATCAGATGAGGAAGTCCGTAAGATAGGAGATGCTTTCGGAGATTACGGATATGGCGATGGTGAATACGGAATGGCCTATCTGTCCAAAGGTTCTAAAGGTGTAAGCGATTATATTTCCGCATTTGCCAGAAGTATGATAATGGAGGGGTGTCTATACTCGACGAGTGAGAATCACGAAGGCTTTATAGCCATGAAACACTCTGACAAAAAGACAGATATTTCAGCGGGATATGAACTTTTAAAAGGGATTCCCGGAAACTTCTCAGTAGGAAAGCTTGGAAGTGTTGCAATAGCATGCATAAAAAACAAACCTGAAAAGTCTTATGCTTCAATGCTTAAGAAATTGAAGATCAGATATATATATGTATCAATGGTAGCTGTCGTAAAGGAGTATCAGGGACAGGGCTTTATGCGTCCCACACTGGAGATAGCTTTTGAAGCGGGAAGAAAGCACGGGCTTCCGGTGGTACTTGAAACCGATGCGATAGTAAAGCGTGACAAGTACATGCATCTGGGAATGAAATGTGTGACAACTCAACACCTTTCGGACGGAGTAGAGCTTTACAGTCTGGTATACGAGGCCGATGATCTGCCCGAAGAATATAAAAGTGAAAATGTGATAGAAAGATACAGATCAGTTACAGCCCAAAACAAGGATGTATGGGATCGTTTCGCACCTGTTTACAAGTTCTTTGTAACAGGATCACCGAGTAATAAAAAAGCATATAAAGACATGTACAAAAGGATTAGGAAGGTGGTTGCTGATAAAGAGGTACTTGAACTTGCTACCGGCCCAGGCCTTATAGCCAAAGAGGTTGCAGGGTTTACCAAGTCTATGATCGCCACTGATTTTTCCGAGAAGATGTTAGAACAGGCTAAACAGGGTTTAAATCCTCCAAATCTGACATATGAACAGGCAGATGCTTCGGATCTTAAATATGACGATGACAGTTTTGACATCGTTATAATCGCAAATGCACTTCATATAGTTCCCGATCCCCAGGCTGTGCTCTCGGAGATAAAGAGGGTATTGCGCCCTGACGGAGTTCTCATAGCACCTAATTTCATCCATACAAATGATAATAAAATAAGCAATATGATGAGTGGTATATTATCAAAAGCCGGTGTTGTTTTTGAGGTTGAGTGGGATGAAAAAGGATACATGGAGTTTCTTGAAACAAATGGCTTCAGGGTCGTTAATTCGTATGTTTTTAAGGCGGTCATTCCCATGATGTATACCGAAAATACTATCACAAATTCAGGAGAAAAAAATGAATAAAAAAAGATTCATAAGTAAGATAGTGCTATTTACTTTAATATGCAGTCTGTCTATCACTTCTTGTGGAAAAAACGATGATACACAGGCCGGTACTAACGATACCGGTACGGAGTCGAAAACCACGGCCGGATTAGAAACTGCGGAAGCCGCTGAAGCAGATGCGGCAGAAATTCCCGAACCGGAGAAGGAAAATGCTGAAGCAGATGCAGCAGAAATTCCCGAAGCAGAAACTGAGGAAACTACGGAAAAAGATGCGGTTGAGGCTGAAAAAGACGATGCTAAATCAGATGGAGCATCAGATACTGACGAATCTAAAACGCCTGACGGAGGAACCGATGTGAAAACAGAGGAGACCGATGGGACAGGAAGCAAAACCGATACGGAAGAAGCTTCGTTATATACAAATGAGTATGAAGCATATAAAGATATCCTCTTTTATTATAAGGCGACACAGAGCGGCTTATATACCACTGATATGATGACAAGGATGGGGTATCACAGCGCACTTATGGAAATGGGATGGCCATGGGGAGTGGACTCAGGCCTTAATGATGATGTCGGATATGCCATTTATGATATCGATAAGAATTGTGACGATGAACTGATCATCACTTATTCAGGGGAGGTATGTGATATATATACTTTTTGCAAAAAGCAGGCTGTAGTGGCATATAACAGAAGTTACCGGGGTGAAGCCACCCTTTATGAAGACGGGATGTTAAAGAGTACATTCGGAACCATGGATTATGCTTCCGAAACATGGTACAAGCTTAACGACAGGGTCGGGGTATTCCTTCCCATAGTAGGAAAATCATATGATCCCACAAAACATGAATCAAATCCTGATGATGAGTATTATTATCTGTACAGGCTTCCTGAAGACTGGGGAGCAGTTGAAGAATTTTATGAAGAAAACGGAAATGTACCTGTATGGGCATATGAATGGGATTATGAGATACGAAAGAATGAGTATCTTGAAAATACATCTTCGGCAAATGAAGTAAAACTCGATATAAGTCCTGTTTCAGAGTTTAACGGTTTTTGACATTATATGACAAACAAATTTTAATTACGTATAAAGAGAGGTGATCCGATGAGTAAAAAGGCGGTAGTGGCCGGACATATATGCTTAGACATCACGCCGGCTATCCCGGAGCAGTCATCATCTAAGATCCAGGATATTCTTTCACCCGGAAGACTGATAAATGTCGGGAATGCGGATATTCATACAGGCGGATCGGTTGCTAACACAGGGCTTGCAATGAAGATACTTGGAGCCGATGTTACTCTTGCAGGTAAGATCGGTCAGGATGCTTTAGGGGATATGATCATGCAGATCGCAGACAGATATGATGCTTCTTTAGGGCTTATACGAAGCAGTGAGGATTCCACATCCTATTCTGTAGTGATCGCGATTCCCGGAGTGGACAGGATATTCTTACATAATCCCGGTGCAAATGATACATTCTGTGCCGACGATCTTCCGATGGATGCAATTAAGGAAGCGGCGCTGTTCCATTTCGGATATCCTCCTCTAATGAAACGCATATACGAAAATGAAGGCAAAGAACTGGTGAGGATAATGCGTACGGTCAAAGAAGCAGGAACCGTTACGAGTCTTGATCTGGCTGCAGTCGATCCCGATACTCCTTCAGGCAGAAGTGACTGGAATGCGATCTTATCAGACACGCTTCCTTATGTGGATATATTTGTTCCGAGCGTCGAGGAACTTATGTTTATGCTGGAAAGAGATAAATATGAGAGACTGAGACGCGATCATCCCGACAGGGATCTGACCGAGATAATGAGCCTCAAAGATGATATAGAACCGCTCGGAGATAAATGCCTGGATATGGGAGCAAAGATCGTGCTGATCAAGTGCGGTGCCCCGGGAATGTATTATTGTACCAAAGACAGATCGGCGTTTGAAGGTTTCGGTGAGAGACTTGAATTTAATGTATCCGGATGGGCAGGCAAAAGAGGATTTGAAAAGAGTTTTAAACCTGAAAAGATCCTGTCCGGAACAGGAGCCGGAGATACGAGCGTGGCAGCATTTTTAACATCTGTTTTAAATGGGTGTTCACTCGATGAGAGTGTAAAATATGCAGTGGCTACCGGAGCATGCTGCGTTGCCGCATACGATGCACTCGGGGGACTAAAAAACTTTGAAGAACTTGATCAAAAGATGGCGGCAGGCTGGGAAAAGAACTGACTTAAGGGAGGACCGAAGATGCTTGTTAATATGAATGATATTTTGCTTCCGGCAAAAGAAAAAGGGTATGGTGTAGGCTTTTTTAACGCAGTTAATGTTGAGATGGCCAGAGCAATAATAGAAACCGCGGAAGAATTAAGAGCTCCCGTAATGGTTGGGACGGCGGAGATCCTGCTTCCTTCCATGGAACTTGAAAGGGTTTCGGAGTATCTGATACCGATGGCAAAAAAAGCATCGGTTCCGGTATGTGTACATTATGATCATGGTCTTACTTTTGAAAGATGTATGGAGGCATTAAAACTTGGTTTCACATCGATCATGTATGACTGTTCGACACTGACTTATGAAGAAAATGTCGGCAAAGTCGCCGAAATGGTAAAGATATGCCACACCATGGGAGTTACCGTAGAAGGAGAACTCGGACATGTGGGTGATAACGAGGGGGCTGGAAAATTATCAAAGCCGAGTGATTATTATACAGATCCCGATCAGGCACTTGATTATGTCACAAGAACCGGTATCGATTCGCTTGCGGTAGCGGTAGGAAACGCACACGGTGATTATAAATTCCCGCCAAAACTTGATTTTGACAGGATAAGGATAATATCCGAAAAGACCGGTATACCACTTGTTTTGCACGGTGGAAGCGGGCTTGCAGATGATGATTTTAAGAATGCCGTTAAACTTGGGGTATGCAAAGTGAATATCTTTACCGATATCGACAAGGCAGGAAAAGCAGGTCTTGAAAAGGGAATGGCAGAAGGCGCAAATTCCATATTTAATCTTATCCCTTATGAGATAGAAGCTATGAAGGGAGTCGTCAGGGAAAAGATCAGACTGTTTGGAAGTGACAATACGCAGTAGTTTTTATATAATGATAGGGGTGTTTTTTTTTCGATGAGGGTTACGCTATGAAATATGATGATATTCTTTACAGCAGATTCTTAGGTCCCGCAGCTATCATTTCTTACAAAAACGATCTAATATCTATTCTTGATATCAACAATAAATATATACCCGAACTTTGGATGAATATAGCCAAGGACGAGTATGTTCATGCCGATCTGCATAAGATATTCGATGATGAAAATATGCAGGTTTTTTCCTATGCGGTAAAAAAATGTGTCACCACAGGTGAAGAACAGGAAGCCGAGACATGGAGATCTGTTTTCTCCAATTGTTGCGGCTTTGACCGCATCTGTTTAAAGAGCCGCTTCATTCTGATAGAAAAAACGGATGATGAAGCATTTATTCTTGAGTCTATCCGGAATATTTCCAATGAAAAAAGAACACAGGATACTCTTGAAGATATAGAACACAGATATAAATCCGCCAGTGAGCAGATAAATATATATAACTGGGAATATACGGTCGCAACCAAGGAAATGCGCCCATGTTACCGTTGTATGAGAGACCTCGGGCTTCCGGCTCTTGTTACCAATTATCCCGAGCCTGCTATCGATATGGGGATATTCCCTCCCGATTATGCCGATATGTACCGGGACATGATGCGAAAGATAGATTCGGGAGTTAAGGAGATAGAAGCAGATATACCGCTCACGGTAGGTCGTGTACCGTTTCGTGTAAAATATACGACCGAGTTTGATGAAAACGGAAACCCTGTAAAAGCCTTTGGGTCTGCTACGCTCATCTCGGAAACGGAACTCGGTACCATTAAGCTGGACAATCAGATAATCGCGACGCTGGCTGAAGAGTACAGCTGTATTTATATGATCGATTTTGTCAACGATTCGGTCAAGGTAATAAAGCCAGGTGAATTTAAAACCGATTCAGATGTAGGAATTAAGGAACTGATCACCGCAGCAGCTTCTAAGATCCAGGAAATTTCGGACTTTCAGAAGAAACTGTTATGTGATGTAAGTTACGTTCGCACTGATCTGTTCAAAGACAGTGATGTCAGGGAATTCGTATATAAAGATGAAAAAGACAACCGTTGGATCAGGGTGGATTATCATGTGATAGACAGAGGGGAGGATCATGTGAACAGGCTTCTTATCACTGCATCTGTCGTGGATGATTTTCGCTCCCAGAAGATGGATGATGACAAGCTTATCGCGACTCAAAAGGCAGAACTTGAGGACAGACAGAAGATGCTCGTTAAGGCCATTGACGAGGCAAACCGTGCAAACCGTGCCAAGACTGTATTTTTCTCGAATATGTCACATGATATACGTACACCTATGAGCGCGATAACCGGCTTCTCAAGACTTGCGATAGAAGAGATCAATGACAGGGCCCATCTGGAAGATTATCTTAATAAGATCAGAGGTGCGGGTGAACATCTTATGAGTCTTATAAACGATATTCTCGATATGAGCCGTATAGAGAGCGGCAAAATGGAACTGTCACCTACTCCCGTATGTGTTAAGAACCTTCTCCTTGAATGTGCTGACATGATCCGAGGCCAAATGGAAGAAAACGGTCTTAAGTTTATCGTAAATGCCAATGAACTGGGTGATGATATCGTAGAATGCGATAAGCTGCGCCTGCGCCAGATATTGTTAAATCTTCTTTCCAATGCATATAAGTTTACTAAAAAAGGCGGAAGTGTATTCCTTGAGGGAAAACTTTTGGACCGTAAGGATAAATATACATACGAACTTCGCGTTAGAGATACCGGTATCGGTATGTCGGAAGAATTCGGAAAGCATATATGGGAAGCATATTCAAGAGAAAATACCGAAGTGGTTAATGAAACCCAGGGTACGGGTCTTGGAATGGCGATCGTTCAGAATATAGTCAATCTTATGCAGGGTACCATAGAACTTAAGACAGGTCTTGGCAAGGGCAGTGAATTCATAATAGTTCTTCCGATGTCTCCTGCATCTTCCGATGAAGTTGATAAGTCAGAAGATGATAATGTTGCTGAAGCACTTAATAAGAATTACGAGGGCACGACCATATTGGTTGTGGATGATGCGGTTCTTAACCTTAAACTGGCGGAAAGAGTCCTTACTAAGTTTGGCTTTAGTGTAAAACAGACTAACAGTGGAGTAGATGCCGTGGAACTTGTGAAGAATTCCAAACCGGGAGATATAGATCTGATACTTATGGATGTATCAATGCCTGTTATGAACGGTCTGGAGGCAACTAAGAGGATCAGAGCACTTGAGGATGAGCACCTTGCATCGATTCCGATCATTGCCATGACGGCAAACGCTTTTGAATCGGATATAAAAGAGGCATTGGACGCGGGAATGAATGCACATATTCCCAAACCCTTTTTGAAAGAGGACCTTATAACCAAAATAAACGCTAATCTGGCATGATCCTGCGATCCGAAGCAGGATGAGCAGCCCTATGATCAGTATGCATCATATATGGCACCTTCGGATGCCCAGGCATTTTTGATGATATTTCCGATGGTATCAAAGGCTTCCATTCCGTTTTCCGGCATGGATTCGGATGATACACGTAATATGTTTCCGAGCTTGTAGAATTTGACCACATAGACTGCGCCTTCAAGCGCCTGTCCGGTTCCCCACTTATCCATTTCATACTCCACAGTACAGTCATAGCAATCGTCAATTACCGAATTAGGGACCAGTCTGTAGGATAAGTGTTCTTTTTCACTTCCGTGTTTGGTATATCGCGCAAGGATATATGCTGAATTATTGTCGCATTCGTACAAACAAAAGTCGACATACTCGGTGGTGTTTTCATCGACATATTGTCTTTCGTAATATTCGAATTGCATCTGATCATTTGTTATATAATCAGCATAAGTTTCCGGTGGAATTGAGAGATTGTATTCTGCTTCGGCTTCCGATGCCTCGGGGTCATATACCATACTGTTTTTTGCATCGTAATGGAGTGTGACGTCATGTTCGGGCATTGTGAATGAGAGTACATATCCATGTTTGTCTTCATAAGACTGTGACAGTTTTACATCATCGCTGTCCAAATAGAAACTATAATCTGTGTCTGTTGCGATCAAGCTTAAGTATACCGTTACCGTTTCACCTGCGGCATAGGATGTTTTTTTGGGTTTGTCAAAACCCGGATCCAGATTCAGTTTATATTTTTGCTTTCCGCAGGCAGTAAGTCCGAATATCATAAGCATTATCCCCAGTAAACAGAGTATGAGTTTTATCGTTTTTCGCATTATCATGTATCCTTTGTGTGATCATTGATCAGAACTATATTTTTATAATAGCATAAGTTGGCTTCTTATGTTATTCACCTGTTTTATGGCTTCGTCATTCTGAATTATCGGTACAGAGGTTTTGTACTTTCAACTATTGTTTTATAATACTAAATATACCATTTAGAGAGGAAGAGCACAGATGGCTGTTTTGGGATCATTTAAAGAGAAAACAAAAGACATTGTCAAAGAACCCAGGCAATACAATGTCATCATGATCAATGATGATTTTACTACCATGGAGTTTGTGGTAAGGATACTCGTTACAATTTTTAATAAGGATGAAACTACCGCCGAAAACCTGATGCTCAAGGTACACCAAAGCGGAAGGGCAGTTGTTGCGGTATATCCTTATGATATAGCCGTGAGTAAGGTGAACAGAGCCTTGCGTGAAGCTAACGAAGAGGGATTTCCCTTTAGAATGAGTGTGGAGGAAGCATGATGCGGCTCTCGGAGAGATTAAATGCTGTTTTGGAAGCAGCTAACGAATATACAGCCGAAAATAATTATTCTCTTATAACACCTGAGACGATACTTCTCATGATGTGTGAGGATGAGGTGTTTTGCAGGGCGTTTGTAGATTGCGGCGGTAAGGTCAATGAACTTGTACAGGATCTTACGGATTATTGCGAAGAATACATAGATAAGACCACTGATGAAGAATATGATCCGGAGATATCAGCCGGCCTTAGCTATCTGATAACGTATGCGGGAGAACATGCGATAAGCAGTGGCCGCGGAGAAATAGATGTCAGACATATCATCAACGGATTATGGGCAGTACCGGAGTGCTATGCGGTATATTTTATGGAAAAACAGGGCGTTGACCGGTCTGCTCTTTTAAGGGCGATATCCGAGTATGATGACAACGGATCGGATGATGGCACAAATACCGGTGATCCGGGGGCAGCAAGTGCATATGCCGGACGCACGTCATCAGATGAAGCAGATCAGGGGGATATCCTTAAGATGTATGCCCCGTGTCTTAATGAGATGCTTGATGGAGTAAATCCGTTGATAGGTCGTGAAGAAGAATTAGAGCGTACTATACAGGTACTTTGCAGAAAAGATAAAAATAATCCGCTTCACATAGGGGAACCGGGTGTTGGCAAAACAGCGATAACATACGGACTTGCCGCAAGAATAAATGAAGGAAAAGTTCCCGATGAGCTTATCGGAAGCAGGATATTTATGCTCGATCTTGGTGGAATGATTGCAGGGACCCAGTACAGAGGCGATTTTGAGAAACGTTTTAAATCCGTGATGAGTGCTATCGATGCAGAGGAACGTCCCATTGTTTACATAGATGAGATACATAATCTTATGGGGGCAGGTGCTGTAGGAGAAGGCTCGCATGATGCAGCCAATATGATCAAAACGTATTTAAGCGGAGGTCATATACGATTCATAGGTGCGACAACATTTGAAGAATACAAAAAATATTTTGAAAAGAATAAGAGCATAGTCAGACGTTTTCAGAATATAGAGATCAAAGAACCAGGTGAAGAAGATACGGTAAAGATCCTTGAAGGGCTTAGGAGTAACTATGAAGATTTTCATAAAGTAAAATATGCCGAGGGTGTATTCGAGTATGCGGTCTCGATGAGTGCAAGGCATATAAATGAACGATATCTTCCTGACAAGGCAATAGATATCATAGATGAAGCCGGAGCATACAGGAAACTTCATCCGGTTGATAAGGAGGCAGAAGTACAGACGGTTGATAAGGAAGTTATCTCAGAAGTACTGACCTCGATCTGCCGTATTCCTCTTGAATCGGTTCAGGCTGATGAGGCCGATAATCTTGCCACTTTGGAAGAGCGTATTAAGAAACGCATATTCGGTCAGGATGAGGCAATAGAACAGGTTGTGAATTCGGTCAAATTCTCAAGAGCAGGTCTTCTTGAAGATAATAAGCCTTTAGCCAGTCTTCTTTTTGTCGGGCCGACAGGTGTAGGTAAGACCGAAGTCGCAAGAAGTCTGTCCGAAGAACTGGGCGTTAAACTGATAAGGTTTGATATGAGTGAGTACACCGAAAAGCATGCGGTCGCTAAACTCATCGGTGCTCCTGCGGGTTATGTCGGATACGAAGAGGGTGGACTGCTTACCGAGGAGGTCAGAAAGAATCCCTCGGCGGTACTTTTACTCGATGAGATCGAAAAGGCACATCCGGACATTTACAGTGTGCTTTTGCAGGTCATGGACTATGCTACTCTTACCGATAACCAGGGCAGAAAAGCCGATTTTAGAAATATAGTCCTTATCATGACATCCAATGCCGGTGCCAATCATATAGGCAAACCCGGAATAGGCTTTACGAGCACGTACGGAGACAGTTCGGCTCTCATGGAAGAGGTGAAGCGTATCTTCCAGCCCGAGTTTAGAAACCGTTTAAACAAGATCGTAGTCTTTAACGGTATGGACGATGAGATGGCATCACTTGTGGTTGATAAGAAGATCGGGGAATTAAAAGAACTCCTTGAAAAGAAGAATGTGGAACTCATCGTGGAAGAATCAGCCAAGGCACTTATCTTAAAGCACGGTATAAGCAGAGAATTCGGTGCAAGGGAGGCAGACCGTGTCATAAGAAATGAAATAAAGCCCCTGTTTGTGGATAAGATACTGTTCGGTAATCTTAAAGACGGAGGAAAGATCACTCTATCGGCAGAAGATGAGAAGTTTAAAGCAGATTAAGTGAGGATTCTATGCCGGTTTTTGAACTCGAAAATGACAGGATATATTTTCCGGATCCCAAATATGCGGAAGAGGACGGCCTTTTGGCAGTAGGAGGGGATCTGTCCGTCGAGAGACTGCTCCTTGCATACAGTCATGGTATTTTTCCGTGGTATAACGAAGGTGGCCCCATATTGTGGTGGTGTCCACATGAGAGATTCATAATAAGACCTTCCGAAATACATATCTCGCATTCGATGAAAAAGTTTATGAGACGGCACAAGATCGGATATAACATTAACCGCGACTTTGCGGATACGATGCATAAATGCAGGATCAAAAGAGAATTTAAGGAAGGCACATGGATCACCGATGATATGGAAGAAGCTTACCATAAGCTTTTTGACAATGGATTTGCGTTATGCGTAGAGTCGACCGTGGACGGCAATATCGCGGGCGGTTTATACGGAGTAATGCTTGGGAAATGTTTTTTCGGAGAGAGCATGTATTCGGATTCGGAGAACGGATCCAAGTTAGCACTTATAAGTCTGGCAAGATTGCTTGAAGTAAATGACTTTTATATGATAGACTGCCAGTTTCACACAGATCATCTTGAGAGTATGGGCGGGGTCCGTATCTCATATGATGAGTATAGGGATATCCTTAAAAAAGCTGAACTTATATGATCGGTGATCATAGGAAAAGGTGGGTAAATGATACAAAAGTTAAGGAATGTTATAAATGAATACTTTATAGGTCATGAGGAAGTTACCGGGAACATCCTGATCTGTCTTTTGGCAGGCGGACATGTTCTTTTGGAAGATGCTCCGGGCGTAGGTAAGACTACACTGGCCAAAACTCTTTCAAGAGCAGTCAGCCTGGACTTTGGACGTATACAGTTTACCCCGGACACACTTCCTTCGGATGTTACCGGACTTTCTGTCCTTAATATGAAGACAGGGGAGTTTGAATACAGGGAAGGTGCCATAATGCATCAGATGATCCTTGCAGATGAGATAAACCGAACATCTCCGAAGACACAGTCCAGCCTTCTTGAAGCAATGGCAGAGGGCAGGATCACGGTAGACGGCCGCATCAGGGAACTTCCTGATCCGTTTATGGTCATTGCTACCCAGAACCCGATAGAGTTTATAGGTACTTATCCGCTGCCCGAGGCGCAGATGGACAGATTTATGATGAAACTGTCCATAGGCTATCCGGTTCCCGAAGACGAGATCAGGATGACCAGAAACCAGCTGGAGGGAAAGACGTTTGATACGATAGAGAGCGTATTGGAGGCCGATGATATAGTAAGGATGAGAGATGAGGTCTCCAAAGTCACGATAGTTGACAGTGTATTAAAGTATGCCAACGATATCATTAATCTTACGAGGTCCGAAAACCGTTTTGTCATGGGGGCAAGTCCCCGCGCTATGATAATGCTTGTAAAAGCGTCACAGGCCAAAGCTTATCTTGAGGGCAGGGATTATGTCATTCCGGATGATATCAAGGCAGTCTCCGTAAACACACTTCATCACAGGATCGCACTTACATACGAGGCTAAGATAGCAAAAGAGAATGTCGACAGCATTCTGTATTCCAATGTATTAAAAGCAAAAGTTCCGATGGTGTGATATGAGAAGAAACAGACTTATCTTTTCGGGTCTGCTGATCCTTTCATTGATTTCTATATCCTTCTACGGAGGGCCGGTCAGTTACGGCTTTTTCTTTTTTGTACTCATTGTTCCTGCAGTTTCAGCAGTATATACCCTGATCATGTTCTGGCGTTTTAAGATATATCAGAAGATAGAGACCAAAGTAGCCGTTGCGGAAAGACCGGTTACTTTTTATTTCACGCTTCAAAATGAGGATTTTTATGCATTCTCCGGTATAAGAACCGTCTTTTTTTCCGATAATTCCACTATCTCCGGACTGGATACCGATACGGAGTATGAACTGTTCCCACATACAGGCATAAAAAAAGAAACAAAACTCATATGTAAATACCGTGGCGAATATGAGGTAGGAATAAGAAACGTTATAGTAAGAGACTATCTTAAACTGTTTGATTTTACCTTTAGGAACAGGGAGACAATCAAAGCCACGGTCATCCCGCAGCTGGTGGTACTTGATGATATATCCGCTCTCGATGCTTTAAGCGTATCGGCTAAGGATTCCTATATTGACCAGACAGAGCCCGATGTGATAGTCAGGGATTATATTCCCGGAGATGATATCAGAAATATCAACTGGAAACTGACTGCAGCAACCTTAAGTCCGCTGGTCCGTAAGCGTATAGGAGAGAATGTTCCGGGTATAAGCATCATCATGGACTCAAGAAGGATAAGCCCTAAACCGGATAAATATCTTCCGCCTGAAAATAAGATACTGGAGACCGCTATCGCACTGACATATTACTATATCGAGAGGGGGATAAGGGTTTCACTGTATGCTTATGACAGGTCTCCTGTCTGCTACAGTCTTGAAAATACCAATGATTTTGAAGAGTTTTACGGCGGGATATCGGCTTTTAACTTTGATGAGAACAATACGTCATCCTGTCTTTACGGTTATACCTCCGCGGTGTCTGATATAGCAAACAGCAGTGCGGTAATTTTTGTCATACAAAGTATTGATGAAGATTATCTTATGCAGGCAGAGAAGTTTGAAAGAAGCTCTGTTGCTGTTGCCACATTTCTTGTGACCGATAAGAAGGCGGATGTTTCCCATGTTACAGTCATAGGTTATGACGATAAATTAAAGGAGGTACTTAAATGAGTATTCTCCTGTATGAACTCATATATGTTCTGAGCGTGGCAGTAGGCATAATTTCTTTATCTTATGGTTATATCGGCTTTGATCGGATGGGGATCATCCTTGTTATTTCACAGATGCTGCTCGCCGGGTTATTTGTTGTTTTTAAGAAGAGCAGATGGAATGTCAGGCTGGTCATGATAGGTGTGGTCATAATGCTTGTGGCAGCAGGCGTTCTTGTATCACAAAATGAGATAATATATGAGTTTATAATGCGTAATCTGTATCTTTTATGGCTTCTTGCAACAGGTGCATTGTCTTTTGTCATCGGTGAACTGATGTGTTACTTAAGACCGGTTAAGTTTTTGGTTTCATTATCCTCGGTTGCATGGATGATAATATGTACTGTTTTGGGATACAGGATAGAGAAACTCTTTGTTGCTGTCTCTTTCATGCTCATCATCCTGATAATAGCAGAGGAGATACAGATCAGGTGGAAAAAGACCGGATATACGGAGCTGCACGGACATATCGTATACATATCGCCTTTTATCATAGTAACGATGCTGCTCGTATTTATAAGTCCGGCACCGAAGCAGGCTTACGACTGGGATTTTGTAAAAAACATCGTTCATGTGGCTAAAGAAACCATAGAAGACTGGAACATAGAGTTTTCGATGCGCGGTATGGGCGATATTTCACAGACTCCTATCGGTTTTTCCGACAGGGGAAGTGTGGGAGAAGGGATATTCGCCGAAGACAGAGAAGTGATGATCGTATCGGGACTTACACCTTCTATCAGTCAGGTCAGGCTTTCAGGCAAAACTTTCAGTGATTTCGACGGACACGAATGGATCGATAATGACGACTCCCAATTAAATGATGTTATGATAGATTCCATTTTGCTTTGGGCTTCGGTAAACGACCATACGGATATCACCAAGGATTATGTTTTTCGCGGGAATGTCAGGGTTGAATACAGGAGGATGAAGACAGACCATGTATTCATTCCGCCTAAGGCCGTTCCGTATTCAAATGACCTTAATACTGATTCATATTTTAATGTTGGTGGAGATATACTCTGGCCTGAGAGAAGATCTCTTAACAGCACATATTCAGTTTCATATTTCAGGCTTAACACAGGTAATGATATTTTTACGGAATTCCTTGAATCTGCAGGAATTCCGGACAGATCGTCGTATGAAAAGGCAATGAGCCAGTTAAATATCGAGGACTTGGAAGGGTGTGACTATGACGATTATCTGACTCATGCAGCTCATATCAGGGAAACATATCTGAATGCGCCGGTCTTATCGCCTGATTTACGTGAATATATGGATAATGTTTATGAAGGAGCAACGACTGATGCTCAAAAAATGGAAAGGCTTAAGATGATGCTCCGTGAGTTTGATTATACCGAAACCCCCGGAAGATTACCGGAAAGCGTTATGAGTGCAGGCGATTATCTTGACCATTTTGTATTAGGGACAAGACGCGGATATTGCAGTCATTTTGCTACGGCATTTGTTCTGCTTGCAAGAGCCGAAGGAATACCTGCCAGATATGTTCAAGGGTATATAGTAAGTAATAACCGGGAAAAAGATATAACCGTAAATGAATCCATGGCTCATGCATGGCCCGAAGTATATTATGAAAACGCCGGCTGGATACCGTATGAACCGACTCCGATATATGTAAGCAGATCTTACTGGAAGACGAGCGCAGAATATGCCATGGAACAGTCTGATGTTAAGGCAGCCGCTGAACCTAAACCGGAAGAACCCGAAACTGAGCTTTCGGAAGAACCTGAGGAAGATGATGGTATACGGATTTCAATAAGATGGTATATGATAGTCATACCTGTTTTATTGGGACTTGTATTTATTATTCTTTTTTTGGCAGCAGGACATTTGATCATCGCAATAAGATTTAAGAGGATGAAGCCCGAAGATAAGTTTGTTTTGCTGTGCAGACAGATATTCAGGATCCTCAGATTATCGGGAGAAGGTATAGGAGAAAATGAAACCCTGCTTGAATACAGAAACAGACTTGATGCTAAGACTGAAACAGGTTTTTTGACATCTTATGAGAAGTATCTGTATAAGGGTGAACTGGAAGAAGGTGCACTTGATAAAACGGTAAGCACAAAGTCTGATCTGCTACGGCTTTTAAGAAAAAACAGGCCGGTCGGATTTTTGAGATACTTTTGCCAGTTATGATCATGCAACGTATATACATATGTCAAAGGAAATGACAGATGAAGATCAGACACAATTTGATAACCAAAAAGCTTATCTGCGCAGCACTTTGTTTTTGCTTATGCCTTACGGGGTGCAGCATGAGCGGGAAGTTTCATAAGTCACAGTCTATGATGGAGACAGATGAAGATTCTGTCGTCGTATATCTGTATATGCTTGGAACCAACCTTGAGACTGTGGAAGGAAAGGCAACATGGTCACTTGATCAGATCCGAAGGGGAACGGAATCCGGTTCGAAACTGACGGTTATAATGGAAGCCGGCGGCACTTCCAAATGGAAGACCAAAGAACTGCTGGATGAAAAAACCGGACGCTATATCATAAGAGACGGCTCAATAAAGCTTATAGAAGATCTGGGCGATACAAACATGATGGAAGAGAATACTTTAGAAGATTTTCTTTCATGGTCGGGGGAAGAGTATCCTGCCAAAGATGCCAGGTCAATGCTCCTGTTTTGGGATCATGGCGGAGGCACCGGAGGTGGCTTTGGAATGGATGAACTCCATGAAGAGGATTCCATTTCCGTATCCGATATACAGAAGGCGCTAAAGGGAAGCGGACAGTTTTATGACCTTATAGGATTTGATGCCTGTCTTATGCAGACCGCAGAGATAGCTGATGCACTTTCACCTTATGGCACATACATGCTTGCATCGGAAGAAAGAGAACCCGGATATGGCTGGTACTACACAGGCGGCTTTGAGAAACTTGCACAGGGTATGTATGACCCTAAAGAGAAGCTTAAAGACTTCGGTATTGAAATGGTCGATCAGTATACCGATTTTTATGAGCAGCAGGGACATGGCAACGGAGTTCAGACTCTTTCGCTGGTGGACTTGAAAAAGGCTTCCGAAGCTTATGAGGCTTTTGTGGATATATTGTCGGAACTTGATACATCGATAACTATTGATAAGCAAAGCTACAGCGATCTTTCGATGTGCAGGAGTGCGACACATGAGTTTTGTGATGAAAATATCGACCAGATAGATATGATCGATTTTCTGGATAAGTACTCCGCAGAAAGCGGTGAGGATCTTAGTTTTGTAAGAAAACTGACCGAAGATTGCATAATACATAACAGCGATGGAGCACCCGAGGGTGCATACGGAATTGCGGTATATTTTCCTTACCGGCACGCTGAATTATATGATAAAGTCCGTAAGGATATCCTGGACACATCCGGAAACGGAACACAGGTACTTCCTTTGTATAATGATTTTTTGAGCATAATCGTAGGTACATCGGGTAGTGGAGACACCGGATTCACCAATAAAAAGGATGTGGATTACTCCGAAGCAGAGTGGTATAGCGATGAAGCTGCAAATGTGTATCGTGAAGATTTTGGAGAATTACAGGAACTTGAGTATGATGAAGGAGAGGGATACTATTACCAGCCGCTTAGCGAAATTCAAAAAGAGATACTTACAGAGGTAAGGCTTAATCTTTTTTTTGTCGCACCTGAGAATGGCCATATGTATGATATGGGGGAAGATAATCTTGCCGAATGGACACAGGAAGGCGAATATCCTGTTCTTGAATTTGCGGATATATGGGTATGTATAGGAGACTATCCGGTAGCCATGTATTCGGATCCCGTGACATATCATGATGATGATTTTTGGCTGAGTGCCAAAGTGCCTGTTCTCTTAAATGACGAAGAATTAGTCAATCTGAAAATAACCTGGGGGCCTGTTACGTACGAAGACCTTGACAAATTTGATGATAAGAATGAAAATGGCATTTGCGATGCGATAGAAAACACTGCCAAGGTAGTGGGATATGAACCCATAGGAGCAGAAAACGGTGTGTTTTCCAAGGGCAGTAAACGACTTGAAGCCGGTGATAAGATCACGTTCATTTATGATGAATATGATAAGGAAGGAAACTATATAGGATACGCCGATCTGTACGATCCGATAGTGATAAAAGAGGATCAGTCGGAACTTGAGGTTACTTACAGTTCGATCGATAGCAACGGAGTCACATATACATGCTGGCTAACGTTGTTCGATATATATCAAAGAAGTTATGAAACGGACGCGTTAACGTACTAAGGAGGAGAGTTTAGAATGAAAATAAAAAGAATTGCAGCATTTATATTGGCAGGAATAATGTCTGTCAGTGCTTTGTCAGGATGTGGAAGTAAGGAACCTGTGATCGATCCGCTTTCCGGTAAAGAAGTAATAGTTCCTTCCGAGGATCAGAGGAATGCGGAAATAAAACTTACCGATGATGAGATCGAGGCACTAAAGGGTGCTGACGGAATGGATAAAGCCACACCTTCGGAGCAGGGATACGACCTCGGATTTGAAGGTTATCTGTCAAACGGTTACTATTTTTACTGGATCCTTAATTCACAGAAGAGTATAGGTATAATGTATATCTATATTCCCAATACAGGTGAATATTTCACATATAAAGGAGCTTATGTGGAAAACCCTGACAGAACTGCCGTTCAATATTCGGAAAATGACGGAGTAAACTATTATATAAGCTATTGGGATACTACTATGATCAACGGTGATGAATGTTACTATTTTGAAAAGGAAGACGGTTCTTATTCATGGGCATACGAGGTTGCTCCCAATAAAGTTATCGACGATTTCTATGCAGGTGTGATCGGTTATTGATATTCGTTTTGGGAGGTTAATTTATGAATAGTTTCGAACTGTATACCCCTACTAAGATCATTTTTGGCAAAGGAAGCGAAGACAGGACCGGAGAAGAACTTAAGAGGATCGGAGCAGGAAAGGTTCTGATAGTTTACGGTGGAGGAAGCGTTGTAAGATCCGGTCTTCTTGAAAGGGTTGAGAAGTCTCTTGATGAAGCAGGGATTGAACATAAATCCTTTGGAGGGGTTAAGGCTAATCCCACACTTGCCCATGCCGAAGAAGGAGTAAAAGCAGCCTGTGATATGAAAGCGGATTTTATACTCGGAGTAGGCGGTGGCAGTGTTATAGATACGGCAAAGGGAATAGCTCACGGTGCCGCAAACGCCGGAACCGATCTGTGGGATATATGGACACAGGCAGTTCCGCTTACATGTTCGTTACCTGTGGGAGCCGTACTTACGATAGCTGCAGCAGGAAGTGAGATGAGCGATTCCGCGGTTCTTACCAATGAAGATACAGGAATGAAGATCGGTATCAATACCGAATTTAACAGATGTAAGATCGCTTTTATGAATCCCGAACTTCTGTTTACCCTCCCTAAATATCAGCTTGCTGCAGGTATAACGGATATAATGATGCATACATTGGAAAGGTATTTCATTACCGGAATACAATGCGATCTGACAGATGAGATAGCAGAAGGTCTTTTAAGATGTGTTATAAAGAACGGTAAGGCAGTCATTGAGGACCCCAACAATTACGATGCGATGGCAGAAGTCATGTGGTGCTCGACATTATCCCATAACAATCTGACAGAGTGCGGACGCGGTAAGGACTTTTCGGTTCATAAGATTGGTATGGCTCTTTCCGCTCTTTATGATTATACTCATGGGGCAACTCTTTCCGCTGTATGGGGCGCATGGGCCAGATATCAGCTTGATGCCGCACCGGAGAGATTTGCAAAGTATGCAAGGAATGTATTTGGAATAAACGAACCTGACGATATGGCTGCTGCCGAGGCAGGGATCAAGGCATCCGAAGACTTCTGGGTAAGTATAGGTATGCCAATAAATCTTCAGGACCTTGGTGATATTGTTCCTGATGAAGATGCGATCAAAGTACTGTCAATGAAAGCTACCAAAAATGATTCGATCAAGCTCTCGAGATTAAAACCGCTCGGTGCCGTGGAAGTAGCTGAAATATACAGGATGGCACTGTAAATTTAAGGATGTGACATAAAGAACCTGGACAGATCATCAAGTAATTCTTTTTTGGTTATCGTTTTTAACAGATAACCGACAGGTTTAAGTTCAAGAACTTTTAATATACTGTCTTTATCACTTTTTCCGGTTAAGAACATAACGGGAATGTTAGCAAGGGAGGCCTCGGATCTGATCATTTCAAGAATCTGGGGCCCACTTGTTATCGGCATTTCATAATCTAAAAGTATAAGATCGGCATGATTGGTCGCAAGCCATGTGAGTGCATGTACTCCGGAATTGGAGGGTGATACACGGTAGTAGTCCTTCAGCCAGTCCATGATCATGCTCATATATGTTACGTTATCATCTACGATCAGGATGTTTTTTCTTTTGTCATGATGAAATTCATCGGTCATATAATCTTCCACGACATTTAGAAGTGCATCCATATCCAGAGGTCTGTCAAAGCGACTGAGTATGTGATGGCTCGGAATATAGCTTTCAAGTGTAACATATTCTTCGGTAGAACCTATTGAAATGACTTTTTTGCCCTGTGTGTCACACATTGTCTTGATAAATATGAGAGCATCTGAGTCAGCCTCCATATTATCATATGTGAAAATTACAATAAGATCCGGGTTGCCCGCTTTTAATATAAGATCAGATTCATTCGGACGTGAATAAGATGTTTCAAGACCGATGCCTTCTAACTTTCTTTCAAGACCCTTGATGATAAAGCCTTCTGTGGGTGCTACTACAAGCACTCTTTTTTCCATAATTTACCTTCTTTTAGTTATTTGTTTCAGAATTTCTTTGATACCGTCCCAATCCATCCTGGACAGACAGGTACGGATAGCTGCAAAGCATTTCTCGTCGTTTGGTGAGAGTTTGTATTCCTTAACGGATTCAGTGACCATATGGGTAAGGTCATAATCTTTGGTCTCCGTAAACTCGGCTATAGCTGCATATGCATCTGACAATATGTCTTCAGGTATGTCTGGCAGATCTGTTTTTGAAATGTCCAAAGGCGATAAGATTTCTATATATGAACGGTATTCTTTTAGCATTTCATCGGTATTATTCCGAATATAATTAATATCACCCGCATCACCTGCTTCTTCCAGAAGACGGGCTTTTTCGGAAAGAGCAGTAGCTCCTATGGCTCTGGAAGTTGATTTTATCGCGTGGACTTTGATCTTGAAATTTGCGATATCATCGGAACGGTAATAATCCTCTATGGTGTCTGCGTCGTCTTTTATGGAACTGTGATAATTAGTTAAGACACTGAGATATCCGCTTATTCCTCCACAATAATATACACCGTTTGCAGTATCCAGCTCTTTACAGTTTTTAAGCCATGCGGGCAGTTCCTCTTCTGATCCTTTTGATTCATCTGTTTCTTCACCTGAAACGGATTCATTTGAAGCAGTTTCATTTGAACCCGAAGATTCCATAGAAGGTGAAAGGATCTTATCTTCGGGAAGATATTGGATCAGCATGTCTTCAAGTTCATCGGGATTGATCGGCTTGGTCAGATAATCGGTAAATCCGGCTTCAAGATACATTTCCCTTGCACCTGATATCGCATTGGCGGTAAGGCATACGGCAGGGGTATCAATGTTAGGGTTATCGTCTTGCATGTGCATCTCATGGAGAGTTTCGATACCATCCATATCCGGCATCATATGATCGAGGAAGATGAGATCATATTTTTTGTTGTGTGTCAGTTCCAGACATTCTGTACCTGTCTGTGTGGTCTCTACTTTTACACGGGTCTGCTTTAGCAGATTCTTAAATACATCAAGGTTTGTAACGGTATCATCCACAACGAGGACCACCGCATCGGGTGCAGTGAATTTTTCTTTATAACGGGCATGAGATGAGATAGAAGCACGATAAGCCGCTTCATAATCTCCGAGAGGTTCCCATTTAATAACTTTTTGTTTCAGATCAAAACTGAATACAGAGCCTTCTCCGTATACACTGTCTACATGAAGTGAGGAACCCATCATTTCAAGTAACGTCTTGGTGATGTTCATACCAAGTCCCGTGCCTTCAACGTTACGGTTACGTTGTTCTTCTATGCGTTCAAACTCCTCAAAGAGCTTCTTCATAGCTTCGGGTTTTATGCCGATTCCTGTATCTTTTACGGATACTCTGAGTATTACATATTCAGGCTCGGTGACCATCTTTTCGTAATCTATACTGAATGTAACTGATCCCTTTTCGGTATATTTAACCGCATTGGTGAGGATATTTGTTATGATCTGCTTGATCCTGACCTCATCGCCAAACAGGACCTTGGGTATATCCTGATTAAAGTCCAGTTTCAGCTCAAGCCCCTTGTCGTTGGCTCTCGTCTGGATCATATTAACCAGATCATTGACCATTTCCGGAATTTCATATTCAACGGGAATGATCTCCATCTTTCCGGCTTCGATCTTGGAAAAATCCAATATGTCGTTTATGAGACCAAGTAAGGTGTGTCCGGCCGTCTTTATGGATTCCGAATATGTGAGAACATTGGTATCATCCGATTCTCTTAAGATCATTTCGTTCATACCTAATACAGCGTTAATAGGAGTTCTGATCTCATGAGACATGTTTGAAAGAAATGATGATTTGGCATCGCTTGATGCAAGCGCACGTTCGGATACTATAAGGAGTTTTTCTCTTTCGTCACGTTCTTTTTTGATACGTCTTAGAATGAGTGCTATCGTGATTATAAGCATTACCATCACAAACAGGAACAAAACGATATTTACCAAAATGACATTGATAAATTCATCGCTTATTGATGTGGGAGTACTGCTTACGACCAGATACCAGTCCAGATATTCTACATATTTGGTTACGGCAAATTCATTGTTATCTATGGTCTGATATATAAATTCTTCCGGATCGTGTGTGTTCAATATGGAAGCATCAAACCGTGCATTTTCGATATTGATGTCATTGGTATCAACCTGTACCAGACCGCTTTCGTCTACCAGATTGATCTTGACGTCATATTCTTTTTCCGATGTAAGGAAGAGCTCCTGAAGATTCGTCATCTGAACCCCGACACCGCAAACACCGAGAAGTTTTCCGTTTTCATCTTCTATACGGGCGTTTACAAAAACTGTCCAT
The DNA here is from genome assembly GCA_024691305.1 of Lachnospiraceae bacterium. GTDB lineage: Bacteria > Bacillota > Clostridia > Lachnospirales > Lachnospiraceae > XBB2008. The sequence continues at coordinate 220,477 of JAILNS010000036.1, read as the reverse complement.
AATCCCTGATTAACTTCATCGGTGTCAACATCCAGATCGAGAGGTACATTTTGCTCAAGAAAAAGAGAATACCATATATCATGATCGTCATTTACGGGATCGACGATCTTGTTTAATCCTTCATAAGTATAATAGCGGTGGGTGTTTTCGGAAACCAGGAAGGCTGAATCATATTCCAGTCCTCTTTTTACATTACCGAGGTAATTTTTCATGATATCAATAGCTTCCTGCTCGGTATAGCTGTCTTCGTTTTTAAGAAAATCAGCAAGAAGATCGTTGCATGCCATAGTTCTTGCAACAACTATCGGCTCATTCAGACTGCTTGAGATGGAATCATAGATGCGATAGGTAAGCATTGTATCGATATCCTTGGTATTTTCTCTTGCAAGCATGGTAAGTGAAAATATGGAAACAAAGATCGCAAGAACAAAGCTTACCGTGATGGCAGCAAAGATCGTCAGCATGTTTTTGTCGGTGCTGGTCTCTTTTATCTGAGAAATATTATCATTCATGGCAAAACCTCATAAATTATTAATTATGAAAAATGGTCGTTATGAATAATGACCATTGTGAAATCATAAGAAAACAAACATAATAAGTAATTTTACCATATTTATTAAGACAATAATATTTTGTTTAATAGTTTAGCAAATTCTGTACAGCAAGTACCATAAACATGTAGTTTGAAGAACCTCCGCCGAGTACGTATTCGGTCTGCTGCCATAAATAGGGGAATTCCAAAAGCTCGGGAAAATCAGGACGAATGAGAGCTGTTCCCGAGATCACTCCGCCGGGAATATATGACCAGTCGGCCCGGTTTAAACCGTATGCGGTTGTAGCCGATCTGGTACCCACACCCGAAGCAAAGGAAGAAGTGTTGCTTCCCGGATGACATCCGAGTATGAAATTAAGGGCGTTTTCAAGAGGCGCTCTGTCGAAAATTTCGGGAAATGCTTTGTGCAGGAAATAGTATTGTTTTGCCATGGCCTGTATTCCCCAGCCGGCGCCCCATATGTAAGGATGATACGGTATGCCGTAAGGATTTTCTGAACATTCTGAACTGATCCTTTCGGCCAGAGAGGGAATAGAGGCCGTAAGAGAGTTTTTAAAGTCGGGATCATCAAAAGCAAGGATCAGTCTCGCAACGATCCATCCCGTAGTATATATATGCTCCAAAATGAATGTTGTATCATTTAGTATATCCTTTTTGTATTTATCATCTTTAGTGGTGATATACAATTCTGTCGCAGCATGAAAACGTTCTGTTTTGATCATTTCGGGATTTTCATAGCCTGTCAGATCGTATTTGGAACAGTCGTTGTATATTTTTGAAGAGACTTTTATACAATCTTCGGACAGTGAATCATTGTAACCTCGCATAGACCTTGCACACGCCGCGATCTGCGCCGCGGTCTGGTATTCCCTGAACGGATTTTCTTCGGTAAACACCCATCTGTCATCGTCACTTGGAACACCGTCTGTCATGGCGGCAGGATCACCTAAGAGGACATACTGTCTTAAACTGTTACATATTATCCCACGGTATAGTCTTCCGAGTGCATGATAACCACCCAGAACGGACAAAAGACCATGTTCTATCTGCTGTAAGATATCGTTTTTTCCATCGGGTTCATGTATTTCCACAAGCTGCCTGTCCTGATCGATCGTGGTAGCATCGTAATCTACATGAAATTCCTCGTAAGCAAGAGACAGGATATAAGATTCTCCTGCCTGTGATTCAACACGCAGGTCAAAGTCTCCTGCATCATGCCATCCGCCCTTATTAAGGCCGGGAATGGCATCACCGGGCTTATATTTTGTCAGAGTCGAAGCGCCCTGCTTATAACCGTCGAAGTGATTAAAAGCGGTTTTAGCCATTCTGGCATCATCCTTGTGACAAAGCCCGTGCCAGACACGATACTTTTCATTTACGCGCATATGACACATCTGAACAGGCAGGAAGTATTCCAAAACAGGCTGCCATACACCCCGGTCATATATGTCCCCGGATATCTTAAACAGGTCTGATCGTGATTTACCGTAGTATACCCTGTAGAGTCCTTCTGTTTTAATGTCAGTAAAATCCAGGATAAGATAGTGGTATCTTAGATAATTGCCCCAAACGGCGGGCAAAAGATCCGATACTTTTTTCTCACCGTTTTCCGTAAGTCTGTATAACTCACTTTTGTTTAGCGGTTTTCCTTTTTGACGTGCGTCAAGTTCTATTACGGCGTACTTTCTCTGGTCCGGATGGAAACCAACCTGTGAGATCTGTATTACGGGATCATATCGCCATTCGGGAACGGAATTCGGAGTAATTTTCCATTTAAGAACACAACCGGTCCTGTCTGTAGGTATTTCGCTGCTTATAACAAACCATCCGTTGTTATGATTGAGTCTGCCGTCATAGAGCTTAAGACCGGTATCATCGCTTAAGCATTCTATACGGAGGCGCATATAAGGATCATCCGGACAGAGAGTAAATGTTTTACCGGAAGCATATTCGAATGCGATCATATCATCGGCGATTATGGGGTTATATTCAGCCGGTGATGCATCCTTTGAATATCCGGCGGAATCTGCAGTCGGAAGACCCGCAAGAAGTTCTCTGTTTGCGGGATAGTTGTCTTTGTCCGGCTTGACGGTATGGTGACCGGAATGACTGAAATTGGAAGGCTGTATCTTTACAGGACCGTTTACCTGTCTTGGGAAGATGCCCTGCTGATCGTCCATTATCCATGGTTTGCCAAATAATTCACCGGGGAAAAGTTCGAGATTAAAACATGCTTTTGAAGCATAGATCTCAGGTATAGGATCTTCAAGATCAAGGGTAACGAACACGGATTCATCTTCGGCATGTACCCTGACATGATATTTGATATCAACGTCCGGATATATCATTGGATTCATGCCTTTAAGGTTGCCCTCATCATCAGGATATACGAGAGTCACTTTTACGGTATCGTTTTTTTCATCCATTGTACGGTCGATCTGTTTAGGGGTAGGCTGCCATTGTCCGGGTGTTTGCTCGAATCTTAAGTCACCGTTGGTGGCTATCCTTTTTCCATGCATGATGATACCGATACCTGACTGATGGCCGGCCGGATATATATCATCAAATACCATTACATTGATACCGTCGTTACTGAAATACCCTTTATTAATATCCAGATGCATTCCCATACTCCTTTGAACTGATACAGTCTTCTAAAGTTTTTTTAACACCATAAAACTACTATATATAAATTGGATGAACTTCTCAAATTTTGAAAAGCGAAGCGTTCAGTTTTTGATGTGGCTATGATACAATTTTTATAAGTATGTTTAAAGAACATTAATAACAAGTACGAATGATTATCGGAGTAATATATGTATCAGGTTGTTTTGATAATACAATGTACCTGCATTATAGCTGTTTTGTGCGAGATATGGATCGTACTTAAGAACTGGCACGATAAACTTCATTCATATCTGTTTTTAAGTTGTATAGCTACACTCGTTAACAGTATAGGATATCTTCTGGAACTCTTATCCGACAGCGAAGAGGCTTATTATATGGCACTCAAAGCATCGTGGGTGGGGAGAGTATGGATATCTTTTGCTCTTTTCCTGTTTATAGTAGAGCTTGTAAAACTCAAGATACCTTATGTTGTCAGGATCATCCTTGGATTCATTAATGTGATCCAGTTCGTGATAATCCTGCTCACGCCCAAAACAGGTCTGTATTACCTTAATCCCGAATTTAAGATGGACGGGGACTTTCCCGATTTCCAGTTTGAAGCCGGACCGATGCAGAAGTTCTGGAAACTGCTGCTTGTCGGATATATTATCTTTGGCTTATTTTTGCTGTTCAGAGAAGTATACAGGGAAAAGGACATTGTTGGAAAAAAGAGACTTTGTACCGTTATAACGGCTATTTTTGTAGAGAGCGCATGTACGATCATAAATATGTTCAGGTCGGTACGTTTCCTGCAGGTTTACGATCTTACCATGATCGGTTTTACGATCGGTGCCGTATTTATTTTTGTGGCTATCTTTAAATACAATCTTATGGATACTGAGAGCCTCGTAAAAGACTATATGATCGATGAGATCTCGGCCGGTGTCATTGCTGCGGACGAAGATGACAATGTGGATTTTTATAACAAAACCGCACTTTCTCTTTTCCCTGAATTGGAGACAGATACACATACGGTACTGAGGAAATTAAAAGATTCGATATCAAGTGATGAACCGATAAGTATATCGGGACGGCTATACTCACCCGAGGAAAAGATCATAGAGCGGAACGGTTCTCGTGTTGAGAAAGCTTACGTACTTGTGGATTCTACCGGACACTATCGTCATATCAGGGAACTTGAGGAACAAAAGCAGATTGCAAATAATGCGAACAAGGCAAAATCCGTTTTTCTTGCAAATATGTCTCATGAAATACGGACTCCTATAAATGCAGTTCTGGGTATGGATGAGATGATCTTAAGAGAGAGCAGTGAGGATCATATCCTCTCATATGCATCTGACATTCAGTCTGCCGGCCGGACGCTTTTGTCCATAATAAATGACATACTCGACCTTTCCAAGATCGAAGAGGGAAAGATGGAGATTCTTCCGGCTCAGTACGAGCTGTCTTCGCTTATAAATGATCTGAATAATATGATCAGGGACAGAGCAGAGAAAAAAGGACTTAAATTTGAGATAACAGCAGATCCGAAGACTCCTCATCTTTTGTGTGGAGACGAGATACGGATCAGGCAGATACTGTTGAATCTTCTTACCAATGCCGTTAAATATACGCCAAAGGGAAGTGTGAGTCTTTTTATTAAATTTGATAAGATATCCGACGATGAGATATCCCTCGCATTCTGTGTTTCAGATACCGGAATGGGCATGAAAGAAGAGGATATGGACAGGCTGTTTGCTCCTTTTGAACGTATAGAAGAACAAAAGAACCGTTCCATAGAAGGCACGGGACTTGGTATGAGTATCGTTAAACAGTTCCTGGCTCTGATGGACAGTAAACTGGAAGTTCACAGCGTATACGGTCAGGGTTCTGATTTTTCTTTTGAAATCACACAAAAAGTAATAAGCTGGGATGAACTTGGTGATCTTGCAGGACGATTAAAGAGCCTTACGGTAAAGAAAGGTGCTTACCGTGAACTGTTCCATGCACCTGAGTGCAGAATCCTCGTAGTTGATGATACCGACATCAATCTGCTTGTCATTACTGCAATGTTAAAGAAGACCGAACTAAAGGTTGATACGGCTTCCTCCGGCACACAGGCAATAAATATGGCTGAGAGTAATAACTATGATGTGATCTTTATAGATCATATGATGCCTGATATGGATGGGATTGAAACGCTTAGACGGATCAAGGCCGGTGATGCTTTGAAGAATTCCGGTAACCGTGACGGGGAGAGTACTTGTGCATATATAGCACTGACTGCAAATGCCATTTCCGGGGCAAGGGAAATGTATCTTAAAGCCGGTTTTGTCGATTATCTTTCAAAACCTGTCGACGGCAGACGTCTCGAGGAAACTCTTCTTAAATATCTGCCCGAAGATAAGGTAACACTTACAGGCAGCGCCTGAATCCGACGTATAATAAAATAACATAGCTTTGTATAGAAATATAATTTTGGAGGGATCATTATATGCGAAAAGAGTTAGAACCTTTGATGACACCATGGAAGATCGGAAACTGTGAGATCAAGAACAGGTTTGTGATGACTTCGATGGGCGGGACCGATCTGTTCGGATGGATGGAAAAGAACCACTTTGACAAGGTGGGAGCCAGGTTTATCCTGGAGGTCGCAAAGCATGATTGCGGTCTCGTGCTTCCGGGTTGTCAGCCGGTTTATAATCCGATGTTCGGACAGTGGCTTCATAAGAACAAAAAAATGTTCCGCGATCTGGCGGAGTGGATGCCCGAGTTTCATAAGACGGGTGCAAAACTGTTCATACAGCTGACAGCCGGATTCGGCCGGTCGTTTACCGTATCTAAGATGATGGAGACTTTGTATACAAATCCTGTGCTCAGGGTTTTGTCAAAGCCGGTAATGGACCTTGATAAGATAACGGCATCTGCGAGTCCGTCTCCAAACAGGTGGTCCGATAAGATTCCGTCAAGAGCAATGACCAAAGAAGAAATACAGGAATTCATAGATTCCTTTGCGAAGTCTGCAAAACTGTGTAAGGATGCGGGCGTTGACGGGATAGAGGTTCATGCTGTTCATGAAGGATATCTTCTGGATCAGTTCACTCTTCAGTATGTCAATAAGAGAGATGACGAGTACGGCGGATCTTTTGAGAACAGATACCGTTTTGCCGCAGAAATAGTAAAAGCAATAAAAAAGGAATGCGGAGAAGATTATCCTGTTTCACTCCGCTACAGTGTCGTATCAAAGACCAAGGGATTCCGCGAGGGTGCACTTCCCGGAGAAGAATATACCGAAGTCGGACGTGATATGGCAGAATCTGAAAAGGCTGCAAAATACCTTCAGGATTGCGGTTATGACATGCTTAACTGCGATAACGGAACTTATGATGCATGGTACTGGGCACATCCTCCGATCTACATGCCTGAAAACTGTAACCTCGAAGACGTCGAGCATATAAAGAAGTTTGTGGATATCCCGGTCGTATGTGCGGGACGTCTCGATCCCGTGACGGCTGCTAAGTCTATAGAAGAAGGCCGCCTGGACGGAGCGGGGTTTGCCAGAAATTTCCTTGCGGATCAGGAATGGATAACCAAACTTATTAATGACAAAGAGGATGATATCAGACCTTGTATTTTGTGCCACAACGGATGCTTTAATATGTGCCACTACAAGGGAGTTCCCAACGATCAGGAATTATCCGACAGCCTTGCACTTGCAAGATGCGCCGTAAATGCCGAGACCATGCAGTGGGATAAACATTATATTAAGAAGACCGATAATCCCAAAACGGTTGCTGTTATCGGCGGTGGAATAGGCGGGATGGAAGCTGCCAGAGTGCTTAAATTAAGAGGTCATAAGCCTGTCATATATGAGAGATCCGATAAGCTCGGCGGAACATTCATCGCGGCCAGTGCGGAAAGCTATAAGGGAAGACTTCGCATGCTTCTTGACTGGTACCGCAGAGAAATGGAGAAACTCGATATTGAGATCCATTTAAATTCCGAGATCAAAGAATCCGATCCTGTAAAAGAGGATGCAGTGATCATCGCCACAGGTGCCAAACCCAGGTTCTTTGGCAGTGTACCGGGATTTGATAAGACAATAGAAGCGTGTGAGTATTTAAACGGTACTCCCGTAGGAGACAGGGTGGCTGTCATCGGCGGAGGTCTTACGGGCTGTGAGATCGCATATGAACTTGCACTTATGGGCAAGCATCCTATCATAGTTGAGATGAAAGATGATCTTGTAGCACAGACCGGGGTCTGCCTTGCAAACAGTTCTTATCTGCGTGAATGGTTTGCACTTAACAAGACTCCTGTATATCTTGAGACCTCACTTAAAGAAGTCCGTGACGGTGCGATACTTTGTAAGACCAAAGACGGTGAGATAACCATAGAATGCGATTCTGTCATAAGTTCCGTGGGCTATGTACCCAATCCTCTGGGCGGCGACAAGGCAGGAGCATATCTTGTGGGAGATTGTAAGAAAGTCGGCAATTTAAGAAGCGTTATCTGGAATGCATATGAAGTTGCCATGAAAATATAAGATTATAGGAGATCATAAATGAAACTGACTAAAGAACAACAGGATATATATGACGGCAAACAGGGGGAAACCTATGCCAAGGTAATGCAGACACTTGTGCGTTACGGTGAATTATACGGAGCGGAAGAAATGATACCCGTGACCGGTGAGTACGGTCATCTGGTCACAAGCTTTGGGCTTAAGGTAATTCATCCCGTATATAAGATAATGGATGAACTGATAGGCGCAGGCATCACATCCAAACAAAAATTCACCATGGATCCGAGACCTCTTGATAAGAATGTACCCTCGGGTCCCATTAAGGATCTGGTATTCAATAAGTTTATGTATTCCATGCAGGATGAATACGAGGAACAGTTAAAAAAGATAGGCCTTATAAGTGAGGATGGGTTTTCCTGTGCATGCTATTTTGACGAGCAGGGTAATAAACCCAAAAAGGGAGATATATTGAGCTGGGCGGAGTCATCCGCTGTAGTGTACGCGAACTCTGTTCTTGGTGCAAGGTGTAATCGTAATTCCGGTATCCTTGAACTGTTTGGCTCTATTCTCGGATATGTGCCTAGATTTGGCCTTCTTACAGATGAAGGAAGAAAGGCTAAGTGGAAGATAATACTTAAGACAAGTAAACTTCCTACTGCGCAGGTCCTTGGTTCTGCGATCGGAATGAAAGTCATGGAAGATGTTCCGTATGTATATGGGCTTTCTGAATATCTCGGAAATGAACTTACCCCGGAAGTATGCGCATATCTTAAGAATTTCGGAGCAGCTACGGCATCTAACGGAGCGGTCGGTCTGTATCACATAGACGGTCTTACTCCCGAAGCGGTCGAACTTAAAGAAAGCCTTATAGAAGAGGACGCACAGACTTATGTTATAGATGACGCCGAACTCAAACGCGTCACTGACAGTTATCCTGTCATTTGGAAGAATCCCGATGCAAAGCCTAAGATGTGTTTTATCGGATGTCCGCATTTATCCAAAGCAGAGATCACTGAATGGATACACAAGATATACGATGCGCTTAAAAAGAACGGAAAAAACAAACCTGTTATCCCGACAGTACTCACTTCCGCACCCGGGGTCCTTAAGACCATAAAAGGTTCTAAGGAAGAGAAGATGGCCAAGGAGATCGGTCTTACGATCAGTTATATATGTCCTCTTATGTACTGTGACAATCCGCTTGTTCACAGTGTTCCGATAATAACCAATTCGAACAAATTAAGGACTTACACTTCGTGCCGTTTTTATGAAGATGACATGATATTGTCCATGATCACGGGAGGTATGGCATTATGAAAGAATTCAAAGGAAGAGTAGTTGTACCCGGAACATGTACTGCAACAGCGCTTGTTTCACATGGCGGATTTAATACACTTGCAAGTTATCAGACCAGTTTTTTGACCGGAGACAAAAAAGCAACCTGCTCGGATCAGAACAATCCGGATCTGTACAAGAAACCTCTTGCGGGAGTGGCACTTTGCCTGCCACAGACGATAGGATCTACTACAGGAGGCATGATCCTTTATACCGCATCCGATTACGGAAGACAGCCCGCCTGTATGCTCTTTTCCAAGCCCATTGATTCCATAGGGGCTGCGGGAGTGTTGTTATCCGATATATGGACAGATGCCAGTATGCCTACGATAGACAGTTTGGGTGATGAGTTCCTGGACTATGTAAAGAGCGGAATGACCATAAATATCAAAGACGGCGGAGTGGTAGAAGTAGAATAGGACAAAAAGAAAACCTGAATCCCATCAAAGGATTCAGGTTTTTTAGAGCGATAGACGGGACTCGAACCCGCGATCTTCGCCTTGGCAAGGCGACGTACTACCAGCTGTACCACTATCGCAAATGTATGTGCTTTGTGCGCTGACGCAATAGATATATTATCAAAATGCGCATGGCGTGTCAATAACTTTTTTTTAGTGGGACAGTAATAGTTTTTGACTAACTTTTATCCTTGATTTTACGTCTGATTATTTCTACAATATATAGGTAAACTATATCGGTTCTATGATTTAGAAATATATTTAAGGAGTGACGGATTATGGCAATGAGATTGGTTACACGTTCTGACTTTGACGGACTTGCTTGCGGTGCACTTTTACTGGCTGCGGGAATTGTGGATCACTGGACATTTGCTCATCCCAAGGACCTTCAGGATGGTCTTGTGGAGATAAATGAGAATGACTGTCTGGCTAACGTTCCTTATGTCCCGGGGTGCGGCCTTTGGTTCGATCATCATTCCAGTGAACATGAAAGACTTGAACTTGAGGGAAAATACAAGGGTGAGAGCAGGATAACTCCTTCCTGTGCACGTATCATATATGAGTATTACGGCGGAAAAGAGAAATTCCCCAATTTTGACGATATGATGGTCGCAGTGGATAAGGTTGATTCCGGAAATCTTACATATGATGAGATCATGAATCCTAAAGGATGGATACTGGTCGGATTCCTTATGGATCCGAGAACCGGACTCGGGCGCTGGAGACAGTTTACTGTATCCAATTACCAGCTCATGGAAAAACTCATGATCGCATGTAAGGATATGACTACCGAAGAGATCCTTGAAATGCCCGATGTTAAGGAACGTATTGAGGTTTACAATGAGCAGACCGCCAAGTTTAAGGAGATGGTCAAGGCACATACCCGTACGGAAGGTAAGGTTATAATCACCGATCTTCGCGGTGTGGATCCCATTTATACAGGTAACCGTTTCATGATCTACAGCATGTATCCTGATCAGAACATATCCGCATGGATCGTAAGCGGACGTGGCGGCAAAGGCTGTTCTGCAGCAGTCGGCTACAGTATTTTAAACAAGACATGTACTGTCAATGTCGGAAGCCTTATGCTTAAGTATAACGGCGGAGGACATGAAAAGGTCGGAACCTGTCAGTTTACCGACGAGAGTATGGTAACGGAACTTCCCAAGATGATTGAGGAACTCTGCACCATGGCTAATGCATGATCGCATATTAAATTATAATTAAGTAAATGATACAACCTCTTTACCGGATATTTCCGGTAAGGAGGTTTTTTATTTATTGTATTGACAAGAATATATGAGTGTGATACAACTGTACTATCACAAATAGTACACCACATACACAAGAAAGGGGGCCGGCAGATGGGATTGATCAATTTTCGCGATGCAAGACCTATATATGAACAGATAGCCGATCACTACAAGCAATTGATCCTGTCGGGGGTTATGCTTCCGGATGAACAGATGCCTTCGGTCAGAAATCTCGCGGTGGAACTTTCAACCAATCCTAATACCATACAAAAAGCATATGCCGAACTTATCAGGGATGGCTTCGTATATACCGTAAAAGGACGTGGAAACTTTGTCGCAGGAGGTGGCGGATTACTTGACAGAAAGAAGGAAGAACTATTAAAGGTTCTGGCTGACACCCGTATGGAAGGGGAGCAGCTTGGTATAGATATGGATGCATTATGGTATCAGACCAAAAATGAAACCGTTATAACAGATGCCTCCGGAAAGGATGATACAGATGATCGAGATAATTAATATAAGCAAATCTTATGATAAGTATCCGGCTGTCAGATCCTTAAACATGATCATTAATGAACATGAAGTTTTTGGAATGGTCGGAACAAACGGAGCCGGCAAGACTACACTTCTTCGGATGTTAGCCGGAGTTCTTCGCCCCGATGAAGGCCAGATAGTTATAGACGGTGAAAATGTCTGGGATAACCCAAGTGCCAAGAGAAAGATTTTTTTCATATCGGATGATGCATATTTCTTTTTGAATTCCACACCGTATGACATGATGAGTTATTATCGCAGGATATATCCCGGTTTTGATACGGACAGATTCGACAATCTGATAGAGTCGTTTCACCTTGATCCGAAGAGACGTATATCGGGTTTTTCAAAGGGTATGCGCAAGCAACTTTCCGTTATTCTCGGACTGTGCAGCGGGTGTAAGTATCTGCTTTGCGATGAAACCTTTGACGGTCTTGATCCGGTCATGAGACAGGCTACCAAATCGCTTTTTGCCAAGGATATGGAAGATCGAGGGCTTACCCCCATACTTACTTCTCATAACCTGCGGGAACTTGAAGATATATGTGATCACGTGGGATTGTTACATGAGGGTGGAATACTCTTATCCAAGGATATTAATGATATGAAACTTAATATCAACAAGCTGCAGGTTGTATTTACCTCGGATGAATCAAAGGCAAAACTTGAAAACTTACTTGAGGTCATCATACATAACGAACAGGGCAGACTTAATACATATACGGTACGTAACAATTCCGAACAGGTGGAGAAAGTATTAAGTGAAACCGATACGGTTTTTGCGGAGCTTCTTCCGCTTACTCTCGAAGAGATATTTATAAGTGAAACGGAGGTGGTAGGATATGACATCAAAAACATTATCCTTGCATGATATCAAAATTAAGGATCTGCAAACCGAAATATCAAAGCGTCATATATGGATCAATGCTATATCTGTACTGATCATGGTGTGTTACTACATACTCGGGCTCATATTGAATCTCGCAAGGGGCCGGAGATTATACAGATTATATGACTCACCCGGATCGGATGTGACCATGAGGCAATACCTGAGCGGTTATACAGGTCAGATGATCGGAATGAACAGTGCCACATGCGTGATAACTATCGTAATCGCGGTTTTATCGGGATTTGCTGTATTTTACTTTCTGTATAAGACTCAGTCAGTGGATTTTTATCTGAGCCAGCCGATCACACGTAAATGCCAGTTCATTAACATATATCTAAACGGTTTATGTACATTTGCAGTTCTTGATCTGATATTTACGATAACAGGTATAGGCATAGCAGGTGCCATGAATGCGATGACCATTGCAGGTATCGGATATGTGTTGATTAACTATCTTCGTAATGTGCTGTTGTTTTTTGCTTTGTATAACCTGACTATATTGGCTGTGCTTGTGAGCAGGAATCTTCTTACGGCAGTCATAGTGGCATTTATTTTTATAACCGGGGACATGCTTATATCCACCCTTATCGAAGGCGGATTAAAGTCTACATATTTTGCTACATACTATAATCCAAGATATGTGCTGGGTGCACGCCTTACGGAAACACCTCACATTTTATCACCGCTGTATAATCACTTTGCCGGAATGAGGGTATTTTCGGATATATACGAAGAAGCAAATCCTCTTAGCGGGATATTTAAGTTTGATATTTTGACCCTTGTTTTTTCAATTGTCGTACTTATGCTCGCATATAAGGCATATATGGTCAGAAAAGCGGAAGATATAGGAACCGGTGTCACATATCCCATTATCAAAAACATTCTAAAGCTCATAGTGGCTATTCCTATGGCGATCACAGCTGCGATGATAGTTGATATCGCACTTGAAAACACCTTTGGCGGATACAGTGTCATGTCTGTTATCATTCTTATTTTTGTGGCAGCTATAGTATGTATGCTGACCGAGGTCATATGCGCCGGAAATATCAAGGCAGCATTTAAGAATATATGGCATTTCCTGATAGCGGGAATTTGTGCCATAGCTGTTTTTGCGATTTTTAAGAGCGACGTGTTCGGATATGATTCGTTTGTCCCCGATTTATCCAAGGTAGAAAGCTGTGCACTTTTTAAGGAATACAGTTACAGGACCATGTATGATGAAAATGGCGAATTCCTGAATACTTCCAGATATTCTCTGATGAATATGGATATTGAAGACAAGGAAAGTGTTGCAAAGATCGCAGAGCTCGGTCAGGCTACCATTCGGAACAATCGTATATTCCAAAACTATGTCTATCGTGGAGCAGCCATACCTGAAAGTGCAGCGATGTCTGATACGGTTACTTATGGCATGGGTGGATATACTTTAGGTAACGACGCAATCGTTTCATACAGGCTTAAAAACGGAAAGATAGTCATCCGTAACATATATATTCCTTCGGATATAGATGAAGATCTTATGAATAATGTCATAGGTTCGGACGGATACAGGGACTGCGCATTCGGCCTTGATCTGATAAAAAAGAGAATGGAGAAAGAAAATCTTACCGGAAGGATGAGTTATGATGTGGGATTTGCTGCAAGCAATATGGCTTTTTCGGAAGAAATGCTAGCTGAGTTTCTGGATTGCTATGATAAAGACCTTGAGAATTACGATTATTCTCTTGCAGCGCATGAGAGTCCCGTGGGACTGGTAAATTGCGATAATAATATGCAGATGTATACAAACAGCATCTACTACACATTTGCGGTATATAAGGAATACACAAATACATTGGAATTCTTGAAAAAATACAATATCTATACCGAATCAAATCCTTCGCCGGAAAGTGTAGTTAAAGCAGATATCTACATGACGGTATGCGATGAAGAAACACAGAGAGCGTTATACGACTGCAACGCAGTTTTTTCCGAAAAAGAAAACATCGAAAGAATTGTTGGACTCATCGAAATGGCTCCGACGGATGAATGGTTTCTGTCCGCGGACGGCTGTAATGTAACACTGACTTTTAATGCCGGACCGCAAGAGGGAGATACGTTGTTAAACGAGTATACAGCGGTAATATATCCTGAAAAAATGCCTGAGGATATCCTTAAAAAGATTATGGAGAATGTTGTGTATGTATATAATTGATCGAACAAAATCCGGATAAACGGATTTCTTATCATAGCAAAAAAGGATTTCCTATAATAGCTTTGAATTGCCAAACTCCCCTAAATGGTGTAATCTGTTTATAGGTTACACTTTTGGGGGAGAGTTTTTATATGGGTAACGGAATTAATTCCGGGACCGTCGGTCGGAAATTGGCCGATTCCAGGTATAGTAAATTTATCTTATATGTCAGTTTTGTCGTAAGTATTTTTTTTATCATATTAAACGGAGTCATAAGCAGAAGATTCGGTATGACTTCATTCTCAATCGGCAAAATGTCAATCCCTACTTCCGGCATATCGGGATGCGTGCAGGCAATATCAGTTGCCGCATGCTTTGTTATGGTCATGTCCGATTACAAAAGGGGAGCAATTCTTTCTATGTTCTCCCTTTTGTTTTCCGTATTCGGGATTATGCAGGGCATATTAAAATCCGGTTCCATGGCATCTCTTCCGGGACTGGTGAACTGCCTTTTATATGCGGTTTTGATAATAGTAATGTATAAACAGTTAAAGGCCAGTGACTATACCGCAGCTACGGATGCGGCAACCGGTCTTCCCAACAGATACGGATTTGAGAGGGAACTTGAAAACCGTTTGCATTCCCAGGAAAGAGGGTATGTGGTATATCTTCACGTTGGCGGTTTTCAGGATCTTAATGTTAACCTTGGGCGTAAATACGGAAACCAGATCCTGCGTGAAGTATCCGAACGAATAGGCTCGGTCATGGGTAATAAGGGTGAGGTATTTAAGATCGAGGGTGCTGAATTTGCAATGATCCTTCCTGAAGGTGTTGATTATTCAGGCATGATACTCGATATGGTCGAAAGGATCGAAAAGCCCATAGAAGTGACCAAAAACGGAGTTGCAGTTAACTGCTATGTTAAGGCTGATGCCGGAGTTATGGATCTGTATGACAGAGAACTGTCGGCTGATGAGATAATGCTTTATACCGACATAGCAATGAATTATGCGGTAAACAGTAGTGAGACCAAACTCTGTACATATAATGAGGATCTTAAGAAGCAGGTAGCAAGAGAGACAGAGATAGAACAGCTTATCAAAGAGGGGTTAAGGGAAGATTATTTCTATCTCCAATATCAGCCGCAGTATATCATGGATGGGAAGAAACTGCGTGGTTTTGAGGCTTTGGTACGAATGAAACTGCCTGACGGTTCCATAGTAAGCCCCGGGGAATTTATACCGGTTGCGGAAAACTCCGATCTTATAGTCGATATAGACAGATATGTGCGCAGAAGAGCTATGAATGAATTTAAGGAAGTCTGTCATGACGCACCGGATGGGTTTGCAATATCCGTAAATGTTTCCGCAAAGGAAATATCAAATCCTACTTTTGCCGAGGAAATAATTACAGATATACATGAAATAGGATTCCCTGCTCAGTGTCTTGAGATAGAGATAACCGAGTATTCATTTGCGCAATCCGTTGAAACGACCATAAGTAATATAAAGGAACTCAGGGAGCACAATATCAAGATAGCAGTGGATGATTTCGGAACCGGTTATACATCGCTTGCACAGCTGCTCAATCTGCCGGTAACGCTTCTTAAGATCGATAAGAGTCTGATCGATAATATAGAAAGCAGTGAGATGAACCGTGACTTTGTCAAGACTGTCATATATATGGGACATCTTATGGCATGCGAGGTTATATCAGAGGGTGTTGAAGAGGAAAGTCAGTTGAGACTTCTAAACCAGTTTGACTGTGATTTCATCCAGGGATATGTCTGGAGCAGACCGCTTGAATATGCGGTGGCTCTTGGGATGTGCAGAAGCAAAGAGAGAGTCAGGGTGAGTTAGTCACTCTTTGCATAGTTTGATAATTATGTTATAATACGCAAGGCGATTAAATCGCTTTGCGTATTTTTGTATATCATTGGGATATACAGGTTAAATACAAGGAGGAGAAATTATGAAAAAGAAGATCATGGCAGTCATACTCGGTATGACAATGGCAGCAGCAATGACGGCATGTGGTTCTGGGGCAGATACTGCTGCAACAGCAGATACTGCTGCAACGGATGATACTGCTGCAACAGATGATACTGCAGCAGCAGATACAACTGCAGCTGATGCTACGGCTACAGATTCCAAGAAGTGGATCATCGCAACCGATACAGCATTCAAGCCCTTCGAGTACACAGATGACAGCGGAGAGTTTGTAGGTATCGATATGGATATCCTTGCAGCAGTAGCTGAGGATCAGGGATTTGAGTATGAAATTCAGGTTCTTGGATGGGACGCTTCCATAGCAGCTTGTCAGGCAGGACAGGCGGACGGAATGATCGCAGGTGCTTCCATTACAGATGAACGTAAAGAGAGCGGCTGGATATTCTCTGACGGATATTATGATGCAAACCAGTGCATGGCAGTAGCAGCAAACTCCGATATCAGCGGATTTGATGATCTTGACGGACAGTCAGTAGCAGTTAAGACAGGTACAATGTCAGCAGCATATGCAGAGAGCCTTTCGGAAGAGTATGGATTTACCGTTACTTATTTTGAAGATTCACCTACCATGTATCAGGCAGTAGTTGGAGGTCAGGTTGCAGGATGTTTTGATGATACTCCTATCATGGCCAGCAACATCAAGGATACAGGTATTGCAATGAAGCTTGTTGAAGGAACAGGTAATGAGCCTGCAGCATATGGATTTGCTATCTTCAATGCCGATAATCAGGAACTTGTAGATATGTTCAACAAGGGACTTGCAAATATCAAGTCAAACGGAAAGTATGACGAGATCATAGCTAAGTATCTCGGCGAATGATTATTATCATGTGATCGTTTAAGGCCGGAGCTTTACAGTTCCGGCCTTTTTATATAACGAAATGGTTGTGGATATTTATTCACAAAGGTATTCACAAAAGAAAGGTATGTAACTATATGGAAATCATTATTACTAAATATGGCGGACTCCTTTTAAAGGCCATGGGTCAAACCCTTATACTGGCGCTGTACGGTCTGTTTTTTGCCTGTATAGTAGGTCTGATCTTCGGACTTATGAGCGTTATCAAGAATAAGGTTTGTAACGTGATAGCTCAGGTCTTTGTATTTGTCATACGTGGAGTGCCTATGATCGTTTTGGCCTTCTTTATCTACTTCGGTGTACCGTACTTTCTTAACACGATAGTGGGTGTAGGAAAGCAGGTCACGCTCACTGCACTGCAGGCAGGTACCATATGTCTTACGCTTAACTGCGGAGCGTATATGGCTGAGATCATAAGAGCCGGTATCCAGTCCGTTGATATAGGTCAGATGGAGGCGGGAAGGTCACTTGGTCTTTCATATGCAAAGACAATGCGTAAGATCGTTATGCCTCAGGCGATCCGTACGATGATTCCCAGTATCATAAATCAGTTCATCATAACACTTAAGGATACCTCGATCCTTTCGGTCATCGGATTCCCGGAACTTGTAAATTCTGCCAAGAACGTGCAGGCAAATACCTTCCTTTCATTCCAGACATGGGCAGTGGTAGGTATTATGTATCTGGTCGTTATCACCATTCTTTCATATGCGGCCAAACTCATAGAGAGGAGAATGAACCGTGGAAGATAGGAATGTTAAGATACACGTATCGAATTTGAGAAAATGCTTCGGAGATCTTGAAGTCTTACAGGATATATCCACAGATATATACGAAGGTGAAGTTGTAGTTATTTTGGGCCCTTCAGGATCAGGTAAGTCTACTTTTTTGCGGTGTTTAAACCGTTTGGAAGAAAAGACCGCAGGAGAGATAGTCATCGACGGTAAAGATATATATGCCAAGGGCGTTGATATAAACAAGATGCGCGAAGACATCGTAATGGTGTTCCAGCACTTTAATCTGTTTAATAATTTTGACGTGCTCGGTAATATGACACTTGCACCTACCATGCTCAAAAAGGCAAGCAAAGAAGAAGCTAAGGATAACGCGATGAAGATGCTTGAAAAAGTTGATCTTGTCGAAAAAGCACATGTTTATCCCGCTCAGTTATCGGGAGGGCAGAAGCAGCGTGTTGCCATAGCCAGAGCGCTTTGCATGAATCCGGATATAATGCTTTTTGATGAGCCTACGAGTGCTCTTGATCCCGAGATGGTAGGGGAAGTCTTAAATGTTATGAAGGCTCTTGCAGCCGAAGGAATGACTATGGTCATAGTTACTCATGAGATAGGATTTGCAAGAGAAGTCGCCGACAGGATAATCTTTATGGACGGCGGATATATCGTTGAAGAAGGGACTCCCGAGGAAGTAATAGGTAATCCTAAGGAAGCCCGGACCATAGATTTCTTAAATAAGGTACTTTGAGAGGATACTTGAATAAGGAGCGCATATGGATAAGTATATAGTTACCATATCAAGACAGTTTGGATCTCTTGGACGTTCTATTGCAGCCAATCTGGCAGACAGGCTTGGAGTTACTTATCTGGACAGGGATATTGTTGAAGAAACAGCCAAAAGAATGGGACAGCATGTTTCCAGTATAAGCAATTCGGAAGAACAGGGCTTCGGCGGATTTGTGCGGCGTGCGTTTCCGCTTGGAGCAGAAGCAAGCTTAAGGGATTCTATTTTTGAGGTACAGAAAAATATAATCAGGGACTTTGCCAAGGAACAGTCCGGAATAGTTGTCGGAAGATGTGCGGATTATGTACTTGAAGATCATCCGAGACTTTTAAGTGTATATATTTATGCACCTGTCGAGAGCAGGCTTATAAACTGCACCGAGAGACTCGGTATGGACGAAAAAGAAGCACGTAAGATGATAAATGATGTAGATACCGCAAGAGAACAGTATCATAAAACATATATTCCCGGATATAAGAATCCTTTTTCGGGCAGGGATCTTTGCATCGACAGTTCCGCATTCGGTGTGGAGGGAACCGCAGAGATACTTGAGCATATTATCAGAAAGAAATTCTACGATTGATATGAAAAGAGCGCTAATAGCAATGAGCGGCGGAGTCGATTCTTCCGTCGCCGCAGCATGCATGTTAAAAGCAGGATATGAATGCGTCGGAATGACCATGAAACTGTATGATAACGATACGGCATACGGTTGTGCTGCGGATAGTCGTACCTGCTGTTCGCTCGATGACGTTGAAGATGCCGGGCGTGTATGTGAGATGCTTGGCATTGATCATTATACCGGTAATTTCTGTGATGAGTTCAAGGCCGATGTTATAGGCAAATTTCTTGATTCATATCGCAGAGGGGATACTCCAAACCCCTGCATTGACTGTAACAGATATCTTAAGTTTGACCGTCTCATGAAGAGGGCCAAGGCTCTTGATTGTGATACGGTCGTGACCGGGCATTATGCCCGTGTGATCTATAATCCCCTGACTGAAGAATACGAACTTCATAAGGGAAAGGATGATAAAAAGGATCAGAGTTATGTCCTTTATATGCTTGATCACGATCAGCTCAGTCATATCAGATTTCCCATAGGTGAAATGAATAAAGATGAGACGAGACGTATAGCGGAAGAATACGGTTTTGTCAATTCGCATAAACCCGACAGCCAGGATATATGTTTTATCCCGGATGGCGATTATCATGCATTTCTGGAACGAAATGGAATATTATGTAAACCCGGAAACTTTGTAACCGAATCGGGTGAGATCCTGGGGGAACATACAGGTATAAGCAATTATACTATCGGTCAGAGAAAGGGGCTTGGAATACCGGGATTACATCCCTGGTTTGTAAAGGAGATACGCCCTGCATCCAATGAGATAGTTTTATCGGATAATGATGCTCTTTTTTCAAGAGAACTCGAAGCAAACGATGTGTGCTGGACGT
The DNA here is from genome assembly GCA_024691305.1 of Lachnospiraceae bacterium. GTDB lineage: Bacteria > Bacillota > Clostridia > Lachnospirales > Lachnospiraceae > XBB2008. Next base: position 200,306 of record JAILNS010000036.1, on the reverse strand, counting down.
TTAAGGACGGCATTCCCAAAGACAGAGAGTTTAAATGCAAGGCACGTATAAGATATCATCACAGGGAAGCTGATGCCATAGTTTACATAACTAACGACGCTGCTGACGAAGCTTCGGATATAAAGGTAATATTTGATGAACCGCAAAGAGCCATCACTCCCGGACAGGCAGTAGTATTGTATGACGGTGACAGAGTTCTTGGCGGTGGTACCATTATCCGTAAAATTGTTTGATGTTCAAAAAATTTTATATTCTTTTAATAATGTTTGATGCATTTATTTAGAATAGGGGTGTATAATCATCTTTATGCGTTGATGGACTTTTAGAATCCCCGATCGGATCCATATGATCACTTCGCTTAACATTTTTTACATGAATGGTCGTGAAACAATGGATAAAGAAGAAAAACTCGGTAACAGCGCAATGCTGAAGATATGCGCTTTTATAGTTGATAAACGCAATCTGTTTTTCCTGATATATGCAATTCTTGCAATTTTTTCGGTTATATCGCAAAACTGGGTCGAGGTGGAAAATGACCTCGCTTTTTATTTGCCCCAGACTTCCGAAACCAGAATAGGCCTGGATCTTATGGATGAGCAGTTTATAACATACGGTACGGCCGATGTTATGGTTGCCAATGTTTCCTATGAACAGGCAGAAATGATCCGGGATGATATAGAAGAAATGGACGGAGTATTTTCTGCCGATCTTGATGATACGTCCGATCATTATGCCGATGGTTCTGCACTTTTATCTGTAACCTTTGATCATGATGAGGACGATGAACAGTGTCTTATATGTCTTGATGAACTCAAAGAATATTTAAACGGATATGATTATTATCTGACCACAAGTTTAGGGGATACCCAGTCGGAACTTATAGGCCAGGAAATGAATACCATTTCCATCATAGTGGTTTTTGTTGTTGTCGGAGTGCTGCTCCTTACCTCGCAGGCGTATGCAGAGGTTCCGGTACTGCTTATTACGTTCGGATCTGCAGCCATAGTCCAGATGGGCACTAATTTTGTGTTTGGCAAGATCTCATTCGTGTCGGATTCTGTAACTATTGTCTTACAGCTGGCTCTTTCGGTTGATTATGCTGTTATATTTCTAAACAGATACAAGGAAGAGCATAAATCCTACGCTCCCAGAGAAGCAACCATTATTGCCCTGTCCAAAGCCATTCCCGAAATAACCGGCAGTTCCATGACCACGATCGGCGGTCTTATAGCAATGATGTTCATGCAGTATAAGATGGGTGCAGATATGGGTATGGTCTTGATTAAATCGATAATCTTGAGTCTTATCTCGGTATTCCTTTTAATGCCGGGCATTATCATGGTATTTGCCGGGCTTATGGATAAGACCAAACATAAGAACTTTGTACCGGATATTCCTTTTGTAGGAAAATTTGCATATAAGACAAGATTCATCATAGCGCCGTTGTTCTGTGTCGCTATCGTGGCGGGTTATATGGTATCTTCCAAATGTCCGTATGCATACGGATATTCTCTTATTACACCGCCCCTTACGAATTCTGTTCAGGAAGCTGAAAACCTGAAAGAAGAGACTTTCGGATCATCCAATATGGTCGCACTTGTAGTTCCCTCCGGAGATTATGAAGCGGAAGCAAAACTTCTGAAGGCTCTTGAAGCAAGAGATGAAGTTGAGTCTACGACAGGTCTTGCCAATACGGAAGCAATTAACGGATATACACTTACGGACAAACTTACTCCGAGACAGTTCTCGGAACTTCTTAATCTTGATTATGAGGTAGCGGAACTTGTTTATGCGGCCTATGCAGTGAATGACGAAGACTATGCCAAAGCGATAAACGGACTCGAAAATTACAGAGTCCCGCTTATTGATATGTTCATGTTTGTATACGAAGAAGTAGACGAGGGCTATGTCACGCTTGATGATGATCTTATGGAACAGCTTGAGGAAGCAAACCGCATGATGACCTTTGCAAAGGATCAGCTGCAAGGGGAAGATTATTCGAGAATGCTGGTGTATTTAAACCTTCCCGAAGAGTCGGATGAAACCTTTGATTTTCTGGATGAGATTCATTCGATCGCAGAGAATTATTATGATGCCGATAAGGTATTTGTGGTAGGAGAATCCGTAAGTCAGTATGACTTGAAGAAGTGTTTCGCAAGGGACAACACGGTCGTAAGTGTCGTATCCATACTTGCCGTTTTGGTAGTGCTTCTTTTTACCTTCAAATCGGCAGGTATGCCGGTGCTTCTGATCGCAGTCATACAGGGAAGTATATGGATCAATTTCTCTTTTCCCACGATCACCGGGGAGCCGCTGTTCTTCCTGGGATACCTGATAGTAAGTTCGATACAGATGGGTGCAAATATCGACTATGCGATAGTCATAGCAAGCCGGTATACGGAACTTAGAGGTCAGATGGTAAGGCGTGATGCGATCATCAACACAATGAATCTTTCATTCCCCACTATAATCACATCGGGGACGATGATGGCGGTTGCCGGTACTTTGATCGGAAAGATGACATCGGACTGTGCCATTTACGGTATAGGTAAATGTCTGGGGCGGGGAACCATCATATCAATAGCGATAACGATGTTTGTACTTCCTCAGATACTTCTTGTCGGAGATAAGATAATAGAACTTACGGCCTTTGTCATGAATATGCCGATACAGACGAAACAGGTTTCGGGAACTATGCGCATAGACGGTGCGGTAAGAGGTCATATAGACGGTCAGATATCCGGTACAGTTCATGCATTAGTACGCGGTAATATCAGTGCATATATCGACAATTCAAGCATAACGGAAATCACAGATGAGGCGGTTGCAGATGCATCCATTGCTGACGTAGGGCCTGTGGAGAACGAAACGGATACAGAGGAGGCAGAGTCATGAAAAAAAGGAATGCATCTTTGATAATGCGTCTTGCCTCTATGGCGCTCTGTGTCGTGCTTGTGGCATGTATGTTGCCTAAAGAGGTTTATGCGGTAAATACAGATATATACTCAAAGCCTGCGGATGATACCGTGACACCGGAAATTTATGCAAATGATCAGGCAGATGACCAAACGTATACAGAGCCTGATGTACTTAATAAAGAAAGAAATGTGTATGACAATGCTTCGGGCGGAGTTGTAACTGGTACACAGCAGGCTGCGCTTGATAATGAAACAGATGTGGACCGGGACATAGCGGAAGAAGTAAATTCACGTGTAGGCATAGACTGGGAATACATAGAGATTTCCACTGCTGATGAATTGATGCAACTTGCAAAAAACTGTGCTCTTGATACCTGGTCAAGGAATAAACACGTAACTCTTTCCGAGGATATTTCACTTCTTGGTAAAGAGTTTTCGGGTATCCCTACATTCGGCGGTGTATTCGACGGTCATGGGCATACGATCAGCGAGTTATACATCGATAACGGAGAATCGTATGTAGGACTTTTTTCGTATGTTCAGGAAGATGCAGTCATAAGAAACCTTAAAGTGTCTGGAACTGTTGCACCGTCAGGAGATCAGGTTATGGTCGGTGGCATCGCCGGTGATAACAGCGGCGTCATCGCACAATGCTCTTTTGACGGGATCATATCCGGTCATGATTATGTGGGCGCTGTCGCAGGAATGAATGAACTGACCGGGGTCATCTCCGGGTGTAGTGTAAGCGGTTATGTAAAAGGAATACATTTCACGGGTGGAATTGCAGGAGAGAACATGGGTAATATCACCGGATGCACCAATAATTCCCCCGTAAATACTTCAAATATAGACACTACTTTTACCGCTGAATCTTTAAATGAACTGTCAAGCATTATGAGTATCATCGGAAGAAAAGGAGAGGATGATACCGATGAAGCCAAGGCATCGGCTACCGTTACCGATACCGGCGGAATAGCGGGGCTGTCCATAGGTATAATAAGCCACTGTGTTAATCACGGCCCTATAGGTTATGAGCATGTCGGATATAATACTGGCGGAATAGCAGGAAGACAGTCGGGATATATCTATGCATGTACAAATAACGGTGAAATACTTGGCCGTAAGGATGTCGGAGGCATAGTAGGTCAGGCAGAACCGTATATAACGATAGATTTCAGTCAGGATGTTGCTTATCAGCTGTCAGAGGCTATCGGTAAACTGCATGACCTTGTAAACGTCACACTTAATGATACAAGAAACCAGTCCGATACGATAACCGGGCGTCTGTCCGTGATCCAGCAGTTTACGGGTAATGCGATAAATGATGCCAAATATATTGCGCAGAACACGGTTGATTTTGCAAATGGTGTTACGGGTGCAGCAACGGAAGCGTTTTCCAGAGTGGATTATATTCTTGCCGAATCATCCAAACAGGATGGTCTTTTGGATCAGACCGCTTATGCATATACCAACATAGGAAGTGCCATGGAAAGCGTTAAGACTGCGGTAAAAGATTCCGAACTTACACAGTATATGTCCACAGAAGATAAGGCAGCGTATGATTCGGCCAAAAATACGATCGAACTTTCAACTACGGAATTCAAAGATTACTACTCAAAAGCATATAAGGCATATTATAACTATTATGTCTGGAAACACGCCGGGGAAAGCACCGCTTCTAACGGAACCATCGATCTTGCATATAAGATCGATGGCAGCGATCCGATACAGTATACATATGCAAGCGATCCTCTTACATTAAACGGAAACTCATATTCACGTTCCGATATAACGATTCCAAGCGGTACTGTCTCTGATGAACAGCTTATCACGGATTTTGGAACAAGCGGAACATGGGTGCATAATACGGCTGCCGGCGATTTCACATTCCCATATTCCGAGTACAGTAACGATGGGTCTCTTGCCGAAAAGGCTGCCAGTCAGGCGGCAAACTGGGCTAACAGTTATGCATCTTCCAAATATCTGTCAGTTCATGGAACCGCATATACGGATGACATGGCAAATGCCGGTACCGAAGTGACAAGAGTTTTGTATAAAGCCATGGATGCTATGTCTGCAGAGACCAGGACAGATGCCATAAACGCAGCCAATTCTCTGGAAGCTGCAGCGTCGAATCTGTCTTCTGCCGGAAGTCAGACCAAGGGTATTGTTTCTAACCTTGCATCAAGAGGTGCAGTTACATTTCCTACATTATCCGCGGATTATAAGGTACATACAACGTCTCTGGCCGATAATCTAAAGGTTATGAATGACAACTTCGGTCTGCTGAATGAAGAGATAAACGGCGCTACGGACGTTCTTACGGATGATCTTGAAGCTGTATCCGATCAGTTTAACACGATAATGCTTTTGTACACCGATGCACTTGATGGTGTCCTTGAAAAAGACTATAACTCCGTGATCACTGATGACTCTTTAAGTGAAGCACAGACATGTACAGATGCTACCGTGGATTCCTGTTACAATTACGGTACCGTTGAAGGAGATATAAACGTGGCTGGAATTTCAGGAACTATGGCCATTGAATATGACTATGATCTTGAAAGTGATGTTACTGGGATCAGGGATTCTGATCTTAACACTTCATATATCACCAAATGCGTAGTAAGAGGAAACAAAAATTATGCGGATGTCGACTGTGTGAAAAACTATGCGGGAGGTATCTGCGGTCTGCAGGAGATGGGAACGGTCATCGCAGATGAAAACTATGCATATATCAGATCGGATTCCGGCGATTATGTTGGCGGAATATGCGGCTCCTCGATCTCATATATAGTGCGTTCCTATTCAAAAGGGAATATGGAGGGCGGAAGTTATATCGGAGGAATAGCCGGAGACGGTATGCATATAAGGGACAGTATATCCATAGTGGATCTGAAAGCTTCAGGCAACTGGAGCGGGGCTATAGCCGGGCATGTCAGTGAAGACGGCGAAGTCAGAAACAATTATTTTGTAAGCGATTCACTCGCAGGAATAGACAGGGTCAGTTACAGTCTAAAGGCTGAACCCCGTTCATATTCCGAACTTATGAACATGGATGAAACATTCCTTCCGTCGGATTTTGGTTATCTTACGGTCACATATAAGGTTGATGATGAGGATAATGAAGATACTCAGACTATCAGTAAAGCCAGAGTAAATTACGGATCTTCCATCGATGTCTGTGATTATCCCGGGACCCGGCCAAAAGAAGGATTCTATGTTGAATGGGATAAAGAAAAGGTTGATCATGTTACGACCGACGATACCATAACCGCAACCTATAAGAGATATCTTACAACTTTGGCTTCATCGGCGGGCAGTGATCATTCACATCAATCAGAACTCCTGGTGGACGGTAATTTTAAAGAGGGAGATTCCCTTGTTGCGGCACGCACTATCAATTATAATAGTGAAGATACCTCTTCATTGTCGGAATATGAAACCATCGAACTGATCATACCGGATGACAAAGCGTCTGTACATCAGATAAGATTTAACCCAGATACTGTTTACGGAGATAAACTTGAGGATAATTTTGATCTATATGTCATGACCGAAGACGGATGGAAGGTTCTGACTTCTACAGGTCGCATGGGCGGATATTATACATATGATGTGACAGGGAATGAGGTTAAACTAAGACTTGATGTTTCTGCTATGGAAAAAGAAGGATACAAGACCATGGCACTCATAATACTTGCCATAGTCGCCGGAATTGCTGTACTGATACTTATCACAGTGATCGCAGCCAGACATATGAATCGCAAGCGCATTCACCGTGCGGTCAAACATATGAAAAAGAAGATCAGGACACAGATAGACAACAAGGAACAGCTCTTTATTCCGGACAGTGCAGAGGAAGACGATACCGACAGTGCCGGGGAAGACGCACCCGATAATACCGAAGAAGATACAGCAGACACAAAAGATGACACACCAGGCAGCGCCGGGGAAGATACGGAAAAACGCGATGATAGATAAAGCACATTTTAATATTTTAAATTATGTAAAAAAAGAAGAATACTCGGGCTCCATGGATGGCATGAGATATATGATCAAACGTGTGCCCGGAGAGCAGCCCGCAGATACAGGGACGGATGAAAGTGCAAAAGAGGTTGAAGTACCCGATCGCATAAAGGTCACTATATGGCCCGAGCCCCTGGGAATACAGGCGACCGCTGATGAACTGAAGACTGTTGAATATTTTACACTTGATAAAGACGGAATATCCGATGTTGCAGACTGGCTTAACAAACAGTATTTCGACAGAATGGATGAATGGAACAAGGCTAAAGAGCATGGATGTAACCTTCCATAAGCAGACGAGGTATATTGAGTGAAGATAAAAGTTATCGAAAAGCCTTATGAAGAAGTTGCCGGGATGGAATCAAAGCTTCATATAAGACCGATAAGACAGAGCCCTTTTTTCCGGAAACTTATGAAGACCCTTTCCGCACCTGATCTTAAGGCGGTAAATTTTACATATGAAACCGATGGTATGGACAGACTTAAAAAAGATGAGCCTGCCCTTTTTCTTATGAATCACTCAAGTTTTACCGATCTTGAGATCGCTGCGACGCTTTTGAGTGACAGGCAGTATCATATCATATGTACCAACGACGGCCTTGTCGGTAAAGCCGGACTTATGAGCAGGATCGGGTGCATACCAGCGAAGAAATTTATATCGGATATGTACCTTGTCAAAGATATGAAGTATGCCGTTGATAAGTTAAACAGTTCGATCCTTATGTATCCCGAAGCAAGTTATTCTTTTGACGGATGTGAGACACCGCTTCCGGACAGCCTGGGTAAGTTCTTAAAACTTCTTAAGGTGCCTGTCATAATGATCCGTACCAAAGGCTCGTTTCTCAGGGATCCATTGTATAACTGTCTGCAAAAAAGGAATGTAACGATATCGGCAAAAATGAGTTATCTGCTATCCCCGGAAGAGATAGAACAAAAGAGTACGGATGAACTAAACAGGATACTGGCAGACACATTTAAGATAGATAACTTCAGAGAACAGGTGCACGACGGAGTGATAGTGTCAGAGCCGTTTAGAGCCGACGGACTTCACAGGGTACTGTTTAAGTGTCCCGAATGCGAAACAGAGGGAGAAATGGCCGGTGAAGGTATCAAACTGACATGCAAACATTGCGGAGCGAGTTTAGAACTTACCGAAGAGGGTAAACTTACCTCGCCTAAATTTAAGTATGTTTCTGACTGGTATAAGTGGGAAAGAGACTGCGTACATGATGAGATAGTGCGCGGTGATTATTTGATGGAATTAGATGTTGATATCATCATGATGGTTAATTTTGATGCCGTCTATAAGGTTGGAAAAGGGAAACTCATACATGACATCAACGGATTTACGCTTACAGGCTGTAACGGAGCTTTAAATTATCATCAGAGCCCTAAGAGTTCATACAGTCTGTATGCGGACTATTACTGGTATGAACTGGGAGATATGATAAGCATAGGAGATCAGAAAAAGCAGTTTTACTGCATCCCGACTGATCAGGACAAGGCCATCGTGGCCAAAGCCAGACTTGCGGCGGAGGAGATGTATAAGGTAAGTCCGTCGTGATCGTTGTCATATTCCGTGATCACATCTGCGGCCGATTTAACTGAATCGGTCGCATTTTTTACGGCGATCCCGCACCCTGCCGCTTTTAGCATGGATATATCGTTTTCTTCGTCACCTGCGGCAAGAGTATCTTCGACAGGAACATCTATAAGTTTACATAATTCTGTTATAGCATTACCTTTTCCTGCATTCACATTAAAGAATTCAAGATAATTATTGTTGGAAAAGACCATATTTATACGATCCGAGATCCGGGGAGTCAGCCGGTCTTTTAGTTTACATAATTTGTCATGATCGTTTAGATCGATCGCAAGCATCTTATAAGGCTCGGTATCGCAGGAACCTATGGGATCGTCCGATAATCGAAGAGGCAGGAATATTTTCCTCATATAGTATTCGATCTCTTTATCTTTGGAAACCGTTATGATAGTTTCGTGGTTGTATGTCTGTATATGTATTCCCATTTCAAGACAGGTTTCCTGTATGATCTTTGCACTATGGAAATCTACGCATGCATTCCAGACGGTTTCTTTTTTCCGGCAGTCCCATACCAGGGCCCCGTTGTATGCAACGATGTATCTGACGATATCGGATATTCCCGCATCGTCGAGCAGTTTAGAGATACTAAGAAGAGGCCGCCCGCTGTTTGGTACCAGAAGGTGGCCTGCATTTGTAAATTCTTTAAGTATTTGTTTGGAACGGTCGGATATGAGAGAAGCCTTGTTTAACAAAGTTCCGTCAAGATCCGTAAAAAGAACTTTCATATATTCTCACCGATCGGTTCAGTTTTCGTCTTCCTCGGCAGAACTTGTGTAAATTGTTCTCTTACGAGCCATTTCATCGCTTGCGAGATACTCATCGTATGTAGTGATCTTGTCTACATATGTACCGTCAGGAAGGATCTCTATGATACGGTTGGCTGTGGTTTCAACTACCTGATGATCGTGACAGGAGAAAAGCTCGACTCCTTTAAACTTGATCATTCCCTGGTTAAGTGAAGAGATGGCCTCCATATCAAGGTGGTTAGTGGGCTCATCAAAGATAAGGCAGTTAGCCCCTGATATCATCATCTTGGACAAGAGGCATCTTACTTTTTCACCACCCGATAAAACCTTGACTTTCTTTACACCGTCTTCACCGGCAAAAAGCATGCGTCCGAGGAATCCTCTTACATAGGTTATATCCTTGACCGGAGAGTAGCCCATCAGCCATTCAGTGATCGTATAGTCGTTGTTAAATTCCTGAGTACTGTCTTTGGGAAAATATGCCTGTGAAGTGGTCACACCCCATTTGTACGTTCCGGAATCGGGTTCTTCTTCACCCATAAGGATCTTAAACAGCATGGTCTTGGCCTGCTCGTTTCCGCCTACAAAGGCAATCTTATCATCGTGTCCTACTATAAATGACACATCTTTTAACAGGTCGACTCCGTTTACTTTTTTACAGATGTTTTCCACGGTAAGAACTTCGTTTCCAATCTCTCTTTCGGGGCGGAAATCTATATAAGGATACTTGCGGCTTGAGGGTTTGATGTCGTCAAGTTCGATCTTTTCAAGTGCTCTTTTACGTGAAGTGGCCTGCTTGGATTTTGAAGCATTTGCGGAGAAACGTGAGATGAACTCCTGTAATTCCTTGATCTGTTCCTCTTTTTTCTTATTGGCTTCCTTGCGCTGCTTGATTATCAGCTGACTTGACTCAAACCAGAAGTCATAGTTTCCGGCAAAAAGTTCGATCTTTCCGTAGTCGATATCTGCGGTATATGTGCATACTTTGTTGAGGAAATATCTGTCGTGGCTGACAACGATGACCGTATTCTCAAAATCGATAAGGAACTCTTCAAGCCAACCTATGGCATCCAAGTCCAAATGGTTTGTGGGCTCGTCCAAAAGCAGGATATCGGGATTACCGAACAAAGCTTTAGCTAGAAGGACTTTGACTTTCTGGTTACCGTCAAGGTCTTTCATGATCGCATAGTGGATGTCTGTTTCTATGCCCAGACCGTTTAAAAGCATTGCAGCGTTGGATTCGGCATCCCAACCGTCCATTTCGGCAAACTCGGCTTCGAGTTCGGCTGCTTTTACACCGTCTTCATCGGAGAAATCTTCTTTTGCATAGATCGCTTCTTTTTCTTTCATGATGTCATAGAGACGCTTGTTACCCATGATGACAGTATCCATTACCGGATACTCGTCGTATTTGAAGTGATCCTGTTCAAGAACCGAGAGCCGCTCCCCCGGGGTGATGACTATGTCGCCGTTTGTGGTTTCAAGTTCTCCCGAAAGGATCTTTAAGAAAGTTGATTTACCGGCTCCGTTAGCGCCGATCAGACCATAGCAGTTTCCTTCGGTAAATTTGATATTTACATCTTCAAAGAGCGCTTTTTTGCCGACTCTGTATGTTACATTACATGCCTGTATCATATAAAACTCCTGTACTTAATAAATAAAAATGCGTAAAATACGTCATTTGCCTAAAGTGCATCTATAAAATTATAGCGTAAACGTGCTTTTTTTCAAGGTAAACTTATCCTTTATCGTGTTTTGTGTCCTTTCAAATTATGTAAATTAGATATATAATGGGATAAGCTACTGCAAGGATTTATCAGTTTTAAGCGGTTAAGGTCTGAATATGAGTGGATTTCTGTTAGGAGAACAACTTAATATTATGCTGATACTTAGCGGTGCATGTCTGGTTCTGGCATTACATGCACTGTTCAATAAGTATATGTCCGACAGGAGAAGATTCATAATCATTGCATTTGAACTGGATGCAGCTGTTCTCATGCTGGCAGATCGCTTTTCGTATATATATCGCGGTGATGAAAGCACTGTTGGCTTTTATATGGTCAGGATATGTAATTTTATCGTATTTTTCCTGACTCTTTCCGTTACATACCTTATCAATATATATATGACGGATATATATATGCTGGATGAGAAATTAAATCCTTTGCCAAAGCGGCTGTTTGCAGCAAGGATAGTGTATTACATCGGTTGTTTAATGCTTATATTGTCCCAGTTTACGGGCCTTTATTATACATTTGATGAGTCAAACCAGTATAGAAGAGCACCTCTGTTTTTACTTTCGTATGTTTTCCCGATAGTGATCATTGTATTGCTTTTATCTGTAATACTTCAGCATCACAGACGTATCAGTGACGGCCTATACATCTCATTGGTGATGTTTCATGTTATTCCTATATGCGCATCCATAGTCCAGCTGTTTTCATACGGTGTATCCATTACCGACTTTTGCATAGCCATAATGTGTATCTTATTGTATTTTTCCGCTATGTCCGATCAGGATCAAAAAGAAAAAAGAGCAAATCGGCTTGAAATCGAACATTTAAAAGACGAACAGGAAAAGATACAGATACTCTTTGGACAGACATCGGAAGCTCTCGTGCGGGCTATCGATGCAAAAGACAATTATACCCGCGGTCATTCTACAAGAGTGGCAAGGTATTCGAGAATGATAGCGGCAGCAGCGGGCAAAACGGAAGAGGAATGCGAAGATATCTATTATGCAGGCCTTTTGCATGATGTCGGCAAGATAGGAATACCGGATTCTATAATAAGTAAGCCCGGAAAGCTCACCGAAGAAGAATATGAGGTGATGAAAAGCCATCCTGTCATCGGTTATAAGATACTTGCCAGAATAGAGGTTTCCCCTCTTATAAGTGAGGGAGCCCATTATCATCATGAAAGATATGACGGAAAAGGATATCCCGACGGATTAAAGGGTGAAGATATACCCGAGATCGCAAGGATCATTGCGGTTGCGGATGCTTATGACGGAATGACCTGTAAGGGAAGATACAGAAATTACATGTCGCAGACAAAGGTTCGCGAGGAGATTGTAAAGGGTATCGAAACACAATTTGACCCGAAGTTTGCCAGGATCATGTTATCCATGATAGACCGCGATGTTAATTATGAGATGAAAGAATCGGAAAACGAGGTTTCGGCGATCGCGGGCGGAAGTGAACTTGATTGCGACAGTTTCGGAAGCAGTGTATCCGAAGCATTCAGACTTACTCCGCAAACCGTGAAGATACGTTTGAAAGTACGTTCCAAAGATGAAGATGAGACAAATCCCGGTGTTCCTTCCATCATCATGTTTGATTCCCGTGATGCAAGAGTGCATTTTGATAAGAAACGGGCTGAGGATATGCATTATTCCGAATACGGACGTATCCGGTTCGACGGAGAAGTCGAAATGCCGAATGTCAGGGAAAAGAAGATAGATATAAAGGATAAGCAGGAAGAAAACACAATAGATGCCGAAAATACTGCTTCCGACAAGACGGTATACGAGATCGAAGCTGTAAGATATGAAGATCATGTGATGATCACTCTAAACAGCAAAAAGAAGAAGATAAAAGCCGTTATGGCTTTACAAAACAGCATTAAGTATTCCTATATCGCGATCACCGGTGAGAATTGTTTCATATATGATGTATCAGCCCATGTAAGTGATGATGAGATAGGAGACGGATTTATTCCTCGTCTGGCAGATAAATTTGTATACACTGACGGCCCGACGGGAGATCTGCCGAACATACAGTTTGATGATTACAGAAATACAGCCACACCGCCCGTTAGGCTAAAAGACGGGACGAATATCAGTTTCCATACCAAGACGTTCCCATATGCTTCTCTTGTATGGCACTGTCCGTATATTAATCTGTATACATCCTATAAAGGAAATGATCACTATGATCTTGCGCTTATCCGTCTGGACGGTGAAGTGACAGTGGACGGTTCTTTGTGCAAGGAAAGGAAGTCCATTATCAATAAGACCGGTGATTTCGAGAGCTGGGATGTATGGAAAGAAAAAAACAAAGAGGGCTTTGACTGTAATGTGAGCTTTTTTAAGAAATCGTCTTATGTCACTGTATTTACGGAAAATCTTGGTATTTCGGTCAATTCATATTTTATGATCTCCGATAAAGTCAAGGATATAAACATATGTCTGACAGGGGATGAATGTGCGCTGACAAATATCAAAGTAAACATCAAATGATACAATAAATGAAATGGAGTTATCATCGTGGATATATTATGGATCGTATTAATTGTAGTGGTAGTTTTGATCGTTCTTTTCCTGTTGTGTGTTAAACCGCGTAATCAGGCTATACATGACTGGAAACCGTATCAGGAAGCACTGTATGCACACAGGGGCCTTCATGATAAGAAAAAGGGTATTCCCGAAAATTCCATGGCCGCATTTGGACGTGCCGTGGAGGCAGGATACGGTATAGAACTTGATGTGCAACTTACCAAGGACAGGATCCCTGTCGTATTTCATGATTTTACTCTTGAACGTATGACGGGACAGCCCGGCAAAGTATATGACTATACACTTGAGGAGATTCAGAAATTCAGGCTTGGCGGCACCGATGAGCAGATCCCTACATTCGAAGAGTTCCTTAAACTTGTTGACGGCAAAGTTCCGCTCATCATCGAATATAAGGTTGAGTGGATGGATTTTTCCGTATGTCCTATAGCCGATAAGCTTCTTAAAGATTATAACGGATCATATGTGATCGAGAGCTTTAATCCTCTGGCGCTTTCCTGGTACAGAAAGAACCGTAATGAGATAATAAGAGGGCAGCTTTCCGATAAATTCAGGAGAAAAGACGGGTATAAGGGTATGCTGTATTTTCTGCTAAAGCACCTTATGTTAAATTGGATGACGAGACCTGATTTTATCGCATATAACCACGAACATACATCGGATCTGGGATTTCTTGCCGCAACGAAATTCTTTAAGGGAAAGCCCGTAGCATGGACAATAAGATCTCAGGCGGAACTTGATAAGGCAAAAGAGAATTTCGACATATTTATTTTTGAACAGTTTACTCCAAATAACCGGAGCATCGTTCATATAGGCGAAAAAAACAGATAACATAAAAAAAGAGCAGATGAATCATCATCTGCCTTTTTTAAGCTGCTAACCGGAATTGAACCGGTGACCTCATCCTTACCAAGGATGCGCTCTACCGACTGAGCCATAGCAGCATCTTTCGTATCCCCTTTTCGGACACAAAATGCATTATAGCATAGGCATTGGCGGTGTGCAAGAAAAATAATGTCCGTTTCAGATAAGGACACAATTTCGTCACATTAGCATAATATACTCATGCTTCAGGGAGGTGTGACATGATAGAGATTTCACATTTGACAAAAAAATACGGAGATCATACTGCGGTAGATGATCTTAATCTGACAATAGAACCGGGGCGTATATACGGATTCCTCGGACCAAACGGTGCGGGTAAATCCACGACCATGAATATGATCACTGGATATCTTGCGGCAACAGAAGGAACCGTGACAATCGACGGACATGATATATATAAGGAGGCTAATAAGGCAAAGTCCCATATAGGATATCTGCCTGAGATACCACCGTTATATCCGGATATGACGGTGCTTGAATATCTTACTTTTGCTGCAGAATTAAAGAAGATCCCCAAAGACAAAAGAGAACAGGAAGTAGATGATGCATGTATAACTTCAGGAATATCCGATGTTGCGGGACGTTTGATAAGGAATTTGAGTAAGGGTTATAAGCAAAGAGTCGGTATTGCCCAGGCCATACTCGGTAAGCCTGATATAGTCATTCTTGATGAACCGACAGCGGGATTGGATCCTGCCCAGATCATCGAGGTAAGAGATCTCATAAGAGAACTTGGAAAAGAGCATACCGTCATCTTGAGTTCGCATATACTTTCCGAGATATCAGAGATATGTAACTATGTCTTTATCATATCCAAGGGAAAACTGGTAGCTTCCGATGAGACCGAGAACCTGCTTAGTCATGTGAACGGCTCTCAGGAGATAGAGATAACGGTTACGGTCGAGAATGACACACCCGACGTTTCACATATACAGTCCGTTTTTGACGGTCTTGAAGACGTTGATCATACGGAGATGAAAGAATCCTCCGAAGAAGGAACGGTTTTTCTTAAGATATTTGCACTGCCCGATAAGGATATCAGGGCGGATGTCTTTAAATGTGCCGCATCAAACGGGCTTATACTTCTTTCCTTAAACAGCAGGTCGAGGTCACTTGAAGATGTATTCCTTGAACTGACACAGACGGATGAGGCTTATGAGGAAGGGGGCGATGAAGAATGATCGCTGTATTTAAAAGAGAGTTTAAAGCCTGCTTCAACGGCGTTATAGGCTGGCTTTTCATGGCTGTCATACTGGCTTTGTTCGGCCTATACTTTTTTGTATTTAATCTTTTGAACGGATATCCGTATCTGTCTTATACCTTAAGTTCGATGACTTTTATCATGCTTATAGCGGTTCCGGCACTTACGATGAGAGTCCTGTCTGAAGAAAGAAGAAACCGGACCGACCAGCTTACACTTACTTCCCCTGTATCCGTATGGAAGATAGTACTCGGCAAGTATCTTGCACTAGCGGCACTCTTTACCATAGATATGCTTATCATATGTATTACACCGCTTGTGATGTCCTTATACGGTACGGTTCCGATGGGAGAAAACTACACCGCGATCCTGGGATTCTGGCTTTATGGGCTTACATGCATAGCTATCGGCGTGTTTGTTTCTGGAATAACGGAGAGCCAGATCATTGCGGCTATCTCTACCTTTGTTGTGCTTTTTATAGGCTATATGATGCCTAATTTCTGCACACTGATCTCGGAAGAAGGAAATATACTTACGAAGATATTATCATGTTACGATCTGTATTCATCGATAGGTCCGTTTAACGCAGGTACTCTGGATCTTACATGCGTGGTATATTTTATTACCGTTACATGTATTGCCCTGTTTTTGGCTGTTCAGGTCATAGAAAAAAGAAGATGGAGCATGAGTGTGCGGCGTATCGGACTGGGGGTATTTAGCATAACGACAATACTTGCAGTGATAGCCATAGGTGTGCTGATAAACTTCGGAGTAAGAAAGATCCCTACAGAGTACACGAGTCTTGATGTAACATACAACAAGATGTTTGCCATTACCGATGAAACCAAAGAATATATAAAAAATCTTGATGAGGATATAACCATATATGTATGGCAGGCAGAAGGGACTGCGGATACTACACTTGCGGAAACCCTTGAACGTTATGAGGATATCTCGAAGAGGATCAGGGTCGAATATATAAGTACCGTGGATAATCCGACCTTCTATACCGCATATACATCAGAAGCACCTGCCAACAATTCGCTCATAGTAGTAAGCGATAAAAGAAGCCGTGTAATAAGTTACGAAGACATATATGTTTATTCGTACGATTACCAGACATATGCTCAGAGTATAGATGCATATGATGCTGAAGGGCAGATAACCAGTGCGATAGAATATGTGACCATGGATGAAGAACTTCTTCCCAAGGTATATGTTCTTGAAGGACATGATGAGGTCGTACTTGGTCAGGGCTTTACCGAGGCTATGGCAAAAGCAAATATAACTTCGGAAACTCTTAATCTGCTTACTTTAGACGCTGTTCCCGATGATTGTCAGCTGCTTATCATCAACGGTGCAATGAAAGATATATCAAAAGATGATGCACAAAAGATAAGTGACTATATCGGTAACGGCGGAGATGTTCTTATGACCACCAGTTATGATGCGGGAATGCAGCCCAATCTTGAGAGCATAATGTCGGAATTTGGAATAACCAGATCCGAAGGTATAGTAATGGATTATGATGCGGGACATATATACAGCAAGGTGGCTTATTATCTGCTGCCCGATGTGCTTGACAGCATATATACTCAGAATATATCAAACGGCTATGTATTTACTCCGTATGCTGCCGGATTAAAGGTAGATGATATCAATAGTGAAGAATTCGGTTATACGGAAATGTTCGTAACAAGTGATGAAGCGGTAACTGTAAAAGTCGGAGAAAATACCGATGCTGAAAATGCGGAAACTACGGATAAAGGTCCTTTTTACATAGGATTATCCGCTATAAGGAGTGATAAGCCGGGAACTCTTATCGTTATCGGAAGTATAGATATATTTACCGATGAAGCCGACAGTATAGTTGCCGGAAGTAATCTGTCGTTGTTTAATGCTATATTATCACAGCACGTATCGGCCCAAGAAGGAGAAGAGGTATCGGGTAATCTTCCCGTTATAGCCGCAAAGCAGTATACTGTCGATAATCTTGTAATAAACAGTGCCGTCGGGACTATTGTGGGACTCTTTATTATGATAATATTACCTATAGCGATGATAGCCGTAGGAATAGCCATATGGGCATCAAGACGTAAAAGATGATAAAGCAGATGCTTAAAAGTTGAGGTAGAAATATGAATAAATATGAATACTCCACCCCACTTGAGATCAGAGATATACATATAACAGATGATTTCTGGAAAAGAGAGATAGAGCTTGTAAGGACCGAGGTCATACCCTATCAATGGGAAGCCATTAATGACCGTGTGGAAGGCGCTACCCCGAGTTACTGTATGCGTAACTTTAAGGTTGCAGGCAAATTAAATGAGAAGATGCGGATGCAGGGAGCATCGTTTATGGCTCCAAAATATACATTCAGGGGATTTGAGGCTCTGCCTGAAGATCCCGAGCATCCCGATCCCGATAAGTTTTACGGATTCGTGTTTCAGGATACGGATTTTTCCAAATGGATAGAGGCAGTTGGGTATTCGCTTTCTCAGTATCCCGATCCCGCACTCGAAAGGATTGCGGACAGTGCGATAGATATCGTGTGCGAAGCTCAGGCTCCCGACGGATATCTGGATACTTATTATATTATCAACGGTCGTGATATGTCTTTTTCAAATTTAAGAGACCATCATGAACTGTATTGTCTCGGGCATCTTATAGAAGGTGCCGTAGCTTATTATCAGGCAACGGGTAAGGATAAGCTCCTGGGTGCTGCGATGCGTTTTGCGGATTATGTAGATCTGGTATTCGGCCCTGAACCCGAGAAACTTAAAGGTTATCCCGGCCATGAGATAGCGGAGATGGCGCTCGTACGGCTTTACGGGGTCACAGGCGATGAAAAGTATTTAAACTTAAGCCGTTTCTTCATAGACGAAAGAGGAAAGAAACCGTACTACTATGATAATGAGTATCATCCCGATGTGGTCATAAAAGGTCATGAAGACGAGGAAAGATATGCATACAATCAGGCAAACCGCCCCGTTCGTGAACAGGTTGAAGCGACCGGACATGCGGTACGTGCAGTGTATCTGTATTCGGGTATGGCCGATGTAGCCAGGCTTACAGATGATGAAGAGTTATACGAAGCATGTAAGACCCTATGGAAAAACATGGTAAACCGTCGTATGTATATCACCGGCGGGATAGGGGCTACACATTTGGGGGAAGCATTCTCTTTTGACTATGATCTTCCTAATGATACGGCATATGCCGAAACCTGTGCTGCGATAGGTCTTATCTTCTTTGCAAGAAGGATGCTTCAGATAAGTCCTGACAGCCGATATGCGGATATAATGGAACGTGCACTGTATAACGGGGCACTCAGCGGGATGGCACTTGACGGTAAGAGTTTCTTCTATGTAAATCCTTTGGAGGTAGATCCCAAGGCATGTGCTTTGGATGAACGTAAGAAGCATGTCAAGAGCGTAAGACAAAAATGGTTTGGATGTGCGTGTTGTCCTCCGAATATAGCAAGGCTTATAACTTCCATAGGTGAATATGCATATACAGAATCGGATGATACTTTCTATGTTCATCAGTATATAGGCGGAGATATTACCAAATACATGCAGTTATCCGGTACGAATCCCGAAAGTGAAGCAGATGATCCGATGGTTAATAAAGGATATCCGGTAGATATAAGTATAGAATCCGATCTTCCCTGGGAAGGAAACGTTAAGATACGTATCGGAATGAATGCAGGAGATGACACAGAGCTTATCGAAGAACTGAAGAAGTTTAAACTGGCACTCAGGATACCCGACTGGTGTGAAGGTGAGTATGAACTTACCGGAGCGGATAAACTGAGTACGGAGACAAAAAACGGATATCTGTATATAAGCGGAGAGTGGAGTGAAGACAATAAGATAGGGATAAGCTTCCCTATGAAGATCCGGGTAATGTCCGCAGATGAAAATGTAAGGGAGGACTTCGGACGGGTTGCTTTAAGTCGCGGTCCTGTTGTATACTGCCTTGAAGAAAACGATAACGGCTCCGGATTATATAAACTTGCACTGGATATTGACAAATTTGAATCACAAAGTCATGCCGAGGTCTTTGAAGTATGCGGTACACCGTGCAGAATGCTGTATGTTCCGGGAATTACCAGATGTGATTATAGAAACTCGGATGTGACGCTCGATATTGCGGGAAGTCCCAACGGACGAATAGATCTCAGTAACTGCAGCAGTAAGCTCTACAGTACTTATAAACCGCTTCACAGTGAGATAAAGACGCTTAAGTTTATTCCATACTATATGTGGGCTAATCGCGGTGAGAACGAAATGAGCGTGTGGGTGGATGTTAAATGAGAATAGGAACAGGATATGATGTACACAGGCTTACCGAAGGCCGGAAACTTATAATAGGCGGTGTAGATATACCGTATGAAAAAGGGCTGGATGGTCATTCCGATGCCGATGTGCTTACGCATGCTATAATGGATGCATTGCTCGGGGCAGCAGGCCTTGGTGATATAGGACTTCATTTTCCGGATAATGATCCTGAGTATAAAGGCGCCGATTCGATCAAACTGCTTAGACGAGTGGTTGACATAATATCTGAAAATCACTTCGTTATCGAAAATGTGGATTCGACTATAATTGCCCAGGCCCCCAAAATGAGACCTTATATAGATGAAATGAGAAAGATACTGGCAGAGGCTATGGGGCTTGATATATCTCAGGTCAATGTGAAGGCAACAACAGAGGAACACCTTGGTTTTACGGGGGAGGGACTTGGAATATCCGCTCAGGCGGTCGCTCTTTTAAATACCCCTTTTGACATGATGAGTGTGGATGTTAATTCTTCGTCATGCTGCGCCGGCGGTTCATGCCCGATGCAGTCATAAAGGTTGATATGATCATATGAAGTGGCTTGATGAAATTCGTGAAGAAATCAGTGTGATAAGAGAACGTGACCCTGCGATCCATTCGGATATGGAAGTGTTTTTGTATCCGAGTTACAGGGCTATACGTTATTACAGGCGCGCACACAAGCTGTATTTAAAAGGCCATTATTTCCTTGCCAGATATATCTCACAGAAGGCGAGAAAAAAGACCGGGATCGAGATACATCCGGGAGCTCAGATTGGCAGAAGGTTATTTATCGATCACGGTGCGGGAGTCATAATCGGTGAGACTACGATAATCGGAGATGATGTAACCCTTTATCAGGGGGTTACACTTGGCGGTACCGGAAAAGAACAGGGAAAACGTCACCCTACGATCGGAAATAATGTTATGATATCTACCGGAGCAAAGGTGCTCGGCAGTTTTAAGATCGGAGATAATTCAAAGATCGGAGCAGGCAGTGTTGTTCTTGAAGAGGTTCCACCCGGATCTACTGTTGTAGGTGTACCGGGGCGGGTAGTCAAGAGGATCAATCCTGACAGACCGCAGGACTCCATGGATCAGATAACTCTTCCGGATCCTGTAAGAGAAGATATAACCTGTTTGCAGAAAGCAAATTCGGCACTTACAAACAGGCTTATCGAACTTGAGCAGGAAATGCATGAGATAAAGTCTGAAATAAACAGGAATTCCGGACAGAAACAATAATAGATGATAAGAGGATAAATGTCATGAAACTATATAATACGATGACCAAACGTAAAGAAGAGCTGGAACCGATAACTCCCGGACAGGTGAATATGTATGTATGCGGTCCTACCGTTTATAATCTCATACATATAGGAAACGCACGTCCGATGATAGTATTCGATACGGTCAGAAGATATATGGAGCATAAGGGACTTAAGGTAAATTATGTATCCAACTTTACTGATGTGGACGACAAGATCATAAAGGCGGCAAATGAAGAAGGCGTTGATTCTTCCGTTATATCCGAGAGATATATAGAAGAGTGCAAGAAGGACATGGAATCTTTAAATGTCCGTCCTGCTACTACTCATCCCAAAGCAACGGAAGAGATAGACGGTATGATAGAAATGATACAGACTCTTATCGATAAGGGCTATGCTTACGTTGCCGACGACGGAACGGTATATTACAGAACACGTAAGTTTAAGGACTACGGTAAACTTTCGCATAAGAACCTCGATGATCTGCAGGGTGGGATGAGATCACTTCTTGTTTCGGGTGAGGAGCAAAAGGAAGATCCGCTTGATTTTGTTCTTTGGAAACCCAAAAAGGAAGGCGAACCATATTGGGATTCACCCTGGTGTGAGGGACGTCCCGGCTGGCATATAGAATGCTCGGTTATGAGTAAGAAATACTTAAGCGACGAGATCGACATACATGCGGGTGGAGAGGATCTGATATTCCCTCATCATGAGAATGAGATCGCACAATCCGAGGCTGCAAACGATTCTATTTTTGCAAAATACTGGATGCATAATGCATTTCTTAATATAGACGGATCCAAGATGAGTAAGTCGGCAGGTAATTTCTTTACTGTCCGTGATATCATCGCAAAATACGACCCTCAGGTACTCAGGTTCTTTATGCTGAGTGCCCACTACCGTACTCCGCTTAATTTTTCCGATGAGATAATGGCTCAGGCAAAGAACGGTTATGAGCGCATCGTTACGAGCATGTCAAATTTGAATTATCTGATCGACAAGGCGGATGAGAATTCTTCTGCATCGTCTGTGACCGAAGATGAAAAGGCGCTTATATCACAGGCAGCCGAGTATGAGAATAGATTTGATGCTGCCATGGATGATGACTTTAATACCGCCGATGCCATTTCGGTCATTTTTGAACTGGTTAAGTTTATCAACAGTAATACTTCGGAGAACAGTTCGGCAGACTATCTTAAGGCATTAAAGAAGCAGCTTCTTACGCTTACCGATGTATGTGGACTGATAGTTGAGAAAAAAGAAGAACTTCTTGATTCGGATATAGAAGCTTTGATAGAGGAAAGACAGTCGGCGCGTAAGAACAAAGATTTTGCACGTGCGGATGAGATACGTGACCAGCTCATCAATATGGGAATTATCCTGGAGGATACAAGAGAGGGCGTTAAGTGGAAGAGAGCATAGATCCTGTTTCTCAAAGTAAATCAGGTCAGGATCATGAAAGTGATAACCTGACTCTGGCAATATTTGAGGCATTCGGTCAGGGAACTCATGATGCCAGATCACAGTCGGCACTTTCGCTGGCATATATAGGTGATTGTATATATGATCTCGTGATACGTACCGTACTTATAACACATAGCGGTGGAAAAAACGGGAGTTTACATAACAAAGCTAAAAGCCTCGTAAATGCTCAGGCTCAGGCCGATGTGGCAGATGCTATCGAAAGCCTGTTTACTGAGGAAGAGATGGCAGTTTACCACAGGGGCAGAAATGCCAACAACACCTCTAAGGCTAAACATGCATCCGTAATAGCCTATCGTAAGGCAACCGGGCTTGAAGCGCTGATAGGATACCTGTATCTTGAGGGCAGATATGAGCGATTGGTCGAACTTATCAAAACAGGTATTGCAGATCCGGATCTTAGGAACTGAGAATATATAGGTTAGTATATGGAACCCAGAGAACTTACGATAGAAGGCAGAAATGCCGTTATAGAAGCATTAAGAGCAGGCACTCCGATAGATAAGCTTTTTATCCTGGATGGATGTAAGGACGGGCCTGTATCTACGATAAGAAGAGAGGCCAAAAAACGTGATATATATGTTAAGTATGTATCAAAAGACAGGCTGGATCAGATGTCATCTACGGGAAAGCACCAGGGAGTTATAGCATATGGTGCGAGCTATGAATATTCATCTGTTGAAGATATACTTTCCAAAGCAAAAGAGGCGAACGAGGATCCGTTTATTATCCTGCTTGACGGGATTGAGGATCCTCATAATCTCGGTGCTATCATACGTACTGCCAATCAGGCCGGTGCACATGGTGTCATAATTCCCAGAGACAGGGCGGTGGGACTTACGGCAGCTGTTGCCAGGGCTTCAGCCGGGGCAATAAGTTATACACCGGTTGCAAGAGTTACAAATATCGGACAGTGCATGGAAGAACTGAAAAAAGAAGGTTTATGGTTTGCATGTGCCGATATGGATGGCGATTGTATGTATGATATAGATCTTACAGGACCAATAGGCCTGATCATAGGTTCCGAAGGTGACGGAGTTGGACGTCTTGTTAAGTCAAAATGTGACTATATTGCATCCATACCGATGAAGGGGGATATAGATTCTCTTAATGCATCCGTAGCAGCAGGTATCTTAAGCTATGAGATAGTAAGACAACGAATGAAGAAGTGAGGAGAGTCGTACCGAAACGTGTGATAATGGAACTTACAGACGAACAATATATATCCGAATATCGTGAGGGTAAGACTAAGGATATAGAGGTCATTTACGACAGATATAAGAATCTTGTGCGTGCCAAGGCTTCCAGTATGTATATTTTGGGTGGTGATGAGCAGGATCTTATTCAGGAAGGCATGATAGGTCTCTTTAAGGCTGTGCGTGATTATGATTTCGGCAGAGATGCGAGTTTTGCCACATTTGCCGATCTGTGCATATCAAGACAGATATATAATGCGGTTCAGTCATCGGGGCGTCTTAAGCATCTGCCGTTAAATGACTATGTATCACTTACCGCTGACAGGATCACCGAAGAGGGCGACGAGTCACAGAATCTTATTGAAGAGATCGCTGGAGAGCCTTCCTCTGAACCGGAAACAGCCTTTATAAGCCAGGAAACCGTGGATGAGATCAATCATCTGATAGATACGATACTTACAGAGTCTGAACGCGATGTATTTAAACTGCATGCTACGGGTCTTACCACATCGGGGATCGCAGCAATCCTTTCCATGGAACCGAAGTCTGCGGATAATGCATTGCAGCGTGCCAAAATGAAATTAAAAAAGGCGTTGTCTTAAAAATGTTTGCCCTGTTTCTGATTGTCTATTATGAATTATTATTCAGATTTTTTGCCGGAACGGAACGTGAAGTGATATCACTTGTGATCACGCTTCTTTTTTCGTTATGTTACGGTGCTGTTCTTGCTCTTTTGAGTCGTCCCACATCAGATCCAAAGAAAAATAAGATAATTACAGGTATATTATTGTTCATAATACCTGTTTTTTATCTTGTAGAGTACTTTGTGTTCAGGTCATTTAATGTATTTTATGATCTTAATACCGTCGTAAACGGAGCAGGCGGAGCGTTAACGGAATTTACCGCCGATATTATGCGCCTTGTCTTAAATCCTAACGGTATCAGTTGTATAATACTGTACTTTTTGCCTTTAATTATCTTTGTACTGTTTCTTCATAAGAAAATATCATTTGAAAGAAGAAGTATCCCTGCGGGCAGTGTATTGTTCATATGCGCTGTTTTGTTTTTTGTATCGGGAAGATTTTTACTGGATCAAAATGAACAGTATAAAATGATGTATTCGGAAGAGTATAATTACCAGAATGTTGTCGGATATATGGGCCTTGGTACCGGACTTCGTCTTGACAGTGCAAGAATGATCATGGGAGATGAATATTCATCGGAAACCGAAGAATTTGTGATCATGACAGCAGAACAAACCGAAGAACCCGCTCTGGCAGAAACAGCGGAAGAACCGGAGGCTAAGCCTGAAGCGATTGAAACAGCGGTCGAGGATGCACCTCAGGAAGAAGTTCAGATTTCTTACGGTCCCAACGTTTTGAACATAGACTTTAATGCACTTGCAGATTCAACCGATGGCAAATTAAGAGAAATGGATCTGTATGTGGCTTCACTTACACCGACAATGCAAAATGAGTATACCGGTCTGTTTAAGGGTAAGAATCTGATCTTTATGACCGCTGAGGCGTTTTCGGGGTATCTGATCGATCCCGTGCTTACTCCTACGCTCTACAGGTTATCGACCAAAGGAATACAGTTTCCCGATTATTATCAGCCGGCCGTAGCGGGCACTACAGGTGGTGAGTACTCCAATCTGTTTGGACTGATCCCTACATCAGGCGGAAAATCGATGAAGCTGATCACATCTCAGAATACATGGATAACGATCGCCAACAGATTGTCTGAGGAAGGATATTACGGTAAGGCTTATCATGACAATTCAATGTATGTATATGACAGACATGAAACTCATAATCTGCTTGGGTACTCCGACGGTTTTATGGGGATAGGCAACGGTATGGAAGAGTATCTAAAGACCAGCGGATTTCCCGCAAGTGATCTTGAAATGCTCCAGGGTACATTGCCTACATATATAAACAGACAACCATTTGATATATATTATATGACGGTTTCCGGTCACGGGCAGTATGGACGCAGCATCAACCAGATGGCAAGCAAGAACTATGAACGTGTAAAGGATCTTGACCATTCCGAGATCGTAAAATGTTATCTTGCATGCAATATCCCTTTGGAGGATGCCCTGACATATCTGGTCGATGAACTCGAGAAAGCAGGGATTGCAGATGATACGGTAATAGTATTGGGCGCAGATCATTTCCCTTATAATCTTGATACCGGAGCATCACCGGGAAATATGCCGAACCTGTCCGAATTGTATGGGTTTGATGTTACAAATTATCTTGAGCGTGATTCAAACCGTCTGATAATCTGGAGTGGATGCCTTGAGGATATGGATCCCATTGTTGTAGATGAGCCGGTGTTCAGTTTAGATATCCTGCCTACACTGTGTAATCTTTTCGGAGTAGCCTATGACTCGAGACTGCTCCCAGGACGTGACGTTTTCTCAGATAAGGAAGCACTCGTATTTACCGGTAATTATGATTGGAAAACAACTCTCGGAACCTATATTTCATCAAAAAACAGATTTACTCCCGTATCCGAAGATACCGTGATACCGGAAGATTATGTAAACCAAATCAGGATCGAAGTAAGAAACCGTATGAACTATTGTAAAAATGTGCTTGGTTATAATTATTTTGATCATGTTTTCGGTGAAGAGTGATCACGTATGCTATACTAAAATGGTTGTTTAAAGAACAAAAATCACATTTACGAGTCTTAAGATAAGATCAGAAAGGTATATATATGAAATATGTTTCGTGGAACGTAAACGGGTTAAGAGCTGTAGTCGGAAAGAATTTCATGGAGGTTTTTAATACTCTGGATGCAGATGCTTTTTGCTTACAGGAGACCAAACTTGTGGCTGGACAGATAGAACTGGATCTGCCCGGTTATGAACAGTACTGGAATTATGCTGATAAAAAAGGATATTCCGGAACCGCTATCTTTACAAAAAATACACCTGTTTCCGTAAATTACGGTTTGGGGATCGACGAGCACGATCATGAGGGAAGAGTGATAACACTTGAGTTTGAAGATCATTATCTTGTCTGCTGTTATACGCCGAACTCACAGAATGAACTTGCAAGACTCGATTACCGTATGAAATGGGAAGAGGATTTTCTTATATATTTAAACGGATTAAAGGCCAAAAAGGGAGTCGTGCTGTGCGGAGATCTTAATGTTGCACATGAAGAGATAGATATCAAGAATCCATCGTCCAACCATCATAATGCCGGGTTTACGGATGAAGAAAGAAACTGTATGACACGTCTTCTTGATTCCGGCTATACCGATACTTTCAGGTATTTCTATCCGGACACCGCAGATATTTATTCGTGGTGGTCATATCGTTTTCAGGCAAGAAGCAGAAACGCCGGCTGGCGTATAGACTATTTTATCGTTTCCGATGATATGAAAGAGAGGTTAAGCGGAGCTCATATACATACGGATATACTTGGATCGGATCACTGTCCCGTGGAGCTTACTTTATCATGAAAAAATCCGACTTTTATTTTGATCTTCCCGAAGAACTCATCGCGCAGGATCCGCTTGAAGACAGGACCGCATCCAGGCTTCTGGTACTTGATAAGATGAGTGGAAGTACTAAGCATGAGCATTTTAAGGATATAAAGAAATATCTGCAAAAAGGTGATTGTCTGGTCCTTAATAATACTAAGGTCATTCCCGCAAGACTTCTGGGGGTAAAGGCCGACACGGGAGCTGCGATAGAGGTTCTTTTGTTAAAAAGGTTATCTGCCGATGACTGGGAATGTCTTGTACGTCCGGGAAAAAAACTTCGTAAAGGAGCGAAGGTGAGTTTTGGTGACGGATGCCTTATGGGAGAGATCACAGATCAAAAGGATGATGGCAACCGTATAATCACATTCACATATGAAGGGGTGTTTGAAGAAGTTCTGGACCGACTCGGTGAAATGCCGCTCCCACCGTATATTACACATAAACTTGCGGATCCTTCCAGGTATCAGACGGTATATGCACGTTTTGAAGGATCGGCAGCCGCACCTACGGCCGGTCTTCATTTTACTAAAGAACTTTTGGAAGAGATAGCTGCAATGGGAGTCGAGATCGCATATGTCACTCTTCATGTCGGACTTGGTACTTTCAGACCGGTCAAGGAAGATGATATATTAGATCATAAGATGCATTCGGAGTGGTATGAGGTAACTAATGAGACAGCAGATAAGATAAACAGAGTTAAAGCTGCCGGAGGCCGTATTATCTGTGTAGGGACGACATCCACAAGAACAGTTGAATCGGCTTCTGATGAAAACGGGATCGTTATTCCCGGAAGCGGAGATACTGATATATTTATATATCCCGGATATAGATTTAAAGTACTTGACTGCCTTATCACCAATTTCCATCTTCCCGAATCGACTCTCATTATGCTTGTAAGTGCCCTTGCGGGAAGAGAGCATGTGCTGGATGCATATAAGGAAGCTGTTGAACTTAAGTATCGCTTTTTCTCTTTCGGAGATGCGATGTTTATCTGCTGATAAGGTGTTATCGGATAAGGTTATGGAGAATACCGATATATTAAACGGAATTAAAGCCGTCATATTTGATATGGACGGAACCATCATAGATTCACTTCATATATGGCATGATATAGATAGGGAATTCCTGGGAAGATATGTTAAAGATCCCGATCTTTATGCATATCAGAAAGCACTGGAAGGGTTGAGTTTTGTACAGGTTGCGGAATATACCAGGGAAACCTATGATATCCCGATGGAAGTTGAAGATATCTGTGCTGAATGGAACCGTATGGCAGAGTATAAGTATGCCAACGAGATAGTTTATAAACCATATGCCGAAGAATATATCCTAAAACTAAAAGAACGGGGGATCAAACTGGGAGTTGCGACGAGTAATTCAAGGCATCTTGTAGAGAAGCTGATCCCAAGACTTCATATCGACGAATACATGTCGGTAATACTGACCGGCGATGAGATACATAACGGAAAACCCGATCCGGAAATATATCTGACAGCAGCAAAAATGCTCAGTGTCCCATGCGATAAATGCCTGGTCTTTGAAGATGTGATAGCAGGTATAGAAGCAGGGCATAATGCCGGAATGAAGGTATGTGCGGTTTATGATACGGCGACTAAAGATTGCGATGATATAAAGCGTGCCAGGGCAGATCATTATATAAAAGGATACGACGAACTGATTTATGCATAGAATAAATAAAGGTGAATACGGATATATAGCAGCCCGAAAGAAGATGACCGTGATACGTACTGTGGTCTTTTTTGCACTGTGTGCCGCAGTCTTTGCTGCAGGATATATAACTACGGGAAGCCGGAACAATCTGCTTACCATAGTTGCGGTACTTGGGTGTCTTCCCGCATCCAAGAGCCTTGTGAATACGATAATGTTTATGCGGGCAAAAGGATGCAGCCCGAGTGCTCACGATACCATAATCTCGGCGTATACAGGCGGATGGGATGATATACAGGATGAGACTGTGGGAAAGAAGATTCTTCAGGCATATGATCTGTATATGACTTCGTATAAAACAAACTATCCGGTTTCGCATATAACGGTATGCGGCAGCATGGTTACCGGGTTACTTGAGAATGCAGGTGCGGATACAATGCGAGAATGCGAGAAGCATATAGATGAACATTTAAAGGCCGACGGCTATAAGAATATAACGGTTAAGATATATTCCGATCCGGTCAAATATACGGAACGTTTAAATAAATTATCGGAACTTGATACGGACAGCGGTCCATCTGCTGACGGTATGATGGAAACATTAAAAGCGATATCTTTATAGGACAATGCAACAGATCATAATATCTCATATGGATGCCGGACGGCGACTGGATAAATTTCTTGAAAAAACAATGCCGGGCGCCGGCCTTTCATTTATATGCAAGATGCTCAGAAAAAAGAATATCACCGTAAACGGAAAAAAGACCGAAGGAAGTTATAAACTTGCGGAAGGGGATGAGATCCGCATGTTCTTTTCCGAGGAGACATATGCTAAAATGTCTGACCCAAACAGGCAGGATGGGACTGAAAAAAACGATCCCGCGGGAATAAAGGAATACCGGTCCGCATATGAGAAGTTTGATGATATTAAGATCGTTTATGAGGATGAAGACTTTATATTTATAGATAAGCCTGCCGGGATATTATCTCAAAAATCCGAAAAAGGAACTCTGTCGGTGAATGAATGGCTCGCCGGTTATATGCTCAATACCTGGAAGATCACCGAAGATGAGCTTAGAACCTTCAGGCCCGCTTTTGCAAACAGGCTTGACCGAAACACATCGGGACTTATGCTTGGAGGAAAATCACTTAAGGCATTGCAGAGTCTGAGCGAACTTTTGCGTTCCAGGGATCTTGATAAATATTATCTGTGTCTTGCATCGGGAAGCCCCGATGAGAAACTTCCGGTTACGGAGGAAACATATACGGATATATACGGGTATCTGGTAAAAGATGCTTCCGTTAATACCGTTAAGGTATATACTGACAGACCTGAGGATATAGATAAAGCGGATAAGGTAAATAAGATCCATACGGCATTTAAACTGCTTGATACAGTAACTGGCTCGCATTATGCCGATCCTTATATGCTGCTTGAAGTGAAACTGTATACCGGCAAGTCACATCAGATAAGAGCACAACTGGCTGCACTTGATCATCCGATAGCGGGAGATCCCAAATACGGCAGGAAGTATACGGGCCCCGGTAAAGATCATCAGCTGTTGCACGCTTACAGGGTTGTCTTTCCGGAACTTAAGGAATGGCCGAATATAAGTTTACGGGAGTTTAAAACCGGGATTCCGGATTGTTTTTTGAGGTAATTTATGCTTAGGATATTTCTTGTAGAAGATGAATATGTTGTAAGAGAAGGCATTAAAAAGATAGATTGGGAGTCTCACGGCTTTGAGTTTTGCGGAGAGGCACCGGATGGAGAAATGGCTCTTCCTCTTATCAGAAAAAGCGAACCCGATATCGTTATAACCGATATCAAGATGCCTTTCATGGATGGCTTGGAACTGACAAGACTGGTCAAAAAGGAACTTCCTTATACCGAGATAATAATACTGTCCGGGTATGAGGAATTCAGTTATGCGAAAGAAGCTATATCTTTAGGAGTGGCCAAGTATCTGACCAAGCCTGTCAGTGCACAGGAACTTATTGCCGAACTGAATGGGTTAAAAGATGACCTCGAACAAAAAAAGAGTGACCGGGAAAATGCCATTAAATATCAAAGCGACATGGAAGAAGACATTCTTAAGGAACGTAAGGACTTCTTTAATGAACTCGTGGGAGGCAATGTAGCGGTATCCGAGATAATCGAAAGATCCGAAGCCCTGGGGCTTGATCTGCGTGCCAGTGTTTACTGTATTTTGCTGGTTACCACTTATATACAGAGTGATCTTTCGGATGTACGTGAAGAAGCAGGAAGTGAATTATACCAAAGCCTTCATGAATGGTCTTCAAAAAGTACGGACAGTTTTATTTTGTTCAACCGGGATGTGGATGGACAGGCTATTCTCTTTGGCGGAGATAACGAAAAAGAATTAAAAGAAACAATAGAAAAGTGCACTGATGAATTTATTGAGATCGTTTCTACGTTTAAGGACGTGAGATATTATGCCGGTGTCGGATGCATAGTTGAAAGGCTTAGTGAACTTAACAGAAGTTATGAAGCGGCAGGAGCGGCTTTTGCACACAGATATTTTGACACATCAAACAGAGTCGTATACTGGCAGGATAACAGTCTGCTCATTTACGGTGAACAGGAACTGGATGATGACGACGTTATCAGTTCTGCGGATGTCAAAAACCTTGACAGAGCAAGGCTTATCGATTTTCTTAAGACGGGCGATATCAGTGAAAAAGATTATTTTATAGAAGAGCTGTTAAACAATACAGGCATAGATGCTCTGCGTTCATCTATGTTTCGCCAGTATGTTGCCATGGATCTTTATTTTACCGCTGTGGATTTTTGCATGGGACTTGGATATGAAAAAGATGATATCCCTTCACCCGATGTTTCACAAGGAACCCTGCTTGATGTCGAAGCACTTAAGTCATACTGCAGGGAAGTTATAAGCAAGTCCATAGAACTGCGTGACAGTATTTCAAAGAGCAGATACAAGGATGTGGTCGACAAGGTAATAGGCTATATAGAAGAGCATTATATGGACGAGGAACTTTCATTAAATACACTTGCAGAGTATGTCCGTTTTAGTCCTAACCATTTAAGTACCATTTTCTCACAGGAAACCGGAGAAACTTTCAGCAAGTACCTTATCGAGTACAGGATAGGCAAAGCAAAGGAAGAACTTAAGTGTACATCAAAGAAGAGCTCGGAGATCGCGATCGATACAGGGTATAAGGATCCGCATTATTTTTCATATATGTTTAAGAAGATAACCGGGTTGACTCCCACGCAGTACAGGGAAGGCAAATGATAGACAAAGTCAAAAAGATATACAGAAACCTAAGTCTGACCGATAAGATCAGATTCTCGTATCTCACTATCCTGATCCCCATGATAGTGCTTGTTATAATATGTCTTTTAAATCTCTGGATAAGCAATGTCAGATATAAGGACATGATCGAATCCGCTGTTGTTGCGGGAGAGTTTTCACTGGATTTTAAAGAGGACTTTGATTATGAGACTTATCTTCTTGTCGTAGAGAACAAATCAATAGAAGAGTCGGATGTTTATGAACTCCTTGACAGTGCTAACGGTATCGTTGACAGACTGTATGAGCTGACAGAAGACGAGTCTGATGAGACCCTTCTTAAGAGTGCCAAACAGTACCTGGTAAATCTCCGTAAGTATATAGAGAGGATTGAATTAAATCTCTCTACCGGAAACAGATATGAAGAAAATATGGTCATCTGGGAAAACGACGTCCAGATAGTTACGGGATTGTTGAGTGAGACCCTGAATGAATATATTTACAGCGAGATACGTGATATTCAGCATGCAAGAGACCAGCTTGAACACAATTCTCTGATGATAATCATCATAACGCTCATTGGGGCATTTGTGCTCATAGTGTTCAGTATCTTTTTTTCCATACATATTCCAAGATCGATAACGCGTCCCATATATGAGATCATGGATGTCACCAGGCAGGTAGCGGCCGGAGACTTAAGTGTCCGTACTCATATAGAATATGAAGATGAGGTCAAGACTCTAGGGGAATCCTTAAACATCATGATAGATAAGATCGAGAATCTTCTTGACCAGGTTACAGTAGAGCAGATCAGGTTGAGACACGCTGAACTTGAACTTCTTCAGGCGCAGATCAATCCGCATTTTTTGTATAATACGCTTGATACCATAGTATGGCTTGCGGAAACCGGAGACCAGGACAGGGTTATAAGTATGGTCGGTTCACTTTCCAAGTTTTTCAGGACCTCACTTAACCAGGGAAAAGATAATATATCCATAGGTGAAGAACTCGAACATGCGAGGAGTTATCTTGAGATCCAGCAGGTAAGGTATCAGGACATATTATCATATGAGATAGATGTTCCGAGGGGACTTTACGGGTATACGATTCCCAAGATCACCATACAGCCGCTCGTGGAAAATGCCCTGTATCACGGGATTAAGAATAAACGCGGGATGGGTCATATAAGAGTTACGGGAGAAAAGCACGAAGATCATTTCTATATAACCGTAACCGATGATGGTATAGGTATGACCAAAGAAAGACTTAAACAGATACGCGACAGGATATCCGATCCGGAGCCGGACAGCAAGGATATATTCGGACTGTATAATGTCAATGAGAGGATTCGCCTTAGAGCCGGAGATGAATACGGTATAGAAGTGGACAGTACCTACGGAGAGGGAACAACTGTCAGGATCAAATTGCCTAACAACATACCGGAATCCATGGAAAGTTTGGGATGATCACAGGGAAATTTATACAGATCGAAGAAAATCAAACTCAAATCGTAAAAAAACTAAACTTAATTTATTTTATTTAACCTTCTCGTAAAAACATTAACCGAACAGAAACAAAACTCCATTTATCTCTTTTTTTGATCTTCATATAATGAGATCATCAAAGGAATGGTCCTTTGGGTAGACGTTTAAATGTAGGAGGTTATTCTATGAAAAAGAGAATTTTGGCCGTTCTTATGGCTGCAGCAATGGTTGTAGGTCTTACAGCCTGCGGTGGCGCTGCTTCATCTGATTCAGGTGCAGCTTCATCATCAGGATCCGGACTTATCAAGGTTGGTATCATCAACAATGACCCTAATGAGTCAGGTTATCGTACAGCTAACGATAAGGATCTGAAAGCTACATTTACTGAAGCAAACGGCTATGAAGCATCATTTGCTTATTCACTTAAGAACGATGAGCAGATAGCAGCAGCTCAGAAGTTCATCCAGGACGGAGTTGATTATCTTCTTCTTTCAGCAGCAGATACATCAGGCTGGGATTCAGTTCTTAAAGATGCACAGGATGCAGGCATCAAGGTTATCCTTTTTGACCGTACCATCGATGCAAGTGAAGATCTTTATGTAGCAAGTATCGTATCCGATATGGCACAGGAAGGTCAGACAGCTGTTGACTGGCTTGCAAGCCAGAATCTTTCCGAGTACAACATAATCCATATCCAGGGTGTTATGGGTTCTGCAGCTCAGCAGGGACGTACCGGCGCACTTGATACCAAGGTAGCAGCTGAATCTAACTGGAACATAGTTACACAGCAGACAGCAGAGTGGAATGCAGAGACAGCACAGCAGATCGTTCAGTCACAGATCGATGCAGGTGCAGAGTTTAATGTAATCTACGCTGAGAACGACGATATGGCTAAGGGCGCTGTAGCAGCTCTTGACGCAGCAAATATTTCTCACGGTGTTGACGGCGACGTTATAATCATGGGCTTTGACTGCAACAAGTGGGCACTTCAGGAACTGCTCAACAAGAACTGGAACTATGATGGACAGTGCAATCCTTTCCAGTCATCTTATATCGATGAGATCATCAAAAAGCTTGAAGCAGGCGAGACAATCTCTGAAAAGACTATTATCATGACAGAGAAGGGCTTCGATGCAACAACTATCACAGAAGATGATGTAAATACATACGGAATCTAATGATTTAAAGTAATACATGTGAACCGGGCGCGGAAGCGTATATAGCGCTTACCGCGCCCTTTATGAAGCAAAAAACCGGAGGTATCACAGGTGAAAGATAAAGCTGTACTGGAAATGAAAGGTATTGATAAAGTCTTTCCCGGCGTAAGAGCACTTCAGAATGTAGACTTTACATTATGTGAAGGAGAGATCCATGCGCTGATGGGCGAAAACGGAGCCGGTAAATCCACACTTATCAAGGTGTTGACCGGCGTTTACGCAAAAGACGGGGGCAGCATATATTTAAAAGGACATGATGGGGAGATAAGTATCCGTTCACCTCAGGATGCACAAAACTTAGGTATAAGTACCGTGTATCAGGAGATAACTCTGTGCCCGAATCTTTCGGTTGCGGAGAATATGTTCATAGGACGTGGCAAAGGGGCAACTCTTAATTGGTCACAGATGAATAAGGCTACTACCGATATCCTTAAGTCTCTTGACATACCCGCTACTGCAACCATGCAGCTTTCAAACTGCTCGATAGCGGTACAGCAGATGATCGCCATTGCCAGAGCGGTAGACATGGAATGTAAGGTTCTTATACTCGACGAGCCGACTTCCAGTCTTGATGATAACGAAGTTGCCAAACTGTTTAAGCTGATGCGCGACTTAAAGGCCAAGGGAGTAGGTATCATCTTTGTGACTCATTTCCTGGACCAGGTATATGAAGTATGCGATAAGATAACCGTATTAAGAGATGGGCAGCTTGTCGGAGAATATGAAATAGAAAATCTTCCGAGACTTGAACTTGTCAGCAAGATGCTCGGTAAGGAAATGGATGATCTGTCGGAAATAAAAGACAGTTCATCAGAGAGTAAGGCAGTTAAGGACGAAGTTCCGGTAGTAGAGGTTAGCGGTCTTTACTCAAATACAGGTATAAAACCGTTTGATTTTTATATTAATAAGGGCGAAGTTAACGGCTTTACGGGACTTTTGGGGTCCGGACGAAGCGAATGCGTAAGAGCTATATTCGGTGCCGACAAGGTGCTTGGCGGTAAGGTTAAAGTCGGTGGCAGGGAGGTTAAGATCAAAGCTCCCATAGATGCCATGAAGAACGGTATCGGATATCTTCCCGAGGACAGAAAGGTTGACGGTATCATCGGGGACCTGAGTGTTCGCGAGAATATACTTTTGGCCTCGCAGGTCCTCAAGGGTTTCTTTAAGCCTTATAAAAAGAGCGAACAATATAAACTGGCGCTCGAATATATCAAGATGCTGTCAGTTAAGACGGCAAGTGAAGACACTCCGATCAAATCACTGTCGGGTGGAAACCAGCAGAAGGTAATACTTGCTCGGTGGCTCCTTACGCACCCTGAGTATCTTATACTTGATGAGCCTACCAGAGGTATCGATATAGGTACCAAGGTGGATATTCAGAAACTTGTTTTAAAACTTGCAAGTGAAGGAATGAGTGTTACATTCATATCATCCGAGACGGACGAAATGCTCAGAACCTGTTCAAGACTGATCGTCATGAGGGATCTTAATAAGGTCGGAGAATTGTCAGGAGATGATCTCAATCAGACCAAGATAATGAGCACGATAGCGGGAGGTGATAAATAATGGAAAGGATTAAATCTAAGATTGGTGTATCCAATATTTTCAGAAACCAGATGTTTATTCCCGTAGCGGCACTTATGATCATCTTTCTTTTTAACCTGATCGCAGATCCTTCGTTTTTTAAGGTCACACTTGGATATAACAGTGCCGGCGATCCGCTTCTTAGCGGATACCTGATAACTATTCTGGATTACGGATCGGAACTTGCGATACTGGCTATAGGTATGACCCTGGTAACATCCGCCAGCGGAGGTCAGGATATATCGGTAGGGGCAGCGATAGCTATAGCCGGATCCGTGATACTAAGGATTCTTTGCGGATCGAATTCAAGATCTGAAGAGTTACAGGCACCGATCATAGTAGCTTTTCTGGCTGCCTGCGTAGTTGCGGCTTTGTTCGGAGCATTTAACGGTGTTTTGGTTGCTATCTTTAAGATACAACCCATGGTAGCCACATTGATCCTGTATACTGCAGGCCGTTCGATCGCAGCATGGATAAATAATAATGAATTACCTATTGTGAATGATGTGAGGTTTACTTATTTCGGAGGGATCATTCCCGGAATACCGATCCCGGTGCCGTTCTTTATTGCGGCGATATGTGTCCTGATAATCTTTCTTGTCCTTAAATTTACCACGCTTGGGCTTTATACCCAGGCTGTGGGCATCAATGAAAGGGCTGCGAAATTAAACGGATTAAATCCTGTAGTCATTAAGATACTGGCGTTTGTTATACTTGGCCTTTGTGTGGCTGTTTGCGGTCTTATCAAGACAAGCAGACTATCAACGATCAATTATTCCGTCATCGCCAAAGATATAGAGATGGATGCCATCCTGGCTGTAGCCCTTGGCGGTAATGCTCTTGGCGGCGGTAAGTTCAACATGTGGGCTTCCATACTCGGCGCATATGTTATACAGGCTTTGACCACCACTCTTTACAAATTTAATGTAAACTCCTCGGCACTGCCGGCTTATAAGGCCGTAGTGGTTATCATACTCGTAGTGGCATCGGCACCCGTTGTAAGAGAAAAAGTGCGGGAGATCATGAAGAAATTCAAGTCCGATAATGCTGTTAAGGAGGTGGCATGACATGGAACAGAAATCCAAAAAGTCATTTAAAGAGTTGATTAATAACATGTCGGATACCAACCTGCTGCTTGCGATAACTATAGTGGTTTTTGTAGTAATGTATGCATTTGCCATGATCTTTTTGGGAAAAGGGTTTCTTAAGCCGCAGACATTCTGTAATATCTTAAATGAAAATGCTGCTCTTATCATATTATCCTGTGGTATGAGTCTGGTAATGATAACCGGGGGTATAGATATATCTGTTGGCGGAGTTACCGCTCTGGTATGTATGAGCTGTGCTGTTTTGATCGATCAAAAAGGCGGATCCATAATCGCATCCATGGGACTTGCACTTTTGATAGGATTATTGTACGGGATAGTTCAGGGATATCTGGTAGCATATCTGGAAATCCAGCCTTTTATAGTATCTCTTGCCGGTATGTTCTTTGCCAGGGGCATGACGACTATAGTTAATACCGAACCCTTCAATGTTGCAAATGAAGCTTTTGTGGCTCTTAAGGACACGAGAGTATATATTCCGGGTGTAGGAAGCATTAACAAAAACGGCGATTTTGTTAATGCATATGTTGAGATAGGCGTGATAGTTGCTTTGGTTATAGTTGCCCTTATGTTTGTGTTCTTACGCTGGACCAAACTTGGACGTAACTTCTATGCTGTAGGTGGAAATAAGCAGAGTGCTCTTATGTTAGGTATAAATGTAAAGAGGACCAAATTCATAGCTCATCTTATATGTTCGATACTTGCCGGAATCGGTGGATATGTGTATTTCCTGCATGTTGGAAGCGGCTCTGCATCACATGCCAGTGGTGCTGAAATGAATGCTATTGCATCGTCGATCATAGGTGGTACAATGCTTACAGGCGGAGTCGGCAATATAATCGGAACATTGTTTGGTGTAATGTCACTCAGCACTATAAAAAACATCGTAGCAAGTGCAGGGTTCGATCAGGCCTGGTGGACAGGTATAACAGTAGCGGTTATGCTTTGTATCTTCCTTGTGGTTCAGAGTATCGTGCTGGCACGTAAATCCAAATAACATTCCGGATAACCGTAATGAGTGTAAGCAAAAGAACTAGAAAAAATATATTAAATAAGTTCTTATCCGTGATCTTTGCAGTCGTATTATTCATGGTATCAGGCTGTGGATCATCGGATAACGAAGCAGATAATAACGGGTCTGCCGCATCAGCGGCAGATTTTGTTACGGTTGGATTTTCTCAGCTTGGAGCCGAGTCGGATTGGAGAAGCGCGAATTCCAGGTCTATGCGGGAGGCTTTTTCTTCGGACAAGGGCTATGAACTGATATTCGAGGACGGACAGCAAAAACAATCGAAGCAGATAACTGCTATCAGGAGCTTCATACAGCAGGGTGTTGATTATATCGTACTTGCACCGGTAACACAGGATGGATGGGATAGCGTTTTGCAGGAAACAAAAGAGGCGGATATTCCGGTCATCATAGTCGACCGTATGGTGGATGTTGCGAACGATGATCTCTTTACCTGCTGGGTTGGAAGCGATTTCTATCTGGAAGGATGTAAAGCCTGTGAATGGCTGTATCAGTATACTTCGGACCTTGGTATGAAAGGCGAGGATATTCATATAGTCAATATACAGGGGACTTTGGGATCTTCAGCCCAGATCGGCAGAAGTGCCGGATTAAACGACTATGTCGAAAAATACGGATGGGATTTAAGAGAGGAAACTCCGGGTGA
Organism: Lachnospiraceae bacterium; assembly: GCA_024691305.1. Taxonomy (GTDB): domain Bacteria; phylum Bacillota; class Clostridia; order Lachnospirales; family Lachnospiraceae; genus XBB2008. Next base: position 160,842 of record JAILNS010000036.1, on the reverse strand, counting down.
CTTTACGCAGGCTAAAGGGCGTGAAGTTATGGCTCAGATGCTTGTGACCTACAACAATATTAATGTAGTTTACTGTGAAAATGACAATGAGGCGCTCGGAGCGATCGAAGCTATAGAGGCCGCCGGATTACATGCGGGTGGAGATATACAAAACGGAGATATCCTTGTGCTTTCTTTTGACGGAGTAAATGAAAATGCCATTAACTACTGCCTGGAAGGTACCATAGCCTGCATAGTGGAATGTAATCCCTTACATGGTCCCAGGGTTGAGAATATCATTAAAACTTTGGAGAAAGGCGGTTCTCCCGATAAGCTTGAATATGTGAGTGAGACCCTGTACAGTTCATATCAGTCGGTAAACGAGGTTTCGGTTGATGGAACGACATATCCGGTAACTATGCTGACACAGGAGGTAATTGACACCAGAGCTTATTAAGGGGTATTATATTTTTGTTTGTATAGTTCGTATTTTTCACGTTTAACGGTTGGTATAACCTGTTTGACCCACTGGTATGTCGGGGGAACCGCAAAGGCTTATGAGGTTTATATGGAAGAGAGACGAAGAAGTGAAAGACATCCGTTAGAGTCGTCGATAGTGATAAAAAGACTTGACGGAACTAATCCTGAGGAAGTGGCTATCGAGATTACGGATGTGTCTAAGACCGGTATCGGTTTTACGTGCTCCGAAGCTTTACAGATCGGTGCCGTATATGAATCTTTTTTAAAGATATGGACCCAGGAAACGATACATGCTTTTGTAGAGATCGTTCGTATTGAAAAGATCGCTGATAAGACTTTCAGTTACGGATGTATGTTTATCGGAATGCCTGAAATGGACAACTCTCGTATTATGGTATACGAAACTGTACAGCATATGACCGGTGGTGATAAATAACCCGGTTTGATGCAGGATTAGTACATTGGTAGTATATCAGCTTCCCAAGCTGAGGAGGCGGGTTCGATTCCCGTATCCTGCTTTTATATATATTGTTTTTATGTTATAATCATATCGCTTTAAGTTAAATCTCATCGGCAGGCATTTCTGCCAGTGAGATTTTTCACATAATATAGAATATAGTTTTCACAGAGGAGAGTAGAAATGAGAAAATTCACAGCATTACTTTTGGCAGGCATATTAACCCTGTCGCTTACGGCATGTGGCGCATCCGCCGATCAGGCGTCAGATGCAGCGACTGAAGAGACTGTTTCCGAGGAAACTGCCGCACCTGCCGAAGAAACAACGGAACAGGCCGAGGAAACCAAAGAAGCAACGGAAGAGAACACGGGCTTGGCAAATCCCTGGACAGAAATAACCGAGGGAGAAGCAGCAGCTCTTGTTCCCAACGGATTCAGCGCTCCCGAAGGGGCAACAAATGTTGTATTCAGCAAGATGGAAGCAGATGAAGCACCACTCGTGCAGATGACATTTGACCTTGACGGTAATACATTTACAGCCAGAGAACAGATGACATGTGATGAAAAAGCAGATATCTCCGGAATGTATTATGAGTGGGCCGCTCAGGATGATATCACCCTTGCAAATTGGGCAGGCGGTCAGATGACCGGTAAGACATACCGTTATATAGGTGATGAAGGTTACGCCGATCTGTGCACCTGGTTTGATCTTGAGACAGGCGCATCTTATTCTCTTAGTGTCACAGCTCCCGATCTTGACGGGTTTGACATTCAGGGTGTCGCAGAAGCTATATATGATCCCGATAAGCAGGAGAGTGCTCTTATTCCCGATGAAGAGGAACATACTCCTCCGGATATTACGGGATGTGATACTTTCACCCAGATAGTTGATACACTTGAGGACGGCTGGGGATTTGCAAATGTAAATATTGACGGAGTTGATGTCCTTCTTGTGACTTCATATATGTATGCTGCCGACGATGAGGGCGATCCCGGGGCTATTGATGCGGATATATACTTCTACAATGAAGACGGTGCACCGGAATATGCAGGTTATGTAACGGCGGGCGGTACGGCTTATCCTCTTGCTGTTGCTAACGGAAAATTATATGTCGGCAGTAATCATTGGATGAAAAAAATGACTATAGAAGCAGGCTTTATCATGATCGATGAAGAAGCTATCGTTGAGTATGATGAAAGCGGAAATGCTACATATTATCACCATTCCGATCTTCGTGATCTTGAAGATGCCGATGAAAACGGACAGGTCAAGGATGATTCGGTACTCAATGAACTTTATGAAGAATATATGAATGCGGATACGATAGCGTTTTTAGATGCCTGAAACCTGAACATACCGGTTGATCCCGCATTGATCGCGTATGACCTATATCTGAAAAAGTATATTCTTGTTTATGAAAGAGAGTATTTTTAGAAAAGAAAGCATAGAACAGATTTCTACGCCCGAGCAGTTGCGTGATCACTTAAAGGTTACAGGTCCCCGCTTGTGGATGTTCCTTTCTGCGATCATTGCACTGCTTGCAGGGTTTATTATCTTTGCATCAGTGATAGACATAGAGGATACTGTAAATGTCAGGGTAGAGGTTATAGACGGTATCGCATATGCGGATATTCCGTCTTCAGTTCAGGACAGTGTTAAGACCGGTATGCTTATGCATATAGCAGACCAGGATGTGAAGATAGGATATATATATAATGATAATCTGGGATTTGTAGGTGTCGTAGAATTAAATGAGTTTGAATCTGTGCTTCCTGATGGTGTATATGAAGGACAGATAGTCTTAGAATCCATAAAACCTATAGGTTTTCTTAATGACCGGGGAGGCTTAAGTGAGTGAACGCATAGCAAAAGTCCCTGTCATAATGCAGCTTGAAGCATTGGAATGCGGAGCAGCATGTCTGGCCATGATCATGGCTTTTTACCGTAAATGGGTCCCGCTTGAACAGGTACGTGTCGACTGCGGCGTATCCAGAGACGGTTCCAATATGAAAAACATATCCATAGCAGCCAGAAATTACGGGTTTGAAGCAAACGGCTACAAGATGAGTGTTGAGGCTGTCAGGGAAAAAGGAACGTTTCCATGTATTATACATTGGGATTTTAATCACTTTGTCGTACTTGACGGGTTCAAAAAAAACAAAGCCGTTATAAATGATCCTGCAAGAGGCCGGATAGAAGTGTCAATGGACGAGTTTGACCGGTCTTTTACGGGAGTTTGTCTTATCATTACTCCGGGAGAAGGCTTTGTTCCTTCGGGGAAAAGAGAAAACGATCTGTCTTATCTCTTAAGACATCTAAAAGGAATAGGCGGTCTTTTTGCATTTGTTATTATAACTTCTGCCTTGATCTGTATTTTGGGAATCATCGACCCGGTAATGAACAGGGTGTTCTATGATAAACTCCTTTCCGGAGCAGCTGCTTCGTGGCTTAGACCTTTTATGATCCTGACTGCTGTTTTGTGTTTCGTCCGTATAGTAACAGAAACGGTCAGAACTGTTTATTCCCTGAAGATCAAAGGAAAACTTGCCATAGAGAGTAATGCGGCTTTTATGTGGAAGATATTAAGACTTCCAATGGATTTTTTTTCACAGCGTTTAAACGCCGATCTAATGGTCAGACAGTCAGATAATGCACTTATAGCTTCTGCGCTTACCGAAAGTATTATACAGTTTGTCTTATATGGTCTTATGGTAGTATTTTACTCAGGTATCATATTTTCATTAAGCCCTGTCCTGGCTCTTGCGGGTCTTTTGTCCCTTCTGATAAATCTTTTGTCTTTTAAGTTTATATCTGAACAAAAAAACAATATGGCACGTCTTAAATTGCGTGATTCCACAAAACTTTATTCGGCTACCATGACCGGTATAAGTATGAATGAATCGATCAAAGCAGCAGGTGCCGAAAAGGGTTTTTTTGATAAATGGGCAGGATATCAGGCATCTGTTTATGGCGAACATGTTAAAATGTTTGAATTTGATGCCGTTTTCGGTGTGATCCCGCAGATAGTTAACATGCTTACAAGTTACATCGTACTTGTTTTTGGGGTTTATCTTACGATAAACGGAAGATTTACACTAGGTATCATTGTAATGATACAGCAGTTTCTTCTGATACTCATGCAACCTGTAATGACTCATACGGATCCCGGACGGTCACTTTCGGAACTGAGAACCAGATCGGAGAAGATAGAAGACATTTTAGATTATCCTGCTGATCCTTATGTCAGGTCCGGTGATATACTTAATGACTACTCAAAACTTACGGGAAAGGTTTCGATAAGGAATCTGACATTCGGCTATTCCAAACTGGGGAACCCTGTAGTCACTGATTTTAATATGGAACTTGAACCGGGCAGGAGCGTTGCGATCGTGGGCGAGAGCGGAAGCGGAAAATCCACTATCGGCAAACTTATTACGGGACTTTATGAACCATGGGAAGGGGAGATCCTTTTTGACTCCAAAAATATAAAAGATATTCCGAGAGAGATCTTTACCGGATCCGTTGCAATGGTTGATCAGAATATCGTTCTTTTTGAAGATACGTTGGCGGATAATATCCGTCTTTGGGACAGATCCATTGAAGATTTTGAAGTTATCCTTGCAGCCAGGGATGCGGGCCTTCACGATGAAATACTTATGAGACCCGGAGGATATCATTTGAAACTGAGTGAAAACGGAAGAGATCTATCCGGAGGTCAGCGCCAAAGGCTTGAGATAGCACGTGTTCTTGCGCAGGATCCTTCTGTAATAATTCTTGATGAAGCAACGAGTTCCCTTGATGCAGAGACTGAATATGAGGTTATGAGGTCTATAAAAGCAAGGGGGATATCATGTATCATAATTGCTCACAGACTGTCTACTGTCAGAGAGTGTGATGAGATAATCGTATTGGATAAGGGTGTTGTTGCCGAACGCGGGACACACGAAACGCTATATAAAAAGGGCGGTATATATACCGAACTTGTTACTAATGATTAATGGGAAACGGATTATATGAACTGGTTTGACGAGCAGATCCATCAAAGAATAGAAAGCGATCAAAAGGACCTTCGGGAGTCCTTTGCCCGTATGTCAGGAGTGATATCTGATAAAGGCAAGGGTGGACAATTTGCGGATGATCCTACCATGTCCAGGCAGGCACTTAAGGATATTATTAAATATTTCAATCTTAAGAGTACCTACATTCCGAATGACATTCAAAGCCTTGAGAAACAGATCGAGTTTATATTCGAACCGCTTGGATTTATGACAAGAGAGGTCGACCTTGATCCTAAGTGGTACAAGAACGCCGGCATACCCATGATCGGATTTATGAAAAAAGACGATCATCCGGTTGCACTTATCCCGCGTGGTCTGTCCGGATATTGTTATACGGATCCGTTTACGGGGAAGAAGATCAGAATAAAACAGAGTAATGCCAATATGCTGGCGGGCAGCGCCATATGTTTTTATGAGCCGCTGCCGATGAGAAAGATCGGCGTATATGATCTTTTACAATATATCAAAAAGAATATATTACCGGGCGATGTATTTATGGCAATAGCAGTTACACTGACCGTGATACTGACAGGCATGATCGAACCATATCTATATGGATTGATCACAGGACCGATACTTAAGAATAAAGAGATGAATATGGTTATCGGAGCTGCCGCATTTCTTTTTACAGGGGCTTTTGCTTATCAGATTTTGCATGCGGCTCAAAGATTGCTTAATGAACGCATTGCCCTTAAAGTATCACAATCCGTTGAAGCTGCTGCCATGATGCGTGTTTTGTCAATGCCGGCAAGTGTTGTGAACAAATATTCCTCAGGTGAATTTGCAAACAGGATTTACGCTTTGGGTTCGCTTGGCAGGAATATTGCAGAAGGATTATTCGGATTTGGTCTTGTTGGGATACTTTCTTTATTGTATCTGTTTCAGATCGCTTCATTTGGTCCGCAACTTGTTGGGCCCTGTATACTGATATTTCTTATTACATGCCTTGTGTATGTGACCGCTATACCTGCAAGGGTGAGGGCATCACGTATGCTGCAGGAATCCTCCGCAAAAGAAAACAGTCTCACATATGCGCTGCTAAACGGAATAGAAAAGATCAGACTTACCGGGGCGGAAAACAGGGCTTTTGCAAAATGGGGAAATGCTTATTCGGATGTGGCTAAGATAACTTATAATCCGCCGTTTTTTGTAAAATACAATAAAGTTTTTGCTCTGGCGGTATATTTGACCGGTAATATAGTTGTTTATTATATTTCTATAGTAAGCGGAATGACCGGATCCGGATATTATGCTTTTTCGGCTTCTTATGGTCGTCTAATGGGGGCATCTTTGGCCTTTGCCGGAGTGATATCCCATTTCAGTAAACTTCCGGCACTTCTTGATATGTCCTCACCTATATTAGACACATGTCCCGAATTGACCGAAGAAAAGAATAAGCCCGGACATATTAACGGAAGCGTCGAACTTAGCCATGTATACTTTAGGTACGATGAAAGATCTCCCTATATCCTCGAGGATATGTCTGTAAATATAAAAGCGGGAGAATATGTTGCTATAGTCGGACGAACAGGATGTGGAAAGTCTACACTTGTAAAGCTCCTTCTTGGTTTTGAAAAACCTGAAAAAGGCGCTGTGTACTATGACAGATATGATCTTGCATATACCGATCCCGGATTTATCAGAAAAAACATCGGTACGGTTTTGCAAAACGGGGAGTTATTTAAGGGAGATATATATTCAAACATTGCACTTTCTTCACCCGGACTCAGCATGGAAGAAGCATGGGATGCTGCGCAAAAAGCCGGTATAGCGGAAGATATAAGAAACATGCCTATGGGCATGAATACCTACATAACCGAGGGACAGGGAGGTATATCCGGAGGACAGAGACAAAGGATCCTTATAGCACGTGCGATAGCACCCAAACCTGCTATACTTATATTTGATGAAGCAAGCAGCGCTCTTGATAATAAGACGCAGAGGAAGGTAAAAGATGCACTGGATGGATTTAAATGCACAAGGATCGTTATTGCACACAGACTATCAACGGTAAAAAACTGTGACAGGATACTTGTTATGGAGGATGGACATATAGTTGAAGAAGGCAAATATGATGACCTTGTAAATCTTGACGGTCACTTTGCAAAACTTGTCAAAAAGCAGAGACTCGATCCTTGAAATGGGGCAGGTAGCTGCTTTTTTTTGCATTTTTGATGGAAGTTTGTTGGATATGTTGTATTAAAATCTATGTGGCTATACAATATAATGTATGTATCTGATTTTTGTTTATGCAAAAAATATTGCCACTTGGAAATGAACCTCGTATAAACATACAGATGCGAAAGTCAGTTTTCAGAGGAGGATGAAAATGAAGAAGACGATTTCACTACTACTTGCCATCGTACTTTCTCTTTCGGTATTCGTTTCGAATATTGCAGGGATATCCATGGTAGTCAGGGCTGAAGAAAATACTGAAGCCGTGGAAAATACGGATGGTGGTGAAGGCAGCGATTGGACTGAAGCAGACGAAGCTGCTTGGAATGAATTGCTTCAGGCCGCAGCCGAAGAGGAAGCTGCACGTGAGGCTGCATATGAGGAAGCGGCCAGAGAGGCTGAAGAGGCGCAAAAACAGGCAGAAGCCGATGCAGCTGCCCAGGAAGCACAAAGACAGGCTGAAGAACAGGCTCAAAGAGCTGCAGAAGAAGCTGCTGCCGCAGAAGCTGCTGCCGCAGAACAGAAAAAGGCGGAAGAGGATCAAAAATACAGTCTTTCGTGTGATTTGTTGGATGGCAGAAGAACGACTAATCTTAATTTTGGAAACGCACAGGTAGGAGCGGAACGTGACTATATTCCGATAGATATTACCAATACCGGTAATACCGAAGTTGATCTTATATATACCAAGACTAATGACGGAGGGGCATTTGATCTTACGCTTCATGGTGACAGAACTCATTTAGCACCCGGTGAAGCTTCACGTTACAATGTGTCCATGAAATCCAATCTTGGAGTGGGTACTTATACAGCAGTATTTTACTTTGCCGATTCAAACAGAGACATGAATTATCAGAAGGCACTTGCCGTAACAGTAACAGGTAATGTTCTGCCTAAGGAAGCCAAAGTTACTAAGGTTTCAGTTTCACCGGCACAGGCCACTCTTGCGGTAGGTAATGATTATAAGTTTTATGCAAACGTATCCGGTACAGGTGATTTTGTATCCGATGTAAGATGGAGCGTTGCAGGAAACAGATCAACAGGAACTAAGATTACATCTGACGGTACACTCAGCATAGCTAGTGATGAAACTTCCGGTTCCATAAATGTTATAGCAACAAGTGTTTCAGATGGGTCTATATCGGCATCTTCACTTGTTACACCTCAAAGAAACAGTTATAACGTAAGTGTAAAGGTGGATCCTGCAAACAGCGGGGTCGTTTCAGGCGGCGGAGCTGTTTCACAGGGTGGATCAGTCACAGTATCGGCAGCACCTTCAAATAATTATTATTTTGTGGGTTGGATAATAGACGGAAAGAATGTTTCAACATCTTCGAACTATACTTTGTCCAATATTCAGTCGAATCAGACAGTAACCGCTAAATTTGCACAGCGTTATGTGAATGTAAGTGTTTCGGCAAATAACGGCGATGCCGGTAATGTTGTTGGCGGCGGAACGATCACATATGGCGGAACTACTACCATTTCGGCAAAAGCATATAACGGTTATGTATTTACCGGATGGAAGGAAGGCGATTATATAGTAAGTAAGGATGCATCAATCAAGTTATCCAATCTTACCGTGGACCGAAAATTTACCGCTATGTTTGAAAAGACATCACATACGATCACACTTGCGGCTTATCCCAAAGAAGGCGGTTCAGTGACCGGTGGAGGCACATTCCAGTTAGGACAGGGTACTACACTGAAGGCTACTGCAGCAAATGGATATACTTTCCAGGGTTGGCAGGTTAATAATCAGTATGTAAGCAGAGATGCTAATTTCAAAGTAGATAAAGTTGATCAGGATTGCACCTGCACAGCTGTATTTACTAAGAATTCGGTAACTACATTCGAAATATCTTCAGGTGTAGCAACCACGGGCGGATCAATTAGCCCTGCAGGAAAATCACTTGTAGCACAGGGACAAAACCTTACATATACGATCACACCCAAGTCCGGTTTTGCAATCCTTGCAGTTGCTGTAGACGGAGTTCAGGTGGGAGCAGTCAATACATATACTTTCACAAATGTACAGGGACCGCATACTATTTCTGCGGCATTCTTACAGACTGATGCCGGTAAAGCCGCAAATACAGCTTCGGGCAAGACAAATCAGTCTCAGAAAGTGGAACCTGTTAAGAAGACTGAAACGAATACTGCATCAACTCAGTCAACAGTCAGTCTGAGTGAAGCAGCTTCAGGTGATAGCGGAGATGAGTTTGTAGAGGAAATGAATCTCGAAGGTATAGAGGTTCCTACCGATGAACAGCTTGGAGTTGTTTCGGTTGAGGAAGTTGAAGTTTATTCAGAAGTTACCCAGATGCTTGGAAAAACAATGGATGAGGTAAGCACCATGGTTGCTTCAGGAAATACAATGGATATCCTTGATGCCGCATTCTATACCGGCGGTCTTGGAGCATATGTACAGAACGCATATGAACCTTCATATATGACAAGCATTGACTATCAGAATATGTCAAGGGACGAACTTATGCAGGCATCTGATGATAATATCAATCCCAGTCTTCCCGATCTTGATGTAGTTGTTCAGAAAATGCTTACATATGATGATGTTATGCAGCTTGCAAAAGGTGGGCATGTAGATATTTCTGTAAGCCTTAGCGGTCAGGACGAACCTGATGCCGCAACAAAACGCATCATGAAGAATGCGGTTGGCCAGAAACCGGTTCAGTACTTTGACCTTACAATGCTTAAGACTTCTGATGGATATACGGAGAAGGTAACCGAACTTCCTACTACGATGGAAGTTGTCATTCAGATACCTGATGCAGTATATTCAAACGGTAAGACATATTCGGTACTGCGTGTTCATAACGGAGAATTAAGCGTTCTTCCTGACCTGGATGATAATCCGAATACCATTACATTCCGTACCGACAGATTTTCTTCTTATGCTATAGCTCAGGAGGTTGCTACAGCAAAGGGAATAGTGACATGGCTTATAGCCGGAGCAGCACTTGCATTTGGCGTAGCGGTCACATGTTTCCTTATACTCATTGCGCATCAGCGTAAGATGAGACAGTTAAAGAGACAGCGTGCACACAAATAAGGAGTTTGAGAATTGATTGAAAAGATCTTTTCCAAAGATCCGGTAAATGGTGGACGCCAGAAGGAAATAGATTTAGTAAAAGCTTATTCCATATTTATGATGATCCTTACACATTGTATCGACGAATTGTATGTAGGATATGAGGATGATCCTGTTTCCTATATTATCAATGATATACTTGCCGGTACGATAGGGGCTCAGGCGTTTATGATATGTATGGGGATAGGTGTAGTCTATTCCAGAAGTGTCTCCGCAAAAGAATATGCTAAGAGAGGAGTTGGTCTGCTTATGACAGGCCAACTTCTTAACATATTTAGGTATGCCATTCCCGGATTGTTGGATTATTTTTTAACAGGTGACAGTGTATCACGGGGAATGGTATTCCTCGTTTTTTCCAGTGATATCATGCAGTTTGCCGGACTGTTCTTTATTGCTCTTGGATTGCTCCGGTTACTTAAGTTAAAACCATGGCAGGTATTTGGTGTTTCACTGGCAATAAATCTTATAGGGACTTTTTTGAATCTGAAGATACATACCGGACATTATCCTCTTGACCAGCTTTTCGGACTTTTTATAATGACTGAATCCGAGAGCTATTTTCCGTTCTTTAACTGGTTCATATATCCGGCATTCGGAATGCTATTCGGTGATATCCTTAAGCATGTAAAAGATAAAACCGGTTTTTATGGAGCACTGATAGTTCCCTGTACTGTTGTGTGGATAGCATACTATTATATCGGCCTTTCTTGTGATCAGGATTTTTTTAAGATATTTGACAACTGGTATATGATGTGTGGAGTTCCGTTTCAGGACGCATTTATACAGTTGATATGCAATACTGCTTTGATCGCATTTATTTATTTTATATCAAATATATTACCGGATCGTTTTATGAAAGGAGTCAATTTTGTCTCACAGAATATTAACAGGTATTACTGTGTTCATTTGGTCATCATAAGTGTCATTATGTATATTCCTTTGGTATCGGGATTTGAAACAGGGTATGCGTATTATGTTTTAGCTATAGTGGTTTTTATGCTTACAAGCCTGGTTGTTGCTTTTTATAACCGGTATCTTATCAAAAGAGTGGGCGGATTTATGAATGATCATAAGTATCTGTGGTACAGTGTGGTAATGATATTAAGCGTTGCGGCATGCGTATGGTCTGCCGCAGGAGTGGATGTGTTCCCTAATTTGTTTAATGAATACTTTATCAGGTGAGGTGTATTAATGAAGATTTACAAAGAATACCCGGCTAAAGATGAGATAATGTTTATAGTAAACGGCAGGATCGATACCATTACATCCCCGGCATTAAGAGAAGAGATTGCTGCTATTCCCTCTGATATACGAAGGGTTATCATAGATTTTAAGAATGTGGATTATATTTCGTCGGCAGGTCTTAGGGAATTACTGATATGCCGTAAGAAATACAGAGATGACGCAATGTCCGTTATAAATGTAAGCAAGGAAGTAGAAGCAATCTTTGCTACTACCGGGTTTGATACCCTTATTCCGATAGTTACCGAAATGGAACCGGTTGAAGATAACAGGGCGAACTTTGAAAAAGAAGAATATATTTATTTATCGTTTAAGGATTTTTTGAAAAACAAATTAAGCAGCAGACCGGATTCCGATGTGATCATATATGAAGGCGTAAACTATACATGGTCGGATATAGATAAAGCTTCTGATATCATCGCCCACGACCTGTCCGCAAAAGGTGTTCATAAGGGATCTCACGTAGGTATTTGCGGCATTAATACTCCCAACTGGGTATTTACTTTTTATGCGATCCAAAAACTTGGCGGAATAGCTTTACTGATCAATCCTTCTATGAGAGCCGAAGAGGTTATCAGATGTGCTACAGTCGGAGATGCTGATTTTATATGTCTTGGTAATACCGTAGAGATCAGGGATTTGGACAAATTTAAGGAAACAGTCAAAGAAACCACTGACTGTACAATAAAAGATTATTATCTTTTCGGTAACGGGATCGATCTTACCGCAAGATACTCTGAGATAGGGGCATATAACGAACGCTTTGAACTATTTGTTGAATCTGATGATCCGTGTGTGATGATATTTACATCCGGATCTACCGGTATCCCAAAAGGGGTACTTCTTTCTTCTTATAATATCTTAAATGCGGCTGTCATTAACAGTCAGGATCAGACGCTTAATAATACTGATAAGACATGCCTTATTTTGCCGCTTTTTCATATATTCGGCCTTGTGGCAGGTCTTATGGCTAATTCGGTTGCGGATTCCGTTATATATATACCCAAAGATATAAGGACAGATACACTTATTGAACTGATAAGCCGTGAAAAATGCACGATCTTTCATTCGGTTCCTACAATGCTCATAGCTCTTATGAAAAATAAGAACTTTGATAACGAAAAATTATCATCGATCAGATGCACGATCATATCGGGTGCGGCTGCGACAGAGGCTCAGATACAGATGTTCAAGCAAAGGTTGCCAAACGATCATTTTTTGTCTTCTTACGGACTCAGTGAAATGGCACCTGTAAGTATCACAAAGTATGAGGACAGTGACGAGCATGTCCTTCACACCGTTGGGCTTCCGGTCAGGAATATAAGTATTAAGATCGCAGATCACATTACGGGCGAAGAATGTAAGCAGGGTGAATCCGGAGAGATACTGGTTCAGGGGTATAATCTGATGGCCGGATATTATAAGAGAGCGCTGGATGATCAATCAATAGATGAAGAAGGATGGCTTCATACAGGCGATCTTGGCTATATTAATAAAGAAGGCTATCTTTGCCTTTCCGGAAGACTAAAGGAACTTATAATCCGCGGTGGTGAAAATATAATGCCGGGCGAGGTTGAGGCTGTCATATCACAACTTGACATGATCGGTAATGTAAAGGTTATAGGCGTTCCGAGTGAGTTCTTTGGTGAAGAAGTGGCGGCATGCATTATATTGAACGAAGGTGAAAGTTTTGATGAAGATATTATCCGTAAGGAACTCGAGGGTAAGCTTTCAAGATTTAAGATTCCCTCATTCTTTATCGTGTATGAGTCATTTCCTATGCTTGGAACAGGAAAGATTGATGCTGTGAGTCTTAAGTCTGATGTCTGTGCAAAAATCGGAAAGCCTATACATTAAATATAAAATTTGATATAATCATATCGTTGTATTTTTCTAACTATAAACGTATTTGGAGGTAATAAGATGTTAAACATATCAAAGGATGTTAACGGTAGCGTTCTTACGGTTTCACTGGAAGGACGTCTCGATACCACAACTTCTCCCCAACTTGAGGAAGAACTGAAATCGTCAATAAACGATGTTACGGAGTTGTGCTTTGATATAAAAGATCTTCAGTATATATCGAGTGCAGGACTTCGCGTACTTCTCTCTGCTCAGAAGATCATGAATAAACAGGGCAGTATGGTCGTTAAGAATACTTCGGAGGAAGTTAGGGAAATCTTTGACGTCACAGGTTTTTCAGACATATTGACTATAGAATAAGGAGAATCTTATGGTTACGGATAAGATTAAGGTAGACGGATGGGGCATCGGAAGAGATGAGGCCCTTGAGATTACCGACAGATTTGCTGAATATGAAAATGTTGATCATAAAACATTTATGAGACTTCATTTACTGGCAGAAGAAACTCTGGGTATGGTAACTGCCATAGCAGAGGATTTTGATGCGTTGTTCTGGCTTGAGAGCACTTCGGACGGTAAGGCTTATATTCATCTTTTGGCCGAAACCGACATGGATTATATTAAAAAGAAGGCTCTTATCGATGCGTCCAAACGCAAGCAGAATGATGCTGCCATGGGTGTCATGGGAAAGATCAGGGAGATAGTTGAAAACAGTCTTTATACAATGGATGAGGTAGAAAGCCTTCAGACTGAATATGGCGGATCACCGCTTATGTACAGTTCGCTGGGTGCCGTAGATTCTTCATCACTCGCATCTTCCGATTATCAATGGTCATTATCCATGTATAAAGATAATGTAGAAGATGCCAAAAATACCAACCCTGCAGCACAGATGGCATGGGATGAACTGGAAAAGTCGATAGTTGCCAATATCGCTGATGATGTTCGTGTTTCCGTAAAGGGAAGTACTGTTGAACTTACTATCGAAAAAAAGATAAAATAGACAGAAAACAATAGGGATAAGGGAGTCTTGAAGAGTCAGGATTCCCTTTGTTTACAGTGGAATGAGCATAGATAAAGAACAATTATACATGCAATATCATGATAAGATACTGGGATATATAATTCATCGTACAGGAAATGTGGACCTTGCGGAGGATCTTACATCCGATGTCTTTGTAAAAGCTTACCAGGCTCTCGATCGCTATGACGAAAAAAAGGCTGCTGTTTCTACATGGATTTATACGATAACAAGAAATACTCTTACAGATTACTTCAGACGTCCGTCAAAGATGGAGGAAATTCCGGATGATCTGGCATCTAATGATGACATTGAAAGCGAATTGATCAATGAAGGCTTGTTATCGGACCTTGCAGATGCACTTGATGAACTTCCTGAACGTCAGAGAGATATAATCGTATTGCGTTATTACCATGATCATCCATTGACAGAGATAGCCTCTATGATGAATATCAGCTACGGTATACTGAAATTGGAACACAGGAAAGCCCTGGCGGCTCTTAGGAAAAGGATATCGTGATCAACTGATTATAAAAACGAATGAGAAATGTTCTGCCATTTGTCCGACTTATGCGTATAAATATATATCAGTGCATTTCGGATAATGTGCAGAAAGGAGCAAGCCATGGAAAAACAGTTAAAGAGTTTATTCGATTTTCAGAAATTCTCACCTAATCAAAAACTTCAATCTATCATAGATGATGTTGAAAGTCGATATGAAGTGACAAAACTTGATGATGATGATCTGGAATATGCTTCGGCTGCAGGCGTTCTTGATGTGGCCGGAATAAAGAATTCTGCTTCCGGTCCCGTAGACAATAACTGAAAAAGGATTTGATGTTATATGTATTTTAGCCCCAGGAAACATATCCTATCAAATGTGATACTATCGGTCACGGTAATAAGGTTTATCGGATTTACCGTGTCCGGTATAGTACGCACTGTTATCCGCAGGGGCGGTGTGGAACCTGATATGGCGGATGACATTATATGGCGTGTCCAATTTGTAGTGGCGGTGCTTACACTTATTGCATCGGCATGTGTTTTTGTGGTTCAAATAAGGCGTATTAATAAATATATTTCTGTTGTTCCTGCCGATGACCGATTGGAAATGGCCGCATTACAGGAAGAGTATTTCGGTAAGGATAATTCAGCTTTAAATGCCGAGATCATACGCAAATTACTGGAAACATGGTTTGTTATTTTTGTGGGGGTACAGCTTATGTATGAAGTGTTCTCCGAAGTGTACAGGCATTTTGCACTTAACCTGTACAGAGCTGTTGCCAGATCAGGCGGAGAGTATGATTATACTTCCCTTTATAATCTCTCACATAGTTTTAAATATCAGGGAATGTTGATCGCACTGCTTTTGGGCGTGATAATGACCGCAATATTTCTTGATGATAAGACTTTAAAACTTGTTGCGATACTCGCAGCATCCATATACCTGCTATCATCGACGGGGCTTGAAATGGTGACACTTTCCGTACTCGGTCAGGATATAGGAATAGTGTGGTCATCGGTTATTTTTCATCTTATAGATACTCTTGGTATGATCGGGTTGGCATTATATCTGCGCAAGCGATATCACGGAGTATGACGAAAGGAGACGGGTTCTTATATGTTTAACGTTGACAGACAGTTACAGGGTAATAAGATGACGGTGGAACTTTCCGGACAGCTTGATACAATGGCTGCTCCGCAATTGGATGAAGTTATAAGACCATATTTCGGAATGGTAAATAATATAGTATTTGATGCAGCAGACCTTGTGTATGTTTCAAGTAGCGGATTAAGAGTTTTGTTATCAGCTCAGAAAGCAATGAATGCCTGCGGAGGTAAGATGAAGATAATCAATACTCCGAGTGCGGTCAGATCGATTTTTGATGTTACGGGATTTTCCGATATTTTAACGGTTGAATGACAGACGGTTTCGCTGTGATTAACTGATTATGCTAATGCCTGTTATATACAATGCTTAAATGGAATAAAATATGAAATTCAATGAACAGATCATAGATAAGATAATGTCATATATACTGATAATCGTTGGTGCTCTTATGGCCAGCTTTTCGGTTGCATGTATATTGCTTCCGAACAGTGCGATAGACTATGGGACGGCCGGGATAGCTATAATTATCAGTAAACTAACGGGTTTTAACCTTTCTCTTTGTGTTTTGGTTGTTTTTATTCCTTTTTTGATAGCAGGATATGTAATATTGGGAAGAAACTTCAGCATAAGGGCGCTTGTAGGGTCTATAGCTTATACTGTTGGACTTGAAGTGTTTGAGGAGATACCTTTTGAATTAAATACCGAGCATTTTCTGGCTGTTGTATTCGGAGGTGCAATACTCGGAGCCGGGCTTTCGCTTATCCTTCGGCACGGTGGATGTATAGACGGATCGGAAATATTTGCTAACATTGTCGTCAGGAAAGTGTCGGATATTACAGGCAAGAACTTCAGTATGTCATATATGCTCATAGCCTTTAATGCATGTGTATATACTGCTGTTTTTCTTCTGATAAACCGAAACTCAGCTTTGCTAAGCCTCCTTGTTTATGTGGTGGCAACTATTATCATAGACCACTATACGGATCACTTTGAGGCTATCAAACAGGTTACCATCATCACGAAGAATACAGATGACCTTATCAAAGAGATCAAAGAGAAACTTAATAAGACATGTACGATCATGGATTCTTATGGTGCTATAAGCGGAGAAAACAAAACGCTTATATGTTATATAAACTATTTTGAGCTTCAGAAGATGAAAGAGATCATTTCTCATCATAGCGGTACGTTCAGTACTGTTACCACGATAGATGAGATAATAAAATGATCCTTGATATCGGATAGGGAAGCGGGATATGTCGGATATAAATATTATAATCCAAAACAGTTTAATAGACAAAAGCTCGGAACTCATCATTACGGATATGTCATGGAAGATTATTTTCCGTAATAATGCGATAGATTTCGAAGACAGTCAATGGTCCAGATGGGCCAGATTATATATGGATGAAGTTATCGGTGAAGCCGGACTCGAATGGGAAATAGCCGATAAGGAGCAGGGAAAATATTATAAAGTAAGATCTTTTTCCGACTATTATAAGGGAAAACAGAGCCTTATACATCATATATACGACATAAGCGATTATGCAAAACTATTCAGGGAACTATCGGAATATACCAAAGAATGGCGAAGGATATCATCATGTCAAAGCGATCTTATAGGTGCACTTTCAAACAATCCTTGCGGATGCATGAAGATCGCACTTAAATATTTTGAAGCTAAAAGTGTGGTTTTATTTATAGAAAGGCATGAAGTAGTTATAAGGTATTATATTGATACATCTATAGATACCATACAGGCGCTGAGGGTTGATCAGGTACCTTATCTTAATGACAGTGATACCACGGCAGTTTTTTCCGGGCTATCCGACCGATCGTATACATGTTGCTGCAGCGGACGTGCCATGACAGGTGCGGGCTACGGATTATATGTATTGGATGAAGAAGATGTGGATTTAAGATATAAATCCATGTTATATAACGAGTTTAAATTATACTTGGAAAACGCACTTCTTCGTGAACAGATCGTTTATGAGAATGAGCATGATAATCTTACGGGGTTATATAACAAAGCAAAATTAAACGAACTTGTGCTGAACAGATTTTCTTTTGCCGACAGGATTTCGGTTCTGAATATGGATCTGAATGATCTTAAAAAGACTAATGACAAATATGGTCATGATGCCGGTAATAATCTGATCATCAGGGCCGGAGAAAGTGTAAAAAAAATCCTGTCAGATGATATTTACGGATTCAGAGTAGGCGGAGATGAGTTCATAGTTATTGCACTTGGTCTTACCCGTGAAGAAATCGATGAACTTGTGAGTAAATGGAAAAAAGAAGTAGATAAGCTGAATCAAAATGCTGAACACGAATGTGTTATAGCATGCGGGATAGGATACGGAGAAGCTCCGTTTGACTTTAAACAGATCATGGAGCACGCAGATAAGCTTATGTATGAAGATAAGAGAAATATCAAGATCGCACGCGGAGAAGATCCGGAATCAAGATGAAAAAGATAAAAAACCTTGTAATAGGCGGAATACAAAATAAAATATTTAATCTGGTTTTTTTCAATATTATTTTTTTCCTTCTGGCACTTGTGGGGATAACCATATACCAGTCGCGAATGCTTACGAATATAGTGGAAGATACAAATGATAAACAGGTCGAATCCATGACAACGATATCGGCGGAGACGATGGATAATGTCATAAATGCCAATCTGGGAAGGACAACGGCGTTGGATGCCTATATTGCTGACGACCTGTTCAGTGATCTTGAGAGCAATGTGTGGATGCTTTGTGATTTTGCGACCAAGCTATATTCGGATGATAATAAATATCCGGGTAAAGATGTATCCGTTCCCGATAAGTCAAACGAAGGAAAGACCAGTGTACAACTTCTTTATGAGTCGGGAGTAGACATATCCGATCCGGAATATGCGGAAGAAATCAGATTACTCGGTAATATGTCCGACCTTATGATCGCACTTTTTGACAGTAAAGCCCAGCTTAATTCATGTTTTATCGGTACTCAGAGCGGGCTGATGGTTATAACGGATCAGGTTCCGTCTTCCAAATATGTATCGGAAGATGAAATAATGGATTTCCCTGTGACCGAGCGTCCCTGGTTTATCGGAGCGAAAGAGACGGGCAAAATCTTTTTCTCTGATGTCGAGGTGGATGCTTTTTCGGGAAGACTGGGAATTGTATGTTCGATGCCTGTTTATGATGAAAGAGGAAAACTGACAGCAGTTGTAGGCGCAGATCTGTTTTTGAATTCAATGGAGGAAGCAGTTACCACTTCAGAACAGTACGGTGGGTTTGTCTGCATCATTAATCAGTACGGACATACAGTATTTGCTCCGGAGGGACATAAGATATTTGAAGTGCATTCATCTGATGATGCCACAGATCTTCGCGAGTCTTCCGATACGGAACTTGCCGAGTTTGTAAAGGCCGTTCTTGACGGAAATACAGATGTACATCTTGTTAAAACCTCTGAAGGTGATTATTATATGTCGGGTGCCACAATTCCTACGGTAGGATGGGCAGTCGTATCGGTTGCGAGCAAGGAGCAGGTAGATACACCAACCTCTATGCTTAAGGAGAATTACGAGGATATTGCTTCAACTGCAAACTCGACATTTGACGAGGGGATCAAACCCGTGAAGAGGGTCATGGTAATAGTGCTTATCCTCATAAGTATGTTTGGGATAATAAATGCTTCTGTGCTGGCTAAAAGAATTGTAAAACCGATAGAAACAATGTCCAAGGAGGTTGCTTCCTTAAACGGAGATCATCCTCAGTTCCAGATGGACAAGATATATCATACAGGTGACGAAATAGAGATACTTGCCGATACATTTGCCGATATCTCTGCACGTACCAATATATATATTCAGGAGATCACACGGATCACGGCAGAAAAAGAACGTATTGGTGCAGAACTTAATGTGGCCACCCAGATCCAGGCCGATATGTTACCTCGTATATTTCCTCCCTATCCAGAGAGAAACGAGTTTGACCTGTATGCTACTATGAATCCGGCAAGAGAAGTCGGAGGCGATTTTTACGATTTCTTCTTTGTGGACGACGATCATCTTGCAATGGTAATGGCTGATGTTTCGGGAAAAGGTGTTCCTGCGGCTTTGTTTATGGTTATTGCCAAAACACTTATAAAGAACAGAGCGCAGATGGGAGGGACTCCCTCTGAGATTCTTGCAGATGTCAATGACCAGTTGTGCGAGGGAAATGAAGCTGAATTATTTGTTACCGTTTGGCTTGGTATTGTAGAAATATCAACAGGACATGGAAAGGCTTCCAATGCCGGCCATGAACATCCGCTCATAAAACGTGCGGGAGAAGGATATGATTACGTTATATATAAGCATTCTCCGGCTCTTGCCTGTATGGATGGCATGAGATTTGAAGAACATGAATTTGTGATGCACCCCGGAGATGCCCTGTTTATATATACTGACGGTGTGTGTGAAGCTATGGATATAGAGGACGAACTGTACGGCACAGAAAGGCTGCTCGAAGCTTTAAACAGTGAGCCTGATGCTAAACCCGAAAAGGTTCTTTCCAATGTGGCGGAGTCTATTGAAGACTTTGTCGGGGGTGCTGAACAGTTCGATGATCTTACAATGTTATGTATGACCTATTACGGTCCGGGAAAGGATAAGGAATGAAGACTCTTAGGATAGAGGCTTTAACTGAAAACCTGCCTAATGTGCTTTCTTTTATCGATGGAGAACTTGAAGCAAACGGGTGTCCTATAAGAGTGCAGATGCAGATCGATATTGCAGTTGAAGAAATGTATATCAACATAGCAAGTTATGCATATGCTCCCAATACGGGTGACGCTCAGATCGATATAGATATTTCGGGAAACGATCCCAAGGTGGCAACGATTCATCTTTACGATTCGGGTGTTGCATTTGATCCTCTTGCTAAACCGGATCCTGATATAACACTGTCTGTTGATGAACGCGCTATAGGCGGTCTGGGAATATATATGGTAAAACAGACTATGGACAGCGTGTCATATGAATATAAAAACGGTAAGAATCATTTTGTCATAGTTAAGAATCTTGTGGATGAGCCTGATGCGTGATATGAAGTCTGATACGTCCGGAACAAAAAAAGCATTTGGCTTTATCGTGGTTTTTGTTTGTGCACTGTTTATGTTTATTTTTGTATACGGGCTTATCCGTGTATCCTTACAGGATGGTGAAAGTTCCAGCAGGATCACCCAGGCAGTGATCTTAAAGATCGGAAATGCGGTATTTGATGAGGAACTGACTTCCGAACAGGTCAATGCTCTCAATCTTTTCTTAAGATGTCTTGCACATTTCGTGCTGTTTTTTATGTTGTCATTTGGTTTATGTATAGTGGCATGCCTGATCTTTACAAAACCTGTCGGACGAACGGCGGGAGTTTTGTTTGCTGCGATAATAAGCATAGCGCTTGCATATTTTACCGAATATTTTAAGCAGTATGTGGCAGGCAGACATTTTCAGACAGATGATGCATGGCTTAATCTTGTCGGCGTTGTTATGGGAATTTGTTTCTTTGTTGTCGCCAGGGTGGTATTCTGGGCTATTGATATGCGAGGCGCATCGAAGGGATAAGTATATAGAATCAGATTCGGAGGAATAACATTTATGAGCGGTTTTTTCGGAGTGGCATCTAAGGAAAAATGTACATTTGATCTGTATTTCGGTACGGATTACCATTCTCATCTGGGAACCAGAAGAGCGGGCATGGCAGTTTATGATCCGGAGAATGGTTTTTCCAAATCAATTCACAGCATTGAAAACACTCAGTTTCGTACGAAATTTGATAAGGAGATACCTGATCTGGAAGGAAATATGGGCATAGGCTGTATATCCGATTACGAAGCGCAGCCGATACTTGTCAGATCTCATCACGGATCTTTTGCGATAACCACGGTAAGTAAGATAAACAACGCCGAGGAACTTGTTGCGGAAATAGTCGAAGACGGAACCCATTTCTTCGAGATGAGTAACGGAGAGATCAATGCAACAGAGTTGGTAGCAGCCCTTATCAACCGTAAGGATAATCTGATAGAGGGTATAAAATATGCCCTTGATGTAATTGAAGGATCACTGTCTCTGCTCATCCTGACACCCAAAGGAATATATGCAGCCAGAGATAAGCACGGCAGAACACCGGTGATCCTTGGAAAAAAAGAAAATGCCAGGTGCGTCTGCTTTGAAAGTTATTCATATCTCAATTTAGGATACAGCGATGATCGTGAACTTGGTCCGGGTGAGATTGTTGTTTTTGATGCGGATAAAGTTAAGACTTTGGTCAATCCGGGCAAAGATCTGAAGATATGTACTTTTCTTTGGGTATATTACGGATACCCGTCAGCGGTATATGAAGGTATAAATGTCGAAAAAATGCGCTATAATTGCGGTGCCAACATGGCAAAAAGAGATAATGTCAAAGCTGATGTTGTGGCGGGGGTTCCGGATTCCGGAACCGCACATGCTGTAGGATATGCAAATGAATCAGGTATTCCTTTTTCAAGACCTTTTATTAAATATACACCTACATGGCCCAGAAGCTTCATGCCGACTATCCAGACCAAGCGCAATCTTATCGCGCACATGAAACTCCTTCCGGTGCATGAACTTATAAAAGATAAGAGTCTGCTTCTGATAGATGACTCCATAGTCAGAGGTACACAGCTTCGTGAAACAACAGAATTCCTGTATGAGAGCGGAGCAAAAGAGGTGCATATAAGACCTGCATGTCCTCCGCTTTTGTTCGGATGTAAATATCTGAATTTCTCCAGGTCAAATTCCGAGATGGAACTGATCGCAAGAAATGTGATAATGGAGCTCGAGAACGGAGAAGTATCGGATGAAAAGCTAAAGAAGTATTCCGATCCCGATACCGAAGAATACGAGAATATGGTGGAAGGTATAAGGAAGAAACTGAATTTTACCTCACTAAGGTTTAACCGTCTTGATGATATGCTGGATGCAGTAGGTCTTCCACCGGAGAATCTTTGTACATACTGCTGGAACGGGCAGGAATAAAAGAATCACTGATTAATATATAAATCATCGTAAGATAAAATCGATCAGATTATAACGTGACCGATCAGAGTATAATGGGACTGATGCGGCAACTGTCTGTAAGGCAGGTGCCGTATTTGTTTTTTATCAAAAGATCATATAGCCTGTCGGCGCGGATGGTAGCATTAAACATATTTAAAGCTTCTTCGGAGAGTGCGGAATCAGCATCGGCAGCTTTGTTTATTATGGGGATAGCGGTTTTTTTGACCATATTGTGCATCAGATCCGATGAGCTTTCTTTAAAGCCGAGCAAACGCGTATAAGGACAAGGAATCAGGGCTTTTTCCGGTGTCCTTGTCATATCTTTTTGCCTGAGTATGCTGTGAAGGATCGAGCGGCTAAGGCGTGTATATGTCAGTTCCTTGGTCTTCATTGAAAGAATTGTTTCCGTAAGAGGATGATCGGCTTTATCGCTGTTTATATTAAACCCTTTTAACAGACGGTTTGCTATATCCGGATTTACATCCTGATAAGAACTCAGTTCATCAAATGATGAGCTTAACATAGTATATGCTGCTATCAGCGTTAGATCATCGGGTGTCAGGGGATATGTTTTCTTATAACCGTCCGACATGATATCGTAAACACTGTCAGGTACACAGCCTTTGATGTTTTCGATATTGTTATTTTGAGAGATCTCTTTTCGTATTGCCTCGGCCGAAGCATATTTCATTATCGTATCATCGTGGTATCCGTTTCCCATACGTTTTACTGCTATAGGATTTATTTCGGAACCTAAGATCCTGAGCGATTTTAGATACTCGATCCCCAAAATGTTATTGGGAGAAGACAATATATCCGAATGATCCGGAAGGGCAGCACAGCGCGCCGCAGGATAAGAAAGCCCTTTCTTTAATCCTTCATTTAATGCTTCTTTATATTCTTCGGACGGTTCAAGCAGTTCTTCGGAGATTTTTTCAAATGAAGTGATATCATCGTTTTCCGTTCCAAAAATGAGAATATCCGTGATACCTATCGCATGCAGGATACTTACACCGCCAAAAGCAAATGCTTCTGCACCTGCAGTGGCATAAGATACGGGAAGCTCCAATACAACATCGGCACCGCTTATAAGAGCACATTTTACACGATCATACTTATACATCCATGCAGGTTCTCCGCGCTGCGTAAAGGAACCGCTCATTACTATTACACAATGATCGGCACCGTATTTGCTTTTTGCTTCGGATATGAGATGTTCGTGTCCGTTATGGAATGGGTTGAATTCTGCTATGATACCTGCTGTTTTCATGAGTGTATTTTATCATGGCGGAAG
Organism: Lachnospiraceae bacterium; assembly: GCA_024691305.1. Taxonomy (GTDB): domain Bacteria; phylum Bacillota; class Clostridia; order Lachnospirales; family Lachnospiraceae; genus XBB2008. The sequence goes on along the minus strand of JAILNS010000036.1, from coordinate 136,489 downwards.
TTTTGATGCTACCGTTACAAATTACCTGATATGATTGAGAAAATTTTCACAAAGTGATAAAATTTTATTATATATATGGATAAATCAATTAGGAGACAGTTGTATTTATGGAAAGAGGAGACATATCACAGGCAGTTATAAGCCGTCTGCCGAGATACCACAGATTTCTCAGTGAATTAAAAGATCAGGGGATAGAACGCATATCTTCGGCGGATTTAAGCCGGCTGATGCATGTTACGGCTTCGCAGATAAGGCAGGATCTTAATAATTTCGGCGGATTTGGTCAACAGGGCTATGGTTATAATGTAGATTATCTTCATGAAGAGATAGGACATATACTGGGGCTTGATAAACGCCATAACCTTATAATCGTAGGGGCAGGCAATCTCGGGCAGGCACTGGCAAACTATGTAAATTTTGACAGACGTGGCTTCCATACGAAGGGACTGTTTGATTCTGACCCTCATATGCAGGGCGTTATGGTCAGAAACATGCCGGTACGTCCGATGTCGGAACTGGAAGACTTTATTAAAGAATATTCAATAGATATTGCTGTTTTGACTATTCCAAAAGATGCTGCGGTTGAAGTGGCGGACAGACTGATCCGCTGTGGAATACAGGGCATCTGGAATTTTGCACACATCGACCTTGATGTGCCGGAGAATGTACGTGTGGAAAACGTTCATCTCTCGGACAGTCTGATGAAATTGTCGTATAATCTCAGGGATCTGGAAGGGTGATGCTTATGGCAGACAAAGATAAAGAATTTCTCAAGGCGCTTGAAGGAAAAAGAATACCCCCTCTTACGCTTGATAATAAATGGCATCAGTTGTTTGACGGAGGCCAGGTTCCGGGCCATATTAAAGCAAAAGCCGACGAACTTAATGATCTGCTAAAGGCACAGGGAAATATAAATAACGATCTTAAGAAAGTCAAGGCACTCAAGAAAAAACTGCTAGATGAAATGGTGACGCTTGCCGATGATGCATCATCGGGGATCACAACGGCTCAAAAGGATCTTGATCAGCACAAGAAGCTGATAGAAGAGTGTAATGAACACATAGATGAATACCAGGATCAGCTTCTGGACTATCCGCGTGATATTGACAGGGTAAATCGGGATCTTATGCTGATGACAATGGAAGACTGTTATGACAGGCTCAAAGAAAACGGGCGTGAGATCGAGGAGATAAGCAAATGGATCGATGAGTTTAGAATAGAGCTTAAGAAAAACGTGGTCAGAAAACAGGACAGGGAGCTGGCAAATCACAGGCTGTATTCTTATATGCATGATATATTCGGGACAGAAGTTATAGATATCTTCGATATGAAATATGTTCCAAGCGGTCTTAAAGCTCCCGGAACTTCGGGACAGCCGACCAATAATGATTCATCACCGAATTGAAAACCGGTATAAAGATTTGTGAAAGGGATACTATGGAATTTCTGGTCACATCAGAAGAAATGCGCAGATATGATACCTATACCATTGAGGGTCTCGGAGTTCCCGATATAGTCCTTATGGAAAGGGCTGCATATGGTGCATTTGAATATATATACAACCGTTTAGTGAGTGAAGACCTGCCTGGATCTTCAGTTACCGTACTATGCGGTTTTGGAAATAATGGCGGTGATGGTCTGGCCCTGGCAAGACTCCTGTACCAGAAGCATGTGGACGTGAGCGTTATTATGATCGGGGACAGACATAAAAGTACACGTTCCAATCTTCTTGAACAGGATATTCTCATAAATTACGGTTTAGCGATCATTTATTTAACTGCAGATGAGGCTGCGGAGCATTTAAAAGAGCATACAGACAGGTCGGATATAGTTATAGATGCATTGTTTGGCATAGGCCTGTCGCGTCCTCTTTCGGGTGCGTACTTAAAGATTACGGAAATGGTCAATACGAGCGGCTCATATGTATATGCACTGGATATTCCGTCAGGCCTTCCGGCTGATGGAGGAGGGTATTCATATCCATGTATAAATGCTGATGTTACCATTACATTCGGATTTAATAAGGTCGGTCTTGTGACTTATCCCGGAGCAGCAAAAGCCGGTGATGTGATACTTATCGATATGGGTATCGATGAGTTTAGCATAACAGGGGAGAGACCTGCTCATAAAAGGATAACGGACAGGAATGATATAGACTGGCCCAACAGAGTAGGATCTGCAAACAAAGGAACATACGGTAAGCTACTCGTTATTGCCGGAAGTGAGGATGTATACGGCGCTGCTTATATGGCCGCAAAAGCAGCTTTTTCCATGGGAATAGGTATGGTCAGGGTAATAACGCATGTTAATAACCGTGTTGCACTCGAAACTGCCCTGCCGGAGGCTATGTATTTGTTCTATGAGGAACCTGACGATATTGTGGATTCCTTAAATGAAGCATATAAATGGGCGGATGGCATTCTTATAGGTCCGGGTATAGGACTTGATGAGTCCGCGGAGGTTCTTGTGAGGTCTGTTCTGTATGATACCGGGATACCTCTTCTTATCGATGCGGATGCGATCAGAATAATAGCAGACAACGGGTCATATCTAAAGAAACTGGCTGAAAATGAAAAACGAACAGTCATCATTACCCCACATATGGGTGAATATGCATACTTTACCGGTAAATCCGTATCAGATGCCAAAGAACGGGTGGTACAAGAAATAAAAACCGTTGCCGACAGGTACAGGCTCACGATCATATGTAAAGATGCAAGAAGTCTTATCGCATCACACAGCGATAGTGATATATATGTTAATTCCACCGGTAATGAGGGGATGGCAACGGCAGGCAGTGGGGATGTACTTTCCGGAATGTGTGCCGTATTGATGGTTCAGATGCAGGATTCCCATAAGGCAGCTGCTTACGCTGCATATCTGCACGGACTTGCGGGAGATGATGCGGCGAGCAGATGCGGAAACGTGAGTATGAGCGCATCCGATATTATAGATTCTATACCCGGAGTGATCTAGTATAAAGATCTTATGGGTATGATTTTTATATATAAGATATAGGTTAGGAGATGCTTTCAATGAAACCGGAAGAATATGATCAGATAAAGAGAGGATATGCACTTATAGATCTTGATGCCGTCAGATATAATGTGGATTCCATGTTTTCCAATATCGCACAGGGTACAAAAATGGTACTTGTGATAAAAACTGACGGATACGGTCACGGAGCGGTACCGATCGCAAAACTGTATGATGACGATGAACGTATATGGGGTTATGCGGTAGCGTGTCCCGAGGAAGCCTATGATCTGAGAGATCATGGAATAAATAAACCTGTTTTGATCCTGGGATATACTTTTGATTATTCATACGACGATCTGGTCAGACTGGATATAAGACCTGCGGTTTTTGAAGAAGAGATGATCCAAAAACTCTCTGAGACGGCAAAAAAGCAGGGTAAGAAAGCTTACGTTCATATCAAGGTCGATACCGGAATGAGCCGTATAGGGATTAAGCCGGATGAATCAGGTCTTGAGTTTGTAAAAAAGATCATAGATGATCCGAACTTGGAAGCGGAAGGCATATTTACACACTTTGCAAGGGCAGATGAAAAGGATAAAAAATTTGCTCTTAAGCAACTTTCCGTATTTAAGTCGTTTACCGAAAGGTTACAAAAGGAAACGGGTGTATGCATTCCTTTAAGACATTGTTCGAATTCAGCGGGTATAATAGAACTTTCGGAAGCCAATATGGATATGGTAAGGGCAGGTATCACACTGTACGGCTTATGGCCCTCCGATGAGGTTGTACATGATATCGTTGACATTCGGCCTGTCATGAGTCTTAGAAGTCATATAGTTTATATCAAAGAAGTTGAACCCGGAACACAGATAAGTTATGGCGGAACCTATGTTGCGCCTGACAAGAGGATCATAGCGACAGTCCCTCTTGGATACGGTGACGGATATCCCAGGCTTCTTTCCGGCAAGGGAGAGGTTATCGTAAAAGGCAAACGTGTTCCTATATGCGGAAGAGTATGCATGGACCAGTTTATGATAGATGTCAGCGATATTCCGGACGTAAAAAAGGGGGATATGGTGACTCTTATCGGTAAAGATGCAGATGAATGTATTACCATGGAAGAAATTGGAACGGTATCCGGCAGGTTTAACTACGAAACGGCGTGCAATATAGGAAAAAGAGTACCCAGAGTATATATTTCAGATGGTGAGGTCAGGGATATAATCCTTGATAGAATAAGTATAAAATGATAAAATAAATTGTTATGATTTAATGTAAAATGCCATTTTTGCGGGTATGCCCGTTTTGGAGATAAGGAGTAATTTATGTCAGGACATTCAAAATTTGCAAACATTAAACACAAAAAAGAAAAGAATGATGCGGCAAAAGGTAAGATTTTTACCATTATCGGACGTGAGATCGCAGTTGCCGTAAAAGAAGGCGGACCCGATCCTTCCAATAATTTCAAGCTTGCTCAGGTAATAGCCAAGGCCAAGGCAAACAATGTACCCAATGATACCATCGAGAGGGGCATCAAAAAGGCTGCGGGTGAAAACGGCGGAGCAGATTACAAATATATGACATATGAGGGATACGGCCCGAACGGTATTGCAATAATAGTCGATGCGCTTACGGATAATATCAATCGTACAGCCGCAAACGTAAGAAGTGCATTTACAAAAGGAAACGGTAATGTAGGAACACCGGGTTGCGTTTCTTTTATGTTCGATAAAAAGGGACAGATCATAATCGACCGTGAAGAGTGTGATCTCGAACCCGATGATCTTATGATGATCGCTCTTGATGCGGGAGCAGATGATTTCACCGAAGAAGAGGACAGTTACGAGATACTTACGGATCCAGATGCATTTACCGATGTAGTGAACGCTCTTGAGAAGGAAAAGATCGCTGTTGTAAGCGCCGAAGTCACAATGATCCCTCAAAATTATGTAACTCTTACCGATGAAGACGCGATAAAGAACCTTCAGCGTATACTTGACTTGCTTGATGAAGATGATGATGTACAGGCTGTATATCACAACTGGGATGAATAAAAACAATGCTTTTTAGAAGGAAGCTTATTACAAATTTTATCTGGATAATTGCAATGCTGGTCATCATTGTAATGGGTGCCCAGTATGCATTCCTTTACGGGGTCGATTTCCTTTTTTCCGGAGATGGGTATCTTGCCAGACTTACCGGAGTGTCCTATCAGGCACTCGACATAGGTTTGCTTGCATGGATAGTCATCTATCTTGGAATCTGCTCGATCACTTTTTTTGTGGGACGGCTTTTGTATCGTGTTATTGCACGAAATATTGCTGTCAAGGCATCCACGATAGGACTTGTAAAGATCCTTCTGACCTGTGTTGCATTTATACTGGTGATTCTGTACAGAGGCTATATTCTTATATCATCCGGAGCTGTAGTTCTTTCCGAATCCGAGTGTTTTGATGCTGCTGTCGGTCTGTTTAACGAAGAATCCGGAATAGGAGATCTGGGTGTTCATGGTGCCACATATGCATACATAATGATACTCAGTTTTATCATGAGGTTTCTTGGCGACAGGGTGGTCTCCGTTTTGATGCTTCAGATAGTGATCCAGATAATCACTATTATGCTTGCATTCTTTGTTTTTAACAGATTGGTTAATTATACCTCCGGTCTGGTGACCGTTTTGTTTCTGGGCTTTTCACCGCTGTATACTACCAAGATATTTACTTCAAGTCCGGGCTGTTTCGTGGCACTTTTAGTCGTTTTTTCTCTTTTTCTCATAAGCTGTTTCTTAAAGATGAACGGCGGAGTGTTCAAGGGTATAATCGGTGCAATAATAGGGCTCATGATAGGATATATGATCTACATGGACCTTACCGTGGTCCTTGCGCTGGTTCTGTGGTTTTTTGCACTTATGTATGAAATAGGCGACCCGGATAAGCACAATTATCTTATCCCGTATATCATAATGTTCTTATGTATCGTGATAGGATTTGCCCTCAGTATCGGGCTGGATGGTGGATTTAATATTGATGGTATAGATATTGCAGCTCAGACATGGCTTAAAGTAACACTTACCACACAGGCACCGGAATATTCTCTTGTTGATGCTTCTTTAGGACTTTCATGTCTCATACAATGTATGATTTTGGTCGGTGTTGCGGCGATGACAATTTTGGGAACCATCGGACGTAACAGAGTTGAATACGAGTTTCCTTGGATACTCATGTTATTATGTGCGATAACCCCGATGACATGTATCGGTTTTTTGCATGACAACACATTTCCGCTTATTGCCTATACTGCTCTGGCCGGAGCAGGAATATCTGCGATGTTTCATCTTCCTGCCGAAACGGATGACGAAGAAGAGGAAGATGAGGACGAGGAAGACGAAGATAACGATAATGCAGACGATGTCCGGAAAAGAGCACATGAACAATCAACAGTTGAAGCTTTGCTGCTTACTCCTTCTAATGATGTCGAAGGCAGATCCGATAATAATGATGATGGCATAGAGTATATGACCCTTTCGGATGTTAAGCCTAAGGCTGATGATAATACAGATGAGACCTCATCCGGTATGGATATGACAGATGAGACTGTATCAGGTCAGGATCAGGCAGGTGATGGTATCGAGTATGAAGAACTCGAAGAGATCAAACCTCAGCTAACCTCCGATAATACAGAATTACAGGCAAAAACCGAAGAGGAAGAAGTTCTTCCGGAATCGATCTCTTGGGCAAGTATCAAGGCTCTGGACGATGATGCAGAAGATATATTTGACGATGAAGAAGACGAACTTGTTCTGTCATCCAAAGATAAAGACTTTGATGTAGTCGTGGAAGGCGGAGGGTTTGTTACTGAAGAAGTATATGAACCTGAAACGGATGATGATAATGATGAAAAGTCGGAAGAACTCAAACAGGTTGATGAACTTCCGGGAATGATACCAAATCCGCTTCCGTTACCGCCCAAAAAAGAACAAAAGACTATCGACTTTGACAGAGATCTTGATGAAGATTCGTATGAAGATGAAGATATGGAATGGGATGTAAACGATTCCGACGATGACGATTTTGATATATGACAACTAACACTGGTAAAAGGTCAGGGACCACAAAAAAGAATACGGGAAGACCGACGGGACAGTCCAAAAGCAGGACCGGAAACGGCTCTAAAACGGGAACACGCACATCCAAGAGCGCTCCCGTAGAGGAAGAAAGTATATTTGACGGCGATCTTTTGATCTTTCTTACGATAGGAATATGCATAGTTTTATTTTTATGCAATTTTGGGATCATTGGATTATTTGGAAATACCGTCAGCGGCATAATGTTCGGTATTTTTGGATTTATCGCCTATGCCTTGCCGGTTGTAACTGCTCTTATAGTTCTTTTTAGCGTATTCAACAAGGGCAATCGTACTGTCAGTCGAAAACTGACCGCTTTTGGTGTATTATGCTTTTTATTTATGATTATGTGCGATATGGCGACCGGTACGATCAATACCGATCTTCAGATCGATATTCCGGGAATATATTCACGTTGCAGTGCCGACAGAAAAGGCGGTGGCGTTTTAGGTGCAATACCTGCTTACTATCTTGAAAAACTGCTTGGAAGCACCGGAACCATTTTGTTTTTGATCGTTGCAGTCATTATCTGTGTTGTCATTATCGCAGGGAAGTCTCTTATAAGAGGTTTAAAAGAGCAGGGCCAGATGATATATGACGAAGGTATGGAGGACAGACGGTCAAGAAATCTTGAAAGAGAAGAACTGATCCGTGAAAAGCAAAAACAACGGTCTGAACGCCTTGCAAAAAAACGTGAGTTAAATGATGCCCGCGAACTTGAAAAGCAGCTGCGTGCGGAAGAAAAAGAGAACGAACAGATTCTCCGAATGGATAAGAAGAGTAAAGGGGTAACATTTAATACCACTATAGAAAAGGAAATCGTCCATTCCGAATTAGATGACGTTCCGGGTGGAAAAGATGAACACCTTATCAAGGTTGCCGATGAAGATGTGTTTGAGAGAAAACGCAGTAGTTCGGCCGCTTTGCATGAAAATCTCGCCGGTGAAGGCAGTGATGCAATACGAGAGATAGTTCCCGAAAACGAAAATGATGTCGATTCATATGATTATAACTATGATATCGGTTCGGAAAATGATCATCTGGAATCAATGGCTCAAAAGTCTGAACCGGTGCATGAAATCCATTCACCTGAGGAGTCATATACTACCGAATATGGGAACAGTTTAGGCCATACAGGATCAGGTGTAAGACCTGCTGCGCGTAAAACAACTTCAGTATCTGAAGGTACAAAAGGATCTGCTGAGGAGAATTCGGCTAAACCGGCACCCGTACCAAAGAAAGCATCTCAAACAACCAGTTATAAGTTCCCTCCGATATCCCTTCTTACACCGGGATCGTCTTCCGGAAGATCTAACGGAGAAAAGGAACTCAAAGAAACAGCTGAGAGACTTACGATGACACTTGAGACCTTCGGCGTGAAGGCTAAGATCACCGATGTGAGCAGAGGCCCTGCAGTTACACGATATGAACTTCAACCGGAACTTGGCGTTAAGGTTTCCAAGATAGTCGGCTTAAGCGATGATCTTAAACTTGCTCTGGCTGCCACAGATATAAGAATCGAGGCTCCTATTCCAGGTAAATCTGCTGTCGGGATAGAGGTGCCCAACAAAGAAAATGAAGCCGTTGCATTCAGGGAGCTTATCGAGTCCAAAAACTTTAAGGACAGTAAAGCGTCCCTGCCTTTTGCGGTCGGTAAGGATATCGGCGGTCAGATAATTATTCATGATATAGCCAAGATGCCCCATGTGCTTATAGCAGGTGCGACCGGATCCGGTAAATCCGTATGTATAAATACGATCATAATGAGCATACTTTATAAATGCAGACCCGAAGATGTTCGTTTGATAATGATAGATCCTAAAGTGGTCGAACTCAGTGTATATAACGATATACCTCATCTGCTCCTTCCTGTTGTCACCGATCCAAAGAAAGCAGCCGGGGCACTTCACTGGGCTGTAAAAGAGATGACCGACAGATATGCAAAGTTTGCCGAGACCTCTGTCAGGGATCTTAAGGGCTATAATGCACAGATCACCGATCCCTCCGAGAAACTGCCTCATATCCTTATAATAGTTGATGAGCTTGCGGATCTGATGATGGTAGCACCGGGAGAGGTGGAGGAAAGTATATGTCGTCTGGCTCAGCTTGCAAGAGCCTGCGGAATACATCTGGTCATAGCTACACAGCGTCCTTCCGTGGATGTAATAACAGGCCTTATCAAGGCAAATATGCCAAGCCGTATTGCTTTTGCCGTATCTTCGGGTGTTGATTCAAGAACCATCCTTGATATGGTCGGAGCAGAGAAGTTACTTGGCAAGGGTGATATGCTCTTTTATCCGCAGGGACTTCCTAAACCTCTGAGAGTTCAGGGAGCTTATGTGCCCGATTCGGATGTAAATAAGGTTACTTCGTTCTTTAAGGATCTTGCTTATGTTCCGGGCGGAAGCGCAGATATAAGTGAACAGGTTGATTCTATAGGTGCTGCATCAGGAACTTCCTCCGATAATACAGGTAATGCATCGGGTTCTGAGTATGATGAGTATTTTGCTCAGGCCGGCAGATTCATAATAGATAAAGAAAAGGCTTCAATAGGTGCACTTCAAAGACTTTTAAAGATAGGGTTTAACCGTGCCGCCCGTATAATGGACCAGCTTGCCGAAACCGGAGTAGTTGGTGAAGAGCAGGGGACAAAGCCCAGAGAGATACTTATGAATGAGGTTCAGTTTGAGGAACTTCTTAATTCACTTGGTATACAGTAAGCAGTGATCAGACAGGGAGAATGATATGAAATCAGATATTGAGATAGCTCAGGAAGCAGAATTATATCCCATATCCGAAATAGCTAAGACTTTGGGGATCGCCGAGGATGAAATAGAGTTATACGGGAGATACAAGGCTAAACTTTCCGACGAATATATTAAAAGAATATCTTCCAATGACAATGGAAAACTCATACTTGTTACGGCCATAAATCCCACTCCGGCGGGGGAAGGTAAGACCACAACCACGGTAGGTCTGGGACAGGCATTTGGAAAGATGGGAAAAAAGGCGATCATTGCCTTGAGAGAGCCTTCTTTGGGACCCTGTTTTGGTTTAAAAGGCGGAGCAGCGGGCGGAGGATATGCACAAGTTGTTCCTATGGAGGATTTAAACCTACATTTTACGGGCGATTTTCATGCCATCACTTCCGCAAATAATCTTTGTGCGGCACTTTTGGATAACCATATTCAGCAGGGGAATGCACTGAATGTTGATACCAGAAATGTTGTATGGAAACGCTGTCTGGATATGAATGACAGGGTTTTGAGAAATGTTGTTGTAGGACTTGGCGCAAAGTCCGATGGGTATGTCAGGGAAGATCATTTTGTCATTACCGTAGCAAGTGAGATCATGGCTGTTTTATGCCTTGCGGAAGATATGAATGACCTTAAAGAAAGACTGGGACGAATGGTTGTGGCTTACAATACTTCGGGAGAGCCGGTCACGGCTTCCGATATCGGGGCTGTAGGTTCTATGGCTGCGCTTTTAAAGGATGCGATCAAGCCCAATCTGATCCAGACTCTCGAGCATACACCTGCGATCGTTCATGGCGGACCTTTTGCAAATATCGCACATGGATGTAACTCTGTAAGAGCAACCAAAACCGCACTGAAGATGGCAGATTACTGTATCACGGAAGCGGGTTTCGGAGCAGACTTAGGTGCAGAGAAATTCTTCGACATTAAATGCAGGGAAGCCGGACTTAAACCTGACGCTGCTGTGATCGTAGCTACAGTCAGAGCTCTTAAATATAACGGCGGTGTCTCAAAAGAAAACCTTAATACGGAAGATCTGGATGCTTTAAAGAGCGGTATTTCAAATCTGGAAAAACATATAGAAAACATACAGCAGTACGGAGTACCGGTTATAGTAGCTCTGAATGCATTTGTGTCAGATACGGAAGCGGAAACGGAGTTCGTGAGAAAATTCTGTGAGGAAAGAAACTGTGAATTTGCCCTTTCCACCGTATGGGAGCACGGAGGAGACGGCGGAATTGAACTGGCCAAGAAGGTTTTATATACTCTTGAGAACAAGGAAAGCAGATTCAGACTGATATATGATGATGAAGCTCCGATAAGGGATAAGATAGAGTCTGTAGCCTGCAAGATATATGGAGCAGACGGCGTTGATTTTTCCGCAAGCGCTCTTAAACAGATGGAAAGCTTAGAAAAACTCGGATTCGGGAAATTGCCTGTATGTATGGCCAAGACTCAGTATTCGCTTTCGGACGATGCTTCAAAACTTGGATGTCCGAAGAAGTTTAAGATAAATGTCCGTGAAATGTATGTTTCAGCCGGTGCCGGATTTATCGTAGTGCTTACGGGCACGGTCATGACGATGCCCGGACTGCCCAAATCGCCGGCCGCTTTCAGGATAGATGTTGACGAAAACGGTAAGATAACGGGTCTTTTTTAGGACGATTGATACAAAGGAGAATCAGGATGGCAAATATCATAGACGGAAAAGCTATATCATTGCAGATAAAGGATGAGGTTAAAGCCAAGACTGCGAGACTTAAAGAAGCGGGCATAGAAATATGTCTTGCCGTTATTCAGGTGGGGACGGATCCTGCTTCATCCGTGTATGTCGGCAATAAGAAAAAAGCATGTGAGTACTGCGGGATAAGATCGGAGAGTTATGAACTTCCCGAAGAAACAACGGAAGATGAACTGATTGGTCTGATAGAAAGGCTCAATTCAGATACAGCGGTAAACGGTATATTGGTACAATTGCCCCTTCCTTCGCATATCAATGAGGACCGTGTGATAATGACTATCGATCCGTCTAAAGATGTTGACGGATTCAGTGTAAATTCCGTAGGTGCTCTTTGTATCGGACGAAAAGGTTTCAGATCGTGTACTCCCGCCGGTATCATAGAACTGCTTAAGAGAAGCAATATAGAGATTACCGGTAAGGAATGTGTTGTCATCGGACGAAGCAATATAGTAGGTAAACCGATGGCACTTATGATGCTTCAGGAAAATGCTACAGTGACCATAGCACATTCAAAGACAGCAGATCTTAAGTCTGTTGCAAAACGTGCGGATATACTTATAGTTGCAGTAGGTAAGCCGAAGATGATAACTTCCGAATATGTTAAAGACGGTGCCGTTGTGATCGATGTGGGCATACACAGGAATGAAAACAATAAGCTGTGCGGTGATGTAGATTACGATGACGTGTTTGATAAATGTTCCTACATTACCCCGGTTCCCGGTGGAGTAGGCCCTATGACCATAGCAATGCTTATGTATAATTGCGTGGTTAATATGTAGTTTTTTTGGACGAGGAGATAATATGAAGTGCCCTGAATGCGGAAATGAAATGCAGGAAGGACACCTTATCTGTGAGGTCTGCGGTTATGAAGTACAGATGGTCCCGGATTTTGAAGAGGATTATGAACCGCAGATAGATAATCATATCGTAGACGATGCCATAAAGATAGATGATATATGGGCTGATGAAGCAATTACAGATCAGCTCATAACCGATACGGGCATCCTTATCTGGGCAGGGATCAAGCACAAGGTTATTCTGGGGCTGATCCTTGCGGTAAGTATGATATTGATCATCATTGGTGCAGTTTGGGGTGTACGGCGTATAAGTGATGCCGATCATCAACTGGATCATGCCAGAAATCTGGCTGCCCAGGGAAAGTATGATTCGGCTATAAGTTCACTTGAAAATATATATGTGTCACATCCGGAAATAGCTGAGATATTGTTTTTGGAATCCGAGTATTATATGGAACTCGGTAAAGAAGATCAGGCTATAGACACATTGCAGAGAATGATATCTTCAGGTACATATGATTCCGAAGACATATTATCGGCTTATGACAGGCTTATCAATATATATGCTTCTTCAGAGGATTACGAATCTATCGCAAAACTGCTTAATGATTGCGAATATGATGAGATAACGCTTGCATATCAGAATTATGTTGCATTTGCTCCAACTTTTTCATATGAAGAAGGCAGGTACGAGAATGCCATAAGGCTTAAGATATCGGCAAATACATCCGGCACTGTATATTATACTTTGGATGGAAGCATACCGAATGAATCAAGTGCAAGGTATGATGGGCCGATAGTATTAGATCATGGAGAATATCTGGTTTCCGCGATCTTTATCAATCAATACGGGATTGTTTCGGATGTAGTCACGGGTAAATATGATATTTCAAATGATATTCCGAATCTGCCTGTTGTAAATGCTGATTCAGGAGAATATCATGAGCCTGTACTTATTACAGTAGAGGTTCCTGAAGGGTATAAAGTATACTATACGACCGACAGGTCGACTCCGACTCAGGATTCAGTGGAATATATAGATCCGATTCCTATGCCGGTCAAGTATTCAAACTTTAGCTTTGCCGCCATAAGCGAAGACGGCTTATCTTCCGAGGTTGTTGTTCGGAGTTATTCATTGTCTTTTCCGGATGGGATACCACTTAACGAGGCGGTGAATATATTAAAAAAACGTTTGATCGAACGCGGTCTTCTCGATGATATGAACGGTAATTCCAATCGTGCACCGGGGAGATATACATACGAGGTGATCTCCGCAATACCGATATCGGGACAGGGAGATTATTATACGATCAGGGAGTTTTATCACGACGGCAGTGGTGTGGAAACTCCGACAGATACCACTTATATAGTTGAGATACATCAGGGATCCACTGCAATACTGGGCGGTAATGCAGTCACAGGATTCTTAGCCATAGCTTTTTAGCTGTAAAAAAGGGAGGATTTAAAATGTACAAGATCGTTAAGAAAAGGCAGTTAAATGAAACGATATGCCTTATGGATGTGGAGGCACCCAGATGTGCCGCACATTGCAAGCCCGGACAGTTTGTCATAGTCAGAACAGATGAAGGTGCGGAGAGGATCCCGCTGACAGTTTGTGATTATGATAAGGACGCAGGGATAGTTACAATAGTTTTTCAGGTAGTCGGAGCAGCCACACTCCGCATGCTGAATATGGAAGAGGGAGAGTATTTCCACGATTTTGTCGGTCCTCTCGGACAGCCTTCCGAACTGACAAATGAAAGCACGGATGCCCTGAAGGCCAAAAAGATACTGTTTGTAGCCGGCGGTCTCGGAACAGCACCTGTGTATCCTCAGGTTAAATATCTGCATGAACTCGGAGTTGATGCTGATGTCATTGTAGGTGCCAAGAATAAGGATATCCTGATCATGGAAGATGAGATGAAAGCTGTAGCGGGTAACCTTTATGTGACTACAGATGACGGATCTTACGGAAGAAGCGGAATGGTAACCAAGGTAATACAGGATCTTTACGATGAGGGTAAAAAATATGATCTGTGTGTTGCCATAGGGCCCATGATAATGATGAAGTTTGTATGTAAGCTTACCAAAGAACTCGGACTTCCCACTATCGTAAGCATGAATCCGATCATGGTAGACGGTACCGGAATGTGCGGAGCATGTCGTTTGATAGTCGGTGATGAAGTTAAGTTTGCATGTGTTGACGGACCTGAATTTGACGGATTTTTGGTAGACTTCGATCAGGCTATGAAGAGACAGAATCTGTATAAAACAGAAGAAGGTCGTAAATATCTGCTTGAGCAGGAAAAAGAAACACATCACGGCGGATGCGGTCAGTGCAGTTGACCGGACGCAAGGATTTATCGTTTAAAGAGGAGAAAATGATGACAACAGATGTAAACACAAGAGTACCTGTCAGAGAGCAGGATGCACAGGTCAGGGCTCATAATTTTGAAGAGGTTTGTTACGGGTATAACGAGGAAGAGGCAGTTTGTGAATCCACCAGATGCTTAAACTGCAAAAATGCACAATGTGTAAAGGGATGTCCCGTCTCAATAGATATACCTGCATTTATAGAACAGGTAAAAGAAGGTGATTTTGAAAAGGCATATCAGATCATTTCAAAGTCTTCTGCATTGCCTGCCGTATGCGGACGTGTATGTCCTCAGGAAACACAGTGTGAAGGAAAGTGTATCCGCGGATTTAAGGGCGATCCGGTATCCATAGGAAAACTTGAGAGATTTGTAGCTGACTGGGCAAGAGACCACGGTATCCGTCCTGAGGGCGCAACCGGGAAAAAGGGTAAGAAGGTTGCTGTCATAGGATCCGGTCCTGCAGGACTTACCTGTGCCGGGGATCTTGCCAAACTTGGTTACGAAGTGACAATTTTTGAAGCTTTACACGAACCGGGCGGAGTATTGGTATACGGTATCCCGGAATTTCGTCTTCCCAAAGAAGATGTCGTTCTTAAAGAGATCGAGAACGTAAAGAGCTTAGGCGTAAAGATCGAGACTAATGTAGTAATAGGTAAAACCGTATCCATAGACGAACTTCTTCAGGACGAGGGGTTTGATGCGGTATTTATAGGTTCCGGAGCAGGTCTTCCGAAGTTTATGAATATCCCCGGTGAACAGGCCGGAGGAGTATTCTCCGCCAATGAATACCTGACCAGATCAAACCTCATGAAAGCGTTTAAGGAAGAGGCTGATACGCCGATCTACAGAGGCAGGAAAGTAGCTGTTGTAGGTGGCGGAAACGTTGCTATGGATGCTGCCCGTACCGCACTCAGACTTGGTGCGGAGGTTCATATAGTATACAGAAGAAGTGAAGAAGAACTTCCTGCCAGGGTTCAAGAGGTACATCATGCAAAGCAGGAGGGCGTTATATTCGATCTGCTTACCAATCCTACGGAAATCCTTGCCGATGAGAGCGGATGGGTATCCGGTATGAAATGTATACGTATGGAACTCGGAGAGCCTGATGAGAGTGGAAGGAGACGTCCACAGCCTATTCCGGATTCGGAATTTACGATGGAAGTCGATGCTGTTATCATGTCACTCGGTACTTCACCCAATCCTCTTATTTCTTCGACTACAGAGGGACTTGATGTTAATAAGTGGAAATGCATAGTTGCAGATGAGGAGAACGGAGCAACTACAAAAGAAGGTGTATATGCCGGTGGAGATGCTGTAACCGGAGCTGCCACAGTAATTCTTGCAATGGGCGCCGGTAAGGCTGCAGCAAAGGGCATAGATGAGTATCTTAGCTCCAAATAACAGGAGAACTGACTTATGCAGATGTATGATCTGATCATGAAAAAAAGAAATGGCGGAGTACTTAACCGGGATGAAATAGATTTTTTTATAAACGGTTATACTAAAGGAGAGATTCCGGATTATCAGGTTTCTGCACTTATGATGGCCATATTTTTCAGAGGCATGAATACGGAAGAGACTGTTGACCTTACCATGGCCATGGCACACAGCGGAGAGGTTCTTGATTTAAAGGATATTTCCGGGATCAAGTGTGATAAGCACTCGACAGGCGGAGTCGGGGATAAAACAACTTTGTCGCTTATTCCGATGGTGGTATCCTGCGGTTGTAAAGTTGCCAAAATGAGCGGAAGAGGTCTGGGACATACCGGTGGAACGATTGACAAACTGGAAAGTTTCCCTGGTTTTTCGACATCTATATCGGATAAACAGTTTATAGATCAGGTCAGAAATATCGGAGTGTCGGTGATGGGACAGACAGTGGACCTTGCACCTGCCGACAAGAAGTTGTATGCATTAAGGGATGTGACTGCTACGGTTGATAATATGTCCCTTATCGCAAGCTCGATCATGAGTAAGAAGCTTGCTTCCGGAGCCGATGCAATAGTGCTCGATGTAAAGTGCGGGAGCGGTGCGTTTATGAAAAACTTAGACGATGCAAAAGCTCTGGCAAAGGCAATGACAGATATAGGTAAGGGCGCCGGTAGACGCACCAAAGCTGTGATCTCTGACATGGACCAGCCTCTTGGAAGGGCTGTCGGAAATGCGATAGAAGTTCGTGAGGCGATAGAGACTCTTAAAGGTAACGGTCCTGATGATTTTACCAGACTTTGTATGGAACTTGGAAGCCGTATGCTCATAATGTCGGATGTGTGTGACAATCTTGATGATGCAAAGGTTATGCTTGAAGATTCCATCAAGGATGGAAGGGCACTCGATACACTAGCAAGATTCGTTAAAGCCCAGGGCGGAGATGAATCATATGTATATGATCCTTCAAAGCTTAAAGTAGCTGACAGGGTGACGGAAGTTAAAGCTAAATGCGATGGATATGTTTCGCATATCGAATGCGATGAGATCGGTATGGTATCGCTTACACTCGGTGGCGGCCGTGTGACCAAAGAATCGGAAATAGATTTAAGCGTAGGTCTGATTCTTGAAAAAAAGGTCGGAGACAGAGTTAAGACCGGTGATGTCCTTGCAAGAATATATGCTTCCGATCCCGAAAAGGAAAGTGCGGCACTTCAGCGCTTTGAGGGCACATATGAAATATCCGAATCTGCCCCTGAGCAAAGAGATATAATCATAGATTCGATTGAATGATGGGAGTCGGATTGGCAGAATATACAAGAGAAATAACTGCATCGGTGGACGATCTTAAGAATCTTTTCGGAGAACATGACCGTTATATCAGAGAGATCGAGAATGACTTCAGGGTAAGCGTAATAGACCGAAACGGTACGATTAAGGTTTTAGGAAGTTCGGAACCTCAGGTTGTCCGTGCCACAGGTGTTATAAAGGGCCTGCTTAAGTTATCCGAAAGGGGTACTGATTTGGATAAGCAAAGCGTAGATTATGCGATAGAGTTAAACGGTGAAAATGTCGAGGATACCCTTGTCAAGATAGACAGTGACTGCATATGCCATACGGTCATGGGTAAACCGGTAAAACCTAAGACTCTGGGACAAAAGGCATATGTTGATGCTATACGCAATAATATGGTGGTTTTCGGAGTAGGTCCCGCCGGTACAGGTAAAACATATCTTGCGATGGCGATGGCCATATCGGCTTTTAAGAATAATGAGGTCGCAAGGATCATACTTACAAGACCCGCGATAGAGGCCGGAGAGAAACTTGGATTTTTGCCCGGCGATCTTCAAAGTAAGGTGGATCCCTATTTAAGACCGCTTTATGATGCACTGTACCAGATAATGGGAGCTGACAGTTTCCTTAAGAATATGGAAAAAGGCCTTATAGAAGTAGCTCCTCTTGCATATATGCGAGGCCGTACACTTGATAATGCATATATCATTTTGGATGAGGCACAAAATACAACACCGGCTCAGATGAAAATGTTTTTGACAAGAATAGGATTCGGCTCCAAGGTTATAGTAACCGGTGACTTAACACAAAAGGATCTTCCGCAGGATACCAAGTCAGGACTCGATGTGGCTTCCGTGATCCTTAAGAATATCGAAGGAATCGCTTTTTGTAATCTTACGGCTTCTGATGTGGTAAGGCATCCGCTGGTTCAGAAGATCGTAAAGGCTTACGATGAATATGATCGCAGGAGATCAAATGGAAGAAAGTAGCGCTACTCGTAAAGGACAAATTAAATATTATATTTTACTGATCCTGGTGAGTATAGCTGTTGCTGCAGGAATATATTTTCTGTATAGTGTCAGTGTGATAAGAGCACTGGAAACTCTTGTTATAGTTGTTCTCGGGCAGATCATAGTTATTTTTACTTATGAATCCGGAATAATATATGATACCTTGCTTACCGGACATATTTATCCAAAGGGCAGGTTTTATATCGTATATGTTATCCTGATGGCCGGAAGCCTTGTCATTGCACAGATGCCTGTGACAGCATGGCCATTTGTAGTGGTTTTTGTTCTGCTTACGATACTGTCTAATATCCCATGCGGTGTGGTCAGCGGCTGTATGTGCCTGTTTGTAGCTTCATCTGCCATGGATGTTGGGGTATATCCATTCATCTATGTATATATGCTTTCAGGTATAGCTGCTGCGGTTCTTGTTGCATATATAGATGAGAGATTTAAGATCGGCTTGCCTTTAAGTATAGTTGTGATAATACTTCTTACCGGATTATGCATTACCGTGATAACATCCGCACAGGTGATAAGCATAGAACTGTTTCTGTACCCTGCGATAAATATTGCCATAACGGTCATTTTGCTCATTTTTATCCTGAAAGCTTATTCTGCCAAGGTTATCTTTAAGGAAAAAGATGAGTATATCGAGTTGAATGACCCGGAGTGTATGGTTCTTACAGAACTTAAGAACATTGCTCCCGACGACTATCATAAGACGGTCCATGTTGTTTATTTTTGCGACAGGGTTTCCGCAGCTCTTGATATGGATGCACCCAAGATCAAATGTGCGGGATTATACCACCGTGTGGGAATGATAGGCGGCGCATACAATTGGGAAAATACCCGCGCTGTATGCGAGGAACAGAATCTTCCCGAGGATGTGATGACAATTCTTCGTGAGTTTGAGGATCCATCAGTACAGATCAAACAGCCTGAAACAGCGGTTTTGTATATGTGTGAATGTGTTGTGAGTTCGATACAATATCTTTTTGCAAAGAACAAAGAGGTTAAACTTGATTATCCTTCTCTGATTGAAGCCATATTTAAGCAGAGGATAGAATCCGGATTGTTCAACGACTGTGATATGAGTATCAGGCAGTTCGAATTGATGAAAAAGGTCTTTGTAGGGGAGAAACTGTACTATGACTTCCTACGTTGATATCGATGAGGATATCGAACTTGAATTTGAAGTCGAAGAATTGGTAAATAAGCTTCTTGAGAGGGTGTGTGATATGGAAGGATGCCCTTATGAGGCTTGTGTTAACATTATCGTTACACACTCTGATGAGGTTAGAGTGTATAATAGGGATTACAGGGGAATCGATTCATCTACAGACGTATTATCTTTTCCTGCCTTGGAATTACATGAAGGTGACTTTGATAATATAAAGGAAACAGATGCGGATGCGTTTGATCCCGAGACCGGTGAACTCATGCTTGGGGATATCGTTATATGTATTGAACGGGTATACTCTCAGGCAGAGGATTTTGGACATTCCGTACTTAGAGAGTTTGCTTTTTTGGTTACACACAGTCTGTATCATCTTTGCGGATATGATCACATGTCGGATACAGAGGCAGGTGTGATGGAAAAAAAACAGGAAGAAACGCTTAGGAGTTTGGGTATTACGAGAGATTAGGTATGTATAACAGAGACCGACTTGTTATTATTCTGATATCCATATTTTTGTTCCGTATTCCGATATCACATATTATTGGAGATAACGGATGCGGATATCTTTCAGGACCGCTTGAGATATTCTGGTGTCTCATGCTTATTTTCGGTGCGGGACTTACGATCACATTACGCGGTATGATGCATGACCGTGTAAGACGTGAACAGTATTCCAATGCTTCCATGGTCTTTTCTTTCGCCAAGAGATATACCTTTATTTCTGCGTTTGTTCTTTTGGCATTGTGTATCCTTCTTTATAATCCTGTAAGCAGCGGACTCCTTATGGATAAGGGCTGCAGGATCGCTTTTTTGTTCACAGGTCCTGCTGTTTTTCTTGCATTGTTTATAAATCTGAATATAGGGTACCTTAACGGAACCGATAACATGAATTATGCTCTTATCGGCGAAATAATTTATGCGATAGCCATGGGAGTATGCATGATCATCGGTTCTTTGGTAGGTGTAAAGATCGGTGGCAATATATCGGCACTCCTTAAAAATGATGAAGTTACCGCTATGTATGGAGCAGTGGGTGCCATGGCAGGTATATGTGTCGGAGAATTTGTTACGCTTATAGCTCTTTTGGCCATGACTCTTTTCTTCCAAAGATCTTTCAGACATATGATGCGATCTGAGACCGGAAGGCGATCTGAGCATATGGGCGATATATCCGGGCGTTTTCTGTTCGGTGTGTTCACTGACGGGTTACAGGAACTGTTATTGCATTTACCTGTATTTGTCTCTATTCTTCTTTTCAGAAGGATCAATCTGTCTGTGGAAGGTGCGGATCCTGCAGTGATAGGTGCTTCTATAGGCGCGTTTTATTCTAAATTCATAGTTATTGTCGGTATATTCTCAATTCTTGGAACAATACCTGTTCAAAGTGTTCTAAAAGGAATTGCAGCGGCGGTGAATGATTCAGATACCCAGCTGGCTGCAGACAGGATAACTAAATTACTGGCACGTGTGGCATATTATGCGATACCGGCGACTGTTTTTATAACTGTGCTTGCACCGGTGATAATGCCAACGCTTTTTACCGGAAGGATCACGACCGCAACTTCGCTTCTTGGCATAGGGGCATCTGTTATATTTGTTTATGCCATGAATTACTGTTTTATTTCAGTACTCATAAAACTGGGATATAACCGTGAGATGCTGGTGGTAAACGCCGTATCACTTGTTATAGGAATAGTGATCTCGGTTATACTTGCTCCTAAATTTGATAACGGATTTACAGGTATCCTTATCGGTATGCTCATATGCTATCTGCTGTGCTCAATAGTCTGTGTGATCATTCTGCTTAGGAATTTCAGATTGAGATTCAGGCTTGTGCAGTATTATGTAATACCTATAGTCATAGCCGGAATACTCGGTATTTTGATAAAACTGCTAAGCAATGTTTTATACGGCGTTGCAGGTGGTGTACTCACATTGATAATATGTGTGATCCCTGCCTGGCTTATATATAATATTGCCTGCATGGTATTACGTGTTGTTTCGGCACAGGCGATCAAAAAGAAATTCATGGGCCCTGTTCTTGTCCGTATCGGACAAAGCATTGGTATCTATTGATGAGCAGCAAAGACCCCTCTTTAATCTATGATATAGCAATCATAGGCGGCGGTGCTTCAGGCATGGCTGCAGCTCTTGGTGCAGTCTGTGAAGGAAGTAGTGTTTGTATCATTGAAGGAAATGAACGTGTCGGTGTAAAGATCCTGAAAACCGGGAACGGAAGATGCAATTTGACACACATCCCCATATCGGGTGAAGAATACCGCGGGAGCGGAGCAAAACGCATACATGGGTTTATGGACAGGTTCGGAACCGAAGATACGATTGCAGCTTTCAAGAATATAGGTCTTTTGGTAAGAGAACGTGACGGATATGTATATCCGTATTCAGAGAACGCCTCATCGGTCTTAGACTGCCTAAGGTTTGCAGTAAGAGAGCGTGGAGTTAAGTTATATACCTCCGCTCGAGCAGTGTCTTTAAAAAAAGAAAATGTTTTCCTGGTCAAAGTAAAAAATAGTGACAGTTCATCCTGTGTATTAAAAGCCGGTCGGATCATACTGTGTACGGGCGGATCGGCCGATCCCAAGTCAGGGTCGGACGGCAGCGGTTATATGCTTGCAAAGGATATGGGACTAAAAGTCATAAAACCTCTCCCTGCGCTTGTAAAAGTGATCACGGATGATAAAAATGCCGCAATTCTATCGGGTGTACGTGCAAAAGGCAAAGTGACCGTAAATACTCACGATACTGTAAACAGTGTTCCTGATGTAACTCAGGGGATCACTGATTCCGGTGAGATACAGTTTACAAAGGACGGACTTTCGGGAATTCCGGTTTTTAACGTAAGCAGATATATATCCCGGGCAATCGACAATAAGCAGAAGGTCAAAGTATTTATTGATATCATGCCCGATATGACTAAAGAGGAACTTACCGGTCATATAAATCGGATGAGAAACGATTCTGTATCTTTTACGGTAGAAGAGCTCTTCTCGGGATCAGTCAACAAAAAGATCAGTCAGTATATATTTAAACGCATTGGAATAAATCCTAACATTAAAGCCTGTGAACTTAATGATGCGAAGATCACGGAATATGTTTCAAATATCAAGTGCCTGGAATTTGATATTAAGGCAGTATACGGCTTTGATGCCGCTCAGGTAACGTGTGGCGGAGTCGCCTTTGAAGAGGTGGATGATGATCTGCAAAGCATTAAGGTCCCCGGTATGTATCTTGCCGGAGAAATACTTGATACAGACGGTCCGTGCGGCGGCTATAACCTTCAGTGGGCCTGGACAAGCGGCTATATCGCAGGCAAAAGTTGTGCGGATGAAGTAAGATCATCATTGTCCATAAATGTATAAACAACGGTTCGGTATATATGAGATTAAATGTCAGCAATGTGAAAATACCTGCAGATGTCAGGCAGACAGATGAAAGGATAATAAATGCGACAGCGAAACTCCTTCGTATAAGGGAAGGGGATATAAGTGATATAGAGATCATAAAGAAATCCATTGATGCCAGAAATAAGGATGATATCCGTTTTGTGTATTCTTTGGATTGTGATGTGCTACATGGGGATAAAATTCTTAAGAGCAGCCGATTAAAGAATGTTTCAGCTCTTTCGCGCAAAGTTTATGAAATTCCGGAGGGATCGTATAAAGGCAGACCTGTTATAATCGGTGCCGGTCCCGCCGGTTTGTTTTGCGCATATGTATGTGTGCTTTCAGGACTTAAACCGATCATGGTTGAGAGAGGTTCAAAGGTATCGGATCGTGCTAAGGATATTGAAGAGTTTTGGAAAAGCGGTGTATTAAAGCCTGACAGTAATGTGCAGTTTGGAGAAGGTGGTGCGGGAACTTTCTCTGACGGTAAATTAAATACGCTGATAAATGACAAATCCGGAAGATGCCGGTTTGTTCTTGAAACATTTGTAAGGTTTGGTGCACCGGGAAATATACTTTTTGATGCAAAACCACATGTCGGCACCGATATTCTAAGAACCGTGATTTCAAATATCCGTGCCTTTTTACTTGAAAACGGGGCTGACATCCTGTTTAATACTTGCGTAACCGATATTCTTATCAAAAATGGGAAAGTGTACGGAGTTGAGATAAAAAATTCCGAAGGGATCTCGGAAATTTTCACGGACAGGGTTGTTCTGGCAATAGGACACAGTGCCAGAGATACATTTAAAATGTTGCAGGAAAAGAACGTCAGCATCTCGCCCAAGCCTTTTGCCGTCGGCTTCAGAGTCGAACATCCGCAAAAGTTCATAGATATATCCCAATACGGAGTCCACGGGGCAGAATTCCTCCCGCCGGCTCCTTACAAACTTACATCTAAGGTAAATGAAAGAGGAGTATACAGTTTTTGTATGTGTCCGGGAGGATATGTTGTAAATGCATCTTCCGAAGAAGGAATGCTTGCCGTAAACGGGATGAGTTACAGTAAAAGAGACGGTGAGAATTCAAATTCCGCGATAATAGTTACGGTTGATCCTAAGGATTTTGGGAGCGATGATGCTCTTTCGGGAGTTGAGTTTCAGCGGACCATTGAAAGGCGGGCATATGAAGCCGGAAAAGGTGCGATACCGGTACAAAGTTTAGGTGAATTTGCAGATTGTCTGGGAGAAAAAGACTATGAGGGTTCATACGAATACGGCCGTATAGGTGATACTTACGAATCCCTTCTTGAAAATATAGATCCTGTTTGCAAAGGCGGTTTTTTTAAAACCGATATAACGGGGATATTGCCGAATGAGTTAAATCGGTGTATCGTAGACGGGATGAAGTCTTTTGATAAAAAAATAAGAGGATTTGCTCATCCGAATGTTTTACTGTCGGGAATAGAGAGCAGGACTTCGTCTCCCGTGAAGATACACAGAGATGATCTTGGGGAGAGTCTGAATGTCAGAGGCTTGTATCCATGCGGAGAAGGCGCCGGATATGCGGGTGGTATTACTTCCGCAGCCATGGACGGAATAAGCACCGCAGAAAAGATCGTCATGTCATAAAATATGTTATAAATAATCATGTTGTAAATAACATTTGAGGAGAACGTTATGAATTACAGAGAGCTGCTTAAGGATAAAAAGAAGATAGTTATTAAGATCGGATCTTCGTCGTTACATCATCCGGAGACAGGAGAACTGGATTTTACCAAGATAGATGTACTTGTGCGCGAGATATGTGATCTTAAAAACCGGGGTAAGGATGTTGTCCTCGTAAGTTCCGGAGCCATTGCAGTGGGAAGAAAATCCATGGGGCTAAAGAATGAGGATATGAAAAATATTCCTGTAAAACAGGCATGTGCAGCAATCGGTCAGACCAAGCTTATGATGATATATGAGAAGATATTCAGCCAGTATAATCATCGTGCGGCTCAGATCCTTATGACCAAGCATACTATAGTTGACAACCTGAACCGTTTTAATGCTTCAAATACATTTGCACAGCTTTTCGAAATGGGTGCTATCCCGATAGTCAACGAGAATGATACCGTAGCTACGTTTGAAATCGAAATGGGTGATAACGATACCTTATCGGCGGTTGTGAGTGCTCTTATAGGTGCCGATCTTTTGATCCTTTTATCGGATATAGACGGGTTATATACCGATGATCCCAGATCGAATCCCGATGCGGAATTTATACCGCTTGTTGAAAATGTCGATGATGTTATGGATATGGGTAAAATGACAACCGGATCAGATGTCGGGACCGGCGGAATGAATACCAAACTCGTAGCTGCAAAGATAGCCGGAATGTCCGGTATAGATATGGTCATAGCTAATTCTGCCGATGTAAAAGTTATTCACAGGATAGTCGACGGAGCCCAGATCGGAACCTTGTTTAAGGCAAACAAGGATGATGCATTTGATCTGCCTTTATATGTGCAGACAATGCATAAATAAAGTATTAATATGAATTGACCGTAGGATCTTCTTTTGGGTTATTTGCGATATGTTTTAGCTTAAATATGATCCTTCTTAGAGGCGGTATACAGAGTATCATGACGGTGGTTGCGGCTTCGGCAAGCAGGTAACTTCCGTCATATTTTATATCATATATAAGTTTATCAATTGCAGTCACAACACCTTCGGGATATGCATCATAATAAGGAGCTGCGAGGATATAGCAGACAAGCATTACAAATACCCCGATCAGATACCCGATTATAAGACCCGAGGTGGTATTTTCCTTATCGATATCTCCGTATATCTGTACAGGAATTGGATATTCCTTATATTCATCGGACAATGAAACGGTTTCTTTGAAACTGTCTTCTTTTTCCGGAACATTCTTTCCGGATCTGTTTTTGATAAGCGAAATGATCATTTCAGTGAGGAATGGTTCATCTTTTGCGGTATCTTTGCACCTCATGGCCTTGACTTCAGCAATATAGCGGGAACATGCGCGGTTTTTTGAAAGAAGGCCTCCAAGACAAAAGCCTGTGCAGGCGATCATGTACTCAAGTAAGAATACGGTTGGACCTTTGATAAAACTGTTTTTGACCATATCGGTAGAAGCAGGATCGCTCAGGGCACCTGCTAATACAACTTCCGATACAAAAGTTGCCATAAACTTAAGGATCGTAAACAGGAACGAACCTACAAGTCCTGTTCTGAATCCGAAAAAATAGGTTATGAGCCATAACGGAAGAAGTGAGAAAAATGTCCAGCTCCCGCCGTCCTCAAGTACCAGTATCGGAAAAAAAGACAAAATCGTAGCAAGTGCAAGAAGCACCGCACAC
This sequence comes from Lachnospiraceae bacterium, assembly GCA_024691305.1. Taxonomy (GTDB): domain Bacteria; phylum Bacillota; class Clostridia; order Lachnospirales; family Lachnospiraceae; genus XBB2008. The sequence goes on along the minus strand of JAILNS010000036.1, from coordinate 110,036 downwards.
CATAGATTTTCATTATCATAAAAACTATCTGTTATCAGTTTTTCTTTCACGGAATCTGTGCTCCTTTTTCTTTCTGTTGTTCCTGATGATAAGATATATGATTATCAAAAGCAGTCCGCCGAGCAATGTGTGATTGAAGGACTGGTTAAAACCGACATAATCAGCAGCTATACCGATGCCTGTCTTTTCATAAAAACGTCCAAGTATATCGGTGATAAAAGATTCAATCTGTATTACTGCAAGTACGGTAGCAGCAATATTTAAGATCATTGAATTACGGTTTTCTCTTTCGCTGGACATCAAATCCACCATATGCTCAAGATAATCCTGATGTTTATTATAGGTTTCGAGCAGTTCATCATTGGAAAATGCTTTTTTGATGCAGGTTGCCTCCTCGGCAGTCCCGGTATATTTAAAATTACTGGGTTCCCAGAAGGGTATGGTCTTGCCGTATTCCTGTTCGAGTTCCATGACTTCTTCCATAGTGACGCTGTTATTGCGGTAGAGCAGGTCACTGACCTTATTGTTCATACGGGCAAGCGCAGTATTTTGAAACATGATAAGCTCTGCAATGAAGGAATAGGTGGATGTTATCGCAATGCGTTCTTTTAGCGGACCGAATTCATTGAGGATAAAAGCGATAACCTTGTCGGAAAGGTAAACCTTGTAGTAATCGTATTGCGAATGATCGGTTTCACATATATCCTTTAATTTTTTGGAATTGATATGAAAGGTCTGGTATGAACTGTTGTATGCTTCAGCGGACATTATATTCTGGAACTCTGTCTTGTATAATCCTTCATCCGGTTTGCACGACATACAGAGCATTATCTTTTCCTGGCCGCATTTATGGAGCCTGTACTTTTCCCACAGGTAATCATATAGCCTGATGAACCTGATATTTTCGGGAGATATCTCGGGATCGTCCGAAAATCTGGGATCCATTATCTTTATATAATTATTGCTCACCTGATCTTCGAGCTGTGTGGTGGAATACTTGTAATCGGGGAAGAATATATTGACTACATACATATGAGTGGGTCTGTGTGAAGTGATGAACACATAACCTTTTTGAAGTCCTACGACAAGTTCTTCATCATCGGACTCTATATTGTATTTTTTTCTATCATCGGAACGTTTGCAATGCGTACCGAATCTGGTCACTATGTTCTCGCGGATCTCTTTTTGTATATCAGATAAACTCATAGCAGGATCCGCGGGTTCGGTATAGTCATGAACAGGATCGTAGGATCTGTCCGCACATTGATAGGTGTCTATCGTGTGCAAAAAATCATAACATCCGATGTAGTGAACCTTCATATCACGTATTGAAACGGATGAACACTCGTATCGTATAGCATCTTTCAATCTGTCCAGAACCTGTTCCGGAATATTTTCTTCGGGAGTGGGATCCGGACAACTGTCAGGATCTACAGGTACATAGATGTCATCATCACTGTCATTGGTGTTGGAATTATTTAAAAAGAAGATATCCGTGCCGTCATTGCATACATGTTCGGTCATCGGCAGATAGAGGTGGACATCATCATGCCAGGTTTTGATATAGGGTTTGTCAAAAACAATGTTTTTTTCATCATCTGTTTTTAACCAGAATGCATCATAGACGAAGTTTGGGTTATCAAAAGCAAGATATCCTTCATCGTTTGTGTTATCACATATAAATATGAATTTGTCATCTGTTCCGGAAACCTTATGATGTTCGTGGTAACCCAGTCTGTAGAGGATCTTTTGACCTGCTCCGGAAACCGCACATGCAGCAAGAGATTCTATCTTACAGCCCTCGGAATGCTGTTTTTTAAGCATAAAATCTTTAAAGGCTTTGGTCATAAGCCTTATCGCTTTGGAATTACGGTATTCTTCAGATATGGCTGCGGAGAGTACATATATGAAATTGCCGTCCGCCCTGTAGGGAGCAACCTGCTTTGCGCTGATGGCATCGTCCAGAAGAGCATATTCGGTCTTGTCGGATAAAATGGCATCTTTTAAATCTTTTTCGACCGGGAAGAAGTTGATATAACCGGCAAGTTTATTTGTGCTTTTTTCTCTTACATAAATATAAGACTCGGTATTAGCCCTGTACCTTTCTATCATCGGAGCAATCTCACCCGCATCTTCAGCCGAATAAACCTCGACATCGATGGTGTGTACCTCGCTGAAGAATTCCGGGATATCGGCTTCTGATATGGTATCGTAAGGCGTATAGAGTATATATTCAAAATTCTGCTTTTCGGCTGATGACTTTTTTGACATTGTGTTTCCTGTGTTTGGTATTATTTACATGGTATAATTACATATGGAACCATTTGATATTTTAACACATTTCGGCGGATATTATGAATAATAGTTTAAAGTCTGATATCAGGAAAAAAAAGATTGCGCTAAGAGATTCTCTTTCTGCTGATATACGTAAAAGAAACGACAAAGAGATACATAAAAGGGTATTGTCCGTAATATCGGACGTAAAGGCTGATACGATACTTATATACGTTTCATTCCGGTCGGAGGCTGACACATACGGCCTTATAAATGAACTGCTGAAAAAAGGCATTAAAGTAGCTGTTCCTAAAGTAGAGGATAAGGATATATGTTTTTATTATATTGATTCCGAAGATGACCTGCAAAAAGGTTATATGGGGATATATGAGCCGAAAGATAAATGTCTGCAGTGGGAACCTGAATACGACCATAAAACCGACTCCGGTCATGAACGCACCATGGTGATCTGCCCCGGAAGTGTTTTTGACAGGAAACTTAACCGTACCGGATACGGTGGCGGATTTTATGACCGTTTTTTAAGTAAATATCCGGACATGTATCGCATGGGGATATGCTATGAGTGTCAGATGACTGATAACATGCCTGCAGATGAATGGGATATTAAGATGGACGTTGTGATAAACGAACAGGAGATCATAAGTAACGATCATAAAAGCTGATCGCTTATAAGGGAGATGGTATGGCAAATATTGATGATGAATTGTTAAATGAAGTTATGAAACATCTGGATACGGAGGTCATGGCCGGTGCGGTCCGCATGAGCGTGGAATATGATCCCGAACAAAGGGAGCATTCAAACGTATCGCATAAATGCTGTAAGGTTTACGGCAAAGATGCCAGTCAGATGGTAGGTGAACTGGATATGTATTCCGATATATGCAATCCGAAGAGTGAATAGGGATCTCCCAGTATGAACAGAGGCAATCTGATCGAACATAAAAGAAAAAAGCTCCGTAAAAATCAAAGACTCAGAACCCTTAGGATAGTCTTATCGGTTATCGGACTGGCACTTATCATATCGGGTGCCGTGGCTTTGTATAATTATCTAAACGGATCGGATGCCGGCAGTTATTCCAAGGTGTCGATACCGGTATTCTCCGAGGATGAGCCGTCTTTAAGTATAGTTGATGCGGCTCCGGATAATATTCCCGAATTCGACAGTATGGAAATTATCGAATTAAACGATAATATACCGATGTTTACGGCATATGATAAGGAACATATTATCGGAGAAACATACAGTGAAAAGGACGATCTCGGAAGATGCCATACTGCAGTGGCCAGGTTAAATGCGTCGATGATGCCAAAAGAACCTCGCGGGGAGATAGGAGATATACGCCCCAGCGGATACAGGCAGGCCAGGTATCCCGGACTTATAGAATCTGATCCTCCTTTTTTGTATAACAGATGCCATTTGATAGCCTATGCACTTACAGGCAGGAATGCGGATCCTTTAAACCTTATAACCGGCACAAGGCATATGAATGTTGATCTGATGCTTAAATATGAGATGCTGGTAATAAATTATCTTGAAGATTATAATGGAAATGTGTTATACAGAGTCAGCCCGTATTTTAGGGGAGATGAACTTGTTGCAAGGGGTGTTGAGATTGAAGCATATTCCGTAGAGGATCACGGTAGCGGGGTTTGTTTTCATGTATTTATTTATAACATTCAGCCCGGAGTTGAGATCGATTACGAGACCGGACTTAACAGGCTTATCGGATAAAAGGAGGATATATGACTACTTCGGAACTTAAGAAAATGGGAGAGCGCGCCAGAGCCGCTTCTTATGAACTTCAGACTATGAAACAGCAGGACAAGGAACTTGAACTGCTTAAATGTGCTGAGTATCTGTCCATATATAAAGACGAGATACTCTCGGCTAATGCCGAGGATATAGAAAGGGCTATAGCAAATGATATGCATCCCGGAATGGTTGACAGATTAAGGCTTGATGATGCCCGCATCGAAGCAATGGCGGATGGTATGAGACAGGTGGTCAAACTCAAAGACCCCTGCGGAGAAGTCATTGAGGAGTTTTCACGTCCTAACGGACTTAAGATCAAGAAGGTCAGAGTCCCTATAGGTGTCATAGGCATTATATATGAGTCAAGACCAAATGTTACGGCAGATGCTTTTGCTCTTACATTTAAGAGCGGTAATGCCGTTATACTAAAAGGCGGAAGCGATGCGATATCATCCAATAAAGCCATAGTTGATATCCTAAGAAGATCACTCATGTCCTCCAATCTTAATCCGGATTTTGTACAGCTCATAGAAGATACAGACAGAAAGATCACTACGGCATTTATGAAACTGGATAAATATATTGATGTTCTTATTCCGAGAGGCGGAGCCGGGCTTATCAGGCATGTGGTTGAAAGTGCGACTGTTCCGGTAATAGAGACCGGAACCGGTAATTGCCATATATATGTTGATAAATATGCGGATATTGACAAGGCCATTAAGATCATAGTCAATGCCAAAACACAGCGTATCGGTGTATGCAATGCCTGTGAGTCGCTGGTCGTACACAAGGAGGTTGCAAGAGCACTCAGCGGACGACTGGTTGAAGCGTTAAAAGAGCATAATGTGGAGATCAGAGGTGATGAGTTTGCCTGTGATATTATTCCGGATGCTGTACCTGCAACCAAGGATGACTGGGGCAAGGAGTATCTCGATTACATAGTTTCGATGAAGACAGTCAACAGTGTTGAAGAGGCGGTCGAGCATATAAATAAATATAATACCAAGCATTCCGAAGCCATAATAACGGAAGATAAGACCACGGCTCAGTACTTCCTTGACAGGATAGATGCTGCATGTGTATATGTAAATGCATCAACGAGATTTACCGATGGTTTTGAATTCGGCTTCGGAGCAGAGATAGGTATATCAACCCAGAAACTTCATGCCAGGGGTCCGATGGGCCTTAAGGAACTGACATCGTACAAATATGAGATAATAGGAAACGGACAGGTCAGATGACCTGTCCGTTTTTTATGATATGATCACGGATCCATCCTTATTCGGCTTTCAGTTCCTTCCACAGAGTATTATATAATTCAGTCGTGACGGGATCGTTTTGGGTACATACCTCACAACCTGATATGGATTCGGGAGTCGGAACCACTGCGGGATTAGCCTTGATCTCAGGATCCATATCTTTGACCACTGCTTCGTTAGGCGTCGAATAATATATATATTCAAAGTTAGCCATAGCGACATCGGGCCGGCACAGATAATCAAGGAATTTCTGAGCAGCTTCCGTATTGGAACAGTTCTTTGTCATTACCCATGAGTCGATCCATACATTTGAACCTTCTTTAGGGATAACGTACTCAAGATCGGGATTATAGAGATTACCGAGGAATGCTTCTCCCGAATAAACTACTGCCATGGCGGCATTGCCTGCAACAACTTCATCTCTGGCTTCATCGACCAGATATGCTTCAACATCAGGCTTTTGTTTCATAAGCAGATCTGCGGCTTCTCTGATCTCATTTTCATCGGTAGTGTTTAATGAGTATCCGAGATATTTTAATGTGATCATAAAGGTATCGCGCATAGAATCCTGCATTATGAACTGACCTGCATATTCTCCGTTAAACAGGACATCCCAGCTGTCTATGGGACCGTTAACCTTGGTCTTATCATACAAAATACCGATCGTCCCCCAAAAATACGGGAGGGAATATGTATTTTCCGGATCTATTGCTTTTGAAATATCCCAGTACTCTTTTCCAATGTTGGAAACGTTATTCATGGAATTAAAGTCTATTTTTTGCGTTTCGCCTTCATCGATAAGCCTTTTTACCATATAATCCGAAGTACAGATAAGATCATAGTCAATACCGCCGGATTTATATTTTGTATAAAGCTCTTCAGGAGTTGTGGCTTCTTCATATTTTATCTCTATGCCCGTTTCTTTGGTGAACTGTTCAAGCATTTCGGGATCAAGATACTCGCTGTAATTAAATACCGTCAGTGTTTTACCGCTTTTGTCTGCAGTGCCCGAAGAAGTGCCTCCGCAGCCGGTGAGCATTGATGCTATGAGCGATAATGCACATATCATCGATACGATCTTTTTTTTCATAAATTTACTCCTTAACCCTGTGATTGTTTATATTTATCCTGTCATACGGGAGATTCACAAGTATAAGTAATACTAACACAATAAATGATAAAACGGTAGATCATACATAGATTTCCGGTTTTATGCCTTTTCGGATCTGACCGTATATGAGAGTGGAGAGCGTGTTTACTCCGGCCCCCTTGGTAAAGTAGGTTATAACAAAATCATCCATTGACATCGTGACTGCCATGAGGAAGCCCGAAAGAACACCGGGCAGTATCTGCGGAAGAAGGATATGTATAAATGCATAGCTTTCTTTGGCACCGAGGTCCAAGGCTGCTTCATACTGGTAGATATCCATATCTTTTAATTTGGGCAATACGCAAAGGATAACATAGGGGATATTGAATGTTACATGTGCAAGAAGTACCGATGTAAATCCAAGCGGCAAAAACCTTACGAACCACAAAAGCAGAGCAATACCTGTTACTATATCCGCATTTATCATGGGAATATTGGTAGCAAAGAGCATAAGTTTGTATCCCTTTTGTCTCATGGAATAAATTCCTATGGCTCCAAGAACTCCAAGTACCGATGCTATAAGAGCGGATGACAATGCAAGACCGAATGTTGTTCCAAGGGCTTTCATGATCGTAGAATTGTTTAAGAGAGATGTATACCAGTCTAAGGTAAATCCACCCCATACAACACGTGATCTTGAGTCGTTGAAACTTAGAACGATCAGAACACCGATAGGCGCATACAAAAATATCATTATGAGCGCTATATATATTTTTCCGAGAGTTTTACTTATCATATCGTAATACCCGTTGCAGTGCTTTCATTGTTTCTTCCGAATATGAATGAAGTAATGAGCACGAAAGCCATCAGGGACACGCTCAGTCCCGAGCCGAGATTCCAGTTCATGGAGACCGTAAATTCCTGTTCGATTATATTACCAAGAAGCTGGATCTTTCCTCCGCCTAAAATGTTCGCGATGACAAATTCTGTCATCGATGGAACAAAAACCATAGTTATACCGCTTCCGACGCCGGTGAGCGATAAGGGAATTATGATACGTGTAAGTACATGAAACTTATCGGATCCCAAATCCTTGGCCGCTTCTATAACGTCTTCAGGTATCGAAAGAATACTGTTAAGGACAGGAAGAAGCATATACGGCAGATAATCATATACCATTCCCAAAACTATGGCCCTGGGGGTATTTATGATGTTCATTGGGGACAGCCCCGCAAGTTCAAGGATATGATTTATGATCCCGTTATTTGATATGAGCATCTGCATCGCAAGTATCCTGAGTATGAAATTCATCCACATCGGAAGTATCAGGATAAACAGGATGATGTTTTTCTTTTTGATCCTGCTTCCGCGGAGTATAAGTGCAACGGGATAAGCAAGAATGATGCAGATAAGAGTACTTATAAATGCCAGACATAAAGACATGATAAGTGCTTTACGATGCAAGGGAGAGAATATGGCAACGATATTTGTTAAGGTAAAGGCTCCTCCGTCATCCGTGAGCGCTCTTATAAGGATAAAAAGTATAGGAATAAGGGTAAAACCTATCACCCAGATCACATATGGAATTGAAAGAAGACGATAGCGGTTACGGTTCATAGTTTTCTCCGCTTACGGTTTCATCCTGGTCAAATACACGTTCATCTTCACTGGAAGGTTTATGCATTATCTGAATATTATAAGGATCGACACTGATACCCACGCTGCTGCCCAAAGGATAGTGTTCGGTGGTCTGAACCAGGAAATTGATCCCGATCTTACTTTCGACGAGTATTTCCCAATGAACCCCTTTAAATACAATGGAAGTCACTGTACCCGAGGTCTGACCGATGCCTGATGCATCAAGTTCAACGTCCTCGGGACGTATTACAACATCCACGGGTGTATTTTCTCCGAATCCGGTATCGACACAGGGAAAATCAAGGCCACCGAGGTTTACCAGACAGTCACGGACCATAATGCCGTCAAGAAGATTGCTTTCACCGATAAAGTCGGCAACGAAGGCATTTTGCGGTTCATTATAGATATCTTCCGGAGTGCCGATCTGCTGGATGATACCCTGATTCATGACTACTACGGTGTCTGACATCGTCAGGGCTTCTTCCTGATCGTGTGTAACATATACAAAAGTTATTCCGAGTTCTTCTTTTAATCTTATCAGTTCATACTGCATCCCCTGACGGAGTTTAAGATCGAGTGCCCCCAAAGGCTCGTCGAGAAGTAAAACCTTGGGTTCGTTTACAATGGCACGCGCGATGGCTATACGCTGCTGCTGACCGCCGCTTAAGGAAGCGGGAGATCTGTTTTCAAACCCCTCAAGTCCGACAAGCTTTAAGGAATATGCTATCTTATCGCGTATAAGGGATTTATCCGCACCTTTTATCTTTAAACCGAATGCGATATTGTCTGCTACACTCATATGAGTAAAAAGAGCATATTTCTGGAATACAGTGTTTAATTGTCTTTTGTTGGGAGGAAGAGCAGTGATATCTTCTCCGTCAAAGATAATACGTCCGGTATCGGGGGTCTCGAAACCTCCAAGTAGTCTTAGTGTGGTGGTTTTACCGCATCCGCTCGGTCCGAGCAAGGTCACAAATTCATTTTCATGTATGGACAGATTGAGATCTTTAAGGACAGTAGTTCCTTCAAAAGATTTGGATATGTTTTCGAATCTTATAAGTTCTTTAGCCATATTTACCGCCTGATCATACTTTTACGGTCCGTAGCTAAAACAAAACAGAATAAATAATTATATATACATAATTAATATTAAACGCTGACCGCTGAAAGATAATTATACATTATTGAGGCTTTATGTCAATGAATTGCAAGGGTTTACGGCACATTTATCTTAATTTACAGTTTCGGGGATATGTGATAAAATTATACGGATTTTAGGTGACCTTTTTGGAGGAACAAAATGTCTAAATATGTAGCTTATGTTTCATCATACACATCAACGACCAGGGAGAATTTCGGGATCAGGATATATGATGTCGATCTGAAGAACGGTTATCTCAAAGAAAGAGATGAGATAAGTATTTCCAATTCTTCTTATATCTCAATATCTCATAATCGTAAATACCTTTATTCGATAACGGATTTTGGTGTGGAAGCATATAAGATAATGCCCGACGGAGATTTAAAGGCGCTGGGACAGGGAACGATAAACGGAATGCGTGCCTCTTATCTTTCAACCGATTATGATGACAAATACCTTTTTACAGGCGGATATCATGACGGTAAGATAACGGTACTTAAGCTTAATCCCGACGGAAGTATCGGAGAGATTACCGATGAGGTATTTCATAAAGGGCTTGGAACGATCGCGGATCTCGATTCAAGACCCCATGTCAGTTGCGTAAAGATGACCAGAGACAATAAATATCTGCTCGCTGCCGACCTTGGTACTGACAATACCACGGTTTATAAATTCGACAGTAATACCGGCAAACTTACGCAGTCCGATATCATTCATTCCGATCAGAAGTCAGGCCCCAGACATATTAAAACGTCCCAGGACGGAAAATATATCTATATCGTTCATGCCAGAGGGACTTATATAGATGTATATGAATACCATGATACCGAACATAACGGACCTGATTTTGAAAAGATCCAGTCTATCTCTACATTAAACGATTATCACGCAAGCGGATCGGGGGCTTCGGCACTTAATATTTCCGATGATTTTAAATATATCGTTTCTTCAAATGCGGGAGATAATTCTGCCTGCATGTATTCCGTTGACAAAAAGAACGGACAGCTTACCAAACTGTTTTGTCTGCCTGTGAGCGGAGATTATCCCAAAGATGTTGCACTTTTCCCTGATAACAGGCATCTTGTGAGCTTAAATCATGAATCAAACACTATGACATTCTTTTCGGTCGATGCCAAAAAGGGTCTTATAGTTATGAACCATAAAGAGATTAAGGTAGATCAGCCCAATTGCATTATCTTTTATGAAGTAAAAGAATAATGATACTGAACAAGGAGAAGACTATGGCTAATCCCGTATATGAAAAACTGAATAAGTGTTATGAATGTGTTTGTCAAAAAGTTGACTTTAAACCTGATATCGCAGTTGTGCTGGGGTCGGGGCTTGGAAACTTTGCCGAAAACGTTGAAGTAGTCGCAACCCTTCCCTATAACGAGATAGAAGGATTTCCCGTTTCTACTGTTCCGGGACATAAGGGACAGTTTATATTCGGATATATCGACGGCATAAAAGTAGTACTCATGCAGGGCAGGGTTCACTATTATGAAGGCTATGATATTTCCGATGTTGTCCTGCCTACGAGACTTATGTGTATGATGGGGATCAAGGCTTTGTTTTTGACCAATGCATCAGGCGGAATAAATACCGATTATCATGCAGGTGCTTTCATGATGATCAAGGATCATGTTTCCTGTTTTGCACCCAATCCTTTGATCGGACCAAATATCGATGAACTGGGTACCAGATTCCCGGATATGTCTCATGTATATGACGAAGACCTGCAGGATGCTATAAGAAGCGTTGCATATGACTATGATATAGAACTTTTTGAGGGAGTATATGCACAGCTGACAGGTCCTTCGTTTGAGTCTCCCGCAGAAATAAGAATGCTCGGTAAACTTGGCGTTGATGCGGTTGGAATGAGTACCGTAGTTGAAGCTATCGCAGCTAACCATATGGGTGTAAAGATATGCGGTATAAGCTGTGTCGCAAATCTTGCCGCAGGATTAAGCCCCAGGCCTTTAACTCATGATGAAGTACAGGAGGCAGCAAACCAGGCGGCTCCCAAGTTTACGATACTGGTCAGAGAGTCCGTTAAGAAGATCGCGGGGATATTATGATAGATGATAAGATGATCGGCTCTCTCATAGAGAGTGCCGACAAGGCCAGAGAAAACTCATATGCGCCGTACTCCGGATATGCCGTAGGTGCGGCGCTTTTATGTGATGATGATTCTGTCATCACAGGCTGTAATATGGAAAATGCAGCCTTCGGTCCGGGAATATGTGCGGAAAGATGCGCAGTTTATAAGGCGGTGTCCGAAGGAAAACGTCATTTTAAGGCTATTGCCGTTGCGGGGAGTCCTGTTGGAGAGCCCATAAGCCAGTATGCATCTCCCTGCGGAGTGTGCAGACAGGTATTAAGGGAATTTACGGATCCCGTAAATTTTTATGTGATCATAGCAGGTCCCGAAGGGACATATAAGTTAAAGACACTCGAAGAACTCCTTCCCGAAAGCTTCGGACCCGAGAATCTTGAGAGTTAAGACTGTATTTACACGAAAAGGAATCCAAAGATGAATATTAAATTTATATCAGCCCGTATCCTGACCATGAAAAAGGGAGAGGAAATATATGAGGGGAGTCTCTACACCTGTGATGACAGGATAGTATATACAGGTCCTGCTCTTGATGAGGAAGGAGAAAAGAAAAATCTGCCTGCTGGTTATAAGGCCGATAAAGTGATCGATTGCGGCGGTAATCTTCTTATGCCGGGATTTAAGAATGCTCATGCGCATTCAGGTATGAGCGTTTTGAGGAGCATGGCCGATGATATGCCGTTATCAGACTGGCTGAATAAGCAGATATTCCCAAGGGAAGCCAAACTAACACCCGATATGATAGCTGATGCGACAAAACTCAGCATACTTGAATACCTGACAAGCGGTATGACAGCCTGCTTTGATATGTATCTTGCTCCCGAAGCAGAAGCAAAGGCATACAGGGAGATGGGGTACCGTGCGGTATTATGCGGAAATCTGAATAACTTTTCTTCATCCGTTGATTATACCGAAGAGATGTATGAAAAATTAAATGCTTATGATCCGCTTATATCTTATGAGATAGGTTTTCATGCCGAATACACCTGCTCCGATGAACTTATGCGTTCGCTTTCCGATATGGCTAACAGACATGAAGCTCCTGTCTATACACATCTTGCAGAGACTAAGAGTGAAGTGCAGGGCTGTATCGACAGGTATGGGATGACACCCGCTAAGTATCTTGATTCCATAGGAATGTGGAATAACGGCGGAGGCGGTTACCACTGTGTACATATGAGTGAAGAAGATATTGATATTTTTGCCAAAAGAGGACTTCACGTGGTCACGAATCCCGGCTCAAATACCAAACTTGCAAGTGGGATCGCGCCTATAAACGAATATATAGAAAGAGGCATAAATGTAGGTATAGGTACGGACGGACCGGCATCAAACAATTGTCTTGATATGTTCAGGGAGATGTTTCTGACGACAGGGCTTGCCAAACTTCGCGAAGAAGACGCGGCAGTCGTTGACGGATTTGATGTCCTTTATATGGCCACGGTCGGATCGGCGTTGTCGATGCGCCTTGATGAGGCGGATGTTCTGGATAGAGGAAAACTTGCCGATATCATAATGATAGATTTAAATAAACCGGAAATGCGTCCGTTTAACAATATCGCCAAAAACATAGTATACAGCGGATCCAAGGCCGACGTGAAAATGACCATGGTTTCCGGTCGTATCCTTTATATGGACGGAAAATTTGATGATTCTTACGATGTTGAAGGTATTTATGCACGTGCACAGGAGATAGTCGATAAGATACGATGAATGAGTTTATCATATTTACACTTATCCTTTTAGGCATCATTGCACTAATTATGTTTTTACAGTTTATTAATTCCAAAAGGGATGATAAACTATATCTGCTTAGACTGAAAAATGAATTCGGTAAAGTAAACAGATCTTCTTATGACCGTGATCGTCTTGTTTTTGCAGATGCTTACCATAAGCGTCATAAAAACACAGATTCTCTTGATGATATCACATGGTCAGATCTTTCCATGGATGAAATAATTGCATGCATAGATACGACCGAGTCCGAAGAGGGACGTCAGGTTCTTTATCATATGCTTCGGACACCGTTAAGTGTACCGGATAAGGTTTATTCAAGGCGAAGGATAATTGATTTTTTCCGTGATAATGAAGATATACGCAGCAATATACTCATAGCGCTTCATCATATCGGACGAATGAAAAAGACATCCGTCTACGATATGATAGAAGGAATGGAAGATATTAAGAAGGATTCTTTCATTTCATACTATGTAAGGACAGCTTTATTGGTGGCTGCTTTCGGAAGCATATATCTGCTTTCCGGAGTAGGTGTTATCATTTTTCTTGTAGTACTTATAAGCAATATATACGTATATTATAAAGACAGGACCGGGATCCTTCCGTATATGAAGGTATATTCTCATATACTGAGGCTTACGGAATCCTCTGAGACGGTTTTTAAGGCACTGAAAGATTCAAACGTTTCAAATGCCGATATTAAGGAATTAACTGATGGTTTTGAAGAAACGCTCGTAAATCTTAAGAGACTTAGGAACAGCAGCAGGATAGCTCTGGGAAGTGAACTTGGTTCAAATCCTTTTTATGTGCTTTTTAATCTTGTCGGGATCATCTTTTTTGCCGATATCATCAGATTCTGGAAGATAAAAGATGAGCTTATCGCAAGAAAAGATGATATTGACAGACTTATATTTATGACGGGAAGCCTGGATGCATTGATCGCGATGGCGGGATATGTTCAAAGCATATCCGGACATATGGCCGAAGCGGTTTTTAGGGATTCCGATGAAATGATACTGGGTGAACTTTACCACCCGCTGATAGAAAACGCCGTTCCCAATTCACTTAAGATCGGTAAGAGTATATTGCTCACAGGAGCGAATGCTTCCGGTAAATCCACTTTTTTAAAAAGTGTAGCGCTGGCTGCCATATATGCCCAGACTTTAGGCTATGTATGTGCGGATAAATATGAGTCACCGGTTTGCCTTGTATCAAGTGCGATGTCTTTAAAAGATGATGTCACGGAAGGTGACAGCTACTATATGGCTGAGATAAAAGCCGTAAAACGAATGATAGACAGGTGTCCTGGCGCCGGTGATGATAACAGGGATACAAAGGTCATACATCTGTGTTTTGTAGATGAACTGTTAAACGGAACCAATACAGAGGAACGTATAGCTGCATGCACTCAGATACTTAAATACATGGACGCTAAGGGGATAAGAGTGATGGCAGCGACACATGATGCCGAACTTACGACTCTTTTAAACGGTCAGTATGAGAATTATCATTTTGAAGAAGATCTGTCTGAAGGCGATGTCAGATTTTCATATAAACTTTTATGCGGTGAAGCTGTATCAAGAAATGCCATAAGGCTTCTTGAAAGCCTGGGATTTGATAATGAGCTCACGGCAGAAGCCGAAAAGATGGTTAAGATTCACCGGGATGAAGGGGTATGGAAGTCGTAATTGTTTTTTGAAAGGATATTTAAATGACAGATATTAAACTATATTCGGATGGTGCGGCCAGAGGTAATCCGGAAGGCCCCGGTGGTTATGGGACTATACTGCAGTATGTTGATCCGCAGGGAGTTATGCATGAGAGAGAGTATTCCCGGGGCTACAAAAAGACTACAAATAACCGCATGGAGCTGATGGGAGTGATAACGGGCCTTGAAGCCCTCACAAAACCCTGTCATGTTGAAGTGTTTACCGATTCCAAATATGTATCGGATGCGTTTAATAAAAACTGGATCGAGGGGTGGCTTAGCAAAAACTGGAAGAATTCGCAGAACAAGCCGGTTAAGAACCCTGATCTGTGGAAAAGGCTTCTTGAAGCAATGAAGCCACATGATGTTGTTTTTAACTGGGTAAAAGGCCATAACGGTCACGAACTTAACGAACGATGCGACAAACTTGCCACATCTGCTGCGGACGGAAGTGATCTGCTTGACGATGAACTCGGTTGTGGGGTATGATTTAAAGGTATTTTTAACAGATTTGGGAGTATGAAATATGGATAACTTTATTCTATTTACTAATGCATTTCTTTCGTATCTGCTTCTTTTTGTTATCGCCGTATGTGTAGTTATAGCAGCGGTTCTCATAGGCATCAAACTTCGTAAGAACAAGGATGCAAAGGATGCTATTGCAGCTTCTGAAGAGACCGGGGCAGTTTTGGACGAAACTTCCAAGCAGTCATAAGTACTTAAGCTCACAGGAGAGTTCTCGTGTGGGCTTAAGTTTTAAGTGGATATTTTTATTCCCGAGAGGACATCTATGAGTAAATTATTACGTGATGAAACAAAGGACACCAATGACTACGGTTCTATGTATGTTCCGGTAGGTGATGTTCATATTGTTAAGAAGGACGGATCTTTGGAAGCATTCAATATGCAGAAGGTCGTAAATGCCGTTCACAAAAGTGCCTACCGTGCGCTTTATGAATTCACTGTGGATGAGAAGAAGCATATATGCGAATTTGTGAAAAAACGTATAGATGCACTTGAAAACAAGGATATACCGATCTCCCTCATGCATAATATCGTAGAAAGTGCACTTGATGAGGTTAAGCCGATCGTAGCCAAAAGCTACAGAGATTACAGGAATTACAAGCAGGATTTTGTTCGTATGATGGATGATGTGTATAAAAAGACACAGGCCATCATGTATGTAGGCGACAGGGAGAATGCAAATACTGATTCCGCACTGGTAAGTACTAAGAGAAGTCTTATCTTTAACCAGTTTAACAAGAGCCTTTACGAAAAATTCTTCCTTACTACCGAAGAGATCCAGGCATGCAGAGAAGGATATATCTATGTACATGATATGTCTGCAAGGCGTGATACCATGAACTGTTGTCTTTTTAATATTTCCGAGGTGTTAAAAGGCGGATTTGAAATGGGCAATGTATGGTATAACGAGCCCAAGAGCCTTGATACCGTGTTCGATGTCTGCGGTGATATCATTCTTTCCGCAGCAGGACAGCAGTACGGTGGATTTACAGTACCCGAAGTTGATAAGATGCTGGCTCCGTATGCAGAGCACAGTTATGATAAGTATATCAAAAAATATACGTCGCTCGGTGTAGATGATCAGACAGCCCAAAAACAGGCATATGCCGATATTCAAAGAGAATTTGAACAGGGATTCCAGGGATGGGAGTATAAGTTCAATACGGTTGCAAGTTCGAGGGGAGATTATCCGTTTATAACGGTTACGGCCGGTCTTGGTACGGATCGTTTTGCACGTATGGCATCAAAGACTCTTTTGAACGTGCGAAAGAACGGACAGGGTAAGCCCGGCCATAAGAAACCGGTCCTCTTCCCCAAGATCGTCTTTTTGTATGATGAAAAACTTCATGGTGAGGGATGCGAACTTGAAGATGTCTTTGAAGCAGGTATCGAATGTTCGTCTAAATCCATGTATCCCGACTGGCTGTCCATGTCGGGTGAGGGTTATATATCGGAAACATATCAAAAATACGGAAGAGTCATAAGTCCTATGGGATGCAGGGCATTTCTTTCTCCTTATTGGGAAAAGGGCGGTCAGACTCCTGCCGATGATACCGATAAGCCCGTATATATAGGTCGTTTTAATATAGGTGTTGTGTCGCTTCATCTGCCTATGATACTTGCCAAGGCACGAGAGGAATCAAGGGACTTTTATGAGGTTCTTGACTATTATCTTAATATGATCAGAAATCTTCATATCAGGACCTACCAGTATCTGGGTGAAATGAAAGCATCTACCAACCCTCTTGCTTATTGCCAGGGCGGATTCCTCGGTGGACATCTCGATCTTCATGACCGTATAGCACCGCTTCTTGATTCGGCGACCGCATCTTTCGGGATAACGGCACTTAATGAACTGCAGGTATTGTATAATGGCAAGTCTCTTGTCGAAGACGGACAGTTTGCCCTTGAAGTTATGGAACATATAAACGAAAAAGTCGCGGAATTCAAGGAAGAAGATCATCATCTTTATGCGATATACGGAACTCCCGCAGAAAATCTCTGCGGTCTTCAGGTCAGACAGTTCAGGGACAGATACGGCATAGTACCCGGAGTATCCGACAGGGAATATGTATCCAATTCCTTCCATTGCCATGTTACCGAAGATATAACCTCGATTGAAAAACAGGATCTTGAAAAGAGATTCTGGGAATTGTTTAACGGCGGAAAGATACAATATGTACGTTATCCCATAGACTATAATCTGGATGCTATCAAGACTCTTATCCGTAGAGCTATGAAATACGGCTTTTACGAGGGCGTAAACATGAGCCTTTCATACTGTGATGATTGCGGATATGAACAGCTCGAGATGGATGTATGTCCTAAATGCGGATCGACCAACCTTACCAAGATAGATCGTATGAACGGATATCTTGCTTATTCGAGAACCCATGGCGATACAAGACTTTCTGATTCAAAGATGGCTGAGATAGCCGACAGGATCTCAATGTGACCTTATATGAATTATCATGATATTACAAAAGACGATATGAAAAACGGTCCCGGACTTCGTGCGGTACTGTGGGTTTCGGGGTGCGAACATCATTGTCCCGGCTGTCAGAATCCCATTACCTGGGATCCGGGTGACGGACTGAAGTTCGACGATGAGGCGCATGAAGAGCTTATGGAACTGCTTGGAAGGGATTATATTTCCGGGCTTACATTAAGCGGCGGCGATCCCCTTTATCCGGGCAACAGAGACAGCATACTGGAACTGTGCAGGGAAGTGAAGGACAGATGGCCGGATAAGACGATATGGATTTATACCGGATATGATTACGAAGATATCGCTTCTCTCGATATCATGAAATATACAGATGTTGTCGTGGACGGTAAGTACATCGAAGATAAAAGAGATATCCTGTTACATTGGAGAGGGTCTTCCAACCAGCGGGTCATTGATGTTAACAGGTCGCAAAAAGAAGGTGTGATCTGTACTTTGGAAGATATAAATGTTAAGGAGTAAGATGCGCTTTGCAGGTCTGAATATTTTGGAGGAACATATATAATATGACACAGACACTTGATATCAAATATTTTTCCGATAAGATCGATAAACTCGAATATATAGACGGAAAGTCCGACTGGATAGATCTTCGTGCATCGGAGGAAGTTTCATTTAAACAGGGCGAGTTTAAACTTATACCGCTCGGTATAGGTATAAGACTTCCCAAGGGTTATGAAGCACATGTTGTTCCTAGAAGTTCGACCTTTAAAAACTATGGGCTTATACAGGCCAATCACCAGGGAGTCATAGACTGCTCTTATTGCGGAGACAATGATCAGTGGTTTGTGCCTATGATAGCCATGCGTGATACCGTGGTACATGTAAATGACAGGATATGTCAGTTCAGGATAATGGAAAATCAACCCAAACTTATCTTTAACGAAGTAGAACATTTGGATGATAAGGATCGCGGAGGATTCGGATCTACGGGAAAACAATAACCGTATTTAAGGGTTTATGATATGAGTATGAGAGGCATTGATACCGAAGTTCGTAAGGTCAGAAGAAGGATATTCAAGGAAATATCCGATCTTGCTTACGATTCGGAGAATATAAAAGATGATATGGAGGCTTTGCCGTATAAGATCGTAAAGGAAGAAGAGTGCGATGATTACGGCGGAATGTACAGGAAGCGGGCGATAGTGCGTGAGCGGTTAAGACTTGCGCTTGGTCTTAGTTTGAGACCGGAAAATGTACCCGTGCATCTTACACAGGGTCTTGAAGAGACCAATATAGATGAAAAGTATTACGAACCTCCGCTCATGCAGGTCATTCCTTCCGCATGTAATGCCTGTCCCGAAAACATGTATAAGGTTACGGACAGATGTATGGGCTGTACCGCTCATCCGTGTCAGGAAGTGTGTCCCAGAGGAGCAATATCATTTATAGACGGTAAATCGCATATCGATCAGGAAAAATGTATCAAATGCGGTAAATGCAAATCCGTGTGTCCTTATGATGCGATTTCGCATCAGGTAAGACCTTGTTTAAGTGCCTGTGGCGTTAATGCCATAAAGAATGATGAAAAGGGAAGGGCCTATATCGATCCGGAAATATGTGTTTCCTGCGGTCAGTGTATGGTAAGCTGTCCGTTTGGTGCGATAGCCGATAAATCCCAGATATTCCAGCTAATACGTGCGCTTCAGTCGGGAAAAGAGATAATAGCCCAGGTGGCTCCGTCTTTTGCAGGGCAGTTTGGACCTAAAGTTACCGGAGACATGTTAAAGACCGCACTTAAAAAACTGGGATTTTCCGAAGTATATGAGACTGCCATTGGTGCCGACTTAGGATGCGTGACTGAAGCTGAACATTATGCGAAGGAAGTGGCTACGGGAAATCAGTCTTTTGCACTTACATCGTGCTGCCCAAGCTGGTCGGTGCTTGCAAAGAAATTTTTCCCCGAGACCATAGATAAGATATCAAATGCACTTACGCCTATGGTTGCGACCGCGCGTGTGATCAAAAGAGAACATCCCGATGCAAGGGTCGTATTTATAGGTCCGTGTGCCTCAAAGAAACTTGAAGCTTCAAGAAGGACTATCAGATCGGATGTGGACTTTGTCATAACATTTGAAGAACTTACGGGAATGTTTGCTTCACGCGGAATACTTCTTGATGAGATAGAATCGCTTGATAAGCTTGAGGGCGCAACCGGCGCAGGACGCGGATACGGTGTAGCGGGCGGCGTGGCAAATGCTATAGAAAAATGTGTACATGAGTATTATCCGGATGTTGAAGTTCATATCGAACATGCGGAAGGCTTGTCTGATTGCAAGAAGATGCTGATGCTTGCCAAAGCAGGCAAAAAGAACGGATGTCTGATAGAGGGTATGGCCTGTCCCGGAGGATGTATCGCAGGAGCAGGAACAAATATCGATCTGACAGTTGCGGGAAGAGCACTTCAGGGATTCGTTGATGCCGCAGACAAGGAAATTCCGGATTTTGAAACAAGACAGGAGAGTATGACAAATCTATGAGTACAACAAAGATAAGAACAAGATATGCACCCAGTCCCACAGGAAAAATGCATGTGGGCAATTTAAGATCCGCTCTGTATGAGTTTTTGATCGCTAAGCATGAAGGCGGTGACTTCATGTTAAGGATCGAGGATACGGATCAGGAACGCTTTGTTGAGGGCGCTACCGAGATCATATACAGAACTCTGGACGAGACAGGTCTTAAGCATGATGAAGGACCCGATAAAGACGGCGGATTCGGCCCTTATGTTCAGAGTGAGCGCATGAAGACCGGTATCTATTTAAAATATGCCAAAGAACTTATTGACAAGGGGGAGGCATATTACTGTTTTTGCGATAAGGAAAGACTTGCATCACTTAAGACAGAAGTTGTAGAGGGTAAAGAGATAAGCATTTATGATAAACACTGTCTTGGGCTTTCCAAAGAAGAGGTGGAAGCAAACCTTGCAGCCGGTAAGCCTTATGTTATAAGACAGAATATCCCGAACGAAGGATCGACCACGTTCCATGATGAACTATACGGGGATATCACCGTTGAAAATGCCGACATGGATGATATGATCCTCATTAAATCCGACGGATATCCCACTTATAATTTTGCCAATGTGGTTGATGATCATACGATGAATATCACTCATGTGGTCAGGGGAAACGAGTATCTGTCCTCATCCCCCAAATACCAGAGGCTGTATGATGCATTCGGATGGCAGAGTCCGGTATATATCCATTTACCCCTTATAACCGATGAAAACCACAAGAAACTGTCCAAGAGAAGCGGACATTCATCTTTTGAAGATCTTATCGAACAGGGATTTGTGACAGAGGCTGTTGTAAACTATATCGCACTTCTTGGATGGAGTCCCGAAGATAACAGGGAGATATTTACTTTAGATGAGCTTATAAAGGAATTTGATTATCACAGGATAAGCAAATCTCCCGCTGTTTTTGATATTGCCAAACTTAAATGGATGAACGGTGAATATATCAAGGCCATGGACTTTGATAAGTTTTATGAGCGTGCACTTCCGTATATACAGAAAGTGATAACCGGGCCTATGGATCTAAAGCATATTGCCATGACGGTAAAGAGCCGTATAGAGGTATTTCCGGACATACCGGAGATGATAGACTTCTTTGAAGCGGTTCCTGAAGATTACGATCTGTCGATGTATACGCATAAGAAAATGAAGACCGATGCCCAGACATCTCTTGAAGTACTTAAAGATACACTTCCGATCCTTGAAGCACAGGAGGATTATACAAACGATGCACTTTATGCCACCCTAAGTAAGTATGTTGAGGAAAAAGGCATAAAGACGGGCTTTGTTATGTGGCCTCTTCGTACAGCACTCAGCGGAAAGGCAGTTACTCCGGCAGGAGCAACAGAGATAATGGAGATTATCGGAAAAGAAGAAACCATAGAAAGGATAAAAGCAGGTATTACAAGATTAAGCTGATCTGATATGCATCAAATGAATATAAGCCAGCAGCGTGCCGTGGATTTTAAAGACGGCACGATGCTTTTGCTGGCGGGCCCGGGATCGGGTAAGACGTCTGTACTTACCCATCGTATAAAAGCACTTATGGACTCCGGGGTGAGGGACTCTGACATTCTGGTCATTACCTTCACCAAAGCCGCAGCCTTAGAGATGCAGGAGCGATTTATGCATCTCTTAGCACCAAAAAGTGCAAATGTTTCGTTCGGAACCTTCCATGCAATTTTCTATTCGATCTTAAGACACCACAGAGCGTATCGTAAAGTGGCCCCGATCAAAGACAAAGAAAAAATAAATATGATAAAAAGAGCTCTTGAGATAAGCTCACTTACGGATGAGTGTGCCGACCATGATGATCTGTTGCGTGCACTCGGTTTGATCAGTTCGTGCAAAAATAACGGAAACGATCCTTCGGTATTTACACAGGATATGTTTGATGTACAGGATTTTGAGAGATTATTTAATGCATACGACGGACTGCTTCATGACTTTGGGATGATAGATTTTGATGACATGATAAATGAATGTCTTAAACTCTTAAAAAAAGACAGGGAGTTCTGCTTTTTTTGGCAAAAAAAGTTCAAATATATCCTGATCGATGAATTTCAGGATATTTCCGCGAGTCAGTATGAGTTGGTAAAGATCCTTGCATATCCGGAAAACAATATATTTGCAGTGGGGGATGACGACCAGTCGATATACGGTTTCAGAGGTGCCAATATAAGCCTTATGCACAGACTTCTCGAGGAAATACCCGGAGCGGTACGAAACGAACTTGATATTAATTACAGGTCGGTTAAAAAGATTGTCGAAGCCGCCGGTCTTGTGATCTCGGAGAATAAGGACAGGTTCGAAAAAAATATAACGGCTTACAGATGCGATGAAACAGGACGGGTTACCATAACAAGCTGTATTGGGAAAGAGCGTGAAAACGAAGAGGTCGTTAAAATCATAAAACATAAGCTTGAAGCCGGGATACCACCTGATGAGATAGCAATCCTTACAAGGACAAACAGGGTGGGAGGGGAATATGCCGCATTGATCTTGTCGGAAGGAATAGCATGCTCTTTTACCGATCCGCATATTCCTTTTTCGTCCGAGCATATCAAAGATCTGCGTGCATATATGGCAGTCGCATCCGGAGATAACAAAAGGGCAAATTTTCTGCGGATCGTAAACAGACCGGTACGTTATATCAAAAGAGATTCCATGCCATACGAATACGTTCAAAAAGAGGAGTTGTTAAGATACTATGCAAAAGACCCTTATATGGTGAGACGAATAAATGAACTGTTTTCGAATATAAAAAGGCTTAAGACGATGAGTCCGTACCTTGGTCTTAAGTTTATATGTAATGCCATGGGATATGACCGATATGTAAAAGAAAATGTTTCTGCGGATAAATACAATGAGTATTTATCAGAAAAAGAGTCATTTGGTGCTTTGATAAAGAAGGCCGGCTCATACCGGGATATGGAGGAGATGCTGTATGTCGTTAGGGAAAAGGCCATTGAAAATTCGTCACGCAAAGGTGAGGAATACGGTATAAAGATCATGACTTATCATGGGTCAAAAGGTCTTGAGTTTGATACCGTGATCCTTCCGGATGTGAATGAAAACAAAACCCCTTCAAAGGCAGCACATACTCCGGCAGAGATAGACGAAGAAAGGCGGATGTTCTATGTTGCCATGACACGTGCCAAAAACAGCCTAAACATGCTGTATCGGACCGATGAAAACCTAAAGCCCAGCCGGTTTATTGATAAGATTATAAAAAAATAGTTTGACAAACGAAAGCGAACAGTGTACTCTAACATAAGCATTGGCGTACACTGTTCGCTATTATTTTTCAACAGGAGTTAAGCCTGCATTGTATCGAACCAAAGATATACGTGTTGATCATTCAGAAAGACACAGAAAGGAGAGAAGATGCCCAGAGATAAGAGCAAAAATCATGAGAAGATCATAAATGCCGCATATGAAGAATTCCTTGAGTACGGTTTTAAGGATGCTTCCATGCGCAGAATAGCCGCAGCGTGCGATATGAGTGCTTCGGGACTGTATAAACATTTCCCAAGTAAGGAAGATATGTTTGCAGCACTGGTCGGCCCTGCATACGAAGGTATGATCAAAGAATTCTTTTCCATGATGGATGATGAGATCGCAGGGATAGATAAAACTTTTGAAAAAGACATGTGGAAATATAACGAAGAAACTGTCTGGATCCTCAAATATGTTTATAAACACATTAAGGCGTTTAAACTTCTTGTATGCAGGTCCCAGGGAACCAGGTATGAGAATTACATACACGAACTTGCGGTATTGGAAGAAGAATCCACACATAAATTCATAAGTAAGATGGAAGAAGTCGGGATTGAGGTACACATGTTACCTGATAAGGAATATCACCTGTTTATCACGACCAACATAAGTGCGATCTTCCAACCTGTAGAACATGATTTTACCGAGGAAGAGGCTTTATCCTACGGCAAACATCTTGATTCGTTTTATGAATACGGATGGCGTCATCTGATGCAGGAGGGATAAAGCGTTAACGGTTATTCGGTATTCGAAAGATCAGTTTATTATATCAAAATCTAAATGAAAGGCTGTCAAGTAAATGAACGACAAAAAAACAAATCCAAAAAACAGATCAACCATAAGCTGGGTGATCGAGTTTGCCTCAATTAACAAAGGTGCATATATTGCGAGTATCATACTGGCGATAGCAGGTGTGCTGGCAGGGTTTATACCATACATTTTTGTAGCGGATATCATTAAGAACATGATAGACCGTAATACAGATCTTAATTTTTATCTGGTCCAGTGTGCATATATAGCATTGTGCTGGATCGCAAATAAGGTATTTCATTCCTTATCTACCGGTACATCTCATAAAGCAACATTCGGTGTTCTTGCAGAGATCAGAAGGAGACTTACCAAAAAACTGAGCCTCATGCCGCTCGGTGATGTACTTGAAGAGTCTTCCGGGTCATATAAGAATATAATCATCGAACGTGTGGATTCGACCGAAACCACACTTGCCCATATCATTCCGGAGGTTATTTCAAATTGTATTGTACCTGTCGGAATAATGATCATAATGTTTAACATAAACTGGAAACTTACATTATTATCGCTTTTGAGCATTCCCGTGGGATTAGTTTTCTTTTCCCTGATGATGGTTGGCTCTGGAGAAAGCTTTAATAATACTATAGTGAAGACTAAGGCTTTAAATGATACGGCAGTAGAATACATAAACGGAATTGAAGTGATAAAAGCATTCGGTAAATCAAAGACTTCTTACGATAAGTTTGTTACGGCAGCCAAAGAAGGAGCGGACTGTTTTATCGAGTGGATGAGAAGATGTAACATCTACCAGAATGTCTCCATGACACTTCTTCCCGCACAGCTGCTTTCCCTTCTTCCTTTTGCGGGCTGGTTTTATATGACAGGACGCGTAAGCGGTTCCGATGCACTGTTAATGATAATCCTTTCTCTGGGACTTGTTTCTCCGATCATGGTCGTTACGGGATATATGGATGATGTTGGAAAGATGGGAGCAATCTTTGGTGAAGTTGCATCTATTCTTGAAAAAAGAGAACTTATAAGACCGGATAAGATGGTGACAACACCCAAAGGAACAACCATTGAACTGAATAACGTTCATTTCGGATACAATGATACGGAAGTTCTTCACGGTATAGATCTCACGATAAAAGAGGGTACCGTAAATGCGCTTGTAGGCCCGTCGGGATCGGGCAAATCAACGATAGCCAAACTTATCGCGGATTTCTGGGATGTTGACGCCGGAAATATCACATTTGGAGGAGTGGATATAAAGGATATCCCTCTTGCAGATTATAACCGCTTTATCGCATACGTATCCCAGGACAATTATCTTTTTGATGAATCGGTTATGGATAATATTCGCATGGGTAATCCTAAAGCATCCGATGAAGATGTTATTAATGCGGCTAAGGCATGTGGATGCCATGATTTCATAATGAGTCTTGAAAACGGATACGATACGATCGCCGGCGGAGCGGGAGGACATCTCTCGGGTGGTGAAAGACAAAGGATAAGCATAGCAAGAGCAATGTTAAAAAATGCTCCTGTAGTGATACTTGATGAAGCTACAGCATATACCGACCCTGAGAATGAAGCACTTGTTCAGAGGTCTGTGGCAAAACTCATATCGGGCAAGACTCTTATAGTCATAGCGCACAGATTGTCTACTATAGTATCTTCCGATCAGATAATAGTTGTAAATGACGGAAATATAGAGGCTGTCGGTACCCAGGAGGAATTACTTGAAAACTGTCCTCTCTATAAAGATATGTGGGATGCTCATGTCTCTGCAAAAGATTCGGAGGTGGCATAAATGTTTGAAACTCTGAGAAAATACTATGATTTTTGTTGTGAGGAGGACAGAAAAAAATTAGTTCTTGCGGTTATATTAGGAGCCGTAAAATCCATATTTGCAACTTTAAGGATTCCTGCGATAGGTGTTATCATAATGGGAATCCTGGATGATAACATGTCGATGCGAAATGTGTGGATGTCTCTTGGGATAATGGCGATATCAGTTATAGGTCAGATCCTCATAGGCTTAAAAACAACGATGCTTCAGACTGAAGCGGGATATCATTCATGTGCCAACAAGCGTATTGAGATAGCGGAACATTTAAGATATCTTCCGATGGGATTTTTCAATGCCAACAGTTTGGGACGGATCACGAATATCACGACAAATACGATGGAACAGATGGCTGATGTGGCTACAAGGGTAGTAATGGTGACTACACAGGGGATAATAACTACATGTATCATCTCGCTGTTCATTATATTTTTTGATATAAGGATAGCGATTATCGTAGCAGTAGGTATAGGTCTGTTCTCTTTATTTAATACGCTCATGCAAAAGTCGACTATTCCTGCGGCACCCAGAAAGGCCAAAGCCGATGAATCGCTGGTCGTTGCTGTCATAGAATATGTGCAGGGTATCGCTGAAGTTAAAAACTTTAACCTTACCGATAAGTCTGCTGTAAAACTTGACAAGGCCATAACCGAAAAACAGGCAGCGGATACATTTTTGGAATACAGGGTGATCCCCTATTTTGCGCTTCAGGGTATAATAACCAAACTTACCGGAGTAGTAATGGTTCTAGCCTCTATATTATTTTATTTAAACGGATCCATGCCGCTGCTGTATGCGATACTGATGATCATATCTTCATTTATGGTATATGAGAGTCTTGATCTTATGGGCGGCTTCTCGGCGCTGTTAAGAAACGTAAATATTTCGGTTACTCAGGCAAAAGAAGTTCTTGATATGCCTCCAATGGATATAGACGGTGAAGATATAACACCGGAAAATATGGACATAGAACTCAAAAATGTAACATTTGCATATGATAACAAAATGATCATTAACGGAGTATCGGTTAAGATTCCCGAGAAGACCACAACAGCAATCGTAGGTCCTTCGGGCGGAGGAAAGTCAACCCTTACCAATCTTATCGCCAGATTTTGGGATGTGAAAGACGGAGAAGTTCTTTTAGGCGGGAAAAATGTTAAGGAATACAGTTTTGACTCACTTATGAAGAATTACAGCTTTGTCTTCCAGAGAGTATATCTTTTTGAGGACACCATAGCCAACAATATCCGTTTCGGAGAGCCGGAGGCTTCCATGGAAAAAGTAATTGAGGCCGCGAAAAAAGCAAGGTGTCATGACTTTATCATGAGTCTTCCGGATGGATACGAGACTGTTATAGGAGAAGGAGGTGCGTCTCTTTCGGGAGGTGAGAAACAGCGTATATCCATAGCACGCGCGATAATGAAAGACAGTCCGATAATCATACTCGATGAAGCAACGGCAAATGTGGATCCCGAGAATGAAGCTGAGCTCACACATGCGATAGAGGAACTGACTAAAGATAAGACTATAATCATGATCGCGCACAGATTAAAGACCGTAAGACATGCAGATCAGATACTTGTCATTTCGGACGGAAGGGTTACTCAGAGCGGAACGCATGATGAACTGATATCAAGGGAAGGTATATACAAAGACTTTGTCTCTGAAAGAAAAGAGGCCGTATCCTGGAAATTGGCATAATCATACAAATTTAAAGAAAAGAAGCCGTATCCCGGAAATTGGCATAATTATACAAATTATGTTGACATAATAAATGTATATAGGATATAATTACTAAATCAGCAGTGTAAAGTGTATTGGAGGTTTTTATGGGAGTAGGTGCTATAGGCGCAATCGGAAGCGTAACTTACGATCCGTATATATACAATACCAGACAGGTAAGTGCGGCAAGTCTTAATTCTATAAGCCGTATTTCCGATGATGCCACAGAAGGCGGAGTAGATTTTTCGAGCGTTAATAAGATCAGCGAACAGGCTAATATCAATCCTCTTAAAAAAGGAGAAACAGCTGATTTTGCCGGTGTTCTTATGAGCCAGATGTCTATGAGCCGGATCCATCAGTCTCAGCTTTTGGGATCTCCGGAAGAGATTTTTGAAAGCGGTGCGGTCGCAGAGTTGGCCGATGATATGATGATGGTCCAGTAAACAGAATTTAAGAGAAGCCACTGCGAAAGCGGTGGCTTCTTTTTTGAGTCGAAGATATAATGTTTAGGTTTATATTTTTAATGCATGAGTTAACGTTTAAAAAATAATTCGGTTAAGGAGATAATTGATATGCCCGGCGGAATGGTTGGCGGACATAAATTTACGGATATAAACGATTATAATGCGGCGCTTGAGGATACAAAGCTTATAAACAGACTTAAGGCACAGACCGATATGTCTGATCCTGAGGCTGTACGTAAGCTTTACAGTGCACTTCAATCAGGTGAAGTACGTTTTCAGACTGCAGTCGGAAGAGACTTTGACGATGAACTGTATGATATGATACAGGAATTTGATAAGCATCCTGAAGGAGTATCGGATAAGAAGCCCCAAAAACAGGTAAAGTTGCCTTCCATAAAAATCGGTGTTAATAAAAGCACTAAAAAAAGCACTGTTAGCAGCAATAAAAGAAAAGCAATAAAGAAATCATCGGGATCTGGGGATAAAGCAGCGGATAAATCCGATAACATAAACGGAAAAGATATTGACGAAGCCGCTGCCGAGATCGTACGAAAGGCTAATCTGAGAAGAAGGATCATTACTGTAGCGGCGGGAATAGTCGCTGCGGGTTCTCTCATCTACTTTGCAATCTACAGCAGATCCGCATATATAAACCAGTCTGCCATGGATGAACTTGCTTCCCTCAAAGGTACCGATCCGGTTGCTGAAGAGATCGAGCAAAAGCCTTTGTTTACACTGGCAGAAGCCGATGAGATTCCTGAGATCCTCGATGAGTACAAAAATGTATATATCAAAAACAAATCGGTTATC
The DNA here is from genome assembly GCA_024691305.1 of Lachnospiraceae bacterium. Classification (GTDB taxonomy): domain Bacteria; phylum Bacillota; class Clostridia; order Lachnospirales; family Lachnospiraceae; genus XBB2008. The sequence goes on along the minus strand of JAILNS010000036.1, from coordinate 80,876 downwards.
GGATGGCTTACCATAGACGGAACGAATATTGATTATCCCGTTATGCAGACCGTTAATAATGAATATTATCTAAACCACGATTTTGAGGGAGATGAAGACAATAACGGTTCGATATTTATGGACTGTAACTGCAATGCGATGTTTCGTAGTACTAATCTGATCGTATACGGACATCATATGAAATCCGGAAAGATGTTCGGTAATCTGAAAAAATACGAATCGGAAGAATATTGTGCTGAACATAACCTGATCAAGTTCGATACCATATATGAAAAAGGTCTGTATGAAGTGATGTATGTATTTCGCGATACAATAAAGGATGCCGAAGATGTCAGTTTTAAATACTATCAGTTCATAGATGCGGCATCGGCGGAAGAGTTTGATTCAAATATGAAGTCCATGGCCGAAATGAGTCTGTATGATACCGGAGTAACCGCAACATACGGAGATGAACTGCTTACGCTTTCTACGTGTAACGGCTCAACATCTACGGCCAGATTTGTGGTTGTCGCAAAGCGGATTCCGAACGATCAGGTTACTTATGTGTATAGCAAATCCGATAAATGATGATAACGAACAGGAAAAATGTTACTCATATTTTTATAAGGGTATGATACGGGAGTATATATTTGACTGAACATAATATTGAACCTGTATTTGACAGGGAATCTAAAATACTCATACTGGGAAGTTTCCCATCCGTAAGATCGCGTGAGACCGGGTTTTTCTATGGGCATCCTCAAAACCGCTTTTGGCGCGTGGTCTCTACTGTATGTGGCGAGGCTGTTCCCGAAACAATACCCGCCAAAAGAGACTTTCTTTTGCGCAATTATATAGCATTATGGGATGTTATAGCTTCCTGCGATATCGTTGGATCTTCAGATTCCAGTATAAAAAATGTAGTTCCGAATGATCTGAGCACTATACTTGATGAAGCGGATATTACGGATATTTACGTTAACGGACGAACAGCCGAAAAACTGTATAACAGATATACAAAGCATGTATGCAAAAGAGAATGTATATGTCTGCCATCGACCAGCCCTGCAAATGCTGCCTGGTCTTTTGACAGGTTGATTGAAACTTGGAAATGTTCTATCTGTACCGTATAAAATGATTTCACAACGACTTCAATACACTATATCTTGCATTTTTGTCTTGAAAATATCCCAATATCTAGTAAAATGATATTGGGTATTTTTATGTTTTGCTTTATTGCTATTAAAAATATTAAGTTTTGTATGTAAAATGCCGATAACAAAAATAAGGACTGTATGCCCTTATATTGTGTTGTCGTAATATTTGTTTTGTGTTACGCATGTCACGGAAGGCTTGCGGCATATAGGCAGGGAAGCCAAAACATGAGGAGATACGATGGCTAATAAGACCGTGAATACATCCACCAAAACCGGTAACTCATCTGCATCAGGTAAATCCAAAGTTGGTAAAAGGCGATTAAAGAAGCAGGTCAGAAGAACTCTCGGAGGACTTTTTTTGGCTTCTGCGATAGCTGTTGCCGCCATTCCCGTTGAGCCTACCAGTGCGATGAAGACCAAGGCCGATACGGAGGTAGTTATAGATCATGCTGATGACACTACGACAAATCTTGTACGTGCCGTTCATTATACCGATAAAAATAACAATACATATGAGAAAATAAACGGAGAAGAAGCTTCATCAACCTGGAGGAGTGAGGTCCCTTATGTAGGTGCGGACGAGCAGATATATGTTGATGAATCCAAGACATATCAATTTGCGTTTGTTAAGGAGAACAGTTCTTCCACAGATTATTATGCTGTAATCCTGGGAGCTAAATCCAGTGCAATTTCTTCCGACGGATCACTTACAATCCCTGATACGGTGGATGCATATTATGCTTATGCATCAAACACTACAACCGGAAGATATTCCTATTGTGCAGTTAATAAGAGCGGTGATTATCTGTATTATAAAACCAGCGCTCAGATGACTAACAGTCAGGGCCAAAAAAAGTATCATTTTTCTTATTATGAGGCCGTGGCCGATTCTTCTACAAATTATCCCAATGCGCCGACAGATGCCAATAACAGTTTTGGAGGACTTGCTAAGACTCTTACCAATGTCTCTGACCTATATGCCGATGAATCAGCTATGGTTGGAACAACCTCTACTGCATCATATCCATTGGCTTACGATCCTGAGAGCGGTGTGTTATCGTATGTTCAAACCTATCATGTCTGGAATTCAACAGGTATAAGTATAAATACCGATTCTGGCACCGGTACTTCCACCACTACTAATACATATAACGGCAGCTGGGAAGAAAAGACTGCTTATTATCCTCTTTCGGGAGATTATGAAGATACATTCGTTCCCTGTTATCTTGACAATAAGGATACCTGGTCACCCGATGATGTTGATGTGGAACTGTTTTACTGGAGTGGCACGGGAACTGTCAATCTTAAAGATACGAGTTCATTTACTTCTATAAAGAATTCTACCGATGCTTCGGTACAAAGAGTATATCAATGTGCAGTCAGGTATATAGGAATGCAATCGGTCGTTGCAAATGTCGACAGTGAAGGCAACGACACCGGAACATGGACAGTTACCGCACCGACTACAGTTACTGCAAGCGATGGAACCATAACAACGACCGAATCAAACGGAGTCTTTTATAATAACGGTAATCTTCGTAATCTTACGATAGGAGGTAATCTTGCCGGAATAGGCGATTATGCGTTTTACAGATGTACCGCACTTTCGAGTGTTACCTTCTCCAATCAGCTTAATACGATCGGAAACGGTGCTTTTATGGGGTGTAATAACCTTACAGCGGTAAATCTTGATCCCTGGACCGACCTTTCCATAATCGGTGCATCTGCGTTTGAAGGATGCGCGGGGCTTACAAAATTTGATGTTCCAATCCATGTTTCTGCAATAGGAGACAGGGCGTTTAAAGATTGCACCGGATTAAATAACATATATATGTGCGGTGAGAATTCCGGAAATACTGCCGCAAATATGACTCTTGAAGTTATTGGCTTTAATGCATTTGTTAACGACAGTGCACTGACATATTTGGAATTCCCCAAGGGACTTTCACAGAAATTGCCTGTTCATGACCTTGCAGGCTGTACAGGACTTAAGTACATAAAGAGTAATAATGCAACCTTTGATATAGTTGACGGTGATCCTGATATCGATTCTGATTACAGTTCGGGATATACCGCTGCAACAGAAACGGCATCGTTCCACCACGGAGGAACTTCCGGCGGATCTATCATAGAAAAGTGTGATATCGACATATGGCTTGATTCTTTGAACGATGAGAATTTCTATTTTGAATCAAATGATCAGTATGATCTTCATAAAACTGCCAAAGATCATTCCGCAGCATTTTTATATGATGACACCGAATATGCGGGAGATTATGAGATTGTTGTCGTATGTGATGAGATTCCGTCTCATGAGAATACATTTATAGTAGATACGTCAAATAATCTTGTGAATGCAACTATAGATCCGGATTGTCATGTTTTGACTATTCCGAATTCAATAGGCGGATACGGGGTATCAAACATAGCAGAGGGTAGTTTTTCCAACAATTGTTCGATGGAAAAACTGTACATACCATCATCGGTTAATTCCATAGCCGCAGGGGCATTTACGGGATGTCATAATTTAAATACGGTATTCTTTACGGAACCGTATAATTATAACCTTACTATCGGAGAAGGCGCTTTTGATACTCAGGCCGGGGTTACTACACATCAAAGCGGATGTGCGGGGCTTGCAAGTACGCCATCTCTTAGTTTTGTGGGTGAGATAGATGGGAATTATGCTCCTTTTGCTTATGCAATGAACGGCGCTAATAACATCAATGTCGGAACTCAGCCGACCACATATATCACATATTACAGCGGATGGCCTGAGTTCCTTGAGATCCAGTACAATCCTGATCGTGCAGACGGTGAAAAGATAGAACTTCAGAGTTATCCGACCCGTTCATATTTGAGTGATATGAATACTTTATGTAAAGCATATGAAACTAAATATGCAGCATATGAAACTGTTTTGAATGATACTACTTCTTCAGACGCTGCCATTGAAGCTGCAGCACAGGAAGTAAGTGATGCACAAGAGGCTATAGATGATAAGTATCCTTTCCTGTCCTCAGATAATTATGCTGATATCGTAGCGATTTTTAATGTAGTCGGAACTACAGGCACTGATGGGGAAACAATAACCTGGGCTGATGTAGCTGAAGGAAAAGTTTCTGGGATGACAGAGGATCAGGTTACATGTGCAAACAGTATATATGATCTTAATGTTCCTTACGGTGTACAGTCACTTAAGGAGGGGGTACTTTCTAATCTTGATAATGAAGGAAACATAGTTGATTCCTCTCTTGTAAATACCGGTTCAACCCCCGGAGTTAATAAACTGGGCGCAAACAGTGATCTTAAATCCGTTGAACTCAGTTCCGTTGTGAATGTTGAACCGTACGCTCTTGCCGGACTTAAGTCTCTTGAGAGTTTTGATATGACCGGCGGGACAACCATCGGAGATTATGCATTCTTTGGGGATGACGTTCTTGAAAATGTATCTGTTTCGGACAGTGTTACATCACTTGGACGCAGACCGTTTAGAGACTGCACGTCGCTTCTTGATGTCAACTTTGCGGGAACCAATTTTACATGTACAGACGGGGTAATATATGGTTCTACCGATGCGACCGGGGACACTGTAGTAGAGTGTCTGGAAACCAGAGGTCAGAATTTTGACGGAACATTCAACGGAAGTACTACTGTTTCGGGGGATGAGTTATCCGGAGTGAAATATATCCAGGAAGAAGCCTTTATGAACTGTGATCATATAGAGACAGTTGAACTTGACAGCTCATCTATTCAAAATGTACCGGAAAGAACGTTTGCAGCTACCGATGATCTGTATCTTGTCACGTTCCCTGATTCACTTAAGACCATCAAGAAAGATGCCTTCCTTGACAGTAACATAAGGCAGGTATCGATCCCGTATACCAATACCCAGATACAGGATGAGTACGTATTTGGACAGACTGAAAATGGTTGGCCGAGTTCTGCATCAAATTATGATGAATTCCTTTCGGGTTATCAGTCAACGGGTACCGATAATATTGTGGATGCTACTGACGAAGAGGCAAAGCCTGAGACAAATCCTTATGTTTCGAATTCGGCAGTTACAAGAAACATTACATTCTATACTCCGGAAGATTCCGCAGCGACCATTTATGCCGATGATCATACATACATAAATGCGAGTGCTACAACCATTACATATAAGGTATATTTCTGGGATCCCAAGGCTGACGATCCAAGTACTGCTTATGATATACAGGATGTAGCATCGGGATCATTTGCAAGTGATCCTGTCAAAGAACCTTCTCATGACGGTTATACATTCAGCGGATGGAGCTTAAACGGTACGGTAGTTGATGTTCCTTCGACCGAGATTACCGGAACGACCAACTTCACGGCATTATATGACGGTGATACTGTTACTGTGACGTTCTATGTAGAAGCATTTGATGCAGACGGAAATTATACCGGAATGGAAGTATGGGATGAGCAGACCGTACAGTACGGAGGAAATGCATCCACACCGACAGCTCCGACCAGAGACGGATATGAATTCCTGGGATGGGATAAGGAATATAGCAATGTCACTGAAGATTTAAGTGTCAATGCACGATTTGAAAAGATCGATTCATCTGATAAGCATCATGTAGTATTTTACAATTATGATGATACCATAGTGAGTGAGCAGTATGTTGCGGATGGAGAGTCGGCTACGACTCCCAGCTCACCTACAAGAAGCGGATATACATTCAGCGGATGGAAACCTTCCGACTTTACCAATGTCACATCCGACATGAGTATATATGCAATTTATGAAAAGAACAGCAGTAGTGGAGGCGGATCATCGAGTGGCGGATCATCCAGCGGTGGCTCTTCTTCCAGCTCGGGTAATAGTTCAAGCAAGACCTCCTCGGGTAACAGTTCAACAGCCAAGACTTATACGGTTACAGTTGTTAACGGAAGCGGTTCAGGTACATATGCGGAAGGAACCACTGTAGTAATAGCAGCTAACGATCCTGCGTCAGGTAAAGCATTTGACAAATGGACCACTGCAGATGCTACACTGGCAAGCACTACACTTTCGGCAACTACATTCAAGATGCCGGGTAAAAATGTTACGGTTACTGCGAATTATAAAGCCGGATCATCGTCAAGTACCGTAAAATATGCGACCGGTAACAGCTCAAGACCTGTGGCAACAGGATCTACCGCAACAGGAAGTACGCAGGTACAGGTGAACAAAGGCGGAGTCAGCAATGTAGATATAGCATCTGCCAAGGTAAGAGGCTCAACCGACAGCTTTATCGTCAAAGTAACTGAGACCAATGAAGCTACCAATCAGGTTGAGAATGCGCTTAATAACAGGTTTGGAAGTCTTGATTCGTTAAGATACTGGCCTTGTGACATAAGCTTGTATGACTCGACCGGAAATACCAAGATAACCGATACGACGGGGCTTTCCATAGAGATAACACTTCCTATACCGGATACATTAAGACAATATGGCGGAAATAATAAAGTTGCTGCAGTATCAAATAATCAGCTTGAAGAACTTGATACCAGATTTAATACCGTTAATGGTACACCTACCGTAACATTTACCGCAACTCACTTCTCGCCGTATGTAATATATGCGGACACCAATAACTTAAATGCTTCACAGATGCTCGACTCATCGCCCAAGACGGGAGATCCGATACATCCGAAGTGGTTTTTGGCAATAGGTTTGTTTGCGGGGTCGATCTTCATGTTCCTTAAGAGAGACAAAAAGACTATAGCGGCAGCCGCATAACCGGCTTGTATACCAGTTGGTATCATAATAAATAAAGAATGATAACACGCAAAGGAGCGTATATCCTTTGCGTGTTTCGTTTATATGTATCTCTTTATATATTTAGGAAAATGCAACTCTTGACGAGGATTGTATGATTGTATACAATTTATAAATATGAGTGATAATGATGTGAAAAAAGAAGTAACCGATAAATATTCTTTACGTGGTCGCGTGTATAATCGCTTAAGAGAGGATATTTTAAGCGGAAAGCTTAAAGAGAATGAGGAACTCCGGGAGATATCCATCGGCGAGGAACTCGGTGTCAGCAGGACACCAGTGCGTGAAGCTTTCAGACAGCTTGAACTGGAAGGCCTCATCACCATAGTTCCCAATAAGGGAGCGTTTGTAACCGGCATAACCGGAAAGGATGTTAAGGACATATATATGATCAGGTCTCACCTGGAAGGCTTGTGTGCCAGACTTGCATGCGATCATATAACCGACGAGCAGCTGGAGGAGATGGAAGAGAACATCTATCTTGGAGAGTTTCATGCTTCCAAAGGTCATATGGATCAGATGGCGGAGCTTGACAACAGATTTCATGATATCCTGTATGAAGCCTGCGATTCTAAAATGCTTGAAAACCTTCTTAAGGACTATCATCAATATGTCTTAAGGATCAGGAAAAAAACACTCTCTACAAGCCGCGGTACGGTTTCCAATGAGGAACACCGTGCGATCATGGAGGCGATAAAGAACAGAGATTATGAGCAGGCAGAGAAACTTGCCAATCTTCATATAAATAATGCCTATCAGAATATGGTAAATAACGGATTATATAATCTGTACGGTTCGCCTGAATGAGAACCCAATATCCATTTTTGATATAAAACCCCGTAAAGGAGAAATGATATGATAACCATGAAAACACCTCTTGTCGAGATGGACGGAGATGAAATGACCAGGATACTCTGGCAGATGATCAAAGACGAACTTATCTTGCCCTATATCGATCTTAAGACCGAGTATTATGATCTTGGTCTTGTAAACCGCAATGAAACAGACGATCAGGTTACTGTGGATTCGGCCGAAGCAACGAAGAGGCTTGGAGTGGCAGTTAAGTGTGCCACTATAACTCCCAATGCGGCAAGAGTTGAAGAGTATAAACTTAAGCAGATGTGGAAGAGTCCAAACGGTACTATAAGAGCACTTCTTGATGGTACCGTATTCAGAGCTCCCATAGTTGTAAAAGGTATAGATCCCTGTGTAAGGAACTGGAAAAAGCCCATTACCCTTGCCCGTCATGCTTACGGAGATGTATATAAAAATGTCGAGATACGAGCACCAAAAGCCGGTAAAGCAGAGCTTGTATATACTTCCGAAGACGGTGAAGAGATAAGGGAGACCATACATGAGTTTATAGGTCCCGGAGTATTGCAGGGAATGCATAATACCGATGCGTCGATCACAAGCTTTGCACATGCATGTTTCAAATATGCAATAGATTCCATGCAGGATCTTTGGTTTTCGACCAAGGATACGATATCCAAAAAATATGATCACAGATTTAAGGATATTTTCCAGGAAATATACGATAACGAATACAAAGAGCAGTTTGAAAAGATCGGAATAACATATTTCTATACGCTTATTGATGATGCTGTAGCCCGTGTTATGAAGAGCAAGGGCGGTTTTATCTGGGCATGTAAGAACTATGATGGAGATGTTATGAGTGATATGATATCATCTGCATTCGGTTCACTTGCGATGATGACTTCGGTTCTGGTAAGTCCTGACGGAGTCTATGAATATGAAGCTGCGCATGGTACGGTACAGAGGCACTATTACAAGCATTTGGCAGGAGAGGAGACATCAACCAATTCCGTTGCAACTATTTTTGCATGGACAGGAGCTCTAAGAAAAAGAGGAGAACTTGACGATATTCCCGAGCTTGTAACATATGCAAACGATATGGAAAGAGCAGTGATTTGGACAATAGAGTCCGGTAAGATGACCAAGGATCTTGCACTTATCACTTCCAACGAAAACGTAGTTGTGCTTAATTCTCAGGACTTTATAAAAGAAGTAAGAAAAACTTATGACAGCATAGCATGATCACTGATCGGAAAGGTTTTCCCAAAGTTCCATGAGTTGGGTGATCCGGTCATTATTGGATGCAAGTTTATTACTTACTTCCTGCAATTTAACTGAATTAGTGGCGATCTCGGGCAGATTCATCTTAGCTTCGAGATCGCTGTTTTCTTTTTCGAGTTGTTCTATTTCATCTTCACATTTTTTGATATCATTTTCGAGTTTTCTTTTTTGCGCAGCAGCCTTTTTCTGGGCCTGATAATCTGCAGCGCCCTGAGTTAAGGAAAGGGTGACCGGGGTTATGTTGTCGGAAGATGATGATGTGCCAAATGTTGATGCGGCAAATGACAAGCCCGATAATGTACTTTTTATGTCGTTACCCGATATTTGCCGGGTTGATATATCATTTACCAAAAATCTTTGTTCTTTAAGTTCTGCACTCTTATAAAGATAATATGTATAATCACCTTCATATGAAGTGAAACTTAAATTATCAAGTTCGATTATGCGTTCTGCTGTCCTGTCTATGAAGTATCTGTCGTGGGATACATACAATACGGTTCCGGTATAATGATTGATCGCATCTTCGAGGATTTCTCTGGAAGTTATATCCAGATGGTTTGTTGGCTCGTCAAGTATCAGAAGATTGGCATCGGAGAGCATCAGTTTAGCCAGGGACAAACGACCTTTTTCTCCACCCGAAAGAGTTCCGATGATCTTAAATACTTCATCTTCGGTAAACAAAAAGGCGGCGAGAGTGGTACGGATCTCGGTTTCGGTCATCCGGGGATAAGTGTCAGAGATTTCCTGAAACAGAGTCTTGGAATCATCAAGTACGTGATGTTCCTGGTCATAGTATGCTATATGTACCTTGGTACCGATAACGATCTCTCCCGAATCGGGTAATTCCAGGCCGTTTATCATTTTAAGGAGAGTGGTCTTTCCTGTACCGTTATCACCGATGATTGCTATATGTTCTCCGCGTTTTATCTCAATGCTCTGGTCTTCAAACAGAACTCGTCCGTCAAAAGATTTGGAGATATTTCTTATGCTTAGTACATCTTTACCGCTTTCTATGCAGGGCTCGAGTACTATCCTCATCTCGTCGTTATAATCTCTGGGTTTTTCAATAACCCGGATCTTTGAGAGCATCTTTTTTCTGCTTTCGGCACGTTTAATGCTTTTTTCACGGTTATACGACTGGAGTTTTTTGATAACTTCTTCCTGATGACGTATGTTGTCCTGCTGTTTTAAATAGGCATTCATTCGTGCGGTTCTTAGGACTTCTTTTTTTACGGCATAATCGGAATAGTTACCGCTAAAAAGAGTAACATCACCCTGATCGATCTCTATTATCTTATTGACTACACGGTCTAAAAAGAATCTGTCATGACTTACGACGATGACAGTACCCTGATAATTCTTAAGATATGATTCAAGCCATTCTAAAGAGTTCATATCCAGATGGTTTGTAGGCTCATCAAGTATCAGGATATCCGGTGAAGTTAAAAGAGTAGCGCCGAGTTTAAGACGCATTTTTTCGCCACCTGACAGGGTGTCGGCGTTCTTGGCTGAGTCTGCATCCGTAAATCCAAGCCCTTTAAAGATGCCCATTACACGCGAACGATAAGAATATCCGTCCAAAGTTTCATACCTGTCACGGATCTTAGCCAGTTCTTCTACATGCCTGTCAAGTGCATCACCGGAAAGTGAGGCTGTAAGGTCATTCATATCCTGCATGGTTTTTTCCAGGGACAGGATATCGTCTCTGGTGTTTATAAGGACATCCAGGACAGTTCCCTTAAAACTTACGGAAACGTCCTGCTCCAGATAACCGAGAGTTGTATCACGTGCGATGGCTACGGTTCCGTTATCTGCTGTCAGATTACCTGTGATAATACGTATCAGAGTGGTTTTTCCGCATCCGTTGGGTCCGACGATAGCCACGCGGTCGTGTTCTTCTATATGAAACGAAACATCCTTAAGTATGGGAATTTCGTTATAAGATTTTGAAATATTTGCCGCTGAAAGTATCATTTCACTATCATATCATATTTTATTCCGGATTTTGACCGATAATATAACAACATTGTATAATCATATTTGATGAGCAGATGGTTTTTTAAAGTGAAAAGTACAAATTTACTGATTATCCTGCTTGCGGCTTTTATCAATCTCATCGGCAGATGGGTTTCTATAAATCTGCGCCTCCCCGTATTGCTTGACAGTATCGGCACTTTTCTTTCGTCAATCCTTTTAGGACCTGTGGCCGGAGCCTTATCCGGTGTGATAATGAATCTTGTAACAGCCATAGAACAACCGGAACTGCTATGGTTTTCGCTTGTTGCCATATCAGGGGCTGTCTGTGTTGGATTATTTTTTCCCAGAAATACTAAAGCAGACTCCTTTTCGATCATATCCGTTGCGATGTTTGCCGGTTTTGTGATGAGCATAATACAAACCCCGATAAACATGATCGTATATGAAGGATATACCGGGAATCTTTGGGGTGATGCCTTGATAGATATGCTCCACGGTACCGTTAATTCACGGGCTGTATGTTGTATTCTTGGAGGTTTGTTTGTGAATATGCCGGATAAGGTTATAAGCCTTTATATCGCGGTTCTTATTCGTTTCCTTATGAGATTGACCTTAGATAATTACAGGGCAAAACATAAGTATGCAGAGGAAAAAAATAATATACCGACAGCTCTTATTTTATTAGGAATATCCGGGATCATATGGCTAAGCGCCGGCATGGATATACAGGCAGAAAGTAACCGGGATCCTTCGACAGAGTATGCATCCGTGATCTACGGTATGGACAACGGGCTGGTTTCTCTTGAGATAAACACGGTGGCACAGACCGATGACGGATTTATTTGGGCAGGAGCTTATTCGGGACTGTACAGATACAACGGGACAGTATTTGAGCAGATACAACCGGATGAGAGGATAAGTAATGTAATATATCTGTTTACCGATAATGACGGTTTATTATGGATCGGGACAAATGACAGTGGTGTAGCACGTTATGATACTTTGAGCGGAGATATTACCCTTTTTACGACAAGCGAGGGACTTCCTTCCAATTCCATACGGTCTATCTGCAGTGACTTTGAAGGTAATATATATGTCAGTACAGCCAAAGAACCCGTAAAGATCGACAAAGAAGGAAATGTATATACGTATTCGGAATACGAAGACTTAAATCGTCTCTATACTCTGAAAAAGACAGAGACCGGTTCTGTAATAGGGGTAACATATAATGGAACCGTGGCAGAGTTTTTGCAGGATGATACGGTTGAGTATCTTTATGATGAATACGGTGAGAATGATCCCGAATTATCATATACCGCATTGGATTGCTCCATGGCCGGCGATATAATGATCGGCACTTCGGGAAATAAGGTATATCACATCGATCATAAAAGTGGAGAGCTAAAGCGTGTTATTACTATAGAGGGGTTAAATTATGTGAATAATATAGTTTACGACCCGGTTCATAACGGCTTTTTTGTCTGTGCTTCCACGGAAATAGCATTTATAGATCAGTACGACAGAACAGTCCTTCTTGGTAAGGATGGTTTTAACAACGCCGTAAATGATGCGATAGTTGATTATCAGGGAAATATATGGTTTGCTTCAACAAAACAGGGTGTAATGAAGATATCATATGATCCTTTTTATAATGTGCTTTTGGCGGCGGGACTCGATGAGGCGGCCGTGAATGCTCTTTTGATAGTGGATGATGTACTTTATGCAGGTACGGATACGGGACTTATACGTCTTAATACTTCGGATTACAGCGTTGTTCGAGACGATGATATTTCCGAACGGTTTGACGGAGAAAGGATCCGTCATCTGATGCGTGATTCTTTGGGGAATATCTGGGTCAGCACGTACGGTACCGTAGGGCTTGCATGCATACGTCCGGATGGAACCGTTTTTTCCTATAGTTCCGTTATCCATGGTCTTTTGGGAAGCAGGTTCAGGTTTACCCTGGAACTAAAGAATGGTTCGATACTTGCAGCATCCAATGAGGGATTAAATTTCATATATGATGGTTCGGTCAAAAAAACGATCGGAATAGAAGACGGCTTAAGTGTTCCTCAGATATTATCCTGTGTGGAAAGAGAAGATGGATCCATTCTGGCAGGTTCTGACGGTGGTGGTGTGTATGTGATCAAAGATGGGGAAGTGACAGCTCATTTTGGCGCAGAAGAAGGTCTTAATTCTCAGGTCATACTGCGTATAGTACCATATGGAAACGGGTATATATATGTTACGAGCAACGGTCTCTACTATGATGGAATAAGGGAGGAGATCAGACGCCTCAGATCATTTCCATACAATAACAACTATGATATATACATAACCGGCGACGGGGTCGCATGGATAAGTTCGAGCGCAGGAATATATGTGGCAAAGGCTTCACAATTGATTAAAGACCGGGACTATAATTATCAGCTTTTGAATCATATAACCGGATTTGATACTTCGCTTACCGCAAATGCATGGAATGCTACGGATGGTGATGAATTGTATCTGTGTTGTTCTGACGGTGTAAGGCGTATTAATACCGTGACGTATGATGAAATGGATGCTGATTACAATATTGTGATCAATGATATCACATTTGATGATGATAAAGTGGACCGGGACGGAGATTCCTATATATTGCCTTCGGGAAAAGGCAGGGTGAGTATTACACCTGCAGTGTTAAGCTATACTCTTGATAACCCTCTTATAGAAGTCGATATGATAGGCGATGATGTTGAGTCGGTATACATGAGACAGTCTGAAGTTGCTTCTTTGCAATACTCGTCCTTACCTTATGGGGATTATGAACTCAAGGTAAGTGTTGTCGATGAGATCGACGGCAGTACCATAAAAGAAAAAACATTTAAGCTTTATAAAGGCGCGGAGCTCTATGAACGTGTATATTTTAAGGTATATCTGATATTTGTCGGTGTGATGCTTGTAGCTTTTCTTGCATGGATGATCGCAAAGATGAGTAATATGGCTATAATTAACCGTCAATATGATCAGATACGTGAAGCTAAGGAAGAAGCGGAATATGCAAACAAGGCTAAGTCCCAGTTTCTTGCCAATATGTCGCACGAAATCCGGACACCTATAAATGCTGTGCTTGGAATGGATGAGATGATACTACGGGAAAGCACCGAAGAACCGATCAAAGACTATGCTTCCGATATCTACACGGCCGGGAACACGCTTCTTTCGCTTATCAATGACATACTTGATTCTTCCAAAATTGAATCCGGGAAAATGGAGATCGTTCCGGTTGAATATGAGTTGTCAGTACTGATCCGTGATCTTTTCAATATGATATCTCAACGGGCTCGTGATAAGGCTCTTAAACTTGTTGTCGAAGTATGCGAAGATCTTCCAAAAGGTCTTTACGGCGATGATGTCCGTATCAGACAGGTTGTGACCAATATTTTGACCAATGCCGTTAAATATACGCATGAAGGAACAGTTACCATGCGTGTTTCAGGCAAAAAAAAAGATAACGGTGTTTTGCTCAGATTCGAAGTTGAAGATACCGGAATAGGGATCAAGGAAGAAGATATTCCCAAGCTCTTTGAAGACTTCAGGCGTATAGAAGAAGGCAGAAACCGTAATATAGAAGGTACCGGACTGGGTATGAGCATAACAATGCGGCTTCTTAACATGATGGGATCAAAACTTGAGGTCAAAAGTGAGTATGGCGTTGGCTCAACTTTCTGGTTTGATATACATCAGGGTATAACTAATCCGGATCCTGTAGGAAAGATCGATACCGGAGAAAGGCAGGGCCTTGAGTATTCATACAGCGGCTCGTTTACAGCACCTGATGCACATATCCTTGTTGTTGATGACAATGATATGAATCGCAAGGTGTTTAAGAGCCTGCTTAAACCGACACAAATAAAAATATCCGAAGCAGACAGAGGGGAAAAGTCTTTGGAACTTGCCGGATCAGAAATCTTCGATATGGTCTTCATGGATCATATGATGCCTGATATGGATGGAGTGGAAACCATGCAGATCATGCGTACGATAGAGGGATATGACCGGATCCCGATATATGTTTTGACAGCCAATGCAGTTACAGGTGCCAAAGAGATGTATATTGAGGCAGGTTTTGACGGATTCATATCCAAACCTGTAGTCAGTGAAAAACTTGAAGCTGCAATATTAAATGAACTTCCGAATGACAAGGTTAAACCTTATGAAGGTTCTATAAAGGAAGAATATAATGATAATAATAAGACACAAGGCAAAGGCACTGTATCCGGAACTGTTATTGCAGATGAGATGCCGGTTGTTGAAGGCCTTGACTGGAATTATGCATGGATGCATCTGCCCGATAAGGACCTGATCTGTTCCATGCTATCGGATTTTGAGTGTGTAGCGGATATTCAGGCTGATAAGCTTGACAGTATGTATTTAAGGATAACGGGAGGGGATGCCGGAGCAGTCGATGATTACCGGATACAGGTTCATGGGATGAAAAGTTCGGCTGCTACAGTGGGGATAGTGCCACTTGCCGGTATGGCCAAGATTCTCGAGTTTGCCGCAAAAGACAATGATATACATATAATAGGATCATTACATGATATATTTATAAAAGAGTGGCGCTCTTATAAAGAAAAGCTTAGAGTTTTCACGGATGAGGATGGATCCGGTAATGAACCGGGTAACGAAAAGGAACTTGAAAATAAAAAGGATAAACAAGAAGCCGACAGGGATATGATCTTTGCTCTTTTGGATATGCTTTCACAGGCAATGACCGATTTTGATGTCGATGTTGCCGATGAAACCGTAAAAAAGATGAGATCCTATTCATATCCCGATAATATAAATGACCTGTTTAAAAAATTATATGCCGCTGTTGGAGATCTTGATACCGATGAATCCGAAAGGATCATCGAGGAGATTAAGGAGTCTGTATTATGAAAACTGTTTTGCTGATAGGTAAAATGAATGAACTGATGAAGAACATAAGCGATTATTTAAGAAAATTCTTCAATGTTCAGCTGTGTACGGATAATAATCAAAATGTCATCGGAATGATAAAAGTCGTTGAACCCGATCTGGCGATCGTTAATATGGTCGGGCTATATGATATGGATACAAATGTTTTTGATACTTTGTACCAGAAATTTTCTGAAATTCCGGTCATAACCATCGGGACCGAGAATGAACACAGGGACTTCGCCAGGTATTATCTTGATAAACAGTTTACCAAACTGATACGTCCCATAGATAATTCAGATGTGTTGTCCGCAGTATGTGAAAGACTTGAACTGAACGCAGATGAGATGGTAAGCAATGTTCGGGAAAAAGAAGATGACAGGAAGAAAGTGCTTGTTGTAGATGATAATGCCACTACATTAAGAAGTATCAAAGAGATGCTTGGAGAAAAATATAATATAAGCCTTGCCAATTCCGGAATGAAGGCAATGACCTCCATAGGAAAGACAAGACCAGATGTCATTCTTCTTGATTATGAGATGCCTGTATGCGACGGCCGGCAAACGCTTGAGATGATCCGTGCAGATGAAGACCTGCAAAGCATTCCCGTGATCTTTCTTACCGGAGTAAATGACAGAGAGCATATAGAAGCCGTAATAAAGTTAAAACCTGCAGGTTATCTTTTGAAGCCTGCAGTACCCGATAAACTTATAGAAGCAATAGAAGCCGCAACAATAAAGTGAAATGCAGCAAGAAATGCAATGTGAAAACATTGTATGGGTTTTAAATCTGGGGTATTATTATATACGAAGTTATTGATACTAAATGCAAATACTAAAAGGGGGACTTAAAAATGGGTTATATAGACGGTATCAAAGATAAAGCAAGGATGGATCGAAAGACGATCGTTCTTCCTGAAACTAATGACAAGAGAACTCTTATCGCAGCATCACATATCCTCGCAGAAGGTATTGCCGACATCATTATGATCGGTAACAAGGAGAAGATCATGGATGGTGCAGGGTGGCTGGAAGTCGATCTTGACGGCGTTAAGGTGGTTGATCCCGATAATTGCGAGAAATTTGATGAGTATGTAAATCTGTTGTATGAGACACGTAAAGCAAAGGGGATGACAGAGGAAAAAGCCAGAGAAATCCTTTCTACAGATCCTCTTATGTTCGGTGTTGTAATGGTAAAGGCAAATGATGCTGACGGAATGGTAGCGGGAGCGTGTCATGCAACTGCGGATACTTTACGTCCCGCGCTTCAGGTTTTAAAGACTGCACCCGGTGTTAAACTTGTCAGTGCTTTCTTTATTCTTGATGTACCGGATTGCGAATACGGAGACGAGGGAACATTTCTTTTTGCGGACTGCGGATTAAATCAGGATCCCAATTCGGAAGAACTTGCGGCTATAGCCGACACCTCTGCCAAGAGCTTTAAATCTCTTGTCGGATCCAAACCCATCATTGCCATGCTTTCACATTCAACCAAGGGAAGTGCCAAGCACCCCCTTGTGGATAAAGTGACCGAGGCGGTAAGGATAGCACATGAACAGTATCCGTCACTTACACTTGACGGAGAACTTCAGACAGATGCTGCGCTCGTTCCGCATATCGCAAAATCCAAAGCTCCCGGTTCCGAAGTTGCAGGTAAGGCTAATGTCCTTATCTTCCCCAATCTTGATGCGGGAAATATCGGATATAAACTGGTTCAGAGACTCGGTAAGGCTGAAGCTTACGGTCCTATGCTTCAGGGTATCGCAAAACCCGTAAACGATCTTTCACGTGGATGCTCATGGGAAGACATAGTCGGCGTTGTAGCACTTACTGCCGTCCAGGCACAGCTTCAGTGATATATATATAATCCAGATCATACAAAGGAGACATTTACGAATATGAAAGTACTTGTAATCAATTGTGGCAGTTCATCGCTTAAATTTCAGCTTATAGATTCCGATACCGAAGATGTACTGGCTAAGGGCTTATGTGAAAGGATCGGAATAGATGGCTCTCAGCTTGTTTATACTCCACTTGGGGGAAAAGCAGCAAATCATGATAAGATCACTACTGTAACACCCATGAAAGATCATACCGTAGCTGTAAGCCTTGTGATTGATGCATTAACAGACCAGGATAACGGAGTGATCGATTCTCTTAAAGAGATCGATGCTGTCGGGCACAGAGTGGTTCACGGCGGAGAGGCATTTTCTACCAGCGTTGTCATAGACGAGAAGGTAAAAGATGCGATACGTGATTGTTCCGATCTTGCACCGCTTCATAATCCGGCTAATCTTATAGGTATAGATGCCTGCGAAAAACTGATGCCCGGCGTTCCCCAGGTTGCAGTTTTCGATACGGCTTTTCATCAGACAATGCCTGAAAAGGCTTATCTTTACGGACTTCCTTATGAGTATTATGAGAAATACAGAGTCCGCCGCTATGGTTTCCACGGCACAAGCCATTCGTTTGTATCCGCAAGATGCGCCGAGATACTTGGAAAAGATATACATGATCTTAAGATAATAGTAGCACATCTTGGAAACGGTGCATCACTCAGTGCCGTAAAGAATGGAGAGTGTGTTGATACATCCATGGGACTCACACCTCTTGAGGGTGTTATCATGGGTACCAGAAGCGGTGATATCGATCCTGCGATAATGCAGTATATAGCCGATAAAGATAATAAGACCCTGAACGAAGTTATGGATATCTTAAATAAAAAATCCGGTGTTCTTGGTCTTTCGGGTGGCTTCTCATCCGACTTCAGAGATCTGGAGGCCGGATATAACAAGGGAGAGGCTAACTGTATAAGAGCTATCGAAACATACTGCTTAAGAGTTGCAAAATATATAGGCTCATATGCTGCATCCATGAACGGAGTTGATGCGATCTGCTTTACCGCAGGCGTCGGAGAAAACGGTCCGATGGTACGTAGGAAGATCTGTGAATATCTTGAGTTCCTGGGTGTAAAACTTGACAGTGAAGCAAATTCAAAGCGCGGAGAGGAAATGATCATCTCTACGGACGATTCAAAGGTTAAGGTGCTTAATGTTCCCACAAACGAAGAACTTGCTATCGCACGTGAAACAGTAAGGCTTACCAGGGGCTGATCAGGCAATCGGTTTACACAGTTTAAAACAAAAATATATTGACAAAGAACCAAAGCATATATATAATCTTTTAGGTGTGGTTATTGACCGAATAAGCTTATCAGAGGACATACAGTTCTCTTGTTATAGAAGCTTTATAAGAGGGAGGTGTAAAGATGTCCATTTGTCCTAAGAATAAATCTTCAAAAGGAAGAAGAGACAAGAGAAGAGCTAACTGGAAGATGTCAGCTCCCACGCTTGTTAAATGTTCTAAGTGCGGCGCACTCATGGCTCCTCACAGAGTTTGCATGAAGTGTGGTACTTATAACAAGAAAGAGATCATTGCAGTTGACTGATCAATAATTGTATTTACCAAGCCTTTTGGCTCCTGCCAGAAGGCTTGATTTTTTAAGGAGAAGATTATGGGCGAATATGTTCGTGTAGCATTAGATGCCATGGGTGGTGACAATGCTCCTTTGGAGATCGTAAAGGGAGCGGTAGAAGCTGTAAAAGAAAGCAGTGAAGTTAAAGTATATCTTGTCGGCCAAAAAGACAGGGTGGAAAGTGAACTGGCTAAATATGACTATCCGTCCGAACAAATCGAGGTTATCAATGCATCAGAGGTCATAGAGAATGCCGAACCCCCGGTTATGGCTATACGCAAAAAGAAGGATTCTTCGATAGTTGTTGCCCTTAATCTTGTTAAGGAAGGAACCTGCGATGCTTATGTGTCTGCCGGAAGTACAGGTGCGACCCTCGTAGGAGGACAGGTTATAGTGGGAAGGATCAAAGGGGTTGAAAGAGCTCCTCTTGCTCCTTTGATACCGACAATTAAGGGCAATACTCTTTTGATAGATTGCGGTGCGAATGTTGATGCAAGACCGTCTCATCTGGTTCAGTTTGCCAAGATGGGTACGATATATATGCGTGACGTATACGGAATAGAGAATCCTACCGTCGGTATAGTAAATATCGGAGCGGAAGAAGATAAGGGCAATGCTCTGGTCAAAGAAACTTTTCCGCTGCTTAAGAATTGTCCTTACATTAATTTTGTCGGATCCGTCGAAGCCAGGGATATCCCTGCAGGCGCCGTGGATATCGCCGTATGTGAGGCATTCACCGGAAACGTGATCCTTAAGATGTACGAGGGCGTAGGGAGCGCTTTGCTTGGTGAAGTAAAGGGCGTAATGATGTCCAGTTTAAAGACCAAGATAGGTGCTCTTCTTATCAAAAAAGAACTGAAAAACACCCTCAAGCGTTTTCAGACCAGTGAACACGGCGGGGCTCCGCTTCTTGGATTAAAAGGGCTTGTGGCTAAGACTCACGGATCATCCACCTCTAAAGAAATTAAAAATACCATTCTTCAATGTATAACCTTTACTAAACAGAATATCCCTGTTAAAATACAAGAAATGTTGGGTGGTTCACCCGATGCTTATGAGGACTGATGCAGTATAACTGTTTATATAGTAGGAGGTAATGTTATGGAATTTGATAAACTAAAAAAAGTAATTGCCGAGGTCTTAAATGTTGATCCCGATGAGATCAAACCCGATTCAACCTTTATGGACGATCTTGGCGCTGACTCACTTGATGTATTCCAGATCATTATGGGAATCGAGGAAGAATTTGATATCGAGATCCCTCCGGAAAAAGCTGAGACCATCACTACGGTAGAGGAAGCCGTTAATCTGATCAAATCGGTTGTCAATGCATAAATACGTCTGTTTGTGGGCGCTGCCGTTGATCGGCAGCACCCTTTTTTAAGGTTTAGACTTAAAGTATGAATACGAATATTGCGGAACTTGAGGAAAGAATCGGATATTCTTTTAAGAATTCCGATTATTTATATGTGGCTTTGACACATTCTTCTTTTTCCAATGAAATGAAAATAAAAAAGTGCGATAATTACGAACGTCAGGAGTTCTTAGGAGACGCAGTCTTAGAGCTGGTATCAAGCGATCATCTCTATCGTGAGCATCCGGGTATGCCCGAAGGTGATCTTACCAAACTGAGAGCTTCCATGGTTTGCGAACCCGCTCTTGCTAACGCCGCCAGGTGTTTTGGCCTGGATGATTTCATAAGGCTTGGACGCGGCGAGGAAGCGACCGGCGGAAGAGCCAAGGAGTCCATTATTTCAGATGTTCTTGAAGCCGTTATCGGTGGTATTTATTTAGATAGCGGGATAGAGGCTGCGAGACGGTTCATTTTAAAGTTTGTCATGTGCCATGAAGATGAGATAGTATCTTTCGGTGATGCAAAATCCAAATTACAGCAATTGGTTCAGGCAAAAGGAAAAACCGTGACCTATGAAGTTACGGGAGAGTCCGGTCCTGATCATGCGAAGGTGTTTACCGTGGATTGTCTTATAGACGGCAAAAAGGTATCAAGTGGTCAGGGAAGGACCAAAAAAAGCGCACAGCAGGATGCTGCCGGCAAAGTATTAAGGAGCGGCTCATGTATTTAAAAAGCATTGAAATACAGGGATTTAAATCATTTGCAAATAAAATAGTCTTTAAGTTTCATAACGGTATCACTGGAATAGTAGGCCCTAACGGTTCCGGTAAGAGTAATGTTGCGGATGCTGTAAGATGGGTTCTCGGTGAGCAGAGAGTAAAACAGTTACGTGGCGGGTCAATGCAGGATGTTATTTTCTCCGGGACCGAGATAAGAAAGGCCCTGGGTTCTGCATATGTCGCCATCACTCTTGATAATTCAGACCATCAGCTTGCCATAGATTACGATGAAGTGACAGTTTCAAGGCGTCTTTACCGTTCGGGTGAGAGCGAATATATGATCAACGGTACCATCTGCAGACTTAAGGATGTTGCGGAACTTTTTTATGATACAGGTATCGGTAAAGAAGGCTATTCGATAATCGGACAGGGTCAGATCGACAGGATACTGTCCGGTAAACCTGAAGAAAGACGTGAACTCTTTGATGAAGCGGCAGGTATAGTCAAGTTTAAGAGACGTAAAAGCCAGGCGCTTAAGAAACTTGAAGATGAGAAGATGAATCTTCTTCGTGTTAAAGATATTCTTTCCGAACTTGAAAAACAGCGGGCCCCGCTTGAAAAACAGGCGGCAAAAGCAAGAGAATACTTAAAGAGGAAAGAAGCACTTAAGACTCTTGATGTAAATGTTTTCCTTCTTGAGAACGTGTCCGTTAACGAGGACCTTGTTTCAACTACAGAGAAACTGGAGATTGCAAGAAAAGACCTTGTTGATACAACAGAGCGCTATGAGAAAGCCAAGACCGAATACGAAGAGATAGAAAAAGAACTTACGGAAATTGATGAGTCTATAGAATCGTCGCGTAATTTCTTAAGTGACAGTGGTATCAAAAGGACAGAACTGGAATCACAGATCCGTATTTTACAGGAGCAGATCAAATCCGCTGAAGGAAGCGAAGAACACTTAAACAAGAGACTTGCAGATATAAATGCCAATATTTTGGCAAAAGAAAAAGAAAAAGAGGGTGTTCTCGAAAAAAAGAGACATATAGATGATAAACTTCATGAACTTTCAGATGCAAAGGATAAGGCCGATTCGGAACTTGCAAAAGTCCAGGAAGAGATAACATCTTTAAATGATAGTATCGAAGAAAACAAGAATCTGATCATTGAATCTCTTGATCATAAATCCACTATCAAGGCCCAGCTTGGCCGTTTCGATACTATGATCGAACAGATCAATATTCAAAAAGCCGATGTTAATGCAAAGCTTCTGCGTTTTGAATCCGAAGATATCAAGTCTTCCGAAGAGATCGACACTCTTGAAGCTGAGTTTAAAAGGATCGGTGAAGAGATAAAACAGGCTCAGAACGAACAGAAGAAAGCAGAGCAGGATCTGGTGTCCATACGTGAGGACATGAGATCTCTTGATGATGATCTGCAAAAGGCCCGTATGGATTATCAGCAGGAAAAATCCAAACTGGATGCTTTGATAAATATAGCCGAGCGTTATGAAGGCTATGGTGGAGCCATAAAGGCCGTAATGGAACAGAAGGCTAAAGAAAAGGGTATTGTCGGAGTTGTTGCGGATATCCTTTCCACGGATGAAGAATATGAGACAGCTATAGAAACCGCACTCGGCGGAAACATTCAGAATATCGTTACCGATGACGAAGATTGTGCAAAGCGCATGATCGCTTACCTTAAGCAAAACCGTCATGGACGTGCAACATTCCTTCCGCTTACAAGTATTAACGATCCTGAGGAATTCAAGAAAAAAGAAGCATTAAACGAAAAAGGCGTAATCGGACTTGCGGACAGCCTCGTAAAGGTTGATAAAAAATACAGTGATGTTGCCAAATATCTGCTTGGACGTATCCTGGTCGTTGACAATATTGATAATGCGGTAAAGATTGCAAGAAAATATAAGTATTCTTTAAGAATGGTCACAAAAGAAGGCGAGTATCTTACTCCCGGCGGTGCGATCTCCGGAGGAGCGTTTAAGAATACGTCAAATCTTCTAAGCAGAAGACGTGAGATAGATGCAATTCGTAAAGAGATCAATAAGTTAAAAGATAATGTCGATTCAATAGAAAAAGGCATTGATAACAAGAAACAGGAAAGAAATAACCTGCGTGAACTTATCGAGCAGTTAAAGGTTAAGGTCTCCGATAAGACCGTTGAGCAAAATACCGCCAGACTGAACGTCGAAAGTGCTCGTGAAAAACAGGGGCAGGCAAGGGTTGACTTTGAGGAACTGACACTGTCAAAGCAGGATCTTGATAATCAGGGACTTAGCATCAATACGCAAAAGGATGATATAAGGAAGGAACTTGAGGATTCCGAGGTAAGAGAGGCTAAGGCAAAAGAACTTATTGACGAACTTACTTCCAAGCTGGAAGTATTGAGAGAAACCGAAACCGGGAAACTTTCCGCTTCTTCAAATGCCGAACTTGAGGTTGAAAAGATCAAGCAGTCTGAAGCTTTTTATCAGACCGATATCGACCGTATAGATTCCGAGATCGAAAGAGCAAATTCTGAACTCGAAGAGATTAAGTCCGGAGTTTCCGAATCCAAAGAGGATGTTGAGTTTAAGAAAAACTCTATCATAGAGATCGAAAAGACCATAGAAGCAGCACGGATAAGCCTTGAGGAAACCGAGAAGAATCTTAAAGAATCCCTGGCACGGAGGACTGAATTAAACACTAAGCATAAGGATTATATCGGTAACCGTGAGACTCTGTCCGAAGCTAAAGCAGGTCTTGACAAGGAAGTATATAAACTTGAGAGCCGCAAAGAAAAACTTGAAAACACCATTGAAGATAAGATCAATTATATGTGGGACGAGTATGAGATCACCCTTACGGATGCTTCTCATATGAGGGATGAAGAATTAAACGATCTACCCAACATGAAAAAGCAGATCACCGTATTAAAGGATGAGATCCGCGGACTCGGCGAAGTAAATGTAAATGCGATAGAAGATTTCCGTGACGTATCTGCACGTTACGACTTCATGAAAACGCAGCATGATGATATCATAGAAGCTGAGAATACGTTGAAGGGCATTATCGATGAACTCGATACCCAGATGCGTGCACAGTTTACAGAGAAATTCTCGGAGATAAACAGGCAGTTTGATAAGGTGTTTAAGGAACTGTTCGGTGGCGGACACGGTACTTTGGAACTCATGGAGGATGAGGATATCTTAGAGGCCGGAATACGCATCACGGCTCAGCCTCCCGGAAAGAAACTTGTCAATATGATGCAGATGTCGGGTGGTGAGAAATCGCTTACTGCTATAGCATTGCTTTTTGCAATACAGAACCTGAAGCCTTCGCCCTTCTGTCTTCTCGACGAGATAGAAGCGGCTCTGGATGAGAATAATGTAAGCAGATTTGCGGATTACCTGCATAAACTGACCAAGAATACTCAGTTTATAGTCATAACGCACAGAAGAGGAACCATGGAAAAGGCCGACAGGTTATACGGTATAACAATGCAGGAAAAGGGTGTATCGACACTCGTAAGCGTAAGCCTTATAGATAAAGAACTGGATGACTGATGATGAAAGATGATCGGAAATACGAAGACGATAATAAATTCGAAGGCGATCTTAAAACCGCTGATAATGCACAGACCGAAGAGGTAAAGAAGGCCGGTGTCTTTGCAAGATTAAAGGCCGGACTCACCAAGACAAGAAAGAATATAGTATACGGGATAGATACTGTTTTCGGAGCCTACGATGATCTTAATGAGGATTTCTTTGACGATCTGGAAGAGCAGCTTATAATGGCGGATGTAGGCGTAAATACTGCGGAAGACGTGCTTGATGACCTGCGTCTTATGATAAAAGACGAGAGGATCAGATCGACAGAGGACTGCAGGGCTGCCTTATCAAGACTGGTTGCATCCAAAATGAATGTGCCGGATGATTCTTATGATTATGAAGAAGGCCCCAGTGTCGTATTGGTCATAGGGGTAAACGGAGTAGGCAAAACAACCTATTGCGGTAAGATGGCCTCAAAACTCAAAAACTCCGGCAAAAAAGTCATACTTGCTGCAGCTGATACATTCAGGGCGGCAGCAACGGAGCAGCTTATCATGTGGGGAGAGAAGGCCGGTGTTGATGTTATATCCGGTCATGAGGGATCAGATCCCGCTTCCGTGATCTTTGATGCATTACATGCCGCAAAAGCAAGACATGCTGATATACTTATATGTGATACCGCAGGACGTCTTAATAATAAAAAGAACCTTATGAACGAACTTGATAAGATAGACAGGATAATCACGAGAGAACTGCCTGATTATAAAAGAGAGAATCTTATAGTCCTGGATGCAACGACCGGTCAGAACGCCTTAAGCCAGGCAAAGGATTTTTCGGAAGTGTCAAATATCACGGGCATTGTACTTACCAAGATGGACGGGACGGCAAAAGGCGGTATCGCAATAGCCATAGCAAGCGAACTTTCCGTACCGGTCAAATATATCGGTGTCGGAGAAGGAATAGAAGACCTGCTTAGATTCGATCCGCAGGCTTTTGCAACGGCTATGTTTGAAGGAGCAAATGATGAGCAAATATGAAATGTTAACCCTGGATGCGTTTGAAGAAGCTTATGATGCCGTAAGGAGTGTAGCCGGCGAGACCAAACTCATATACAGTGAGTATCTGAGTGAATTAACCGGAGGCAAGATCTATTTAAAGCCTGAAAACATGCAATATACCGGTGCCTATAAGCTAAGAGGTGCTTATTATAAGATTTCCACCCTTTCTGATGAAGAAAAGGAAAAGGGGCTTATCACTGCATCTGCCGGCAATCACGCACAGGGAGTAGCCTATGCGGCTAAAAGATACGGAGTGCATGCGACCATAGTCATGCCTACCACGACTCCCCTTATCAAGGTCAACAGGACCAAGAGTTACGGCGCAGAAGTCATACTTTACGGGGATGTTTATGACGAGGCGTGTGATAAGGCTTATGAACTCGCAGAGGAAAAAGGATATACTTTTGTTCATCCGTTTGATGACCCGGCCGTAGCTACCGGCCAGGGCACCATAGCGATGGAGATCATTAAGGAGCTTCCTTTGGTTGATTATATCCTGGTACCTATAGGAGGCGGCGGACTTGCATGCGGGGTATCTACACTTGCAAAGTTACTTAATCCCAAGATCAAGGTGATAGGGGTTGAACCTTCCGGAGCCAACTGTATGCAGGTTTCCCTTGAAAAAGGCAAAGTGACCACCCTTAACAGTGTAAATACCATAGCCGACGGAACTGCAGTCAAAACTCCCGGATCAAAGATATTCCCGTATGTTGCCAAGAATATAGATAAGATCGTGACCGTCGATGATCAGGATCTGGTTGTATCTTTTTTGGATATGGTGGAAAACCATAAAATGATCGTCGAGAATTCGGGCCTTCTTACAGTTGCAGCTCTTAAACAGCTCGACATAAAGGACAAGAAGGTTGTAGCCATATTAAGCGGTGGTAATATGGACGTTATCACGATGTCCAGTGTGGTTCAACAGGGTCTTATCCTCAGAGACAGGATATTTACCGTATCGGTTCTTTTACCCGATAAGCCCGGTGAACTTTCAAGGGTCGCTGACGTTATAGCCAAAGAAAGCGGAAATGTTATAAAGTTAGAGCATAACCAGTTTGTATCAATAAACAGGAATGCCGCTGTTGAACTCAGGATCACACTTGAAGCATACGGTACGGAACATAAAGAAACTATCATGAAAGCGCTTAATGATAACGGTTATAAACCTAAACTTGTGAGGACCAGTATTTAATGAGTGATGCACCTGTTTCCAATTCCAAAAGGAAAAGACGCAAAAAAAGAAATAATCTGAATTATATTCTTGAGATAATACTTTGTCTCATAGCACTTAGTGCTATTACATTCTCGCTTATCTTTCTGGTAAAATACCGCCAGATAAGTGAAGAAAAAGCCGAACTTCAGGCAAGAGTAGATGTTTATGAGGATCCGGAAGATCCATATCTTGCAAGATCGGAAGCCGATGCTCTTATTGCCGCCGAACACGACGCGGCATATGAACAGGGAAATGCCGATGGTGAGGTAGAAGTACTTAATAAGCTAAAAAACGAACTTATGGGTTCGGACAGTTCGGTAGAGACGCTCAAACAGTTTTATCCTGACGATCTGATCGTATTTGATGAGAATCATTTTAAGTTTTTCCCGATTCTTGACAGTCTGGTGCATCATCCTTTTGAGGATGCCGACTTTTCCGTCAGTGACAAAAACAGAATAGTGTATAACGGCAGTGCGGCTTCGACCGAGACCTGGATAGATGTTTCCAAATTCCAGGAAAAGATCAACTGGGGAAAAGTGAGCGATGACGGAATAGACGCTGCGATCATCCGTGTCGGATACAGAGGTTATTCACAGGGGGATATCATGGATGATGAGACCTTTGAGGACAATATCGAAGGAGCGCTTGATAATGATATAAAAGCAGGCGTTTATTTTCTTACACAGGCGACATCCGAGGCTGAAGCAAAAGAGGAAGCTGAGTATGTTCTTGATCGTATAGAACCTTATGATATATCCTGTCCTGTAGTTATTGATGTTGAGATGGTCGGAGGAGATGACGGGAGAGGCAATCAGCTGTCGATGGAGGAAAGGACAAAATATGTTAAGATATTCCTTGATACCATAAAAGCCGCCGGATATGAAACCTGTATATACGGTAATCTGAAGACTTTTTTGCTGATGCTCGATATGCAGCAGCTTGAGGATTACAGCAAGTGGTTTGCGGGTTATACTGAGGTTCCGTATTTTCCTTACGAGATGGATATGTGGCAATATACCGATACGGGTTCGGTCAGCGGCATATCGGGTAATGTTGATATCAATATTCGTTTTGTAAGATGAACATAAAGCATAAACTATAACGGAGGGTGTAAAATGAAGTACGAATTTAAGAGTAAAGTTGAGTTCAGAGATACCGCAAATATGATCTCGGTACCTTTTAATGTATGGGAGGTTTGCGAGGTGGTAGGTAAAGCTCCTGTCAGAGTATGCTTCGATGACAAGTGCTTTACGTGTAATATGGAATCCAAGGGGCAGGGATATTACGATATTCCGGTATCGGATGATATCGTCAATTCCGTTGAACCCGGAAAAGAATATACCGTTTCGATCCAGATAGTAGGTAATAACCTTGATATTTCTGATTCTCCCTACTGGGAAGCAAATCCGATAAGAAAAGTGGATCATGTCGATCTTGTAACACAACCCTGGGACGGACTTTGCGGACAGGCAGCTGTTGCGATGATAGCGGGTGTATCTCTTGATGAAGCATGCGATCTTATGCATTGTCGTGAATGGCAGGCAAATATGGCCAAGATGATCACTACACTTGATTATCTTGGAATACCGCATTCTTCGACTCTGGTTTATACACTCGGAAGAGACTGCGAACTGCCTAAATGTGCGATACTTATGGAGAAGATGGGCAGATACAGTCATTATCTGGTAACATTTGACGGAAAGTTTTATGATCCGAATACCGGAGTTATGAATGATTTTGATCTTTCAAAGCTTATAGGATATCTGGAGATAGGATCAAACTGATATTCAGGTTTATAAAAAAGTATATAGATCCGTAAGATCATGGGTGTCAAGAAAAAATGCTTGACACCCATTTTTGGCTGTAGTAGTATAGTCTATGTGCGTTTAATGTAAAGTAGTTTTACTTTACACGAAAGTGAGATCCGTACATATGGAAAAGATAGTACAACAAGGTATATTGTATGATTTCTACGGTGAACTTTTGACCGAACATCAGAGACAGGTTTATGAGTCTGTAGTATACGAAAATCTTTCATTAGGTGAGATAGCTGACGATCTTGGTGTGAGCAGGCAGGCGGTACATGATATGGTTAAGCGTACCGACAGGATATTGGAAGGCTACGAAGATAAACTTGGACTTGTAAAGCGGTTCGGAGAAGTCAGAAAACGTATAGAAACCATGGAAAAGATCTTAGGCAGTGAAGATATATCCAAACATGAACTGTCGGGATTATGCAGAGAGATACTCGATATCATATAGGTGATACATGGCACTGGAAAGCCTTAGCGATAAACTTCAAAATGTTTTTAAGAATCTGAAGGGCAAAGGCCGTTTGTCCGAGGAGGACGTCAA
This sequence comes from Lachnospiraceae bacterium, assembly GCA_024691305.1. Taxonomy (GTDB): domain Bacteria; phylum Bacillota; class Clostridia; order Lachnospirales; family Lachnospiraceae; genus XBB2008. The sequence goes on along the minus strand of JAILNS010000036.1, from coordinate 51,208 downwards.
GCTCGCTCTAAAGGAAGTTCGTATGGCACTTCTTGAGGCGGACGTTAATTTTAAGGTTGTTAAACAGTTCGTAAAGGGCGTTGAAGAAAAGGCAATAGGCGAAGAAGTCTTAAACGGACTCAATCCCGCACAGACGGTTATCAAGATCGTACGTGACGAGATGACGGATCTTATGGGATCCGAAGTTACCGAGATCAAATATGAACCCGGTAAGAGTCTGACAGTAGTGATGATGTGTGGACTTCAAGGCGCAGGTAAGACCACAACTGCCGCAAAACTGGCAGGCAAGATGAAACTAAAGGGTAAAAAGATACTTCTTGCAGCCTGCGATACATATCGTCCGGCAGCTATCACACAGCTGGAGGTCAATGCCAAAAAGCAGGAAGTTGACTGCTTTTCGATGGGAGACAAGGAAAACCCCGTTAAGATCGCAAAGGCAGCTTACGATAAAGCTGTATCCGAAGGATATAACGTTCTTATAATAGATACAGCCGGCAGACTTCATATCGATGAAGAGATGATGCAGGAACTTAAAGACATCAAAAATGAAGTCACAGTGCATCAGACTTTTCTGGTTGTTGATGCTATGACCGGTCAGGAAGCCGTAAACGTTGCATCGGATTTTGATTCGCAGATAGGTATAGACGGAGTCATCTTATCCAAGAGCGATTCCGATACAAGAGGCGGTGCCGCACTTTCCGTAAAGGCAGTAACCGGTAAACCGATTCTCTTTGTGGGTATGGGAGAGAAACTTTCGGATCTTGAACCTTTCTATCCCGATAGAATGACAAGCCGGATCCTTGGCATGGGAGATGTGCTTACTCTTATAGACAAAGCACAGGAGAACATCGATATCGATGAAGAAACCTCCCGGAGTATGGCCGAGCGGATGAAGAAGGGGCGTTTTGACTTTAACGATTATCTTGAGAGTTTAAAGCAGATGCGCAATATGGGCGGCCTGTCATCTATACTTGGAATGCTTGGCGGTATGCCCAAAGGAGTTGACCTTGATTCTGCGGTAAATGAGAAGCAGATGGCCCGTTCAGAAGCAATAGTACTTTCGATGACACCTGCGGAAAGATCGGATCCCAAACTCTTAAATCCGAGCCGCAAACACAGGATAGCCAGAGGTGCAGGCGTTGATATAAGCGAAGTAAACCGTTTTATAAAACAGTTCGAGCAGTCCCAGAAACTCATGAAACAGATGGGCGGAGCCGGAAAAAGAGGATTTAAATTTCCGGGTGGGCTCGGAAAAGGAATGTTTGGCTTTTAATACCGGATAACGAGCTTAATAAAGCTTTTATCATATAGTTAATTAATTTTGGAGGTAGCATATGGCAGTAAAGATCAGATTAAGAAGAATGGGAAAGAAAAAGGAACCCTACTACAGAGTAGTTGTTGCTGATTCCAGATCCCCCAGAGACGGACGTTTTATAGCTGAGATCGGAACCTACGATCCCAATACGGATCCTTCCACATTTAAGGTAGATGAGGAAGAGGCTAAAAAATGGATCGCAAACGGTGCTCAGCCTACAGAGGTGGTATCAAAGCTTTTCAAAGTTGCCGGAATCATATAAGAGGTGACTGAATATGAAAGAGTTGGTAGAAGTTATTGCCAAGGCTTTAGTAGACAGACCTGATGAGGTTGTTGTGACCGAGGAAGAATCGGGCAAAAACCTTGTAGTCAAGCTTCATGTAGCTGAGTCTGATATGGGTAAAGTCATAGGCAAACAGGGCAGGATAGCCAAGGCGATCCGTTCTGTAGTCAAGGCGGCATCTGCTGAAGATAACAGACATGTGGATGTGGAAATAGTCGAATGACAGAAAGATTTACGGTAGGAGTGATTACGGCGACTCACGGTATACAGGGTGAGGTAAAGGTTTTTCCTACAACCGATGATGCCGGACGATTTAAGAAACTTAAAGTTGTTACCGCGGAAACCGGAAAAGAAAATTATATATTACATATCGAGAGAGTGAAATTCTTTAAGCAGTATGTGATTGTTAAGTTCTCCGAATACAGCGATATCAATGATATCGGGTTTCTTATAAAAGCAAAACTTACTATTCCGAGGGAAGATGCGATCTCGCTTGATACAGATGAGTATTATGTGGCAGATCTTATAGGTCTTAAAGTTATAACCGATGACGGTGAAGACTTCGGTGTGATAAAGGATGTGCTTGAAACCGGCGCGAATGATGTTTACATCATAGACAATAACGGTAAGGAAATCTTAGTCCCTGCGATCAGGGATTGTATACTTGGAGTTGATATTGAAGCAGGTATCATGCGGATTCATCTTATGGAGGGGCTTGTATGACAAGATTCAGCGTCATGACACTTTTCCCCGAGATGATAGATGCGGGACTTAATGTTTCAATCCTGGCCAGAGCCATAGATAAAGGCCTTATAGAGATTAACAGCGTAAACATCCGAGATTATACCGACAACAAGCATGGCAGGGTAGACGATTATACTTACGGAGGCGGTGCGGGCATGTTGATGCAGGCACAACCGATATATGACTGTTACCGTGCAATATGCGAAGAAAAAGAAGTATCCAGGGTTATTTACGTTACACCTCAGGGTAAGCCTTTTGACCAGAAGATGGCTGTGGAATTGTCAAAGGAAGAACATCTCGTTTTTTTGTGCGGTCATTATGAGGGCATAGATGAAAGAGTGCTTGAGACTATCGTTACGGATCATGTTTCCATAGGCGACTATGTACTGACCGGCGGAGAATTACCGGCCATGGTCATGATAGATGCGATATCGAGACATATAACGGGCGTGCTTCACAATGAAGACAGCTGTGATACCGAAAGCTTTACCGACGGACTTCTTGAATACCCGCAGTATTCAAGACCCGAGGAGTGGATGGGCAAGAAAGTACCCCAGATACTTTTAAGCGGCGATCACGCCAAAGTATCCGCATGGCGACATAAGGAGTCGCTTATCAGAACCAAAGACAGGCGTCCGGACCTGTATGAGAAATATATAGAATCACATCCGGATGAAAAGATATAGAAATATTCGGCAGTCGGATCAAAGGTGAATATGACTGCGGATGAGTATAAGGAGGAACATTATGAGCGAGATTATAAAAGAACTTGAGAACGAGCAGTTAAAAGAAAATGCGCCCGAACTCAACGTTGGTGATACCGTTAAGGTTCACGGCAAGATCAAAGAGGGAAACCGTGAAAGGATCCAGATCTTTGAGGGTACTATCATTAAGGTTCAGGGTACCGGTGCAAGAGCAACATTTACAGTACGTAAGAATTCAAACGGTGTAGGTGTTGAGAAGACATGGCCTGTACATTCACCCCTCGTTGAGAAGGTTGAGATCGTCAGAAAAGGTAAGGTTCGCAGAGCAAAACTTACTTATCTGCGCGGAAGAATCGGTAAGGCTGCTAAGGTTAAAGAAAAAGTTAAATGATCATAGCTTAATGAGAGGTATCCGTATATCGGATGCCTCTTTTTTATGGTATAATAAATTAGTTATGGCAAAAGTTAAGGGCTTAACCTTTTATCAAAAAGACAAGAAAATTAATAGGGATTTCGTTAAAGGGGTCATAGAACTGATCGCAGAGACGGCAATAGTCATCTTTTTGGCGCTGGCAGTCACTTATGTATTCGGAAGCAGAACCGGTGTTATAGGCGACTCCATGGAAGAAGCATTGCCTGCATCGAGTCAGGTCCTGATCAATCGGTTTGTTTATACGGTGTCATCTCCCAAACGGGGTGATGTGATCGTTTTTTTGCCGTACGGAAATACCAATACTCATTACTATACCAAACGTGTCGTGGCCCTGCCGGGTGAAACTGTAAGCATATCCGAAGGGCGTTTATATATTGACGGATATCTCGCAGAATCTCAGGATAAATATGATTTTATGGAAGATCCGGGTAATGCGGCAAATCCGGTCCTGCTTGGCGATGATGAGTATTTTGTTCTGGGAGATAACAGGAACAGTTCGGAGGACTCAAGATCCGGAAACATCGGTCCTGTCAAAAAAGAAAATATCATAGGAAAGGCGTGGCTTGTTTATCCCGGTAAAGACGGTCGTATAAGCCTGGTGGAGTAGAGCAATGAATATCCAGTGGTACCCCGGACATATGACCAAGGCCCTTCGAAGGATGAAAGAGGATATGAAACTCATAGATCTGGTCATCGAGATACTTGATGCCCGCGTACCCGTGAGTTCCAGAAATCCAGATATCGATGAACTTGCACAGAATAAGTCACGTATAGTGATACTCAATAAAGCGGATCTGGCGGATCCTGAAGCTACATCCGAATGGAATGAATACTTTACGGCAAACGGGATGATCTGCATACCGCTCAATGCAAGAGTCAATCATAATACCGATAAGATAAGAAAATCCTGTATGGAGGCCTGTGCAGAAAAAATAGAACGCGACAGGAAAAGGGGCATTAAGAACCGTCCCATACGTGTTATGGTCGCAGGAATACCAAACGTCGGAAAGTCCACATTTATCAATTCTTTTGCGGGACGTGCGAGCACGAAAACAGGAAATAAGCCCGGAGTAACCAAAGGAAATCAGTGGATTCGTATTGATAAACAGATAGAGCTTTTGGATACCCCGGGGATATTATGGCCTAAGTTTGAAGATCCCGTTGTGGGCAGAAATCTTGCACTTATAGGCTCGATCAACGATGAGGTATTAAGCATACAGGAGTTGTGCGAATATCTGATCGAATATATCAATAAGCATTACCCTGACGCTTTAAATACCCGGTATGAAGGGAACGACTTTGAAGCCGTAGCCAAACGACTCGGGTGCATAGGAAAGGGCGGAGAGTATGATTATACTAGAGTATATAAAGGTTTTCTGGACGATTTCAGGTCGGGAAAACTGGGAAGGATTAATTTAGAGGTTACAGATCATGAATGAGAAACTTAAAGAAGTCTTGTCAACATCAATCTATCTGTTGATCGTATTGCTTGTTTCATATCTTTTTGTCCACTATGTCGGACAAAGAACCCTGGTAAACGGTGAATCCATGGAAGATACGCTTCATGACGGTGATAATCTTCTGGTGGATAAGATATCATACCGCTTCGAGGATCCTGAGAGATTTGATGTCATAGTTTTTAAATATACACACAAAGACGATACTTACTATGTTAAGCGTATAATAGGACTTCCGGGAGAAACCGTACAGATCGACAACTCGGGAAATATATATATAGACGGTAAATTACTTACTGAACACTACGGGCTCGAGACCATTCATGATCCGGGTATCGCAACAAATCCCATAACACTTGGAGAAGACGAGTTTTTTGTTTTGGGTGATAACAGAAACAATTCTGCAGATTCAAGAATGGAACAGGTCGGAAACATTGACAGGAATATAATTGTCGGTCGTGCATGGGTAAGGATATGGCCGCTTCACAGTGCCGGAAAGGTAGCTGATATCAAATGAGTCTTTCACTAAAAGAGATAAAAGCCATATTAAAGGAAACTCCCATCGAAAAACTAAGTGACGTTATAGGATCGTTTAGGGACGATGAACGCAGTACCGTTCAAAAAGAACTTGATTCTGCAGCAAAAAGATACGATAAATATTTAAATGAATTAAAAAGACTTGAAATTATGGCCGAATATGAAGAAAAGTATTCGGAGTATACTTTTATCTGCGGTATCGATGAGGTGGGCAGAGGCCCTTTGGCAGGTCCTGTCGTAGCGGGTGCGGTTATCCTTCCTAAGGGATCAAGGATACCTTATATCAATGATTCCAAAAAACTTTCGGAATCCAAAAGAGAAGAACTTTACGATATCATCATGTCGGAAGCGGTAAGTACCGGAATCGGAAGTGCTTCATGGGAAAGGATAGATGAGATCAATATACTTAATGCGACATATGAAGCAATGAGAGAAGCTATAAGCAAACTCGATCCTTCTCCCGATATACTTCTTAATGATGCAGTGACCATACCGGAAGTGGATATTCGTCAGATTCCAATAATAAAAGGCGATGCCAAATCAATGAGCATTGCTGCAGCCAGTATTATAGCCAAAGTGACCAGAGACAGACTGATGGTTGAATATGATAAAAAATATCCCGGATATGGTTTTGCGGATAACAAAGGCTATGGCTCTGCGGCACATATAGCAGCACTTAAGGAAATGGGCCCGACACCGATCCACAGAAAAAGTTTTATCGGTAATTTTGTATGATCATAAACAACGGATTAGGATACAGGCAATTAAACATAAGTCCCGAGACGACATCTCAAACCCCTGTGAATACAGGAAACAGTGAGGGTCGATCATCGTCCGGATCATCCGGGCTTACTAATCTTGCAGGCGGAGATACTCTTACCGGGCAGATCATGTCTAAAACCGGGAATGAGGTTACTATTTCTTTGGGCGGCGATTCTGTTATCACCGCCAAACTTGATATTGCTGCCGAACTTCCGGTCGGAAGTGCAGTTACATTTACCGTCAAAAGTTCCGATTCGTCGGGTATCACTTTATCACCTCTTATGACAAATACGGACGCTACCAGTCCGGTGAATACCGCGCTCTTAAATGCGGGATTGTCCATCGATTCACGTAATGTGGAAATGGTGACAACCATGATGCAAAGGGGGATGTCCGTTGATAAAAACGAACTTCTTCAAATGAATATGTCACTTGCCGAAATACCCGACAGTGAAGTTAATGACGCTGTTATGCTTAAATCTCTCGGGATTACACCTTCCGCAGACAATATCGAACAGTTTCATGCCTATCAGGGATATGAACATCAGGTAAGCGGTGCGGTAAATGAGATTATGGATATGGTTCCCCAGACCATCAGTCAGATGATAGGAGAAGGTGATGTATCATCGGCAATAAATATGACCCGTGATATTTTGGATATATTTACCGGACAGGGAGCTATGGAACAGATGAGTGACAAGGCACTTGCTCTGAGTGGTATGGAAACTCCCGTAAATATGATATTAAGCGGTTCCGAATTAAGTGAACTAGGTCAGCTCCTTACTCAAAACGGTATCGATCCCGGGTTTACCGAGAGCATGTTTAATGGAGAAGTATCTTTAAATGACGTTTTATTTATCATTGACGACCTCGTAAATTCGCAGGCTGCACTAAGAAGTGAAGCAGCTGAGGGACAGGGAGTAGATGCAGGTATAACCCGGGATCCATTGTTGATCTCACAGGGCGATCAGACAATAACCGGTCAGATAAACGAGATGAAAATGAATACCGAGGGTGAGATGCTTTCCAAAGCACAGGCAGGTCCCTCGGGAGAAGTAACCGTTAAGGGTGATGAGGCAAGGACCACAGACGGTACTGCAAATGTAAATGCTCAAAATGTAACCGGACAATCGTCAGGATCCGCAGGACTTGATTTTTTGAGTGCCCTTAAATCCCAGAATGGCAGTACGGAGACACTTGACAATGCGATCCATACGGCCGCTGAGATAAATAAACATGCAGCAACTGACAGTATATTAAAAATGATTGGTTCAAAACCTTTTGCCACCTTAATTCAAAATGCCGTTTCCGACCAGTGGAAGTTAAATCCGGGTCAGGTAGCGGAAGATAAACAGGTATCGGATCTGTACAAGCGCATGACGGAGCAGACTACAAGACTCATGAATGCTTTAAACGAACATGCCAAGGCCGATACACCGATAGCCAATAGCCTAAATGAACTTGGCAAGAACATGAACTTCATGAACGAACTCAATAATATGTTCAATTATATTCAGCTTCCCATGAAACTGTCAGGAAACGATACCCATGGGGAACTGTATGTATACAGTAACAAAAAGCATATGGCTTCGAATGATGGCAATGTATCCGCACTGCTTCATCTTGATATGGATCACCTCGGGCCTACAGATGTATATGTTACGATGAATTCCGCTGAACACGTTAATACGCATTTTTATCTTCCGGATGACGAGGCTCTTGACCTTATAGAGGCGCATATAGATGAACTTAACGCCAGGATAGAAAGACACGGATACTCCTGCACCTCCGAGATATCAAAGCGCGAGGAAATGACAAATGTTATGAGTGAGATCATAGAGGATAATAAATCCGTTGTTCCCGTTTCTGTCTCTAACTTTGATGCGAGGGCCTAAGCTATGGCTAAAGATACCAGATCCAAGGTAAAAACCGCGATCGCCTTAGAGTACGACCCTGAAAAAGAAGCCCCGGTAGTCATTGCTTCCGGACGTGGTGAACTTGCCGAGAGGATCATTGAAAAAGCAAAAGAGAACAAGGTACCGGTACACCAGGACGGGGAACTGGCAGAGACTTTGTCAAAACTGGAAATCGGAGAGATGATACCGCCTGAATTATATGAAGTGGTAGCTGAAATCCTTGTTTTTGTCGATTCAATGGATAAGATCAAGCAAAAGATCGATGCCGCACATTCCGTTAAACTTAACTAGTTGATGATATCGGGGATGCGAGTTGTATGAACAAAAGAGAAGTCGGTTCGGGATATGAACTCATTGCAGGAGAATATTTAAGTAAGAACGGTGTGAGTGATCTGATATATAATTACAGGACCCGCTACGGAGAGATCGATATCATAGGGCGTGACGGCGATGCACTTGTTTTTTTCGAAGTTAAATACAGAAGCAAAGATAAGATGGGTTATGCCGCACAGGCCGTAACGTACAAAAAACAATCCAGAATATGCCGGGTTTCGGATTATTATATGACTACCGAAAGGATAAGCTACGATACTCAGATAAGATATGATGTGATAGCGATCGACGGTGATAAACTTGACTGGATCAAAAACGCTTTTGAATATATACCGAGATAACCGGGAAAAGAGTTATGATGAGGATGATTTATGATAGAACATGATGAAGGGATAATCAAATATCTGACCTTTGGTTCACTTGACGATCTCGGACTTGTAAGGAACATTTTTACGACAAGACTGGGTGGAGTGAGTACCGGTTATTATTCTTCCATGAACCTTGCATATACAAACGGTGATGATGAAGAAAACGTGGATGATAATTATAAGATCATAGCTCCGGTAATAGGTACGGATACAGGACATATCATACGCAGCCATCAGACTCATACCACCAATGTTCAAAGGGTGGACGAGAGCATGATACTGGATGACGGTGAGAGGCCTCCGAGACCGTTTTTGGATACCGACGGTCTTGTTACGGATGTTCCGGGGATCGCTCTGGCTACTTTTTATGCTGACTGTGTTCCGCTTTATTTTGTGGATCCCGTAAAGAAAGCGATCGGACTGTCACATTCGGGTTGGCGCGGAACCGCTGCGGGAATGGCTTTAAGCACAGTTAATAAGATGAAGGCCGAATTTGGATCTGATCCTGATGATATATATGCAGCCATAGGTCCTTCGATCTGTAAAGATCATTATGAAGTGAGCGAAGCAGTGGCACATGCATTCAGAAATGCTTTTGGAGACGATATCCACAGAGTTTTATATCCCGGAAAAGAAAGCGGTAAGTATCAGCTTAATCTGTGGGAAGCTAACCGGATAATGATGATCAGAAGCGGTATAAGAGAAGACCGTATCGAGGTTTCCGGTCTGTGTACATATGAAAATCCCGAACTTCTGTTTTCACACAGGGCATCTATGGGAAAAAGAGGAAATATGGCAGCATTTCTTATGCTGATATAAGAGTGTATTACAATGATAAAATACGATGATTATAAGGTGGATCCGATGATCCCCGGAAAACAGGATCCTACAGTTTCTGTATGTATTCCTGTTTACAATGTTGAAAACTATATCAGGGCATGTCTTGACAGTGTTATAACGCAGACCTATGCCAGACTTCAGATAATAATAGTTGATGACGGTTCAACGGATTCAACCGGTAAGATATGCGATGATTATGCCGGAAAAGATGTCCGAATAAATGTGATACATAAGAAAAACGGGGGTATATATACTGCAAGAAATGCATGTCTCGATGCTGTGAAAGGTGATTATATATCATGGGTGGACGGCGATGATACCATGCGTCCCGATATGATAGAGACTATGCTAAGTGCTCTGATAAAAGAAGATGCAGACATCAGTATCTGCCGGTACAGGCATGTTTATGATGATTACATACTGGATGATTCCACCAGTGATGCATATGTTTTTTCCGGAATGGAACTTATGGAACAGTTTCTTAAGGAAGATGAGAAGATAGTCATACAGAATGCCGTATGGAATAAATTATATAAGACAGAGCTTGGGGAAGACTTAAGATTTCCTGCTGTCTGGTATGAAGACATGGTATATACGCTTCATCTGCTCGGAAGGTCTTCAAAAAGTGTATATCTGGACAGAGCATATTACGATTATAAATGCGACAGAGCAGGGTCTGCATCCAATTACGGCATAAATTCACATACTTATACCGACCTTATCCCGAATTTCTATGACAGGAGTGCATATCTGGAAGCTGCCGGAAGACATGATCTGGCGCTGATCTCGGATTATATGCTTTACAAAAGGTTTCTTATCTTTGTTACAAAGGTATACAGAAGCAATGATCCCGATAAAAAAGAGCATTTAAGAATACTTGATGATCATATCAGAAAAAATGCGCCGAAGTTTAAAGAGGTATATTCATGCAGCATAGCAAATCCGAATGAATACCGCAAAATGAAGATATATCTTAAATCACCGGCGGCCTATCATGTGGCAATGAAGCTTAACGATGATATAATAATACCCGCGAAACAAAGAAGAATGCGTTTAGGATTATAAGATCGCCTAAAAGATGATCGGTCAGTAAACAGATTATTAAAAGGGAATATAAGGAATGCTTGATATACTTAAAAAAGTCTTTCATATACTTACAAAAGAACAAAAGAAAAAGATAACGGGATTGTGCGTGATGATCTTTATCGGTGCCTTGCTTGAAATGATAGGCTTAAGCCTTATCATGCCGGTAGTACAGGGTGTCATGTATCCCGATATTTTGATGCAGAACAGGTATATACAGATACTTGACAGGTTTATGCATTTTTCTTCTCCGCAGGATTGTATCCTCTTTTTGATAATCACGATAATAATCATATATTTTATCAAAAACGGATATCTCCTTATGGAGACCTACATTCAGTCACGTTTTGTTAATAACAATCAGTCCGTTACTATAAGTTACATGCTTGAAGAATACTTAAACAGACCTTATGAGTATTATCTGAATGCCGATATACCTACAATATTCCGAGTGATAGACGGAGATGTACCCAAGGTATTCACTGTTATATTGCAGTTTATCATGCTTTTTTCGGAACTTATGGTATCATTGGTACTCGGTCTGTATCTGCTTATCTCAAATCCGGGAATGACCATACTCATGCTTTCCATCATGGTCATAATGACGATCATAATAACCAAGGTATGCAGACCTATCCTCAATCGTCTCGGATCCAGAACACAGGCTCTGCAGAGCCGTATGGGCAAGTGGAGGCTGCAGTCGATATACGGAATAAAAGATGTGAAGATCCTTCATAAGGAACACTATTTTGCATCGAGTTTCGGGGCATATTCAGACCTTAATGCCGATATTCTAAGTAAGTATATGGTATTAAACAATGTTCCGAGGCTTCTTTTGGAGACCTTCTGCATATCCGGAATACTTGCATATATCGGAGTATGTATAGTCATAGGCTCGGATATGACAAGCCTCATTCCTGCGATCAGTGCATTTGCAGTGGCTGCAATGAGACTTTTGCCTTCCGTTAACAGAGTAAATACATATATCAGCAATATCGCATATTATGAACCGAGCGTTAATTATGTATATGAGAATGTGGATTTTACTTCTTACAGACAACATGGGCATTATGAAGCAAAAGACTATACCATAGGACCTGAGATCCGGCTTGATAAAGAGATCAAAATGGAGGATGTGGTCTATGTATATCCCGAATCGGATAAGATCATCCTCGACCATGCAAATATGGTCATTCCAAAGGGAAAATCCGTAGGTGTTATGGGACCTTCCGGTGCCGGAAAATCAACGGCGGTCGATGTCCTGCTCGGACTTCTTAAGATAAAAAGCGGCCATATCACATGCGACGGAAGAGATATATTTGAAAATTATCCGAACTGGCTTTCACATATCGGATATATTCCGCAGAGTATATATCTTACAGATGACTCCATCAGGGAAAATATTGCTTTTGGAGTCGCACCCGATGATATCGATGATGAGAGGGTATGGCAGGTTTTAAAAGAGGCTCAGCTTGATGATCTTATCCGTGAAATGCCCGAAATGTTACAAACATCGATAGGTGAACGCGGTGTCAGATTATCGGGCGGTCAAAGACAGAGACTCGGTATCGCAAGAGCTCTGTATCATGATCCGGAGATCCTGGTATTTGACGAGGCTACTTCAGCACTTGATACCGAAACGGAATCTGCAATAATGGAAGCTATCGACTCCTTCCATGGAAGAAAAACCCTTATAATCATTGCCCACAGACTACGGACTATAGCAAACTGTGATCTTATATATAACGTAGAAGGCGGAAAGATAGAACTGACTACGTTGAATCCGGAGAATATCTGATACATGGAATATAAAGACGGAAAACTTCAATTAAAAAATGTTACTCTGGTTGCCATGACCAGCGTTAATGTATATGAAACCGTCGAGGCCATGAAATATTCGATGCGAGGCATTGATTTTGGCGATGCTGTCCTGATATGCCATTTTAAGCCGTTTTATCTGCCCAAAAACATAAGGTATGATCATACATCAAAGTTAAGGACCATAGATGATTTTAATTATAAAATGCTTTACGAATTGGGCGGACATATACATACAGATTTTGCAATGATAGTTCATTATGACGGATTTATAGTGCACCCTGAGTGTTTTAGGGATGAGTTTCTTGAATATGATTATATAGGTGCACCATGGCCCGATCCGCATGATGACTTCACATACAGGGATATAAACGGTACTCTAAGGAGAGTGGGCAATTCGGTAGGATTCAGGTCAAAGAGGCTTATTGATTTTCCGTCAAAGGCCGGATTACCGTTTGAAGCCGATCACGGTTATTTTCATGAAGATGGGTTTTTGTGTGTAAAAAACAGACATCTAGTGGAAGAAGCGGGGATGAGCATAGCACCCTTAGAGGTCGCCAAATACTTTTCCCACGAAACAATGATCCCGGAGATAGAGGGTATCACACCCTTTGCTTTTCACAAGTGGGCCGGAACAAATGCCGGTTATCCGCATTTTAAGAGTAAAATAAAGTCGTTTGCCCCGGTCAGGTTTGCAAACAGGGTGATCAGAAAGATCAAAAAAATATTTAACTGAATGTATTTATGATAAGGAGACCTGTTATGGTATATGATTGCTTTCAGTTCTTTAACGAACTGGATATTTTAAAAATGAGACTGAATGTACTTGACGGTATAGTCGACAAGTTTGTGATAAGCGAATCCACCGTTACTTTTTCGGGAGACCCCAAAAAGCTGTATTATGCCGAAAATAAACGTAAATTCTCCGAGTTTGAGTCAAAGATAATTCATAATATCGTCGATGACACGCCTATGGACTGTACACCTTTTGTTCGTGATTCCCATCAGAAATGTGCGGTTGCAAGAGGGCTTAAAGATGCCAGACCCGATGATATCATCATTTTTTCCGATGTTGATGAGATACCGAATCCCGATACCGTCAAAAAGGTACTTGAGAACTTTGATCCTGCCAAAATATATGCTCTCGCGCAGCGTAATTTCTATGTTTATGTGGATATGGAAGAAAAATCGGGTAACCTTTTGTCGATAACAGGTGAGTTCCCGGGTGTTGAAGGAACGGATCGCAAATGGCTCGGTACCAAGATCTGTGCATACAGTATGCTTGATAAATTTACAACGGAACAGCTTAGGGACAAAGAACAGCAGCCCCTTATGGTTAGGGTTCCGGATGGTGGATGGCATTTTTCATATATGGGCGGTGACAAGAAAAGATCTGCTGCAGCAAGAGCCCGGTATAAGATCAAATCCGCTGCACATCAGGAATATAATAAGCGCCGTGTTTTATGGAATGTCGGTAAAAATATCAAGGAACACAGTGATATTTTAGGGCGCGAGACTGATTTTCAGATCGTTCCCATAGATGATACATACCCGGAGTATTTAAGAACACATCTTAAAGAATACAAACATCTGGTATATCCCAAGCGCAGGTTAAAGTAAGGAGCACAAGTGGCTAAAGTTTCTGTTTGTATCCCCGCATATAAGGATGCGGCCGGTATAAAAAGACTTCTTAATTCAATATATGCATCCGAATATACGGATATAGACATCATCATTACAGACGATACTCCCGATGATTCCGTAAAAAAAGCTGTCGATGAGTTCATAAGAGCTAACGGTGTTTCACCTTCCGATGTTTTGAAATCATATGATGAAAATATACAAGCAGATATTTTTGGCTTCATAGGGAATTTCTATAAAGATGTCGCAATAAGGATCGAATATTACCATAACGAATCACCTCTCGGCCCCGGTGAGAACTGGAATAAATGCCTGTCACTTGCAGACGGAGAATATATTAAGTTTATGCATCAGGATGACTGGTTTACGGATCCTAAATCATTAGGCTGTTTTGTTGATATGCTCGATGAAGACCCGAATGCCATATTAGCATATTCGGGTTCCAGACAGGTCAGTATAAATGAAGAAGATCCTTTTGATATAAGCGAATATTATGACAGATGTATAACTAAAGAACATAAGACACTTTTGGATGCAGATTGGAGAAACTTTTATATTGGGCAGTACATAGGGGCACCATCTGCTACAATATACAGAAATTGCGATATCAGATTCGATCCACAATTACAGTGGATCATAGATTCGGATTTTTATATGAAGCTTTTATCCGGTGGCGGTCATATGGTGTGCTCACTTGAACCTCTTGTATCCATAGGAGTGAGCAATGGCCAGCTTACCAACTTGTGCGCTAAGGATAAGATCATTAACATTCGTGAGTATAAATATGTTTTTAATAAATATAAATTGGGGTTCCGGAATGCTTACCGTGAAAAACTGATAAATATATGTGTCAGGTATGGCGGCAGGTATTCTGATATATCGGATTGCGGCATCACAAAAGAGGAATACAAGCCTGTACTGTCCGTTTACAGAGCTGAATTAAGAAAATTTTATTTTGATCTGATACTTAAAAAGTTACATTTACGAAGTAAATAAGCCGTTTATGGGTAAGATAAAAAACATATACAGCAGAATATATACTCCTGTCGTAAAGGAGACCGGGCGCATATTTTTTTATATGGCGCTTCTTTTTGAAGTCGTGATATTAATGCTTGATAAATGCGATTGGGTAAACCCTTATCAGAGCATGATGTTTCGCGTGACTTTTATTCTTTTTCTGGTCAAGTGTATCTGCACTGAATATACTCCCAAAGAGTGGATATTTATAATTGTATGCGCGGCACTTTGCGTTATTGCGTATTCAGTGAGTATCAAAGATGAGATAATACGTGCCATGGTACTTATCATAGCCATGAAGGACATGGATGTAAGGCGCGTTCTTAAAGTCCTTTATATACTTACGCTTGCAGGAACCGTGGTCATCGGACTGATGGCTGTTTTCGGAATAATGGGAGAAGTGTTTACGGTAGGTGCGTACAGTGATAAGCTTGGCGTTACTTATGTATCCCTCGGATTTGGAAGCTCCAATACCTTTGCGATTCAGATATGGGTTCTTACGGTACTTGCCGTTTATGTATATCATAAACGAATGAATCTTATTTCGTATGGGGCTGTCGCTTTACTTGGAATCGTCGTATATTTAATGACAGGATGCCGTGTGGAACTTCTGATGATGTTGTTTACGGCATTTGCAGGTGCGATATTTACTGCTTTCCCCAAGATTTCCGAGTCTTTGGTCACATATATAACAGGATGTGTTATATCTGTTGCGTGTCTGGCGGTGTCTGTCTATTCGGCTGCCGTATCAGGATGGTGGGAGGTTCAGACTCCTTTCCAGATATTCCTTAATAAGATAACAACAGGACGTATCATGTCCATATATCCGTTTGAAAACGGTGGTGGAGTTTTAAGTAACTGGCGCCTGTTTTCCGCCCCGGATTTTGACAGATATTTTGACATGGGCATAGTAAGACTGTTTTGGTGGTATGGTATTATCCCGGGATCCTTATGCGTGCTGGCTATATTTTTACTTTATGTATGGCAGTATAAGCACAAGGACAGCGCCGGATTTTTGCTAACACTATCCGTTGTTATATTTACGGTTTTAGAAGCTCATTTTATATCCGTTTTCCTGGCCAGGGCATATGTCCTCTTCCTTATCGGAGGAACATGGTATAAGGTCCTCTCGGGCAAAAAAGAGGAAAAGACCAAACGGCATATAGCATTTTACATAGGCTCTCTGTCAAAGGGCGGAGCAGAAAGGGTCTTCGTCAATCTGGCCAAATACTTTCTTTCCGAGGGGAATGACGTAACGATGATCACCCAGTATGTTCATGAAGACGAATATGAACTTCCAAAAGGGGCAGATCGTATCATTTCAGATCTTGGTCCGGAAGAATGCAAGGGCAGGGTTTATAACTTTTTTGCAAGAATAGCCAAATTGCATAAGATCATTCGTAACACCGGCGCTGACCTTCTTATGACGACAGCCGGTAAATCCAATTTTATGGCCATTACCTGTTCTGCATTTTTGCCAGCCAGAGTCGTAGTTTCCGTTGTGGCCGATCCCCCTTTGGAATATCCTACCCGAATGATGAGATTTCTCCTTCAGACTCTCTTTGGTGATGCTGACGGAATTATCATGCAGACCGCAAGACAAAGGGATTTTTTACGAAAGGGTCTTAGGCGCGAGGCTGTGATATTACCTAATTCAGTTAGTCCCGATTTTATAAGAAAGCCTTTTTTCGGTACCAGAAAAAAAGAAATATATCTGGTCGGAAGAATGGATGATAACAAGAATCAGGCAATGGCAATATCTGCTTTTGCAAAAGGAAATCTTAAAGATTCCGGATTCAGGCTTATTATATGTGGTGACGGGCCGGACAGGGATAAACTGACCGGACTTATATGCGAACTCGGGCTCAAAGAATATGTTGAACTGCCCGGTGTAGTTTCCGATGTTTCTGCCAGATTATATGATGCGTATGCATTTGTCTTAACATCCGATACGGAGGGGATGCCAAACACATTACTGGAGGCCATGAGTCTTGGCGTTCCATGCATTTCAACGGACTGTCCCTGCGGCGGACCTGCAGAACTTATTAAACACGGAGAAAACGGGCTTCTTGTAAAGGTAAGAGATACCGAAGGTCTTAAGGAGGTACTTGTTAAATTGGCGCTTGATCCGGATTATGCCGAGAGATTAGGGCAGGCCGCCTATGATACCATGGTCTTTTACAGACCCGAAAATGTGAATCTTATATGGAAAAATTATTTCTGGTCTGTTATGAACTCTTAAGAGAATCTTCATAATTGTCTTATGCATTTCTTTATTTTCGTATGTTGAAATGAATATGTTACAGGCCGTTGGTTTGTCATGTATCTAAAGTGCACTTATATACATATGGATTAAACGGCAGAAAGGAAATCATGTCAAATATACTCGTATGTGATGATGACAAGTCCATAGTGGAGGCGATAGACATCTATCTGACACAGGAAGGCTATACCGTTTATAAGGCGTATGACGGTGAGGAAGCTATCCAATTGCTCGATAAAGAGGATATACAGCTTCTGATAATCGATATAATGATGCCCAAACTTGACGGTATTCATGCCACGCTTAAGATACGTGAGACCAAATCCATTCCGATAATCATACTTAGCGCGAAGTCGGAAGATGCGGACAAGATACTTGGACTGAACATCGGGGCAGATGATTATGTGACCAAGCCGTTTAATCCTCTGGAACTTGTAGCAAGGGTCAAATCCGCAATGCGCAGGTATACATCTCTTGGAAGTATCCCTGAAGAAGATACGTCGGATATATATGTTACAGGCTCTCTTATAGTTAATGATAAGACTAAGCAGGTGCTTGTGGATGATGAGGAGGTTAAGCTTACACCTATCGAGTTTAATATATTAAAACTCCTTGTAAGTAATGCCGGCCGGGTCTATTCATCCGATCAGATATATGAGAATATTTGGAATGAGGAAGCATACGGTTCTGAGAACATAGTGGCGGTACATATCAGACATATCCGTGAGAAGGTCGAGATCGATCCCAAAAATCCCCGATATATCAAGGTCGTATGGGGAGTAGGATATAAAGCCGAAAAGCTATGATGATCGAAAGGATTTATTATGGAAAATAAGGAAGAAAAAACTACCGAAATAAATACGGAAGATAAAATTCCTAAGAAGCACAGGAAACCAAGATCATATAAAACCGGATGGATGAAGCTTATACAGCATATTCTTATTACGGTTGCAGTGCTTGCAACGGTGTTATATATGGCCGGTTCATATGTTGCTATCAAGGATTACAACGGCAGTGAGATATATCATATAAGTGCCTCGGATAAAGGACGAAACTTCGAAGATTCGGTATTCTTTAACTCGGTATTCGGCCGGGAGGTTTCCGATGTATTAAGATATGTGACTATAAGAAGCCAGATGGAGACAGGCGGATCTTATGATTCCGACAAGATAATCGACATTGATGCTTATAATACCAGGCAGAGCAGTATAGGATCGCTTAACGGTGTTACGGCAAATTATTATCTTGGAGATCTGATCAAGTGGAGCAAATACGGATATGAGACCGTTGAATCCAATGTATCTGCCGAAACCATTTCGGGTAATTTTATCGATCATTCCTCTTATTCGGAAGAAACAGACGGTGTTGATCCGCAGGCAGTGGATGAGACAGATGCATCAGGTCTTATCGTGCGGGATATGCTGGTAAACAGGTATCGTACAGCCGACGGGCTTACATTGGAAGAAAGTGCCGATACATGGGAAGAATACGATGTTCTTGTATCCAAACTTACGGAATGTGCAGACAGTCTTCACATTAATTATGAGGAGTATCTTAAGTTTAATGATTATTTTGATCCGTTAAACAGCAATATCAGATACTGTGTAATTACGGGAGAAGGCAGTGACAGGGCGGTTTATACCAATGCCAAGATAAAGACTACCGATACGGACAAGATAGGTTCTATCTTTAAGACTTACGGGAAATATATCATATATGATCCGGACCGCATGGTATATGACACAAATACGGCGATAACGGAATCCACATTCAATAATCTGTTTGATCAGTATAAATATGCATATGGTGATGATTCATACATATATATAGCAGCTGATATGTCTTTGCCGGCAAATGATGCTCTTAAAGATGCAAACAATGGATTTACCGCAACATATCTTCCCGACAGAAATCAGACTTTCGCGATAATCGCTCTATGTATCATCGGTTATCTGACACTTCTGGTCGTTTGTACTATGAAAGAGGGGAATTATATAGATGAGAACAGATGAGAACAGAACCAAAAAAATAAAACTGACCGATTTCGATCATACCCCCATAGAACTGCTTATTTTTATCGCTGTAGTAACTGTTCTGGTATTTATAGTTGCTCCGGTTTCTCTCGGGTTGGCATATATAGATGAAGTCAGAACGGAGGCTATGGACCTGCTCAAGAATTATTATGTGTATATAATCCTGGGAATAGTTGTATTCCTGTTTGATATTATAATGCTTGGGCTGTATTACTCTCTTGTAAGACGTATCAAAGCAGGGCATATATGGAAGCAGAGTCTGTTATATAAGTTTATACAATGGTGTAAACAGGGATTATACAGTATATATGACAACGGAAATGTGCTGTTAAAGAGTGTTGTTCCGTATATAGGTCTCATTCTTGTTAATCTTGTTCTTTTGATAACTGCATTTAAGGGAAGATTTACTATTCCCAGTATCCTTTCGCTTATTTTGATAGATGTGCTGGCGGGAGTATTTATCTTTAAGCAGGTTAATGATCGCGGAGAGATAGTATCCGTGATGAAGAAGATAATATCCGGGGATCTGTCGCAGGGTACGGATACATCTAAGTACCATGGGGACAATAAGGAACTGTCAGAAGCTGTAAACTCTATAGGCGGTACCATAAGAGGCGCTGTCGAGCAGAGCATGAAAGATGAGCGGATGAGGACCGATCTTGTCGCAAATGTGAGTCACGACATAAGAACCCCACTTACAAGCATAATCAATTATGTGGATCTGATCAAACGCGAAAATACAGTGGATCCCAAGATAAGAGAATATGTGGATGTTATCGATGAGAAATCACAAAGATTAAAAACCCTTACCGACGATCTCATTGAAGTCAGCAAGGTTTCGAGCGGAAATGTGGAACTTGAACTCATGAATATTAATCTGCCCGAAATGGTGACACAGGCACTTGCGGAGTTCGATGATAAACTTAAAGAAAGAAAGATCTCTGTCGTAGTACGAAGTGAAGGGCTTACGAATCCTCAGATCATGGCTGACGGAAAGAGTCTGTGGAGAGTTATGGAGAATCTCCTGGGTAATATCTGTAAATATACGATGACAGGCTCAAGAGCATTTATAGACATAGTGAATTATACCGATGCAAACGGTGAGAGAATACTACTCAGAATGAGAAATATGTCGGAAACTCCGTTGCCGGAAGATTTAAGTGAACTCACCGAGCGTTTCATAAGAGGTGACGAAAGCAGGACCGGCGAAGGTTCCGGCCTTGGTCTTTCAATCGCCAAATCACTTACGGAACTGATGGGTGGAACTTTTGGCATAAGTTCGGAAGCGGATCTGTTTATTGCGGATATCTCATTTAATACCGTAAAGTGAAATGATCAGAATGTGAATTCTTCACGATTATTATAACGATCCAGTATCTTGCGTATTTTTTCCGTAGGCGTATTTAGATCCGACATGGGTGCATCATGATTCATAAAGTCTATGATGGAAGCGATGAACTTGCCCATGTCGGCCTGAAGATAATAAGGCCGTGTATAGATTTCGGGATAGAGATAATTTAAGTTTGTCGTGATTATCTTATCAAAATAGCATTTTTCATATGCATCATCAAAAGCAGAGAGTCCGTCTGTAAATAACCCGAATGTGGTACAGATGTAGACTCTTTTTGCATTCATTTCTTTTAATTGCCTTGCGGTATCGATCATTGAACCGCCTGAAGAGATCATGTCATCGATTATGATGCAGTCTTTACCGTCTATATTGTCTCCCAAAAACTCATGAGCCACTATGGGATTCTTGCCGTTTACCATTTTGGTATAATCACGCCTCTTGTAGAACATGCCAGCGTCGAGCCCGAGAACCGATGCAAAATATATGGAACGGTCAAGTGCTCCCTCGTCGGGAGAGATGACGATCGTATGGTCTTTGTCTATTATCATGTCGCGTTCGCTGCTTAAAAGCGTTCTGGCGAACTGATACATCGCGTTGAAATTATCGAATCCGGTAAAAGGAGCGGAATTCTGGATCCTGGGGTCGTGGGCATCAAACGTGATGAAATTAGTGATACCCATAGTTGAGAGCTCTTTAAACATATATGCGGCATCCAGTGATTCCCTGCCGTTTCTTTTGTGCTGCCGTCCTTCATATAAAAAAGGCATTATAACATTTATACGGTGAGCCTTACCGTTTATCGCGGCGATTATCCTTTTGAGATCCTGAAAGTGGTCGTCCGGTGAATAGTGGTTCTCATAGCCGTGCATTTTGTAGGTTATGGAATGGTTGGTAACATCGGTGATGATAAAAACATCATTGCCACGTACGGAATCAAGTAAAGTACATTTGCTCTCACCGCTTCCGAATCTGGGAAGATCTATGCGTGATATGTAATTGTCTTTTACATAGTCCTGAAATGCAGGATCCGCTTTGAATTTATTATGAAGATCCTTTCTGAAGTCTATTAGATAGCGGTTAACGCTTGAACCGAGTTTCTCCGCACAGGGAGGAACGATAAGCTTTATTGGGGCTACCGCCATTAGCTGCTCGAGTTTTTGAATGTTTGCCATGATATCTCCGTAAAAATGGTTATTGTTTACGTATTTTTTATATCATTCGACGGATGACACGTCAAGGTTAATCAAGTAGAATATAGGTTATGGAAACTAATCTTAGAGCTATAAGGGAAATAACCGAAGAATCGCCGTTTAAGGGAACCGAAGTATCATGCGGTGACAGTCTTGTCATGATAAACGGTGAACAGATAGAGGATATTTTTGATTATCAGTATCTGACTTTAGACGAAAAACTTGAATGTGTCTTTGAAAGGCCTGACGGAAGCAGATATACGGTCAGTATCGACAAGGATTCCGATGAGGATCCCGGACTGGTATTTGATGACGGTCTGATGGACGGATACAGATCCTGTACCAATAAATGTGTATTCTGTTTTATAGACCAGATGCCTCCGGGCATGAGAGAAACGCTGTATTTTAAGGATGATGATTCACGACTCAGTTTTTTGCAGGGTAACTATGTTACTCTTACAAATATGTCCGATCATGATGTGGACAGGATATGTAAATATCATCTGTCTCCGATAAATATATCATTTCATACGACCAATCCCGAACTCAGATGCATGATGCTTCACAACCGTTTTGCAGGTGAATCCCTGAAAAAGGTAGACAGGCTGAAGGAAGCGGGTATCGTAATGAACGGTCAGATCGTTCTTTGCAAAGGTCTAAATGACGGTGCGGAACTTGAAAGGAGCATTTCGGATCTTACCCGATACATGCCGGAGTTACAGAGCATATCCGTTGTACCGGTCGGTCTTACCAGGTTTAGGGATGGTCTATATCCGCTGCAGCCGTTTGAACCTGACGATGCTCTTAAGGTACTCGAGATTATACACAGTTGGCAGGACAGGATATATGAGAAGACCGGTATCCACTTTGTTCATGCTTCGGATGAATGGTATATCCTTGCGGGACTTCCGCTGCCCGAAGAAGACAGATATGACGGATATGTACAACTTGAAAACGGAGTCGGTATGGTGCGGCTTATGCTGAATGAATTTGACGATGCATACCGGTCACTCCGTTTTATAATAAAGCCTCATGAGGAATTATCCATAGTGACCGGAAAGCTCATGTATCCGATCATCAGCGGGATGACCGAAAAGCTCATGAGCAGATACCCTAAGCTAAATATACACGTTTATGCTATACGCAATGATTTTTTCGGAGAAAAGATAACGGTATCGGGTCTTATCACAGGTCAGGATATGATAGCACAGCTTAAGGACAAGCCTCTGGGCAAAAGAGTACTTATCCCCGAAAACACTCTTCGTGCAGGTGAAGATTATTTCCTCGATGATATTACGGTTACACAACTTGCCGATGCTTTACAATCAAGGGTCGAGATTGTAAAATCAAGTGGATATGATTTTGTGGATTCAATAACAGGATCGGGGCTTAGATTAGGTAAAAAGAGGCGTAATTGACATGTACGCGGTGCCCCTTGGGAGTAAGATATGAGTAAAAATAAAAACCGTCCCATAGTTGCGGTGGTCGGACGGCCTAATGTGGGTAAGTCCACATTTTTTAATGCCATAGCAGGCGAGATGATATCCATAGTCAAGGATACCCCCGGTATAACCAGAGACCGCATATACGCAGATGTAGAATGGCTCGATAAAAGCTTTACAATGATCGATACCGGCGGTATAGAGCCGGACAGTTCGGATATAATCCTTTCCCAGATGAGAGAACAGGCGCAGATAGCACTTGATACGTCCGACGTTATTATTTTTATGGTTGACTTGAAACAGGGGCTTGTCGACGATGATATGCGTGTGGCCGATATGATACGAAAGGCTGCAAAACCCGTTGTACTTGCCGTAAACAAAGTAGACAGCTTTGAACGGGATATGCTTGATGTCTATGAGTTTTATAATCTGGGTATAGGTGAACCATTTCCAATCTCCAGCGTTAACAGACTTGGTCTTGGTGATCTTTTGGACGCAGTTACCAAGAATTTCCCCGAAGATAAGGATACTGATGAAGAGGATGAAGCGATCAAGATCGCTATCGTCGGTAAACCAAACGTCGGTAAGAGTTCCATACTTAATAAACTTGCAGGAGAGGAACGCGCTATTGTATCCGATATAGCAGGAACTACCAGAGATGCGATAGATTCCCGCATAATACATGATGGCAAGGAATACCTTCTTATCGACACTGCAGGTCTTCGCAGGAAGAACAAGGTCAAGGAAGAACTTGAACGGTATATGATAGTCAGGACCGTTGCTGCCGTCGAAAGAGCAGATATTGTTTTGCTTGTCATAGATGCAACAGAAGGTATCACCGAACAGGATGCAAAGATCGCAGGTATTGCCCATGAGAGGGGTAAGGCTATAATCATAGTAGTAAATAAATGGGATGCCATTGAAAAAAACGATAAAACGGTCAATGAATATACCGCATCTATCAGGAATACATTAAGTTTCATGACCTATGCAGAGATCGTTTTTATCTCCGCCAAAACAGGACAGCGTCTGAATAAATTATATGAGACGATAGATGCCGTAAACGAAAATCATTCAATGCGCGTTGCAACAGGTGTATTAAATGAGATCATGGCACAGGCTACAGCAATGAAACAGCCACCTTCGGATAAGGGTAAGCGTCTTAAACTGTTCTATATAACACAGGTAGCCGTTAAGCCTCCTACGTTTGTGATATTTGTGAACAGTAAAGAACTGATGCATTTCTCATATACACGTTACATAGAGAATCAGGTCCGTGAAACCTTCGGTTTTATGGGAACACCCCTAAAGTTTATAATCAGAGAAAGAAAGGAAGATAAATAATGCTTGAAAGAATATTATGCCTGGTGATCGGATATGCTTTCGGACTCATACAGACCGGCTTTTTATACGGTAAAGCCAAGGGAATAGATATAAGGGAACATGGCAGCGGAAACTCCGGGGCTACCAATACCTTAAGAACACTTGGAACCAAAGCGGGATTTATTGTTCTTTTCGGTGATGCGCTTAAGTGTATAGCGGCTATTATACTTACATATTTTCTTTTTGGAAAAGCAAATCCGGAATATATGTATCTTTACAGGATATATACGGCATTCGGTGTCGTGATCGGTCATGATTTTCCTTTTTATCTGCAATTTAAAGGCGGAAAAGGTATAGCAGCTACCGCCGGAGTGATAATTACTTTCGGGCCACTGTATTTTGTGGTTCATCTTGCTGTTTTTGCGCTTGTTTTTCTGACCACGCACTTCGTATCACTAGGTTCTATTCTCGTATATATCACTTTTTTTGTTATGGTAGTGATATGCGGACAGACAGGGTTTTTTGATGCCCACGTCGGAACCCCAATACCTCAGGGAATACTCATCGAGATGTATGTTATCGTGTTCATAATGACGGTTATAGCGATCTGGAGACATAAAGCCAATATACACAGACTGCTTACACACACAGAAAGCAAGGTATATTTAAGCAAAAAGAATGATGATATAGTTTGATCTAACGGAGAAAAGATATGACTAAAATAGGTATTATCGGAGCCGGGAGCTGGGGAACAGCGCTGGCATGGCTTCTTACAAACAACGGACATAACTGTACGATATATTCGGCTCTTGCAGACGAGATAAAGATGTTTGAGGAGTTTCATGAAAATAAGGATAAACTCCCCGGAGTCATATTGAGTGACGATACCCTTTATACCGCTGATATAGAAAGTGCCTTGGATGCAAAAGATGTTCTGGTAATGGCGGTACCCTCAAAGTTTGTAAGAAGTACCGCAAGAAGCATGGCTCCGTTTGTTAAAGACGGACAAAAGATCATAGATGTTGCCAAGGGGATCGAAGAAGGAACATCTATGACCATGTCCCAGATAATTTCCGAAGAGATCCCGAATGCTGATGTTTCCGTTCTTTCAGGCCCCTCGCATGCAGAAGAGGTCGGAAGGGGAATACCGACGACTATAGTTGTAGGATCCAAAACCAAGGAAACAGCGGAATACCTCCAGAACATTTTTATGAGCGATGTTTTCAGGGTTTATATAAGCCCGGATATCCTGGGAATAGAGATCGGAGCCGCTCTTAAAAATGTAATTGCACTTGCCGCAGGCTGTGCGGACGGACTCGGATACGGAGATAATACAAAAGCCGCACTTATAACACGCGGCATAGCAGAAATCAGCAGACTCGGCGTGGCAATGGGAGGAAACAGTGCTACTTTTGCCGGACTTACAGGTATGGGTGACCTTATTGTCACATGTGCATCCATGCATTCCAGAAACAGAAGGTGTGGAATACTGATAGGTCAGGGCAAAACCCTGGATGAGGCGCAGGCGGAAGTCAAGATGGTGGTAGAAGGTGTCTTTTCCGCTAAGGCAGCTATGGAACTATCTCAAAAATACAATGTTGAGATGCCTATAATATCCGAGGTCAACAAAGTCTTATTTGAGGGTAAGGATCCTTCCGAAGCCGTAAAAGACCTTATGATGCGTGATAAAAAGATAGAAAACCCGATCATACCGTGGGATTAAAAGGAGAAAAGATGTCAGATAACAAATTCGCTTCAACAAACACATATGTTGCAGGTCAGGAACTCTTAGATGCGGTCAATGTAGCCATGGCGCTTCAAAAGCCCCTGCTTATAAAAGGAGAACCCGGAACCGGCAAAACTATGCTTGCTGCAGCTGTGGCAGAAAGTCTCGGAAAAAAACTTATCATATGGAATATCAAATCTACCACTAAGGCACAGGACGGTCTTTATATGTATGATACGATACAGCGTCTTTATGACGGGCAGTTCGGTGAAGAAGGTGTTGATGATATCGCAAGATATATAAAACTTGGCAAACTGGGTGAAGCCTTCAGTTCGGACGATCAGGTGATACTTCTTATTGACGAGATCGATAAGGCCGATCTTGAGTTCCCGAACGATCTTTTGTGGGAACTTGATCAGATGGAGTTTTATATTCACGAGACCAAGGAGACGGTCAAGGCAAAAACTCGTCCGGTGGTGATCATAACCTCCAATGCTGAAAAGGAACTTCCCGATGCTTTTTTGAGACGTTGTATTTTCCACTATATAGATTTCCCGGATGCCCCGCTTATGGAGGAGATAGTAAGAACTCATTATCCGGATGTAGAGGATAATCTTCTTAAGAATGCAATGGATGTATTTTACTGGATCAGAGGCCTTAAGGATGTAAGAAAGAAACCCTCGACTTCCGAACTCATAGACTGGGTCAATGCCCTTCAGATAGGCGGGATGGATCCTGCAATGATCAAAAAGAGCCTTCCCGATCTTGGTGTCATAATCAAGAAAGATGAGGATCTTGCGGTTGTACGCAGCAGAACGAACGAGATCAAATAATGTTTACATCTTTTTACAATAATCTTAGAAAATTCGGTTTGGATATAACGCTGAAAGAGTGGCTTACCCTCCAGGAAGCCCTCGATAAGGATCTTGCGGGTTCTTCACTCACAAGATTCTATTATCTGTCCAGAATGATCCTGGTCAAATCGGAAACTGAATATGATAAATTCGATATGGCCTTTGAAAACACTTTTAAGTCTGCCAAATACGAGCCTGACATAACGGACACCATGCTTGCGTGGCTTGATAAGCCTGAAGCTTACGAGCAGTGGATGGAAGAAAAAAAGCATGAGATGAACCAGGACCCGGGGGATAATGCACAGGTAGACAGAGACGATGTTGAGAAGAAGTTCAGGGACAGATTAAAAGAACAGGATTCCGAACATAACGGCGGCTCATACTGGATAGGAACCCAGGGAAAGACTTCCTTCGGTAATATGGGCGGGCATATGGGCGGTATAAGAGTAGGCGGACAGACCGGTTACCAATCGGCTTTTGAGGTCATAGGAGCACGCAAATATCAGGATTTCAGGGATGATAAGGTGCTTACATCAAGACAGTTCATGGCAGCTCTTAAGAGTCTCAGGCAGTTTTCCACCAAACTTGATGTGCCCAAAACCGAGCTCGATATTGACGGAACCGTTCATAAGACCTGTAATAACGGCGGATATCTTCAGATAGTCATGGAAAAACCCAGAAAGAATTCCGTTAAACTCCTGCTTCTTATGGATTCCGGCGGAACCATGATACCGTACAGTTCACTGCTTAATGAACTTTTTCAGGCAGTTGATAAGATGGATCATTTTAAGGATGTTAAGACTTATTATTTCCACAACTGTATTTATGCAAAGGTATATAATACACCTGAATGTGAAAACGGTGACTGGGTTGATACCGATTGGCTCTTTAAGAATCTGGATTCTGATTATAAGGTCATTATCGTCGGTGATGCCGCAATGGCTCCCGAAGAATTATATTCCACGACAGGAAATTACAGAGGGCCCAATAACGGACTTTCCGGATGGGACTGGCTGCATCTTATGAAAAGCCACTATAAACATATAGTCTGGTTAAATCCCAAGATGGCACCCGGAGATGCTCCCTGGCGTGAAGCCGAAACCGCGATCAAGGCGCTTTTTCCGATGTATAAACTCACCGTCGGTGGCTTGAAGAGTGCCGTCTCAAAATTGATGGTTAACAGATGAGGGGATCAAAGTTAAAATAATATTATGAGTATATTGATTTTTTTGATCATAATAGTAGGACTTATCGTCTTCATAGGGATATCCAATGAGAAAATATTTCACATCCAGAGTGATATCGCCCTTATTCTATTTTCGCTTATAATCGCGATAGTACTTGCGATAGTGAGCAGGATTTTTTACATACCGATTCTCGATAAGTTTGTTTCAAATATCGGTGAATTCGGTTTTGAAGAATACCTGATGGATGGCGTTTTGTGCTTTATGCTCTTTGCCGGAGCAAGCAAGGTAAACATGGGTAAGTTTAGGGCAAATCTTCGTCCCATATCATTACTTGCATTACTTACAACCGCGGTATCTTCCTTCATATATGGGATTATTTTTTATGGAATCGCACTGTTATTCAGGATCCCAATGGATATATGGATGTGCATTCTTTTGGGTTGCGTGGTCTCACCTACGGATCCGATCGCTGCTACAGGTATCTTAAACAAGATCGGGTTGTCCAAAAACGTATGCTCGGTCATCGAAAACGAATCTCTGTTTAATGACGGTACGGGTGTGACATTATTTGTTTTCGTAAGATCCATAATAATACAGAGTGGGGACAGCAATTTTGTCAGTCTTATGCTTAAGGAAATATTGGGAGCCGCGGCGGTGGCACTCATTGTTTCCTTTATTTTGTTTAAACTCATGGAGATCACCAAGGATCCTGTGCGTTATATTCTTATCTCACTTCTTGATGTTGCGCTTGTTTATTCCATCTGTGAACATATGGGTTTTTCCGGGGTCATAGCATCGGTTGTATGCGGAATGTATTTTTCATACCGTATGGATAAGATGGAGAGAAGGGTATGCGTGATAGATCCGAATGAATATTATAAGGATTTCTGGGAGATACTCGAAAGTATTTTAAATGCAGTGCTGTTTGTGATGATCGGGCTTATGCTGCTCGATCTTAAGATAAGCCGTTTTGCATATGTTGCAATTCCGGCTGCTGTGATCATCCTGCTCATATCAAGATCCCTCGGTGTTCTTTTGAGCAGTGTACTCACAGGACGTAAGATTCCCGGCAATTATGATCTTAAGGAATTTGTGATACTTATGACATGGTCAGCTCTTAAGGGCGGTCTTTCACTTGCTTTAGCCATGAGTACGGCAGAATATCTTGAACCGGATATATATGATCTGTTCATGAACGTAACTTTTGTCACGATCTTCTTTACCGTACTCGTGCAGGGGCTTACCATAAAGAATGTGTATTTTAGACTTGAGAAACATAAAGCTGATAGAATAAAGCGAAATTCGGAGGGTTTATATGAAGATAGTAGTAGTCGGGCTGGGTGAAACCGGTCGAGCCCTTATAAAACTCCTTGACGGTTCCGGACACGATATAACCGTTATCGACAGAGACAAAAACCTTGTTGATCAGATCACCGATAAATATACGGTTAACGGTGTGTGCGGAAGCGGGGCATCAGCCGATACACTTTTAAAGGCCGGAGCGGATACCGCCGATGTCATAGTTGCACTTACACATACGGATGAGATCAATCTGCTTTCCTGCATGCAGGCCAAGGCCGTGGGCACCAAAAAGAGTGCGGCCCGTATTCTGATGCCTGATCTTATGCTCGAAGAAGGGTCTATAAAAAAGACGTACAATATTGATTATATAGTAAGCCCCAAGAAAGAACTGGCAGAAGAGATCTACAGAAACATAGGTTTTCCCGGATGTGTCAAACTTGAGAACTATCCCGATGCGGATATTTTTGTTATAGATACCAATGCCATAGAGGGTTCTCCTCTTATAGGAAGAAGTATAGGCGATATATTAAATGAGCATAACGGGAATATAATCATAGGTCCCATAACCCGAAGCAAAAAGAAGGTTCTGCCCAAAGAATCCGTTGTTATACAGGAGAATGACGGATTATATATAGCTGTAAGAAAAGATTATCTTTCAAATGCCCTGAAGTCGTTTGGTATAAGCCGTAAGAAAGCATCAAATATAGTGATCGTCGGAGGCGGAATATCAGCCGGATATCTGGCAGGGATGTTAACTTCCGATAAAAAGAAACTTACGATCATAGATGATGATCTTGAAAGATGCAGTGAGCTTATGGAAAGATTTCCTCAGGCTAAGGTCGCATATGCACAAGGGGATATCACCGAGGTCCTTGAAGAGGAGCAGGTAGAAAAGGCAGATGCCATAGTTTCTCTTACGGATATTGATGAAACCAATCTTGTAATAAGCATGTTTGCATGGTCAAAAGGAATATCTTCGATAATCACAAGAGTGGACAAGCAGGTACATGTAAAGCTGCTCCATAAGGTAAATATCGATATTACGGTATCTCCGACCGAACTTTCGGTATTTATGCTTATGAGATATATAAATGTATGTGACAGAAAACATGATGATGAAAATACTCAGGTCATGGAGTTTATAGATGATCTGAGGAGATTCTAAGATATGGATCAACAGGTTATAAAAAGGTAAATATGAAAGGTTCACGGGGATTAAGAGGGTCTGTACTTGAGGATATGATCAATCAGACCAATGAGATATACTTGGAAAAAGGGCTTGCACTTGTGCAAAAGATTCCGACTCCCATAACGCCTATAGAAATGGATCATAAGACCAAGCACATAACTCTTGCCTATTTCGATCAGAAATCTACTGTCGATTATATAGGTGCAGTACAGGGAATCCCCGTATGTTTTGATGCAAAGGAATGTGCAAAGGAAACATTCAGTCTTCAAAATATCCATGAGCATCAGGTCAGATTTATGGAGAATTTTGAAAAGCAGGACGGAATAGCCTTTTTTTTGATATACTATACTGGTTATGATCAGTTTTATTATCTGCCGCTTGATATGCTCCTGTATTTTTGGAACAGGGCCAAAGACGGCGGACGTAAGAGCTTCAGAAGAGATGAACTTAACCCCGATTACATACTGCCCAAGCATCCGGGGATCCCGGTCCCTTATCTTGATATGATGCAACAGGATCTGTATGACAGAGGATGAAACGAGGAAAATATGAGCAAGAGATTACTTCATACGCCCGAAGGCGTCAGGGACATATACGGTGATGAGTATAAAAGAAAATTAAAAGTAGAATCCCTGCTGCGTGAAAAGATCGATGATTTCGGATATGACGAGATACAGACACCCACATTTGAATTCTTTGATATTTTTTCCAAAGAGATAGGAACTACTCCGAGTAAAGAACTTTATAAGTTTTTTGATAAGGAGGGAGATACACTTGTGCTTAGACCGGATTTTACACCTTCTATCGCAAGATGTGCGGCTAAGTATTTTCTTGAATCCGAAGAGGTCTTAAGACTCTCTTATGCAGGAAATGCATTTACCAATAATTCTCTTTTACAGGGAAAGCTCAAAGAATCCATGCAGATGGGTGCGGAACTTATCGGAGATGCTTCGGTACAGGCTGATGCGGAAGTTATCGCACTTACCTGTGAAGCGTTGTTTCATGCGGGGTTATCCGATTTTTTGATAAGTGTCGGGAACGTTGCGTTCTTTAAGGGAATGTGCACCAAAGCAGGACTCGATGAGGAAACAGAACTTGAACTACGGGAATATATCTCCGGTAAGAACTTTTTTGCGGCAGAGGATCTTTTGGATGCAAGGTCTGTAGATAAACAAACCTCAGAAAAACTCCTTAGCGTATCGGAATTGTTCGGGCAGGCTGATGTCCTTGACAGGGCACTTGAGATTTCCGATAATGACCAGTCCCGTGAAGCCATAATTAGACTTAAAAATCTCGTGGAGGTACTCAAACTCTATGAGGTTGAGAAATATATATCTTTTGACCTTGGAATGCTCTCTAAATACAATTATTATACCGGTGTTATATTCAAAGGATTTACCTATGGTGTGGGCGATGCTATCGTTAAGGGCGGAAGGTATGACAAGCTGCTTGGAAGATTTGGTAAAGATGCTCCTGCGGTAGGTTTTGTGATCCTTGTTGATGACCTTTTAAATGCCATGAGCAGACAGGGAATACCTGTACATATTGACGATGAGGTCGTCACAATGGAATATGATGATGAGAGTTACGAGAAAGTCTTAAAAGAAGCACTTAAGTTAAGACATGTGGGCGGTACCAAGGTAAGATTGATCAGGAAATGAGGCTGTTTTATGGAAGACAGATATTTAACATTTGCCCTGGGTAAGGGACGTTTAGCCAATAAAACAATGGATCTTTTCGAAGAGATCGGTATCAAATGCGAAGAGATGAAAGATAAAGACACAAGAAAGCTTGTTTTTGTGAATGAAAAGCATAAGGTCAGATTCTTTCTTGCAAAAGGTCCCGATGTTCCTACATATGTTGAATACGGTGCGGCAGATATAGGTGTTGTAGGCAAAGATACCATTATGGAAGAAAACCGCAGGGTATATGAAGTACTGGATCTTGGTTTCGGCAAATGCAATATGTGCGTATGCGGACCCGAATCCGCAAGGGAACTGTTAAATCATCATGAGATGATAAGAGTAGCGACAAAGTATCCCAATATCGCAAAAGACTATTTCTATAACCATAAGCATCAGACCGTGGATATAATCAAACTTAACGGGTCAGTGGAACTCGGACCCATAGTTGAATTGTCGGATGTAATCGTAGATATAGTAGAAACAGGATCTACGCTTAAGGAAAACGGCCTTACCGTGCTCGAAGAGATATGCCCTTTGAGTGCGAGAATGATCGTAAACCAGGTCACAATGCAGATGCAGACCGAACGCGTAAAGGATCTTATAGCACAGTTAAAAGCCAAATTATGATGCGGTCAAAGACAGACCCAAGGAGAGCATATGCGTATAGTAAAGTTAAGCGAAGAGTCACAGGGCGAACTTATCCGCAGCCTTTTAAAAAGAAGCCCTAATAATTACAGCGAATACGAGAGTGTAGTTAACGAGATAATCTTAGATGTACGAGATCGCGGAGATGAAGCGATCGTGGAACTCAACAGAAAATATGACAAATGGGATGCCGGTGCCGACAAGCTTAAGGTTACGGATGCAGAAATCGATGAGGCATATAAGGCAGTTGATGCTGATTTTATAAGAGTTATCCGTAAGGCTGCAGATAATATCAGGGAATTTCATGAAAAACAGATCCGGAATACCTGGATAGATATGAAAGACGACGGATCCATACTCGGACAGAGGATCACTCCGATAGCTGTTTCCGGTGTATATGTTCCGGGCGGAAAAGCTGCATATCCCAGTTCGGTCCTGATGAACATAGTTCCCGCCAAAGTTGCCGGAGTAGGAAGGATCGTGATGTGTACACCTGCAGGTGCTGACGCAAAGGTCAATCCCGGTACTTTAGTTGCGGCTGATATAGCAGGAGTCAATGAAATATACAAGGTCGGTGGTGCACAGGCTATAGCTGCAATGGCACATGGTACCGATACCATTCCGAAGGTCGATAAGATAACAGGCCCAGGTAATATATTTGTAGCACTTGCCAAAAAAGCATGTTTCGGATATGTATCCATCGATTCCATTGCAGGTCCCAGTGAGATCCTGGTACTTGCAGATGAAACTGCAAATCCGAGATTTGTTGCGGCTGATCTGCTCAGTCAGGCTGAACATGATGAACTTGCTAGTGCCATACTTATAACTACATCGGAGAAGATAGCAAATGAAGTTTCCGATCAGGTTGACGGATTCTTAAAGGAACTTTCGCGCAGCTCAATCATTGAAAAGAGCCTTGATAATTATGGCTATATCTTTGTTGCAGAGTCAATGGATGATGCTTATGATGCGGTAAATGCCGTAGCAAGCGAGCATCTTGAGATCATAACCAAAGATCCTTTTGAATCCATGACGCATATCAAAAATGCAGGCGCCATTTTCCTGGGACATTATTCTTCGGAGCCTTTAGGTGATTATTTTGCAGGGCCTAATCACATTCTTCCCACAAACGGCACGGCGAGATTTTTCTCACCTTTATCGGTGGATGATTTCATAAAGAAGACCAGCATTATTTCGTATTCCGAAGAAGCACTTAGATCCGTACATAAGGATATAGAATTATTTGCACGTAACGAAGGACTTACGGCACATGCCAATTCCATTGCCGTACGTTTTGAAAACGAATAGATCATAGATATGATCTAAAAAAGGGGTAGTTTGATATGGAAAGAACATCACAGATCACACGCACTACAAAAGAAACTGATATTTCCGTCAACTTTAATATAGACGGAAGCGGAAGATCCGAAATAAACACAGGACTGGGTTTTTTTGATCATATGCTTGAAGGCTTTGCAAAACATGGCTTTTTCGACCTTGAATGTACCGTAAAAGGTGACCTGAATGTAGACGGACATCATACGGTAGAGGATACAGGCATAGTGTTGGGCAATGCCATAAAAGAAGCTGTCGGTGATAAGAAAGGTATCAAAAGATACGGTCATTTCACTCTTCCCATGGATGATGCTCTTTGCCTGTGTGCAGTTGATTTATGCGGCAGACCGTATCTTAATTTCGATGTTGTATTTGATACTCCAATGATAGGTGAACTTGATACCCAGCTTATAAGAGAGTTTTTCTATGCTCTCAGTTATTCAGCAGGTATGAACATACATATCAAAATGCTCGACGGCATTAACGGACATCATATGGCTGAAGCGATGTTTAAGGCGTTTGCAAAGGCTCTTGATATGGCAACACAGACAGATCCCAGGGTTGATGGGATCCTTACCACCAAAGGGAGCCTGTGATATGGCAGTTAACTATGATATGGCACTTGTTACCTGTGCCGGAAAGAAACCGAATTTTGTTTTTTCGGAAGTGAAAACAGATGATAAAGGACTTGTCCCGGTAGTGGTCCAGGAGGATGCTACCGGGGATGTCCTTATGCTCGCATATATGAACGAAGAAGCGTATAACCTCACATTAGAGCGTGGGGTGATGACGTATTATAGCCGTTCACGCAGTGAATTATGGTTAAAAGGAGATACTTCGGGTCATTACCAGTATGTCAGGAGTCTGTTTTTGGATTGCGATAAAGACACGATACTGGCCCGCGTGGTTCAGGTCGGCTCAGCGTGTCACACGGGAAGTCATTCGTGTTTTTTTAATGAGATTTAGATGCGTAAACTTGCTTTAAGTGATGAAATTCTTTTGTCTATAGATAAGCCCGCAAGATATATAGGGGGCGAGATCAATTCCTGCATTAAGGACAAAGACAATGTCGATGTCCGTTTTGCAATGTGTTTTCCTGATGTTTATGATATCGGAATGTGCCATCTTGGCATACAGATTCTTTATGATATGTTCAATTCATGGGATGATGTATGGTGCGAGAGGGTTTATTCTCCCTGGCCCGACCTGGATAAGGTTATGCGGCGGGAACATATACCTCTGTTTGCTCTGGAAAGTCAGGATAATATTTCGGATTTTGATTTTGTCGGTATAACACTTCAGTATGAAATGTGTTATACAAATATCCTGCAGTTGCTTGATCTTGGCGGTATACCGCTTCTTGCCAGTGAAAGAGGAGATAAAGATCCTATAGTGATAGGCGGAGGACCCTGCTCTTATAATCCGGAGCCGATTGCCGATTTCTTTGATATATTCTATATCGGTGAAGGTGAGACCAGATACAGGGAACTACTTGATACATATAAGGCATGTAAGGCCGCAGGCGCTTCGCGAATGGACTTTTTGAAAAAAGCATGCCGTATACCCGGTATGTATGTTCCGTGCTTTTACGAAGAAAAATATAAGGACGATGGCACAATACTGGAACGTACAAAAAAATATCCCGAAGCTCCTGACACGATAAGAAAAGAAGTTGAGATGAATCTGTCGGATACATATTATCCGACCAAACCGCTTGTTCCGTTTATGCAGACCGCCCAGGACCGTGTGACACTGGAAATTCAGAGGGGATGCATAAGAGGATGCAGATTCTGTCAGGCGGGGCAGTTATACAGACCTGTACGTGAGAGAAGTGTGGAGTATCTTAAGTCGATAGCACTTGAAATGCTCGATTCAACAGGCCTTGAAGAACTCACATTAAGTTCACTCAGCTCAAGTGATTACAGTGGGCTCGAAGAGTTGCTGGATTTTCTTATAGATGAATGTAATAAGAGACATGTGAACATATCGCTTCCTTCCCTTCGTATAGATGCGTTCTCACTTGATGTTATGAGTAAGGTTCAGGATGTCAGGAAATCCTCACTTACCTTTGCGCCCGAAGCCGGTACTCAGCGTATGAGAGATATAATCAACAAGGGACTTACCGAAGAGGTTATACTTCACGGAGCTGCGCAGGCTTTTCACGGTGGATGGAGAAGGGTCAAACTCTATTTTATGCTGGGGCTTCCCTTTGAGACCGACGAAGATATCGAAGGTATCGGAGAACTGTGCAATAATGTCGCAATGACGTTTTTTGATGAGATCCCCAAGGAAGAACGTCGTGAACCGGTGCAGATCGTTGCATCCACTTCGTTTTTTATACCTAAACCGTTTACTCCCTTACAGTGGGCTCCGATGGGGACAGAAGAAGAATTCGTAAGAAAAGCTCATGTATGTTTAAGCGGGATCCATTCGCAGCTTAACCAGAAGCGTATCAAGTATAACTGGCATGATACCAAGACGAGTGAGCTTGAAGGTATACTGGCAAGGGGGGACAGGAGACTTTCTCCGGTCATTCTTGAAGTATATAAAAGAGGTCAGATATTTGATGCATGGACCGAGTACTTTAATTACGAAACCTGGCTCGAAGTTATGGAGCAGATGGGAATTGATAAGGATTTCTATACCGTAAGGGAAAGATCTGACGATGAGATATTCCCATGGGATTTTCTTGATATAGGAGTTACCAAAAGATTTCTTTTAAATGAATGGCATAATGCCCAAAAAGGAATAGTCACCCCCAATTGCCGTGAAAAGTGTTCGGGCTGCGGAGCGGCTGTTTTTGGCGGCGGGATATGCTTTATGGACAGAACACAGATATGAAACTGCGTATACAATTCACCAAACACGGTGCAATGAAGTTCATAGGTCATCTTGATACGATGAGATATTTTCAAAAGGCGATAAGACGATCGGGTATAGATATTTCATATACCGGTGGCTTTTCGCCTCATCAGATAATGGCCTTTGCCCATCCGCTGGGTGTCGGTACTGAGAGTGAATCGGAGATAGTGGATATAGAGGTCAACTCATTAAACGGTAACAGGGCTGAAATGACAGATATTTTAAATGCTCAGATGAGTGAGGGCTTTACGATACGTGATATCAGACTCTTACCCGATAATGCCGCAAATGCGATGGCTAGCGTTGCGGCAGCATCATATTCGGTAAGGATTATTTCTTCCGGTCCGCAGATAGATTATGAGCGTGCTGTCAAAGCCATTCTTGATAAAGAGGAAGTTTTGATCCTAAAAAAAACCAAAAAAAGTGAAACCATGACAGATATAAGACCAAGGATATATAAACTGTCTTACCGGGATGAGTGTATCCATATGTGTGTAGATGCAAGTTCTGCCGGAAATGTTAAACCTGAGCATGTCATAAATGCTCTGTATCAGGCAGAAGAAAACGCCTTGTTTGACGGAAGGCTAAAGATAGTACGTAATGAGATATACGGACGTTTGGACAGCGGCGAACTGATCCCGTTGATAGATCTTGGAACGGATTTTTGATGAACGATAAAAAAAGGATTGTATATACAACTGTATACGGAAGACAGGTACTTGTTTATCTTGAAGGAGATGAGCCGCTTAGGATCAGGGTTTTAGATAAAGAACCCGGTTTTCCGATAGGTACCGTTGTTCTTGCCAGAGTCAAAAAGATGATGCCTTCATCCGGAGCATGTTTTGTGGATATCGGGGATGATACGGATTATTTTCTCCAGATCCCGGGGAATTTGAATCTGCTATATTTTGCTGACGGCAAAAAGCATGATAAGGTTCATAACGAAGATGTTATACTTGTTCAGGTTTCATCCGAAGGTGTCAAAATGAAGAGCCCCGGTGTTACAGGAAATATTTCGCTTCATTCAAGACATCTGGTAATAGAAAGCGGCAAAGGATTGTCTTTTTCTTCAAAGATACCTCGTGAAGAAAGGGACTTGATAGCCGTACCCGAAAAAATTTGTGCATATTCGTCAAAATATCATATAATAGTTAGGACTGAATCAGCAGGTATAACTGATACGGATGTTTTTAACGAAGAGATAGAATTACTTTATGAAGATTATGAACGTATCATGGAACGTGTAAAAACAGCGTGTTTATATAATGTTTTATATAAACCTGAAGGTTATCTGCAGACAGTTATAAATGACTGGTTAAAATACGGCTGCGATGAACTTATAACGGATATTCCGGATAGAACTGATGAGATAGAGCAGATCGCTGACATAAGAGGGATTTCTTTTTGCAGATATATGGACGATTATCCTCTATGTAAGCTTTATAAACTCGAAACCTGTGTAGATCAGTGTTTAAGCCGCAAAGTTTATCTTAAATCAGGGGCATTTCTTGTGATCGAACAGGGAGAAACGCTCACTGCCGTAGATGTTAATTCAGGTCATAACACTAAAGGCAATAAAGAAGAAACATCTTTTAATATCAATATAAATGCCGCAAGGGAATTACTGAAGCAATTAAGGCTAAGAAATATCAGCGGTATGATACTGGTTGATTTTATAAATATGAAGCAGGACGCACATCTTGAAGAACTTATACAGGAAACCAGAAAGATACTTAAAGATGATGATGTTATGTGCAGATATATAGACATGACCGGACTGGGCCTTATGGAGCTGACCCGTAAGAAGGTATATAAGAGTTTTATTGAACAATGGAAGAACTGAGATTAAACGGGATCAATAAGATAAAAGACGGCAGATTCCTGAAAAACTACGAGTTGAATTATACCAATAAAAAAGGGAAGCCTAAGGTATACGAGATGGTTTCCTATAAGGATATCAAAGATGTATCCGAAATAGGAAACGGAGTAGGCGGAGCTGTTGTTGTTGCGATAAAAGACGGAAAACTGCTGCTTTTAAAAGAATTCAGGATGGCACTAAACAGGTTCGTATATAATATGGTCGCAGGCAGACGTGAATCCGGAGAATCAATAGAAGATTGTGTCAAAAGAGAAATGTATGAAGAATCGGGACTTAAAGTCGTAAATATCCGTAAGACTTTAAGACCGGCATATGCGGCTGCAGCATTATCCGATGTGCAGAATCAGCTTGTAATATGTGATGTTTCCGGTGAAATATCAGATCATACGGAAGATGACGAACTCATATTTGCAGGTTTTTATGATAAGAACGAGGTAAGAAGATTACTTGATGAAGAGCCATTTACCGCCAGGGCTCAATTTGTGGCATATGCATTTTCATGCGGATTTTTTGATGAGGAGAAAACATGAAAAAAAATAAGATCGGTATTCTTTTTTCCGATATACTCGGGGCTGGACTTACGCATGATCTTTTTTCCAGGATTCTGAACGAATTTAAGAATTATTGTGAGCAGGAAGGCTATATTCTGTTTTTCTTAAATTCGCACCCCAGATATCTGGTCGAACACACTTTTATGGATCAGGTAAAAGCAGAGGGATGCGATGGCATTTTTATACCGAATGTGAATTATGAAATGCCCGAAGTTCAGGCAATGTTTAAATCCGGAATACCTATAGTGACCTGTGATTACAAATCCGAGGGAGCGATTTCTATAGTTTCCGATAATGTAAACGGTGTTAAAGATCTGGTCAATTACGTATGTAATGAAAAAAACCATAAGAAAATCGCATACATTTCAGGTGACCCTGAAAGCGAGGTCAGCAAAGTAAGATTAAAAACATTTACGGTGGCATGTGAAGAAAACGGTGTACATGTTCGCAGTGAATATATCCGTCAGTCAAGATACAGAGATATACGTGATGTTACCAGAAAGACAGAAGAATTGTTAAATCTTCCCGATCCGCCTACATGTATATTTTTCCCGGATGACTATGCGGCTATAGGCGGGATCAATGTTATACACAACAGGGGACTTGAAGTTCCCAAAGATATTTCATATTGCGGCTATGACGGAGTTAATCTTGTGGGCCTTTGGGATCCTCAGCTTGCAACAGTTGCACAGGATACAGAGGTCATGGGTGTGACTGCAGCGAGGGAACTTATCCGTCTTATAGAAAACGGTGAGGTGGGAGACGGAAGTGAGATCGTTATCCCGACCAAGTTACAGGTGGGACATACAGTCAGACAGGTTTATTAACGGGTGTGAAACATGAATTTATTCTTTTCGGTTTTACTTGTTATTACAGCTATATTGGGATGCCTGTTATATAAGTTTTTATATAAAGGGCGTGTAAAAATATTATCGAGATCGCTTACTGCCATATGCATTTTCGGAACGATCACGATGATAGTATGTTCTGTGCTTACCATTACGATAAACCCGGATCTTTTGCTGTTCTTATATACGGCGTTCTTTATTTCTTATGCCGGAATGGTATATTGTGTCGTGAGCTTCGTT
Source organism: Lachnospiraceae bacterium (assembly GCA_024691305.1). GTDB lineage: Bacteria > Bacillota > Clostridia > Lachnospirales > Lachnospiraceae > XBB2008. Next base: position 10,052 of record JAILNS010000036.1, on the reverse strand, counting down.
CAGCTTTATTCTACGCTTAAGAAAAGAGATGTTTTCCAGTCACCGTTGTTTTACGGAAATATCGGTATTATTCTTATTCTGTTATATAACCTGTATTCCCGTAATATGTTTATGATCTCCAAAACAGTTTTCCTTGGAGCTGTATTTCCCACTATACGTACCAGAGGCATGTTTTTCATGTTTTATGCTTTTATAATCATGGAATCGGCTATCTGTGTGCTTTATCTTTTTTCCGGAGCGATCAAAAGTGCAAGAATATACAGATCCCGTTATATTCTTATAATTCTGGACGTGGTTTCTCATATTCTTATATATATATTATTCACATATCTCGGATTACCGGAGGCTGTTAAAACTATAATCATTCTTCCGGAGTGGATAATAATCTTATATGTGTGCGGTTATTATTCTACGAGAAAACTCACAAGCTCCGTTCTTAATTTTGTTACGGATAATCAGGCTAACGGTCTGATGATTTATGATGAAAATGATTTTCTGATATACAGAAACAAGATGATAGATGAAATACTTACGCCAGATCAGATCAGTGCCTTTTACAACAAGGATGCACTTGATAAGTGGAGTCAGGAACTGGATGAGTATAACGGTTTATATGTAAAGACCATTGAGGTCGACGGGAAAAATAATTATTACAATATATTTAAACATGAGTTCCATGATAAGAATTCATACATAGGGGCAAGTTTTTCGTTCCAGAATTTCACAGAATCTTTTGAACGTTTTGCCATGGTAGAAGAAGCCAATGAGGAACTTAAGCGTGCTGCCCATATGAAATCCGACTTCCTGGCAAATATGAGCCATGAGATACGTACGCCTATGAATGCGGTTATAGGCCTTGCTGAGATGGCTTTGAGGGAAGATATGACCGAACAGGCGAGGGATTATATTTCCCAGATCAAATCTTCAGGCCGGAATCTTCTTAATATAATCAACGATATCCTTGATTTCTCCAAGATCGAGTCAGGTAAGATGGATATCATTCCCGAACCGTACGAGCCTTTGAGTGAGTTTAATGATGTGGGAAATACACTTATGACCCGTGTCGGAGAAAAAGACATAGAACTCACGCTGGAAGAGAATCCTGCAATTCCGCATAAATTGGAAGGCGATGTATTGAGGATCAGACAGATACTTATAAATCTTGCCAATAATGCCATAAAGTTTACCCATCACGGCCGTGTTCAGATATTGGCTGATTACAGCCCTATATCCGAGGATGAGATCATGTTAAGATTTCATGTTGTTGATACGGGCCAGGGAATTAAGAAAGAAGACTTAAAAAAACTGTTTGTTTCATTCCAGCAGGTTGATGCTAAAAGGAATCGCTCCATAGAAGGTACCGGACTGGGACTTGCCATTTCCAAATCACTGGTTGAAGCTATGGGTGGAACTATAGGAGTAGACAGTGAGTACGGTAAAGGATCGGATTTTTATTTTGAGATCCCTCAGAAAGTAATTGATCCGACACCTTCCATCACCGTTGATAATCCGGAAAAGATTTTTGCATTTGGTATGTTCAATAAGAAATATCTGGCCAGAAGGTTTTTCATAGACACTTCAAGAATGGGTGTATATTCTGCGGTTTTGCGTTTCTATGATGATTATGATACGACATGTGATCTATATGAGGACATGCTTGAAAACAGAAGACGCTATATTTTTTTCGAATACCAGGATTATAAGGACCAGATCAGGGAACTTCTGTTAAATGATCCTGATCTTATAGGTGTCATGCTTGCGGATTATACATCTGCAGTAAAGCCTGACCTAAATAACTTAAGAATAATCAAAAAGCCGTTTTCCACAGCTGCTATCGCCATGGCACTCAATAACCTGGTACTGCATTTAAATAGCGATGAAGGAAACGCTTTTGCTACTGATTTCACGGCTCCGGATGCTAAGATACTTATTGTCGATGATAATATGGTTAATCTTACGGTTGCCGAAGGCCTTCTTGAACCTCTTAAGATGGAAGTGGTCTGCGTTGTTTCGGGTAAGGACGCTATTGATAAGATCAATACTCAAAAGTTCGATATTGTATTTATGGATCATATGATGCCTGAAATGGACGGCGTTGAAACTACCCGTGTTATCCGAAGAATGTATCCGGAATTAGATGATATGCCGATCATTGCATTGACTGCAAATGCCGTTAGCGGTGTTAAAGAGTTCTTCTTAAAAGAGGGTATGAACGACTTCGTTCCAAAGCCGATAGAAGTCAGAGATCTTATGAGTAAGGTTAAACAATGGCTTCCACCGGATAAGATCAAAAAGAGCCATGAAATAGTAAGTATTGAAAATGAGGCCGAAGAGAATATCAATATATCCGGTCTTGATACCGAAAAGGCGATTTCCATGATAGGATCTTCAAAGTTATATATGAAGATACTTAAGGAATACTATAAGAATATCGAGGTTAATCATAAACAGCTTGAAGAAGCTTTTGAGTCCGAAGACTGGGAAGATTATACGATCAAGGTTCATGCTCTTAAGAGTTCATCAAGGCAGATCGGTGCAACAGATCTTGCGGAAAAAGCAGCAGCTCTTGAAGCAGCCGGAAAGGCTTCTGATATTGAATTTATAAAGAACAATAATGATGAGGCCCTTTCTCAGTATATTGGTCTTGTACCGATGCTTAAAGATGTTTGCGGGGATGAAGGTGAAGTGACCGAGAAACCGCTTATTGAAAAAGAAAAGCTTTTTGAGATAATGCATATGATCGAGACTGCGTGTGACGATCTTGATATGGATGCCATGGAAAATATTGTAACTGAGCTAAATTCATATTCATATGATCCGTCCATCGAGGAAGATATTAAGGCTATAATCGAGTCGGCAGAGCTTATGGACGTGTTTACATGTAATGATATAGCTCAAAAGCTCCTTGACATGTGACGTAAAGTCTTATATTATATTTGAGTATGCCGCTTGGCGAGGTTTAAATGTACATTTTGAAATGTGCTACCGTAGCCGGCGAGAATAGTAGGACAGGAGGTAAGAATATGTACGCTATCATAGAAACAGGCGGAAAGCAGTACAAGGTGTCTGAAGGTGACGAGATCAAGGTTGAGAAGCTTGATGCTGAAGTCGGCGCTGAAGTAACTTTTGACAAAGTTATCGCAGTATCCGATAAGGCTCTTAAGGTAGCCGGTGATGTTGCATCATCAAGTGTTAAGGCTACAGTGCTTGATCAGGGACGTGGACGTAAGGTTGTAGTATATAAGTACAAACCCAAGAGTGGTTATCACAAGAAGAACGGTCACAGACAGCCTTTTACCAAGGTTCGTATTGATGCGATCAATGCGTAAGCAGTATGACCGAAGTTTTTTTTACACTAAATGCCGATCATAAGATCACGGGGTTCAAAACCCTGGGACATGCGGGTTATAAGAGAAGGGGTAAAGATATAGTTTGCTCCGCGATATCAGCGCTTACCATTACGGCTGTTAACTCTATTGAAGAAGTTGCAAAAGCCGATGCGGAAGTGATCACCGATGAGAAAACCGGTATGATATCGTTAAAATTAAGATCTCTTCCCGATGATAGGACCGAGACGATATTCAGAAGTCTGATCCTTGGTCTGAAAGGTATTTCGGCAGAATATGAAGGCAGATACTGCAAAGTGACGATTAAGGAGGAATTACAATGTTAAGAATGAACCTTCAGTTCTTTGCACATAAGAAGGGAGTTGGCTCTACCAAGAACGGTAGAGATTCAGAGTCCAAAAGACTTGGTGCGAAGCGTGCCGACGGACAGTTTGTCAAGGCCGGCAATATTCTTTACAGACAGCGTGGAACTCATATACATCCCGGTATCAATGTAGGCTTAGGCGGAGATGATACTTTATATGCTCTTAAGGATGGTGTATTGAGATTTGAGCGTAAGGGTAAATTCAAGAAGCAGGCTTCTGTATACCCCGTAGAGGATTAAGAGTAACGTAACGGCTTTGGACTGTTTGGTCCAAAGCCTTTTTTCTTATCTTAGGTGGAAATTATGTTTGCAGACAGAGCAAGGATAACTGTTATCAGCGGAAAAGGCGGTGACGGTCATGTATCCTTCAGAAGAGAGAAATATGTTCCGGATGGCGGGCCGGACGGCGGAGACGGCGGAGACGGCGGAAGTGTGATTTTTAAGGTCGATGAAGGCCTAAATACACTGACCGATTATCGTCATGTCCGTAAATATGCTGCAGAGTCTGGTGAAGAAGGCAAAAAGAAAAACTGTCACGGAAAAAAGGGATCTGATATCATTCTGAAAGTTCCTGAGGGCACTATAATAAAAGATGCCGAAACAGGTAAGGTAATAATCGATATGTCCGGTGATATCCGTGAGTATGTTCTTTTGAAGGGCGGAAGAGGCGGAAACGGAAACCAGCATTATGCCACCAGTTCCATGCAGGCTCCAAAATATGCACAGCCCGGACAGCCGGCAAGATCACTTGACCTGGTGCTTGAACTGAAACTGATCGCCGATGTGGGACTTGTGGGTTATCCGAATGTGGGAAAATCTACTTTTTTGTCCAGAGTTTCCAATGCCAAACCCAAGATCGCAAATTATCATTTCACGACACTTAATCCAAATCTCGGAGTCGTTGATATCGATGATTCTCAGGGATTTGTAATAGCAGATATACCCGGGCTTATAGAAGGTGCTTCACAGGGTGCGGGTCTTGGACATGAATTTTTAAGACATATTGAGAGGACCAGGGCCATAATTCATATTGTTGATGCCGCATCCAGTGAGGGAAGAGATCCGGTAGAAGATATTTATACCATAAACAGCGAATTAAAAGAGTATAACGAGGATATAGCTTCAAGACCGCAGATAATCGCTGCCAACAAGATAGATATCATTCCTGCGGACGCAGGTGATGATCCGGTCAAAAGACTTAAAGATGAATTTGAACCGGGGGGCATTGAAGTTGTTCCGATAAGCGCAGCTACAGGTGAGGGCATTAAGGAACTTTTGTACAAAGTAAATGCAATGCTTGAGGAACTTCCTAAGGAAAAGATCGTTTTTGAACAGGAATATGATCCCGAAACAGAAATGAAATTCTCCGATGAACCGTTTAGCGTCGAATATGATGCAGCTATGGATGAATATGTGGTAGAAGGCCCGAGGATTGAAAAGATGCTTGGTTATACCAATCTCGAGTCCGAAAAAGGATTTACTTTTTTCCAGAAATTCCTTAAAGAAAACGGAATACTTGACGAACTCGAAAAATTAGGTATAAATGAAGGTGATACCGTTCGTATGTACGGTTTATCTTTTGATTATTACAAATAAGGGCTGTATGAGGAGACATTATGGGATATATTAAGACCAGTAAACAAAGAGCACATTTAAAAAGTCTGGCACAAAGTCTGGATCCTATTTTTCAGGTGGGCAAATCGAGTCTGACACCGGAAGTTACCGAAGCTATAAGTGAGGCTTTTAATACTAGAGAACTTATAAAAGTAGGAGTTTTAAAAAACTGTATGGACGATCCCCGCGAACTTGGAGAGATGATCGCGGCGCGTACAGGATCGGAACTTGTTCAGACCATCGGTAAAAAGATAGTTTTATATAAAAGAGACACCAAAAATCCTAAAATAGAGTTGTAAGTTCAGATGGATAAGAAGACTAAGTATAACTACGGCAAGATAAGAAAAAAACTTGAAGCAGCACTGGATCCGGATAGATTCGAACATACTCTGGGAGTTGCGGTCACTGCAAGGATGCTGGCCCGAATATACGGCGCAGATGAAGAGGCGGCATACACGGCAGGTCTTTTGCATGATTGCGCAAAAAATGTTTCACATAAAGATAAAATAAAAATGTGCGAAAAGGCCGATGTTTGTATATCGGAAACGGAGATGGCAAATCCCGGACTTTTACATGCAAAAGCAGGCGCTATACTTGCAAAAAAAGAATATGACATAGAAGATGAAGATATACTTAATGCCATAAGTTCTCATACGACCGGACGTCCGGGAATGAGCTTGCTTGAAAAGATAATATTTGTTGCCGATTATATCGAGCCGGGCAGGGATGAACGTCCGGAACTCATGAAACTAAGAAAAGAGGCTTTTGATGATCTGGATAAATGTGTTATCGATATTCTTGAAGCAACTCTTAAATATCTGACGGATACGGCAAAAGCGATAGATCCCGCAACGAGCAATACATATGATTATTATTTAAATAATGGAGAATCAGATGAGTGAACAGTCTAAAGAAATGGCAAGAATAGCCGTAAACTGCCTTGAAGATAAGAAAGCAGTAAATATTCAGGTGATAGATATAAGTGGAGTTTCCGTGATAGGAGATTATTTTATAATCGCCAACGGATCTAACCGCAATCAGATACAGGCCATGGCCGATCATGTCGAGGAAGAACTCGGAAGAGCCGGATTTGAACCTAAGAATATAGAGGGGTATAATAAGGCCAACTGGGTGTTATTGGATTATCGTGATGTGATAATTCATATTTTTGATCCTGAAAGCAGATCATATTATGATCTAGAGAGGATATGGAGAGACGGTGTAAGCATAGAACCTGATTCTTTATAATTATCCGATCGATGTTACAGTGATCATTACGGAGGTATTGTAATGGAAGATAACTTAACTTCTGTAAAGAAAAAATTTGAGTTTGCAGGACCGCTTATCATTGGGCTTGCCATAGTTATAAGCTGCGGAATACTTGCAGGTGCATTTCTTAAGTATAAAACCGATTCTACAAGGACTATCAGTGCAACAGGTTCTGCAAGTGTTGATTTTGAAGCCGATCTTATCGTTTGGAGAGGTTATTTCAGTGCATATTCCACCAGTTCCGCCAAAGCATATGATCTGATAAAGAAACAGGCATCACAGGTTGAAGACTACCTGTATAATAAAGGACTCAGTGAGGATGAATATGTTTTTTCCGCTGTAGATATATCGGAGAGTACCCTTAACAACTATGATGAATACGGTAATTTCTTGAATTCAACGGTACAGGGATATAATCTTTCACAAAGTGTTGTTATAAGTTCAAGTAATATCGATCTTGTTGAAGATATATCCAGAGATATATCCAAACTGCTCGACAGCGGAGTCGAACTTACTTCCGGGACTCCGGAATATTATTGCACGGCTTTGGATGAGATCAAACTCGATCTTATAGAAAAAGCAACCGAAAATGCCAAGACGAGAGTAAGTATAATAGCTGATCAGTCGGGTGCAAAACTTGGTAAGCTTAGGAGTTCAAATCTTGGAGTATTCCAGATCACTGCAAGAAACTCCGGTACGTCTTATTATTCATATGATGGTTATCTTGATACCACATCAAGGCAGAAGACAGCTACCATAACCGTTAAACTTGAATATGATATCCGTTAAGAGAGAATAAAACGCCGATGGTTTGATCCATCGGCGTTATTTTTTTAAAAATGTTTATTTCTGTTTAGTGGAAAGAGTAGTGTCTGTTTTAAAATCCTGATTTTACCATTCTGAAGACTCCGAAAACCCTTCCGAGTATCTGACAGTCATTAACGATTATAGGATCCATAGTATCGTTTTCAGGTTGAAGTCTTATATGATCCGATTCTTTATAAAAAGTTTTGACTGTAGCGGAATCATCCACAAGAGCAACGACCATATCGCCGTTATTTGCGGTTTCACAGGCGTGTACAAAAATCTGGTCACCTGAGAAAATTCCGGCATTTATCATGGAATCACCTTTTACTTTAAGAATAAAACTGTCTCCGGCAGGTACCATTGAAGCGGGTACCGGAAAATAACTTTCGACATTTTGTTCAGCAAGTATCGGTTCACCGGCTGCAACACGACCAACAACGGGAATGGAGATCATTTCGGTACGAACCTGCTGGAAAGAATCATCTACGATCTCTATGGCACGCGGTTTTGTGGGATCACGTTTGATATATCCTTTTTTCTCAAGGCTTTCAAGGTGTGCATGTACTGTGGAAGTACTTTTAAGATCGACTGCTTCACAAATTTCTCTTACAGCAGGAGGATAGCCCTTTTTTAGGATCTCTTCTTTGATGTAATCCAAGATCTGCTGTTGTTTGGCGGATAATTTACCATTAGACATATTCATTCCTCCGGATAATGTGTCCTTAATATTGGACAGGTCTTCGTATATTCTTATAAATATCGAGGATGTTTTGTTCCTGACTATAAAAATATTAACATATCTTATTCTAAAAAGCAAACATATTTTCGGAACAAATGTTCTAAAAAATGTTGACAAAAGAATGTATGTTCGATATTATGAATTCAGAACAGATGTTCGAACGGCTAAACGATATTATTATCGTTCTATATACAGGAGGCGTAAACAATGGCAAGAGAAAACCTGAGAGAACTTAATCCCATTGATTATATGGAGATAAAGATAAAAAGAAACCGCATAAGAAGACAGCGTCAGCTTCGCAGAAGAGTAGCGATCGGTATCGCCACTATAGTCATAATAATTTGTTCCTCTCTGGGTCTTACATCGTTTTTATCAAAGGCTGCTGAAGAGCCTGATGCTTATAAGATAAAAACATATTCAAGCGTAATGGTTCCTTACGGCTATGAGCTTGAAGATCTTGCTAAAGAATATATGGATAGATCATATTATGACAGTTATGAGTCTTATTTGAATGAGGTTATGTTTATCAATCATTTAGATGATACTGATGTTCAGGCCGGTTATTACCTTATCATGCCTGTATATATTGAAGAATTTTAATCATACTTGTTTTCGTAACTTTTGTGAGATAATATAGCGTATGTGGAGAAAATCCGCATACGCTTTTTTATGGAGACCGGATGAAAAACCTTTCAGCAGTTTCAATCAATAGACTAATACATATACATGGTAAAGATATTCTTGATTCACCGGGTATGATATCATCTAAAGATCATATTCAGCACGGGCATACATCTGTTTATGATCATTCCTGTTCAGTTGCTGCTATGTGTTTAAAAGTAGCATTTTTTCTTGGTATATCATTGGATGTTGCAACCCTTATCAGGGGAGCTTTATTACATGATTATTTTCTGTATGACTGGCATGAGCATGATAAAAGTCACAGACTTCACGGCTTTACACATTCAGAAACGGCTTTGAAAAATGCCGATAAGGATTTTGAACTTAATGAAATTGAGAAAAATATGATAAGGTCTCACATGTTTCCTATGAACATCAGTAAGATCCCAACACATAAAGAGAGTATGATACTTTGTCTTGCCGATAAGATCGTGTCGGCTAGGGAAGTTATCGACAGGAAAACAGACAAATAGAGTAAATAGTAAATAAAAACGACAGGGTTAAAACCCTGTCGTTTAGTATTTATTTAAATATTTTTCGAGCTATCCAGATCAGAATGCATGCGCCAACGACAGATACGATTATGCCGCCGATTATTCCTGAACCGCTTATACCGATAAGACCAAGTACGACAGATCCGATAACACCGCCTATAAGACCGATTATGATATTCATCCACCATGCCTGTGTTGACCCCATCAGCTTACCTGCGAGCCATCCGGCTATACCTCCGACCAAGAGTGTGAGTATAAATCCCATTTTTTTCTCCTTCCGTCATATAATGACTTTTTTATATACATATTTTCTATGCATGAGATAATGATACATTTTTTTTAATATACATGCAAGCAAGTGCTTTTTGAAGCATAAATATGCTATCATTATTAAAGTGAATAAGAGGTAATCATATGAAAAGAATATTGTTTACAGGTGTAGGAAGAAGAATAGAATTACTGCAGGCATTTAAAAGAGCTGCGATCATGCTGGATACGGATATAAGGATTTACGGTGCAGATATGGCGGGCACTGCACCTGCGTTATGTTATTGTGATGAGACAAGACATATATGCGCAATGAAGGATCCGGATTATATCAGTGAACTTCTTCAAATATGTTCAAATGATGATATTGACCTTCTCATTCCGACTATAGATACGGATCTTGTTGTCCTTTCGGAAAATAAAGACAAATTTGAAAAAATAGGTACATCAGTACTTATCAGTTCTCCTCA
>JAILNS010000003.1 GCA_024691305.1 Lachnospiraceae bacterium | reverse complement strand
ATCCCCGCCCCCGGATCACGGGTCGAGAGCATGATCAACATAGGGGACTTGGAAAAACTGCAATATAATTATGTAATGTACTGAATACTAAGAGAGGTGTAAAGAATGGATTGGAAACAAAAAGCAAGCGAAGCGGAGATTTTTAGTACCGGCCAAGAAGCCGAAGAAATGTATGAAAACTATTATGCTGTTCCTGCAGACCGGATGATGGAGCAGCATAAGACTCATGAGGAAAAAATAAAAGGCATTAATGACAACGCTTCTATAATATTAAAAGACAGCGAGGTCAAGGAAGTTAACGCTCCTGAAGGAATGAAATTGACAGAGAATGTAATTCCCAAAACCGGTATTGAATATCCTGAACAACATAAGAAGTTTGTAGAAAAGCTTGAAGAGGAAAAAAAGGATTTTGAGAAGATCAAGGAAAGCGAAAAGGAAGAAGAAGGCGATGGCACTGCTGTAGAAATTCCCAAATGGAGAAAAATAAGGAATATGCTCGCTAAAGAAGGAGAAGATGCTCCTTCTAAAGCAGAACTTAAAAAGACATTAACCGATAACAAGCCGGTATGGAATATTATGAGGGCAGTTAGCGACCTCATGGTTCCGGTAAGCACACAGGCAACTGCTGTTTTGGAACGCTATGGTAAAGATCTGGAGAAGGCAAAAGGTAATACGAATATAGATCTTATCCGCAGTTGTTTGGAAGAGTTGTCTAAACGTCCTGAGAACATACATGTCGAAGACTTCAGAACTAAGTTAAATAATCTGCAATATAATGCGCGTATATACAGACAAGCACATGACAGATGGTATCGTAAGCGTTGGGGTGCCTCAGACAGATTGTTTAAACTGTCAAAGAACCTTGAAGGTTTTGGACGTCAGAATTTTGAGAGATTTGACGAAATTTTGGGAAAATCTGAATCAGAAGAACGATATAATTCCAATATGGACTTAATTAAAGGTTTTGAAGATTTAACGTTAGGTGAAAATCTCCAGCTCGAAAGAGACCTTGAGGACAGAGAAGAAGCTGTTGAACGGAATGATAATGCGGTCAACGTAAATGAAAACGAGAATGCGGTCAAGATAAATGCAAACGAGAATGCGGTCAACATAAATGAAAACGAGAATGCGATCAACATAAATGATGGTCAACAGGAAGAAAGGGCCCGCTTCATGATCCCGGAACCTGTAGTATACAGGGTCGATGAAGATATTTATCAGCAACTCAGTACATTGAGAGATAATGTTGTATCCGCTAAATCCATTACTCGTAACTCGAAAGAATATAAAGATGTTATACAGATATTTGACAAACTGCAGCGTACTGCATTACGCCTTAAAACCAGACAAGGCGATACGGAACAACTGACTGAGGATTATGCAGCACAGGTAGAAGAACTAAAAAATGCGGCAGAAAATTATATCTATTATAAGAAGCTCTATCGCACCAATGACCAGTTTGAAGAACCGGGTAAGGATATGCTGAATGCGAAAGACATTCAGAAATTGAACCTTATGAAAGACATAAAAGACTTCTCATTTACAGCCGGTCCACGCGTAAGTATTTTTGACGAGTTTGCTAATGGCTAATACAATCTCGGAAGTCCTTTTTGTGGTGTAAATTCACCTTTAGGTATTTAACTTGTTTATGCTGCTAGTAACCGCTGTTGTTCCTTGGCAATCAATATAAGGTTTGGTATCAGATGGATTTGATCAGATTTGGGAGTTGGTTCATTTATTGGACCGACTCCTTTTTAAAATCCCCTTGATTAGATCTACTTGCGGGACTTTATGTTATGTAAACCAAAATATGCAGGATAGACTACCCGCCTCGATAGTTATATTAATTGGCGGGTTTTCAAGGTTTTAACAGGAAAATATGACAAATGGCATACTCGTATTATGGCTCATAAACAATGCTGAAAGAACTCCGCCCTGGGGCAAAGTCACAAGACTCAGTGATGTGGTATAATACGGTAATATATAGTTGGACTTCGAGAAAGCGTGAGCGATCTCGTAAAAGATGAGACCGGATGAGAGCGGAGGAAACCGAGAATGCATTTGAAAGACCTGTATGCCAAGTATTATTTTGATCAGAACTATAACTGTGCGGAAACTATGATCCGTGCAGGGAACGAATACTATGATCTGGGAATGAACGATTCCGATATGATCGCCTTTGGAGGATTCGGCGGCGGTATCCAGTCAGGAAATACCTGTGGTACTGTGCTGGCTTCCGTAGGTATCCTTTCCAAAAAGTACATCGAGACAAGGGCGCACGACAGTGCGGATATAAGACCCGTGACTATAGCGCTTATGCGTAAGTTTAATGCTAAATACGGTTCGGTGCTTTGCAAAGATATCAAACCTCAGTCATTTAATCCTGAGTTCAGATGTAAGAACACCATAGAAACCGCCTGCGATATCTTAGAGCAGGTTATAGAAGAGTACGAAGCTTCCCGCGGGTGATATTTGTGAGAGGCTTGTGGCCTAAGTACGACGACGTTCGTGCGTGATGTAGGTGATCTATATATGAAGATTTATGTGATAGGGCCCGGCTCTATGGGCCTTTTGTATGGTGCAAAACTTTCTAAGACACAAGATGTCACCCTGATCGGAAACAATCCGGATAATATTTCTCTTATAAATAAAAACGGCGTTACTGTAAAAAGAGAAGATAAGGCAGATACATACACGGCAGAGACATATAAGGTCAAGGCGGTCTTAAATGGAACTGCTACAGACACAGCCGATCTGGTCATCATGTTTACCAAGGCTTATCTTACGGAAGATGCACTAAATGCCAATAAGAACATCATAGGCCCTGATACCATACTTCTGACACTCCAAAACGGAACGGGGCATGATCGTATATTAAGGAAGTTTGCTGATGAGTCAAGAATCCTGATCGGTACCACGGCTCAGGGGAGCTACAGGGAAAATCCTTATACTATCGTAAACAGCGGACTTGGAGATACCGTGATCGGACCGGTGAGTGGAGAGCTTGTCGGAGGGCCGGTGAATGTGGAGTCCGGTGGTGGAACGGCGACCGGGATTCGAAAGGGGATTTCAGAGATACGACAGATCTTTGAAGAATCCTCTTTTCCGTGTATCATAAGTGACGATATCGCATGGACTGTGTGGAACAAACTCATGATCAATGCATCGTCAAGTGCATTATCCGGTGTCTTAGGCGTGAGACAGGGATATGTGGCAGAGGATGCTAATGCGTGGGCAATCTGCTCAGAGCTCATAAGAGAGATATGTATGGCAGCCGGGCTTGAAGGATTTGAATTTGTGCCCGAAGAACAGATCGATCGTATATATAAACATCTGCTAAATGCACCAAATGGATATACGAGTATATATTCCGATCTTAAGAACGGACGAAAGACAGAGGTGGACTACATAAGCGGCGCTGTGGCAGATACTGCAAGAAGGCATGGCACCAAGGCCCCTGCGCATGAGATGATTGTAAATCTTATCCATGCGATGGAGGGGAGAGATAAAGCCTGAGTTTGGATGCGAAGATCGTAGATCAAGCCGGGCAATGAGGTGGAAGATTCAGGCCGGGCAACGAGATGGAAGATACTGGCCGGGCAATGAGGTGGAAGATTCAGGCCGGGCAACGATATGGTTATCAGGTATGAGAGGGATAGACGATAAGATGAAAAAGAAGATAGCATGTATGACAGCAATTTTGATGGCTGCAGTAACGATGCTTGGAGGATGCGGACAGACACTCTCTGATGCAGGCAGTGCTTCCTCCACACCACGTAAGATCATAATCGATACCGACACAGGTGCGGATGATGCGGCGGCGATCATTCTGGCGGCTATGAATAAGAATGTTGAGATCCTGGGAGTAACCGTGCTTGCGGGAAATGTAGATATAGATCAGGCTACGGAAAATGCCCTGATGGCACTGGAAATTACCGGTAATTCCGCTCCGGTATATAAGGGCGCGACATCAAATTACAAAGGTGAAGAGATAGATGCATTCAGCGTATTCGGTACTGACGGAATGGGCGACATGGATCTTATACATCCTTCGACAGGTTGTGAAGAAGGCGATGCGGTTGATTTTATTCTTGATACATTAAACAAATATCCGGGTGAAGTAGAGATAATCGCCATAGGCCCTGCAACCAATATAGCCAGGGCAATAGAAAAAGATCCCGAGACCATGAAGAAAGCCAAAACGATATGGTCAATGGGAACGACAGGTTTAGGACCCGGCAACTCATCTCCGGTTTCCGAATTCAATGTCTATCATGATCCTGAGGCATATAAGCTCATGCTCGATTCGGGACTTGATATAACAGTTGTGGGACTTGATGTCTGTGGCGACAGTGCCATGTGGACACCTGAAGATTTCAAGAAGTTAAAAGCTACAAATGATATCGGAAAGTTCGTCGATGGTTCATTCGATAAGCTTCGTGAATTCTATATTTCCAATGGAACAGATGGTTCTGTGATGAACTGCGATACCGTCGCTATGATGTGTGCTCTTTATCCTGATTTCGTGACAAAGACCATCACCTGCCACGGAAGCTGCATCACAGATGAAGGTGAGACCAGGGCTCAGGTTATCTTTTACCAGCAGGGATTTACATATGATGTAGTGGACAGTTCCGGTCTTGATTATAATGTCACACTTGTAAACGATGTCCGCAAGGATGAGTACTTCAGCAGATTCGTTGAGGCGATCAAGTAAGAGATATACAAGGAATCTGAGTAATGTCAAAAAACCTATAAATATGCTAATATATCATATATATAGGTGATGCACTGCCTTACAAATTAATGATTTATGTAGTGGATGTGCTATGGAATCTTGAGATGCTCATGGCTTGGAGAGTTCATGCGTGGACTCTCTTTTTTAAGATTTTTGTGTTGCTTTACGAGGTAAGTTTATGTGCGATGTAAAAAAATATAGCGATATTTATAAAGAGATAGCCAAATTAAATCCTAAGGATACTTTACAGCTGGTGCTTGAAAGCGAAACAGAAGAAGAGAAAGATTTCTATGAGATGGTAGGAGATTTTTTACTTCAAAGAAGACAAAAAGAAGTAGTTGAAAGGAAGCTTTTTTGAGTAGATGAAAAAGTTTACTATAGTTGCCGGAGTTAATGGAGCAGGTAAGTCTACGTTATATCAGTTGGATCCGGATCTTAAATGTGAAAACAGAGTAAATGCGGATGAAATACTTAAGGAATCCGGAGGCGATTGGAAGAATCCATCTGACGTTTTTAAAGCCGGAAAAAAAGCTGTCATACTTCTTAACTCTTATATAGAAAAAGGAGTAAGCTTCAACCAAGAAACTACATTGTGTGGCAATTCAGTAATCAGAAATATTATAAAGGCAAAAGATAGCGGCTATTTAATTGAGATGCATTATATTGGATTAGATAGTGTTGATATTGCCAAAGAAAGAGTCGCAAAAAGAGTATCACAAGGTGGACATGGGGTAGCTGAGGCGGATATCGAAAGAAGGTATACTGCTTCATTAGAAGCTTTCCAGCGAATTCTTCCTCTTTGTAATCTTGTTGCGGTATATGATAACACCGAAGATTTTAGAAGATTTGCAATATATAAAGATGGCAGTCTTGTGAGATTGTCTCACAGAGTCCCAAACTGGTTTGAAAAAAAAAATAACAGCGATGAAGCAGTATTGAATTAGAAATTGTTCTATACAGTAAATTCTATGTCTCTGCCCGCAAAGGTGATGGTATAAGTACCTTTCGGAAGATTGAGACCAGAAATATCAAGCGTCAGAGGATCAGCCCCGGTGATAACATCATCAAGTGTTCCTCTGGCGTATTCTTTTTCTGAACCGTTAGAGGCTGTGCCCGTGATGGTATATTCGGATTCTTCGTAATCTGCCGGAAGAGGCTTAGTTACTTCTATTGTAAGGATTCCGTTTTCATAGGTTGCGATGTCTATGGCTGTGTCATTTTCTTTGGCAGCTTCATTCATGGCCGACTGAGTTTCTGTGGCGGAATCGGCGGAGGAGCCGGATGCATCTAAGATAGGTTCTGCAGCTTCTTCGTATGCGGAGGAGTCAGTTGCTTCCGCATCGTAATCCGATGGCTCTGCAGCTTCTTCGTAAGCAGCGGAGTCAGTTGCTTCATAATCGCCGTATGCCGAAGGCGCCTCAGCCGCTTCGTAATCGCCGTATTCAGGAGCTTCAGCAGCTTCCTCATACGAATCGGAGTAAGCAGCTTCATGTGAAGGAGCGGAAGATTCGGACATGGTTGAGGATTCGGACATATTTGAAGATCCGGTAAGTCGTGAGATCGCAGGGAGTGCAACCAGTACGGTCAGGATAAGAGCTGCTGCGATGGGAAAAGCAATTGCAAGCCCTTTCTTAAATGAAACGATCTTCGTATTCTTTTTGGACGCAGGGGCAGAGTGAAGTTCGTATGCAGCTTCATCTATGTACTTGGGATCAAGCCCGGAGAGGGCGTTCATCAGATCGTTGTTATTCACAGTTCATATCCCTCCTGTACGAGGTGATCTTTAAGTTTCTGACGTAGTCTGAAAAGCAGTGATTTGACTGCGGATTCGGACATTGACAGTTCTGCTGCGATATCCGCAAGTGAATCCACATAGAAATACCGTCTTACGAAAACTATCCTGTCATCAGCCTTTAATCCTGAGAGAAATCCGTTTATATGGGATGAAAGAAGTGACATATCGACGATATCTTCCGTGGATGAATTTCCCGCTACTTCAAAGAGTTCATCCAGCGCGAGAGCGGTCTGTCCCGCCCCGCGCTTTTGTGAGTGTTTTTTTCGGTATAGAGTCAGTGCATGATTTCTGATGATCGCTGCGAGGTATGGTGCCAGCATATCCGGACGTTCTTCGGGCATAGAGTTCCAAGCCGAAAGATAAGTATCATTAATACATTCTTCCGAATCTTCGTTATCTGCGACTATGTTCATCGCGATCTTTCTGCAATAACTGCCGTATTTGACGTTGGTCTGTGTTATCGCATTTTCACTTCTGGCCCAGTATAGGTCAACGATCTCGTAATCTTGCATCTTGTGTATGGATACTGATCAAAGATTTCTGATCAGCTCCAAAAACTCCTCTTTGTATTCGTCATCAAGGTCAAGCTTTGAAACCTGCTTTGATACGTCTGTGATCCTGAGGTTTCCGGTGTAGCGACTGTCGTTTAAGATCATTCCACATTCAGCGACATATGCTGCAAAAAGTGTATCACAGTTTGGAGTCTTAGTGTAGCATTCATTACTTATCGGGAAAGTTATGAGCCTGGATTCGTCTTCTGTGGGCTCTTTGTAACGAACCGATACCATCATCCATTCATTGGAAAGTGCGCCTGCTTCGCTAAGATCTGTATTCTGATAACGCAGTGCTGAGGTTTCGTCATTTTTTGCCTCGTTCATTTTGATCTCATACATGATCGTCATGGCATGTCCGCTTCCGATCTCGCCGCCGTCCTTGGTGTCATCGCTGAAATCCTGTGCTGCCATCTGTCTGTTTTCATAGCCTACCAGACGGTATTCGGATACGTACTTAGGGTTAAACTCGATCTGGAACTTTACATCTTTTGCTACCGTGAAAAGTGTAGAGTTGAACTCATCGACAAGTACTTTTTTGGCTTCCGAAAGGCAGTCGATATATGAGTAGTTGCCGTTTCCTTTATCTGCCAGGGTTTCAAGAGTCACGTCGTTATAGTTACCTGTTCCGAAGCCGAGAACTGAGAGGAATACGCCATTTTCTTTTTTGTCTGAGATAAGTTCTTCAAGTTCGTCCACGGAAGTGATGCCAACGTTTAAATCGCCGTCTGTCGCCATGATGACGCGGTTATTGCCGTCTTTGATAAAGTATTTCTCTGCGAGCTTGTAAGCTGATCTGATTCCGTCACCGCCGTTAGTTGAGCCGGATGCCGTGAGGTTGTTGATCGCCCTTTTGATCTTGGTATGCTTATCGCCGGGAACTCCCGCGATGACTACGTCTGATGAAGATGCGTAGGTGACGATCGAAACTCTGTCGTTTTCATCAAGATCATCAACGAGGGTATCGAGTCCCATCTGCAAAAGAGGAAGCTTATCGTATGAATCCATGGAACCTGATACGTCTACGAGGAAGACGATGTTTGATGCGACATCATCGATATCTTCGAGCTCTTTGGCTTTGATGCCAAGGTTTACGAGCTTGGTTTCTTTGTTCCAGGGGCAGTCAATGATGGATGCGTTAACTGCAAAAGTATCATTTTGGCCGGGCATACGGTAATCGTAATTAAAGTAGTTTACCAGTTCCTCTGTCCTGACCGATCCTACGGGGATCTCCGAAAGTCTGTAACCGTCGTTGATCATCCTGCGAAGGTTTGCATAGCTGGCGGTGTCGATGTCTGCGCCGAAAGTTGAGAGGGGAGATGAAACGGCATCGGTAAAGGCATTTTCAATGAGAGGCTGATAATTTTCACCGTAGTTATATCCGTATCCGTAATCGTAGTAGTCATATCCCCAATAGTCGGGGCAGTAGGGATTGCTGTAGGGGTCAGTGTAAGCATAGCATCCTTCGCTATAGGCATATCCTTCATTGTAGGCATATACGTCAGCAGATTCTTCGTATGATTCTTTGGAAGCAGTTGTGGATGACTGGGCGGATGAGCTGTTTGCGTAGGAATCTGCTTCGGCTGCTTCTTCGTATGCTGCGGATGAAGTGTCTGCGGATGAATTACCTGCGGATGAAGTGTCTGCGGATGTTGAAGGTGCGTAGGACTCGGCTTCTGTCATGTAATCAGCGGATCCGCTTTCTTCGGGATACTCTGCCATTTCAGACGTGGAAGGGTATTCGTAAGTTTCGGTTGATGCGGGATATTCCGGCTCGATGTAAGTTGGAGAGGTGGATGTATCTGCGGAAGTATTTCCGAGACCTGATCCGCATCCCATGAGAGATGTTGTTGCGATTGCTCCGATAAGTAATGCTGCGATAGTTTTCTTTTTCATAAATGTTTTCCTCCGTTTTGTGGTTTATGACTGCGCTTATGCGGTTTATGTTTGCACTGTTTTATGCGCTTCTGACTATATAGACGCAAAAGAGTGACGGAGGTTTCGAAAATTTTTGAAATTTTTTTATTTGATTGATTGATGATTCGCCGCCGCACACTTGCGACTTTAGTCGTGTGAGGCTTCACTTGGGCGATTAGGGCATCTGATCGGGGATTCACGAGGTAGGGAATTCCGAAAAGGTATCGGAAAGTGGGGTAAGGTAGGGGAATTCCGAAAAGGTATCGGAAAGTGGGGTAAGGTGCTCTGGGCATGAGACACCGGCTTTCTTTCTTGAAACAATGTACGCTGTGAGGTATACTTCCTAGGAAATTTGAGTCTCGCAGGGACTCTGAAAAGTTGGCGGACTTTAATGTGGGTGTACGGAATCGAAGAATCAGGGGATTCCTGAAACCCAGTAAAATAAGGAGGTTGGCCACGTTCGCTCCTTTTGGTAACACCCATGGTTACACCTTGAAATATAGTAAAGTCATAGATTTGTTATAATGCCGTAAGATAAAATAATTGAAAATTACTCATGGACATGATAAAATGTCCATGAGTAATTCTTTATAATGGCCAAGAGGGAATATATATGAATATAGGTTTTGAAACGGAAACGATAGAGTTTAAAAAATCAACATCTGAAACAAAAGAGGGAATTATTTCTATAGCAAGTATTCTTAATAAACATGGTAAGGGAACATTGTATTTTGGAGTAAAGGATAAC
>JAILNS010000025.1 GCA_024691305.1 Lachnospiraceae bacterium | reverse complement strand
GACCCCTTGAAGACTACGAGGTAGATAGGCTTAAGGTGTAAGTGCAGTAATGTATTCAGCTGATAAGTACTAATAGGTCGAGGGCTTCATCAAAAGGATAGAAGACAAAGATAGATTTCGGTATCGGTTTTCAGGGTACATAAAAGTTCCCAATGTTCAGAATATTCCTCGATAGCTCAATGGTAGAGCATTCGGCTGTTAACCGAAGGGTTGCTGGTTCGAGCCCAGCTCGGGGAGTTTTTTCATGTATAGGTCATGAAATATGGCCCGGTGGTCAAGAGGTTAAGACATCGCCCTTTCACGGCGGTAACACGGGTTCAATTCCCGTCCGGGTCACTCAAAAGACACTCCAGAAAAAGGAGTGTCTTTTCATTTCCCCGTCCGGGTGGCGTCCTTACTTCGTAAGTCCGCCGATCCCGACTTCGTCGTGATCAATTGAACCCTGTTCACCTCGCGAACGCCTTTATACATATGATATAATATCGATGTTTGTACGTTGAGATAACGGAGTTATATATGGTTTTTAGTTCGGTTATTTTTTTGTTCTTTTTTTTACCGGTAACATTAGCCGGGTATTATATAGTTCCTTCGTTGAAGTGGAAAAACATATGGCTTTTGATAGCCAGTTTGTTTTTTTACTTTTGGGGCGGTAGCGCATTTTTTCCGGTGATCATTTTTTCCATTGTTGTAAATTATTTATCCGGTCTGTTGATCTATAAAACTGATGGTAATGTGAAACGATTTTTTATGATCATCGCTGTTTTTCTTAATCTCCTTAATCTGGGCTATTTTAAGTATGCGGGATTTTTAATGACAACTATACGTGATATTACACATATACAGATTGAAATTCCTGAAATTCTTCTTCCAATAGGAATATCATTTTTTACATTTCAGGGAATGAGCTATGTTTTGGATGTATACAGGGGAAAGGAAGTTCAGAAAAACATTCTGTATCTGGGATTATATATCGCTCTTTTTCCACAATTGATTGCGGGACCTATAGTCAGATACGGTGAAATAGAGAAACAGATAACAGTAAGACCACATAGTGTCGAAGGCTTTGCTGAGGGTATCAGGATCTTTTGCATAGGGCTTGCCAAAAAGGCTGTTATAGCCAATTCACTTGCTATTGTTTGTGACCCGATCATGGATTCTGATCCTAAGGGCAATACTGCGGTCATTGCATGGATTGGAATAATCTATTATACGCTTCAACTATACTTTGATTTCTCGGGTTACTCCGATATGGCTATCGGACTGGGCAGGATGTTTGGTTTTACTTTTCCGCAAAATTTCAATTATCCCTATATATCGCGCTCACCTTCAGAATTTTGGAGAAGATGGCATATGTCATTATCTGCATGGTTTAAAGACTATGTATATATACCGCTTGGCGGAAGCAGGAGAGGGAATGTATACATAAATTTATTTATCGTTTTTTTACTGACAGGTGTTTGGCACGGTGCATCATGGAATATGATCATATGGGGAATATATTGGGGGATTCTGGTTATAGGACACAAATTTTTTAAAAATGTTATAGGGTCTGAAACAAAAGACAATTCTCCGGTTAAAACGGTTGTTTCACACATTTTAATGGCTTTTTGCATTCTCATAGGCTGGGTGTTTTTCAGGGCCCCGAATATCAGTCATGCCATCGACTATCTGAAAGTCATGTTTGGATCATATAATAGCGGATGGAAGCAGTTCGATGTTTCATATTACATACATAAGTATGAATTATTCATTCTTATCCTTGCTGTTTTTGCAATGCTTCCGGTCGGAAAGAAGATGGCGGAAGATTTAAAGAACAGGATTTCACCTGTATGGTATAGTCTGATATGCTCTGTTTTTACGATAGTGTTGTTTGGTATATCCATATTATATGTAGTGACTGAAACTTATAATCCGTTCATATATTTTAGGTTCTAAAAAGTAATATGAATAATAGTGGCGAAAAACAATTCAATATAACGTGGATCATTAATATCATTGTCATCTTTGTTTTTGCATGTACTATCAGTCTTCCGTGGGTGTTTGCACACAGATCTTCGGAACCCAGGGTATCGAGTGCGGAGAACAGGATGCTTAAGACATATCCGTCAATAAAAGATGACGATGGTAAGATCAACAAGAACTATATCTCTGACTATGAAGAGTGGCTCTCTGATAACCTGAGGGGACGTCAGATCATAGTGCCTGTTTACAGCATGATGCAGCAGAAACTGTTTGGCAGGATAGTCAAAAACGATATTGTAGAAGGCAAGGATCATTGGCTGTTTACAAGGTCGGAAGAAATGTTGGCCACTTACTCCCATACTGATATACCCGATGAGGCTATGATCGATCATTATGTTTCACTTTTTGAAGGATTGAATGATATTCTGAAACAAAGAAATATCCGATTTTATTATTTTCCTTGTTATGACAAAGTATCCATATATCCTGAGTATTATACTCCGGGAGTTTTTGCTGACGGCGACTGTTCACGCGCGGATATATTTATTAATGCGTTGGAAACCAATACAGATATCAAAGTAGTCGATCCGAAACCGGCATTACTGAGTGCTAAGTCGGAAAACGCTGATATACCGTTGTATTTTAAATCTTTTGATTCGAATCACTGGAACTGGAAAGGTGCAAGTATAGGTTACGAGGTTTTGATGAATGAGATAGACTCGGATTGTGCAGAGGATATAAGGATCCTTAAGGAGGATGACTATGAAATATATAACACGGAAGTCTGTGCAGATATATATGGATATAAATATCCCTATCCCGAACTAATCCCTGAAGCAACCCTTAAAAGTGCTGAAGCATCGGAAGTTCCGATAGAATCTATAAAAGAGCCGGGAATAGAATTGGGAGACAGTTATACTCATGAGTATGTAAATCCGCTTGCAGAAAATGACATCAGGATACTTCTTATAAATGACAGCTTTGTGAGGATGTTTTTAAAAGATAATATAGCCGAGAGCTTTGCGCATACACTGTCTGTGAACCTTACGAAATTAGAGAATCTGGAAACAGTCATTGATGAATACGATCCGGATATAGTCGTGCTTGAAAATACGGAATTCACTTTTTTACAGGTGATGGAATATTTGGAAAAGTTTGAGTGATTCTGTAGAGAAAAGGAGGTAATTATGAATTATTCAGGAATGCCCGGGGGAATGTGGATCATTTTCGGAAAGTCATTTAAACAAAATCTTATTAAGGTGCTTGGTTACGATGCGAAAACGGCAAATGAGATCACGGCAAAAACAAAACCTAAATATAAAGAGCTTATAGGTTCGCTTCCCGAATTCGAAAAAGAAGACAGGTTTAAGATGAACATCGTAAACTGTGCGATGTTAACGGCATTTCTGTTGAATATGCCGCAGAAACCTTCTGTGGATAAGGCAACAGAGTATTACCGCGAGTCGATGATGACAGGACCCATGAAATGGTTTTGTAAAAAGAGTGGAAAGAAGAAGTTTACGGACGCAGATCTTCGTAATATGGAGTTTACTGCAGCATTTAAAGCAGCCGACAGAAACCCGTATTCCTGGAATATGGAGTATATACCTTACACTGACGGAAGTGGTTATGAAGCTCGTTTTACGGCTTGCGGAATCTGTAAACTCATGAAGGAACAGGGACTTTATGATCTTGTACCTGCTATGTGCAGGATGGATTACACTATGAGCGAGGCCGGCGGAGCATCCGATTTTGTGAGGGAATATACACTTGCATCAGGCGGACCGTACTGTGATTGCGGTTACAAAAAGAAAACCGTTTGACCGGTTTTAGATGTTTAAAATAAGTCCGGCTGTTTGAGTAAAACTCATGCAGCCGGATTTTTGCTGTTTTTAAATATCAACCACGAGTTGGTTAATATCCAATATCTGTTTATGTATATCAGTTTGTATAGTTATCGAAATAACCCTGAACAAGTACTACGGGCGTGCCCTTGTCTCCCGAACCGGATGTCAGATCGCAAAGAGATCCGATAAGGTCGGTCAGCTGACGGGGTGTTGTTCCTTCACTTGCCATCTTACCTACGAGGTCTGCATCTTTCTTTCTGATACTTGCAGAGATCGCTTCTTTAAGCGCATCTCCAGAAAGGTCTGCAAAATCATTGTCTGCAAGATATTTGAGCTTAAGTTCGTTAGGAGTACCTATAAGACCGTCGGTAAATGCAGGTGATACAACGGGGTCTGCAAGTTCCCATATCTTACCTTTGGGATCCTTGAATGCGCCGTCACCGTAAACCATGACCTCAACGTGCTTACCGGTTCTTTCAAGTATGTTTTCCTGGATATCGAGCACGAGTTGTTTGCACTCGCGGGGGAAGAGTTTAACCTGTCCCTCGGTTGCTTTATTTGATCCGAGAAGTCCGTACTTCTCATTGCATCCGCTGTCATTGATGGGTGCGTTCATGATATCGTCAAGGCCGTATACTTTTTCCGCTCCTGCTTCTTTTAATATTCTCTTTGTTCTTGCACGTGTATGTATATCACAGTTTATTACGTTCTTGGTGTAATCAAGAATGGCCTTTGCCTGGTTTGCAAAGATTATCTCAACATCACAGCCTGTTTCCTTGATGATGTCGCTGTAATATTCGATGTAATCCACTCCCGTAAATTCATGTTTTCCGAAACCGAAAAGCTCACGGTATTTTTCGAGTGTAAGAACATCACTGTAAGGATTGATTCCTGCATCGTCTATCTTGTCCAAGCTTACGAGTTCGTTTCCGACTTCGTCAGAAGGATATGAAAGCATAAGAACGATCTTTTTTGCTCCGCCTGCGATACCTTTTAAACAGATTGCAAAACGGTTACGTGAAAGGATCGGGAATATAACACCTATGGTACCTCCGCCGAGTTTGGATCTTACGTCTGTAGCTATATCATGAACGGTACAGTAGTTTCCCTGTGCTCTTGCTACGATCGATTCCGTTACGGAGATTACATCCCTGTCGCGTATTTCGAAGCCCTCATATTTGGCAGCTTCCAAAACACTGTCTGTAACTATCTGTGCAAGATCATCTCCCTGGCGGATGATAGGACAACGGATACCTCTTGAAACGGTACCTACTCTGCGTTCACTCATTTTAACTCCTTTCGGGGGCTCCCCTGTGACAATATTGATAAGTTGGAAACGCACGATTTACAATCCTGATAGGAACTGTGCGAGACACCAAAACTAATTATAAAGCTCTTTACGATATAAGTAAAACAGAAAGTTCATATTTAACAAAACGGACTATCACTGTGCTATAATTTTTCTGTAATGATAACTTTGGCAACAGGAGGTTATAGGTTAATTATGGCAAAAACACTTAAGGACATCCAGAAACTCATCAAAGATCAGGGGATCGAGATGGTGGATTTCAAACTGACCGACATCGATGGCCGTTGGAGACACCTGAGCATTCCCGCAGAACGTCTTACCGAGAACACCATGGAATATGGTATCGGTTTTGACGGAAGTAACTACGGTTACGCACCGGTTGAAAACAGCGATATGGTATTTATCCCTGTTCTTGAATCGGCAGTTGTGGACCGTTACTGCGAGACACCTACCTTATCGATGATAGGTGATGTGCGGGTTATCGATCTTCCCAACAACAGACCCTTTGATCAGTATCCCAGGAATGTAGCGATCCGTGCACTTGAGTACATGAAGGAGATCGGATTCGCAGACCAGATGGTGATCGGACCCGAGTATGAATTTTATCTTTTTGACGAGGTAAGATACAACACTGATTACTTCAACATGTTCACCAGCATCTTCACCAATCAGGCAGGATACGCATCAGGCAGTCCCGATAACAACAACGGCTATCAGGTACTTCCGGGAGGAGGTTACCACAATTCTCTTCCGACAGATATCCGCAACGATATCCGTACCCGTATGTGTCTTGCAATGAAGGACTGGGGCGTTGATGTTAAGTATCATCATCCTGAGGTCGGCGGAAGCGGACAGATGGAGATAGAAGTTGAGCTCGGAGACATGTTAAAGCTAGCGGATGATACGATGTCTGCTAAATATGTTATCAAAAACGAAGCCGCAGCCGAAGGGATTACAGCTACATTTATGCCTAAGCCGCTTGCTTCTGAAGCCGGAAGCGGTATGCATGTTCATATGCTCTTTTTCAAGAATGGCAAGCCGGTATTTTATGACAAAAAAGGATATGCACAGCTCAGTAAAGAAGCTCACTGGTTCATGGGCGGACTGCTTACACATGCTCGTTCTTTGTGTGCTATCACGAATCCGTCCACAAACTCATATAAGAGACTGGTTCCCGGATTTGAAGCCCCCGTTACGATCGGCTATGCGATGAGCAACAGAAGCGCCGTTATCCGTATACCCGCTTATGCAAAGTCTCCTGAGTCCAAGAGATTTGAGCTTCGTAACCCTGATGCTACATGCAATCCCTATTATGCATATGCAGCTATTCTTATGGCAGGCCTTGACGGTATTAAGAATAAGATCGATCCTCACGAAAAAGGCTGGGGACCTTATGACTTTAACCTGTATACATTATCCGACGAAGAAAAGGAAAAACTTACGGGACTTCCCGCAACCCTGGACGAAGCGATCGCAGAACTTAAGGCCGATCATGATTACCTGACAGTTGGTGGTGTATTCCCCGAGAGACTGCTCGATCAGCTTACCGCACGTTACAAGAAGGCATCCGATAAAATAACCAAGCTGCCTCATCCCATGGAATTTGCTATGTATTATGACCTTTGATCGATAGTTTTTAACGCCCATATCGCATAAAACATTTGCTTTTTCGGCTCGTATCATATATACTACTATTCGTTGACGATATATCAGTCAACAACAAGCATATATGGTGCTGTAGCCAAGTGGTAAGGCGTGGGACTGCAACTCCCTGATCATCGGTTCAAATCCGTTCAGCACCTCTTAGCAAACACCCTAAACTTCACGGTTTGGGGTGTTTTTTGTTTGAGTTACTTTGAGTTAATTTAGGTCCTGCAGCCGGTTTGCTCAGTTCATAGCGCCTTATGTAATGCTCTGCCATTCTTCCATTAGTGTGCCCAAGACGATGCTGGATGTCACTTACATTCGCTTCCTGCATTGCCATAAGTGTGGCATCTGAGAATCTTATCTGATGTGGTGGCAGATACATTACTCCAGCTTTTTTGCAGAGTTTTTTGAGTGAGCGGTACAACTTACAATATGGAATGAGTATCTCTTCGCCTCTAACATAATCCTGGCTTCGTACAAACATATAGGTGTCTGACCAGGAAAGTTCTTTAGCCATGAGGTAAATCGCTTCAAGTCTCTCAGTCAGCGGCAGATTTCTTTTTCCAGCAAAACTGTCTGCTTTTATCTCCTCATCTCGATGGCCGTCCCTTGCCATACCACATATCCTGACGAAAGGAATATCTGCATCGAAGTGATAATCTTGGAAGCGAAAAGCACGGCATTCGCTATTTCTTCCTGCCGTTTCCAAAAGGAAACCAACACAAAGATCACCCATATCGGGATTTTCAATGGAATCCCATGCTTCCAACAATGCGAGCCGTTCTTCTTCACTATACCAAGGCTTTTCACCTATCTTGTTTGTGTCATAGAATGGAAATGCTGCATAGTTGAGGCTGGCGATGGGATTGGTGACGTTTAGGCTCAAATACTGATTCGCATAGCCATAAGTAAGATTGATGATGGTCCTGATCGAGTTATGCCGGTGCTTTTCGATAACCTTCTGGCCTTTTGCCTTATCATTGGAAGAGACTTTTACATGTGCTCGGTCAAGAAATTGGGCCATATCTGTAACTGTGATCTCCTGAAGTGGTATTTTCTCAAATTTATCCCCTTTGAAGAATCTGTTGTACTCTGCCACATGATCATCGAGCGTCCCGTCTTTGGAAACATGAAATTCTCGATGATGTTCGATCATCTTAAGGAATATGTCCTCAAAGGTTGATTTCATTACGCCAAAGTAGTGCTCATATAGTTTCAGGATCATCTCATCGTATGAGGTCGCGTAGATTGCCTTCCGGCCGTAACGACTGGTTGGGTCGTTAATGTAAGTCTTACAGCGTCCTTTTTGTATATAGTCGTCCTCCGTTGGCAGTTTATATGGATGAGCTGCCAACACCTTTTTCCTGACTTGGATCTTCATTTCATCCTCCATCAGGTCACGAACTTCCTTAGAAAATAATCCTACATCTATTTCGAGGATGTCGCAATATACTGTTGGTTGTAGATATGACTGTCTCATATCTATAGTATCCATTATTAAAAAAATTATAACTTTTTGATAAATAGAGTCATTAGCGAAGGTAGTGTGCAGCTACTATTGAGATACGATTATGACCAAGCGCTTGAGATGCAATAAGCATAGCAGCCTTATCATATGCTTTTCCTTTCATATCAGACCTGCAGTAATACACTGCACATTCTAACCTTTTTGTTTTAGGATTCAGCCATTTTTCGTTCCGTATAGATTCAATATCACGAGCATGGGCGTTGTATATAGCTGTCGCATATTTAGCCCTGTAGCTGTGCACATCCATATGTGATGGTATTGATTCCCAAACAGGGATTCCATCAGGAGTATTCATGATTCGAGATACTATTTCATCGATATGTTCTCCTATAATAGGGCTCTTACGGGGCCTTCCTCCTTTGGTATTTTTTGGTGAAAGGGAGTATCCTTCATCGGTTTGGATAAGGCAATCCTTAGTTAGAGCCTCTAATTCGGTTCTGCGTAAACCGGTGCCTTCGCAAAAGTGTATTATTTCCTGATTGTTCTTTTCAGAGAAGCCATAATCTCTTTTTGCAACATTCCGAGATCTTGTGATCTTGGACCGGCTTTTAGAAGGAATATCGATAAAGGCCGTGGCTGGGACTCCGTATAGTTTTGCTATAGCACATCTTTCGAGCGCAAGTGTGTCGGGACTCAGCCCTTGATCGATACGTAGTTTAAGCCATTCATTAACATATTGGTAGCATTGATCCAGCTTTTTGCATTCCGGATGGTTTTCTTCAATCCATTGAATAAAATAGTTGTTATGTTTCTCATAATTTTCATATGTACTATTTGAGTAAATATAATCTCTTAATGAATCATTTATGTAGTCCTGTTTTCCTATTAGCTGCTTCGCGGAGAATGGAAGTGCATCATATTCCTCTGCAGCGTTCAACTTATCCTGATGTTTGGAGCGTCCTAAATGTGTTTTTGCCTTCATCTTTTCCATTGCTTGTACTTTTAGGCATTTTTTATTTTTATATCCCATAATAACCTCCTTACTACATACCATGAACGAACAACAGCGAGTTAAGAATTAGACCACAACCTTTTTGTCGAGTCATGTGACACCCGGATCGTATACGATCATGTTTAAGTCATTTGCCTGACTTACGAGCATTCTCCGTTTTGTTGATGTACGGATAAAACATCTGTTGGCTCACTGTGTTCTTCATGGTTCCCGATTCACTTTGTTTTTCGGATACGTGATGTAGCAGTCGGTCTGCTCTTATGCTCTCGCCAGCGGCTTTGGCACGTTACTTACCCAATACGTTTGCCGAACGTATTGAGTGTCTTCATTTTTCAAGGCTATTATAATTTGATCACTTATAATATATATTTTTGAAAATGAGTTAATGATAAAAATCGAAATCGCTGTTTACCCGTCGATTTTTTTCAAAATCTGATCGGGTAAACAGCGTATGTTGACATCGATAAAGACTTTTCCGAGGCATATTAAAACTGTCAACTTAAGGTGCCGATTTTGATGCAAGAATAAAGTATATAGAATCGCCAGCTTAAGGTGCCGACTTTATACATAGAAGAGTGCATTGACAAAAATGGGGCTGTTTTGTATCGCATGTGTTTTTATTCGGTTCACATCAATTTTTAGGCAATTCACAGCATGAACGTTGCGAATTGTCTGACAAAATGCTATGATTAAGTTCCAAATGGTAACGAAACGGATTTCGTTTATTTTGTCCACAAAACGGTGGCTCATTCATGGAGGAATGATTATGACAGGAACGATTAATTCTAATTACCCGTCTTACGGGGGCTACTCCCTGCCAAGGGAGCGCTATGGCGGTACTTCGCTCGAGATCGCCGCACAATCAGCTACGAAAAAAAGTGAATATGAGAGCTCTGTGCTACCTAAACAATCTTTAGGGGAAAGCAGACTGTCTGCAAAGGCTCAATCATATCTCAAGACTCTGCAGAGTCAGTTTGGAGACTATGATATTTATGCAGCCGATTCGGATGATGATCATAAGAGCTTATTGAATTCCGGTGACAAGGAGTTTTCAGTTGTCTTTTCAAGTGAGGAACTGGAGAAGATGGCGGATGATCCTGAGTATGCAAAAGAACAGATCGAAAAGATGCAGAGAATGATCGACATGTCGAAACGGATTTGCGAGCAGAACGGATTTCTTTCCGGATTCGAGCAGACAGTAGGAGAAAAAGGAGATATCCTGAAGTCTCTTACCATATCCACAGATAAAGACGGAAATCTTCAGTTCTTTGCTGAATTAGAGAAACTGAGTGAGAAACAACGAGAGAGAATAGAAGAAAAGCAGGAGAAGAAACAGGCAGAGAAAAAAGATGAAGATGACAAAGCGTTCGTAAAATCAACAACACTGCATGCTTCTTCTGAAGATGAACTGATCAAAAAGTTTAAGGAACTGGATTGGAACTCTATTCCTGAGAAAGAACAGGAAACGAAACCAGTCATTGAATATAGGATATAGCAAAGAGGAGGTTGTGATATGAGAATAAATGATATACGGCAAACTCCCGGGATGACAGGCCAAAACTATACACTCTCCGGAACCGAGAAAAACGGTGAAAATAAAAACGTCAAATCAATAAATGCTTCAGGATTAGCCGATGTACTGGACCCCGTCGGCGCAAAACTCGGAAAAGCAAGACAGCAAGCCATGAAGTTCATTCGTGATGCTCTGGCGGGGGAACTGAGTATCGATGATGATATGAAATCCCGTAATGATCATATTGGAGAACTAGGCAAGACTATAAACAAGACCGAAAAGGCGATCAAGGATATCGATAGAGAAGTAAGCGAGCTTCGTGAGAAATATGAGGTTGATCCTGAATCTCAGGAGGAAAAAGATCTTCAATTCCTGGTGAATGCAGAACGTGCAAAAGCAAAGTCCCCTGATGGGAAACTGGACGAAAAAATTCAGGAAAGGGTTGATCAGCTTAAAGGCAATCTGACGGAATATCAGGAACGTGCGCTTCCTCTTCTGTTGGAAAGAGACGTGCATTCAGATGCACTCAGAGAGGCAAAGACCGATATCCGCATAGAAAATATGACAGTAAGAGATATGTCTGTTGAACGTCTCAAGACTGATCCTATGGGTGAAGCGTGGGACAGCGCTGACGCGGTTATGGAAGATGCCGGCAAGGAAGTCATGGGCATGGTCGTAAATGATGCTATGGACCATATCGATGAAGAACGTGAAGAGAAGCGCGAAGAGGCAGAGAAAGCAGAAGAAGAGAAAGAAAAACTCGAAGAACGTATCGATGCCACCAAAGAGAAAAAGGAAGAACAGGAAGAACTCACCGAAGAGATTCTCGATGCAGTGGGGAAGATGTCAATTAAGGATCTGGATATGTCAGATCCCGAAAGTGAGATTAATAAACTAATGAGTAAACTCAAGCTCATAGAGTATGATGTCAAGGGAGCGGTTGTAGACGAAGAGGTATAACGAAGAGCGGAAATGCATCCATGCATTTCCAAACGCTCTTACCGTACATCCTGTACTGAATTGATGTGTTGTACACATTTATCATAAGCAGCACCCGGGTTTGCGAACAAGCGACCGGGTGCTGATGCATTTTACAGCAAAAAAAGTGCGGTTCGCGACAATAGTATGTCAAAATAGAGATCATTTACCGAAAAAATAATGGGAATATGAGCTTTAAGGAGTATGGAGAATGATTTATGAAACTCGCTATATGTGATGATGAAAAGGATATAAGGAATTATATAGAAAAGTGTGCTAAAGAGGTTTTTTCGGATCTTGAGATAGTAAAATATCCGGATACAAAAGACATCCTTAAGTCTGGCTTTGATGCGGATATTCTGTTTCTCGATATTCAGATGCCCGGAGTTGATGGAATGAGGGCGGCCCGGATACTAAGGACTACGGGTTCCAAAACTGTCATTGTATTTGTGACGGCTGTGGAGGAATTGGTCTTTCAGGCATTTGATGTTGATGCAATCCAGTATATCGTAAAGCCGTTTGATAAAAGTAAACTACAGGATGCAATCAAAAAAGCCATAACAGCAGCGGAAGAGCAAAAAAACATTAACAGCCTTTTGTCCTCAGATGAAGACGATTCAAGATTCTTTGTTGTAAAAAGCGGAGGGGTCAATACAAGGGTCATCCTATCTGAGATAGCCTATGCTGAGGTTTTTGACCGGAGGGTAGTTCTTCATATGCATGATAAGGAATGCATAGAATATTACGGTAGAATGACAGAACTAGAACATGTTACCGGAAGTGATTTTTTCCGGATCCATAGAGCCTATCTGGTAAATCTGAGGCATGTGAGTTCATATGACAGCAGATACGTCTGCGTTCTTGGAAATGTAATACCGGTAGCCAGAGGCAAGTATCCCGAGCTTGTTAAGGCTTATATGTCATATTACACAAGACAGGAGAAATTATGATCGAAAACATATCTCTCGATTTCTTTGACAACTTTATGGCTGTAATCCTTGAGATATTCTTTGCGGCTACAGCTGTTTTATATAGTTACTGGATAAAACCATTTGTGATGAAAAAACGGGCTGTGTATGCAGCGGCTGTTCTGTATTGGTTAATCAGCCTGATCGGAAGATATACGGATGGCCCTAAATGGGTTAGTATGGTGATGTCTGTAGTGGGATTCCTGCTTCCTTGTATAGTACTGTACCTTTTAGATGAACGCAGGAATCTTTTGCAGAAGGTATTCTTATGTTCTGTGTTCTCCCTTATCTGGTGGACTATGCTGGAAATGCTGTCAGAGTTCGGATTCTATGAGAGGGATATAGCTCTTTCATATGAGCCTTTTCTTACAAGTGTCACTGCTACTGTAATCGAATTTGTTGTATATAACGTGCTTTTCTACAGCATAGCAATAGCGATATTATTCTTTTCTTTCAGGCTTGTTCACAAAACATATAAAAGGAAATATGAGGAATTGACATGGCGGGAGTTTATTATGCTTCTTGCTCCCACCAGTTCGCTCCTTGTTGTTAAGCCGATCATCCGCTCTTACTTTTTCCTCTGGATGGACGGTATAAAGAATGGGAGTATTGAGGATAACATTCCCGGAGATCCTTTTCGCATCATCTTCTGTATACTGTCATATGCATCAATTCTGGTAATTATAATCTTTTATCAACAGATTAAAGAAAAACAGGAAGAAGAATACTCGATGAGGGAGCTTGAAAGACAGACGGAAGATATGCATCGGCATATGGAGCAGATTGAGGAAACATACGAAACGATGCGTGCTATGCGTCATGATATGGGTAACCATATGGCAGTCATCCAGGGACTGATAGAGAGCGGAGATAGAGAGGCAGTTACAGAATATATTGGCGCATGGAAGAAAAACTTGGATAACCTGAACAAATCGATAAAAACGGGAAATCCTTTTACTGACGCTGCTATTTCCGGATTTGCTGACAGATTCATCGAAGCGGGAATTACTTTCGATCAGTCCTTCATATATCCGGATCAGTTAAGGATTGATCCATTTGATATGTGTGTAGTGCTGTCAAATGCACTCCTGAATGCATATGAAGCGTCTTTATGCGTTGAAGATCCGGCTGCTTCGCTAACATCTGTTGTTAGAGGTAACACATTTATCCTGAATGTGAAAAACCGTATCAACAGCAGAATATCCGACGTCACCGAAGAAGGCATTCCGTATTCTACAAAAAAGGAAGATGGTCATGGGTATGGTATCAGAAATATCCGGAATATTGCACACAAGTATAATGGTGAGATTGAGGTCCGGCAGGATGAGTCAGATCACAGGCTTGAGTTTATTCTGAATGTGATGATGATAGGATAATATCGTTCTACATCAATTTAAGTGCAGTTCACGGCATATCGCTTGTATATTCATCTTATTGGCCGATACTGAAGATAGAGGTACAAGAGCGCTTGAAAAAGCGTCCAAAGCTCGAATATCAGCGGAAGGAGGTGAAGGCGATGATCAGGTTAAGTAACTACAGTAATATCTTTGGAAATACCAACTCAATTTACAACAGTCTGGCACAGCTTAACAGCGTAAGGAGAGGTACATACGGTAAGGCACTTAAAGCGTACTATGCAAAGGAAAACACATCTTCTACATCGAAAAGTTCTTCGAGTTCGAAGAGCAATCGATATAAGTATTCGTCATACTCGGCAGATGCAGGTCTTAACGAGATTCAGACACAGTCCGGAAAACTGGTAGAATCTGCAGCCAAACTGACTGACAACAGTAAGAAGGGTCTTTTTACTGATAAGGATAATTATGATGCGAATGCAGCATATAAAGCAGTCAGCGAGTTTGTTTCTGAATACAACGATACGCTTAGTGCAGTAAACAAGACAACAAACACCGCTGTGACAAATGCGGCTAACAACATGACCAGAATGACAGGAATTATGAACAACAGCTTGTCAAAGGTCGGTGTGACTGTAGGCAAAGACGGACGATTATCTGTAGACGAAGAAACTTTTAAGAATACGGATATGGATAAGGTTAAATCCGTGTTTGGTTCGAGTGGATCATTTGCAAGGTCAGTCAGTTCATATTCTACCAGACTTGGCAATGCCGCTAAAACACAAAGCCTGCAGACAGCGAACAATACCGGCATATACGGCAGATACGGTTCCTATAACAACAACTATTATGGAACCGGTAACTATAATTGGTGGTATTAATGCCCAAACCTGTCTCATCATGAACCCTACTACGTCTGTATATCACCCTGTGACGAAGTCGGGATCGGCTTCGTTCCAGGGATGACATACTCTATCTGAACTATAAACTGTATAAAGCAAGGATGCGGAGGCAATTATGAACGGAATCAGATCGGTCTCTTTTCAGGAAGTCCCCGGAGGACTTTTAGTTCATGTCAGAAAAGAATCAAAAACTTCTACGTCAGGTAAACTGAAGAAAAGACTCCCTTATAATTTCAAACTAATGTCTAAGCAGATCATGCAGGCCAAAACATCTACAGCTGCCCGACCTCTTGTCACTAAAATGCAGGCAAAACTGTCATGGCTGTACAAGAAACTCAGGAGCGGCGAATTTGGTGACAGTGAAGTGGCTGCTGCGATCATTCATGCCGCATCAATGGAAAGAATCGCTAAACGCAAGGTTAGACACCTTGAGGAGGAAGAGGCAGCAGAGAATGGGTCCGGTATGGGTAATGTTCCCGGCGAAGAGGAAGAAATATACGGTAAAGAGGAACTTCAGGAGAGTCTTGAAGAAAATGAAGAATTATCTGAAGAAATGATGCGCCGTATGATGGAGGAAATCGAGGAACTGGAAGAAGAACTATCCGAAGAAACAATGTCCGAGTTGCAGGATATGATATCCTGCTCCGGCAGGGACATGTCGGAAGAAGAAATAGAAGAACTCAAAAGAAAACACCGTAATGAGGAAGAAAGGCAGATAACCCGTGCGGATCTTAAGTACCTGAAAGCTCTGTTTGACAGATTGGAGCAGGAAAAGAAACAGGCTGCTTCCGGTGTCAGCAGTGCGTCTTCTGGGAGATCTTCCTCGGTATCCTATGTCATAGACTGTATGCCGGAAGTTGAGATGACAGATATGGATCTCGGTGAAGTAATGGATGTCAGTGTGTGATTGTTAAAAAACATAAGATTAAGGAGGATCAGCAATATGTCAATGAGTATAGGAACAGATTATGCAAACAATAATGTTTATTCAACCGCCAATGCAGTAAGTGCCATCGCAAAAAAGGAAGAGTCCGAAGAGAAGAAATCTGCGGGAAACAAAACTGATGACAGCACTGGTGTGATATATGAAAAGTCTACCGAAAAGGTAGATAATTCAACATACTCGATCAACAAAATGAGTAAGTCGGATCGGACCGCTATAGCAAATCAGTTAAAAGCAGCAGCGGATCAGCGTCAGCAGCAGTTGATCAGTATTGTCCAAAAGACTCTTAACGGTCAGGTTGGTGCATATGGCAAAGCTGGTGGGGACAATATATGGCATACCCTGGCAAGCGGGAACTTTACAGTAGATGATGCTACAAGATCGCAGGCTCAAAAAGATATCAGTGAGGATGGATATTGGGGAGTAAAACAGACATCCCAAAGACTGTTCGATTTTGCAAGTGCGCTGGCCGGTGATGATGTTGAAAAAATGAAAGAAATGCAAGCTGCTATGGAAAAGGGATTTAAACAGGCAACAAAAACCTGGGGAAGGGAGCTTCCGAGTATATGCAGTGAGACCATGAGTGCTGCAAAGAAACTATTTGAGGATTATTATAATTCAAAGAATGTAGTATAAAGACTAAATATGTAGCTTTGTGATTTTACGCCAATACTCTTTTTTAAACTCATGGGCTCCGTGAAAGAATTCATCTTCAGTTTTAGAAAACTGACCAAGTTCAATCTTAGCATTAGTGAGTTCCAAAGTGCATATAAGATCGGTGACTTGAAACAATCGATAATCCGCGGGTTGAATTTTACGTACTTCTACATCCGGAAACAGACTGTTAAAGGTGATGTTTAGAACTCTTTTTAGCGCGTTTTGACCATTGTCGTAGTATATTATGATTTTATCGAATGAGTTCAAATAATCTAATGACTTAATGATTTCATTTATGATCGCTTTTGTGAGTTTTGCATCCAGTTCATCAGAATCGTTGCATTCGGATTTTTTGACCTTAGCGCAGAAGTACTTGATTGGCATTTTTCTGGTGAAGTTGAATAGGATGTTAAACAGTTTCTTTCGGTCCTCCATTTGCATGCCTTTATAATCTGATTCCCTTCTGAGTAAGGGACCGGCATGAAGCGCATGGTGAGGAAAGCCGAGGTCGGTGAGATATTGTTCTATTCCATTAAGTTGTTTTTCGATGGAATTACTTTGGTCGTGAAGAACTACAGAGACCATGTAATACTGACAATGAGGATCGTATTTTCCGAAATCTCCGGTTTCGTCTACAAAGCAACTCAGGATTCGAGACTCTTTTTTGCCATATTTATGTCCTTGTTAATTGAGTTTTTGATAAAAAAATGGCGCCGGTTCCCAGCGCCTGTCGGTGGACCAGACCGTTTGGTCAGCCCCTATCGGTTTCCCGATATTACTTAAAATATAAGAAAAAAAACGGGGCTTGTCAAGGATGGTTCAGAAGCCTACTTTAGAGCCGCCATCGAGGCTCTCTTTATTAGGTATTTTGGGGAGGCGTGAAAGAATCACGTGGCCACGGGACAAAGCTTAGAGAGGCATTTGCTTTAATGGAGCCATCAAAACTATTTAGATGCATTTCTTTGAGTTATTTTTGAGTTACACATTTTAAGGAAGTCCGTAACCCGTATTAATACACGTTTATAGAATCATATAATGGTTCAAATCCGTTCAGCACCTTTAGATCAAGCCCTGATCACGATGTGATCAGGGCTTATTGTTTGCGGGAATATTCGGGGAAGTGGGACATATATGCCTCGGTATATAAGGTATGTTATAATATTTGCTAAAATCGGGTGATGATCAGCTATTTAGGAAATGAGTCATATTGTGAAAAAAACAAAAGTTAATATCTTACTGCCTATTATCATTCTCTTGTTACTGTGTGGGTGTTCCGCTGTTGAAGAAATGGATTATGCAGCAGCTTATCAGGATCGGGATTTCGATCTTTTTACAGCATGCAGAGTTTCATCAGACGACAGAAAGATATCGGTCACATGGAATGGACTGGATAAGGATATCTATGAAACTGTTAATGTGGAAATATATGAAAACGAGAATAAAGTTTTTGATGAGACTTGTACTGTTAATTCCGGAGGAACAACATTTACACGTGGTACACATAGTCAAAAGTATAAGATAATTGTTTCAGGCAACTCGGAAAGTTATACTTATGACCGCCTTTTTTTAGATTACAGAAAACTGCCAAAACTTCCCATAATAGAAATACAGACGTCAACCGGACAGGATCCCGGGTATGAATTTGCGGAGCATGTTGATGATACCAATATGGGAATCACATTAAGGAATAAGGAAAGTTTAGATGCGTTAGTCAATGTATACGGGATTGGAACGACAACCATAAGTGAGTATTCCAAGGTTAGAGTCCGTGGGAATGCATCTAATACGTCATACAACGGAAAGGTGAGTTATAGACTCAAACTTGATCATAAATGTGAATTACTCCCTCAAAAAAGCAATGGCAATACCAGACACTGGGTACTTCTCAGTGTGGGCAATTCTTTGAATACTTTTATAGGTGATCATATCTCACGGATGGTTAACATGGATTATTATAACGAAATGATTTTTGTTAATCTGATGATGAACGGTGACTGGAAGGGATGTTATTGTCTGACTCCCGCCGTAACCAGATCCAATATGAAAGATCAGGTTGCACCCAATGGTTATATAATAGAGAACGATGTCTATTATTGGAGTAAAGACGGTGCATATTTTAAGACCGAAGATTGTATGGAAGGAATGGGATATACTTTTAAATATCCTGAGATATCCGATCCAAATGATCCATTGGCTCTTGGTATTCAAAACTATCTTCAGGAGTTTGAAGATTATTTATATTCCGGTGATGACACATATCGGGAATATATAGATGAAGTGTCATTTGCCAAGTGGCTCCTGGTAAGAGATGTGATGGGAGAGGGTGACCCGGTCGGAGCAAATGTATATTATTACAAGTATGATTTTAATCCTGATAATCCTACGTCTACCAAGTTGAAAATGGGGCCTGTGTGGGACTTTGATACCATGGGTGGAAGCGGCGATGATTGGTGTGGAAACAGAGCTAGAGGAGTTACTTATTTTGAAACTTTGATGATGGAGGAAGAATTTAGGGCTCTTTATATTAAAATATGGGATTTAATCAAGCCTGATCTTATTGAAAGTATTTCCGGTGCACTTAACAAGTTGGACAAAGAATCCCTTGATGAAAGCTGGCATCTTGAAGAAAGCAGATGGGATTATGAGATCGAGTCGTTTGATGAGCAATATAATACGGCTGTAGAGTGGTTTGAATCAAGAACGGATTGGATAGATAAACAGCTCTTTGTCGAAAATGCAGAAATGGGTCTGCTTTCAGAATCTGATTTTACAACTGTGGAAAATGAAGTGGAGTACTGCATTGACAGTGTTGAGGACGCAGACGAACTGAAAATGATAAAAGGCTGGGCAATCCTTAAAAATGCAGAATACCTGGAAGACAATATGTGCATCGCTATATATGATGATTCGGGAATCCATATTACGGAACCGGTAGAAAGAGAAGATGTACAGACCATATATAACCTGAACTATAATGATCCGGGATTCTATGTTTATCTTAAGGATCCCGTGGATTATAAAGTTGTCATACTTGATATGCAAAACAGGATCATGTATAAATGACGTTGATTCCGAAAATGTAAAAACTGATTAAGAAAGGAATAAATCAGTGAAAAGATCCAATAATATGAAAAAGAGCATGTCATTCATCCTTGCACTATGTATGGTTATAGGTCTTATCGGGTGTGCATCAAAGGGAGACGGGCTGTTTGCATCAAACCATGAACTGACGGATTCACCTGAGTGGGTAACCAATCTGGACTCTGCAAAAGACGATACGGTTAAACAGTTGTTTGTTGTGGCCGGAATGGGAGAAGACGAGACTACAGCTACTATATCCATGCACGAGAGAGACAAGGACGGAAACTGGAAGCAGATCCTTTCCACACCGGGATATGTTGGCAAGAACGGTCTTTGTTCCGATGAGGCACATGTAGAAGGCTGTGCCCAGACACCTATGGGAGTATATAAATTTAACGCAGCTTTTGGTATAGCGGATGATCCCGGATGCGCGATCAAGTATACCAAGGTAAACGATGATATCTATTGGTCCGGAGATGACAGAGAGGGTATGCGTTACAACGAAATGGTCAATCTTAAAGACTATCCTGATCTGGATATGGAAAACAGTGAGCATATCATAGACTACAGTTACCAGTATCAGTACTGCTTAAATATCAGCTTCAATGAAGAAGGCACTCCGGGCAGAGGCTCAGCGATCTTTTTGCACTGCTTCGGATCGTATAAGCCTTATACGGGCGGTTGTGTTTCACTTCCGGAGAATATTATGAAACTGGTCATGCAGAAAGTCGATCCCGACTGTGTGGTTGTGATAGGCACTGTAGAGAGCCTTACGGGAAGCCCCGAGATCAGCTGGTAGGTAATATATTCACGATAACGGTTCGGGATTTTATTTATTTTTATGGACAAAAGACGAAACCTTACACTTAAACTCATAATCGCATTCATAGTGCTGATGGCCCTTGTCACGGTCGGCAGCTTTATTTCCATGCGCAGACTTACGACGAATCTTTCGAGTACTTCCAAGGCAGGAACGGGTATAAAATACACAGGCCACTATGCATTTATACATACCGGCAGCGACGAAGACCTGTGGGACAGTATATATGAAGGCGCCAGGATCAAGGGTGAAGAACTCGGAATATATGTAGAAGATTTCGGAGCGGGGCTCACTGTAGACTATGACAGAAACGAGCTTATCGCAATAGCGGCGGGCGCAGAAGTTGACGGGATAATCGTAGAGGGAGATACCGATGAAGAGGAGAGCGCGGCCATAAATAAGGCGATTGAAGCAGGGATTCCCGTGGTTACGGTATTTAATGATTGCGCCGAATCTTCAAGAGTCAGTTTTGTTGGTTTTAGTAATTACAACATAGGACGTCAGTACGGAGAGCAGCTTCTCAAAACCATAAATACCGAAGAGCCTGTGCGAATAAGCGTTTTGATGGATAACGAGCAGGCAAGCGGAAATTCTAATCTTGTCATCTCCGGCATAACCGATGTTTTTACCGAAAAAGGCGTTTTGGATGGATATGAAATAGAAGGCGTTTATGTAAATAATGAAAGCGCCTTCACCGCAGAAGAGGATATCAGGGATATTTTCTTAAACGGAGATCTGCCTGACGTTATGGTAGCAATGAACTCGGTTTATACCCGTTGTCTTTTCCAGGCGGTAGTCGACTATAACAAGATGGGCGATGTATCGATATACGGATTTGATGATTCCGAGGATATACTTGAAGCTGTAAGCAAAGGCCTGATCGAAGGAACGGTTTCGGTGGATCCGACCAGAATGGGCGCATCTGCCGTTTCGGCACTCGATGAATATATAAGCACAGGGTATGTAAGTGATTACATCACCCAGGATACGGAAGTTATACTTATTGGTGATGCAAAGGCGAAGTTAGAAACCGATGTTGAAGAGACTGAGTAAGATACTCAAATGGAACAGCATGAGTTTTCAGCATAAGCTGATAACTATTTTTGCAGTGGCGCTTATTTTTATAATAGGTGTCAATGTTTTGATGTTCATGAATGTCAACACGATGATGGGAAGCCTTGAACGGATATATACCAGTAACGTAAACCTGGATGAACTGTTGATATCTCTGGGAGATCTTCACAGCTCTATGACCGAATATCTTGATACCAAGAGTTCTGATTCTCTGGATAAGTATTATCGTGCGGATCAATCCTACAGGAAGTATCTGGATATATTAAACACAGATCCTTCCGACGATGAGATGCTGGTCGCGGAAAAAAACATATATAACCTGTCCCTTAATTATCTGGAAGTGGTGGAAGATACCATCA
The DNA here is from genome assembly GCA_024691305.1 of Lachnospiraceae bacterium. GTDB lineage: Bacteria > Bacillota > Clostridia > Lachnospirales > Lachnospiraceae > XBB2008. The sequence continues at coordinate 57,475 of JAILNS010000025.1, read as the reverse complement.
ATGCCAAACGAGGAAGAGACGTTGAAAAATACAGTCAGTATTATGAGCAGGCATGTGAAGAATACAATGTAATAGAGACCTTTATATACAGTCTGAATAATGTGAGGTTTAGGTCCAATAACCGTGACTACAGCAGGCTGCTCACATCTCTTAAATACATAGAGAGTGTGGATATCATCATCCTGTTTATCGCAAGCTTGCTCGATATAGTCTTGATGTCTGTGCTTACCGGTAATATTTTACAGCCGCTAAAAGACCTTTCCGATGCAGCCAAGCAGGTTTCGGAGGGAGACTTTGATGTCGTTGTCAAAGATGTTTCGAGCGAAGATGAGATCGGTATTCTTTCCAAGACATTTACACAGATGTTAAGATCTATCAAGGAATATGTTGCAAGACTCGGCGAGTCGATACGTAACGAGAGTGCCATGAAAGAAAAAGAACTTATCATGGAGACCCAGATCAAGGATGCGCAGCTTAAATATCTGCAGGCCCAGATCAATCCTCATTTTCTTTTTAATACATTAAATGCGGGTGCCCAGCTTGCCATGCTTGAAGGCGCAGATAAGACCACGGTGTTCATTGATAACATGGCGAGTTTCTTCAGATATAATATTAAGAAGCTTGACGAGGACACAACGCTCGGCGAAGAACTGAAGCTTGTGGACAACTACATATATATATTGAATGTTCGTTTTTCGGGAGAGATACATTATCACAAAAATGTCGATGAGAGACTGTATGGCATAAGAGTTCCCAGCATGATTTTGCAGCCCATAGTCGAGAACTCGGTCAATTACGGAATACGTGACATAGACAGAGAAAAGATAATCGAGATCGCCTGTGAAGAGAAGGCTGATCACTATGAGATATCAGTGTGGGATAACGGAAAGGGCATGACCAAAGAACGGATAGAGGAAGTTCTCGGCGGTGAGTATTCGCCTGACAAGACTATATCAGGAGCCGTTCCAAGCGGATCTAACGGAATAGGAATCGGAAATGTTATAAGCAGGCTTGAGATATATTTCGGCCAAAACGACCTGCTTGATATAAAATGTGAAGGTGAGGACATGGGAACGGAAGTGATCATCAGGATTCCCATATCGGAAGGTTAGGGCGATCGACCGGTGTGCTTATGAGAACGGGGAACTGTCATTTTTTGATAAAAGAGGGTAAATATGTACAGGATAATGCTTGCGGATGACGAAGGAATAGTCATCGATTCACTTAAGTTCATAATAGAGTCGGGATATCCGGGTCAGTTTGAGATAGAGACAGCCAAGAGCGGACGTTCGGTCATAGAACTTGCAGAGCGTTTCAGGCCGGACATCGCATTTATGGATATTCAGATGCCCGGGATAAACGGAATAGAAGCAATGCGTGAGATCAAGCGAAACAACCCGTCCATCATTTTTATAGTCGTAAGTGCTTATGACAGGTTTATGTATGCCAAGGAAGCGATCACGCTCGGAGTTATGGAATACATCAATAAGCCTTTTACCAAACAGGGCATAAGCGAGGTGCTCGATAAGGCGATCCGTCAGATCGACCAGCGTCGTGAGCAGCACAGAAACGATCTGATCATCAAAGAAAAAATGGAAAATGTCATTCCTGTCATCGAGAACGGATTTATTTTTTCAATTCTGTTCAGAGAGTACTTTGAAGAAGATATAATCCGCTATAAGGAACTGCTTGAGATAAATACCGCAAACTGCTATATGATGGCTTTTGTCTTCGGAGATACGCAGGAAGGCAATTACATGACCAATGCCGTGGGTTCGAGTATAAAGGCTGCGGAGGATTATCATCTGATCTGCGAGATCATCAAGGAGACTCTAAACTGTTTTGTCGGAAATATAATGTCAAACAAGATCCCGGTATGTGTCCCTACGGATGCATCCTCAATGGATTATGAGGAGAGAGTCGAACTTATAGATACCTGTCGTGCACTTAGTACCAGGCTTCATAAGGAGACCGGCGTAAGTTTCCGTGTGGGGATCGGAGGTATAGTCCCTTTTATCGATGCGATGGAATCATACCAGGGAGCGATCAAAGCACTGATCAATTCGACCGGACGCATAGGTCACGTGGATGACATGCCTGTAGGGTGCGATTATGAGGAGGATTATCCAATCGCTATTGAAAAAAAGATATTTGACGAGCTTAAGGACGGACATTTAAACGAATGTGTGCAGGCATGCAGGGATTTCTTTGAGTGGATGCAGCAGACATACAGCGGAGACATGAACAACATCAGGCTCAAGTGTCTTGAATTTGTATTAAAAGCCGAGTCGGAAGCATATTTAAGCGGCGGAATGACATACAGGTTCGAGTCCCGTGAAAATTACCTCCCCATGGTCATGGAAGCAGGCAGCCATGAAGAAATACAGAAGTGGTTTTTGGACAGGATGGGCGAAGCATGTCACAATGTTTTGGTAAAACGCGGTGAGAAGACGAACGATATAGTCGAGAGTGCCAAAAAATACATAGATGAAAACTATAATAAGGATATCTCCCTTGACGATATCTCGAGAGTCATGAATATCAGTCCCTATTATTTCAGCAAGCTGTTTAAGGAAAAAACGGGTGAAAACTATGTCGAGTTTCTGACAGGCTTAAGGATCGACAAGGCCAAGGAGATGTTGAAGATCCCTGATAAATCAATGAAAGAGATATGCAGCGAGGTCGGTTACAGCGATCCTAACTATTTCAGCCGCATATTTAAGAAGGTGGTGGGAGTTCCGCCCACTGAATACAGGGAAACGGTAAAGGTATGAAGATATTATCTTTTTTTGAAAAAAATCATATAAAAAGGCTGACCGGTCTTATTATGTGCGCGCTCATGATGTTTACATCGGTTTCATGCGGGAACACGGAAGATGCCGAGGTCGAGGAAGCTGATGACGGTACTATAGAGATTGGCTTTACATTTGACTCTTTTATAATAGAAAGATGGGAGCGCGACAGAGACGTGTTTGTATCAAGGGCACATGAACTCGGAGCGGAAGTCAATGTGCAGAACGCTAACGGGGATGTGGACGAGCAGATATCCCAGATCGAATATTTTATAGATAAAAAAGTAAATGCCATAGTGATAGTCGCAGTTGACTGTACGGCACTTTCAAATGTCATCGCTAAAGCACATCGTGCAGGGATCAAGGTCATTTCATATGACAGGATGGTAAGTGATGCAAACAGCGATCTCTATATTTCTTTTGATAATGAAAAAGTCGGTGATCTCATGGCCGGTGCCATCATATCTCAGATCGGTAAGACCGGAAATATACTTATGATCAACGGACCGCTTACTGATAACAACGTTCCCGCGGTGATAAAGGGATTTAAAGACAGGCTCACCCCCGGCCGTACAAGTATCGAGAATGTATATTATTGTAACGGCTGGCGGCCTGAATATGCATTTGACTATGTGAACAGATATCTTGCAGAGAATCCGGATACGATACCCGATGCGATAATGTGCGGAAACGATTCCATAGCCGGGCAGACGATCAAGGCTCTGGCTGAGCATAAGCTCGCAGGACAGGTTGTGGTCACGGGGCAGGATGCGGATCTGGACGCATGTCAGAGGATAGTGGAAGGTACTCAGTATATGACCGTATATAAGCCCGTTGAGAAACTTGCTGCGAGAGCGGCAGAACTGACAGTGGAGATGATACAAAAGGGATATATCGAAACCGAAGATAAGATGAACGACGGTACGTATCAGGTTCCGTATGAGAAACTGGAGCCCATAGAAGTCACCGCCGAGAACATGGATGAGGTCATAATAGGAACATTTCATCAAAGAAATGAAGTATATCTTAATGTAGACCACTAGATAATGTATAGTTAGCACATTTTTGTCGCTATATATAGGATTGGCAATTTTGTGCTAATAAAATCCATCCTCCCGGAAGTCTGTACTAACCAAAATTTGAAGAATGTGACAAGTTTGTCCTATTTACTTCGTGGTATATTGATATCGTCGAACCGATGGACATAGTGTTCATCGAAAATAAAAAGGGAGGACAAATTCACATGAAGAAAAGAATTTTGGCAGCACTTCTCTCAAGTGCAATGGTTGTAACTCTTCTCGCAGGTTGCGGTGGAGCAGCAGCAGACACAGCAGCTGACAGCGGATCAGACGCAGCAGCAACAGAGTCATCAGACGCAGGTTCAGCAGCAGCCGGTACTAAGGTTGGCGTTTCAATGCCTACCAAGGATCTCCAGAGATGGAACCAGGACGGTGCTAACATGGAAGCAGAACTTAAGGCAGCAGGTTTCGAAGTTGACCTTCAGTACGCTTCAAACGATGTTCAGACACAGGTTTCTCAGGTTGAGAACATGATCTCCAGTGGCGCTAACGTACTCGTTATCGCAGCAATCGAGGGTTCATCACTTGGTGAGGCTCTTGACATGGCTAAAGAAGCTAACATCCCTGTTATCGCTTATGACCGTCTTCTTATGAACTCAGATGCAGTTAGTTACTATGCAACATTCGATAACTACAAGGTTGGTACAGTTCAGGGTACATATGTAAAAGATACTCTTGATCTTGAAAACGCTGACGGCCCCTTCAATATCGAGTTCACAGCCGGTGATCCCGGTGACAACAACGCTGGTTTCTTCTTCAACGGTGCTTACGATGTTCTTAAGCCTTACATCGAGTCAGGCAAGCTCAACGTAGTTTCCGGTCAGAAGACCTTCGAAGAAGTTGCAACTCCTACATGGGCAACTGAGACCGCACAGAGTAGAGCAGAAAACATCCTTTCTTCTTACTACTCAGACGGAACCAACATCGATGTATGGCTTTGCTCAAATGACTCTACAGCACTTGGTGTTGAGAACGCTCTTGCAGCTAACTACAACGGAACATATCCCATCATAACCGGTCAGGACTGTGATATTGAGAATACCAAGAACATGATCGCAGGAAAGCAGTCAATGTCAGTATTCAAGGATACACGTACTCTTGCAAGCCAGGTTGTTAAGATGGTTGGCCAGATCCTTAAGGGCGAGACCGTTGATGTTAACGATACAACTACTTATGACAACGGAACAAAGGTTGTACCTTCATACCTTTGCGAGCCTGTATTCGCTGATGCAAATAACTACAAGGAGCTTCTTATCGACTCCGGTTACTACACAGAGGATCAGCTTAAGTAATTCATCCGAAAGGGTATATCTTGCAGGCGGGTTTATACCCGCCTGCTTGCTATAAAAAGTAACAGACAAGGAGGGGTTCTTTTGGCTAACGTTTTATTGGAAATGAAGAACATAACCAAAACATTCCCCGGCGTTAAAGCTCTTGACAACGTTAATCTCCAGGTAGAAGAAGGTGAGATACACGCTCTTGTCGGAGAGAACGGCGCCGGTAAATCTACGCTTATGAATGTTTTGAGCGGTATCTATCCTTACGGTACATACGAAGGAGATATCATCTACAATGGTGAGGTATGTCAGTTCCAAACCATTAAAGATTCCGAGAAAAAAGGAATCGTTATCATACATCAGGAACTTGCACTTGTTCCCCAGATGTCTATAGGCGAGAATATGTTCCTGGGAAATGAGCGCGGAAAAAAGAACGCGATCAACTGGAACGAAACTTACAAAGAAGCTGATAAGTATCTTAAGATGGTAGGACTTACCGAGTCCTCCCATGTTCTTATTAAAGACATAGGTACAGGTAAGCAGCAGCTTGTCGAGATAGCAAAGGCACTTGCAAAGAATGCCAAACTGCTTATTCTGGACGAACCCACATCATCTCTTAATGAAACAGATTCCAAGGCCCTGTTGGACCTTATGCTTGAGTTTAAGAAGCAGGGCATGACGATGATCATCATCACACACAAGTTAAACGAGGTTGTGTATGTTGCTGATAAGATCACTGTTGTGCGTGACGGTTCCACGATAGAGACATTGGATAAACATACAACCGAGATCGACGAAGCCAGGATCATCAAGGGTATGGTTGGTCGTGAGATCACCGACAGATTCCCGAAGCGTGAGAATGTGGCTATCGGCGATATCAATATGGAAGTCACGGACTGGACCGTTAACCATCCCGTATACACCGAACGTAAGGTTGTTGACAACGTCAGCATGAATGTACGTAAGGGCGAGGTTGTTGGTATATACGGACTTATGGGAGCCGGACGTACGGAACTTGCGATGAGTATCTTCGGACAATCATACGGATCGGATATCAAGGGTACACTTAAGATCGGCGGCAAAGAAGTACATCTTAAGACTCCTCGTGAAGCAATCAATGCAAAACTTGCATATGTTACAGAGGACAGAAAAGGAAACGGACTTGTATTATCAAATCCGATCAGAGTGAACAACTCACTGGCAAATCTTCCCGGAGTAAGCTCGCACGGCATCATCGATATGGATAAAGAATATCAGATCGCTGTAGAGTACAAAGATAAACTTAAGACCAAGACTCCTTCGGTAGAACAGAATGTCGGAAATCTGTCAGGTGGTAACCAGCAGAAGGTACTGCTTGCAAAATGGATGTTCACGGATCCCGATATACTGATACTTGATGAGCCTACAAGAGGTATCGACGTAGGTGCGAAGTATGAGATCTATTGTATCATCAATGATCTTGTTGCCATGGGTAAATCGGTTATCATGATATCTTCGGAACTTCCCGAGGTAATAGGTATGAGCGATCGTATCTATATCATGAACGAAGGTAAATTCATGGGAGAAATGAAAGCATCTGAGGCAACTCAGGAAAATATTATGGCTTGTATCATACAGTCAGGAAAGGGCGAGTAATATGAAAAGTATAAACCTTAAAGATGTACTGAAGAAATATACCATGGTCATCGCCCTCGTACTTGTGATCATTTTCTTCTATATAACCACAGGGGGCAAGATCCTTTATTCACAGAACTTAAATAACCTTATATCACAGAACGCATATGTGTTTGTTCTTGCAGCAGGTATGCTTTTGTGTATCCTTACAGGCGGTAACATTGACCTGGCTTGCGGATCGGTTGTCTGCTTTGCCGGTGGCCTGGGCGCAGTTATGATGGACAAGGACATCAACGTATGGGTCGCTGTTATTGCAATGCTTATCTGCGGTACTTTGGTAGGTGTTTGGCAGGGCTTTTGGATTGCTTATTTTAAGGTTCCTCCGTTTATAGCTACACTGTCAGGTATGTATGCGTTCAGAGGTCTCTCTAACGTAGTACTGCAGGGTTATACGGTTGGTATTGACAATACTACATTCCTTAATGTATTCGGTGGCGGTGCTGATTGTTATATTCCCGATTTCATCGGCGGATCCGAATTCAATGTTACATGTATGGTAGCAGGTATAGCTATCGCAGCAATATATGTCATTATGATCTTGAGAAACAGGATCAGCGCAAAAGCAAACGGCTATGAAGTTGATGCTCTTTCGTCTGTAATAATCAAGACGATCATCATCTGTGCTGTTATAGTATGGCTGTTCTATAAGCTTGCAAATTACAAAGGTATCCCGACATCACTTATCTGGATCACACTTGTACTTCTGATCTATGCTTATATAACTACCAAAACAACAATGGGACGTTATCTGTATGCAGTCGGTGGTAACGAAAAAGCAACAATCCTTTCCGGTATCGATTCTCGTAAGGTGTACATGTTTGCGTATGTCAACATGGGCCTTATGGCAGGTCTTGGCGGAATCCTTACAGTTGCGAGAGCAACTCAGGCACAGCCTACATTCGGTCAGGGATATGAAATGGATGCCATCGCAGCCTGCTTCATCGGTGGGGCTTCCGCATATGGTGGTGAAGGTAACATCTTCGGTGTCATCATAGGTGCCGTACTCATGGGTGTCATCAACCAGGGTATGAGTATCATGGGAACCGATGCCAACTATCAAAAGGTTGTTAAAGGTCTGGTACTTTTGATCGCGATAATCTTTGATGTTATGTCCAATAAGAAGAAAAAGTAAGGGAGGAGGATGAACATGAAAAAATACGCAGATGTTTTAAAGAAAAATGCAATGTTGATTGTCCTTGTCCTGGTATATATTTACTTCACAATCCAGACAGGCGGTCAGATGTTCCAGCCGCTTAACTTTAACGCACTTATCACTCAGAATGCATATGTTTACATTCTTGCAACAGGTATGCTGGTATGTATGCTTACCGGTGGTAACATCGATCTTTCCTGTGGTTCGTTCGTGTGCTTCATGGGTGCTGTAGGCGGTATCATGATGGTTACCAAAGGATGGAATCCTATAGCAGCTATCCTGCTTATGTTAGTAGTAGGTGTAATTTACGGATGCATTTTAGGTTTCCTGATCGCATATGTAAACGTTCCCCCGTGGATCGCTACACTGGCAGGTTATCTTGCATTCCGTGGCTGGGGTACCAAGCTTCTCTCAGCCAATTCGACAACAGGTTCGATAGCACCTCTTCCGGACAGCTTCTTAAATACTTTTTCGGGTAAGGTATTCAGTACTCCTATGGGCAAGATGAATATTCCCTGTCTGGTAGTAGGTATCATCGCCTGTGTGATCGTATTTGCAACAGGTATTATGTCCAGAGCAAATAAGGTCAAAAAAGGATATGAAGCAGATTCCATGGCAACTGTTCTTATAAGATCGATAATAGCTTCGGCAGTTATCATGCTCTTTGCCGTAAAGCTCGGACTTGCAGGTGGTATCCCCACAGCTCTTATATGGGTTGCGGTTATCGTACTTATATACAGCTTCGTAACATCCAAGACTATCATGGGACGTTACTTCTACACTATAGGTGGTAACTCCGAGGCAACAAGACTTTCGGGTATAGACACCAAGATGATCATGTTCGTAGCATACTTAAATATGGCAGTACTTACTGTTATCACATCATACATAGTTATGGCAAGATTCCAGTCAGCAAACTCCACTGCAGGTACCAACTACGAAATGGATGCGATCGCAGCCTGCGTTGTCGGCGGTGTATCTGCCTACGGTGGATCCGGTAAGGTTCTCGGTATGGTTATCGGTGCTACTCTTATCGGTGTTATAAACCTTGGTATGTCACTTACCGGCGTTGATGCTAACTGGCAGAAGGTCGTTAAAGGTATCGTACTTCTTGCAGCGGTTGTCTTCGATATCGTAGCAAGCAAGAAGAGTGCAACTAAGTAATTATATTACTGATCGATCTCAATGATCGGGATATTCGATATATTCGATATCTATAATAAGATATACAATATGTGATAAAATAAGGGTGACCCTCACGGGCCACCCTTTTTATATATAGTTAAGGCGAGCAGGCTACACATTCCCCGCAGGCACGCTCTCGCTGCTCACGCCTCGCAGCGGATGCTGTGGCTCGAAAATACCTCGCCAAGCACCGGCGGGCGTGAAAGCACCTGCTAAGGAATATATAGCCTGACTCGCCTAAATCATACAAAAATCATGAACGGAGGTCACATATGAGTACACAGATTGAACAGTTAAAAAAGATCATTGAAGAAACCGACAACATAGTCTTTTTTGGCGGAGCCGGCGTATCTACGGAAAGCGGCATACCGGATTTCAGAAGCGTGGACGGATTGTATAACCAGAAGTATGATTATCCTCCGGAAACAATACTCAGTCATACATTTTACAGACAAAAACCCGAAGAGTTTTTCAGGTTCTACCGTGACAAACTTCTGCTTGAAGGAGCAAAGCCCAATGCGGCGCACTTGAAACTCGCGCAGTGGGAGGCAGAGGGTAAGTTAAAAGCGATAGTTACCCAGAACATAGATGGTCTTCATCAGGCAGCAGGATCTAAGAAGGTGTATGAATTACACGGATCGGTACTTAGGAATTATTGTGAGAACTGCGGTAAGTTCTTTGATGCGGATTATATCAGGCATACAGAAGGTGTACCCAAGTGTGATGCTTGCGGCGGACCTGTGAAGCCTGATGTGGTATTGTACGAAGAAGGCCTTGATAACGATGTGATAAACGGCGCGGTTAACGCGATCGCTGATGCGGATGTACTCATCATAGGTGGTACGAGTCTGGTTGTATATCCCGCTGCAGGACTCATAGATTATTACAGAGGTAATAAACTGGTGTTAGTCAATAAGTCTGAGACTGCACGTGACTCACGTGCGGATATAGTCATCCACGATTCTATCGGAGCGGTATTTTCACAGCTGCCCTAAAAGTGTACCGGACGGCCGGATCTTAAGATCCGAATCGTAAATATAGACAGGGATAAGGTCATCAAATCCGTATACGTAGGCGAGCATCGGCTCGCCTTCTATATAGACGGTGACCTTTTCTTTTTCGGGATCTACGATCCAGTATTCACGAACACCACAGGACATGTATTTATGCATCTTTGCGTTATAGTCACGGTGCTTTGTGCTTTTGGATACAACCTCTATAACCCAGTCAGGCGCTCCGTGTATTCCGTATTCATCAAGCAGATCAGGATTACACACAACTGCAATGTCGGGTATCAGTACAGTGTCGTTGTTGTTACCTAAGCACACATTTATTCCGACGTTAAATACCATACATTTTCCACCATGATCGGATATATATTTGTCTATTATCTTGCCGGTATTTTGAACTATAAGCTGGTGCCTGACTCCGGGTGCTTCGTTTATGATGAGGTGTCCGTCCAGCAGTTCTATGGAACGGTCTTCTCCTATATCATGCAGTATTTCTGAATTTAAAGGTGTAGAAGGATTCAGCGCAAGGTTGCTGCCGGACCGGAGATTGTTATCTGTAGTTGCTTTCTTTTTAACGGCGTAAGGGATCGGAGCATCAGTAAGATCATTTATCCTCCTGTAATATGTTTCAAAAACCGATTCATCGAAGTCTTCATCCGGATGATCGGAAAGGTATTTTTCAATAGCCTTCTTATATGCTTCTATGCGTATGCGCATTTCTTCCTTGGTGAGTGCTTTATCGATCTTTTCGATAGTTACGTAAGAAGGCGTACGTGTTTCACCGGTCATGATCTTACTGACCGTACTTACCGGAAGTTCGGCCAGATATGCGAGTTCTGCTGTGGTCAGTTTTAATTCTTTTTTTCTCTTCTTAAGATCTGATATGTTCATACGAACCCCTTGTACAAGAAATTTCTTATAAGCATTAAAACAGTATAAATACAAACAAGCATATGTATATAAATATGATAAAGGATAAGGTAGATTTAAGTCAATGAAAAATACCCGTATTCGGGTAAAATTAAAAATAGAGGAAGTTTATAAAAAAATCTTAAATAAACTCACAGTTTACTTGACGAAAATGCTGCTCGCGGATATAAATATATGTATGAAATTAGAAAGAATGAATGAGCAGCAGATCCGCTGCACGATAACAAGTGAAGATTTAAAGGCCAGAAGCATCAAGATAAGTGAGCTTGCGTACGGCACAGACAAGGCACGCATGCTCTTTAAGGACATGATGTTAAAGGCAGCCGACGAACTCGACTTTGACGCCGGAGACGATCCTCTTATGATAGAGGCGACTCCGATCAACTCAGAGTGCATCGTGCTGACCGTGACCAAGGTTGAAGATCCTGAAGAACTTGATACCAGGTTTGCCAGATTTGCGCCCGATCTTATCGAAGATAAATATGACGAAGATGATGAAGACGATGCCATGTCTTTGTTCTCGGAGATAACGGAAGACCCCGAGAGTATATTCAATGCATTTAAGAATAAAGAGATACCATTCCCTAACACTGAAGAGACCGTAAATCTCGTAAGGTCATTTTCGTTTGAGTCCATGGATGAACTTATTTCTCTGGCTCATGTGATCCGCTCGGAATATGACGCTACCAATTCCGTATATAAGGATGTAAGGACCGGAAGATATCTTCTTCTTATTTCCCAGGATGATATGGATATCATGTCATTTAACCGTATATGCAATATCACGTCGGAATTTGGTGAGAGCGAAAAAAATGTCCTCGCGACACAGGCGTATCTCGAGGAGCATTGTGAAGTGATCATCAGCGGTAACGGAATACAGAAACTTTCCGGGATCTGAGAAGATCATATTTATAAAAGACAATCTTAAGGATATGTTGTGTAAGTTCTATGCTTATGCCCACATATCCTTTTTTTCATCCAGGTACTGCATAAGCTCATCTATGTCGATACCATGAACCATGGCTGCTTCTTCAAGGCTTTCTCCCTGTGAAGCGGGGCATCCTAAACAGTGCATTCCTACGCCCATGAGTAACGGTGCTACATTGGGTGCTGTCTGAAGGATCTCTCCTATGGTCATATCTTTGGTGATCTCAGTCATTGCGGTCTCCTTTTTTTCTTCACTATGATTTTCTTTTTTATCTTTATTAAATCCGAACATATTGTATATCTCCCCGTACAAAATGAATCATGTTTCGACAGGATTATATACTTTAATGATAAAATGCGCAAGTGTACTCTAAAAAGTGCATAAAGTTGGGGCAATCTGCCTTGAATGTTTTGTATGGATTACATATAATCAATGGTACGAGACCAATTTCTCTTTTGCAGTTACGCATAGAGATCAAATAGTCAAAAAATATTTTATAGGAGGCATTTACATGAGACCAGAATGGAATGAATTCGTAGGCGGCAAATGGGATCACGAGATCAACGTACGTGATTTCATCCAGAAGAACTACACTCCCTATGACGGAGATGAGTCCTTCCTTGCAGGCCCTACCCAGAACACCAAAGATCTGTGGGATCAGGTTCTTGATCTGCAGAAGCAGGAGCGTGAGGCAGGCGGCGTACTTGATATGGATACCAAGGTTGTATCTACTATCACATCACACGGCCCCGGCTATCTTGACAAGAGCAAGGAGACTATCGTAGGTTTCCAGACAGATAAGCCTTTTAAGCGTTCACTTCAGCCTTACGGTGGTATCCGTATGGCAGAGAAGGCTTGCGCAGACAACGGTTATGAAGTAGATCCTGAGATATCAGAGTTCTTCTCAGTACACCGCAAAACACATAACGCTGGTTGCTTCGATGCTTACAATCCTGAGATGAGAGCTTGCCGTTCATCACACGTTATCACCGGTCTTCCGGATGCATACGGTCGTGGACGTATCATCGGCGACTATCGTCGTATCGCTCTTTACGGTATCGACAGACTTATCGAGGATAAGGAAGAGCAGAAGGCTTCTACAGGACGTGTTATGACAGATGATGTTATCCGTCTTCGTGAAGAGATCTCAGAGCAGATCGTTGCTCTTAAGATGATGAAGGAAATGGCAGCTTCTTATGGCTGCGATATCGCTCGTCCCGCTCAGAACGTACAGGAAGCTATCCAGGCTACATACTTCGGATATCTTTCAGCAGTTAAGGAGCAGAACGGTGCTGCAATGTCACTTGGACGTACTTCTACATTCCTTGACATCTATGCACAGCGCGACCTTAAGAACGGTACATTTACTGAGGAGCAGATCCAGGAATTCGTTGACCACTTCATCATGAAGTTGCGTTGCGTTAAATTCGCTCGTACTCCTGAGTACAATCAGATATTTGCCGGCGATCCCGTTTGGGTTACCGAGTCACTTGGTGGCGTAGGTATCGACGGACGTCACATGGTTACCAAGATGAGCTTCAGATTCCTGCATACTCTTGAGAACCTTGGTGCTTCACCTGAGCCTAACCTGACCGTTCTTTGGTCAACAAGACTTCCCGAAGCATGGAAGAAATATTGCGCTAAGATCTCCATCACAACATCTTCTATCCAGTATGAGAATGATGACCTGATGAGAGTTACACACGGTGATGATTACGGTATCGCTTGCTGCGTATCTTCAATGGTAATCGGTAAGCAGATGCAGTTCTTCGGAGCTCGTGCTAACCTTGCTAAGTGCCTGCTTTACGCATTAAACGGTGGTGTTGATGAAGTATCACACAAGCAGGTTGGTCCTAAGTATCGTCCTGTTGAGGGTGATATCCTTGACTACGATGATGTTATGGCTAAGTTCACAGACATGATGGAATGGCTTGCAGATGTATATGTAAATACTCTGAACATCATTCACTACATGCATGACAAGTATTGCTATGAGAGAGCTCAGATGGCTCTTCATGACAGAGACGTACTTCGTTACTTCGCTACAGGTATCGCAGGACTTTCGGTTGTTGCCGATTCTCTTTCAGCTATCAAGTATGCACAGGTTAAGGTTGTACGTGATGAAGACGGTATCATCGTTGACTTCGAGACTACCGGTGAGTTCCCTAAATATGGTAATGATGATGATCGTGTTGACGTTATCGCAAGAGATCTTGTTAAGACCTTCATGGTAATGCTTAGAAGACATCATACATACAGAGACGGATTCCCGACAATGTCAGTTCTTACCATCACATCTAACGTTACTTATGGTAAGGCTACAGGTAACACACCTGACGGACGTAAGAAAGGACAGCCTTTCGCACCCGGTGCTAACCCGATGCACGGACGTGATTCTCACGGTGCTGTTGCTTCACTGTCATCCGTATCCAAGCTTCCGTTCCAGTATGCACAGGATGGTATTTCAAATACCTTCTCAATCATCCCCGGAGCACTTGGTAAAGAAGACAAGGTATTCGCAGGCGACATTAACGTAGATCTTAACTAATGTGATCATTTGAGAGACCATGAGTCGGGAGGACATAAACATGGATGGAAAACAGATTGATGATCTTGTAAAGATGCTGGATGCCGGTATGGCCGGTGGAGTCGGTCATGTAAATGTTGATGTCAGCGACGAAGTTGAAGGATTTAAGAATGTTGAGACCATGGGTTGTACGGATTGTTCCCGTACACCCCTGGCCTGCTCGGTTCCCACACTTCAGGACGGCCTCGACGATTTTCATTGACATAAGGGTTTAACCCTAATAATTGACGGAGGTATAATACTATGGCAGCAAGTGCTACACAGGTAGATAACCTGGTTTCATTACTTGATGGATATGCTGTAAAAGGCGGCCATCATTTAAACGTAAATGTTCTTAACAGAGAGACACTGTTAGATGCTCAGAAGCATCCCGAGAACTATCCTCAGCTGACTATCCGCGTTTCGGGTTATGCAGTTAACTTCATAAAGCTGACTCCCGAACAGCAGGCAGACGTTATCAGCCGTACATTCCACGAGAGCATTTAATTACACAGTTTTAACTGTTAACGGGGTCCCTAAGGGGCCCCGTTTTTTTAGGAGATCACTATGACCAAAGGAAAAATACATTCTCTTGAGAGTTTCGGAACTGTAGACGGCCCCGGAGTCAGATATGTCGTTTTTGTTCAGGGCTGCCCCATGAGATGCCTGTATTGTCATAATCCTGATACATGGCCCATGACAGACGGAACGCTTATGGAGCCGCAGGAGATCATTGACAACTATGAGAGGAACCGTCCGTTTTATACCAACGGAGGCATTACCGTTACAGGCGGAGAGCCCCTCATGCAGATCGATTTTCTTATAGACCTGTTTACTCTGGCAAAAGAGCATGGTATCCACACAGACATAGATACATCGGGAATAGCATTTAATCCTGACAATAAGCCGCTTGTTGAGAAACTTGATAAACTTATGGAACTTACCGATCTGGTGATGCTTGATATCAAGCATATCGATCCAGAGAAACATAAGGCCCTTACGAGTCAGCCCAACGAAGGCATACTTGCTTTTGTAAAGTATTTAAGCGACAAAAATGTGGATATGTGGATCAGACACGTTATAGTTCCCGGCCTTACCGATGAAGATGAGTATCTGTATAAGCTCGGATATTTCATCGGACAGTTCCATAACCTTAAAGCACTGGACGCCCTTCCTTATCACACAATGGGCAAGGCAAAGTATGAGAAGCTTGGAATGGAATATAAACTGGCCGATACACCTGCAATGGGTCAGAAGGAACTGATCGAGAAGAAAAAGGTCATACTTCAGGGCATCAAGGACAGAAGAGCGGAACTTAACATACCTCATGACGATTCTGTCATGCTTGATTCAACTGCAGAAGGTTAGAATATACTAACAAAAGTTAGCGATTTCAAACGTATTGTGTTTTGATTATGGGTGTTGTAATATTTACCTAAACATAAGTGATTTTTGCTTAAAGGAGGATTTTTATTATGGCATTTGTAATAGGTGATGCTTGTGTTGCATGTGGTGCATGTGAAGCTCAGTGCCCTGTAGGCGCTATAAGCATGGGTGACGGTAAGTTTGAGATCGATCCCGAGAAGTGCATTTCTTGTGGAGCATGTGCAGGACAGTGCCCTGTAGGCGCTATTGCAGAAGAATGATCTGAAATTTCATTAAACTGATCAGATTATAAAAAGACGAGGCAAATGCCTCGTCTTTTTTGCTTTTCATCAATTCCGGCCTCCCGGTTATTCCTCACGCTTGGCCGAATGGTCAAGGTTTGCAAACTTGGTAAGACTTGGTATCCAGGCAAGGTCTACGGTTCCGATAGGGCCGTTTCTTTGCTTGGCGATGATGATCTCGGAAATCCCTTTCCTGTCTGTATCCTCGTTATAGTAGTCCTCACGATATATGAACATAACCACGTCTGCATCCTGCTCTATGGCTCCGGATTCACGCAGATCGGAAAGCATGGGCCTGTGGTCACTTCTTTGTTCTACGGCTCGTGAGAGCTGGCTTAGAGCGATCACAGGGATATTCAGTTCCCTGGCAATGCCTTTAAGGCCTCTTGATATCTCTGAGATCTCCTGTTGTCTTGAGTCATTTCTTCCGCTTCCGGATCCGGACATAAGCTGCAGGTAGTCGATCATGATCGCTTCAATATTGTACTCAAGTTTGTATCTTCGTGCGCGGCTTCGAATTTCCGCTACGGAGATATTCGAGGTATTATCATCTATGATAAGCTTGGAGGAAGCCAGGTTGCCGGCTGATTCTATGATGTCATGCCATTCACTTTTGGCGAGCTGTCCGCTTCTGATATTCTGCGAATCGACTCTTGAATTCATGGACAGGAGTCTTTGGGCTAGTATTTCCTTGGGCATTTCCAAACTGAATATAGCTATGGCCCTGTTTTGACGAAAAGCCATGTTTTCAGCCATATTGAGTACGAGTGCGGTCTTTCCCATTGAAGGTCTTGCAGCTATAAGTACAAGATCCGAAGGGTGAAGTCCCATGAGCTTGTTGTCGAGATCGACAAACCCGGTAGGTATACCTGTGATACCGCCTTTGGTCTTTGAAGCTTTCTCGATCATTGCCATGGTGTTTGCAACTACATCTCTTATCGGAACAAAGTCCGAGGATCTTGTGGACTGCGACAGGTCAAAGACATTTTTCTCGGTCTTTTCAAGTACTTCGGGAAGATCGGTCTTGTCAGCATAGCAGGTAGAAGCGATATCTTCACAGACACGTATGAGTTTGCGCTTCATGGCCTTATCGGAGATTGCCTGTGCATAATACTTTGCGTTACCTGAGATCGTAACGGAGTTAACAAGCAATGAGATAAATTCCATTGTTGCAGCTTCCGGCGGTACATCCATGGAAGAAAGTTTGTTATGCAGGGTTACCGGATCCACGTCCATACCGCTGTTATAAAGAGCGGTTATTGCTTCAAATGCGGCACCGTATTGTTTGTTATAAAAATCCTGTGGTGTAACATATTCGCACGCCACAGGAATCTCCTCCTGGTCCATTATGAGTGCGCCCAGAAGAGATCTTTCGGTCTCATCATCGTGGGGCATTACTCTTTTTAACAGATTTTCATCTAAATCGGCCATGTATTACTTAACCTCGTTAATCTTAACCTTTAATTTAGCCTGTACTTCGGGATGAAGCTTGATGGTGACTTCTGCATATCCGGGTGACTTAAGCGGTTCGGGAAGAACTATCTTCTTTTTGTCGATTTCAAGAGAGTGCTGGCTCTTTAAACCGTCCGCGATCTCCTTGGTGGAAACCGATCCGAAGCTCCTTCCGCCTTCACCTGTTTTGATCGAAGTAACAACTTCCAGCTTTTCGATTTTTTCAGCCAGTGCCTTTGCATCTGCAAGATTTTCAGCCGCAATCTTTTCCTGATTAGCTTTTTGCAGCTTAAGAGTATTCATGTTGGCGGGAGTTGCTTCTACTCCGAGTCCTCCGGGAATGATCTTATTGCGTGCATATCCGTCACTGACATTTACGATATCATCTTTTTTTCCGAGACTTTTTACATCCTTTAAAAGTATTATTTTCATAACTCTATCTCCCCATCTTCGATCATGGAATCGAGAGTACCCTTAAGTGCTCCGTAGGCTTCTTCAAGCGGAACATTAAGCTGGCATGCTGCCATATTCATATGTCCGCCGCCGCCCATCTTTTCCATGATGACCTGTACGTTGATCTCATCTATACTTCGTGCTGAGATATTTATCATATTGTTGGCCTGAGTCAGTACGAAACTGGCTTTGATCCCGCGAATATTAAGAAGCTCGTTTGCTGCCTGTGCTCCTATGACAAGAGGATTAACGGCATCCTCATCCGAGAAACTCGAGATCGCAAAACAATCATGGTAGATCTCGGCCTGGCTGACTATATCTGCACGGGCTTTGTAAACTGCCGCATCATCTCTGAACAGCTTTCTTACTCTTACTACATCTGCACCGTTACGTCTTAAATATGCTGCGGCTTCAAAGGTTCTTACACCTGTCTTGGAGGTGAAGTTGTTGGTGTCTATGACCATTCCGGCATACATACAGTCGGCCTCTTCGGGTCTTATACGTGTATTTCCGTTGGGAGTAGTATACTGGAGTATTTCGCAGACAAGCTCGCAGGCACTTGAGGCATATGCTTCAACATATGACAGAGTTGCATTTTCAACGGTTTCCTGTCCCTGTCTGTGGTGGTCGAGCACAACGATCGATTTGCAGTATTTGATCAGATCTGGACACTCTGTAATCGAAGGTTTATTAACATCTACGATGATGAGTGCTGCATTTGATCCTACCCATTCAAGTGCATGGCTTCCTGAGATAATGGTTCCTTCTTCGTACTCGGGATTTTGCATGAACAGATCGACGAGCGGCTGAAGAGAAGGAGCAACATCATTTAATACAATGTGAGCGGGTTTATCCATGTTATGGACTATCCTGTACATTCCGACTGCTGCACCGAAGGAATCCTCATCGCCGTTACGATGACCCATTATATATACTTCATCACGACCGGATATGATCTCCATAAGAGCCTGGGCTTTGACTCTTGCCTTGACTCTGGTTGATTTCTCTACCTGCTGACTCTTTCCACCGTAGTATGACAGATCATCGGGGGTCTTGACCACTGCCTGGTCTCCGCCTCGTCCAAGGGCCATGTCTATCGCATTTCTGGCAAATTCATAGTTCTGGGCATAACTTAGACCATCAAGTCCGATACCCATTGAAAGAGTAACTGCCATCTCGTTTCCGATATTTACGGTCTTAACATCCTGAAGCAGATCGAATTTGCTTTCCTTGAGTGACTCGAGTGCTTTCTTTCTCATGATCACAAGGAACTTGTCTTTTTCAATCTTCTTGCATATTCCATCGAGGGCTGAGATGTATTTGTTGACCTTACGGTCTATAAGAGCTATAAGAAGACTTCTTCTGACTTCTTCCACGCTCTCGAGCGCTTCTTCATAGTTGTCGAGGTAAATAAGTCCTACAGCGATACTCTGATCATCAATCTCCTGCAGGGCTATCTTAAGAGCGGTATCATCATAGAAGAAACATGCGGTAAGACATCCCGAATATGTATCCTGTGGTTCTATCACATCGCTGGATGAGACCATATCCGACATCGAGATCCTGCGCATATTTATGCGGTAGTTACGTCCGTCATATTCAACGGAAACAGTGGTTTCGCCATTTTCATCATCGTCTGTCGGGAGACTGTCGGGATTTACATTAGGAAATAGCGAAGTAAGGGATTTTTTGAAATCTCTGTCTACTGAAAATGCTTCTTTAAAAGCGTTATTGGTCCATACGACTTTGCCGGTCTCATCAAGCAGGGCATAAGGGAGTTTTAAGTCTCTCAAAAGTCTGCGCTGAACCTGACCGTACTGAGTTGCGAAGCTTACGAGTTCATTTAATATAAGGCTGCGGTTTCGTACGGTAAAAAATATAACAGACAGAATATACGCCACGGTAAATATCAGAAGGATAAGTGCCGCGCGTATGTCAATAAACGCTATGATTATATTGATTATAACGAGAAGTGCGGCGAGGATATTTAGGATGATGAAGAACTTGCGCAGGCCGCCTTTCAGTTTTAAGGTTTTCAAATTTGACATACTGTGATTATACCACCCCTTGTATATGAGGTCAAAAAAGACCGGTCGGGTTTATAACCCGGCCGGTCTTATGAGTCGGTCAAAAATTATTCCTGAATGTAAGGCATAAGTGCAATATGACGAGCTCTCTTTATTGCTGTTGTAAGTGCTCTCTGATGTCTTGCACAGTTACCTGTGATCCTGCGGGGAAGGATCTTGCCGCGCTCTGATACGTATCTTTTGAGTTTAGCTACGTCCTTGTAATCGATCTCGCTCTCTTTACCACAGAATACACAAACCTTTTTTCTGCGACGGATGCCACCCTTTCTTCTCATGGGAGCATCAGCCTTGTCGGTCTTATTGTAAGCCATTATAAGCCTCCTATCTGAATCACATAAAAATTACTTAAACGGCAGTGCCTCATCTATTCCGTCGGGAACATTCATGAAATCATTACCCGGATCAGCTCCGCCGCCATTCGAAGTGGTCTGTGCGGGAGCGGAATAGGAACTGCCTGCATTGTCACCTGAGTTTCCCCTGCTTTCACAGAACTCATGACGGTCAACTACTACGTCGGTAGTGTAAATGCGCTGACCTTCCTTGTTTGTATAGGAACCGGTCTGAATGCGGCCTTCAACTGCGATCTTAGTGCCTTTTTTAAGATACTTTTCAACGAATTCTGCAGTTCTGCCGAACGCAACGCAACTGATGAAATCAGCGGTAGGCTGATCACTGTCATTGTTACGTGCTACATTTCTGTCTACTGCAAGAGTATATCTGGCATTTGAAATAGTGCCTTCGCCCTGTGAATATCTGACATCGGGATCTCTGGTGAGACGTCCCATTAAAATTACTCTGTTCATCTTATACCTCTCGTTTATTCCTCGTCGGCTCTAACGATCAAGTATCTGATGACTTTGTCCATAATGCGGATACGGCTTTCGATCTCTGCAGGAGCAGTTGCTTCTGCATCAAACTGAATGAAATAGTAGAATCCTTCAGTCATCTTTTCGATCTCGTAAGCAAGTTTCTTCTTACCCCAATCGTCCACATTAGTGATCTGTCCGCCGAATCTCTCGATCAATGCTTTAACTTTGTCAAGAGCAGCGACTTTGTCATCTTCTTCAAGTTTCGCATTGAGCACAACGGCTAATTCATACTTGTGCATTTTTCTTCCTCCTTTTGGTCTCTGGCCCCCTTGCGGGAGCAAGGATTTTTATATCACGAGCCTATATCTTACCACTCCCGGTTTTTTTTATCAAGTAAAAAAGCAATAAATTTAGCGTAATGTGATATGATAAGGACAGTTTTATATTGGATATCGAGTGGGAGGCAATATGGAGATTAAAGGTTTCACATACGGATACCAGGCTACAAAGGGAGTTTATCCAAGCAGGGAAGCGATTCGCAGCAGAGAGGCTTTGATGGAGACGGGGATCAACTGGGTATGCCTGGCTTTTTCGGTGAAGCAGAAAAGCTATTCTTCCACGGAGATATACTTTGACTATCGGAAATCCGTTCCGGATCTGGAAATCATTTCCACGGTGGATCACTTTCATCGGAATGGAATCAAGGTCTGCTTAAAGCCCATGATCGATTCCGAGGACGGTGTCTGGCGGGCACTTATCGATTTCCCGGATCAGACCATGTTCGAGCAGGACTATTATTGGAAGACATGGTTTGAATACTATCAGGCATATATCCTTCACTATGCCCGGATCGCTGAGTATTCTCACTGCGAGATGCTTTGTCTGGGATGTGAAATGCTGGGGACCGAGCGTAAGGAAAGTTACTGGAGAGACTTGATCGCAGAGGTACGAAAAGTCTACTCCGGAAAGCTTACATATAACACCAACCACAGCAGAGAAGATCAGGCGGGTTGGTATGACGCTCTCGATTACATAGGGACATCTGCTTATTACAAAGTGGCCGGGGAAGGCGGAGCATCTGCTGCGGATATGAAAAAGGAATGGGATCAGGTGGCGGACCGTCTGGAGAAAACCTGTGACCGTTTTGGAAAACCTGTGATCTTTATGGAGATCGGTTGCCGAAGCGCCAGGGGATGCGCAACCATGCCATGGGACTTCATGCGAAAAGAGTTCCCCAGGGATGAAGACGAGCAGGCCAACTTCTATGAATCATGCCTGGAAACCTTCTCCGACAAGTCATGGTTTGCCGGAATTTTCTGGTGGGACTGGAGCTCGGTGATCTATGAGACCAAAGAGGAAGCAGCAAAGGACAAGGGCTTTAATATTCATATGAAAAAAGCCGAGGAAGTACTTCGAAAATGGTGGAAGGAATGATCGCCCGTTTGATAAAAAGTGCTTGACTTGATTTATCAGAATGTGTATCATTCGTTTTACAGATGCATCCGGTCAGACCCGTATCGGAAGGGAGGCTGGATAACACATTTAATTTTTTGAGGCAATTTGCCGACCATTTTTCAGTTTAGCATTTTGAGAGAGTTCTTTCTCTCGTATCCTGCATTTTAGCAGGGTGTCATTCAAGCTCGTATGTGCTTGTCTGAAATTATCCTAAATGGATTTTAATTTCCTAAATTTTTAAACATTCATTTTTTAGCAGTTTTTGTTTACATTCATTTTTATTTTTAATGCAACAGGTTTATATGCAACAGATACAAGCCGGAGCATCTGTACTTACCGACGTTTCTCTAAATTGCAGTGGGGATTTTATATCACGACTCGTTTCTCTGCACTGCAGTTACTCCTATCGGATCACATACGTCCGGGCATTTTAACGGTCGATGGGAAGCCCCCTGCGAGCAAACTATATCTTGTCCGTGACGATAATGAGAATGTTTGGTATTATGATAGTTAGGGCATTTATGCAAAGCCCTGACCAAGTGCAGGAACTTTGCATGCCCTATATCATATAAAGGAAATCAAAAGGATTATGAAAAAAGCGATACCTGCAATAGTTGCGATCTTACTGATACTCATTATAGGAGGTATTTACGGAGGAACCATCATCAAAGAAAGACTCTCATACTCGCACGAGAGAATGGATCTTAATGAATACTTCTCGATTGCTTCGGACGATGAAGTGGCAGTGATAGTGGGTGATGAGATTCAGGCTTATAAAGCGAAGTATATCGACGGATTTTGTTATTTTGATGCCGATACTGTGTATGAAAACTATAATCAGAGATTCTACGTGGATAATAATGAAGGTCTTATCATATATGTGGAACCTCTTTCGATAACGACGGCTCATATTTCCGAAAAAGGCTATTCCAAGGACGGAACAACATTTGATACTCCTTATGTTCCCGCTTTATACGAAGGGGAGACTCTTTATATAGCCTGTGATTTTGTCAAAATGTATACCAATTACGAATATTCTTTTTATGAAGAACCAAAACGTATGCAGGTATATAACGACTGGTCCGCGAGAGATATCGCATATATAACCAAGGATACCCAGGTCAGATACAGAGGCGGAAATAAAAGCCCTATCTTAACGGATGTAAGTGAAGGCGATAAGGTTTATGTTCTGGACACCATGGAGACGTGGTCAGGGATAAGAACGGCCGACGGCTTTATCGGATATGTGGAGAACAAGAGACTGGACAGGTACGAAACCGAGGAACTGATCCCGGTTACCGATTACAAGGAACCCGAGTTCACGTCCATATCATTTGATGGAAAAGTTAATCTTGCATGGCATTCGGTAGCCGGCCCATCCGGAAATGATACAATCTGGGAGTTTATGGCCAATACACATGACATTAATGTGGTTTCCCCCACATGGTTCGGCTTATCCGATAACTACGGAAATATATCCGATTTCGGTTCTGCGGAATATGTTCAGTCGCTTCATGATAAGGGGATCCAGGTGTGGGGACTCGTGAGCAACTTTGTGACTACCGATATAGATACATATACGGTACTCAGTTCGACTACAAGCAGAAGGACGCTCATCACGAACCTGATGAATGCGGTCTCGGCGTACAATCTGGATGGTATCAATGTCGATTTTGAAGGTTTAAATACCGAATGCGGAGTCCATTTCATACAGTTTATCAGGGAACTCTCTGTAGAATGCAGAAAGAACGGTACGATCCTTTCGGTGGATAATTACGTTCCTATAGGAAATACGGATTTTTATAACAGGGCAGAACAGGGCGTGTATGCCGATTACGTGATCATCATGGGATACGATGAGCATTATGCCAGCTCTGAGGTGGCAGGGTCCGTTGCAAGTATTGGGTTTGTAAAACAGGGACTGGAAAATACCATTAAGGAAGTAGATCCTGCCAAGGTGATAAACGGCATACCGTTTTATACCAGGATATGGGAAACAAACGGAGCAGAGGTTTCATCTCAGGCTGTGGATATGGCAACGGCAAACTCATATATCGCAGATCATAATATAAGCCTTGTGTGGGATGAGACGACCTGCCAGAATTATGGAGAATACACATCCGGAGATATCATTCATCAGGTATGGATGGAGGATGCGGAATCCATAAAAGTTAAGCTTAGTGTAATGGATGCCTGCAATATAGCCGGAGTGGCATCATGGAGACTCGGAATGGAAACTCCCGACATATGGGATGTGATCGCAGAGTATGTCAACAAATAAGCAGATTTAAAAGCGATACAAATTCCGAATTCAAATGCCGATATAAATAATGAAAACGATAATAGAACGGATCGATCCGAACAATATCAACACAGAAATAATAAGCCGCGCCGGCGAGATAATAAAAAACGGCGGGCTTGTGGCTTTTCCGACGGAAACGGTATACGGGCTCGGAGGAGATGCGCTAAAGGCTGAGTCTTCCGAAAAAATCTATGCAGCCAAAGGGAGACCGAGCGACAATCCTCTTATAGTTCATATATCGGATATGGCAGATCTTGGACCGATCGTCAGTGAAATACCGGAAGATGCGCTTAAACTGGCGGACGCTTTTTGGCCGGGACCGCTTACTGTGATAATGAACAAATCAAAACTGGTCCCGTATAAAACTACGGGAGGCCTTGATACGGTAGCTGTCCGGTTTCCGTCCGATCCGGTCGCCCGGGCCTTTATTAAAGAAAGCGGAGGTTATATAGCAGCACCCAGCGCCAATATTTCCGGAAGACCTTCGCCGACGAGCGGAAAGCATGTTGTTGAGGATATGGACGGCAGGATAGATATGATCCTTTACGGGGATGATTCTCTTATCGGGCTTGAGTCCACGATAGTTGATCTGACCGGCGACAAACCGATGATCTTAAGACCGGGATTTGTTACGGCGGATATGGTACGAAAAATCCTTCCGGATATTATATTTGATCCGGCGCTTACGAGTGTTTCCAAAGACGCTCATCCCAAGGCACCGGGAATGAAGTACAGACACTATGCGCCCAAAGGCAGTCTTGTGATAGTTGAGGGTGAGCCCAAGGCAGTTGTTTCTTATATAAATAACAGATTAAACGAAGATAAGGCAAAAGGAAAACGAACCGGAGTTATAGTGTCCTCTGCGACCGCAGGATCGTATCTGGCAGACAGAGTATATACCACGGGAGATGCGGGCGATGAACAGGCTGTGGCACACAACCTGTTTGGGATATTAAGACAGGCCGATGATGATGAGATAGATTCGATATATTCCGAAAGCTTTGAAGATGACGGGATAGGAACCGCGATCATGAACAGGCTGCTTAAGGCTGCGGGACACAATATAGTTCATATTTAGATATGGCCTATGGAAATATATATTTTTTTTAACAAGAAAGGACAGGAACATGATATCAATAGGAAGCGATCACGGTGGATACGACCTTAAGGTTAAGGTAGTAGAACATTTAAAAGAGAACGGATACGAGGTCAAGGACTTCGGATGTTTTGATAAGAACTCCTGCGATTATCCGGATTTCGGAGAGGCTGCAGCGGAGGCGGTAGCTTCGGGCGAATGTGAAAAAGGAATAGTTATCTGCACAACGGGTATCGGAATATCAATAACCGCAAATAAGATAAAGGGTATAAGGTGTGCTCTGTGTACGGACACATACCTTGCCAGGATGACCAGACTTCATAATGATGCAAATGTGCTGGCTCTCGGTGCAAGCGATATCGGTACGGGCCTTGCAATGGATATAGTAGATATGTTCTTAAATACAGAGTTTTCCGGCGAAGAAAAACATGTGCGAAGGATAAATAAGATATCTAAGATAGAGGAGAAATATCTGTAAAAGATGAAAATGCCCCGTCGCATAATCGTATATATCATTACGACGGCCGCCTTGCTTGGCGCGGCGTGGGGTGATTGTGCGTATGCGGCTCCCGGGACTGCCGTCAAACTCATGACTACACAGAGTCAGCTGGATGATGCCCGCGATGCATATGAAGATACCAAGGATATGATAGAAGAAGCCAATGAGACCATCGATGATCTTACGGGCGAGCAGGCGGAACTTAAACTCACATTGGACGATCTTAATTCCAAACTTGAGGAGGCCGGCGGTATCCTTGAAGAACTTGAAAAAAGCATAACCGAAAAAAAGGCACAGATCGACATGACCTGGGGGACTATAGAAGAGATCGCGACTCAGGTATCTGCGCTTGAATCCAAGGCTGACGAGCAGTATGAACTCGTAAAGGCACAGATAAAATATATATATGAAAGCGGCGACATCCTATATACCGCGATGATGATGGGCGGCGGAACATATTCGGATTATATAAACCGCAGCAGTTATCTGGAAATGTTCACCGAGTACAACCAGAACAATATCGACAATCTGGTAGAGACAAGCGGTCTGCTCAAGGAGAAAAAGGCAGAGTATGAAAAACAGCTCATTGTCCTTGAGGAAGAAAAAGCAGATCTCGATGAATATGAACAGGCAGTATTGGCTAAGCAGGAAGAGATAAAGCAGACCGTCGAAGAAGCGTCAAAAAAGGTTAAAAAATACAGCGATGAGATAGAAAGCACAGAGGCTAAACTCAAAGAATACGAAGCAAAGCTAAGTGCACAGGAAGATGATATCGAAGCCCTTCAGGCCAAACTCGAAGAAGAAAAAAAGATAACCGAACAGGCTGCAAATTCTGAGTGGCGTGATCTGTCCACCGCCCAGTATTCGGACGGAGACAGAAAACTTCTTGCCAATCTTATCTGGTGTGAGGCAGGCAACGAACCTTATATAGGGCAGGTTGCGGTTGGTGCCGTTGTAATGAACAGGGTCATGAGCAGCGTATTTCCCGATACCATAGTCGGAGTTATCTATCAGCGCAAACAGTTTTCGCCCGCATCGAGCGGACGCCTTGCGCTTGCACTGTCTTTGGACAGCGCATCGGAAAGCTGCTACAGAGCGGCTGATGCTGCCATGAGCGGAGTCAACAATATAGGGAACTGTCTGTATTTCAGAACTCCCACAAGCGCGGTTTCGCCTAAATATGTCATAGGCGGCCATTATTTCTATTAATACTGGTCTAAGGGGGAGGTGAGCTCACTGAGCTTGCCTTCATATATTATGGAAAGAAGAGAATTTAGTTTGACGAGGCATGAACACAGATCCTCTGAGGTTATCAGACCTTCTTTTACGGCCTCCGATAACTCATCAAGATCGACAACCTTGACAAATCCGTCGGGATAGACGATGACATCGGCCAGAAGATCTGTAACGGTAAGGGAATCTGTTTTTTCATCATATGAGTAGGATACGATATCACAGTAGACATACATTAAAGACCCGTCTTCGCGTAAGAAACGGCTTACTTTCCATCCTTTTTTTAAATAAAAACAGGAAGTTCCGTGGTGGAGTTCCTTCTTGGGACGGATGGTATTCCATGAGGTTACGATAATGTCTTCATCGCAGTGTAAGATCACGTCATCTCCTAGCAGAATACATTCGGAAGGAATCAGACGTTTTCTGTATAAACTGGAATAAGACATGTGCACCTCCGGGAATAATAAATGCGAGCCATTTTATATAAAGTTACCCTTATGTATCGTTTAAGTCAAGCATAGACATTGGAACGCAAAGAATGTATAATTAAATAGTTATTATGAAAGCAATTATAACGATCACAGAGTTTGGTTTGGATATGATAGTCCCCATTTTCCTATGTTCCATGTTGGGAAGATGGCTCGACGGTAAGTTCGGGACTTCCTGGATCTTTATCGTAATGTTCTTCATCGGAGCGGCAGCAGGCGCAAGCAACGTTTACCGTATGGCCAAAAGGATCATGAAAGATACGAAGAGCGTACGCAACAGAGATCTCGCAACGGGACCTATAGAACCTACCGGCACTTTGGATGAGACGGACTATAAACGTATGATCGATATGGAAGATGCTTCATATTCAGAGGAGTCCGATGATGAAGAATAAGATCAAGGCTTATCTTCCGGCTCCGCCGGCCATGGTAATGGAAATGTGGGTCGGTATCATCCTTTTTGCATGTATCTGCGAACTTATAGGAGTCTGGCTTGTAAAGGACCCCGCAGGATATACCCTGGGTATAGTACTTGGGGCGGCTCTTTCATGTTTTTGCACATATCATCTGTGGGCCACGCTTGATAAGTCGCTTGGATCGGATGATGAAAAAAGAGCAGCAAGAATGGTCGGCGGCGGATATATCATAAGATATTTATTATTTATCGTTCTTGTTGTGGTTTTGTATTTTACGGGGTTCGGCAATCCGTTTGCCGCCTTTCTCGGATATATAGGAATGAAACCGGCAGCTTATATGCAACCGGCCATACACAGACTTACTGATAAATTAAAACGGAGGTGAAAGTATGGGGCAGGGGGTATTACTCTCGGCAGACAATCTTGATTTCATGATCCACGGCGTATTTTCTTATACGCTATTCGGACAGACGGTATGGATCACAACATCACATGTTTGTATTCTCATTGTTTTTCTGGTTTTGATAGGATTCTTTATCGCAGCCAATATTACGATGAAACATGCCACTGAAGTTCCGGGAACTTTCCAGAACATATGTGAGCTCATAGTGGAGAAACTTGACGGAATGGTAGGCGGAGTTATGGGCAAATGGTCGCCGAAATTCCGTAACTATATCGGCACGATATTCCTGTTTATTCTGCTTAGCAACATATCCGGACTTTTCGGACTCAGGGCTCCGACAGCGGATTACGGAACTACGCTTGCACTCGGTCTTATCACATTTACGCTGATACACTATAACCAGTTCAAGTATCAGAAGGTCAAAGGCGTTATCGCAGGATTATGCGATCCCTGGCCGGTATGGGCACCTATCAATATAATCGGCGAGCTTGCGGTTCCCGTATCGCTTTCGCTTCGTCTTTTTGCCAACGTCCTTTCAGGTCTTGTAATGACCACTCTCATATACGGACTTCTTGGCAAGATAGCACTTATCTGGCCCGCAGCATTGCATGTATATCTGGATCTGTTCTCCGGAGCCATCCAGACATATGTATTCTGTATGCTGACCATGACCTATATCACTAATGCTTGTAATACCGATTGATGGTTTAAATAATAATTTCTACGGAGGAAAACAAAATGGATTTTAACGAAAACTTTATCTTAGGTTGCTCTGCAATCGGTGCCGGTCTTGCAGTTATCGCCGGTATCGGACCCGGTGTAGGACAGGGTATCGCAGCAGGACATGCCGCTGCAGCTGTAGGACGTAATCCGGGCGCAAAATCAGATGTTACATCTACGATGCTTCTCGGACAGGCAGTTGCCGAGACCACTGGTCTTTACGGTTTGCTTGTTGCCATGCTGCTTATGTTCGTTAAGCCTCTGGTATAAGGGAGCCTCTACTAAATTTATGAAAGGAGGAGGTACCCTATGACAAGATTATTCGATCTGGATCTTCAGCTTATCGCTGATGCGGGTCTGATGATCATAGCTGTCTTCGTATTGTTTTTGCTTGCCAGCTATCTGTTCTTTAATCCTGTGCGCAATATGTTACAGAAACGTCAGGAAAAGATACAGGGCGAGCTGGACGATGCTGCTTCGGACAAGGAGCAGGCAAGTGCAATGAAAGCCGAGTACGAGGAGAAGCTTGCGAAGGTCGACAAAGAAGCTGAAGGGATACTTGCCGAGGCACGTAAGAAGGCTCTTGATAATGAAAAGAAAATTCTTGACGAGGCTCGCGTTGAAGCTGCTGCTATCATAGACAGGGCCCGCAACGAAGCGGAACTTGAAAAGAAGAAAGCAGCCGATGACGTTAAGAAAGAGATGGTCGTTCTGGCATCCATGATGGCAGGAAAAGTCGTTAGTCAGAATATTGATACGACAGTTCAGGATCAGATCATCGAAGATACCCTTGAGCAGATGGGACAGTCCACATGGCTAAATTAGTTTCTTCGACATATGCCGATGCTCTGTTCGAGCTTGCCATCGAGAAGAACAAGACCGGCGAGTGGAAAGAAGAGATAGAAGCTGTCAAGGCTATCCTTCAGGAAAATCCCCAGTTTAATGAACTTATGGTTCATCCCAGGATCCTTAAGGAAGAGAAACTCAAACTGGCGGAAGAAGCCTTTGCAGGAAAAGCAGATCCCGAGATAGTAGGTCTGATCCGTATCGTTATCGAAAAGGACAGATATACTCAGATAGAAGCTATTTTTGATGAATTCATAAACCTTGTAAAGGAACGTGAAGGAATCGGAACAGCATGGGTTACTACCGCAAAAGAATTAAGTGCCGCACAGAAACAGGCAGTTGAAAAGAAACTGCTTGATACTACGGATTATAAGGCCATGGAAGTAAATTATGACATCGATGAGGATGTTATAGCAGGAATGATCATCCGTATAGGAGACAGAGTGGTCGACTCTACGGTCCGTACCAGACTTAACGGACTGACGAGGAATCTTTTGCAGGCACAGGTATAAGTGAGACACGATTAATATAAGAAAGGTGCGTACGGATCTATGAATTTGAGACCAGAAGAAATAAGTTCTGTTATCAAGGAACAGATAAGCAGATACGCAGCTACACTGGAGGTATCCGAGGTCGGTACCGTTATACAGGTGGCTGATGGTATCGCACGTGTGCATGGACTGGAAAAAGCAATGCAGGGAGAACTTCTTGAGTTCCCCGGCGAAGTTTACGGCATGGTCATGAACCTCGAGGAAGATAACGTCGGTGCGGTTTTGCTCGGTAGCGGCGATATCAGCGAAGGCGACACGGTTAAAACTACCGGAAGAGTCGTTGAGGTTCCTGCCGGAGATGCTCTTTTGGGGCGTGTTGTAAATGCTCTCGGTCAGCCTATAGACGGCAAAGGACCGATCCAGACAGACACATATCGTAAGATAGAGAGAGTTGCTTCGGGCGTTATCACCCGTAAGTCTGTAGATACACCTCTTCAGACCGGTATCAAGGCTATCGACTCGATGGTTCCGATAGGAAGAGGACAGCGTGAGCTTATAATCGGCGACAGACAGACAGGTAAAACGGCTGTTGCTATCGATACAATAATCAATCAGAAGGGGCAGAACGTTAACTGTATTTATGTAGCTATCGGCCAGAAGGCTTCAACGGTTGCAGGTATAGTTAAGACTCTTGAGGAATACGGAGCAATGGACTATACGACAGTAGTTGCGGCTACCGCATCCGAGATGGCTCCCCTTCAGTATATAGCTCCTTATTCGGGATGTGCTATCGGTGAAGAGTGGATGGAAAAAGGCAAAGATGTTCTGGTCATCTATGATGACTTGAGTAAACATGCCGTTGCATACAGAACACTCTCATTGCTTCTTAAGCGTCCGCCCGGACGTGAGGCTTATCCCGGTGATGTATTCTATCTCCATTCAAGACTGCTTGAGAGAGCAGCACGTATGAGTGAAGAATACGGCGGAGGATCACTTACCGCACTTCCTATAATCGAAACTCAGGCAGGTGATGTTTCTGCATATATTCCTACAAATGTTATATCCATAACGGATGGACAGATATATCTTGAGAGTGAGATGTTTAACTCCGGTTTCCGTCCGGCTATCAATGCTGGTCTTTCTGTATCCCGTGTCGGCGGTGCAGCTCAGATCAAGGCTATGAAGAAGATAGCAGCTCCTATCCGTGTTGAACTTGCTCAGTACAGAGAACTTGCGGCATTCGCTCAGTTTGGTTCAGAACTTGATGATGATACCAGAGAGAAGCTGGCTCAGGGTGAAAGGATCAAGGAAATCCTTAAGCAGCCTCAGTATCAGCCGATGCCGGTACAGTATCAGGTACTTATCATTTATATTGCGACCAAGAAGATGCTGCTTGACGTACCTACTGCGGATATCACCAGATTTGAAGAAGAGTTCTTCTCATTCATAGATACCAAGTATCCCGAGATTCCTCAGGAAATCGCAGATACCAAGGTTATATCCGAGGAACTTGAACCCAAGATCAAGAAAGCCGTTGATGATTTCAAGGAGCAGTTCAAGTAAAGTTCAATGGATGAATCCGGAAACGATGTAACGGACGTTTCAGGATAAAGAATTATCCGGAAGGAACAGGTAACAGTTATGGCCTCAATGAGAGACATAAAAAGGCGTAAGGGCAGTATACAGAGTACACAGCAGATAACCAAAGCCATGAAGCTTGTATCTACTGTCAAACTCCAACGTGCAAAAGGCCGCGCCGAAAATGCAAAACCATATTTTGATGCCGTATATCAGACGATCTCTTCGATATTGTCACTTACGACAGGTATCGAACATCCTTATATCACCGGAAACGGAAGCGATGATATTGGTATTGTGGTCATCACTTCCAACAGAGGACTTGCGGGCGGATATAATTCCAATATCGTAAGAATGGTGCGTGACTCCGGTCTCGATCCCCAAAAGACACATGTTTACAATGTCGGAAAAAAGGGGCGTGACGGATTAAGACGAGGCGGATTTGATATAGTAGAGGATTATTCCGAAGCTATTGAGTCTCCCGCATTTGCCGATGCATACAAGATCGGATCGGATGTATTAAGAGATTATACCGAAGGTAAGATCGGATGTGTTTATCTTGCCTATACGAGATTTAAGAATACAGTGGTGCATGAACCCAGACTCCTTAAGCTTCTGCCGGTAGAGATACCCGATGAAGCAACATGGGATGATCCGGAAACTGAGAAAAAAGAGATCGGACCGGTCATGAACTTTGAACCCAACGAGGAGGAAGCACTGGAACTCATCGTGCCCAAGTATCTTAACAGTCTTATATACGGTGCACTGATAGAAGCAATAGCCAGTGAAAACGGTGCCAGAATGCAGGCTATGGACTCGGCGACCAACAATGCCGAAGAGATGATATCCAAACTGTCACTTCAGTATAACCGTGCAAGGCAGGGCGCTATCACTCAGGAACTTACAGAGATCATAGCAGGCGCCAACGCTATATCTTAGTCGAATAGAAAGGAAGAAAAATGGCAGAGACAACTAAAAAGGAAAGTCGGGGTAAGATAACCCAGATCATAAGTGCGGTCCTGGATATCAAGTTTCCCGAAGGAGCGTTGCCTGAGATCAACGATGCTATCAAGATTCCGTTAAAAGATGGGAATGAACTGGTAGTGGAAGTTGCCCAGCATCTGGGTGATGATACGGTCAGATGTATCGCTCTGGGTCCTACGGACGGTCTTGTTAGAGGTATGGAAGCTATAAGCACAGGAGCTCCTATATCCGTACCCGTAGGTGAGAAGACTTTGGGACGTATATTCAATGTTTTGGGACAGCCGATAGACAACAAGCCCGCACCGGAAGTTGATGAATATGATCCGATACACAGAAGCGCACCTGAGTATGTGGATCAGGCTACGGATACAGAACTTCTTGAGACCGGTATCAAGGTCGTTGACCTGCTCTGTCCTTATCAGAAGGGTGGAAAGATCGGACTTTTCGGAGGTGCCGGTGTTGGTAAGACGGTGCTTATCCAGGAACTTATCCGTAACATAGCTACAGAGCACGGTGGATATTCCGTATTTACCGGTGTTGGTGAGCGTACAAGAGAAGGAAACGACCTGTATCATGAAATGCAGGAATCGGGAGTTATAGATAAGACAACGATGGTGTTCGGACAGATGAACGAGCCCCCCGGAGCAAGAATGCGTGTAGGTCTTACCGGTCTTACCATGGCTGAGTATTTCCGTGACAAGGGTGGCAAGGATGTGCTTTTGTTCATCGATAACATATTCCGTTTCACACAGGCAGGTTCGGAGGTTTCGGCTTTGCTTGGCCGTGTTCCTTCGGCGGTTGGTTATCAGCCTACACTGCAGACAGAGATGGGTGTTCTTCAAGAACGTATCACATCTACAAGAAACGGTTCCATCACATCGGTTCAGGCTGTATACGTACCTGCCGATGACCTTACGGACCCTGCACCCGCAACTACATTTGCGCACCTTGATGCAACCACCGTTTTGTCAAGATCGATAGTTGAACTTGGTATTTATCCTGCGGTTGATCCTCTTGAGTCCACTTCCAGGATCCTTGATCCGAGAGTTGTGGGACAGGAACACTATCAGGTAGCAAGAGGTGTTCAGGAGGTACTTCAGAAGTACAAAGAACTTCAGGACATCATCGCTATCCTTGGTATGGACGAACTTTCCGAGGAAGAAAAACTTATAGTAAGCCGTGCACGTAAGATACAGAGATTCTTATCCCAGCCGTTCTTCGTTGCAGGACAGTTTACCGGTCTCGAAGGAAAATATGTTCCGATAAGTGAGACTATCCGCGGATTTAAAGAGATACTCGAAGGTAAGCATGACAGCGTTCCCGAAGGATACTTCCTTAACAAGGGTACGATCGATGACGTACTTGCAAGCGTAAAGTAATTGGTTCATCAATATCTTTGGAGGATATATGGCCGAAGGAAATAAGTTTAACTTAAAGATAATAACTCCGGATCGTGAATTCTATGAAGGCGATGTGGATATGGTAGAGTTCAATACCATAGAAGGCGAAGTAGGTATATACAAAGGTCATATACCGATATCGATGATCATTGCTCCCGGAGTGCTCACGATCACGGTGAACGGAGAGTCCAAAAATGCTGCACTTCATTCGGGATTTGTTGAGGTTCTTCCTGACAGCGTGTCGATTCTTGCGGAGATCATAGAATGGCCTTCCGAGATCGATGTGGAACGTGCACAGGAAGCAAAAGAAAGAGCCGAAACCCGAATAAGGGACGTTCTTGAAGGTACTGATATAGCAAGAGCAGAGTTGGCTCTTAGACGTGCTATAACAAGGATAAATGTTACACAGTAAAAAAATACTGACAAACATCATAAAAGTAATATATCTGGCCGCCATTTTTGTGGCGGCCTGTTTGTGTTTCAGCCATTTCTTAAGTCAGGGTAATGTTGATATGACAGTCGAAATGGCTGATGCTTCTTTGCCTATGATACATATAAAGGCAGGGGATCATGACATAAATTACCTGTATGGATACACGGGCGAAATGAACACGGCTTATATGCGTGATGCCCTTACCGTAGTAGGTGAAGACAGACAGGTGAATTTCTGCGTGGACACTTATGGTCAGAATATAAACGAAATGTTCTTTGAGGTAAGAAGTATCGACGGTTCCAGGCTTGTGGAGGATACGCAGATACATGCGGGAACCCCCGACTCGTCCGGCGTTATGAAAGGGCATTTTACGATCAAGGATCTGATAGAGGACGGAGAAGAATATATGCTCATTTTTGTGCTTAATCTAAACTCCGATCGGACTGTCAGATACTATACCAGGCTTATATGGTCCGAGGATATGTACCTTGAGGAAAAAGTTTCGTATGTGTATGATTTTTCTAAGACAACGTTTGAAAGAAATAATGCGGGGGATCTCTCTAAATATCTTGAACCTGATTCTTCAGGTGATAATTCAAGTTTCATGTATACCGACATCCATTCAAAACTCAAACAGGTTACATGGGGCAATTTAAACATTCGCAGATTGGGCGAACCGCGTATAACGGTATCGGAACTGACTTCAGCTACCGGATATTTCAGGCTCGATTATCAGGTCGGGATATCAGTAGAATCCGGAGAAGCGATATGTAATGTGAGAGAATATTATCGTATCCGTTATACCAAGGACAGGGTATACCTGCTTAACTGGGAAAGATACTGTTATCAGATTCCGGATGAAACCAGGGATATATTCGCAGGAGATCAGATTGAACTGGGATTTGCCGATCCTGATACAGAGATCATCGAAAGTGACGGAGGGAACATATTTGCTTTTTGCAATGAGGGCAAACTTATAAGCATAAACATTCCCGAACAAAGAGTAACACGGATCTTTGGTTTTTATGATGAAGATAAAAAAACAGATATCAGATATAACCATGGCGACCACGACATCCGTGTGCTAAGCGTTGACGAAAACGGAAATGTTGTGTTCATGGTCTACGGGTATATGAACAGAGGCATACATGAGGGAAGAGTAGGAGTAGCGGTTTATAACTATGACAGTTCGGTAAATACATATGAGGAACTGGCTTACGTAGATTATGACAGATCGGCTTCGATACTAATGGACAGTATCGATGAACTGGCATATATAGACAGGAATGGAAGCGTGTATTTTATGCTGGAGAGGGATGTATATGAAATAGATACTGCTGAAGGTGTTATATCCCAGGTCGCATCTAACCTCGACGATGATGCATATAGAGTATCGGGAAGCGGCCAAATGCTTCTGTGGCAGACGGATGGAGAGGTATATACTTCTACCAGATTAAGGCTTATGAACCTGGCCACGGGGCTTAGCGAGGATATCAAGGCCGGTTATGGTGAATATATAATGCCCCTTGGATTTATGAATGAAGATATGGTATATGGTTTGGCCAAAGCCAGAGATATCATATACGACATTGATGGTTCTTCGGTTTATCCCATGTATAAGATCGTTATCAGGAACGCCTCGGGAGAGATCCTTAAGACATATGAACAGGATGGTGTCTTCGTAATGGACTGCTCTTTTGAAGGTGAACTGATGAATATGACCAGAGCAGAGTTTGATGAGTCGAGCGGGACTTATGTTCCGATAAGTGACGATCAGATAGTCAGCACCATAGAGAGTATAGGACTTAATAATCAGGTGGTTCCGGTGGTTACCGAAAATCTGGAAACAGTTATCCAGATAAGTATGAAAGAAGCACTGACAGATGAAGAGATACTTCTGCTTACACCTAAGCTCATTGCATATGAAGGCACCAAGGAACTGATAAAAGAAGAAATTGATACATCAGATCATTACTATGTATATGGGCTGCGAGGATATATGGGCAGTTATCTTGAAGTATCCAATGCCGTAAATAAAGCATATGAACTTTCCGGAGTTGTAATGAACGGAAAAGGACAGTGCGTATGGTACAGAACGAACAGGGTCAGCCGCAATCAGATAATGGCAATAACAGAGCCTGAACAGGTTGAAAAAGAAGAAAGTCTGGCATCCTGCGTTGATGCGATGCTCAGGTTTGAAGGTATAACCACTAACTCCAGACTGCTTTTGGGGCAGGGCCAGAATGTTCAGGATATACTGACCGGGTTCCTTACCGAATATACGGTATTTAACCTTACAGGATGCAATCTTGATTCCGTATTGTATTACGTAAATAAAGACATTCCGGTACTTGCTCTGATGAATGACCAGACTGCTTATCTGATAACGGGCTTTAATGAATCACAGATAGTATTGTATGATCCTATAAACGGAGAGCTTAGGAAGGTCAGCATCACCGAAGCGGAAAATGATTTTAAGACCAACGGTTACAGGTTCCTGACATATATAAAATAATGACATAAAAAAACGATCGGCATCGGCCGGTCGTTTTTTGTATATGACAATGACAATTATGCCTGCTCAGCTTTTTCCGAATGCAATTCACCGTTATTATATCTTGCGATAATGGTCTGTATACGCTCGACAGGGTTAAGCAGATCGCTTATCGAAGAATCGTGATTCAAGGTATCGATTATATATGCGATATACTTGCTTAAGTCACAGCTTATATACCAGTCGCGGGACATAAGGTCGGGAGTCTGGTATATAAGGTTCGTTGTAAGCACCTTGGTTATATAACCTTCTTTACATGCTTCATCGAATCTTTCAAGACCTGCGGTGAAAAGACCGAATGTCGCGAATATGAAGATCCTTGCAGCTCCTCGTTTCTTAAGTTCTGTTGCAACTTCCAGTACGCTGTCACCGGATGAAATCATATCGTCTATGATTATCAGGTCTTTACCTTCCACGCTGGTTCCGAGGAACTCATGTGCCACGATAGGGTTTCTGCCGTTTACTATCCGGGTGAAATCTCTTCTTTTGTAGAACATACCCATATCAAGACCAAGTACGTTGGCTATATAGATTGCGCGTCCCATACCGCCTTCATCGGGGCTTACCACCATCATATGATCAGCATCGATCTTTAAGTCACTGACGGAATTGAGCAGTCCCTTGATGAACTGATAAGCCGGTTGAATTGTTTCAAATCCGTTTAACGGAATGGCATTCTGAACTCTGGCATCATGCGCATCAAAAGTGATGATGTTGTCGACGCCCATGTTGACCATTTCCTGAAGGGCCAGTGCACAGTCAAGAGATTCCCTTGCGGTACGTTTGTGCTGTCTGCTCTCATACAGGAAAGGCATTATAACGGTTATCCTGCGGGCCTTACCGCCGACAGCTGCGATTATACGTTTTAAGTCCTGATAATGATCATCGGGA
The DNA here is from genome assembly GCA_024691305.1 of Lachnospiraceae bacterium. Taxonomy (GTDB): domain Bacteria; phylum Bacillota; class Clostridia; order Lachnospirales; family Lachnospiraceae; genus XBB2008. The sequence goes on along the minus strand of JAILNS010000025.1, from coordinate 18,624 downwards.
GACATGTGGTTTTCATGTCCGCACAGCGAATAGGTAAGAGAATAATTGGCTACATCAACAAGTATATACAGATCGGAACCTCGTACCGATTCCATTATCATACCTTTGGCTTCACCGGAGCCGAATCTCGGGACCTTGGCACCTATGATATAACTGCTTCTCTGATATCCGGAAAAAGCAAGTGAATCGTGGTGTTCATTCTCGCGTTCCGTACGCCATTTAACCAGGTAATAGTCCACCTTTTCGCCCAGGGATTTGCATCCTTCCAAAGGGATAAGTCCAAGCGCACCGACGGGGATTGTTTGCAGATTTCTTTTTTCTTCTCTTTTGGGCATTTAGGTAAACCTCCGATGTTATATGTTTGCGGTTCTAAGTTTCATTCTAAGATCGGGTCCGGTCAATCGTAATATATTGTAATTACCGGTTAACCTGGAAAAGATCCTGTCAGAATACCTTGCGTGAATATCCGACAACTCCAGATTGGTACTGATGATCGTGGATCTGTTCCTGTTATGTCTGTTGTTTATGCAGTTAAACAGGCAGGTACATACGAAATTATTGGTGAGCTCCGTACCCAGATCATCCAATATGAGCAGATCACATTCATATATATGATTGAACAACTCCCTGGAGATCGCAGCATCCGACGGATCATCGAAATCCTTACTTCTTGAAAAAGTGTTGTCCGCACACAGATCAAAAAAATCAGATGCGGCAAAATACAAAACCGAATGCATGCTGACCAATAGCTCATGGGCTATGCATGATGACAGAAAAGACTTTCCGGTTCCGACGGTACCCACCAGCATGAGATTGGAATGGTCGGTATCAAAATTACGGACAAAGTCCTTGCACTGTCTGACAGCTTCCTTAAAATGCATAAGGTCTTCGCCCTCGTGCAGGTCTTCTCTGAGCGACGCAAAATTATCGGTTGCGGTCAATTCTTTAATATTTGAATTGCTGCATAACAATTCGAATTCGGCTTTTTTAAAACACTTACATTTCTCATTGTCTACATAACCCGTATCCTTGCATAAAGGGCATGTATAAGGCGGCTCTAGATATGACGGATCATAACCATGACTTATGAGCTGGTCATTTTGAAGACCTGTAATACGCTTGGCAGCTTCGTTCAGTCCGGAAATATCGGCGCACGGATCAGCTATGACTTTTCGACTGTAATCGTAAGCCATCTCGTTGAATTCATCTTCCAGTGCGGCATATTCGGGTATGGATGTCCTGATCTTCTCCAAACGTTCCTGCTGCGACTTAAGAGCATTACTCCTGCGCGCATCGTATTCTTTTATGATTTTGTCATACTGAGCGTTTGTAAGTGCCATATTAATTCTTGATCAGCTTCTTTTCAAGTTCGCTGAAATTATAGGTATTTTGTGCAAACTGGTTAAAACGGTTTTTCTCCTGGCTGCCGGATCCCGAGGAAGCTTTCTTTCGCGGAGGGTCCTTCTTATCTATGTCAGGAAGTTCATGTATGCCCAGTTCGAACCATCTGGTAAGGATAGAATCGGCATATTTGAATCTGGCTCTGTCTGTGGCAAGGACAGTACGTGAGCAGGCTTCTTTTATAACATCGATCCCGAATCCGTATTCTTTGGTCCACTTGTTGATAAGCTCGAGTTCTACAGTTGAAGGGTCGGTATTGTTCTTGCCGAGTGCTCTCATTATATCGTAAGCGATATCAAACTTTGAAGTATATATTTTGGCCTCGTCGGGAGTTGTGATACCCGATTCCGCCCAGTCGATCGCAACGGTCTCGATATATCTGTGACTGGTCTTGCCGCGTCCCACACAATACTGAAGCAGATAGTCGATCAGGTCATCCGAAAAATGCAATGTTTCTGAAAGGAAGAGCAGTGTCGTTAAGTCTGCCGGAGTAAGAGTCTTGTGCATATACTGCTCAGCGATAAAAACCAGCTGTGATCCGCGTGACTTAAAACTGATCAGATCATCTTTGCTAAACTGCGGCTTCGAATAATCGGCTATGTCGGTTACGGTCGCACTTTGCGGTCTGACTATCGTCATGGACACGCTTGCAGGCGCAGGCTTAGCATAATCCTCTTCTGCGGGCATAACTTCTTCTTCGTCTTTTTCAGCCGTCTGCTTCTCACAAAGAGAAAGCATATGGACTCCGGTGAGAGTCTTAGACGAGTCATAGTCTAATTTGAGTATCCCCTTTTTCTCCCAATAGCGAAGCGCTCTCATTACATCCTTCTCAGTGTAATTAAAACGGTCTGCGATATCGGACACACCGGTAGCAAGATCGGCATTTAACATACGCATAAGATACAGATATATCTTGAGCTGTGCATCGTTTGCATCCTCCATGTATTCGTCAATGAATACATTGGATACTACGGTAAAATCAGCATAGTTATCCTGATAGATCCTAAAATTCCCCATAATTTTTTCACCATTTTCCTAGATTAGCGATGTGATTATAACATGTCTGCCGCTATATCCAAAATGGTAAAACTAACGAATCGAAAAATTGATTTATCCACAATAAATTACCGAAGCGGTGGATAATCATTCAGCTGATTTTTTTAGCCCCGTAAATATGCTTTTTTACTCAAAAAAATATCCACATCCGATTGGGGATAACTCCCTCTTTCGGAATGTGGATAATGTGGATTATGTATCTTTTATAAGAGCATCTCCGATTTTTACGACATCTCCCGCTCCCATTGTTATCAACATGTCATCGTTTGTGCAATTTTGCGAAACGAATTTTTCGATCGCTCCAAAATCTGAAATATGATGACATTCCGTTCCGTGACTTCGCACGTGCTTGACCAGGGTTGCTGAACTGATGCCCAGATCATCGGTTTCGCGAGCCGCATATATGTCCGTCAGGATCACATGATCCGCAGGAGCAAGAGCCTCGGCAAAATCGGTCATAAGAGCCTTGGTACGGGTGTATGTATGTGGCTGGAAGATGACCCAGAGTTCATTGTGCGGAACCTTGAGTGCGGTCTGTATCGTTGCCTTAATTTCTGTCGGATGATGAGCGTAGTCATCATATATATGGAAATGACCGGTTTTGTCAGCGGTGAGTCTGTCGCCCTTATATTCAAATCGTCTTTTGGAACCGCCGAATTCCTTTAGGGCACTTATCACGATATTATCATCGATGCCCAGATAATCCGAAAGTGCGATGGCTGCAAGAGAATTATATACATTGTGCATACCCGGAACTCCGAGTGAACATCTGCGGCCTTCTCCTTCACCGTGCTTCATTACGGTGTAGGTTGCATGGGCGTTTTCGTCAAGCACCACGTCTTTTGCATAGTAATCACTGGATTCGTCATGACCTACGGTGATGATCCTGCACTTTAAGTCCAGGATGAATTTGTGAAGGTTTGGAATATCTCCATTTATAATAAGAAGTCCTTCTTCGGGAATAAGCTTGGCAAATTCACGGAAGGAATTTCTGATATCGTTCAGGTCCTTGAAAAAATCCAGGTGGTCCGCATCGATGTTTAGGATGATCCCTATGAGCGGATAAAAATGCAGGAAACTGTTGGTATATTCGCAGGCTTCCGTTACGAAGTGCTTACCACCGCCGATCCGGAAGTTTCCTCCTATTGAAGGAAGCATACCGCCTATTGATAGTGTGGGATCCGTGCCTGCTTTAAGTAAGATCTCGGAAACCATGGATGTGGTGGTGGTCTTACCGTGTGTACCGCTTATTGCGATTGGACACTCGTATGTTTTCATAACGAGTCCAAGCAGTTCGGCTCTTGAAAGAGTCGGTATCCCGTTTGCGGTGGCATAGTCGAGATCGGCATTTCCTGCCCGGACAGCAGCCGTATAAACGACGATCTGGATATCTTCACCGATATGACTCACGGACTGATCATAGTAAATGGTTGCGCCTTTCTCCTCAAGACGCGTGGTCAGTTCGGAACATTTCATATCCGATCCGGATACCGTAAAGCCCTTTGATAAAAGGAGCTCTGCAAGTCCGCTCATGCTGATTCCGCCGATACCTATGAAATATACATGTTTTGGGTCATTAAGATTAAATTCGCACATAGTTATAATTTAGCACAATACGTGCAAAACAGAGCAAAAATCATTCACATTTTATGGGCAAGGTGTTATAATTGTGTAAAATACACATAAAATGTCCGTGAAATTAATAATTTTTGTTTACAATTCAAAATCATTTAGCATAAATACAATATTTTGAATGTGGGGTATCTAATATAACGGACAGGGAACCAGAGGTGACGATATGATCAAAAAAGAAATGATCGCCATGCTGCTCGCCGGGGGTCAGGGCAGCAGACTTGGAGTTCTTACATCCAAGATGGCTAAACCTGCGGTATCCTTCGGAAGTAAGTACAGGATCATTGACTTTCCGCTCAGTAACTGTATCAATTCCGGTGTGGACACTGTAGGTGTGCTTACGCAGTATCGACCGCTCAAACTTAATACGCATATTGGTATCGGTATTCCGTGGGACTTGGACCGAAACATCGGTGGCGTTACGGTTCTTCCTCCTTATGAGAAGAGCACCAACAGTGAATGGTATACCGGTACGGCCAATGCTATCTACCAGAACCTTGAGTTCATGGAGACATTTAATCCGGATTATGTATTGATCCTTTCGGGTGATCATATATATAAGATGGATTATGAGGTTATGCTCGATTATCATAAGAAAAACAACGCAGACGTTACGATCGCAGTTATGCCCGTACCCATGGAAGAGGCCAAGCGTTTCGGTATCATGATCACTGACGGTAACGGAAGGATCACGGATTTCGAAGAAAAGCCCGCTAATCCCAGAAGTAATCTGGCTAGTATGGGTATCTACATATTTAACTGGAAAACTCTTAAAGAAGCTCTCGTGACCAATGCCAGCCAGCCGGCTCTTGACTTCGGTAAGCATGTGATCCCGTATTGTCATCAGAAGGGCTCACCGCTTTATGCATATGAGTTCAACGGCTATTGGAAGGATGTTGGAACATTAAGTTCTTATTGGGAAGCCAACATGGAACTTATAGATATCGTTCCCGAGTTCAACCTCTATGAAGAGTACTGGAAGATCTATACAAGAAGTGAGATCCTTCCTCCTCAGTACCTCTCTAGTGAGAGTGTTACCGAGCGCAGTATCATCGGCGAAGGCTGTGAGATATTCGGTAAAGTATATAATTCCGTTATCGGTTGCGGTGTAACGATTGGCAAAGATACTATAATCCGTGATTCCATTATAATGAACAACACCACCGTAGGAACCGGATGTGAGATCTACAAGGGTATAGTTGCCGAGAATACCGTTATATCCGACGGTGTTAAGATGGGTATCGGTGATGAAGTTGAGAATGAGACCGATCCTAACATCTATAACCACGGAATGGTAACTATAGGTGAAAGAACATTTATCCCTCAGGGTGTGAGCATTGGTAAAAACTCTGTCGTATTCGGAAATACGGACGCATCGGATTATCCGGGCGGATCGCTTGCGAGCGGCAAGACTTTGATTAAGGCAGGTGATGAGCGTTGAGAGCGGTAGGAATAATCTTAGCAGGCGGTAACAATCACCGCATCAAGGAATTAACGACTAAGCGCGCAGCTTGTGCGCTCCCCGTAGCGGGAAGCTACCGAAGCATAGACTTTGCTCTTAGCAACATGTCTAACGCTCATATTAATAAGGTAGCGGTATTTACTCAGTACAATGCAGGAAGTTTAAATGAGCACTTGAGCAGTTCCAAGTGGTGGGACTTCGGTCGTAAGCAGGGCGGACTATTTGTTATAACCCCTTCCGTAACGGCTGAAAGCAATGCATGGTACAGAGGAACAGCAGATGCGATAGCTCAGAATATGTCATTTTTGAAAAACAGTCACGAACCCTATGTTGTAATATCTTCGGGAGACTGCGTATATAAACTTGACTATAACAAACTTCTCGAGTATCATATCGACAAGAAAGCTGATATAACAGTTGTATGTAAGGATATGCCCAACGACTTCAATCTTGAAAGATTCGGAACCGTCAAGATAGGCAAAGACGACAGGATCGAAGAATTTGAGGAGAAGCCGGTAGTAGCCAAATCCAATACTGTATCTTGCGGTATATATGTTATGAGACGTCGTCTTCTGATAGAGATGATCGAAAGATGTATTGAAGAAGACAGATACGATTTCGTAAATGATGTACTTGTAAGATATAAGGATATGAAGCATATCTGCGGATATAAGATGACGGATTACTGGAGTAACATCTCATCTGTTGATGATTATTTCAGAACCAATATGGACTTCCTTCGTCCCGAGATCCGCAACTACTTCTTCAGGGAGTATCCTGATATCTACTCCAAGGTTGATGATCATCCGCCGGCAAAATACAATGTCGGGGCAGCAGTTCACAACTCGCTGATATCAAGTGGATGTATCATAAACAGTGTGGTTGAAGATTCGGTGGTATTCAAAAAGGCTTACATCGGAAGTAACTGTTATATTAAGAATTCTATAGTACTGAATGACGTATATATTGGTGACAATACTCACATAGAAAACTGCATCGTCGAAAGTCACAGTACAATACGCGCTAACTCGTACTATAAAGGAGAAGGCGGCATACAGATAGTGACTGAACAGAATGACCGATATGTGATCTGATGTCTCCCGTGTTTAAAATCGGATATGCCCGGTAGCTGGGCATATTCAGGAACAGGAGAGAAGACCATGACAGTTACAGATGTGAGAGTGAGAAAGATCGATAATGAGGGCAAGATGCGTGCGGTTGCATCTATCACTATCGACGATGAACTTGTTGTACATGACATCAAGATCATCGAGGGCGACAGAGGATTATTCATCGCCATGCCCAGCAAGAAGGGTGCTAACGGTGAATATCGTGATATAGCTCATCCGATCAATTCCGAAACCAGGGCACGTCTTCAGGAGCTCATACTTGATGCTTACAGCAAGACTCCCGATGCGGAATAAGATTTAATCATTAACTCGAAGATCAACACAACACAAAAACCCCGGGTGCTTAAAGTGCCCGGGGGTTTTACTGATTATTATGTATGTTATAGCAGGACTCGGAAATCCCGGAACCAAATATGCGCACACCAGACATAACGCCGGTTTTGACACGATAGATGTGTTGGCCAAACGTTACGGTATATCTTTGCGCCATCGGAGGTTCAAAGGTTTATACGGTAAGGGGACGATCGACGGCCAAAAAGTCATACTCTTAAAACCCCAGACTTATATGAACAGTTCCGGCGATTGCATACAGCCTCTGTGTCATCATTACAAGGTGGATACGACCAGCGATCTGATCGTGATATCCGATGATGTATCCATGGATGTCGGACGCCTGCGCACCAGAAAAAGTGGATCCGCCGGAGGGCACAACGGACTAAAGAGCATAATTTCAAGACTCGGAAACGATGAGTTCATCCGGATCAAGATCGGAGTCGGAGACAAAAAAGCAGGAACCGATCTTGCAGATCATGTGTTAAGCCGCGTGACCGGAGAAGATGCGGGGACTCTTGCGGAGATTCGTGAGCGTGCGGCCGATACGGTTACGGCGATCATGTCCGAAGGAGTGGATAAGGCTATTTCCAAATATAATTGTTAAATCAAGTCGGGCGAGCCGGTATATTGTCGGCACGCTCTCGCTGCTTTCGTCTCGCAGCGCACATATACTACAGGAGTGCATATATGAGAGCTCTCCTTGCTCCCGTCAGGGAGATGGAACAATATGATAAAATGCAGACCACCCTGGCGCGACACGCCGGGGCACTTGCGGTTACGGGGTGCAGTGAATCCCAGAAGCTCAACATGGTCTATGCATTCGGCGAAGGATACCGCTCAAGGCTGATCATCACTTACTCTGACCAGCGCTGTCGGGACATGTATGAGGATTATCTTTTTTATGATAAAAACACATACATCTTCCCGGCCAAAGACATGATCTTTTACGAGGCGGATGTATCCGGCAATCAGATCGAGCGCCAGAGACTCAAAGTTTTAAGATGTCTTATCGAAAACAGGCCCGTCACGATGATCACGACCTGGAGTGCGCTCATGATGCCGTGCGTAAGCCCCGACATCATAAGAGACAACGTCGTGCATCTTTCGGTCAGAGATTCCCTTGACTTAAAACAGATAAGCAAACAGCTCGTTAAACTCGGATATTCCAAACGCGACATGGTTGAGAATCCGGGTGAGTTTTCCGTGCACGGAGGGATTCTTGATGTTTACGATATCACGGAGGACAACCCTTTCAGAATAGAACTCTGGGGCGATGATATCGATTCGATCAGGAGTTTTGATGTGGGCTCGCAGCGCTCGATCATCAAGACCGATAAGGTTTCGATCTATCCCGCGACCGAGATCATACTGGATGATAAGCAGCTGCACGACGGCCTTGACCTTATAGTTAAGGAGGCCAAAGAGTATTCCGAGGCACTTCGCTCCGAGTTTAAGACAGAAGAAGGCGCACGGGTCAGGAAGCGTGCGGAAGAACTTAAGGAACAGCTCATCGAACTTGGCATGAGCAGAGACGCCGTAAACCTTGAGAGCTATATCGGATATTTTTATAAGAACAATGAAACCGCTTCGATATTATCTTTTTTCGATGCGAAAAAAAGCATAGTCTTCATGGACGAACCCGTGCACTGCGCAGAGCATGCGCATGCGACCGAGGAGGAGTTCATCCAGAGCATGGCACACCGCCTGGAAAAAGGGTATATCCTTCCGGGGCAGGCAGACCTGATCATCCGAAGCGAAGTCACTGCGGCCGACCTTGCGGACAGAGACGTAGTGATGCTTGCTTCGATCACATGCACGAATCCGCTCGTCAAACCCGGCGAAGCTTATGACGCTAACTCTAAGAGCATTTCTTCATATAATAACAGTTTCGATGCGCTGGTTAAGGACCTGCACAAATACCGCAAGGAGAAATACCGTGTTCTTTTGGTCTCAGGATCAAGGACCAGGGCGAGACGCCTTGCGGAGGACTTAAGAAGCGAGGGCCTGACCGCATTATATACAGAGGATGCGTCGAGACCTGTTGCACCCGGAGAAGTCGAGTGCTTCTATGGTCACATCAGGAAGGGGTTCGAATACCCTTCCGCGCACTTTACGGTCATATCAGAGAGCGATATTTTCGGAGCGGACCATAAACGGAAGCGCAAAAAAAGCAATATCGATCCGTCCAAGGCAGTGCGTGATTTTGCGGAACTTAAAGTCGGCGATTACGTCGTTCACGAGACTCACGGGCTCGGAGTATACAAGGGCATCGAGCAGGTCAGCGTGGATAATGTCGTAAAAGACTATATCAAGATCGCCTACCGCGACGGAGGAAATCTCTATGTTCCCGCGACCGGCCTTGATGTGATCCAAAAATACGCATCCGGAACAGCCAAAGCACCCAAGCTTAACAAACTCGGTACCAAGGAATGGGCGAAGACCACGGCCAAGGTCCGCGAAGCTGTGGACGTGGTGGCGGATGACCTTGTTGCGCTATATGCAGCACGACAGAGCCTGCACGGATTTAAGTACGGACCGGATACGATCTGGCAAAAAGAATTTGAAGAAATGTTCCCCTACGAGGAGACCGAAGACCAGATACGTGCGATCGAAGAGACCAAGTCCGACATGGAATCCGACAAGATCATGGACAGACTTATCTGCGGAGACGTGGGATTCGGTAAGACAGAGATCGCGATCCGTGCGGCTTTTAAAGCAATACAGGAAGGCAAGCAGGTGGTATATCTGGTTCCCACAACGATCCTTGCCCAGCAGCACTTTAATACTTTTGCATCCAGAATGAAGGACTTCCCCGTTACGGTCGAACTGCTTAGCCGCTTTAAGACTGCGTCCGAGCAAAAAAAGACGATCGCAGGGTTAAAGAACGGAACCGTGGATGTAGTCATCGGAACACACCGCGTTCTATCCAAAGATGTGGGATTTAAAAATCTGGGGCTTCTTATCGTTGATGAGGAACAGCGCTTCGGAGTCACACATAAAGAGACGATCAAGAAACTAAAAGAGACCGTTGATGTACTTACGCTCACCGCTACCCCTATCCCGAGGACCATGCACATGTCGCTCATCGGTATCAGGGATATGAGTATCTTAGAGGAACCGCCGGAAGAAAGAAGACCCATACAGACTTTTGTCTGTGAATATAATGAAGAACTTGTAAGGGAAGCCATCGTCCGCGAAGTATCGCGCGGGGGACAGGTTTACTATGTCTATAACGTGGTTGCAAACATCGCGGATGTAACTGCTTTTATTCAGAAGCTCGTTCCCGAGGCGAGGGTAGAGTTTGCTCACGGTCAGATGCATGAGCAGGAACTTGAGCGTATCATGTATGACTTCGTAAACGGGGATATCGATGTGCTGGTTTCCACCACGATCATCGAGACCGGAATGGATATCCCGAACGTTAATACGATGATAGTCCACGACTCCGACAAACTCGGTCTTGCGCAGCTATACCAGTTAAGGGGCCGTGTCGGAAGGTCCAATCGGACTTCGTACGCATTCCTTATGTACCGCAGGGATAAGATGCTCAAGGAAGTGGCGGAGAAGCGCCTCGAAGCCATCCGTGAATTCACGGATTTCGGCAGCGGATACCGTATCGCGATGAAAGACTTAGAGATCAGGGGCGCAGGGAATCTCCTTGGCTCCAGACAGTCCGGACATATGCAGTCCGTCGGTTATGACATGTACTGCAAGCTTCTGGCAGAAGCGGTCCGCGTAAGAAAAGGCGAAGAAGTAGCGCCGGATTTTGAAACCCAGATAGACCTTGATATAGATGCATACATTCCCGATGATTACATCATGAATGAGATGCAAAAGCTCGATATATACAAACGCATAGCATCGATAAGCGATCAGTCGGAGTATAAGGAAATGCAGGACGAACTGATCGACAGATTTGGCGCAGTCCCTGAGTGTGCGGATAATCTTCTTCGTATAGCTCTTCTTAAAGCTGCGGCCAAGAAGCTTGGGATCGATGAGATCAAAGGCGGCGCAGGCAGGATCCGTGTCCTCATGAGAACCGATGCTCCGATCAGGGTCGAGAACATCCCCGTCGTACTTGCTGCGGGAAAGGGGCGTCTGTCATTCTCCGCAAAAGGCACACCTGAGTTTAACTACCGCTACGATACGGAAGAACTTGTCGAGCTCGAGGAACGTAACCTTCTCATGCAGTGCGAGAAACTCATAAAAGAGGATTTCGCTCCATTGGTTGGGACTTGACACCCTACAATGTAGGGTATACCATAAGAGTATGAAAGATTTATATTCTGATGGTTTAATAAGAACATTTATCGAAGTGCCAATATTCTCTAAAAGATGGGCTGAAATTGGGTTGGGAGAAGATGAACTGCTTTCTTTACAGATAATGCTTCTAAAAGATCCGAAACTAGTTAAGGCTCTTAAGGAAGAAGTTAAGAATAACCGAGGGAAAAATAATGAATAGTACATTGTTTGAAGATTTAAAAGCAGGCTTAGAGGAAGCAATTGATAATGAAAAAGGGATAGGTAAAGCTAAAACTCAAGTTTTGATGATAGCACCTGTAAAGAAATATACTAATGAGGAAATAAAAGCTATACGCAATAGAGCAGGAATGACTCAATCGGTATTTGCCAACTATATGGGGGTATCTAAAAAGACTGTAGAAGCTTGGGAATTAGGCCGTACACATCCTACAGGTCCTGCGTATAGGTTGATATATATGCTGGAACAAGGAAAAGAAAGCGAGATGTCCTTTATTTCAGTGAATTAAACATCAAATCATAATCTTTTTTTAGAACGTACATCGAGGTAGCCTGAATATACTATCCTCGATGTATTTTTTATAGGACACACTTTTTTCACAATTACACCACAATTCTATCAAAAAGAAGATTTATATTCGTGTCATACAAACGAAAGGTTCCGGCGATACAACCTACGAAAGCAGGCCCCGTGGTCACCAAAATACGCGGCGGCCCGGCAAACTGGCCACACGAACGCAGGCCACACAGGAACCCAAGTAAGTGAGGAGGAAAAGATCATGTATGAGAATGAATACGGAAAGATGAACAGCGATCAGCAGAATCAGCAGAACGCATATGTTACTCCGCCGAGCGGAAGTTATACAGACTATACAGGATACACAGCAGGCCCGGATATGGTTAACAGCCAGCCCCCCAAAAAGAAAACAGGCAAAATAGTAGCAGGATGCATAGCTCTTACACTTGTCGGTTTACTTGTAGGTTCGGGAGTATCTTATGCATACTTAAGTGCAAGAAACTCAGGTTCCGGTAAAGAAGCCACAGAAGAGACGGCAGATTCTCTTTTTGCTGACAAAGAGGATGACAACAAGATCGAGCTTACCAAGACAGACGAGGACAAGGAATCCAAACTCGAATCCATGCTTCCGACGACAGCGACTAGTGATACGATGACTCCCGCGCAGATAGCACAGAACTGTTTATCAAGTGTTGTTGCGATCACCAACTACGGTGTGACCGAGATCCAGAGCATGTGGGGAACATTCACTCAGGACACCGAGGGAGCAGGCAGCGGTGTCATCATAGGACAAACCGACGAAGAACTCCTGATACTTACCAACTACCACGTAGTAGAAGGCAACCAGTCACTTTCGGTAGTTTTCAGTTGGGAAGAAGGTGCAGGTTCGATAGACAATAACGAAGTTATTTATGCAACCGTAAAAGACTATGATGCAGCAAGAGACATCGCCGTTATAGCTATCGAAACTGATGACCTTTCGGAAGATATCCTGTCCAAGATCACAGTAGCTACGGTAGGCAGTTCAGATGATCTGATGCTTGGTGAGCAGGTTGTTGCCATAGGTAATGCACTCGGCTATGGCCAGTCGGTTACGACAGGTATTGTTTCCGCACTTAACCGTACTATAGAAGATACGAGCGGAGCAACAGACAACAATGTATACATCCAGACAGATGCAGCCATAAATCCCGGTAACTCCGGTGGTGCACTCTTCAATATGCAGGGCGAACTGATCGGTATCAACACCGCGATGATCGGCGGTACCACAGTTGAGAATATGGGTTATGCGATACCGATATCCGAGATCTCCGGTGAAGTAGAGAGCATGATGAACCAGGAGACCAGAGAAGATGTGGCAGAAGAAGAAAGAGGATATCTTGGGATCAACATAGTCGATGTAACAGAAGAGATCAGTCAGACATACGGTCTGCCTCAGGGAGTATACATCTCGAACGTAGCTTCAGGCTCGGGTGCTGAGAAGGCAGGTCTTAAAAAAGAGGATATAATCACAGGTATCAACGGCAAAACCGTTACCTCAAGCAGTGAACTGACAGACTATCTGGATAAATACAGTATCGGAGAAACCGTTACGATCACGATCTCAACCAGAGACGGTAACGAATATGTGACCAAAGATGTAGACGTAGTTTTAGGCCCCAGCCCTTCAACGGAAGAAAACCAACAGGATAATCATGATCAGAATTCCGATCAGGGAAGACCCGGAGAAGGCAGACCTGATGATGAATCACAAAACGGATGGGGCTTTGAAAGTGATGAGTCCGGTAACGGATTTTCAATCACCATACCGTTTCCCTTCGGAAACTAAATAAGAAGCTTACAACCCCTCATTTGTTTACCATATTTCCCTCGCGGGGCCCTCGTTTAGGCGGGGGCCTCGCCTCATTTATATATAATCTTGCGTATATATAATTTTGCGTATACAATATTGCCTAAGGCGGTGAAGATATGTATATAAAGAAATATCTTGAAGATAAAGGCATATCAATATACAAACTGGCAAATGATGCCAAGGTTGCATATCCTACGGTATTCAATATTGTAAATGGCAAGGTCGATATATTGAATTGTGCACTCGGAGTGATCAAGAAAATATCGGATGCACTTAATCTGAGCATTGATGAATTCATGACACTATGTGATAAAAATTATTCGTTTGCACTGTTTAGAAGCGAGCAGTGCCATCTTGTCAAAAGAATGGGTGAGATCGATTATGTCATAAATACACTGGAATCGGGGGTAATAGAACATTACTGGAAGCTTGATATGAGAGCAGAATCTTTTTATATGCTTGCTATGCTGGATTATCTGAGTAAACGCAACGAACTTCCGTTATGTGAAGAATATAATGAGATCAGAAAATATAAGTTGGAAAAGAAGATATATCCGGCGGATACGGAACTTTCCAACAAACTGCTTGCAAAAGATTCATACAAAGAAGCACTGAGTCATGCTATTCCTGAATTTCTGGAATATAACATTGTAGAGTGCGAGGTTTTGTGATGGATAAGATTGTGTTTACAAAAGAGAATATTGATACTCTGTTGGAACAGCTTGCCAGAGAATTCAAGAAATTAAACGGAAGAAAAATACCGGCTGAAATAGTTTTGGTGGGCGGTGCTGCTATAGTTACTCAGTATGGTTTCAGACCATCTACGACAGATATCGACGCGATAATAATGGCATCATCCGTTATGAAAGATGCAATAAATATTGTTGGAGATAACAATAAGCTGCCAAACGGATGGATCAACCAGGATTTATCTGGTCAGAAAATATTTCCGAAGAAATGATCGAAAAAGCTGTTAACGACTTATACGGAGGGTTTGATCGACTGTCACACCCTGAAGAAGCGCGAATACTTCTTGACAGTATTTTTTCATGTGAAGATATCGAAGAACTGTATACAGGTACAAGATCTTCGGAGATAAATAATCACATAATACTTAAAGAATTAGATGACAGATACCCGGTACTTTTGAAACGGGGAAATATAGCAGATGTTTTAGAGGCGGCCCAAAAGAGGAAAAAAGATAAGACGTAAGAATCACGATCTCGGAATTATATCTCAAATATACTCCATTGTTTTCTCACGATGTATTTGGTAAACTATAGTAGTGTATCAATCAGATACATTGGGGGTAAATATGGGGAAGAGTTACGAGAAGGAACTTTCGGCTAAGCTTAAGACGCTTAAGGATCATGCTTTTTTCGAAAAGCCGGTTGATATGTATGAGCAGGAGATATCCCCTGCAATGCTTGATTCGGATGACGGAAAATATTTCGCTGCATTCATAGCAGTCTGCAATACGCACGATCGTGCGCATGTATTCCACGCATCAGCTACAAGCCTGTCTCAGGCGATAGAGAACACTTGTGAAAAAGCAAAGTCAGGTGTTAAACAGTTTGATATAGAACCTAAATGGGTCGAACTGCAGATAGTCATTAAATCCGAGGAAGTCGATCCCCAGGATGCGGTTAATGATATGTTCTCGTCATACAATGAGTTCTTCAGACGCGGAATATCCCTAGATAAAAAATTTGTTTATGCCTATACCGAAGCGGAACTTAACGGAAACAGGCTTCTTAATTATAAGCAAAAGGTTTTGGATCTTAGAACTTTCAACGATTACACTATGAAAAGGGATGACGATGTCATTCTTAAGACACCGCGTAAACTTATCCTGTTTGATTGTGCAAGCTGGTTCATAGACGACAGGGATCGTACTTATACTTTATATATAGAAGGATTAAATTGCGGACGACGCATGATTGATGAGGTTACACCTAAAGAAATCAAGTATATAGTCGGCACTGCGATGCGTTATCTTTCTAATCAGCTCCACAAGGACGGAAGCTTCGATTACGGTTTTTATCCTATCTACGACAAACTGATCCCCGGATATAACATCATGCGTCATTCATCCACTATATGGAGTCTTGTCTGCTCTGCCGAGATCGAGAGAAATCCCGAGACCTACAAGACCTGTCAGGCTGCTATCAAGTATATGATAAGTCAGATCGAACACTTCGATGACGGTACAGCATATCTTATAGAAAGAAATGCAAACGAAATAAAGCTCGGCGGAAACGGAGTTGCGATCATTACTCTCAGCCAGTATATGCGCATATACGAGACGGATGAGTATGTACATCTGTGCGAGGAACTCGGTCGTGGAATACTTAAGATGATGAATCCCGATGGGACTTATGTGCATGTGCTCAATGCAGATACCAGGACTATAAAGGACCAGTTCCGTACGGTTTATTATGACGGTGAAGCCACCTTTGCACTTTGCAGACTTCACAGCATGACCGGCTCTAAACTTTGGCTCGAAGGCGCACGCAGGGCCGTGGATCATTTCATAGAAGCAAACTATATTTCTCATATGGACCACTGGGTAGCGTATGCGGTCAATGAACTTACATTATATATAAAAGAAGAAAAGTATTATGAGTTCGCACTTAGGAATATCGCATTGAATCTGGAGATAATATATAAGCAGCCGACTACATATCATACTTATCTTGAGATGCTCATGGCAGGTTTTGAAACCTATAAGCGGATCATTGATGAAAAAGCAGAGGTCGCTTACTTAAAGAATTTTAACGCACACAGGTTTGCGGAAACAATAATGCACAGAGCACATCATATGTTAAATGGATACGGATATCCGGAGTATGTTATGTATTTCTCCAAACCTTCCAAATATAAAGGATCATTCTTCGTTCGTCATGACGGATACAGGGTCAGGATTGATGATGTTCAGCATTTTTGCGGTGCATATATCGCTCTATATCGCCATTATGATGAGGTTAAAGCATTACTTTAGAAGATTTTTTACAACTCGTGTACTAATTTTAACATTTCGTGCACAACCCGGTAATTCTTTCTTTTTTGATGCTAATGTAATATAGCAAGGAAACCGGGTATAAAACCACATATTGTGTACTATAAACGGTACTTACACAAATTATGGTCCACCTTGCAAATTGTTCGATATTTTGCACAATCAGGACCATAATTTTTTGGCTAAAAGTACATATAAACTTTTGGACCTTAAGCCATTTATAATTTGTCTTAATAATTAGAAGACATTATATTGCACACTTTTACTTAAACGTTTTCGTAAATTTCGTAAATTCAGATTAAGTAGAGTGGCATTTCGAAAAAGGAAAATTGTTATTTATTGGTTCGGTAATTGATCAGATAAGGAGAGAAACCATGAAGCAGAAAAACGTCCCTAAATGTATCCGTGAAGGTATCTTTTGTTTGATGACAGGAGCCCTGGTATTCGCAGGAAGCACAATGACAGTACAGGCTGAAGAAGCTACCGAGATGACTGGCACTACCGGTACTACCGGTACTACCGGCCCGGATCCTAACAGTTCATCCAGTAGTGGTACAGATGCTGATCAGGTTGCTGCCGATCTGACCGATCATGACACTACGGCAGATTATGGAGAATTGGATGCGAGTCAGAGTACTGCTCCCGTAACTCAGGATTACGGTCAATATGATCAGACTACTTATACAGAAGTCTACAATGAGACAATCCCTAATGCTCCCACTACTACTTCAACTACTACGGTAGAGTATTCAGAGACTAACTATCATGTAGAAGATCCTAACTATTATCAGGAAATAGATGTTCAGACAAAGGAAGTTGTAAACGGCCCCACAGCTGAAGCAACTCAGGTCGACCAGAACAACAATCCCGTACTTGGCCCTGATGGAAACCCTATCACTGCTAATGTAAATAATTACACTGAGACCAGTGGATATTATGATTCTCTCAGTGATCCTGATAACACTGCGGATCCTTACTATGAGAATAACACTACCACCACGACCGTAGTTACAACCGATGATAAGGCTGTGGCTGAGGCTACTGAGGCTGCTCTTGAGCAGGAAATGGCTCAGAACGGTGGCACAGCCGGAACAGATTCTCAGAGCAATGATACCAATACAGCTACGGAAACCGACTCTAACGGTCATGTTACTAAAATGACCATAATAACTCTCTCCGATATAGAAATAACCGATACTTTCATTAATTATACTGATGAAAATGGCAATACAACCAAATTAGATGCCAACAACCTTGGAATAAATGAGGGTGATACTTTCGAAGTAAAAATCGAAAAGGCTGACAAGGTTGACGAACAAGGGCAACCCGTACTCGACGAAAAAGGAAATGCTGTTAAAGAGGATCAGTATACAGTCACCAAAATTGACGCAAATGGAGATAAGCAAGATTACACTTCCGGATCTTTATTTGAACTGATAAAACAGGCCTGTGGCTCTTCTGATGTTAAGAAGACATATCATATCACCGAAGATGTAACAGTCGATGGCGAAAACAATTATACTGTTACGAGGAAAGTAGACGGAACAGGCAAAGAGACAGAAACTATCGTTGATAAGAATAATAAACCTGTAGATGTCAATGGTATCCTTGGTCAGACAATTTTAGGTAATACAAACGCAGCAGTGACTTTCTATCTTGAAGGAACAGGCGAAGGCACGGGAAAGACAGCTGTAGTAGTAGATGGAACAGATACATACCATGTAAGCAAGAGCGTGAATGCAGCCGGAGTAGAGACCGTTACCGTGACCGGCGATGTCTATGGAACAGTTGATCCGGTCAAGGATAAGGATCTTTATGATGCGATTCTTGGTAACACTACCGTGGCAGTGACCTACCATCTGGCAGGGCACGAGGACGTAGTAGTAACCGGAACCAACACGTACAAGGTAACCAAGAGCGTGGATGCATCCGGAACAGAGACCGTAACGAGCGTAACCGACA
>JAILNS010000030.1 GCA_024691305.1 Lachnospiraceae bacterium | reverse complement strand
TATCCAGCACCCTCCATGCCATATCATCATCCCTGGTTACATTATAGGTAACTCCGTCGAATGCCAGGCTTCCGAGCACCGTTCTGTCTACAGCTATAGACTGATCCACCTTTACCCCGATGCTGTCCGGCTGTGCCGCATATGCAGTCCCGGCGGGTATCAGGGATATGATAAGAATAAGCGCGAGCATCATGGAAATGATTTTTTTGCTGTGTTTTCTCATTCTGCTTCTCATATGTCACCCTCCGATCTTTTTTACCATAGGGACATACCCCTGCGATAAAAATTTCATAACTAACTTTATTCTGTCTTTATGTATTCCCAAACCGGAATACCCCCATATCCCGAATCAGCTTAACCTCACCTGCAGCCGGTCGGACAAAACTGTCCTGCTTCTCACAGCTACTACAATTTTACAAAATTCTTCATTAAGTGTCTATATAAAATGTGCCGCTCTACGATCTTAATAACTTGAAACCGGCAGAAGATAAATCCTGTTTGCTTCACTCATAGGAGTCACGTTGGAAATCTGATTGCCCGGATTTTTTCCGTCATATACCCTTCTTTCTCCAAGCACACCTTTACCTTTGGTCTCCCAGGCAGAATGCCACATTTTATCATAATTAGCCCCATCTCCGTAGAAGAAGCCTATATGATTATCATACATATTACCGTATGCATCATAATATCCGAGATATCCGAGACTTTCGAAGAGTATTATATCTCCTTTCTTCGCAACACCGTCATTCAGGAGTTCATCGATGGAATTATAGACATAAACATCAAGATCATCTGCCGCTGCATGGATTATTGCGAAATTTATCCATGTTGATGCCTGTGACGGATTACCTCCCGTTTCGGACACAAGAATATCCAGGTCGCAGCCGACATTCTTCATTACATCACATACGAAACCGCCGCACTGCAGTCCCTCATCGATCGGTCTGTCCTTGTTCAGATATATATCATAATCCTCATCATATGGGATTCCCAGATATTTCGTCCTGTTTGCCGAAAGGTATTTTGCCACACTCTTCTTACCCTTCAGATAATTATCTATCGTCCGCGTATTATCTGTCTTTTTGCTTTCGATCATTTCAACGAAATGTACTCCCGACACCTTGGTCCATCCAAGACGTACAAGCAGGTCAACCTCAGCCGAGCTTGAAGTATAAACATACTTATCCTTTTCCGATTCCGAATAAGGATTGATCATTGTATAAAAGGATTCGCCGTTTGAACTGTCTATACACCAGCATACACCCTCATACTTCCAGCCATCTTCCTTCATGCTGATACATTCATCGAAAAACTCCGTATATCTATGCCCCATATTTTCCTTAAAAAGCCTGTATACAGGAGTTCCGACGCCATCCGTATAGCTCCATACTATTCCTTCGGTCATCCATTCACCTGTTTCGGGAAGGCTGCTGCACTCTTCAATATCTGAGGAATATAAGTATTCACCTGTCAGCTTATTATAAAGTCTGAAAACATTTTTTCTCGATGAGATATTCTTTTCCACATTGTCATGCTCATCCGCATGCACAGTCACCGCCACCGAAAGGCACGAAAAAAGCAGCACAAAAACCGCATAAAATATTGCAATTTTATATGCTGCCCTTCTTCCCATCATAACACCTCTTACATAAAAACAAATCAACCGGTGTCCCGTATATTATATCAATGCTGTGACACTGGCAGCAGATAGATTACATTGCCCGAGCTTACCGGAGTCACATTTGTTATCTGATTCCCCGGATTGGTTCCGTCATAAAGGATAGTATAGCCCTGTCTGCCGAGTCCTCTGGTAGCACATGCCGAGTGCCACATCTTATCATAGATTACCTCGTCTCCCCAGAAAAATCCCATATGATTGTCATATATATTCCCATACTGGTCATAATATCCGAGCGGCCCGGTACTGTCAAAAAGAATCACATCGCCCTTTTTCGCCTTGCCGTCACTTAGGAGCTCTTCTATCGAATCGTATGCATATACATCGATATCTCCGATCTCAAGATGTCTTTTAGCAAAACTTATCCATGTAGATGCCCAGTAAGGACTTCCTCCGGTTTCGTTTATAACAATATCCGTATCACATCCGATACTCTGCATAACAATACTGACAAAGCTTGCGCACTGAATACCGCTGCTTATACTGTTTTCGATATAAAAGTC
>JAILNS010000018.1 GCA_024691305.1 Lachnospiraceae bacterium | reverse complement strand
GTTTTATAATTCTTTCCATCAGATGCAGTTGTCAAGAAATCCTTGACAACTGCTTTTTTATCCAACTCTCCTTCTTTAAAACAATTATTTGCATGCAAGCTCACATTTTGTTTTGTTGTATCAAACAACTCTGCCATCTGTGCTTGCGAAAGCCAAACCGTATCACCATCCATAGGCACAGACAAAGTCACTTCTCTATCAGCTGTTTCAAATAAAACTATCTCATTATTTTGATCCATCTATATCCTCCCTCCTAACACTTCCCTTATCTTCTAAAATCTTTTCCATTTTTGAATAATACCACATCAATCTCAAAACATAGTCCGGCATCTTTCTTCTTCCGGCTTCCCACTCCTCTAATGTACGAAGCGGAATATCCATATATTCGGAAAACTGTTTACGATTAAGCCCCAAATCCGTTCTAATATTCTTCAAGGTTTCTATCTGATTTTTTAATTCCTCCTTTTTATCTCCCATAATAACCTCCTATACACCACACATTGTGTGGTTTTATTGTATCAATAATATTTGTTTGTATCAACTCTACATAACAAAAAAGCGGAGATTTCTCTCCGCCTAAATAAAAACCTATTATTTTATATATTCTCTCTTCATTTTTTTGTGCTGAAAATTTATCCAAGAAAATTCAAATAAACCAGCAACGATTACTATGATTATGGCTATCACTCCATTTATTCTTGATAGAACATATCCTCCCACAACAAGTGTACACCACAACATAATTCCTAAAATAATGAGATTTCTTCCATGCTTCTGATTCCACAACTTCACGTCAATTAAATCTTCTGCTTTTGGTGGTGTCTCACCGGTATTAATTGTCACAGGATTTTTTGCACGATATTGATATATCCCTAGAATCACAAAAATCATTGCAACAATCGTACACATAACCACATATATGATCGTTTCTGCCATAATTAGTTCCTTCCAATCTTACTCCATCTCTATAGTCCCGGGCGGCTTACTCGTAAGATCATAGAATACTCGGTTTACGCCCCTGACCTCATTGATGATACGGCTCATGACCTTCTGCAGGACATCCCAGGGAATATCGGCGGCTTCCGCCGTCATGAAATCGATGGTCCTTACGGCCCTAAGTGCTATTGCGTAATCATAGGTTCTTTCATCGCCCATGACTCCGACGCTCCTTACATTTGTAAGTGCGGCAAAATACTGATCCGGCATCCACTCGGGATTCTGCTTCATATGTCTGTCAAACCGTTCCTGAACGGTAGCTTCCCCGGTTTGACCGGTCCCGTTCTTATCTATATTTACCTTTCGCCACTCTTCGGCGGCCTTTCCGATTTCCTCACGGTATATCGCATCGGCATCCTGTACCATTCGTACCTTTTCGGCGGTAATATCTCCTATGATACGGATTCCGAGCCCCGGTCCCGGGAAAGGCTGGCGGAATACAAGATATTCCGGAATCCCAAGCTCAAGTCCGACTTTTCTCACCTCGTCCTTAAACAGATTTCTCAAAGGTTCTATTATCTCCTTAAAGTCAACATGGTCCGGAAGTCCGCCAACGTTGTGGTGCGACTTAATGACTGCACTTTCTCCGCCAAGCCCCGACTCAACGACATCCGGATATATGGTTCCCTGGGCAAGAAACTCCACAGTACCTATCTTCATTGCTTCTTCTTCAAATACACGGATGAACTCGGCGCCTATGATCTTTCTTTTTTGCTCCGGTTCATCGACTCCGGCAAGCTTAATATAATATCTGTCTGCGGCATTCACGCGTACAAAATTGATATCAAATGCCCCGTCCTTACCGAATACCGCTTCGACCTCGTCACCTTCGTTTTTTCTCATAAGGCCGTGGTCTACGAATACGCATGTAAGCTGCGGACCGATCGCCCTCGCAAGAAGAGCCGCAAGAACGGATGAATCCACACCACCCGAAAGTGCAAGGAGTACTCTGCCGTTTCCGACCTTTTGCCTTATCTCTGAAACGGAAGCTTCCACAAAGGAATCCATGCGCCAAGTTCCCGCACAACCACAGATATTTCTTACGAAATTGCGAAGCATCTTCGTTCCTTCCGCGGTATGCAGGACTTCGGGATGGAACTGTATGGCATAAAGATCATGATCCCTGTCCTCGGCCGCTGCCACGGGGCAGTTTACAGTATGTGCCACCGTCCTGAAACCGGGTGCAAGTTTACTTATATAATCAAAATGGCTCATCCAGCATATGGTAGAAACCTCATTCCCATCAGGACCCATATCCGAATTGTCCAAAAATCCATCCCCGGAAGAAGATCCGTCCCGGGAAAAAGATCCGCTTGCCGCAGCATCACCTGCTACCCTGCCGCTGTCTGAAACTCCTGTGAACAAAGGACTTGTTGTATCCGCAAAAACCTCGGTCTTACCGTATTCTCTTGCATCTGCTTTTTTGACCTCTCCTCCAAGCACGTGCTGCATAAGTTGTGCTCCGTAGCAAAGCCCGAGAACCGGCATTCCGAGCCTGAATAGTTCCTCCGTGCAGGTCGGGGCACCTTCTTCATAGCAGCTGTTGGGGCCGCCCGTTAAGATGATCCCCTTTGGATTCATCGCCTTGATCTTGTCTATAGGGGTTTTATATGAGTATATCTCGCAGTAGACATTACACTCCCTGACTCTTCTGGCCACAAGCTGGTTATACTGTCCGCCGAAATCTATGACTATGATCTTTTCCTGGTCCTGTATCAAAGACATGGGTTATCTTCCTTTCCGGAATGAAACGATTACTGTATCCCTCAAAAATCCTCATATAGTATATCACGAACGTTTTACGGATATATATTTTTTCTTTTATATAAAAAAAGAATTCTTTCTCTGAGCCTTCTGTTCATATATACTTATTTATTATTATTAAGAAAGAAAAAATAATAATTATGATAAGAAAGATCGGCGATGTCCTGAAAGAAAAATACGGCTGTAAGGTATATAAGATAGCATTAAACGGGGGATTCACCTGCCCTAACAGGGACGGGACCTGTGGCAGCAGAGGCTGCATCTTCTGCTCCGAAGGCGGAAGCGGGGAATTTGCCCAGGATCCGGCCTTAAGCATCCATGAACAGATAGAGTCGGGAAAAAAACTAATAGAGCCTAAGTTAAACGGTCAAAAATGCAAATATATTGCCTATTTTCAGGCATATACTGGGACTTATGCCCCGGTGGACAAGCTCCGCAAACTTTACGCGGAAGCCATATCACATCCGGATATAGAAATTCTGTCAATAGCCACAAGACCTGATTGCCTGGATGACGACGTCCTGGGCCTGTTGGAAGAAATGAACAGGATCAAGCCTGTATGGATAGAGCTGGGACTGCAGACCATACATGAAAAAACTGCAGATTACATACGCCGTGGATATCCCTTAAATGTATACGACTGTGCCACGGAAGAACTCACAAAGCGCGGCATAGAAGTAATAACGCACGTTATAATAGGTCTTCCCGGTGAAACAAAAGAGGATATCTTAAAGACCGTAAATCATGTATGTAAAAGCGGTGCCCACGGAATCAAGCTCCAGCTTCTGCACATATTAAAGGATACCGATATTTCACGTGAGTATGAAGAAGGTCGTATAAAAGTGCTTACCGAAGATGAATACATCGATATTCTTTCGGACTGCCTGAAAATAATTCCCGAAAGCGTAATCATTCACCGTCTGACCGGAGACGGTGACAAACGTCTGCTTCTGGCACCCATGTGGAGCGCCGATAAAAAGCACGTATTAAACCGGATAAATAACGAAGTCTTACTCTAAACCTTTCTCTCTTTCGTTTTTTAATAAAGAATTAAGGTTACGTTAAGCCTTTTTCCCGAAACTTATTATATTCTATTGGAGTAACCTTAAACACATCGGGTCGTTCTCAAGTATTCCTGACCCGCTGCTAACCATCAAAACACAGGAAATATCATGGATACACAATCAAATGCACTGGTGCAGGTAATAGACATCAGCAAGATCTATAACCCCGGAGAAAATGAGGTACGGGCTCTCGATCATGTAAGTCTTACCATCAACGAGGGTGAATTCGTAGCCATAATAGGACAGTCGGGATCGGGCAAATCCACTCTGATGAATATGCTTGGGTGTCTGGACACTCCTACCGACGGTACGTATATGCTGCATGGTATCGATGTCTCCCATATGAGCGACGATGAGCAGTCGGATGTTCGAAACCGCGAAATTGGTTTTATCTTTCAGGGCTTTAACCTCATACCATCGCTTACCGCTCTCGAAAATGTAGAACTGCCGCTCATCTACAGGGACGTCCCCAAGAAACAAAGACGCGAAATGGCTTCTGAAGCTCTCGATAAGGTCGGACTAAAGCACCGTATGGATCACAAGCCCAGCGAACTCTCCGGCGGGCAACAGCAAAGGGTCGCAATAGCAAGGGCTATAGCCCAGGCGCCACCTATACTTCTCGCCGATGAGCCAACCGGAAACTTAGACTCAGCATCCAGCCATGAGATCATAGATATAATCAAGGCAATTCACGCAGAGGGGCGTACGGTAATACTCATAACCCACGACCCCGGCATAGCGCTCCAGGCAAAAAGGATAATAACGATAAGCGACGGTCATATCGAAGACGACCGTATAAATGAAAAATCTGACATTTAATACAGGTGAGGATCATGGAAAAAGAAACTGTAACAACCAAAATCGAAACAACTGAAATCGTGGCTGAAAAAAAAGAACTCAAAACAGCAAAAAAAGAAGCAAAACTTGCCAAAAAAAGAGAAAAGGCCGATAAGCCCAAGCGAAAGTTCAAAAAAAGATACGTTGTACTTATCACCCTTGCAGTGCTTTTGATCATCTATGTAATACATAACATTATACAGGCCAAAAATAATATCATGACCGTCACGACCGAGGCCGTCAGTAAAGGCGATATAGAGGTGATCGTAACTCTCAGCGGAACCGTAGAAAGTGCGAACGTCCAGACTTATTATGCCGATATATCCGCACCTCTTGCATCAATACCCGTAAAAGTCGGAGACCGTGTAAATGAAGGCGATATTCTGTGTACTTACAGTGAAGACAGCCTTGAAAAAATGCGCAAGCAGGCTGAACTTACAGTAACACAGGCCAACGGAAACTACGAAGGGACCATAGCCAAAAATGCCAAAGCCACCGTCGCACTCTCCGGAGCCAGCATGAGCGATATCAAAGCAAGACAGGATGAGATAACCGCAGAGGTCGATGCAATAAACGCCAGGATCAATGAAAAGATGTCCCGCATGAACAGGACTCTGACAGATCTGCAAAAAACAGCCATGGACGTAGATCAAAACAATATATCCGACTCAACCGACGCTTCTTTGGGTAACAACAACCCTGTCACCCGCAAGACAGAAGACGGTCATCAGATGTCCCTGGAACTTCAGCAGGCCATATCCGAAGTACAGTATGCACTTTCATATGACCCCGAGATAACCGCCTGGAAGGATCAGATCAACGCTCTTAATGAGGAAAAAGCCAAATTGAGCGAACAGGCAAGTGCCGAACAAAGTGCACTTACTTCCGGCGAAAAGGCATCCATGGAGGCGCAAAAAGAACTTACCTCACTTGATGCCAACACAACCCTTGAAGACATAGAAAAAGCCCAAAACGGCATCATATCCACAGTGACCGGGGTAGTAACGGAAATAACCGCACAGGAAGGATCGACTACGCAAAAGGGGACAAAGGTAGTCACGGTAGCGGGTACCGACGATGTCAAGGTAAAGATCCAGATATCCAAATCGGACCTGGGACGTATCCGTCTGGGTGAAATAGCTGACATCACTATCGGTTCCAACTCATATGAAGGTGAAGTTACCAAGATATCCGGAACCGCGATAAAAAATTCAGCCGGAGTCGCCGTAGTCGATGCAGAAATAACCGTATCAGATCCCGGAGATTCGATAATACTGGGAGTAGAAGCCTCCAACAAGATCCATACCGACCATGCTGAAGATGTTTTGATCGTTCCCTACGAATACATAGGAACGGATGCTTTGGGCGACTATGTATATACTATCGAGAACAACATAATTACCAGACGTGATATAACCATAGGTCTGTCTACAGCCTCCGAAGCCGAGGTCGTTGAAGGATTGAGCGAAGGTGACAGGATAATCACCACTAACATTGATACATTGGTCGAGGGTACTCCGGCCATAGAGGATCCTGATCAGTAACCCTCAAAAAAAGACTGCTGCATTGAAGGACAGTTACACTATATGAACAAAACCATTGAGTACATAGAAAGTGCCATAAAAAACATAATAGCCAATAAACTACGCACTCTGCTCACGATGCTTGGGATCATTATAGGCATAGCATCCGTGATCGCCATAGTCACCATCGGAAACGGAATGAAAGGATATGTAACCGAACAGATCGGCTCTGCCGGAAGCAATATAGCTTACATCTATATAAATTCATCCTTAACTACTTCCCTTTTTACCAAAGAGGATGCCGATGCTATAGTTGAGAATTATCCCGATATCATAGGAACTTCTTTCGAATTCAGTGACACAGGCAGTGCAACGGGCAAAAAAGGCACATATGATGCATATGTTATGGGAGTTTCCCCGGCTTATTCCCATTCTTCCCAGAACGGAATTAAATACGGTCGTTATTTTAATGAGGACGAACTGGAATCACGGTCAAAGGTCTGTGTCATTATGGCATATGATGCAAAGAAACTGCTCGGGACGGAAAATGCCGTGGGAATGACATTAGATCTAAACGTAAACGGACACATATCCGAATTTGAAATCGTAGGTGTCAAGAACAACTACAGTGAGGCCATTATGAAACTCATGGAAATGGTTCAGGACTCATATGTCTTGGATGTAGAGATACCTTATACGACCATGTCCGACAGTTTTGCAATGGACGTAAGCAGAGCCACCAGCATGTCGCTGTATATGAAGCCAAACGTATCCTCAAGTATAGTAGGAACGATAACCAGGTATCTCGAAAACAGCAAAGGCTTAAGAGGTCAGAATGCAATTAACTATTACACTTTTGTCGACTCTTCCGGAGAAGTTGATTCGATGATGACTACCATAACAAGCTTCATTGCTCTCGTGGGAGGCATATCACTTGTCGTAGGCGGGATAGGTGTAATGAATATCATGCTTGTATCGGTGACAGAGCGTACCCGTGAGATAGGTATACGTAAATCTATCGGTGCCAGAACATCATCGATCCTGATACAGTTTCTGGCCGAATCATCCATCATTTCCCTGATCGGTGGTGTGATAGGTATAATTCTTGGAATCGTTATTGCGGCTGTGCTTTGCAAGGTATTGGATTTTTCTTTTATCGTAGATCCGGCCTCGGTTATTATCGCAACTATATTCTCAACAGCCATAGGGCTGTTCTTCGGAATATATCCGGCACGTAAAGCCGCACGTTTAAAACCGATAGATGCCCTTTCGTCGAACAGGTGACATACATACATGGAATATATAAAAAGTGCATTTTTAAACATAAAACAGAATAAAGGCCGGACTTTTCTCACCATGCTGGGTATCATCATAGGTATATCTTCAGTTATCACCATATTGTCGATCGGTAACGGTATGAGAACCACTCTTAATAAGAGTCTTGATTCTATCACCAACGGAGCCATACCCATCTCTATCGACAACAAAAATACCAACAAATATCTTACCTATGACGATATCAGACTGATAAAAGATTCCGTGCCGTTAATAAAAGGAGTCTCTGTCAAAATGTACTCAAACGGAACCGCCCATCTTCGAAATAATATTTTTGTGTATTTAAACGGTAGTACTCCGGACTCATATAACAATTTAAAAGACGGTTTGGCTCAGGGACGCTACTACACGGAATCCGAACTCGAATCGGCATCCGCAGTATGCGTCATTTCCGAACAAAGTGCCATTTTTCTGTTTGGTTCTGTCAATGTACTCGGAATGACCGTTCCGGTAGATTTTAACAACGTATCAGGAGAGTTTACGATCATAGGAATAGCCAGGTCGACTGAAAAAGAGATTCAAGATGCCCGCAGTCTCCTAAGTGAGGGCTATATAGATTTTACTTATGCCGATCTGTACGTCCCCTATACGGTTATGACACAGAGGCTTTTACTTACGGAAGACAAAATAACCTCTTTCGATATCTATCCTGTTCAGGGAAAGGCCGACGAAGCTGCACTTAAAGCAAAAGCCGTAGCTGAAACCATCCTTGATCTCAGAGGAAAAAACGCCGTAAAGATACAGTCATTTGCCTCATTTGCGGATATGTACAGTAAGATCTTAAATGCGGTGACCGGGGTTATAGCGTTTATCGCAGCAATATCACTTCTGGTCGGCGGTATAGGTGTAATGAATATAATGACCGTAACCGTTACCGAAAGAACAAGGGAGATCGGAATACGCAAATCTCTGGGGGCAAGGACATCATCTATCATGCTCCAGTTCCTGACAGAGTCTGCTACCATAACACTTCTTGGCGGGATCATAGGTATGATCTTCGGCTATATATTCAGCCGTATCGTTGGAATGGTTGCAGATATAACACCGGTTATTCTACCTAACGACGTTATTCTCGTTGTTTCCATTTCCACCGCCATAGGAATTTTCTTCGGTATGTATCCTGCCCGCAAAGCAGCCAAACTTAATCCGATAGATGCACTTCGTACGGAATAGTGGTACAATGGTATGCAGTATTTTCATATTTTGCATAACATAGGAGTACAACATGTCTTTTTTTCAAACCGATACCTCTTCAGGCCTTAAGATCATCATCGTAGGTTGCGGCAAAGTAGGTGCCTCACTGGTAGGTCAGCTCATTCGTGAAGGTCACGACATCTCCGTGATCGATACCGACTCCTCCAAGATTCAGGAAATTACCAACCTCTATGACGTTATGGGGGTTATAGGCAATGGAGCCAGTTTTACGATCCAAAAAGATGCCGGAGTCGATGAGGCCGATCTTCTCATTGCGATAACAGGTTCGGATGAACTTAACATGCTGTGCTGTACGGTGGCTAAACGTGTCGGTAACTGTGCCGCCATTGCCCGAGTCCGCACACCCGATTACAGTCAGGAAGTCGGATATCTCCGAGAAAAACTTGGTCTTGCTCTGATAATCAATCCCGAACTTGAAACTGCAGTAGAAGCTGCCAATATCTTAAGTATGCCTTCAGCACTTGAAGTAGATGCGTTCGCCAGAGGACAGGCACGACTTGTCAAATTCAAGATCGACGAAAACAATATATTGGACGGAAAAGCAATAATGGATATAGACCATAAGCATACGGAATCCATTCTGATATGTGCCGTTCAAAGAGACGGAGAGGTCGTGATCCCTTCCGGTACTTTTACGCTCCGCGCCGGCGACATTGTATCCGTGATAGGTACGCGAAAGAGTGTGAGACGTTTTATGGATTATATAGGACTTCGCTCAAGCACCGTCAGAAATGTAATGATAGTCGGAGGCGGCAGAGCCGCTTATTATCTTGCTCTCCAGCTGCTTAATATGGGTATGAACGTCAAGATCATCGAAAGAACCGCTGCCAGATGCGAAGAACTTTCCATCCTTCTTCCAAAGGCGATAATCATTCACGCCGATGGTTCCGACGAGGAGATCCTAAAAGAAGAAGATATAGCAAATACAGATGCATTTATCCCTCTAACGGGTATAGATGAGCAGAATATAATGCTCACGCTCTATGCAAAACAGGCTTCAAAAGCCAAGATCATAACCAAGATCACCAGGATAGGTTTCACCGATGTGATCGCAGGTTTAGATCTGGACAGTGTGATCTATCCTAACAAGATCACCTCAGAGGCTATAATCGCCTATGTAAGAGCCATGCGTAATTCAAAAGGCTTCAGCAATATCGAAACTCTTTATCATTTGTTCGAGGATAAGGCAGAAGCGCTCGAATTTACAATAGACGAATCCAACAGCGCTACCGACACACCTCTTATGGATCTTAATCTTAAGAAAAACCTTCTTGTAACCTGCATCATTCGAAACGGAAAGATAATCATTCCGAGAGGACATGACTGCATTCAAAAGGGCGATTCCGTGGTAGTTATCACTACGGAAACGGATTTTAAAGATATTACGGACATTCTTGCTTAACCGATCAGGAGTTGATTTTTATGAACAGATCTATGATACGTTTTGTATTGGGCAGTGTACTGAAAATCGAAGGTGTATTGCTTATACTGCCATTCTTGATAGCACTTCTTCATAGAGAAAAAATCGGTTTATGGTTCCTTCCCGTTGCGGCGGGAGCTCTTCTTTTTGGCTTTCTGCTTACGATAAAAAAACCTGCTTCCACGGTCTTTTATTTAAAAGAGGGCTGTGTATGTACAGCCATGAGCTGGATCATCATGTCGGTGGTCGGCTGCCTGCCTTTTTGCCTGTCGGGAGAGATACCCTCCTTTACGGATGCACTGTTTGAAACGGTTTCCGGTTTTACAACCACAGGGGCATCAATCCTTACCAGCGTTGAGGCTCTCTCCAAATGTATGCTCTTTTGGAGAAGTTTCACCCACTGGGTAGGCGGAATGGGAGTTTTGGTATTCCTCCTTGCAATAGTTCCCATGAGTGGCGGTTCTAACATCAACCTGATGCGTGCGGAAAGCCCCGGTCCTTCAGTCGGCAAACTGGTACCCAAGATCAAAGCTACCGCAAGGATCCTTTATGTGATCTACTTTGTACTTACCTTTATAGAATTTGTGCTTCTCATGATATTCGGAATGTCACCATTTGAAGCGATATGCAGTGCCATGGGAACGGCCGGCACCGGTGGATTCGGTGTCTTAAACGACTCTTTTGTAAGTTATACCCCTACTCTCCAATGGATCGTTACGATATTCATGATCCTCTTCGGCGTGAATTTCAATGCATACTATCTGATCATATTTCACCAGGCCGGCAAGGCTTTCAAGATGGAAGAGGTCAGGGCGTATCTTGGTGTGATCATAGTAGCCGTGACTATTCTTATGTTCGATACCGTAAAAATATACGACAGTTTCTTTACCGCTCTTACACATTCCTCATTTCAGGTCGCATCGATCATCACCACGACCGGATTTGCATCGGCGGATTTTGACACATGGAGTCAGACCAGCCGAACTGTGCTGGTTGTACTCATGTTCATCGGTGCCTGCGCAGGTTCAACAGGCGGCGGCATCAAGGTCAGCAGGTTCATATTGGCCGTTAAAACATTTTTTAAGGAAATAGGCGGATATATTCACAGCAAGAGTATAAAGAAGCTTACAATGGACGGTAAGCCCGTAGAACATGAGGTATTACGTTCGGTTAATGTATACTTTCTGACTTTCATGTTCATTTTTACAACTTCTCTTCTTCTAGTCAGCATCGAAGGTCACGATCTTACGACTAACTTTACCGCAGTAGCGGCAACCATAAATAATATAGGGCCCGGACTCTCAATGGTCGGACCCACTTGTAACTTTGCTTTCTTTAACACTTTCACTAAATATGTACTTATGTTCGATATGCTCGCAGGAAGACTGGAACTCTTCCCGTTGCTTATTCTACTGACTCCTCCCGTATGGAAGGAACTGCTTCATCCCACATCCGGTAAAGCATAAGCATCAGTTTACCACACGTCTTATGGTAATGATGCTTCTGTAAGTAGCCGGAGATATCTTGATACCGGTTCTTTGTGTAGAAGCATGCACTATCTGTCCGTTCCCAATGTATATACCGACATGACCGCCGTAATACAATATGTCACCGGCCCTTGCTTCGGAATATGATACTGCTGTTCCGACGGTAGACTGTGCATATGACGTTCTCGGCAAACTTATACCGAAGGCTCTGTATACGGCTTGCACGAATCCCGAACAGTCAGCTCCGTTTACCGGGTCCGTTCCTCCGGCCACATACGGATTACCGACAAACTGCAATGCATAATTGGCGATCTGCGCACCGGTTCCCGATCCTGATGCGGTTACGGTTGTTCCGCCAGAAGATGAACTTGAAGTACTGCCCGTATCCTCGGTATATGATGTTGTTTCGGTTGAAGTATCGGTACTTTCTCCGTTCTCTGCCGCGGCAGCCGCTGCAGCAGCTGCTTCAGCCTCTTCGCGAAGTCTTTGCTCCTCAGCCTCTTTTTCTTTCTTCTTTGCTTCGGCCTCTTTTCGCTTTTCGGCTTCCTTTTGCTCAAGGTCACGGATCTCGTTGGTCTGCTGGTTTATCCTGGCAGTAAAAATGGCTGCCTGCTGTTTGGCCTGTGCAAGCATAACGCCATAGTTTTCATACTCCGCCTGAAGCTCAGCCTCCAGTTCCTCGAGATATTTCTGTTCCTCTTCAAGCTCTATCTTGGAGGTTTCAAGTTCTGACTTTTCTTCCTCTAGTCTGTCCCAAACCTCCTTAGTATATTGGACTGTTGCCATATACTGTTCAAGCATGAGTCTGTCATATTCATACAGCTGCTCTACATATTCAGCCTTATTAAGCGCATCCGCAAGGGACGATGCGGCCTCGATAAATATAGAGATATAGGTAGCGTCTCCCTGCTCATACATATAACGGATACGTATCTTCATTGACTCATACTGTTCATCCCTGAGTTTGACCGCTTCGTCATACTCTGTCTGAGTCTGTGCTATCTGTGTGATCTTATTTTCGATATCGGCCTGGATCATATCAATAGCAGTAAGGAGACCTATAAGTTCCTGGTCAACGCCTTCTATCTCTGCATCCAGATCACCCATAGCCCCCGATATGGAACTTATCTTACTGTTTGTCCCGCTAAGACCGGATTGCGCCTCGTTCTTTTCTTCTTCGGCTTCTTTTTTCTGTTTTTCAAGATCATCTATTTCGGAATCAAGCGAGTCGATCTCACTCTGAAGACTCTCAACCGTGGTTGCCCAGGCATCGATCGTACCGGCTGCAGAACAGGTAAGAACTGCAGCTATGAGAAACAATATGAGTATTCTTTTTTGTCCGTGCCCGTTTTTAAACATATCTCTGTTATTTTACCATATATCGTGCTAAAATACATATCAGACCAAAAAACGCACGGAGGTTTTATCATGCAAACATGGCAGATAGTAATGATAGTGATCATGGTGGTACTTATCGCCGCTATCATTGTTTTATATTTTCTTGGAAGAAAAGCTCAAAAGAAGCAGGCAGAACAGCAAGAGCAGCTCGATGCGATGAAGCAGACCGTAAGTATGCTCATCATCGACAAAAAAAGAATGAAGTTAAAAGACGCAGGACTGCCGCAGATGGTCATAGACCAGACGCCCAAGTATCTTCGCGGCTCGAAATTGCCTATCGTTAAGGCAAAAGTAGGTCCCCAGATAATGTCTTTTATCTCAGATGAAAAGATATTTGAGGATATTCCTGTCAAAAAAGAAGTAAAAGCCACAATAAGCGGCCTTTACATCACATCCGTAAAAGGCTTGCACGGAAATATCCAGACAAAAGAAACCGGCAAGAAAAACTGGCGTACCAAATTCCGTGAGAAAGTTGAGGCTCTTCAGGAAAAAGCGGGAGCAAAACCCCTTAAATAACGCGGGATTTCTTATGAGAGTTTAAGTTTATCTTTAGGTGATATATCCATACTGATCCTGCAATCAGACAGATATTCATAATTGATATCCAATCCGTAGAGTGCTTCCAAATGGATGCACTCTTCTTTTTCGGTAATTTCAACTTTATGTGTGTTGATCCCTATCATAAGCGTGCCGTAAGGAGTCTGATAACTGGTCAGATTCTGTTTACCCTCCTCAAAGACCATATGAACATTGATCATACCTTTTTTGGTGACCTCTATTGTATCGGTCCCAAATTTAACCAGATTCGAGATTGGCTCATTTGCACCCTCTACCATCTCATCATATATTAAATATTTACTGTTATTTTTCTCGTAATATGTAGCGCCGGTAATTATCTCGATAGGTTCGCCTTCACCGGTCTCCTCGTTCAAGGCAAACTGCATCCCCTTCATTGCCAGCAAAACTTCCTTAGTCATATCGTTCCTTTCGTCCCAGTCAACGTACTTTGAATATACCACACAGCCCCACTAAGGACAATTGCATATATACATTTGTATATTTCGGATATTCATTCGTATATTCCGGCTCTTTTTTATAAATTGAATAAAAAAAAATACAATCTTATGCTATAATGTATACAATATACAATTATATACACCAAAAAAGGAAAAACCATGAATACTGTATCCGCATCGGTTTCGGAAAAGGCTTATGCCAAGATAAATCTTGCTTTGGATATTACCGGCAAACTTCCAAACGGTTATCACACCTTAAGAATGGTCATGGAGACTGTCAGCATACATGACGATCTTGTGATCTCGTTAAAAGACGATCCCGGCATGATCTTAACTTGCGACATCGAAGGTAGCGGTCTCTCGAAGTCCGCTTTGAGCACAGGAAGTGACAATCTCATTCTCCGTGCTGCAGAGAAAATACTTACAGTGGCAAGAGATCGGGGAATCATAAATGACTCTGATACAGGCCTCGAGTTCAAGCTTACCAAACGTATACCAATGGCTGCGGGACTTGCCGGCGGAAGTTCGGATGCCGCTGCTGCGCTTAAGGGACTAAACCGCCTTTTAAATCTCGGTATGAGCACGGATGAGTTGTGTGAGATAGGCGTAACAATAGGTGCAGACGTCCCTTATTGTATCCACGGAGGCAGTTATCTTGCAGAGGGTATAGGGGAGATACTCACACCCCTCCCCAAGATGCCGTCCGCTTATCTGATCCTGATAAAACCTGATGTTGATGTATCCACAGCATATGTATACAAACGTTCCGATGAAAATAAAAATCCTGTTCATCCCGACACCGACGGAATGATAAGCGCCATACATAAAGGAGACCTTGGAGGTATATGCAAAAGGCTGGGAAACGTCCTTCGGGATGTTACGATAACCGACCTTCCGATAATCTCTGAACTGGAAGATGCATTGACCGGTCACGGTGCTTTAGGTGCTCTAATGAGCGGATCCGGTCCCACCGTTTATGGAATATACGACAATTTAGCCGCTCGAGACAGCAGCTTTGAATATATCAGTTCCATCCATCCCGACATGTACCTGGCAAAGGCCACTTTTGTCACCCCTTTAGAAGGAGAATGAAACATGAAGCATGATTTTAAACTTGATCCCAATACTTATCTGCCGTTACATGAGGTCATCTTTAACACTTTAAGACGTGCTGTCTTAACAGGTGAACTTGCTCCCGGAGAGAGGCTCCCCGAAATACAGCTAGCCTCACAGTTTGGAGTGAGCCGTACGCCTGTGCGTGAAGCAATACGGATGCTTGAACAGGAAGGTCTCGTAAACTTACGCCCTGCAAGAGGTGCCATAGTCTCCGGAATATCCGCAGAAAGTGTAAAGGATGTACTTGAGATCAGACGTGCCCTGGATGTTTTGTGTGCCCAGCTTGCATGTAAACGCATAACTCCCGAATCAATAACAGCCCTCGAGAATGCATGCAGATCATTCGAGGAAACTGTAAATGACAATTCCGCAGATATCAAGGCTATTGCAGCCAGCGATGTCGCTTTCCACGATATCATTATAGATGCAGCCGGGAACATACGGCTCAAACAACTCATAAACAATCTGTCCGAGCAGATATACAGATACAGATTTGAATACCTTAAAGATAAAGGGATATATCCGCAACTTGTAAAAGAACACAGAACCATCTACGAAGCTATCGCAGCAGGTGATGTTACTGCAGCTTCCGAAATATGCGGAGTTCATATAGATAATCAGGAATATGCCATCATGAAGCTGATCGCACTTAACAAAGACTGACCGGATGACCCGATCAGGCAATCTCAGCCACCGATTGGGCGCTATATTGAATCTATCTGATAACACCTTCAGGATCTATGAAAGTCCAACCCTTCCATAGATCCTTCATTATGTCTGCATCAAACTCCTGAGTACGTACATGTATCGTCGGCCTTATGCATATATCATTCGACGGACTTATACTTTCATATCCCGGCAGAGACGAGGCGACGGGATTATGATCTTTATCAAGCCTTACTCCCCAAAAACTGAAAGAAGAATTAGCGCATATATGGGCGTTGCACAGACTCATAAGATAAATGTCAAAGAAACTGTCTTTTCCATGGTTCACATCCACAATGAAACATGACGGATCATCTCCGTATACCTCCCTCGCATATCCGGGATCATCCGAAAATATATAAAATTTTGTCTCAGGATGGGTTTCTCTTATATATCCGATCGCCGAATCATAATATGCAGGTGTGGCTATGCCGCCAAAAAGAGCAGCATTTTCGGAATTAAGATAATCCCCCCTGCGTATATGTATTGAACAGGAATACGCAGATCCCGATATCTGTTGTGCTGCTTCGATAGAACCCGCAGGAGCGTTTATAAGCATCTTATCAAAGTTGAATTTATCGCGAAGAAGCGGCAGTATATCGGCATAATTTTTTTCTGCGCTCCAATATCCCTCAAGATATATATTATCGCGTTCAAAAATGTCAGCCATATATAATCCGCTCTCTTTAATATATCCCGAAGCGCCCTTAAAAATATGAGACCTTATACGTGAAAACACATTATCCCTTCCGATAACGCATGATATTTGTTCTTTATCGGCGATCTTATAATCTGCTTCCGGAAAAAGCCCAAGTTCCAAAGATCTGCTTGTACAGTTGTCTGAAACGGGCACTGAAAACCAGGAATCGTCAAGATATGTTTCCCTGCCAAGTGCTATGAACTTTTGATACAGGGCATACTGTTGCATCTGGTTGCCAAGTCCGCCCATCAGTTTGATTATTACCATTAAACTGCCTCAATGTCATATAAGTGTCATCGTCATCCCGACAGACCATGGATATGATCCGTAGTTATCCGAATAAATGCCTATTCCCATGCATTCTCCCTGTGCCTGCCCGACTTCACCATGGCTGTTTATATACTTCAGCAGGGGAGAGAGCGATTCTGCAGTTTCTGTCGTTCCTATCGTTTCTGAAGATTCTGCAGTTTCTGCCGGATCATCCTTCCGCACTGCTTTATCCCTCTGCATGATACCGTATATTATCATCGCGGATGCCGAGGTATCGATCGGTGAAGAGTTGTCGGATATCCTGCTTCCGAATAAACCGTCGGGTCTTCTGTAAGAAGCGGCGGTATCTGCCAGATCGTCCAGTGCCGAAAGCAACCGGTCACGAGCTCTAAGGGCAACGACTGTCTTCGGAGGATATTCCGTAAATGCCTCTGCGGCAGATCCAATCCCGAACATGATCCATCCAAGTGAACGTCCCCAGTCAGGAGAGCCATAGGTCTCGGTCCTTCCGTTTTTGATACTGTATACGTGCCAGGGAAGATGCGTTTCTTCATCTATGAGATGTTCCATAGCGCATGTTATTTGTTTCATTCCAAGATCTATGGCATCATCATCCTGCTTCATGAGTCCGTATCTGATCGCAAAAGGAACTACCATCCCTATGCTGTCTGCAAATATCTGCCCTGTTTTTTGAGCAGGTCTGTAGGGAAGCGCACCCTCTTCATCGGTTTCATGACATTTAAGAAAATGCATGACTCCCCCTGCTGTCTTCATATATCTCGAATACAGCTCAGGATCCTCTTTTTCGTAAATTTCGGCTATATAGAGAAGAGATACCGAGGCCAATGCATCGTCTACTGTGTAAAGAGGTGCTTCGGCCTTTATCCAGCGGTCAAGATATTCCTGAACGGAAGCGGTTGCAAGCACGGATATCGCTCTGTCCATAGAGTTATCAGCTTTTTGCAGGGTTTTAGCAACATGCATAAGTCCGTACATAAGACAGCCCTTGGGCCAGCTTATTACATCTACGGGAGCCACGGTTTCATGCTTGATATGAACTCTTGCCCACCTTCTTATCAGGTGGTAAAGATCCGGTGCATCCGATATATTCAGAAGTCTGACTGCTTCCTCTGTTATTGCTTTTTTGTAATTCATACTCTCAATTATTATATTTGGATAATATTGCGGACATCTCTCCGGTTTTCTCTATCCAATCAGGCATCCTGCTATTAAGTATCTGCTTTTGCTCATCTGCATGTTCCTCAAGCCACCTGTATGCATCTGTAAGGTCATTTTCGTCTCTTAAACTCTGGACCGGACATACATATCCTTCTCTAGTACCGAAAATGTCATCTGCTATACCGGCGGCCTTTACGGAATAACCGACAACCATAGTCGGAACACATGTCGAATATGCCGCTATCGACGCATGAGTCCTTGCGGCTATAAGAAGTCTGCAGCATGAAATAATGTATTTAAGCTCACATGCGGACATGTCATCTGTCTTTATGACCCTTCCGGTATCTTTAAACATATCATAAAGCACACCGATGGGCTTTCTGTCATCTGACAACCCTGTCGTGACATGCGGGATGAGTACTACCTTGTCATCTGTTTCATCAAGTATCGTCCGGATAAGCCTTGTGTAATTCTTAAGTGTTATTCCTTCTGCGCCCCTGGTTTCATATCCTAAGATCATCGGGCTTATATTTATACCGATCGTGTGCCCTGTAACAAATCCTTCGGGGAGTTTACATGGAACGGGTTTTAGTGCAAACGCAGGATCAGGAAGAAGATATATATCATCTGACATGGATGATGGAAGTGTTTCTTTTAGTGCCGCATAGGAGACACTTTCTCTTGCTATGATGCATTTATAGGAAGAAAGATCTGCTTTTACCGAAGGTCTCTTCATTATATCCGGCTCAACGGAACAACCGACAAGTGCGGTCGGTATTCCTTTTTGAGCAAACATGGCATTTGCACCGCCAAGATTTACCAGTGCATCATCATAACAGTAATTATCGCCGCCTACGGAAAGCGCCATATCATATCGGAAAAAAGGTCCCGCATTTTTATATGCATATGCCATCTGAGCAGCAGCATTATGTGTCAGCCGCCTTGTAACAAAAAAAAGACTCTTTAAAACAAAACTGTCTTCATAACGCCTGACGGGAATTATCTTACAAACCCTGTCAAGACCGGCCGCATTATCCTCGTTTATCCGATTGCTTAAAAGGGTATGATCGCCTGAAAGGATATCACACAGACTTCTTACTATGGCCTCACAGCCATGATTGCCGCTGCCTGCGTGCATATACATGAGATATTCTTTTTGAAGCTTATTATCCGTCATGATTTGTGCCTGTTATACATACTCATAAACAATCCCGGAAAAGCCTTAAACAACCTCACCTTTGTCCTGTATCCCCTGTCAAGGAGTTTCATGCTCTTATGAGTTTTGTATTCTTTTATCTTTGATCGTAACACATTGGTATAATTTCGATGCTCTTCATCTTTTCTGGTGGTTTTATCCAGAAGTGCCATTCTGCATGCGGTCAGCATTACAGATATGAGCATATTGGCCTTAAGTTCATTGGAATCGGCAAGTTCCTCATCGTACTCCTTGAGGAGACTCTTTGCTTCTTCCCAGCATCTGACCTGATCCATGGCTGCTTTGGTAAAGGGTTTACCCATTGCCCCATGCGGATTTCTGAAATAGTCATATCCCTTGTAGGACATATGTACTATCACCGAAGATCTGCGGACATATTCCATAACGAACAGCATATCTTCTCCGATCGTAAGTCCCTGTTTAAATCTGATATCCGCCCCTATGATGCTGCGCTTATATAACCTGCCCCATACATGCAGATCGCCGTGAAGTATATGCTTTTCCATAAAATCGTGTGCGCTCATTACCTCTGTGCCGGTATCATCTGCCAAATCAGCCGGTTTGGCCGAGTCAGCCGGTTCGGCCGGTTTGGACTGTTTGGACGGTCCATCCGGATATATACTCGCAAAATCACAGCCGACCATGTCCGCGTTTTCGGCAGTCATTACCTCGACCATTCGGGACAGTGCATCGGGCTCAAGATAATCGTCTCCGTCCACAAATGTGACCAGTTCACCCGTGGCATGTGCAAGACCCTGATTTCTTGAAGCAGAAACTCCCTGATTGGAGGTATGGATGACCTCACATATGCCCATGTTGGAATTGGGGCCCATGTTCCATTTAACGCCCCATTTATCGCATATTTCGGCACTTCCGTCATCAGATCCGCCGTCTACAAGGATCACCTGAAGCCTTCTGTGCGTCTGTGACTGAATACTGTTCATGCATCTGTCAATATATTCTTTTTCATTATATATCGGTATTATAACCGTGATTATAGGTATACTCATCGTATCACTATCCTGCCTGTTGTCTCTTCTCATGGATATCCATAAGACTCTTAAGTATCGCGCATTTAAGTCCCGAGGGATGCTTCATCGTGTGATATATAAGCCTGTTAAGCGA
Organism: Lachnospiraceae bacterium; assembly: GCA_024691305.1. Lineage (GTDB taxonomy): Bacteria > Bacillota > Clostridia > Lachnospirales > Lachnospiraceae > XBB2008. The sequence goes on along the minus strand of JAILNS010000018.1, from coordinate 43,087 downwards.
CTGTCTGAATTTTACAGGGTATTTTTTTATCAGTTCGGCATTTTCCTTCTGCCTGCACAGATTGCATATACGCGTGGCACATCCCTGTTTTTCTCCGCGCAATTCGTTTTTTATCGCAAATGTCATCATGATCACGGACTCGGCACGATACAGCTCTTTCATGCGTTTCTCCATGTCCGGATCATTGCCGAACTTATCGGTTATCGCCCTGTTTATTATCCCGCGTATCCTCTCGATATTTTCGGTCATGTCCGGATTATATCTGTGCACGGCCGAATCCGTCACATATCTGTAGTGATACATGGCTGCATGGTCTAAAAAAAACAGGCGTTTTGCATCCATTACACATGGAAGTAAAAAAGCCCCGTCTTCGGCAAATTTAAGATCAGGATCCGGATAATCGATATTCCTTCTGACCAGGTCCATTGAATAAAGTTTCATGCATCTGGAATGTGATACTGCCCTATCCTCGATCCCCCATAATTTCGGAAATATCCTGTTAATGATATCTTCCGGACCGTATTCGCCCGGTTCGATATCCTGATATACATAGGTACGTGTGCCGTCCTGTCTCTCGATCACATAATCGCTTAATATTATCTCGTTGTCCGTCCCGGATATATGATCTGCCAGACGCTCGATCATTTCCGCATCCACCCAGTCATCACTGTCAACGAAACAGGCATAATCCCCTGATGCAGCTTCTGTTCCGGTCTTGCATGCTGCAGCAGGACCTTCGCCGGATGCATGAAGGACTTTTACCCTCTTATCCAAAAGAGCATATTCATCGCATATCGCACCGCTTGCATCGGTAGACTCATCATCTACGAGTATTATCTCGATATCCCTGTAAGTCTGAGCTACCAACGAGTCTATACACGCTCTTATATACTGTTCTTTGTTATATACCGGAACTATTACGGAAACTTTCACTACTTAGAGCCTCGCCTGAAAAGTACGACAACAACGGTCTTTGCCATAAGCCTTAAGTCAAGACCTATGCTCCAGTTATCTATGTACTCAAGATCCAGTTTTACCACCTCGTCAAAATCGGTAATATCACTTCTTCCGCTGACCTGCCACAGACCCGTAAGTCCCGGAGTCATGGAAAGACGACGTCTGTAATACAGGCTGTACTTTTCAAATTCGTCTTCTGTGGGCGGTCTTGTACCTACTAAAGACATATCCCCTTTTAAGACATTAAGAAACTGCGGAAACTCATCAAGACTTGTTTTTCTTAAGAATCTGCCCACCTTTGTGATCCTGGGATCATCCTTCATCTTAAACATGAGACCGTCAACTTCATTTTTATCAAGCAATTCCTGTTTTCTTGCCTCTGCATCCTGATACATGGAACGGAATTTATATATCTTAAATCTTCTTCCGTTTCTCCCGACTCTGGTCTGGCTGAAGAAAACAGGTCCCCTGGAATCGATCTTGATGGCCGGTGCGATAAATACTGTCAGGATCGCTGTAAATACAGTTCCTATAAGTCCTCCGACTATATCAGCCATCCTTTTTACAAGAAGACGCTTATAACTGTAATTCATATGTCCGCAGGTGATCACGGTATATCCGCCGAATCTTTGGATATAACTCCGGTTTCGTCCGTAAACATCTGCCTCAAGCTTTCGGTGAACCACGATACCCATCTCATCAAAATCCCTGATAAGCTGCTCGAGCTGGGACATCGGACTTCCCGGAATGGACAGAAACATCTCATCTATCGCCATCTGTCTTGCAACATCGTTTAGATTATCCTTATTGGCGATCACCGATACACCGTCAATTTCTCTGCCCTGCATATCCTCGTCCAGACATACTGCGCCGATTATCCTTACATGTACCCCAAGCTTTTCTTTTAATACCGATACGGTATGTTCTATATTTCCGGACTCGGCTATAACAAGCAGTCTGATCGCACTGCTGTCAGACCGGTAATACATATACAGAAGTCTTTTGATAAGAATACGTGTAAGCCATGTGAGTATCTGGTTTCCGACAATGAAATACAGCATGACCTGTCTTGAGAAATATTCCGACCACTGCAGGAAATACATCAGCATTCCTACTACCAGAACCATGGCGATATTGTATTTTGCAACGGCTACAAACTCCTGCCAGAGACCTCGCTTCATAAAATTAGCGTTCCAGTCTGCGAAGAAGTTATACATAGTACAGAACAAAACAAAGGCTATACACACGCCAAAATGCGAGTTCTTATCGCCCATATCCCGGAAGTTTCCGAATCTGATATATGTGGAAGATATGAATATTATAAGTATGCACAAAAGGTCAACGAGCCATATTCCATATCTTTCGATGATCTTATTTTTTTGATTCATTAAACTCTCTACGCCTCGCTTACAAGATTCCCTTTAGGGTCTATAAGTACCATACTGTCTGTATGAATGTCGGCACAGTGGTCATTATTAAACCACGGCTTTGGTGCTATCACCGTTCCGTTTCTGTCATGTCCGGTCCAGGCTCCCCACCATGAAAAAGAACTGTTGGCAATGATGTGATGCTTACAGCAACTCATAAGATACATATCAAGATACCCGAAATACTCGGTATTCCCCTGGATCGCGCATATTTTCAGGTCGGAATGAATATTACAAAAATACTCTGCCCATGATGCGTCATTTGTGAACAGATAAAATACCGCATCGGGGTGTTCCTTAAGAATATATTTCATGGCGGAATCATAATATTCGTCCGTACATATATCCGCGTATATCTCATTTCCGTCGATCGTCATGTAATCACCGCGTCTTATATGTATACTTACGCTGTTATCATCCTTTTCGATCATATCCCTGTTCTGCAGCGTTTCGGGTGTGATAAGATCCTTTCTTAATAAATACATGTTATAGATCTCATCCTTGATGTCCGCAAAATACTTTTCGGTCTGGAAGTAACCTTTAAGATAAACATCATCAAGTTCATATATATGCTCATCGAAGCTGTAGTTTGCCTCAACATACTGTTTAAGGTTACGCCCATGAAGTTTTCGTCTTATCCTGTCTTTCCATGCAGGTGAAGAATCCCTCATATCGGTAACTTCCTGACGGGTAGCTCTCGGATATGTAATATCAAAAACAGCAAGCTGGACAGGTCTTGCATTATCGAGTTCATAACTGGTCTCGTCATCAAATTTAACTTCTTTGCCGAGTTTTTTAAGTTTTAAATACATGGCGTACTGAAACATCTGATTTCCAAGCCCGCCACTCATCTGAATGATTATCATAAATTACCCTCAAGCCAGTCGCACAACATTAAAGTATACCATATCTGCGGTCTCCAGATGTCATGGTCTATATAGTCATTCCACATCTTCAAAACCTGATCCGAATCCAGGATGTTGTGTTTATTTATTGAATCTGAATTTAATAATTCTTCAGCCCATTTCTTTAATCTTCCATCTTTAAGCCATACGGAAACCGGCACACTAAAGCCCTTTTTAGGTCTTTCCATAAGAGATCTGTCCACATATCTGTACAGTACATCCCTAAGCGGAGCCTTGCCTTTTCCTTCACTGCACATATATTCCGTAGGAAGTGTCCATGCAAATTCCACAACATCGGGATAAAGCATCGGAACCCTTGTTTCAAGACTTACGGCCATGGCGCTTCGATCGACTTTCACCAGAATATCGTCCGGATGATAACATTGCATATCCGTAAGCATTGCTACCCTGAACGGATCATTGTCATTTACAAACTTCTCCGGATTTTCTTCACAGACTCCGCGCTCACTGCCGGATATATATCTTTTATCAAGCGCTTCATCCGATATCAGATCAAGTCCGCCGTCTTTCCAGGTTTCATAGGTTCTAAGATACAGATCCGATATACCTTTTGCACCCAAAAGGCAGCCATGAGCCCGGATCCTGCCTTGCTTTGCTCCGTCTCCGGGTACTGCGCGCATCAGTCCTCCGCACATTACTCTTAACGGATAAGGAATGTTCTTTATCTTATTATATATTGAAGAGATACCGAAGTAACTCCTGTATCCTCCGAAAAGTTCGTCCCCTCCATCTCCGGAAAGGGCCACAGTTACATGCTGCCTGGTCAGTTTGCTCACAAGATATGTAGGGATCTGCGAAGAATCACCGAAAGGTTCTCCAAAGATCCCGGACATAAGAGGGATAGCATCCATCGCTTCCGCCTCGGAAACATCCATACGGGTATGTTCGGTTCCCAGTATCCCGGCTATCTTTGCAGCATCATCCGCTTCATTATATTCTTTTTCGCCAAATCCGATCGTAAATGTTCTTATGGGCTTATCAGATACCGCCTGCATGATAGAGACCACGGTAGAGGAATCTATTCCTGCGGATAAAAAGGCACCCAAAGGTACGTCGGATATCATCTGTTTTTTTATAGAATCCTTAAGGATTTTCTCAAGTTCATTGGCGGCCTCCTGACGCGATCCTTTAAACAGATGTGCCTGTCCGTAGGAAGCAATATCCGTAATTTTCCAATAAAAACTCTTTTCAAAATTAGTGTATTTATTAACTTCACATTTAATTTTTAGTATGCTTCCGGGTTCCAGTTTCCATATGTTTTTATATATGGAATACGGAGCGGGGATATATCCATATCGCATGTAAAAAGGCAGTACCGCGTTGTCGATATCAGCATCAAAAAAATTCAGAGCCCTGATGGCAGGAAGTTCGGAAGCAAAGACAAAAGCGCCGTTTACATAGCCGTAGTAAAGTGGTTTTTCGCCTATACGGTCTCTTGCAATAACCAGTTCCTTAGTTTCCCTATCATATAATGCAAAAGCAAACATTCCCTTGCATTTATTAAGTGATTCTTCAATTCCGAAATGGCTGCAGCTCTCAAGTAATATCTCCGTATCGGATGTTCCGTTCATAGCGTCACGATATCCGTCATCAAAAAGATACTTTTTAAGATCACCTGTGTTATATATTTCTCCGTTAAAGCTTATGACATACCGACCCGAATGACTCATCATGGGTTGGGATCCTGTCTCGGTCAGATCGATTATGGACAGTCGTCTGTGTCCAAGTACAACACCGGTGTTATTTTTATCAGCCCATACTCCGAATGCATCCGGTCCGCGATGCACTAATTTATTGAGCATCGCATTTATATTTGATTGTATATCGCCGTTTGGCAGTTTATCAGGTGTGTAAAAACCCGCAATTCCGCACATCTTTTGTGAATTTCCTCCAACGCTTATAATGTTTTGCAGTTTTATTTCTAGCGTTATGGATATTTTGCAAGTCGACTTGCATTTTGTTTTCTGATTATTTCAAAGCGGTTTTTTAGCTATATTTTGTCTTTTTTAGCTCGTAAAATAGTAAATTTCCTTCAAAACACAAATCCTGTTTTTATTAATATGCTTATTGACCGTTATTTTTCCATATATGTGTGATACCACTCCTGGAATTGTAAAAATGACCAGCATATCTTAGAATAATTGGCTCCCGTAGCAGGTCCGCCATCACCGCGTTCCAAATAATTCCTGACAAAATCATATATATAATCGGGATCAAACAGTCCCTGTCTGCTTATGTAATCGCGATTGCTGTAATCGAGAAGCTGCGCCTTTAGCGGTCCTCTAAGCCATTTATCCATAGGAACTCCGAATCCCTGTTTCGGGCGCTCTAAGAGCTCTTTTGGAATATAATCATACGCAATATCCTTTAAAATATGCTTTTTATCGCCATTGTGGTACTTATAATTATGGGGGATCCTGAACGAATACTCCATAACGTCCTTATCCAGAATCGGACATCTGGCCTCGAGTGAGTATTTCATTGAAGCCCTGTCGACCTTACACAGTATGTCTCCCGGCAGGTATGTCTCCATATCAAGAAGCATTCTTCGTATCTGCCAGTTTTTAACGCCGTATTTTGACTCTATATCAAAATCGCAGGACAGACAGTTTTCCTTGTCTGCCATCATTTCAAGTGCACGCACCTTGTAAGTTGAATTATTTAACTGGGTTTTGGACTCTTCGTCACGGTTCTGAGCTATTGTACGTACCTTAAGCGGCAGTTTCTTTTCAAGTCCCATCGGACCTGTCAGACTGTGTACAACGGCTCCGAGCGGATCCAGCTGCTGTGCTGTTTTCATCACTTCATAGATGTTATATCCGCAGAAAAACTCATCTCCGCCGTCTCCTGAAAGTGCAACCGTTACTTTGGTTCTTGCAAGTGCGCTAACAAGCATTGTCGGTATCTGTGAAGAATCCGCAAAAGGTTCATCGTAATACTTTGTAATACTTTTAACCTGCTTAAGCATCTCATCTTCATCTATATAATACTCTGTATGATCTGTCCCAAGATGCTCTGAAATAGCCTTGGCATAAGGGGCCTCATTCCATTTATCTTCGTAAAATCCGATGGAAAACGTCTTAACCGGATGATCCGAAACCTCCTGTGCTATAGCCGTTATCAAAGAAGAATCATATCCTCCGCTAAGGAAACTTCCGAGCGGAACATCAGAGATCATACGCATGGCGACAGACTTTTTCAGCATTTCCTTAAGTCCCGCCTTTGCTTCTTCGTATCCGCTCACAGGGTCTGCATTCATTACATGATATCGTTCCGTTATCTCCCAATATGTATCTATTTGAGCCTCTCCGTTCCTGTATGTAAGTATCTTCCCCGGCTCAAGTTTATAAACATTCTCAAATACGGTATCAGGAGCATTTATGTACTGCTGAACTATATATCTGGGGATTATGTCCGATCTTATATTCTCGTTAAAACCCGGAAAAGCCATTATCGGCTTGAGTTCAGATGCAAAAATAAAATCGCCGCCGGATATTGCATAATACAATGGTTTTTTGCCGATACGGTCCCTGAAAAGATATAAGTTTTCATCTTCGCGGTCATAAATAGCTATCGCAAACATCCCATTAAAATGATCGACACATTTGATCCCCCATTTAAGGTATGCGGCTATTATTACTTCCGTATCGCAGTTTGACCTGAAAGGATAATCCGACAGTTCTTTTTTTAATTCCAGATAATTATATATTTCACCGTTAAAAACAACACTTATACGTCTGTCCGGAGAATGCATGGGCTGGTGACCGGCTGAAGTAAGGTCAAGGATTGCAAGTCGTCTTTGCGCAAGCCCTATATTCTTTCCGCCCTTCATGACATATATTTCCTGGCCGCTGTCATCGGGACCGCGATGATACATCGTATTATTCATCTCGGTAAGTTCGTTTAAAGTTATATTCTTATTACTGATAAATCCGCATATTCCGCACATAATACACCGTCCATTGTTTGGCAAAAACCCTTATCGCTATACCGTTTTCCCTAATTAAACGCTCCGTAATTCTCTAAATGATTGTATCATATCACAATACCGTATTCATACTGCGTCACAAAGAGAATTATATAAGCGAAGTATCTTATCTATACATGTTTTGATATCGTATTCCTGTTCAGTCTTCTGTCTTGCAGCCTCGCATATACGGACTCTGTCCTCTGAAAATTCCTCACTCAAAGCCATATCTATGGCTTGTGAAAGAGATGCTGTATCCCCAGGCGTAACCAGAAGTCCCGTCTCGTGATCTTTGATCATCATGGGAATCCCGCCGACATCGCTTGCTATGACAAGGCACTTTGCCGCCATAGCTTCCAAAACAGATACCGGCTGCCCTTCATAATACGATGGCAGAACGTATATCTCACTTGACGATAAGAGTTTGTCTTTTTCGTCCCCCTCTACCCATCCGACATACTCTATATTATCCGGTTCACTTTCGACTATTTCTTTAAGATCTTCCTCGTAAATCCCGCCTACTTTGAGTTTAACATCGGGATATGTCTTTTTTACCTGCCTGATCGCCTCTGTGAGTTCGACTATTCCCTTGTCCTTGCATATTCTTCCCAAAAACAGCAGACTGTTCTTCTCTTTTTGGGACAGGTCGCCGATCCCGGATGGGATCTTTACGGAATTTGGCAATAATATGATCTTTTCACGTATATCAGAGCCATCATCAAACAATTCACATATGATCTTCATATGTATGTCGGAAATAACAATTATGCGATCCGCCATTCCTAATATCCTGCGGACCATCATAAGGCGCTTTTCGCCGCCGTTTCGTATCCAGTTTTTTAAGTCTCCGCCGTGCTGATGTATGATGATATGCTTGCGGCGTTTATAAGCTGCACGCACAAAGAAACTTTTCCTTATGAAGCTTGAATCCGATGCCACATGGATATGAACAATATCTGCCTTCTTAAGCTGTGATAAAAAACGAACATATGCACCAAGAGCCACAAAAAGTTTATACAGTTTGGAGCCCTCTTTCATGGTTCCGATATAATGAAGATCGACATCCCTTCCAAGGCCTGCATCAAAGTATCCGTTGACAACGGCAGATATCCCGCCATGAACACTTCTGTCCGGGCCCGCCATAAGGATATAAGGTTTTCCGGATGTTCTTATATCGCTCATATCATTCACCCGGCAAAATGGGAAGTGTATTATCTGACGGATCCAGATAAAACTTCATCATGATCTTAGCCTGCTCGTTTACATCAAACCCTGCATCTCTTACCATTCCCGAATACCTGGTCCTCAACACCGTATAGGCTTCAGTATCTTCTTTTTTCAGGTTACGGATCTCATCCGTGCATTCCTTAAGCCTTGCAGACCACACGGATTCACCCTCCGATATCGGAAGCCGTTCTATCCTGTCGGTCACCATCACATCTCCCGTAATCGTATCGGACATAATGCACTTAAGTCCCGAAGCCTGAGCCTCCACAACAACGCCCGGCAGTCCCTCATACTCGGAAGGAAAAGCAAATATATCCATGGCCGAATAATATTCCCAGACGTTCTTCTGATTGCCTGTAAATATAACCCTGTCGTCCACATTAAGGCTCTTAGCCAGTGCCTCGCATTCAGACTTTAATCCACCGTCTCCGCATAACATCAAAAGGCTATCTGCATCGCCGGTTTCGGCAAACGCCCTGATAAGGAATTTTTGATTTTTTTGCGGACTGAATCTTGCAACATTTCCGATAACAACGGCATCTTCGGGTATGCCATACTCATCCCTGACCGAATTTCCTTTATTTTTGTTATAGGTGAACTTTACGGTATCGATGGTATTGGGGATATATGTATATGCAGCACCCCCAAAAGTCTCGTCACCGGCCAGATGTGAGCATGCAAAAAGATAATCAGCCTTGGATGGAAGTGAACGTCTCATGGCCTTTACGATACTCCCCTTGACTCCCTTATCCACTCCGGCATTTCTGGTATGTGCAACCGTCACCATGCGCTCACCCTCTTTATCGCAGGTATACCTGGCTGCCTCGGGAAGATAGATGGAAGCGGTACTCGTCATATGTCCCTGTATGACATTGAATTCATGATGTTTTGCAAAAAAATCACGAGCCGCCCTCCTGTAAGAAGCAATATTATATACTTTAAACCTCGGCAGCGTATATATACAGCCTCCGAGGTTTAATATCTCATCATTATAAAAACCGGGAGTTTCGGTATGTACGAGAAAGTCAAACTGAACCTGATCTCTATCCATGTGACGATACAGATCCATGATCCGGCTTTCTGCGCCTCCGAGGTTAAGACCTCCCAGAACATGCAATACTCTGACCATAATCCTACTCTGTTCTTAATACATCGCCTATATGCGGCTCCTTATCGCATTCATACTCATTTATCAGAAGCGATCCGTCAACTGTTCTTACAACAAGCCTGTTATCGAATATATCTGCGATCTCACCGGGCTCATATTCGGAAAAATCAATGATCTCATCAAAAGGCTGGGCATTCCATATCGTTATCCTGCATCCGCCTATAAAAGCAAATGCACCCGGGAACGGAGCTGCCACACCACGTATAAGGTTATATATGTCGCGTGTCCTGCCCCTAAAATCGACAAGCCCGTCTTTTGCAGTCCTTTTTTCGTACCATGAATCATAGTCTTTTGACTCTGTGCGGATGGTTATATTATTATCTGCATATGCTTTAAGGAGTTTTCTGATGAGCCTTTTGGACACTATCATATTCTTATACTGCGCGGTACGTATATCATCGCAGGGTCCGATCTGAAAAGTCTCTGTCGCAAAGACATTCGGTGAGTCCGCTTTCTCATCATACTTAAAGAGATTTAAATTGAATCTGGTATCTCCCAGTATCATAGACCAGTTAAGCGGAGACCGTCCTCTTCCGAAAGGAAGATATCCCGCATTTCCATGAAATCCGTATACGCCGAATTTAAATCTCTCAAGAACGCTCATCGGAACAAGGCGCTGCCAGCCCATGGATATCCCTATGTCAAAAGTATTATCTCTCATGAGTGAAGCTGTATGATCATCCGTAAGGGAATAACTATCCGCTTCGTGTACCGGGATCCCGTATTTTTCGGTAAAAAAACCAAGTCCCTTATAGCCCGATACCTGGTTCTTTTTGGTCACTTCAGGCGAGATTGTTATTATAAGGTCTACGGGACATATCTCGTTATGAATAAATTCGATGATATTTTCGGAGGTATCTTTTACTCCGAACACAACTACTTTATAATGCATATTTTTCTCCGGATCAGAGGTTTTCCTTATACCAGTCGATCGCAAGTTTTATTCCCGTTGCAAAATCATATTCGGGATCATAAGAAAGTTTTTCTTTTGCCTTGGATATATCGGCATTGGAGTCTCTGATATCACCTTTTCTCGGAGGACCGAAATTGGGTTCTTTCTCGATCTTAAGAGCCTTACACAGATCATAATAGATATCTATGAGAAATTCTCTTCCGCCTGCGCCGATATTATATGCTTCGCCCGCTGCATCGGAAGATGCAAGGCAGGCACGAAGATTACCTTCAATAACATTGTCTACATAAGTAAAATCTCTTGACTGCTTTCCGTCTCCGTTTATGGTCGGTGTCTCACCTGCCATCAGCTGTCTTAAGAACTTCGGTATCACGGCGGCATACATTCCGTTGGGATCCTGTCTTCTGCCGAATACGTTGAAGTATCTAAGGCCGTATGTATCCAGGCCGTACAGTTCATGATAAAGCCTGCCGTATTCCTCATCCGTCTTTTTGGTCAGTGCATAAGGGCTTAACACATTTCCTTCCCTTCCCTCTTTTTTGGGAAGCTCGGTAGAATCACCGTAAACGGAGGAACTCGACGCATATACGAATTTGCTGACATCATTCTGTCTGGATGCTTCCATCATATTGAGCGTCCCGCGGATATTGATCTCCTCATACAAAAGAGGCATCTCTATAGATCTGGGTACAGACCCCCAGGCCGCTTCGTTTAATACATAATCCACGCCTTCGGTAAGCCTTAAACAGGTATCAAGATCCCTGATATCCCCTTCCGTAAAAGAGAATCTGTCATTACCCATTATCCCCGAAAGATTCTCTATGCGCCCTGTCGAAAGATTATCAAGGCATCTTACCTTATACCCCATATCGATCAGTGCTTCGCATATGTTTGAGCCTATAAAACCGGCTCCTCCGGTTACAAGAAAAACCGAATCGGGTTCAAATACACAATCTCTGTAGCCCATTATCACAGCCTCCAATAAATATAATCAGCGTCATCAAACTCATGCTTATCGAACACGCCCTTGATATCGGCAAGAACTTTGGTCCTGTTGTCCGGGTTATACATTGCAGATACCGCTGCTTTATCGTATTTCTTAAATCCTTCGTGGGCTACCGCAAATATTACCGCATCCATGTCCTTTGCCTCTGATTCGGGGGCAAATTTGATGCCGTAAAGCCTGTAGGCTTCATCGGCGTCCGCTTCGGGATCTATCACGATCGGATCTATTCCGTATTCCTTTAATTCATTGTATATATCTATCACCTTGGTGTTTCTCGTATCGGGACAGTTTTCCTTAAACGTAAATCCCATGATGACTACCCTTGCATTTCTTACGGGTATATCCGCCTTGATAAGATTCTTGACCAGACTTTCGGCAACATATTTACCCATATCATCGTTTATACGTCTGCCCGAAAGGATTATCTGACTGTGATAACCGAGCTGTTCAGCCTTATAGGTAAGATAATAAGGATCTACACCTATGCAATGACCGCCGACCAGACCCGGTTTAAACGGAAGGAAGTTCCACTTGGTGCCTGCTGCCGCAAGTACATCAAGGGTATCGATACCCATCTTGTGAAAGATTATGGACAGTTCATTCATAAATGCGATATTTATGTCTCTCTGGCTGTTCTCGATAACCTTAGCTGCCTCGGCAACTTTGATCGATCCTGCTCTGTAAACTCCGGCTTCAACGACAAGTTCGTATACCTTTGCTATGGTATCGAGAGTTTCCTCGTCCATTCCGGATACGATCTTGGTTATGGTCTCAAGTCTGTGAACCTTATCACCGGGATTTATCCTCTCAGGTGAATAACCTATCTTAAAGTCAACACCGCATTTAAGCCCGGATTCCTTCTCTATGATCGGTACACATACATCTTCGGTAACTCCGGGATATACGGTAGACTCAAATACTATTATCGATCCCGGAGACAGATTCTGACCTAGCAGCCTGCTTGCTCCCTCAACCGGAGTAAGATCCGGTGTGTGATCATCATTTACCGGAGTGGGAACGGCAACTATATGAAAGTTAGCTTCTTTAAGTGCAGCGGGATCTGCCGTAAAATCCACCTTTGTATTTTTGATTGCATCATCTCCGACCTCTCCGGTAGGATCTATGCCCTTTTTATACAGATCTATCTTCGCGGCATTAAGATCGAATCCGACCACATTTATCCTGCGCGCAAAAGCAACCGCTATCGGCATCCCGACATATCCAAGCCCGACCAGGGAAAGCTTCTTACGACCTTCGACCAAATCCTCATATAATCCCATGATATCCTCCTTTGCCTGACCTCTTATTCGGACAGACTTCTTAATGCATTTATGTATTCATCTGTAACAATGTTTCTGTCAAAATGTTTTTCCACATACTCTCTGGCATTTGTCCCCATCTTACATTTTTCTTCATAAGACAGCGAAAGAAACTTCTTAAGTGCGGACAATAATTCATCCGTATTTTGGGGTTCAAATGCTATTCCGCCTACTCCGTCTTCAAAAATCTCCCTGCATCCGGGAACATTCGAAGCTATTACGGGTCTGCCCGTAGCTGCCGCCTCAAGTATAACATTGGACATGCCCTCAAAATATGTCGGATGTACAAGTGCGTGGCACCTTGCATAAAGCGGCGATACATCTTTAACAAATCCGTGAAACGTGGCAATGCCTGCTTTTTTCAGTTCCTCCATGACCGGTTTGTATTTTTCCAGAGAATCTTCTTCACATTCTCCTGCTATGTCAAATACGACTTCAGGGCAATCCTCATGCAGCCGTCTTGCAGCTTCAAACAGTTCTTCGGAGCCCTTGGTATCATGTATGCGTCCCACATACAAAAACCTGACCCGCTTGTCAGCTCCTTCCTCCGGATAAGGTACAAAACCGTGTTCAGTAAGATTAACTCCCGATCCCGGCAACAGCACAACTTTTGAATTCTTATTTATACAGCCCTTTTCGAGCATGAGCTCCCTGTTTTTTTCGTTTTGAAAAAAAACATATGAAGCTCCCTTAAGGCCCTTCTTATAAAGTATCGTAAGAAACCGTCCCATAAGACCGGAGCCGTGAAGCATCGCACTTGATAATCCCGTTACATTCGCAAGAACCGGTACTCCCACTCTCTTACATGCCATCCCTCCGTATACGATAGGTTTGATCGTATAGGTAAGTACTGCATCCGGTTTAACTTCGCTTATAAGCCTTTTGTAATCCCGGTAAAGCTTAATGTCTTTTAAGGGGTTGGTCCCCCTTCTGTCTACGCCTGTATCATGGACCGTAGTGCCCAGTTTTTTAATGCTTTCCGTATATCCCGTATCGGGGGTGGATATATGTAATTCGCACCCTTCGTTTATCATTGCGGCTATAAGTTCTTTTCTGAAAAGATACAGGCCCGCATCATTATTGGTAAGAATGAGTATCTTCTTAATCATTGCCCATGAATTCCTCCATGGTGGCCGAGGTTTCGCTGCTTATGCCGTCTTTTTTAAGAACAACACCGACAGTATCCAAAAGTATCTTAAGATCCCCTATGAAGGTCACATGATCCACATACTTTACGTCCCAGTCGAATTTTTCCTGCCAGGTAATGGAATTTCTTCCGTTCACCTGTGCCAGACCTGTAAATCCGGGACGAACCTCATGACGTCTTGCCTGGTGTTCGTTATACCTTGGCAGGTATCTTACAAGCAAAGGTCTCGGACCTACTATCGCCATATCTCCCTTAATGATATTTATAAGTTCCGGAAGTTCATCAAGAGAGGTTGAACGCAGGGTTTTGCCGAATTTGGTAAGTCTTATCTCATCCGGAAGAAGCTCACCGTTTTCGTCCCTTTCATCAGTCATGGTACGGAATTTATATAGTTTAAAAACTTTACCGTCCCTCCCCGGTCTGTCCTGGGTAAAAAGCACGGGGCTTCCCAGTCTGGTTCTTACAAGGATCGCCGTGATTCCCATCACCGGGCTTAAGATTATGAGTCCCAGCGATGAAAGACACAGATCGAGAGGTCTTTTGATGAACTTTTCATATATTCCGTAGGGCTTATGCATTGTCTTTTACCGTAAGTGTACGTAAGATCATTCAAAGCATTCATGTATGGCTTCGATGATGACATCCTGCTGTTTTGGAGTCATCTTGTTATCGCTTGGCAGGCAAAGTCCTCTTTCAAAGATATCGGCTCCCACATCTTCTCCAAGATCAACGAAATCATTATTTATGTATATTGGCTGCATATGCATGGGCTTCCAGATAGGACGTCCTTCTGCATTTAATGATGCGATTTTTTCAAGTATCTGGGTAGGGCAGCTCTTTCCGGGTTCAGCCTTATAAGAAGCGACGCTGTCTGTCCTTTCCTGATGGCACATGGCATCACTGTCGATGAGAATACATGATAACCAGTAATTTGGTACTGAATTTTTCTCATCAAAAGGATTCATCATAACAGGCAGATCCTTTAAGCCGTCACGGTATCTTTCATAGATTGCTTTTTTCTGAGCTATATGCTCATTTATGTAAGGTATCTGTCCCCTGACAACACCTGCGATCACGTTACTCATACGATAGTTGTATCCAAGTTCGCTGTGCTGATACCACGGAGCATTATCGCGTGACTGTGTCGACCATTTTCTCACCTTGGCGGCAGCTTCTTCATCTTCGGTGATAAACATTCCACCCGATGATCCTGTTATGATCTTATTTCCGTTAAAGCTGATCGCATTGTACAGTCCGAAATTTCCTGTCTGTACGCCTTTATAAGTTGCTCCGACACTTTCTGCCGCATCCTCTACTATTATCGCACCGTGTCTTTTACAGATCCCACTTATCTCATCGGCCTTTGCCGGTACACCGTACAGATGTGCATATACGACTATCTTGACATCAGGATACAGTTCAAATGCTTTCTCAAGGGCTTCCGGAGACATGTTCCAGGTATCCCTCTCGGTATCTATGAATACGGGAACTCCGCACTCATAGACCACGGGATTTAAGGTAGCATCAAAAGTCATATCCGTACAGAACACCTTATGTCCGCACAATGCTCCTTTTCCGGTAACAGTCGGACCGTATATCTTTTCTCCCGCAAGTTTGACAGCCATATGAACCGCTGAGGTACCAGAAGCTAAACCTACCGCATAAGAGCACCCTATGTACTCGCATATACCTTTTTCGGCCTGATTGATATTTTCACCGACCGTAGACATCCAATTGGTTTCAAACGCCTCAGTCATGTATTTGAGTTCATCACCGTGCATGGTGGGTGATGAAAGGTATACTTTTTCTTTGAATGGTTCTACCATTGAACACATGCCTCCCTAAGCCTGCTGCTTATTATATGTATATGTGGGAACTATCTGTTTAACGAGCGGTCTGATATCCTGATCCTCGATCATGCTCGAATCTTTAAGTTCCTTAAGTTGTTCGAAGAACCTTTCTTCGTCAATTTCCAGAGGTCGTCCGATGTGGATCATGGCGTTTGCTGTTTCTTTTAGCCCTTCTTCATCCATCAGCATCTCTTCGTATAATTTCTCTCCGGGCCTCAGGCCTGTAAACTTGATCTGTATATCATCATAAGGCTTATATCCCGAGAGCCGTATGAGGTTCTCCGCAAGTTCAAGGATCTTGACAGGTTCACCCATATCAAGTACAAAGATCTCTCCGCCCTTGGCATAAGCTCCGGCCTGAAGTACCAGCGAAACAGCCTCGGGAATTGTCATAAAGTATCTGATTATATCCGGATGGGTTACAGTCACAGGTCCGCCCTCCGCTATCTGTTTACGGAAAAGCGGTATGACCGAACCGTTGGAGCCAAGAACATTACCGAAACGGACCGCAACAAATTCGGTATCATATTTATTGTTAAATGTCTGTATGATCATCTCACAGATGCGCTTGGAAGCTCCCATTATATTCGTGGGATTTACAGCCTTGTCGGTGCTTATCATTACAAACCTTTTGGCACCGCTCATAGCCGCAGCCTGTGCCACATGAAAGGTTCCGAATACATTGTTTTTGATCGCCTCACCGGGACTGTCCTCCATCAAAGGAACATGCTTGTGTGCTGCGGCATGATAAACGATGGATGGTTTATATTTGTCAAATATCCAGTTCATCCGGTTAGCGTTTCGAACGCTTGCGATCAGAACCATAAGATCAAGTTCGGGATGATTTATGATCAGTTCCTGCTGTATCTCGTATACACTGTTTTCATATATATCTACCATCACGAGCTTTTTGGGTTTATGGGTAGCTATCTGCCTGCAAAGCTCGGAACCGATAGATCCCCCCGCTCCGGTAACAAGTACGACCTGATTCTGCACATATCCAAGTATGGAATCAAGATCTATCTCAACAGGATCGCGCCCGAGCAGGTCCTCTATCTCTATATCTCTCAGCTTTGATACGGATACGTCTCCGTTAACCAGCTGATACATACCGGGCAGTGACTGTATCTTGCATTCAGTCTCTTTGCATATCTCAAGGATCTCCCTCAACTGGCTTCTTGATATGGACGGAACCGCCACTATGATCTGGTCTATCCCATATGTATCGGCGCATTCAAGTATCTTGTCCCTGCCTCCGACAACACGGACTCCCTGAATGTATTTTCCCCACTTGCCTTTATCATCATCGATGATACATTTGATCTTCATCGTAGAAAAATTGGAAGTGGTAATCTCCTTTATGATCACGTTTGCAGCTTCTCCGGCTCCGATGACCATAACTGCTATGTCATTTTTTCTGTTATTATTCCTGTGTTTAAGGTTTCGAAGGAATCTGTATGAGAATCTGCTCACGAACATGAACGCTATAAGAACAAAGACATACAGAAAATAGTAACTTTTGGGAACCGCAAGTGAGCCTTCCTTAAAAAACTGAAGGCCTATGAGATTGGCAACTCCCGAAAGAACGCTCGAAATTACTATAGACTGAAGCTCCGCTTCTCCGGCATATGCCCATAAAGAACTGTATAACCTGAATATATAGAAAAGCAGAAGGGTAACAACTATGTTAATAGGCAGGAATTTCTCTATGGGGTTCCTGAACTGATGAGGTATGATCCCGAAGCTGAACTCATATCGTATCAGCAAAGCAAGATAAGCCGAGGCTATTATGCTTATGATATCGTATATAACAAGTGCTGTTCTTCTGTATAATATCTTAAAGTTAAACGGTTTCATCTGTTTTAAACTCATATCTGCACAGCGCCAGAGGAACTGCCAGAATAAACATTATCATTCCGGCCGGATTACAGGGATGGGATACCCATTCCGTCAAACCACAGACCGCATAAGTAACAGACACTGCAAGTACTATTCCCGCGGAAGGATCTTTGTCCTTTAAACGCATAAATACAACGAGTGCCTGAATGCATGTAAACACACACCAAATAATAAACATTATCCCTATAATGATACCATGGTCATAGGCTATCTGTAAATAAATGTTATGGGCGTGAGCAGCTATAGAACCGTCGGGTAAAACAGCTCCCATCTCCTCATGTCCTTCGGGTGTGATCTGCTCAAGATATGACCTGTAGATATCCATTCTTCCGTTCGATACATCCTTATTTTTTTCTTCTTCTAATTTCCAGTCATTAAAGCACAACTCCCCGGTTTCATCATTATAAAACCAATATTCTTCATCCCACCATTCTTCAGGCGGTTCACCCTCCATGCTATACTCATGAGGCGGCACGAATCCGTCACTGTTATTCTGTGGCAGATCCACAGGAGCATCTGCCGTCAAAAGGATACCTTTGCCACCATCTGAGAAACCGGAAAATATGTTTTCCCAGGTACCGCCGGAAGTCTCATCGTTATAATTGTCATACGCTTCCGTAGGGCTTAGATACATGTTCTCGCGCTTGCCGTTAACGGTATATACGTCAAGCCTGATCTTATCTTCATCCATACCGAATATCTTATTGCAAAAGCCCTTGGCAAGTCTGCTGAAGGTAATGTAATCCTCGCTGTCATAGTCAGCACTTATAAGCAGGTCCTGGGGATATGTCTCTATCTCCATTATCCTCGGTTCTCCCACTACGGCAGGAAGTGTCTTTTGAGCCGTAAAAACGACCGGGATACACGAAACAGCGGCAGCCGCAAATATAAGCGCCGATGATACCAAAGACCTGATACGCCCTTTCCCTTTTATCTTGAATGAGTATGCTATCCACATCGTAAGTCCCATTGCGACCACGCCTATCATCGATGTTCTTGACATCGTAAACAGCATATATGTAGTGACCACACCCATCAGAAATGCTTCGGGTATACAACGTTTCCACTGTCTTTCCCTGTAGTATTTTGAAAACAGTTTGACCGCAGCTGCAGCCATGACAAGTGCAAGGTATTCGCCGGTGATCGTAACTGTATGGAACACAAGCGGATATCTTACATATACAAGCGAAGAATACGGTCTGTGAAGCAGACAGAATATCACACATCCGGCAAAATGAAACAGGATCCCGTTGGTAATATTTGAAAGGAATCTGTATCTTTTCTCCCAAAAAAGGAATCTGAACGCAAACACACCTGCGATCACGGCCAGCATGACAGGCCAATATTCATGGTGTCTCTTAACGATGATCCCCGCTATGAGAACAGAACTGTACAAAGCGTATGGCCAGCTGATGATCCTTATGGGATTTTCTTTGGACCTGATCGCACTTATAAGCGACCGGATGATATAGACGATCATCACGAGTATCACAGGGAACAGTCTGCAGGTCCACATCATTGCTTCCACATGATATTCATCCACCATATCGGGAAGATTTTGCACATAATAGATCCTGGCAATGATGATACCCGCAACTATAGCCGCAAGATTAAACCAGTTTATAAGCTGTGCAAAAGAGAACGTCACTATGATGGAAAGACCTAAGAAAAATGCCATCTTGCGCCATGCAATATCATGGAATATCTCATAAAGCGCATTCATATACTCCACACATGCCCATAACGCAAGAGCTATAAACAGTGACTGGCACAGATTCTGCCAGTTATTTTTCATGTATTCCACGGGATCCGATGCGCTGTCTTTGATCCATACATTCACAAGATATAAAAGGAACAGTGTAAGAAGGATCACTCCAAGACTCATCACTACTATATCCGTTATGTATATGCTAAACATATGCATCGGCCCGACTGCTATGAGGGCTATAAGGGAAAGAATTATAATCACCGGATTAAGCACATATCTTATAACCTTGCCAACTGATACCAGATCGTTTAACTTATCGGTCTTTTTTGACATAAGTGCCACGAGTCTTCCCAGCAAGACCGCAAGGATCATCAGGATCACTATGCATATGAGAGACATGCCTTTTCTAAGCGGCTGCTCGTATGTATAACGTGTCATCAGGTTGTACGCATCCTTATTTTCGGATGCATATTGCATATATCCGTTGTTTGCGGCTCCCGAATTGCCTGTCATCTCATAAAGAACTTCTATTTCGGTTTCGGGGCTCTCGATCGTATAAAAATACCCTTTTCCAACCTCAGTATCAAGATTTATGTATATATCGGCATATCCTTCCACGGAACCCGAACCATAGGTCTTTGAATCGACTTTCTTAAATGAATCGGTATATACCGTTACCTCTCGGAGAAGATATGCATTTTCTTCCTTAAATACCCTGAGCGTTACCGGAACATGGTCATACTCACCCTTTATAAAAAATCCTATAGATGAAATATGGTCATATTCGGCACTAAATTGTTGGAGTGCAGCATTTTCTCCATATACTGCCACAGCCCCCGCAGGCTGTTCTTTTCCAAATGTCTGAATGTCTTCGTTAAACAGTCTTAACGGGAAAATACACAATATTGCGATCGCAAACACGATGTAGATAACATACTCGATCGCTTTAGCCTTAGTCATTACTCTTCTCATAAAAAACCTCATTTATCAGATATGGAAACAAAAACCACCAAAATACAGTATACCTGGGAAGAAAAGTCGGTCCCAAAAGCAGTGTGAGTAAAACTCCGAAAGGAAGCACAAACCCTGCAAGAACATCATACCTTCTCCTGTAAAGCATGAGCGCTGCTCCAAACAGATAAAACCAGAACATTGCTCCCATCGAAAAAAACAGGGATATCACAGGAACCCTCTGAATATCATCATCCAGAGAAAGCCATCTGTAAAACCTGTCTATAACCGGGATGAGACTGTGTCTTTCTCCCGGATATTCCACTTCATATCCAAAATACGAACTTTCGGTATATGTAAAAGTATATACTTCATGTCCCGCATAAGGATTGACTACCGCTAAAGGATAATAATACCCGTAACTTGTGTCAAGCCATGCATTTAAATAACTGACCGGATGCAGCTTAAGCATTTTAAGCCACAGTTTCCAAAAGTCTGCCTTGTCAGCTGCATACGCTTCATTATCAAACATTGATTTGACCGGATCAGACAGTTCGGGTGTGTAATGTGTAAGTGCATTTTCTGAAAGTACGGAATAAAGATCTTCTTCATCCTGAGGTGTAAAATCCTCTCCGTACTTATTCCATGTCCTTGCAATCTGCTGTATCGGAACGGTAAGTACCTCCTGATGTTCGGTATCGGAAGCATTTACCATATGTGCCAGTCCGGCATTTACGGTCATATATATGACCGGCAGCATCAAAAAAAAGATTGCGGATCCAAGCAGGGCATGTGTTTTCTTTACTCCTGCGGTGCCTGAGGAAGTTTTGTCCCGCTTTAGTGCAGTATATATAAACATAACGCAGGCATAAATGATATATGCATATACCCCGTTATGCCGCATGAACATCATTATAAGTAAAGCCCCGGCCAATGATAATATTTCTCCCGGCCGTCCGTTTCTTATCGCTTTGGGAGTAAGCACCACCGCAGCGGCAAGCGCTGCCGCAAAAAGCGTATCCTTTACGGAACACAGCGCAAACATCACTACTACGGGAAACAGACCGTACCACAATATCCCAAATACATACAGACGTTCCATGGAATGCAGTATATATGTAAAAACAAACGCCACTATGGCCATCTGCAAAAGAATATATATCGCTATTCCCGTATTTGCACTGCCGCAAAAAACTTCTCCGGCACGGACGCTTCCTCCAAGCGCAAGGGTATGCATCAGAGGGTGGTGTGTTGTGAATCCTCTGGTCGCAACCTGAACATATTCATCGGAAGCATCATATACAAAAAACCCTGGAAACTCAGCCAGAAAAACCGGCATCCAGCAGGCATAGATCACTGCAAATGTGATAATGGGATGAGGTTTATGAAACGTTTCTTTATGCGAAGTTCTCACCCGTTTGGATGAATATAGCATATAGGCATAAACTGCAATACAGGAAACGACAGCAGATAAAAATAAAATGATCCACATCGACGGGCTTTTAAATTCAAGCCCATGGGAAACGTAAGCCTCATGTCCAAAGCTCATCCCCATGCCAAACAGCGCCCCGTATATCACAGATATGATCAAAGCTTTGCGGTCAATCGTCTTCAAAAGCTATCTCCATAAATACAAGATCCCTGCCGTCGATAAAATTTTTCACAAGATCAACCTGCTTAAATCCTGCCTGTTCATAACTTTTTATTGCAGGTTTATTATCTGCAAGTACCCTGAGCGTAAAGGTTTTCATACCCATATCACGTACATAATCAACTGCCCATTTTACCAGCTGATTACCGTATCCATGCCCCAACGCGTCATCCTCACCTATAAAGATTCCGTATTCGGCAGTAAGCTTTTCATTATCTATATCCCGTATATATACGCTGCCTATCGGTCTGATGATATCATCGGTATGCTCCATGATTATAAACTGCCTGACATTACCTGTATAAACCTTGGTCTTCAGCCAGTTTAAATGAGTCTCACGGGTAACCTCTGTACGGACCAGGAAATTATTCATTATACGAGGCTTATTTCTCCACAATATGATCAGATCCGTATCCTCTTCTGTTATGGGACGGACCGATATTTTCTCATTGATCGTATATTCCATAGATACGATTATACCAAATCCTTGTGATTTTAGTAGTTTTTACGTGTTTTTTCCACGCAAAAATAACTTTATGTAAACTTTTTGTCACTAAACGCCGATAATAATAATAGAGGCGGATGATCGAAGGATCGGTCATCATATGATACCTGTAGCAAGCCATGGACGGCGGGGAGGTAGCATTGCAGTATACGGAAATGATTCGCTCAGAAAAGTGATCGGAGTGACCGAAACCGACAGACTCGGCAGGGATTCCGGCGGAAGCGGACCTGAGTATCAGCACCAGAATAAACAGAAAGGAGAAGGGTTCGCGGGTATTCTCGAAAACGAGCGTAAGAAAAACGAGGAGCCCAGAGATATATCCGTAAACAGTACCGGTTACGGTGCAAACGGATTACCTCAAACGATCTACATCAGAATGAAAGATTATACTTATCAAAAGTAAAACGACACAGTCTCACCTGTGTCGTTTTATCGTATATACATTATATCCTTCCGTTATCGTATCTGTTACGGTCACCGTCACATCTGTACCTATATCCTCATAATGACGTTTTATCCATTCCGTACCGTTTTCATCCGAACTGATGATAAAAACATTATCCATATCGAGCAGGGCTTCCGAAGCCGATGTTATTCCGTAAAGAGAAATTTTGTTTCTGTATAGCGGGCTGTTCATGATCCAGCCGCCGATAAGGTCATAGTTTTTATAACCGTTATCGACATCCTTAAACATCTTCTCGTTAAAGGTTTCCCCGTTTATGATCGTGCTGTATACATCCTCGTAATAAAAGTTCTCCGGGTGCTCCTTACAGTATTTATCTATGCTGCGGCCTGTGAGATTTATTTCTTCCTGTGTTTTGATCCCGGAATTAACGTCTGAGATCGTTCCGGGTAAAAATATAAGACCGCCTACCGTAAAGAATACTGCCGCCGCCATTTTTAAATAACTCTTTTGCCCGGTTCTTTCCGAAAGTTCAACATGCAGCATAACCGCAAGCAGCAGGATCTCAACAAAGTAAAGCGGATGAGTTATCCTGTCAGGCTCCCTCCTGCCATATACTATATACATCCACGAAACGCTTCTCATGCACAAAGGGACAACGGCCCTGAAGATCAGTCTGCATATCCTTTCCTTTACCGATGACTCACTATCCGTAACTATGACAACTATGAGCAGCATATACAAAAGAAACAGCGTTATACCGTATACTCCGCCCTTTAGATGAGTGACCTTATATATATATTCTTTTAATGCCGAGGGGAATCTTACTGCAAATCCTTCTCCTCTTAGTTCGTCTGCATAAGACGCAACGGCAGAAAGTGCCTCTGCGTCTATACGCTCATCTATACCGTAATCATAATTCGTAAGAAGTTCGACCTGAGACTCGCTAAGTCCTATGGAATCATAGAAATCCTTGTTTGCGGAATATTCAGGGACGTACTGATAATCATAAACCTTGGTCCTTGCATCAAATTCCTCCATAAACGTTTTCCATTCATCCGATGAATACGATACCGAATTAATGACAAAAGACAATGCCATGCCCGCAAAAACAAAACCCGCAAGATAAAGATATCTTATAAATTCCTCTTTTTTATGTCCGGCTTCAATACGGCTAAAGCGCGCTATAAGTGCGGCTCCAAGAAACGGAAACAGCAAAAGGAGCATTTCGGTTCTTAACTGGAATGCCAGGATCAAAATAATGACAGGCAATATGATCTGCTTTAAAAAATCACGTCTGGAAACATCTGTCGGAATTGTATAAAACCAAAAGATCGCCGATGCGCTCATCACAGCAACCGTGACCGTATACTGTATCATCACGAGGTGGGACAAAAAAACGGATATCGCAAACAAAACAACTATAAACGCCGCAACAAGTTTGTATTTAACCCCGTTTGCGATAAGAGATGCCCTGTAAATCACAAGGCCGATGCTTACATACTGGAATGCGCACAAAAAGAGGCCGTACCATGGAAGTGACGGGACTATCCTGTAAAAAAAAGAAATGAACGCACTGATCGGAGAAAGCATCTGAACATTAAGCGCTCCGGGGCGGCCCGAATATGCACCCGATAAGATATCCTTCATCAGCACATCATCGTTAAACTCATAATAATGGTCAAACAAAATGCCCGTAAATATCATAAGCGCCGCCGTAAAGGCAAGCGCTATGATCAGATTCTCATATTCTTTACTACTCTTAATTTTCGGCATAAAAAGCTTTCACCTGTTCACAGATATAGGTAACTTCATCTTCCGTAAGCTTATAAAACATAGGAAGTCTTAACAGTCTCTCACTTTCGGATGTAGTATATTTATCCTCACCGTTAAATCTTCCGTATTTGATCCCGGCAGGAGCAGTATGAAGCGGGATATAATGGAATACCGATAATATATCGTGTGCTTTAAGATGATCGATAAGGCGTGTTCTTTCATCCATATTCGCGGTTTTGATATAAAACATATGTGCATTATGAACACACTCATCCGGGATATAAGGCAGGGATATACTGCCTGCCTTGGCAAGCGGCGTCAGCATTTCCTTATACTGATCCCATCTGGCTAATCTTATCTCATTGATCTCATCTGCCATTTCCAGCTGAGCATACAGATAAGCAGCATTCATATCGCTTGGAAGATAAGACGACCCGAAATCCTGCCATCTGTACTTATCTACCTGTCCGCGATAATACTTGCTTCTGTCGGTACCCTTTTCCCTGAATATCTCCGCACGCTCTATATACTTCTCATCTTTTATCAGAAGTGCACCGCCTTCACCCATACTGTAATTTTTGGTCTCATGAAAACTGTAGCACCCAAAATCACCGATGGCTCCAAGCGCCTGTCCCTTATATGTAGACATGATACCCTGTGCGGCATCTTCAACGACCGCGAGGGAATGTCTTTTTGCGATATCATTAATGGTATCCATCTCACAGCCGACTCCCGCGTAGTGTACCGGGACTATGGCACGTGTCTTATCGGTTATGGCATCCTCTATAAGGGTTTCATCTATGTTCATGGTATCCGGACGGATATCCACGAAAACAGCCGTGGCTCCTCTTAATACAAAAGCATCCGCAGTGGATACAAAGGTATAAGACGGCATTATGACTTCATCTCCCGGCTTTATATCCAAAAGAAGAGCCGCCAGTTCGGTAGCATGGGTACATGACGTGGTAAGAAGCACTTTTGCAGCACCGGTCTTTTGTTCTATCCATTCCGAACATTTCTTTGTAAACTGACCGTCTCCACAGATCTTTTGGGCATCGACAGCCTGTTTGATATATTCCATTTCTTTGCCCGTAAAGGGCGGTACATTAAAATTGATCATGGACATAATTCTAACACCTCACATTATATATCGCAAATAACATAAAGCCACAGGATCCCGGTATCTGAGTCATATGTCGTATACTGCATATCATGTGTCATATACCGCATATTACATTCATCATTTCTCATATACCGCATACCGGTCATTTACATATACCTGTTCATATCCAAATGAATGTATGATATCTGCAAGATCTGACAGTTTTCGGTCATTTAAGTACTTATCTGAATCGGCGCCAAAATATGATATGGCTTCGGGATCCCCGCCTTCGACAGCTGCCACGGGAAGAGTGACTATTATGACCGGAAGATCTCCTTCTGCTTTATCCGCACCGTCAAAATATCCGTATATGCCATTTATATCATCGGTCCACTCCGCATAATTATAACTGTCAAGATCGGGCCAAAAAGTCGATATCGCACTCGGCATCTCCAAAAGGTATCCAAGCCCCGGAATATCTCCGTACAGGATCACACTGTCTTCCGGTTTCTTATTTGCATACATGTAATCCATCAGTTCCTTTAAAGACTTTGCATTTTCAGCCGTAGTATGTATTCCGGCGGTTCTTGTATATCCATCTACGAACGAATCCCTTTTTTCTCCGTATATGCCATCATTAAACGCATTGCAAAAATGAAAGCCTATCCCCTGAACAAACGTCCCGGACACAAGTAATACAAGCGTTATGGCAGTCACATAAACAAGAGCACTCATAATCATGCCGGGGGTTTTTTTATCCTGCACTTCCCGCTTTGCCATACGGTTTCTTTGATACACCGAAACGGCCAGATCATATAAAACCCAAAGGATATAAGGAGCGGTTACGAACATGTTGTTTACTATCGGGTATAGCCCGTTGTTTGACCCTATGCAGGTCACATAGATCATGATCAGTACCAGAAGCGAGAGTATCCTCTTTTGTCTGTATTCAGAGGTGTCCGTGACCACCGGAGTACTGCGTATCATATATATAAGCGAGATCACGGTAGTCGCAAGAAGCAGTATCACTGCCCAGAAATACATGCATCCGTATTCATAATATCTAAAAGAGAACATCCCTCTTCCGTAACAGACTCTTACAACAAGTCCGAATATCATAAGCGATAAGATCACGCATATAACATTGGCATATCTTACCTGTTTTACTTCATTGTCTTTCTTAGCACATGTGAATCTGTGAACAACGAGATATACAAGAGCACAAAGAACTGCTCCTGCTATCCAAAAAACTATCCACCTTCCGGCATACAGATAATCTTCAAACATAGCCGTTACCATCGATGCCGGCTTGTAGTCAACCGCCTTGTCAGTCATAAGGAACAGATTCCTGATCATCCCGACATAAGCAGCCGGTGAATATCTTATGCATATCACTGCGAATATGAGTAAGAATCCGGACAGATAACCTGCAATGCACATAAGAGTGTCCTGTATCATTTTTTTAACGGATTTATGATCGATGACCCCCGCATACCACAAAACGACAATCAGAAGTGCTTCGGTAACGTTTGGAAGCCTTGTGAGTACATTTATTCCAAGAAGAAATCCCGACAAAACGTACTTTCGTTTATCATCATCAAGAACTGCCCTGTACAGAAGAAGTGCTCCCGCGGTAAAGAGCAGATACGTAAGGTAATTATATAAGATCACGGTCGGACACCAGCATAAGCTTAAAGCCAGCATTTCTCCGGCAAATACGATGTGAGTGTTTATTTCTTTTTTGAGTATAAAAAACGAGATTATCGCCGTTATACTGACGACCAGCGAAGTATATATATTTATACCGAGCATCGTTTCGCCAAAAGGCAGATGCATAAGAAAATATCCGCAGACATTGGCAAGAAAAGTTGCGATTGTCCACGTTCCGGACATCGAATCAAAAAAAACAAAATTACTCAGACTATACGTCGTATCCGCAACATAAAGGCCTTCGTTTGCACGAACGAGCGGATAAAGTATAAGAACGATCGTATATATGATTATAAGGACATGTGCCCTGTTACTGTTTTGTTCTTTCATCATTTACCGTTAGTCTGACCGAGATCTTATCATGTATAAGGCTTCTCACATATTCGGCCAAAAGTCCCGCTGCATATACCACCACCAGACACATAAGCCAGTGTAATACCGTTGCGGCAAGCCCCCTGTCCGTGCTCACGCCAAGCCACTTTGGCCACATATATCTGACTTCGGGATGTTCATGTAACAGGTACACGCCAAAAGTCAGCCTGCCCAGCTGTCTTGATACCCCGGCGGGGATTCCTTCTTCGTTAAATACGGAATTTTTGAATATATAAAACAGACCGATGGAACTGACCAGAACCGGCAGATAGTTATAATGAAAAACTATATCGGCATAATGAGAAAGCGTATCGATACCCGTTGAATATCCCGCATATGAGAACAAAAGCCCCGCTGCCCATATAAATACCGAAGCAGCCACATATACAAGCACGGATCTTCCTCTGTGCCCTTCCAAAAACCTGATCCCATACAGCCTTATATATGCAGCCACGATAAACAGCGTCATGAACCATATAAAGTCATATCCGTATGCATCACCGGGGAGCAGCATTGGGAGAATACTCTTTTCAATACTGGTGAGTGACAAAAGAACAACGATAAGTATCTGCAATTCTTTTTGGGTAAGAGCCTTAACACCCTTAGCCAAAACAGGAGCCATAAGATACATCGCAAAATACGCAGTCACAAACCAGTATTCTTCTGTCCCTATGGGAAAAAGATAACCGACCAGAGAATACAGGCTCAGGTCGGATAAACTGACCATACCAAGAATCATCATAACAACCAGAATGATCATACTGTATTCAAGGACCTGAATCACCAGACCGATGAGACGGTTTAGTTTAAACCCCGTCTCTACCAGAAAATATCCGCTTATGAGAATATATGTATTGACCGCACATATGCAAAAAGACGCAAGTAACCAAAGCACGACCGACTTCCCCGAGAAATCATTTGTGGGGTTTACTATGATCCCGCCTTTAAAAAGATAATGCAGTGTAATGATCATGCCCATCGCAAGGACACGAAGCCATTCAAAATTGGATTTTCTCTTAACACTACTCATGGGCTTATGCTTCCGCTTTATCTTCCCCCGTTACCTGAGTCCCGTCTGATACTGTCCCGTCTGATGCTGTCCCTTCCGGGGTATTTGGTACATCATCTGCCACAGGTGTTTTTTTCTTCCTGAAAACGACAAGTTTACTTAGGACATAATTCGTGATGATGACAACAGCCTGAGCTATGAACTGTACGATCATACCGTCATTTATAAACGGAAGATGGTATGACTGGGTATTATATCCCAGAAGATCACATCCTACCCAGACGATCAGTTCGTTTAATATAAACGTAAATATCCTTGCGGCGACGAAACTTACAAATTCCCTGACCAGACCTTTAAACGATCCGGCCTTGCTCCTGAATACAAAAAGCTTATTTGTTATAAAAGTAAATATGATAACGATGACATTATCAAAAAATGTTGCGACAACTTCACGCATCCCCATCTTGGAAGTAAATATCCAGTATATGAACATATACAGGACAAATGCCACAACTCCCCAGAACAGGTAATCTATGACCTCTTTGTTTTTTGAGTATATCTTTTTTAACTTATCCATTATCTTTCCACGCTGACCTTTCCGTCTTCAACTCTGTATACCATATCGCATTTTTCTATGGTCTGAAGTCTGTGAGCTATTATTATCAAAGTCTTACGACCGTGTAATCTGTTGATCGAATCCATTATCGCGGTTTCGGTCTCATTATCTAGTGCGGAGGTCGCCTCATCAAGGACCAGAACCTCCGGATCTTCAAACAGGGCCCTCGCTATACCTATTCGCTGTCTTTGTCCGCCCGACAAACGGATTCCCCTTTCTCCTATTCCGGTATCAAGACCCTCGGGCAGTGAACGAACATACTCATCAAGCTGAGCCTCTTTAAGAGCTGCCCATACCTTATCATCATCTATCTCTTCATCCGGGATACCGAAAGCCACATTCTTACGGATACTGGTATCTATCATAAATATACTCTGGGGAATGTATCCTATATTCTTAAGCCAGTTTCTGTAATGTTCCCTTACATCCACTCCGTCGGCAAGTATCTGTCCGGATTCGATGCTCAAAAGTCCCAGCATGATATTAACTATCGTAGTCTTACCTGCTCCCGAGGTACCGACTATTCCGACGGATTTGCCGACCGGTATCTTCATATCCGCATGATCAAATACATACATATTGCTGTCAGGGTATCTGTAGGTGATATTCTTTAGTTCTATCATATCGTAAACGGGCAGTTTCTCGACTTCTTCCACATTTACGTAACTGTCTGCATCATAATCCACGCTCTCATCATGGATCTCGGTCTGCAGATCATCCGTCACACCCATGAAGAAAGGTTCAAAATAAGATATTGCGGTCTGATAATTGTTAATCCTGTTGGCACTTGGCAAAAGCCTCATCGCCGCAAGGCCGAATACCGTGATCTGCGGAAGCATTTCAGTAACGTTTGCTCCGTTTAATAGCTGGATCATCATATATATCACGAGACCTGCCACACACACCGTCTCTATCAAAAGCCTGGGGGTAGCATTGAACAGATTATATCTTTGTACCGCATTAACATATCCCTCACCGCACTTGGCATACTCGTTTATAAAATACGGTTCACGGTTGGCTATCTTGATCTCCTTGATACCAGTAACGGATTGCTCTATCCATTTAAAAAGGCCGCTGTAGTATTCCTGATTGTCCTCGCCGGCCTTTACCATTACGGGTTTGAGAACATACTTGACTACAACCAGCACAAGGATCAGAAGGAGCGCTATTGTTATGATCATACGTGCATCCGCATACAGACAGACCACCACAAGACACACAAAAACTATACATTCACTGAAAAGCTGAAGGACGCTCAATATAAGCCCATACATGTTGTTTACATCCGATGTGATACTCCTCTGGATCACTGCGGTATCCGCACCCAGATAATACTCATAAGGTCTTTGCATGAAATTGATCATCATTCGTCTGGATGTTGCAAACTGATTGGAATATACGAATTTAAGTTCAACCTTGTTTAGGAAAAACAGAAAAACATTCTTAAGAACAAAAGCGGCTATAAGGCCTATCATGGCCACTATCGCAAACTGCATGGGACTGCTCATGTTAAACAGGACATATACCGCATGCATATACTTATTGGTCTGAACCGTTGTGGGGTCTATTATGACCTGAAGGACGGGAATAGCCATACTGACTCCGGCGCTCTCCAATACACCGCCGACCAGCATCAGGATCACGATCCCTCCCATTTGTAATTTCTGCTTTTTATCAAGCAGAAGATTCATTTTTTGTAAGATCTTTATCATAGGCTGTGCTTTCCGTTTAATACCTTACTTAAAGTCAAAGCTGTTCCTTATTATATCAACAGCCTCATCAAGAAGTCTTTCGTTTTTTCCCTCGATTATAAAATAACCTCTGTCAAGAAGCGATTTTTCATCATTAATACTTCCGAGATAATCCAGAAGTTTCATTTTACATTCCCAGCTCCTTAAACGTACTCCCTCCGGCAAAAGTGCGGCCACTTCGTCTTTTTCGGGGATACCGTGTACAAAGCAGTGTTCCGCATCGAAATACTGAAGAAGCATGCGCTTCATATTAAGCGGCTGGAAACAATGTGCTTCTCCTGCAATATACCTAAGGAGCTGTTCTGTGGGATCGATCCCCGTTGCCATAGGTATCAGTTCGTCATATACATGCCTCCCGGCAGGACTCGCCGACATTTCTATTGCGTTGATCTGATGACCCAGGATACATACATCCGTATGCAAAAAACAATCCTTAAACCCTAAAACCTCACAGATACGCCCCATGTACTCTCTTATGACCTTTTCGATACGGGCATCTTCTCCGGGCATCATGACCATATATGAGAGAGCCTGTCTGTATGGAGGAGGCGTAAGTTCCTTGCGGCGTATGAGCATCATTTCAAAGTTACAGCCTTCGACCACCCCGTCTACCGCATACTCTGTACCGACAATGGCATCTTCTATTATATAATCATCATTCGGATCATCTTCCAGCGAAGCCTTCTTTTGATGCTGCTCCATCGCCTGCTTTACGTCTCTTGCAAATTCCTGTGCACTTACATTCGAATCTATGCTGTAATCATACTCTTCGTGCATGCCCCATATATCATCCAAAAGAGTGGCAAATTCATCCGCATTTTCAAGATAATGAACAGATCTTCCGTGAGATCCGTATCTTGGCTTAAATACTGCGGGATATGAGATCTGACCGGGATTCACCGGGGTACTTGAATTTACCAGATAACAATGTCCGCTTCTTAACTTAACATTTCTTAATCTGTTGTGAAAAGCATACTTATCCGTACACAGGACCGCAGTATCCCTGCCTATGCCCGGAAGTCCGAGAGCATCATTAACTGCGCCGATAGTATTAAGATGTCTTCCTATCGGCGTTGTGAATACATAATCGATATTTTCTTTTTTCAGTGCGCTGATAACTTCATCCTCATGCGAGATGTCTATGCTTATATGGAGATCCGCTTCTTTGGCACCGGCCGCATTTTTGTTCTGATCTACAACTATTACCCTGTGCCCAAGTCTGTGCATGATCCGGATAGCATGTACGGATTCCGCATCAGCTCCTATCACTGCAATATTCACTTAAATATTCCTATGTATGATATTTTTACGAACCCATAACGGTTCTGTATATACGCATTGCAATCCATATGATGGCAGCGCATTCAGCGGCCCCTATAAGCGCACCCAAAAGAGAATCCAGCCACCCTATTACAGGCAGGTCTTTTAAGCCCGACAAAAGGCCAAGCACCATCTTTACGAACTTCCACCCCATGCTCAGAATGACCACGGCTCCTATTATGACAAATGCCGTCCCGTATTCGTTGTCGGAAAAAGCCCCTCTAAGAGCGATTATCAGGATAATACATATGAGTGCAACAACTATACCGGCAAGTTTTTTTATTTCCACGGCAAGGCCGTTTGAGTATCCCCTTTTTACACAGATGAACAAAAGCAGTACAGCAAGGATACACAATATTACCAATCTTAACTGCTCTGTCATCTCATCTTCACCGTATCTACCGTATCGGAATTGACAGTTGTAAATCTCCCGTTCTTATCTCCGGGTATCAGCAGGTATGTACTCTTAGGCAGAGCACCGTCGTATGCAGTCTTTCCTCCGACTCTGAAAATGCAGGCATGTGATTCGGAATAGATATATATCATGTCATCTTTCATAACGATATTCTTAAAATCCCTGTCATACTCCCTCTCATCGACCATGGTTCCGTTACGGTTAAATATCTCGATATGATATCTGTATTCGGCCTGATCGGAATAAAAAACGAGTGCGACATACTTATCGTTATAAAAAACCTTCTGTATCTCATCGGAAACCAGATGTTCCGATTGCGAAACGGGTTTTTCCGAACCCTTATAAAACATTATCCTGTCATCGGAAACGGCAAACGATGTTTCATTATCCATAAAGTGGATCACGGGTATGACCGTTCCTGCGTATTCATATCCGCTTACATAATTGTCCGTTTCGTTCTGACCGACATCTCCGAAGTTGTAATATGAAACCCTGGAGCGCATATCACCGCTGTCAACGTATACATAACTTACCGCTACAAGTTTTCCGTTAGGTGATACCGAAACTCCGACCGGAAATCCCGACTGCCTCATGGTTGTCTTAAAATACGCAAGTACATTCCCCAGAGAGTCATACAGATATATCCATGTGGTATCCGTATCATTTAATACTACTGCTATCTCGCCCGACTGGGAGACGCAAAACTGATATATGGGCATCGTTGTGGATATTTCTCCGATGCTTCCCGTAGTTTTTAACAGGTAAATGGTACGTGAGCCATAATCACCTATGGCGGCCGTATCTCCCTGTACGGATATCATCGGTTCCTGCATCTGATATGTGATATTCCACAGAGCCCTACCGTCTACATCCACGCACGCCGCACCATCCATTCCATAACTTAAGACTGTTCCCGCAAAATTTATCATGTTTTCACTTCTTATGGAATGGTTATCGGCAGAGGCTGTGACCTCACAAGCCGTATATACCCTGTTTCTGGCCTGTATAAAATATGCTGCGACAAGTGCGGCGATCAGGATGATTACTAATAATATCCGGTAAAAAATGATCATTTTATGGCTACGTATCTTATCCTTGTAGGTCCATATTGCAGGATCATTTCCTTTTGAATCCTCAATATTCTTTTTTGGAAAACTAAAGATCTTAGCCATAAGTTAAATGCTTATTTTGTGTAGAACTTATAAACTGTTACCGTATCGTAAGGTCTTTCGGGAGTATATACCGAATCAGGGAATCCGGGATGGTTTATACTGTCGGGGAATACCTGGGTTTCAAGGCAAAGACCGTATCTTTCCTTGTATCCAAAGCCGCCCTTTCCCTCTTCGGGGGTTATGCAGTTTCCTGCATAGAACTGTATTCCGGGCTGGTCGGTAAGAACGTCCATATATCTGCCGCTTTCCTTACTTCTAAGGGTTGCGACCGTCTTTAATGATCCGTCTGCATTATCAATGACCCAGTTATGATCATATCCTTTGACCAGTTTAAGCTGTTCCACATCATCCTCTATGTCATCGCCTATGCGTCTGAAATCCGTAAAATCAAATACCGTACCCGCTACATCGGCAAGTTCGCCGGTAGGGATAGCACCCTCCACAACGGGAGTGTATTTAGATGCATTCAGTTTAAGTTCATGATCTATGATGGTTCCGGAATCCTGACCGTTTAAGTTAAAATATGCATGATTTGTCATATTTATAAGCGCAGGCTTATCTGTGGTCACATGATAATGAAGTTTAAGTCCTGCATCTTTCGTTATCGAATATGTCAGGCTTACATCAAGGTTTCCGGGGAATCCCATCTCACCGTCTTTCATCTTAAGCGAAAGCTTAAGTTCACCGTTTACTTCCTCTACATCCCACATTCTCTTATGGAAGCCTATATTGGCATCGGAATGCAGATTATTGGGGCCATCGTTTACCGCAAGATCGTACTTGTTGTCACCGATCTTAAAGGTTGCCTTATTTATGCGGTTTGCACTGGGACCGATAGTAGCTCCGAAGAAACTGGGGTTATTCTCAAATCCCGTCACGGAATCAAATCCGAGTATGACATCACTCATTTTTCCTGAAGCATCAGGTGCATATATACTTACTATATGAGCTCCGAAATCACTTATGCATACTTTGATCCCGGATCCTTCAAGCGTATACAGTGTAACTGCCTTTCCGTCTTTGGTCGTTCCAAATGATGATTTAGTTATTGTTGCCATTTGTATCCCTCCTTGATAATCCTATAACTGATTTATTAAAAAATTATAATTCAGTTCTGCCTTCCAATGCCCTTAGAAGAGTTACCTCATCTATATATTCAAGGTCTCCTCCGACAGGCACTCCGCTTGCTATGCGTGTCACGCGTATTCCGGTCGGTTTGACCAGTTTACTGATATACATAGCCGTTGTCTCACCTTCAAGGCTTGAATTTGTTGCAATGATGACTTCGTTCACATCACCCTCAAGCCTGATCATCAGTTCCTTTAATCTGATATCACCGGGCCCTATACCGAGCATCGGAGATATTGCTCCGTGAAGGACATGATATACGCCCTCATATCTTCCCGTCTTTTCATAAGCCGCAAGATCCCTTGGATTCTCAACGACCATTATCGTGGAATGGTCGCGTTTGGGATTTGCACATACCGGACAAAGTTCCGAATCCGACAGATTACAGCAACTCTCACAGTACCTCACCTCTGCTCTGGTTTTGATCATTGTATTGGCAAGATGTTCAACCTTGGACTGAGGCATGGCTATCATGTGAAAAGCCAGTCTCTGCGCTGATTTACTGCCTATACCCGGAAGTGAAGCAAGTTCGTCTATGAGATTATTGATGGATCCGTTATACATTTCCATCAGAAAGGCATACCTCCGAGGCCTCCCATTCCGCCGGTCAGTTTACTCATTGCTTCATTGCTCGCATCTTCAGCCTGTTTAAGAGCTTCATTCACAGCAGCCATGACCATATCCTGAAGCATCTCCACATCTTCAGGATCTACTACATCAGGATCTATCTTGATCGCAGTAATCTCTTTCTTGCCACTCACCGTAGCGGTAACTGCTCCTCCGCCTGCAGAAGCTGTATATTCGGCAGATTCAAGTTCTTTTTGGTTTTCTTCCATCTGACGCTGCATCCGCTGTGCCTGCTTCATCAGATTGCTCATATTTCCGGGCATTCCTCCTCCCGGAAATCCTCCTCTTTTTGCCATACGGTTCTCCTTTTTTCTCTTTTATATATATCCGTCAGCATTGCTCTCTTCCGTATCTATCTCGGTGTCCGGCAAAAGCTGTGATATGTCATAATAATTTTCTTCAACTTCTTTTTTGTCTTCAACATAGGTAAGTATAAAGTCTACCTGTTTATCTATCCTATCTGCAATTGCATCTTCCAGACTCTGTTTTACCTCAGGAGTATTGATGCTTGTATAGGCAAAATAGTTTCCTTCTCCGCCCCAGACCAGTTCCAGTTTTCCATCCGACGTTACAGATCTTCGGGCAATGGCTAAATAAGACTCGTAAGGATCACCCAGTATTCTTATGATATCGCCCCATTCGCTGTTTACCCTCATAACATCTTTAGGTAAAGCCTTGGGCTTGGGCGGAACTTTGCGGGGCTTATCTTCGGTACTCACCTTAATTCCGGATTCTATCTTTTCTTCAAGCGCACTCAGTCTGAATTTAAGATCATCAAGAGCCAGTTCGTAGGTTGCATTTATTGCAGGTGCCTGAGGTCTTACATCTGTGCTTTCGCCTGCTGCAACAGGTACCGGAGCTATAACCTGTCTTGTGCTTTCGTCTCCTGATGTGCCTGTCATTTCAGGATGACACAGCCTTATCAGTGCAACTTCCAGAAGTATCCTTTTTTGAGGAGAATATCTGAGTCTCGAAGTAAGTTCCGACAGTTCGCGGATATACCTCATGATACTGTCCATATCCATCCTGGCTGCACTTGCTTTAAGTGCTTCCATGTCTTCGGTGTTTATATCTATAACTTCTTCAAGTGCGGTATCGGTCTTAGCAAGCATCAGGCTTCTCACATACCATATGAGGTCATTATTAAACTGTGTGAGTTCACGGCCCTGCTCGGTCACTTCCTGAAGTATATTGACCGCACCGACAACATCACCGTCATAAACAGCATTTATAAGCCTGTTGAAAACTCCCGTATCCACGGCACCCAATACTTCAAGTGCCAAATCATAAGTAAGAGTCTCTCCGTAATGAAATGCTACACACTGGTCAAGCAGTGACAAAGCGTCTCTCATGGAACCGTCACCGCATTTGGCTATATAATGAAGAGCCTTCTCTTCGACGGATAACTTCTCTTCTTCACATACAGTCTTAAGTCTCGCTTGTATCGTCTCTATCGTGATCCTATGAAAATCGTACCGCTGACATCTGGATAATATAGTTATTGGCAGTTTGTGAGGTTCTGTGGTCGCAAGTATAAAAATCACATACTCGGGGGGTTCTTCAAGTGTCTTAAGAAGGGCATTAAAAGCCCCGGAGCTCAACATATGTACCTCGTCGATTATATAGACCTTGAACCGCCCAAGCGTCGGCGAGTAAGCGACCTCATCTATTATCTCACGCACGTTGTCAACGCCGGTATTTGAAGCAGCATCGATCTCAATGATATTCAGTGCGCCTCCGTCTGCTATGGCCTTACATGTAGGACACTGTCCACAGGGACTTCCGTCTACCGGACTCTCACAGTTAACAGACCTGGCCAGTATCTTTGCTACCGTAGTCTTACCGGTTCCGCGTGTTCCGCAGAATAGATACGCATGACCAAGCCTGTCTGCTTTGATCTGATTACGAAGAGTCGTTACAATATGGTCCTGCCCCTTGACATCGTCAAAAGAGACAGGACGAAATTTACGATATAGTGCTGTATATGCCATTATCAGTCTCCGAAACTGATTCCGATCATTTTAGCTTCTTTGATGATCGTTGCATCGGGAGACAATGTTTTTAACTTACCGGCAACTTCATCAAGCGGTACCTTGACGATCTCACGATTCTTATAGCCCACCATGAATCCGTACTCGCCGTTCAAGATAAGTTTGCCTGCTTCCGCACCGAGTCTGGTTGCAAATACACGGTCATACGGACAGGGGCTTCCGCCTCGCTGTGTATGTCCGGGAACGGTAACACGTACTTCCTTGCCGGTCTTTTCCTGAATACGTGCCGCTATTTCATAAGATACGGAGGGATAAGGAGAGTTCTCCATTTTTTTCTTCAGATCCTTCTTGGAAAGAGCGGCATCTTCTTTGGATATTGCGCCTTCAGCAACTGCCATGATCGTAAACTTGCTGCCTCTCTTATCACGTCCCTCTATTGCCTCGACAACCTTGTCTATATCATAAGGGATCTCGGGGATCAGGATAATGTCAGCTCCGCCCGCCATACCGGCATTAAGAGGAAGCCATCCAACCTTATGTCCCATGATCTCGATGATAAATATACGTCCGTGGGAAGCTGCGGTGGTATGTATACAATCAATTGCTTCGGTAGCAATATTAACCGCACTCTGGAAGCCGAATGTCATATCGGTACCCCACAGATCGTTGTCTATGGTCTTAGGCAGGGTCACTACATTAAGGCCTTCTTCTCTGAGCAGATTTGCTGTCTTATGAGTACCGTTTCCTCCAAGGATGACCAAAACGTCCAGTTTAAGTTTGTAATAGTTCTGTTTCATGGCCTCAACCTTATCAAGGCCGTTCTCATCAGGCTCACGTATGGTCTTAAACGGTGTCCTGGAAGTACCCAGTATCGTGCCGCCCTTGGTTAAGATACCGGAAAAATCATGACCGGTAAGCATTTTGAAGTCACCGTAGATAAGTCCCTTATAACCGTCAAGGAAACCATATATCTCTATATTCTCTCCGCTGACATCCATGCACTTTACAAGTCCTCTCATCGCAGCATTGAGTGCCTGGCAGTCACCGCCACTTGTAAGAATACCTATTCTCTTCATAGTAACCCTCCTTGATATTTTGCTTTTGTCTAAAAAAGACTACTCTATATTATACTCAAAAAAGTGTCCTTCTACAATAAAAGTATAAGCCATGACTAAAATCAAAAGTATAAGCCGTGGCCAAAATCAAATCATTGACTATGTCCCAAAAATAAAGTAGTATCTTATATGTTTGAAAAGTAAATATTTTCAGATATTCGCAGACGTATCGAAGTGGTCATAACGGGGCGCACTCGAAAGGTTTTCGGTTCCGAACGCTACAATTAACAAGGAGACGTATCGAAGTGGTCATAACGAGCTCGACTCGAAATCGAGTTGTCGGCTTGAAACCGGCACGTGGGTTCGAATCCCACCGTCTCCGCTGACCATCCGGAAGGAGATTTCCGGATGGTCATTTTTTACACATAACTATCGCATCTACCAAAATATCTACCAAATTATATATCTAAGCTTTTAAGCTTTATTTGCACTGTCGCTGTAATTCATCTTATCCAGACCAAGAACCTCCTCCATTGTTCTAGCTGTATCTTCTTTTGCATCATATTCCAGATGCGAATACCTGTTAGCTGTAGTGCTGAAATCACTGTGTCCCAGCCATTCCTGCACCTGTTTCATCGGCACGCCTGCCCTCACGAGCATCGATGCGCAGCTGTGACGGAGCTGATGAAACGTGATCTTTCGCAGACCATTCTGTTTCAATATGACCTGGAAATGATCTGTCACATAGTTCGGATTGAACAATTCTCCGATCGGATTGACAAATATGTACTCCTCATAATCCCTGCAATATGCATCTCCGCATATCTGTTTATTGAGATCCGTTTCTATACGGAGCTGTTCCAACTCCTGCTTAAAAGTATCGATCAGAGGTAAAGTCCTGTAGCTCGACATATTCTTAGTCTTATCTTCGCAGACCAGCTGTCTCTTCCCGTCCTTTTTAACGTTAATAACGGTATGGGATATTGTGATAGTCCCTTTGTCAAAATCAATGGCAGACCACTTGAGGCCGACTACCTCACTCCTTCGAAACCCGTAAAATGCCGTAATCTTAATCATGAGTCCTAAAGGATCATTTTTAGATTTTTCTATCAGTTCCTCCACTTCATCGGGAGTATAGAATTTGACGGTTTTCTGTACATCCCTGGGTCTGTCTGTCATTGTTGCCGGATTTGCAGGGATAAGCCCGATTCGAACTGCATGATACAAAGATCTGTGAATCTCAGCATGGTAATGCTTTACCGTTGCCGGAGCAACACGGGTTTGCTGAAGATTATAGAATTCCTGTATATCTCTTGTAGTCAGATCGACCAGCCTTATACCCTTTTCACGGAAATACGGTGCTATGATCGTATTGGCATTCCCTTCGTAACCGGCATAAGTGCTGGCCCTCACATTTTGTTTTTCCACAGGAAGCCAGTAGTCTACAAGATAATCTGCATAAAGCATGTTTTGCAGCTCAGTGCTCTCGGCTATAAGAGGTGGTTTAAAGTTCATTCTTGCCTCATCAAGCATAGCTTGAGCTTTTCGTTTATTTCCGGGTTTTATTTTCAGCCCCGTACTGATCCATTTTTTCTTCCACTTCCCATCTACATCCTTATATGGAATAACCATTTGATAGTATCCGTTTTTCGGACTAAGAAAGCCATTTACCATCGGCGTCATCCTCCTTCCTGCGCCTGTTCAGCATCCATGTTCCCATTTACGAGTCCCAGATAGTCAAAGACAAAGACTTTAGGGATCTTATACTCTGTACCCACTTTCCTATACTTGATTCTGCCTTCTCGAAGCAGACGGTATGCCGTTCCCTTGCATATTTTCAACATCTTGCAAAGTTGATCTGAATCAAGCAGATCCGGGTACTCCGTAAACATTGTCGTGTAGATTTCATCCTGCGGCAAACCTAAATTCATGGTCATTCACCTCCTTTCGTATTTTGTAGGTAATAATATTATGGTATTCATTATTCCCTACTGTTTGTCATCATAGTAATCCAACCCAAAAAGAATGTCAAGTAATATTTGATTGAAAAAAACTATTCTCTATGTTATATTGTTATCCAAGATCAAAATGAACACTACGGAGGTCAACAAATGCCTGCAGCTAACCGGATTAATCCATTCAACCTGGATACTATCCGCCAATATGATCATTGCTCAGATGCTTATTACATCACCGACGAAAGTAAGCATACGGAATCCTTATTCTGTGATTTCGAAATCGGATCAAAGAAAGAGCGGTATTTCTTCTCGAAAAACGCTCCCATAACTTCAAACTGGATGGAACTATTCGGATATGGTGAAAACGAATGGTACGATACAGCTGATAAGAACAATCTGATGATAGTGCTGAGGGACTGCTTATATCTGATATCTGATGAGAAAGATCCCGATTCCATCAAAAAAGGCTCCTATCTAGGCAAATATCATAAGGATTCCTTTAATAAATATGCAGATGAATGTCTGCGCACTTTGAACAAGATAGTTAAATGTGCTCCGGCCTTAGGATTTCTCTATCCCTTGTATTTCGAAGTAATAAAGCTTCTGGCAGACTATTTAGATGGGAAAATCAATTCGAAAGAAGCAACCAAAGCCCTTTTTGACCCACTTATATCATTCCTGTGCATAAACACTGCTACTATTGAATACTACGGCAGAATCCGGGCTTATGTTCAGGATGTATTTGTTTTGCCGTTTGAAAAAGGAATACAACTGTCTCCGGACAAGATAGCAGAGCACTACAAAAACTATTGTGAGTTGTATCACAACAACGGAATGTTTAAGCAGGACATCTATACTAATTCAACGAGCGAAAGATTCCCAAATGCCGGAATAATAGAAGATGCTCCTGATGATCCCGGTTGGGAGTCCTATCTCGAAGAGCGCCGTGCATATGATTCGGACGGCATAGAGATCCGTACGCTAAACCAGTTCGCACATATAGGAATTGCCCAGCTTATCCGGGATGGACGTTCAATACGTAAATGCAAATTATGCGGTAAGTATTTCAAAGTCAGATACTCCTCTTCACAGGAATACTGCACGCGAATCTATAAAGACTCCAAATTTGCCTGCAACGAATATGTAAGCCGCCGCTCGGCTAAGGACCGATTTTTCGAGCATCCGATCCATGCGGAATACAACAAGGCATACAATCGTCTATATGCACGCATCCGCCGTGGGAAAGTCCCAAAAGATACCCCTCTCACAGCGCAGCTTAAAGCATTACATGACGAGTATTACGAAAGGTATGAACACACTCATCAGAAGGACCGCGAGGCTGTTTGGAAAGAATATATAGAGAAAAATAAGGAGCTGCTGGCTTGACTCCACAGCTCCTTATTTCTTTCCCGGTATACATTTATACATAGTTTATCATCCGCTATTAGTTCCCAACACAAAAAGCATTATTATGGCAAAAAGCACAATTATCAAAAATGATATCAATATATAGCCTGCTATCTTTTTCCCTCTTTTATCATGTGGAGCAGCTATGTTATTACCTTCCGCTTGTGCAATAATCCCAGCATTTCTCATAGGGTCTTGCCAATTATATTGTCCTGAACCCAAAGCCATAACTATCCTCTCAAAACATACCGCTATTGTTATCATTGATTATTCATTTTTTATGAGACCACATCATAAGCAAACTGTCAAGCAACAGTATACTCAGGTATCTTATCCAATATCTCCTGTTGCATATAAAACAGCTCCACTAGCTCCATTAATAGACACCCCATACTTAACAGTGGTATCCGCATATGAACTGCTAGGAGTTATGTCTGCCACAAAAGTAATACCCAAATTTGCTCCAAGAATATTGATAGATACACTTGAGGCTCCCGATGCAAGTTGACAATGCGTCGGTGTAACGGTGAAAACGCAAGCCAAGTGCCTTGTTATAAATCGAATTCGGAATACCTGTTTTATTCCCTACTTCACGTATCCTTCCGTCCCGCACTTCGCACCGAGTCTCATTTATGGTAAACTCTCATAAGCCTA
>JAILNS010000016.1 GCA_024691305.1 Lachnospiraceae bacterium | reverse complement strand
GCGTGGATGCATCCGGAACAGAGACCGTAACGAGCGTAACCGACAAGGACGGAAACGAGGTAGAAGGAGCACTCCGCCAGTCGATCATCGATAACACTACCGTGGCAGTGACCTACCATCTGGCAGGGCACGAGGATGTAGTAGTAACCGGAACCAACACGTACAAGGTAACCAAGTCAGTTGATAAAGATGGCAAAGAGACGGTAACGATCAAGGATAAGGACAACAAGCCTGTAGATAAGAATAGCGAACTTGGAAAGGCCATCCTTGCTCAGACTGAGAGCCAGATGACGTATACTCTTGAAGGCTCGACCCAGGTTGTCACAAAGGGCGGAACTTATTCAGTCAAGGTTGAAGTATCTACAACCGGTGTGAAGACTATTCATATCACTGATAAGGATGGGGTTGAAGTTACTGATACTGATATCCGTACCGAGATACTTAATAAGACTGATGTAGAGCGTAAGGTTAAGTTTACCCTTTCAGATGGCACGGATGTAGGCAACCAGCAAAAGACCTATGAAGTTACTCAAAAGGTCGTTGACGGAAAAACAGTTCTTGAGATCAAGGCTAACGGCGTGGTTCTTACTGAAGGTCATGGCCCTCAAAAGAAGGAGTATGATGCTGTCAAGAAGATTGCCGAGGCTCAGCTTGCCACTATTTCCGGATCAAGTACATACACTCTTACAGGTACATATAATGGACAGCCTCGCACCATAACATATGCAGATGGTTCTGATATACCTGTATATAAGGTTGGCGATAAGTACTATGTTAAGGATACTGAAAACGGTAAGGAGATATTTGTAGAGGTTACCGGAGATATCAAAGAGCATTACGAAGGCCAGATCATTAAAGGAAAGACATTCTCTGACGTAAGTGGTTCGGATGTTTCTGCAGAGATGCAGGCTGATATCATTAACCTCCTTAAGAATGTATCCATAACATCCAATTTCGTACTTTATGGTGAGGAGATAATTACAGCCAGTCATTTTGA
Organism: Lachnospiraceae bacterium; assembly: GCA_024691305.1. Lineage (GTDB taxonomy): Bacteria > Bacillota > Clostridia > Lachnospirales > Lachnospiraceae > XBB2008. The sequence continues at coordinate 1,514 of JAILNS010000016.1, read as the reverse complement.
TGGCAATATCTGTACACTGGATCTGGATCTTGGGCAGGGATCCCCTTGGGAGAGCCATGATTTCTATGCAAGCGGTCGCGGAACAACAACGGGTCTTGATAAGTATTCTATCATTCTAAATAATGATGGAGACAAGCCTAAGTTTGGTACATTGAATAATGACGCGATTGTTGTTGGCACCAATATTGATGCAGGTAATAGGAATGGCGATTCTGTTCTCATTGATATTGGAGATGGAGAAGGAATCCTCAAAAAAGCGGCATCGAAAGTCATTAATGCAATTACGTCAGTTGTAGGCGATCAGTCTTCTGATAATTGCACGAATAAACAGCTGAAGGCCATTATTTACTCTATAGTTGAGCAAGAAGGCTTTAAGGATGATCTGGAGGCAGTTAAAAAGTACAGTGCTGCAATACTCAGGCAGGTCAACATTAAGAGCACATTGAGTTCGATTACAGACGCGGCTAAGAAACTGATAGATGATTCTGTTAGTGAATTGAAGTCGAAATATAGTAAGTTTGATTCCTCCGTCTCAGCAAGTCAGCTTTCATCTTTAAAGTCGACATTAAAGAATAAGGCGGATGGCTCAGGGGAGAACGAGTATTATACTGTTACGGTTACTGTAGACGACATAACCAAGGATGATAATTCGAGTCTCCAGGATGTGCTTAAAGAGATTACCAGGATTAAAGCCAATGTTGTCATTAATGTATACGTTGAGAATCCTGACAGCGTAACTGGTGAGTATTGGTCTCAGACTGAAAACGCCATGGTTCGATTCCAGGGTATAAAGCTTGGTCAGTGCAGTGCCGGTACAAGCGATTATGATGCGGAGAATTCGAATATTTATTGGAACTTCGGTAATTTCTCAAAGCTGATCGTTGGTAATAACGAGCATACCGGTACTGTTATAGCATCTAATGCAAGCTATAACCATGCTAATGGATCTAAGGACGGTGCTATTATTGCCAAGAGCATTGAGTTTAACTCAGAGGTTCATCAGGCACGTGCAAGAAGCTTTACACCGGAGGAGATTTACTCTTATACTATTAAGCCCAGCACCTCATCAGAGAAGAAGGTTACTCTGTATACGACCGGTCAGGCTGAAGGAAAGATCGGAACAAAGGGAACCGGCAGCATCGGAACTGAGGGAGGCGGAACAGGCACCATCGGAACCGAGGGAGGCGGAACAGGCACCATCGGAACCGAGGGAGGCGGAACAGGCACCATCGGAACTGAGGGAGGCGGAACAGGCACCATCGGAACTGAGGGAGGCGGAACAGGCACCATCGGAACCGAAGGAGGCGGAACAGGCACCATCGGAAGCGAGGGAGGCGGAACAAGAACCATCGGAAGGGCGGGAGGGGGAACAGGAACCATCGGAACCGAAGTAGCCGGAACAGGCTACATCGGAACCGAAGGAGGCGGAACAGGCACCATCGGAACCGATGGAGGCGGAACAGGCACCATCGGAACCGAGGGAGGCGGAACAGGCACCATCGGAACTGAGGGAG
>JAILNS010000019.1 GCA_024691305.1 Lachnospiraceae bacterium | reverse complement strand
GTATTCTCAGATGATCCATTATCAAACTTATAGTCTTAACTATGTATACTTTTTGAAACCGACCAATTTCCGAAAACTTACAAGAACTGAAGATAACGTCTGAAATCATGTGAAAATACGCTATTTCCTCACGAGCGATACTACCGTCTCCACATGCAAACTCCCGCCGAACATGTCAACATTCACAACCTTCTTAAGTTCATACGATCCGCCTTCGCACAGGAACTTAAGGTCCCTCGCCAGCGTAGCGGGATCACAGCTCACATATACGATACGCTCAGGCTGCATCTTAAGCATGGTTTCCAGACATGCACTGTCGCATCCTTTGCGTGGGGGATCGACTACTATGACATCGGGGTGAAGAGCCTCGGGCGATGATGTTGCATCCGCATAGAATGCGGGCAAAACCTCTTCTGCTTTGCCTGTAAAAAAATCGGCATTGTCTATCCGGTTTATCCGTGCATTTTCACGCGCATCTTCTATTGCTTGCGGTACCACTTCAACGCCGTACACCTTGCCTGCTGCCCTTGCAAGAAAAAGAGAGATCGTCCCTATCCCGCAGTAGAGATCCCATACGGTTTCACTTCCGGTAAGCGCAGCGTATTCAAGCGCCTTTTTGTATAGCTTATCTGTCTGATAAGGATTAACCTGATAAAAAGAAAGCGGCGATATATGAAAAGACAGGTCTCCTATCATGTCCGTGATATATCCCGTTCCGTAAAGAACCGAGTACTCATCGCCCATGATCACATTCGTTTCTTCCGTATTCTTACTTGTGCATATACTTACGATCTTAGCTTCTCCATCAAAGGAAAGCCCGTTAAGCTTGTCTGTCAGTTCCTCTGCATGAGGGATCGACTTCCCGTTTATTATGAGACACACCTGTATCTCTCCCGTCTTATAGCCGGTCCGTATGAGGATATGACGTATAAGCCCCTTGTGAGTATTCTCATCATAGGCACTTATATCATGTTTATCCATAAACTCTCTTATGGCCTTTAATATCTTCGCATCCCCAGCTGCACCGATAAGGCAATCCTCACAGGCAACTATCCTGTGTGAATGCGGTGCATAAAAACCGGTTATAACATTTCCTTCCCGGTCTTTCCCCACGGGATACTGGGCCTTGTTACGAAACCTTACCGGAGTTTCATTTTCTTTTTCTCCGGTATCACATCCTATTATGCCCTCATAGATTCCGCTTATGTATTCGGGTTCAAACCCTCCAACTCTCGTCAGGAGTTCGCATACTTTATTGGCCTTATATTTAAGCTGCGCCTCATATTTAAGTTCCATGATCTGGCAGCCGCCGCATCTTCCGGCCAGCGGGCAGGGGGCTTCCCCTCGATCCGAAGAAGCGGATATTACCTTAACAAGCTTTGCTATAGCATACTTTTTTTGCGCTTTTATTATATGCGCAAGAACCTTATCCCCCGGCAGACCGCCCTGTACAAAAAGGGTATAGCCATCATCAAGATGTCCTATACCCTCGCCTTCTGTACCTATGTCGGTTATAACTATCTCATATTCTTCATTCTTTTTGTGAGTTGTCATATCTGCGTCCTGTGGATATTTGAATCAAATATCCGGTTAAATCCCATCCATCCGCTTTCGGTGCTGTCCTCAAGTATCTCGGTGAATGCTTCGAGTTTTGCATCGGTATTATCCGCATAACTTAAAGCGACCGCTTCTATTATCGCAGGCTTCTTGGGAGAACCGAATTCATATTCGCCATGATGTGACAAAATACAATGTTTGAGCTCCTGCGAGAGAGCCTCCGGGAATCCGTCTATTCCCCTTATGGCTTCGCCTACCATCTCAACACCTATGACTATATGCCCGAGATACTGTCCTGCATCGGTATAATCGTTTTGCGGATAAAGGCTTATCTCCCGGGTCTTACCTATGTCATGACATATCGCCGCAGTGATCAGAAGATCGCGGTTTATCCTGTAGTACCGTGATGCCAGATAATCACAGATCCTTGCAACGGCGAGTGTATGCTGGAGAAGACCACCCACAAAACTGTGGTGGATCGACTTTGCTGCGGAAGAAGCCTTAAATATCTTTGCAAATTCTTCGTCCTTAAAAAAATACTCCAGCAGCATCTTAAGATGCGGCTCGGTTATGGAATCTATAAATCCCATAAGTTCCTTCCACATATCATCGATATTAAAAGGTGAAGTAGGCATATAATCGGATGGATCGTATTCTCCCTCCCGGCATTTACGTATCCTTTTTATATTAAACTGAAGCGCACCGTTAAAAGAAGTAACATCACCAAACACTTCGACATAATCCAATATGTCATAGTCTTCTATCCCTGCGGAATTTGGATCCCAGACCTTGGCATCTATGACTCCGGTCTTATCAAGAAGCACCAGATTATCATATGCCTTACCGTTTCTTGTTACCGCCGAATGCTTATTCTTGCACAGGTATATATCAGATATCCTGTCGCCCTCTTTGTAATCCCTGATGTATTTCATTTCTGTCCTTTCTATCGATCGACACACTCTACTGTCTGATATCCCGGTCATTCCTCCACTGTGGGAACATATGTGACCGAACCCAGTACCACTTCGCAATTAACATCAACATAACTGTCAACAGACTGTCTCTTGATAGTCATATTTACCGTGGTTCCCGGTGATGTATCATAAAGCCAGAGTATAAAGTCGTGATATGTATTTATTGCCTTGCCGTTTACCTCGGTCAGGATATCACCGTTTTGAAGTCCTGCATTCATGGCAGGAGAATCGATCTCTATATATCTTAAATAGATTCCCTCCGGCAGACCGTAAGCACTTTTCATGGCATTTGTTACATCCATTGCCTGGACGCCGAAATAAGCCTTGTCTTCACCATTTGAAAGTTTTTCAATAAGCGGCTTAAGTTCTGTGATGCCGACTGCACTTATCACGCCGGGGGCAGTCTCTGAATCATAGGTATTGTCGATTATTCCTATAATATTACCGCGTAAGCTCGCAATTACTCCGCTCGATGATTCGGTTCCCATTATATCCGTGGAAAAGATCATACTGTCCGAGTCTGTCATATATAATTGCTGGGAAGCAGCAGTGATCATCCCATATGCCACCGAATCCGAAGTGCCTGTAGGTGCTCCAAGCGCCATCACGGGAGTACCCTTTAATACCGTAGACCGTGAAGACCCAAGAGAAGCAGGCGATATGACTTCCAGTGTTTCGGAAGACAGATGGTTCTTTCTGACGCCTACTATCAATAATGACGTTTCGGAATCTTTGCCCATCACCTCACCTGAAGCACTGGATCCGTCGGAAAAAACAACGTTGATAGCATCCGCATCCGTGAGTCCGTTGTCTTTTACAAGGATAAGATAAGAAAGCCTGTTATCTGCTACTATCACACCTGAAGTCTGTGCGCTGTCCTCATATGGATTATTTAACAGATCCGTACCTTCCGTAACAGCGGTAACCGTCACAAGCGACACGGATATAGACTCTGACAGTGATCTAAAATCCCTGTACAGTTTCTGGTAATCGTCCATACCGAATTCCATCGAAGATATCATATCCTCGATATTCTTGATGTTTTCGTTTACCTCCGTAACATTGCCCTGCAAAGCTTCGGATATCATCTCAGTATCCGTTGCATACATATCCTCGGGAAGTATCTCATCTTCGGTATCATCCTGAGTTTCGCTGAAACTTACCTGTACGGGTTTTTCCTCTTCGCTTACTGTTCCCGAGCTTATATTTTTGGAGATTACAGGTTCAAGCAGCAGGAAAGTCACACATGCAACTACTCCGAAAACCGCCGCCATGAGGATAGTCAAAGCTGTCCGCCTGACCAGTTTTTTTCTGTTAATGGGTTTTTGCTTGATCTTTTCACGGACGAAAGCTGTGTTTGGAGAAGGATCGAAACTTACCTGTTCCTGATCTTGACCTTGATTCTGTTTATTTTCGTTTTCAGTGCCCATGCAATGATTATAGCCACAAACCCCTGTTATTGTAAAGAATACCCAATTTTGCTATTATTGTGACAATGAATGATAAAGCACTTAAAATCCTTGAATTTAATAAGATAACCGAGTTGTTGACAGCCAGAGCAGAGTCAGATCCCGCAAAACACATGTGTGAGAAACTCCGCCCGTCATCCAAGCCGGATTGGATCCAAAGAAGTCTGGATGAAACCGAGGCGGCAGTGGAACGTACTTTTAAGTATGGCACGGTTTCATTCGGTTCAAACAGAGACTTCGGTTACACCTTAAAAAGTCTCTCTGTAGAGCAGTCCCTGTCCATACCCGAACTTCTTCATATCGCTTCATTTCTGGAGAACACTGCCCGGGTAAAAGACTATGGATTAAATGGATCCTCAAATAATAACAGGAATAACGACAGTTCAGACGCCGAGGATGATGAAACTTCCGGAGGCGATATCCTTACATCTTTATTTGAAGAGCTCACTCCGCTTCCCATCATTGCATCGGAGATAAGGCGGATAATAATCTCTGAAGATGAGATATCGGATCACGCGTCCCCGGAACTTGCATCCATAAGAAGACAGATCCGGCTTACCGGCGATAAGATACATACCCAGCTTAACTCAATGATAAACGGTTCGGTCCGGACATACCTTCAGGACCCTGTGATAACCATGCGCGGGGACAGATACTGTATACCGGTCAAATCCGAGTACAAAAACCAGGTTCCGGGTATGGTACATGACCAGTCTTCCACGGGTTCCACTTTTTTCATAGAGCCTGCTGCAGTTGTGGAACTCAATAATAAATTAAAGACTCTGGCAAGCGACGAGCAGCGTGAGATCGAGCGTATAATAGCAGAGCTGTCCGCATCGGTCGGAGAACATGCCGAAGATATCGCGGTCAACTGTAAGCATATGACCAGACTGGATTTTATATATGCAAGAGCGAAACTTGCCCTCGATATGCGCGCCATAAGACCTGTCTACAATGATAAACGCATAATCCGTCTGATCAAGGGAAGACATCCCCTTATAGATCCGGCCAAGGTCGTCCCCATTGATGTTTCTCTTGGGGATGAATTCGATATGCTTATAATAACCGGTCCGAATACCGGCGGAAAAACCGTATCATTAAAAACTGTAGGACTTCTGACCCTTATGGGACAGGCAGGACTGTTCATTCCCGCCGGAGACCGTTCGGAACTTTCTCTTTTTACGGAAGTTTATGCCGACATCGGCGATGAACAGAGCATTGAACAGAGCCTGTCCACCTTCAGTTCACATATGACAAATATTGTGGACATTCTTAAATCCGCAAACGAACAGAGCCTTTGTCTTTTTGATGAACTGGGGGCAGGTACGGATCCCACCGAAGGAGCCGCACTTGCTACGGCTATCTTAGACTCGCTTCACACCAGGTCCATACGGACGATGGCAACAACTCATTACAGCGAACTCAAAGTCTACGCACTTTCTACTCCGGGAGTTGAAAATGCAAGCTGTGAATTTGATGTTGAAAAACTCTGTCCGACCTACAGACTCTTAGTCGGAGTTCCCGGACGGAGCAACGCCTTTGCAATATCCAAAAAACTCGGTCTTTCCGATGAGATCATCGAGTCGGCTCATCTTCACATGACCGAGGACCAGGAAAACTTTGAAGAGCTCATGGCCGATCTTGACAGGCGAAGACTTAATATGGAGCGCAAGGAACTTGAACTTGCGGAAGATGCCAAACGCATAGAAAACGATCAAAAGCAGCTTGATACCACCAAAGAAAAACTGGATCTTTCACGGGATAAAGTACTTAAAGAAGCCCGTGAAGAAGCCAAACGGATCCTCCAGGAAGCCAAAGATGAAGCAGATGCTACCATAAAGATCTTTAGAGAAGCAGGCCCTTCGATATCAATGCGTGAACTCGAACAGGCCCGTACCGCGATCCGCGAAAAGATAAATGATAATGACTCAAAGATCTCCAATATGGACATCAAAAAGCCCGACATGCCCAAAGGTTCAAAGATCGATCCCAAAAAGATCAAAAAAGGCGAATCGGTCCGGATCATCTCGATGGGGCTTGACGGTATAGTCGTATCTCTTCCCGATAAATCGGACAAGATATGGGTCCAGTGTGGTATCATTAAATCACAGGTATCCGTTGATGACATTTTGCTTATAGATGAGGATGGTCAAACATCATCCGGATCAAATTCCTCCAAGGGAAAACAGAAAAAACTCTCTTCCGGAGGAAACCGTATAAGCAAGACCATGAGCATAAGCACCGAGATAAATCTTCTCGGAAAAACGGTTGATGAAGCCATATATGAACTCGACAAATACTTAGACGATGCATATCTGGCCCATCTTCCAAGCGTGAGGATAGTTCACGGGAAAGGAACGGGAGCTCTTAGAAATGCGGTTGCCGCCCATTTAAAAAAGACTAAATACGTAGCCTCATTCAGGCTCGGAGAATACGGTGAAGGCGATGCCGGAGTTACTATCGCCGAATTCAAATAAGCACACTAAAATGTGTAAAACGAAGAGTTAAATGAAAGGATAAAAAATGGCTGCTAAACAGAAGATTCTTATCGTAGACGATGACGAAAACATTGCTGAACTCATCTCACTCTATATGACTAAGGAATGCTTCGAGACAATGATGGTTCATGACGGAGAGAGTGCACTTGGAGCTGTGGAATCATTTGAGCCCGATCTTATGCTTCTTGACATAATGCTTCCCGGTATTGACGGCTATCAGGTCTGCAGAGAAGTAAGAAGCCATACAAACCTGCCTATAATAATGTTAAGCGCCAAGGGTGAGGTCTTCGATAAAGTTCTCGGTCTGGAACTTGGTGCCGATGATTATATTGAAAAGCCTTTTGATTCAAAAGAACTGGTAGCCAGGGTAAAAGCCGTTCTCAGACGTTTCAAAAACACTCCTTCAGAGAACGAAACCGATGACTCGGAGTATGTTGAATATACTGACCTTAAAGTCAATCGTACGGATTATTCTGTTATATACAAAGGCCAGACAGTAGATATGCCTCCCAAGGAACTCGAGCTCCTCTACTTCTTAGCTTCATCACCCAATCATGTATTTACCAGAGAGCAGCTCTTAGACCGTATATGGGGCTATGAATATATCGGAGATACCAGAACCGTTGATGTTCATATCAAAAGACTTCGTGAGAAATTAGGCGATCATGACGAATGGAAGATTTCCACGATATGGGGTATCGGATATAAATTCGAGGTGCGCAGATGAGGAAGACCCTCTATCTGAAATTTATAATCGCATATATAATATTCGGTTTTTTCGGCTTTATCATAGTCGGCTCCTTTGTATCAAATATGATAGAGGATTATCTTACAAGGAGCAAAGCCGATGATCTGTATCGTGAAGCAACGATAATCGCAAATACCTACGCAAATGATCTGTATAATGCACAGACTTCACTCGATACCGTAGGCACTCAGATAACCGCACTTTCGGAATATAACCAGACCACAATTTGGATCATAAACCCTTCGGGACGTATGGTCCTTGATTCTTCTGCTCTCCTTCCTCAGGATTCCGAAGTCATGGTCGAAGGATTCGATCCTACGGTCACGGCAGATCTTGGGTATACGGAAGGAGCCTTCTTTAATTCATTTGACTCAGATATGCTTTCGGTGATCGCTCCCATACTTGGCGCCTTTAAGGTAAACGGATATGTGGTCATACATTATCCTCTTGAATCTATAATGCAGGAATGCAATGAGCTTCTTAACATATGCTACATCATGCTCATAATCCTCTTTCTTCTTTCGCTTATAATCCTCATCTTCTTTACGGAGATGGTTTATATCCCCTTAAAAACCATAACCGCAGCGACCGAGCAATATGCATCGGGAAATATGCATTATGAATTCAGTGTGGAAAGTGAGGATGAGATAGGATATCTGGCAGCTACCATCAGTTATATGGCCGGTGAGATAGCAAGGAGCGAAGACGATCAGAAGAAATTTGTAGCCAATGTCTCCCATGACTTCCGATCTCCTCTTACCTCTATGAGAGGATATCTGGAAGCGATGTTAGACGGTACGATCCCGCCCGAGATGCATGAAAAATATCTGACGATCGTTCTTAATGAGACCGATCGTCTGACGAAACTTACCAACTCATTACTTACTCTCAACAACCTGAACACATCCGGTATGCTTTTAGACATCACCGACTTTGACATTAACGATATGATCCGGAATGTTGCCGCAGCTTTCGGCGGAACATGTATGGAAAAGAACATAACTTTCGATCTTATCCTCACGGGAGAAACCATGTTTGTTTCTGCCGATAAAGGCAAGATAGAGCAGGTTCTTTACAACCTGACCGACAACGCCGTTAAGTTCAGCTATCATGATTCGGCAATAACCATTGAAACTACCGAAAAGCACAACAAAGTATTTGTCAGTGTCAAAGATACAGGCATCGGTATCCCCAAGGATGATGTCAAGAATATCTGGGACCGGTTCTATAAATCCGACCTGTCCAGAGGAAAAGACAAAAAGGGCACGGGATTAGGTCTTTCCATTACAAAAGAAATAATCCGTGCCCATAACGAACATATTAATGTTATATCTACTGAAGGCGTTGGAACCGAATTTATCTTCTCATTACCGTTATCGGAAAATATCGACGATGACGATGATGATATTTAACTTCCGGATCAATGCCTTATGGTCTTAAGTAATACTTCTCTTAGTTCAGCCACATCTATGGGTTTGGTAACGAAATCGTTCATTCCGGCTGAAAATGCTTCCTGTCTTGTTTTTTCAAAAACATTAGCGGTAAGTGCGATTATCGGTAATATCTTGGCATCAGGTCTGTGAAGTCCTCTGATCTCACGAGCGGTCTCATGACCGTCCATCTGCGGCATATCTATATCCATCAGTATCAGATCATAATATCCGACTTCATTTTCACATATCATATCTATGGCAGTGTTTCCGTCATATGCACTTTCCGACATGACTCCGAAACCGTCAAGTATGGTTACTGCGATATCATTGCTTACGCGGGAATCGTCGACCACGAGCACCCTTTTGCCGACAAGCTGGTCATTTGACCCATCATCGGTCTCATCGGGGGATATGACTTCCTCCTGGGATCTTGCGGCCTTAAACTCAATATCAATGATAAACTTTGAACCCTTTCCTTCAACCGATTCTATGTTTAACACACCGCCGAGTGCATCAAGTATATTCCTTACTATCGGAATATTGACCCCCTTATCCTCTTCTTCAATACCGGTACCGTTATCCTCAAAAATAAAATTATATCTTCTGTAATCGGGGTCTAATGCTTTAAGCGGTAATATCGTCAGAGACAGATTGCCTCCGGTTTCGGTATAACGTACCGAATGGCTTATCAGATTGACTATTGCCCTTAACATATGAGCATCATCCATGATGAGCAATGTACCGGATTCATCCTCATTTTTTACAAAGAAATCAAGTTTCTTATCATGCACCATGGTCTGGGCTGTCTGTGTTATCTGACGCTCAAGATCGGCCATGGTAAGATTATGCTCGGTTATGAATATGGACTTCTCTTCATATTCATTGATATCCAGGATCTCATTTATTATGTTTAAGACCTGATGGCTGGCATCATCTATCCTGCCAAGACATTTCTTAAGCATTTTGGGGTCATTGGGATTATCCGTCGCCACCGTGGTATATCCCATGATAGCATTAAGAGGAGTACGGATGTCATGGGACATATTATAGAGAAAATGGTTCTTAGCCTGCGAAGCTCTCTCTACGGCATTATACGCTTCTGTCAGCTCATTTTGACGCTCACGTTCTTTTTGTATCTCACGGTCAACATCGCGTATCGATACAATGACTTTGCTGTCAAGGCTACCTTCGATCCTGCGAGTCTCACCCTTGATGAAACGCATTTTATCGTCTTCTATCTTACGTGCCAGTACAGAGATATCTTCTTTTGTCTCTAAGGCCTTCCTGAGGTTTTGAATAGTAAAGCAACTGACCACACCTTCCTGATCTTCGGGATATATGTGATCCTCTGCATACCTTCTGACAATGTCTTCGAAACTTAAGCCATCATGTATATAACCTTCAAGTATCTTTTCCGATTCTGTCCCGGTTTCAAACCTGCTGAAAGAATATGCGCCGGTATCGGTATCCACGGAACCTATAACCAGAAAATCCTTAGAAAGAGCCTGTAATACATCATATTCGACATATTTTCCACCAAAAGGTGTGTTCTTCTTAAGTTTAAACATTTAACCCCCACCTGCTGTACCGATCAATATGTAAGTATCTCGCATCCGTCCTCGGTAACAGCTAATGTAACTTCCCACTGTGCTGACGGCTTACCGTCTTCCGTATACACGGTCCAGCCGTTATCTTCATCCGTATAGATATCCGCCTTACCCATATTTACCATGGGTTCGATCGTAAATACCATACCCGGTACCATAAGCATCTCGGTACCCGGTCTCGTAACATAACTTACAAACGGTTCCTCATGGAATTCTATTCCGACTCCGTGTCCGCCTATCTCACGGACTATCGTATATCCGTTTGCCTTAGCATGAGAATTGACCGCATCTGCCATATCACCCAGAAACGTCCAGGGCTTAACCGCATCAATTCCCTTTTGCATACACTCCTTAGCCACCTCTACAAGTTTTTTCTTTTCCGGCGATACATCACCTATGCAGAACATTCTCGAAGAGTCCGAGAAGTAGCCTTTATATATCGTAGAGCAGTCCACATTTATGATATCCCCGTCTTTTATGATGATATCTTTTGACGGGATTCCGTGACACACCTCATCATTTAGAGATGTGCATACGCTCTTTGGAAATCCTTCATAGTTAAGAGGAGCGGGAATACCTCCCATCTCCTTAGTCTTGTTGTATACCAGATCGTCGATATCCTGTGTACTCATACCGGCCTGTATCTTTTCGGATATCATATCGAGTATCGCAATGTTTAACTTGCTGCTCTCACGTATTCCCTCTATCTGCTCTTTGTTCTTGATCTGAGCGGGACCGGGAACTATATGACCTTCAAGACGTATGGACTCAATACGCTCATCCATTCTTTCATGACATACTTTGTATTTTTTTCCGCTTCCGCACCAGCATGGATCGTTTCTGCCTAACTTCGGTCTTTGCGGTGCCGGAGGAATAAATAATCTGCCGCCTGTATTTGCGGAACTCATAAAACTTCTCCTTTCACGGTACTGTCCAGTATAGCTTTGCATCTGCGGCAGTTTTCGGTTGCGTTATCTTTAAATATCGCACTTCCTGCAACTATAACATTTGCTCCTACTTCTATTACCGTGCGGATAGTTTCATCTGTCATACCGCCATCCACTTCTATATCGGTATTTAAACGTTTTGAGTCAATATAATGTCTGGCCTCGGCTATACGATAAGTTGAATCATTTATGTATTTTTGACCGCCAAACCCCGGTTCGACCGTCATTATCAGAAGCATCTCAACCTTATCAAGATAAGGATATACCTGTTCTATCGGAGTTCCCGGCTTTATTGATATTCCGGCCTTACAGCCGGCTTCATGTATAGCCTTTATGACCTCGTCGGGTTTATCCTCGGATTCTAAATGGAAGGTGATACTGTCGGCTCCGGCTTTTGCAAAATCGCTTATATACTTAAGCGGGTGAACGATCATAAGGTGTACATCAAGTACCAGTTTGGTTACCTTTCTAATGGAACTGACTATCGGTATTCCAAAAGACAGGGAGGGCACAAATACCCCGTCCATAACATCTATATGAACGTAGTTTGCGCCTCCTGCCTCTATTTCCTTTATCTGTTCACCAAGTTTTGCACAATCCGCAGCCAATATTGATGGTGCCAAAATATTTTGTGCCATTATTTTTTAAGGAATCCTTTCACACTCTTTGCAATACCTGCTGCATCAAGTCCGTATTTAGCTACAAGAGCTCCTGCGGAACCCGATTCACCGAACTGATCATTGATACCGATTTTATATACGGGAACAGGATGTTTAGCACAGATGCAATCACAAACCGCAGATCCGAGTCCGCCTATAACGGAATGCTCTTCAGCTGTGATAACAACGCCGGTCTTTGATGCCGATTTAACGATTATATCCTCATCAAGAGGCTTAATGGTATGGATATTGATGACTTCCGCATCGATTCCCTCTGCTGCCAAAGCTTCTGCTGCCTCGAGCGAAGCCGATACCGTGATACCGGTAGCAACTATGGTAACATCCTTACCTTCTCTTAAAAGAACTCCCTTACCCATCTCAAACTTGTATGTAGCGGGATCATTGATAACGGGAACTCCCGCACGCCCGAATCTTAAGAATACGGGACCTTCATAATCAACTGCTGCATGTACGGCTGCCTTTGCTTCCGTGTCATCAGCGGGGACTATTACTGTCATTCCGGGGATAGCACGCATAAGCGCGATATCTTCAAGACACTGATGAGATGCACCGTCTTCACCTACCGTGATACCTGCATGTGTAGCACCAATCTTTACGTTCAAATGAGGATATCCGATAGAGTTACGGATCTGCTCATAGTTACGTCCTGCGGCAAACATCGCAAAAGAAGAAATGAAAGGAATCTTACCGCATGTTGCAAGGCCTGCTGCGATGCCTGTCATATTACATTCTGCTATACCACAGTCGATATGTCTGTCGGGAAACTCCTTCTGGAATATATTTGTTTTGGTCGCATTTGCCAGATCAGCATCAAGTACTATAACATTAGGGTTTTCTTTGCCCACTTCAACAAGAGCATTGCCGTAGCTCTCTCTGGTTGCTATTTTCTTAACATCAGCCATATCATTCACCTCCCAGTTCGGCACCGATCTTTTCAAGATCTGCCATAGCTATTGCATACTCTTCATCATTAGGAGCTTTTCCGTGCCAGCCTACGGCACCCTCCATGAAGGATACGCCCTTGCCCTTAAGTGTCTTGGCTATGATGGCTGTAGGGCAACCCTTGGTCTTGCGAGCTTCCTTAAATGCAGCGTCTATCTCGTCAAAATCATTTCCGTTGATATTGATAACATGGAAATTAAACGCTTCAAACTTCTTATCGATCGGATAAGGATTATTAACCTGCTCTATGGGACCGTCGATCTGAAGTCCGTTGTTATCAACTATAACTACGAGATTATCAAGTTTCTTGGCACCTGCAAACATTGCAGCCTCCCAAACCTGACCTTCTTCTATCTCACCGTCACCGAGAAGTGTATAAGTTCTGTATGATGCATTATCAAGTTTGGCAGCAAGAGCCATACCAACCGCAGCGGATATTCCCTGTCCGAGTGAACCCGAAGACATATCCACACCGGGTGTTTCCTGCATACAGGGATGTCCCTGAAGATATGATCCGAGATGTCTGAGAGTAGGAAGATCCTCTACCGGGAAATAACCTCTGTTTGCAAGTACGGAATAAAGGCCGGGAGCAGTATGTCCTTTGGATAATACGAAACGGTCTCTGTCCTTTTTCTTAGGGTCCTTGGGATCGATGTTCATTTCCTCAAAATACAGATATGTATAAATATCTGCTGCGGAAAGCGATCCGCCGGGATGACCTGCGCCGGCTCCGTGAACTGCTGTTACGATGCCCTTGCGAACGTCATTAGCTTTTTTCTGAAGTTCTAACTTGTTCATATTGTTCTCCTTTTTTATTTCTGTCCGTAATAAGCGTTAGCGCCATGTTTACGTGTGTAATGCTTGTCCATCAGAGCCTGAGGTGCCGGCTGGATCCTGGGATTGATCTGTTCTGCCATGTAAGCCATTCTTGCCACCTGCTCAAGCACGACCGCATTGTGTACAGCTTCGTTGGCATCCTTCCCCCATGAAAAAGGTCCATGATTCTTGCAAAGAACTGCGGGAACCGCTTCAGGTTCAAGGCACAGACGTTCAAACTCGTTTACGATGAGCAGGCCTGTGTTTTTCTCATAATCCTTGTTTATCTCTTTTGCGGATAAACACCGAAGACAGGGAACTTCACCATAGATGTAATCGGCATGTGTAGTTCCGTAGCAGGGGATGGAACGTCCCGACTGAGCCCAGCTGGTAGCATAGGGTGAATGAGTATGAACGATACCTCCTACAGATGTCATAGCCTTATATAATTCCACATGAGTAGGTGTATCAGATGAAGGACGTAATTTGCCTTCGACAACCTTACCGTTTAAATCAACGAGTACCATATCATCGGGAGTGAGTTTCTCGTATTCCACACCACTCGGTTTGATCGCAAAGATCTTATGATCCTGGTCTATCTCACTGACATTACCCCAAGTAAATGTCACAAGTCCGTACTTAGGAAGAAGCATATTTGCTTCATATACTCTTTGCTTCAGTTCTTCTAACATTGCGTCCTCCTTAAAAGTAAATTATTTGATATTATCAACCGCTGCTCTCTGAGCGCTAAGTCCAAGATTATAATTCTTCATAAATCTTGAAAAGCCATTGGTATCTGCGATATCGGGTGTAACGGTTGTTCCGCTTTCGCCCTTAAATACCTTATTCTCAAGGAAGTCTCCAAGAGTCTCGTTATCCTGCTTCTGCATCATATATGCGGCAAGCAGAGCCATTCCCCAGGGACCGCCCTCGCCGGCCGTCTCCATACAGGTAACGGGTGCTCCTAGTGCGGCAGCCATGATCTTCTGGCCTACGCCGGGAGTCTTGAAGAACCCTCCGTGTCCGGTTATCCTGTCAACACCGACGTTTTCTTCCTTAAACAGAATGTCGTTACCGATCTTAAGTGCTGCAAGTGCACTGAACAGATGCGTACGCATAAAGTTTGCAAGAGTGAAGTTTGCATTGGGTGTACGGATAAACATCGGTCTTCCTTCTTCAAAACCGGTGATATTCTCACCCGAAATGTAATTGTATGACAAAAGTCCGCCGCAGTCGCTGTCTCCTTCCATTGCTATATTGAACAAAGTTCCGTAGAGTTTGTTGGCATCGAGTCCTACACCGAAGCATTCCGCAAACTGCTTAAAGATATTGACCCATGCATTGATATCGGAAGTACAGTTATTGCAATGAACCATCGCAACCGGATCTCCGGTAGGAGTTGTAACGATATCGATCTCCTCGTAAGGCTTGGAAAGGTCTTTTTCAAGTACGACCATCGAGAAAACGGAAGTACCGGCAGATACATTACCAGTACGCTGTTTTACGGCATTGGTGGCAGTCATGCCTGTTCCTGCATCACCTTCGGGAGGACATAACGGAATACCCGCTTTGAGAATACCTCTGGGATCCAACTTGGATGCTCCATCCTCGGTAAGTGTTCCGGCTTGTACACCGGCACTAGAAACATCAGGGAGAATGTCTTTTAATTTCCAGGGATATCCCTTATCCGCAACAAGATCATCGAACTTAGCGATCATCTCGGTATTAAACTGTCCTGTTGCCTGATCGATCGGGAACATACCGGATGCCTCGCCGACACCGAGCGTCTTGTTTCCTGTCAGCTGCCAGTGGATATATCCTGCAAGAGTGGTGAAAAAAGTAATATCTTTTACATGCTCTTCATTATTCAGGATAGACTGGTATAAGTGTGCGATACTCCATCTCTGAGGAATATGGAAGTCGAAAACTTCGGTAAGTTTGGTCGATGCGGCTTCCTGCATGGAATTACGCCAGGTCCTGAAAGGAACGAGAAGTTTGCCCTGATCGTTAAAAGCCATATATCCGTGCATCATTGCGGAGAATCCTATGCTTCCGACGGTAGTTAATTCGACTCCGTATTTATTCAAAACATCTGCTGCCAGATCTGCATAACAATCCTGAAGCCCTGTCCATATATCATCAAGTGAATACGTCCATACTCCGTTCTCATAGCGGTTTTCCCATTCGTGTGATCCCTGTGCTATCGGAGCATAGCTCTCATCAATGAGAACACCTTTGATCCTGGTGGAACCAAGTTCAATACCCAGATACGTTTTTCCGTTTAAAATTGAGTCTTTTATCTCTCCCATTCTGAACCTCCATTAGATATTTTATTATTCATAAGACGAAAAGAAATCATTTAATTTATCAAGAGCACGTGCAAGCGTATGTTGTTCCTCTTCGCTAAGATCTCCCGTTATTTCGGCGATCATTTTTTCGTGAAACTGTGTATGACGTCTGTTAAGTTCACGGCCCGCTTCTGTAAGACTTACCAGGACTACCCTTCTGTCCTCTTCTGACCTTACTCTGCTGACCATTCCCTTTTTTACCAGAGAATTGACGGATATAGTAAGGGTTCCGGTCGTAACCTCCAGTGATTTGGCTACCGAGGTCATATTACGCTCACCCTCATCACCGATAGCCTCGATGACATGGATCTCATTAAGCGTTATATTTTTGTATTTGTCCGTACAGATTGCTTTTTCTTCAAGATAATTGATCCTTCTGAACAATCTGACCAGAACCCGGTTGATAGCAGTACGTACATCCATGATGTCTGACACCTTTGAACATATTGAAGTATCAATATTTAGTGTATCAAAATAAATAGTGAATGTCACTATTACAGACACTCAAATCTTCATATATCATCGGGAATAAACTGCATGAATTCACCGTTAACAGCCTCCCCAAGCGTTCCGGTAACCATAGTATTTTCGGAATACTTTCCTTCGGGATCTTTTATCCCCGCGCATATATATTCCGGTATATGTCCCAAAAGGTAAGTTTCTCCCTCAATAGTCTTGGTTTCCTCGGTAAGAAGTCTGACCTTCTTACCCTTATGTGCGTTCATATACTCAAGCGAAAGTTGGTTACCCAGACTGATCAGTTCATCGGATCTGCGGGCTTTTTCTCTCTCGGGGATCTGTCCCGGCATCACAGCCGCCTTGGTCCCGTCACGTCTTGAATACTTAAATACGTGAAGTTCAAAGAATCCTACGCGCTCTATAAATGCCCTGGTCTCTTCAAACTCACCTTCAGTCTCACCGGGAAAACCCACTATGACATCGGTGGTTATGGCAGGCTTATCATATATTTTCCTTAGAAGGCTTACTTTGTCATAAAATTCATCGGGTGTATAATGTCTGTTCATCCTCTTTAATACACCGAGTGAACCGCTTTGCATGGATAAATGAAAATGAGGACATACCTTCGAAAGATTTCCAATCCCTTCGGCAAATTCTTCGGTTATGATCCCCGGTTCCAAACTGCTTAACCGGATGCGTTCTATCCCTTCTATCGCCTGAAGTTCCTTAAGAAGCGTAAGAAGTTCGCTCTCTCCCCTGTCTGTTCCGTATGAGCTTACATGGATACCTGTTAAAACTACTTCTTTGCACCCGTCCCCGGCCATACCGCAGACTTCTTTTATTACATCTTCCCTAAGCCTGCTCCTGACCCTTCCTCTTGCATAAGGTATCACGCAGTATGTACAAAAACGGTTGCATCCGTCCTGTATCTTCACAAAGCCTCTGGTCTTGTCGGAATAAGCCCCGATATGCATCTCTTCGTATTCGAGATCCGACATCATATCCGGTACATGAGAGATCTTTGATGAAGATTCTGCCGTATTTTGCTCAAAATATTCCTCAAGGATCTGTGCTATGTTCTTTTTTTCATTATTACCGACTATGATATCTATCGCCGGATCAGCAGCCAAATTCTCATATCCGGTCTGGACATAACATCCGCAGGCGACTACAACCGCCTTAGGATTAAGGTGTTTTGCCCTGTGCAGCATCTGTCTGCTCTTATGATCGGCAATGTTGGTCACAGAACAGGTATTTACGATATATATATCCGCACACGTATCAAATGGCACAATAAAATAGCCATTTTGACTCAAAATTTGTTGCATTCCTTCAGTTTCGTATGCGTTTACCTTACAACCAAGGCTTCTAAGTGCTACTGTTTTCATCCGTTAACGCTTTATTTTTGTAGGGTTTTTCATTGACTTTTAGTTTCCGAGCCTTTAGTATTATAGCATAGGCTTTAGTAACGAAGGAGGTAATTTCTAATGAAAACAGTACAGATTTCTTTGAATTCGATTGATAAGGTTAAGTCATTCGTAAATGACATTACCAAGTTTGATTATGATTTTGATCTTGTATCAGGCAGATATGTTATCGATGCAAAGTCTATTATGGGTATCTTCTCATTGGATCTTTCAAAGCCTATAGATCTTAACATCCATGCAGAGGATAATGTAGACACAGTACTCGAGGCACTTAAGCCTTATATGATCTAATCTGAACTCAGATCGAAACAAAGAAACAGGAGCATGTGCTCCTGTTTTTTATTTTGCAGCAATTTATCTTAAACAACTGTCTTGGCTGTTTATGGCGTTCATACCACTCATCACTTAACTATTATGACTTCATCGGTATCAAGTGCCGTCTTCACCAGTCTGTCTATATCTTCATCCAGATTGTGCTCATGTCTTTCTATTATATCCAGCTTAGGTTTGGTAACAGGATGTTTTGCGACAAATATCGTACAGCAGTCCTCATATGGCAGGATCGATGTTTCAAAGGTTTCTATTTTCTTGGATATATCCACAATATCATTCTTATCAAAACCTATAAGAGGTCTGTATACAGGCATTTCACAAACCGCATCGGTACAGGCAAGACTCTGCATGGTCTGGGATGCTACCTGACCGATGGACTCTCCCGTAACAAGCCCCATACTTCCGGTTTCCTCAGCTATGGTCTGCGCAATACGCATCATGAATCTGCGCATGATTATGGTCAGTTCATCGTGAGGGCATTTCTGATAGATATACATCTGTATATCCGTGAAATTAATGACATGCAGATATATAGGTCCTGTGTATGCGGAAACTATCCTCGCAAGATCTACCACCTTCTGTTTGGCCCTTTCCGATGTATACGGAGGTGCATGAAAATATACGGCATCTATCTTGACTCCGCGCTTGGCTATCATATAACCCGCTACAGGAGAATCTATCCCTCCGGAAAGCAATAACATCGCCTTCCCGCTCGTTCCGACAGGCATACCGCCCGGCCCGGGGATCACTTTGGAATAGATGCTTATAGTCTCTCTTACCTCAATGTAAAGGCTGACATCGGGATGATGCACATCCACCTTAAGTTCGGGATAAGCCTCCAGTATTGCTTCTCCGACATCGGCATTTATCTCCATGGAATCTTTGAAATAATCCTTACGTGCACGCCTCGACTCAACCTTAAAGGTAAGTCCTTCCCTGTCGGGATAGTTTCTGCCCATGTGCTCTACGGCTGCTTTACATATACCATCAAAGTCATCATCAGCCAGGCTTTCCACAGGACATATTCCCACTATACCGAAGACATGCTTTAACGCATCTATTACTTCATCATCATCCGCATCTTTCGATGCATCAACGTATATGCGTCCCTGCGCACGTCGTACCTCAAATTCACCGTCTATAGGACGCAGTGCATGCCTTATCTGCTTAACAAGCGCTTCTTCGAATATATGACGGTTCTTCCCCTTAAGTGCGATCTCCGCATATTTGATCAGATATGTATAAGTCAATGTCTTGTAAACCTCCTGAGCGAAGGCACTATCTCATTAAGCACCTCCAGTGTATAGTCTATATCTTCCTTGGTCGTATGCACCGAAGTGCTGAAACGTATCGTTGAATCCAAAAGTTTCCGGTCAAGGCCTATCGCCATAAGTGTCCCGGATACATGAGGCCTGTTGGAAGCACATGCACTTCCTGCTGACACATATATGCCCTTATCCTCCAGCGCATGTAAGAGTACTTCACTTCTTACTCCCGCAAAAGACGCACTGATTATATGGGGAGCGCCGTACATTTCCTTCATCATGGAATCATCATCCGGATTTAAGTTTTCATTTTTATCCGGTTCATAAGCGGCCTTAACACCGTTTACACAAACCTCATCAAACTTTAACAGTTCTTCGGTAAAATATCTTTTCAAGAGATACAAATTTTTCCTGTCTTGCGTAAGATCATTGTATGTCATCTTTGCCGCGATCGCCATGCCGTAAATTCCTGCAACATTCTCGGTTCCCGACCGCATACCGCGCTGCTGTCCTCCGCCGTAGATTATAGGATCTATCCTCGTTTTATCTTTTATATACAAAAATCCTATGCCTCTTGGTCCGTGCAGTTTATGAGCGCTGACCGACATAATATCTATACCGTTCTTCTTGGGAATTATGGTTTCTTTGCCGTAGCCCTGTACCGCATCGGTATGGAAAATGCACTCGGGATTTATACCCTTTACAATTCCCGAAGCCTCCTCTATGGGTTCAAGCGCACCTATCTCATTGTTGGTATGCATTACGGATACAAGTATCGTATCGGGTCTCACAGCGTTCTTTAATTCATCTGTTTTTATCCTGCCGTACTTATCCGTACCAAGATAGGTTATCTCGAATCCTTCTTTTTCCAAAAAAGAACATGTTTCAAGAATAGCGGGATGCTCTATGGAGGTCGTGATAATATGTTTACCTGCACGGCGCCTTGCATGTGCGACACCGATAAGTGCGGTGTTGTCGGATTCCGTTCCGCCCGAAGTATAAATAATCTCCGAGGGCTTACATTTAAGTGTAGAGGAAATGATCCCCGTAGCTTCGGTCAGATACCTTTCGGATTCAACTCCAAGCATATGCATGCTCGAAGGATTACCGTAAGTTTCTTCCATCACTTTGGACATTTCCCTTATCACTTCGGGAAACGGTTTGGTTGTAGCTGAATTATCCAGATATATCTCTCTCATGATCTTTGGTTATTCTTCAATAATTATTCTTCAAAAATATAGGTAAGCCAGGCAAGGATCGCTATCGGTGCGGTTTCCGTACGAAGTATCCTCCTGCCCAAGGTTATTGTGTGAGCTCCTGCTTCCCTTGCAAGATTTACTTCCGTCTCATCAAATCCGCCCTCCGGACCTATGAAAACAGAAACAGTCTCGGTCTTCTTACCTTTAAGTTCATTAAGTATATGCCTTGTTTCTTCCATACCCTCGGCCAGTTCATACGGAATTATGACTTCACCCTCTGCCCCGGCGATCTTTATTGCTTCGTCAAAAGTAATAACTTCTCCAACCTCGGGCTTAATGCTTCTTTTACTCTGAGATGCGGCATAGTCCGCTATTGCCTGCCAGCGGGATCTTTTTTTCTCTGCCTTCTCCTTGGTGAGTTTTACGACAGATCTTTTCATCTGTACCGGAACTATTCTTACTGCTCCCATCTCCACGGCTTTTTGAATAACAAATTCAAACTTATCGGACTTGGGCAACCCCTGATACAGAACCACTCTGACAGGAAGTTCTCTGGATTCGGACTGCATATCCTCTATCAGACATATCACAGTATCGTCTCTGTATTCTTCTATCGAGCAGGTATATGTGATCCCTGTATCTTCCGTAACAAGCGAAACCTTTTCGCCTGTGCGCAGACGAAGAACATTCTTTATATGATTAAGTTTGCCTCCTGTAAGCGATATCCTGTTACCGCTTACAGATGCGGTGTCTATAAAAAACTGATTCATTTACTGTTTCCTGTCTGTCCGGCCATTGCCTTATGTTTTACGATCAGTAAAACGACTGCACATCCAAGCAATAGTGCAATAAGCACACCGCTTATATCTATACATACATCTCTGATCTCTCCGCTTCTTCCATCGACAAATGTCTGGTGGAACTCATCCGAGCAAGCATAAACCAGACAGATCAAAAAAGCAACCGCGGTACGTATATATTTTGGGGACCTCTTTGTTCCTAAGTATCTCCACGCATCGCATGCTATACCGGTAAGAAATCCAAGTACGGCATACTCACACATATGAGCAGTCTTTCGTACCGTTTTTTCTATCGCTTTGGATACACCGTATACACGGTCTTCATCCCAGCCCATCTTAAGAATATCATTAGCTGATTTAACAAGATCGTAACTAAAAGACCTGCTTACCTGCATGGACGAATCTGCGTTGTCGGATGAGTATGAAAAAATCCTCATCATCCAGGCAACGGCAAGGATCGCCGCAACTATTCTGACATAAACATTAATCTTCATATACAAAACCCTTTACGGGAATGATATCATTTTTTTCTGCCCGTCACACTGCGCCATTCACCCTGACTCGATATATCTATTACCTCAAGTCCGTTTTTGCGCATCGCATCCGCAACAATTTTTTCCTTACCCTCTATAATGCCGGATGTTATCATTACACCATCCTTTTTAAGTGCCGAGGCTGCCGCAGGCATAAGGGGGACTAAAACATCCGCCAGGATGTTTGCCATTACTATATCATAAGCCTCATATCCGGCCCAATCCTGAATCTGTTTATCGTCGATTATATTTCCGATGACAAGTTTAAATCTGTCTTTATCGATCCCGTTATTTTCAAGATTGTCGGAAACCGCCGGTACCGCACAGGGATCAAGATCCGTCGCAGCTACGCTTTTTGCCCCGTACATAAGAGCGATAATACCGAGTATACCGCTTCCCGTCCCTATATCAAGCAGGTTGGTATCCGGGGTCAGATATTTCTTCATCTGTCTTATGCAAAGCTGTGTCGTCTCATGCATCCCGGTTCCGAACGCCGTTCCGGGATCTATATGGAGTATCTTTTTGCCGCTGTCCTTCTCATCCGGAACTTCCCATGAAGGAATGACCAGAAGATCATCTATCGTAAACTGATGAAAATATTTCTTCCAGTTATTGATCCAGTCCAGATCCTCGGTCTCACTTACGGTAAGCTCGCATGCACCGAGATCTATATCAAACGCCTTTAGTTCTTCCAGCTCACTTAAGACCATCTCTTCAACTTCATGCGGAGTCATCTTAACTTCGGATAATAAAACCGTACCGTCCGGATTCATTTCAAGATAAAAAGTAAGATATGCAGTGCCGTCATCGGGTTCCGTATCCGGAAGTATATCGACAAACATCTGCTCTTTTTCAAGTGGGGTAAGAGGTATATGATCCTCTATCTGAGCCCCTTCAAGCCCCTTTAAATACAGGCTCCCTATCATAAGATCTTCTGCTTCCGTTGTTGTTTTGATCCTGAGACTCAACCATTTCATAGTTCATTCTCCACTCATAAATCCTAATACAAAAAGAAAGCGTTTGTGGGATCACTCCCACTTACGCCCCTTTTTCTTCTTGCCTTCGCCATTGCCTGTTCCGGTAGCTCGTGCCGCGGCACCAAGCGAATCACCGGTTATCTCGTCAAAGCGCTTCAACAGATCCTTGGCTTCCCGACTGAGTTTCTCGGGTGTCTGTATAACCAGGGTCACATAGTGATCGCCCCTTACGTCTTTGTTTCTGAGTGACGGAACACCTTTGCCCTTTAGTCTTACTCTTGTGTCTGTCTGGGTTCCGGCTTTAACATCATAAGCCACACGTCCGTCTATGGTATCTATTATTATCTCGCCTCCAAGAGCAGCTATCGCATATGATATCGGAACCGTTGAATACAGGTTTGTATCCTGTCGTTGCAAAAATGCATGTCTGGACACCACCACTTCAACGAGCAGATCGCCTCTTGGACCGCCGTTAATTCCGGGCTCTCCCTTTTCTCTTATGCGAACACACTGACCGTCATCTATCCCGGCAGGTATCGAAACCTCTATCTTCTTTCGCGAAGCAATATATCCGGTTCCCCGGCAGTCCGGACATTTGTCCTTGATCACCTTACCCGTACCGTTACAGTCAGGACAGGTCTGCACATTTCTTACCGTTCCGAAAAATGACTGTGAAGTAAAAACAACCTGGCCTTTTCCGCCGCATTTCGAACATGTTTCGGGATTGGTACCGGGTTTGGCTCCGCTTCCGTGGCAATTCGGGCAGGAATCCTTGAGTGTAAGATCAAGTTCCTTCTCACATCCAAATACCGCTTCCTCGAATGTGATCCTTACGCTGGTCCTTATATTGGCGCCCTTCATCGGGGCATTGCCTCTTGATGCGCTGCGTCTTCCGCCGCCAAAGAAATCACCGAATATATCGCTGAATATATCAGTGAAATCCATACCGCTGAAATCGAATCCCGCTCCGCCGGCAGATCCGTCAAAAGCAGCATGACCGAACTGATCATACTGTCTTCTCTTTTCCGGATCGCTAAGGACAGCATATGCTTCGGATAATTCTTTGAATTTGGCCTCAGCGTCTGCATCACCCGGATGTGTATCCGGGTGACACTGTTTTGCCAAACTTCTGTATGCTTTTTTTAATGTCGCTTCATCAGCGCTCTTATCTACTCCGAGTACCTCGTAGTAATCTTTTTTGTCTGCCATGTTAATATTCTAACTCCTCAATAGCCTGCTCGAGGTATTTCACGAGCGCGGCGTAGGTTTACCCTTAGGCAAACCGCGTGATTGGTGAAACCGATCACACTTCTCTGAAGTCTCCGTCTACCACATCATCGGAACCGCTATCCGAATCTCCTGAAGACTGCTGGCCTGCATCCTGTGTGAATCCGCTCATATCGGGGCCTGCACCTGCGCCCTGAGCACCTGCAGCCTGCTGCATGTTCTCATACATCTTGGTGAAGAGTGACTGTGCATCTGTCTCCAGTTTTTCCTTGGCAGCTTTCAGTTCATCGATCTGAGAATCGTTCATTTCCTGATCCTTGGTAGCCTCGAGTATCTCTTTTACCTTGGCAAGATCAGCCTCTACTCCGGATTTCTCATCAGCGGAAATCTTGTCACCTACTTCGTTAAGTGCTTTCTCTGTCTGGAATACGAAGGAGTCTGCATCATTTCTAAGATCGATGGCTTCCTTACGTTTCTTATCCTGTGCCTCGTATTCTGCTGCTTCTTTAACTGCCTTATCGATATCTTCATCGGACATGTTGGAACTTGCCGTGATAGTAATATGCTGCTCCTTACCTGTTCCAAGATCCTTTGCGGAAACATTAACTATACCGTTGGCATCTATATCAAAGGTAACTTCGATCTGAGGAACACCTCTCATTGCCGGAGGTATACCGTCAAGTCTGAACTGTCCCAGAGACTTGTTATCTCTTGCGAACTGTCTCTCACCCTGAAGGACATTTATATCAACAGCGGTCTGGTTATCTGCTGCAGTAGAGAATACCTGGCTCTTCTTGGTAGGAATAGTAGTGTTACGTTCGATAAGTCTTGTTGCAACGCCGCCCATTGTCTCGATCGAAAGAGAAAGAGGAGTTACATCAAGAAGAAGTATCTCGCCCGCACCGGCATCACCTGCAAGCTTTCCGCCCTGGATGGAAGCACCGAGTGCAACACACTCATCAGGGTTAAGGCTCTTGTTGGGTTCTTTTCCGGTAAGCTGTTTAACCTTCTCCTGTACTGCAGGGATTCTTGTGGAACCACCTACAAGGAGAACCTTGGTAAGGTCTGCATTGGTAAGACCTGCATCTTTCATAGCGTTCTGTACGGGGATAGCTGTCTTTTCTACCAGGTCATGGGTAAGTTCATCAAATTTAGCTCTTGTAAGGTTCATATCAAAGTGCTTGGGACCTTCAGCCGTAGCCGTGATAAACGGAAGGTTGATATTGGTCGTTGTTGCGCTTGAAAGTTCCTTCTTTGCCTTCTCTGCTGCTTCTTTAAGTCTCTGAAGAGCCATCTTATCATTTGAAAGATCTACGCCCTCCTGTGCCTTAAACTCTGACAACATCCAGTCTATGATCTTCTGGTCGAAGTCATCCCCGCCAAGGTGTGTATCACCGTTTGTCGAAAGAACTTCGATGACACCGTCGCCGATTTCGATGATAGATACATCAAATGTACCGCCGCCCAGGTCATATACCATGATCCTCTGCTCACCTTCGTTATCAAGTCCGTATGCAAGCGCTGCAGCTGTAGGCTCGTTTATGATACGTTTTACATCAAGGCCTGCGATCTTACCTGCGTCCTTGGTTGCCTGACGCTGTGCGTCATTAAAGTAAGCGGGAACAGTGATAACTGCCTCGGTAACTTTCTCACCAAGATAGTTTTCAGCATCACCTTTAAGCTTCTGCAGGATCATAGCTGAGATCTGCTGAGGTGAATACTTCTTGTCATCAATCGTACGACCGTGGTCAGTACCCATATCTCTCTTTATTGATGATATAGTCTTCTCTGCGTTTGTAACTGCCTGACGTTTTGCGGGTTCACCGACAAGACGCTCACCGGTCTTTGTAAAAGCCACTACCGAAGGTGTTGTTCTTGCACCTTCTGCGTTAGCGATGACTGTAGGCTGTCCGCCTTCCATAACCGCTACGCAGCTGTTTGTTGTTCCTAAGTCGATACCAATTATTTTGCTCATTTTTATTTCCTCCTCATTCTAATTGGGACAATCCTGTATTTATATTCAAACTACGAAACTACAGCTACCATACTGTGTCTTACCACTGTACCTCTGTAGGTATAACCTTTTTGTAATTCCTGTGCTATCACACCTGACTCATATTCATCGGATTCAACCTGCATCACTGCGTTGTGCAGTTCGGGATCGAACTCGCATCCTACGGCCTCTATGGGTTTTACTTCCATCTTGTCGAGTTCATCTATGAGTTGCTTATATATCATGTTCATGCCGTTTGCAAAAGGTGAACCTGCATCCTCTTCGGGAACTGTCGCAAGACCTCTCTCAAAATTGTCTACTACCGGAAGTATCTTCTCGATAACACTCTTTGCTCCGGTCTCAAACATTGCACTCTTTTCTTTTTCGGTACGTTTGCGGAAGTTATCAAACTCCGCCATCTGCCTTTTTACCCTGTCTTCAAGTTCATCGATCTTGGTCTGGAGTGCATCGGTCTTTTTGTCCGTGCGTTTTTTCTTCTTATCGGCTTTGGTTCCTGCATCGGCTTTATCTTCGGAGCCTTTATCCTCGGGATCTTTATCTTCAGTTTCCTTATCTCCCGGATCCCGGTTTTCAGATCCTTCCCCGGACGGCTCTTTGTTTTCACCGGTTTCGGATTTTTCCTCATCAGTTACCGGATCATTATCGTCCGTAACCTTTTCTTCGGTATCAGGTTGACCCGTATCGGTATTCTCTTTTAATATCTCTTCGTCTTTACTCTCGTTAGCCATATGTCATCCTTCCTCATTCTATTAAAGACCGGACCGCTAGTTACGCTTGTGATAAACATCATCAAGCTGATGTAACATCGATTTGACGGTTCCGATGACTTTGTCATAATCCATTCTCTTGGGGCCTATGATACCGATGGTACCCTTCATGCCCTCTTCAAGTTCATAGGTTGCAGCTACCACACTGCAGTCTTCCATTCCCTCTACCGGAGTTTCTTCACCTATATATACCTGTATTCCGGTATTGTCGTTGTCTACCGATAATGTTTCGGTGACCAGATCTCTTAATACGGTCTTCTCTTCCAGTGAAGTAATGATCTCACTTGCTTTGGAATTGTCGCTAAGTTCGGGATACTTAAATATGTTGTGAGTACCGCTCGTGTAGATCTTTAATTCCTCATCGGTCTTGATCGCGGCCGCCACCGCATCTATTACCTCGCCGATTATATCGGAATGTATCCCGGCCTGCTGTTTCATTGCGGTTATCATCGCAAGATTGATCTCTTCCATCGCAAGACCGTTTAAATGAGTATTGAGCAGTATGTTTAACTTAAGTATCATCTCATCGTTTAATTCCTCGGCCAGATCGATTATCGTATTTTTGATCATGTTGCCTTCGGATACCACGACAACCAGCAAATGCCCGGAATCAACTCTTGAGAGTTGCAAAAACTTAAGTCTGTTTCCGCCCTTGGGCGCCGATACCATGGCCGTATATTCGGTAGTCGTTGCAAGTGCTTTGGCCGTCTG
Organism: Lachnospiraceae bacterium; assembly: GCA_024691305.1. GTDB lineage: Bacteria > Bacillota > Clostridia > Lachnospirales > Lachnospiraceae > XBB2008. The sequence goes on along the minus strand of JAILNS010000019.1, from coordinate 34,711 downwards.
CTCAAGCAGCCTGTCCATCTGATCGGATTTCTCAAGGAGCATTTCCTTAAGTTCATCCACTTCCCGTTCTTTGTCGGCAAGCATCTGATCGACATAAAGCCTGTAACCTTTATCCGAAGGAATACGTCCAGCAGAAGTGTGAGGCTGGAGTATGTATCCGAGTTCCTCAAGGTCAGCCATTTCGTTTCGTATTGTAGCCGAACTCAGGTTTAAGTCGGTATACTTTGAAATGGTCCTTGAACCGACCGGTTCTCCGGTCTCTAAATAATTACGGATGACAGCCTCGAGTATCTTATATTTTCTCTCACTTAACTCCTGCATATCATTGCCTCTTTGTTATGCCGTCGCATCTGTTAGCACTCAGTCTCTCCGAGTGCTAACATTAAGTTATCACTCCCCACCGATTCTGTCAACAGACCATTCATAAAAAAAGACCGTGGTTTTATTAAAAAAAAATAAAAAGACCGTCCCAAAACGGAACGGTCTTAAATGCGCTTGTACAAAAACAAACAGATTAGAAATTGTAATACATATCAAAGGAATCGTTGATCTCTCCGTTGATAACACTGTATACCTTCTGCTCTGCTACGTTTACATAGATCTCAACGCTCTTGATATCGGAAGTCTTGATTCCAAGATCATATTTAGCGCGATCCTGTGCTGTCTTAAGATACTTCTTTAAAAGTGCCTCAGCTGTAACGTTCTTGCCTTCCTCTACAGTAAATACAGCGCTGGTCTTAACTGCTGCCTTCTTTGCTGCGGGCTTCTTAGCTGCTGCTTTCTTAGCAGGTGCTTTCTTGGTCTCTGTCTTAGCTGCTGCAGTCTTGGTTGCAGGCTTCTTAGCTGCTGCCTTCTTTGCAGGTGCTTTCTTTGCTGCTGCCTTCTTTGCAGGTGCTTTCTTTGCCACTTCCTTCTTAGCTTCAGCTACGGGAGCTGCTGCGGGAGCGGCTGCTTTTGCATCAGTAACAGCTGCTTTAACATCTGTCTTTAATGTTGCTACAGGTTTCTTAATGTCTGCCATCGGTGTGGCTCCTTTCATAAACAATTCGGGCATATCGGTCTGTCAATGCCCACTCCTCTTTTAAATCCTACAGTTACGGATAAGTTTAGTTTATTAAGTCGCATTTTTAGTGTCAATTAAAGAACTGAATAATTTTTCACAAACTTTCGTTAATAAATTGTCAGTTTTGCATAAAATGCGTATTTAATTCTTCTATATAATAGCGTGTAACATATCTGTTTAACCCGCCTGTCACACACAGATTTATTTAAAAGCAAAGTACCCAAAAACCATGAGTCCGAGCACTATACGGTAATATCCGAAAACCTTGAAATTATGCTTTCTTATGTATCCAAGCAGGAATCTTATGATGACTATGCTGACTATAAATGCCGTTACCATTCCGGTCAGCAAAACCGCTATCTCCATTCCCGTAAAATCAAATCCGAATTTCACGACCTTGAGAAGACTCGCTCCGAGCATGACCGGAACCGCGAGCAAAAAAGTAAACTCAGCAGCCGCGCCTCTTGATATCCCTAACAGAAGTGCTCCGATTATCGTTGCTCCGGATCTGGATGTTCCGGGAAAGACCGCAGCTATCAGCTGCCAGCATCCGATTATAAGGGCCTGCTTATATGTAATATCGTCTATCGAAGTCGTGGTTCCCGCATTTTTAAGTTCAAGGGATTCTATAACGATAAAAGCGATACCGAATGCGATAAGAGCTATCGCTACACATGTGGGATTATAAAAAAGTTCATCAAGCATATCGTCGAACAATACACCCACTATTGCAGCCGGCACGCATGCTATGAGAATCTTGACCCACATTATCCAGCGCGGTTTCACAAACACCGACAGTATTCCTTCAGGCTTTATCGGATCGGGATTATTCTTTTTGGATGCAAAAGGCCATAATTTATTCCAGAACAATATCACGACCGCAAGGATCGCACCCAGCTGGATCACAACGAGAAACATCGAAAAAAATTCTTCCGACTGATCCATTTTGACAAACTCGTTTAAAAGAATCATATGTCCGGTCGAACTTACCGGGAGCCATTCCGTTATTCCCTCAATGATACCGTATATTATCGATCTGATGATATCTGTCATTATCCTTACCTGTAACACTCACTTACGAATTTACGAAGTGCGATGAGTGACCTTTCAACTTTTTCGGTGTCTATGCAATATGCCATTCTGAAAAATCCCGGTGCTCCGAAGCTGTCTGCCGGAACGAGTATGAGATCATATTCCTTGGCCTTATTGCAAAAAGCAACAGAGTCTGCTTCAAGTGCCTTTGGCATGATATAGAACGTACCTCCGGGTCTTACCACCTCAAAACCAAGGGCCGTAAGTTCATCATACAAAATGTTCATATTGGTCTCATATACGGATATATCCGCAGTCTCTCCAAGCACCTCACTTACAGCAAGCTGTATGATGGAAGGCGGACAGTTATGCCCTATTCCCCTTGATATCTGACCGCACATGACGGATATGATATCCGCATCCGTAGCCCGGGGATTAACAGCCACATATCCTATCCTTTCTCCGGGAATGGAGAGCGACTTGGAATATGAGTAACACGTAAGTGTATTATCGTAATAAGCAGCAGGATAAGGTGCTGTCTGTCCATCAAAGACTATCTCTCTGTAAGGCTCATCGGATATGAGGAAGATATCATGTCCGAACTTCTTTTGCATATCATACATAAGTGATGAAAGCGTCCTTAATGTCTCCGCGGTATACATCGCACCGGAGGGGTTATTGGGAGTATTAATAAGTACAGCCGCAGTCTTATCATTAAACGCACTTTTAAGTGCATCAAAATCTATCTGAAAAGTTTTTGTATCGGCACTTACAGGTTTTAGTACCGCTCCGGTCCTGTTTACATACTGAACATATTCGGGGAAGAACGGCGCTATGGTGATAACCTCATCCCCGGGCTTTGTGACCGCACGGACCGCATGTGCTATCGCTCCCGATGCACCGGTTGTCATGAACAGATGCTCGCCGGTATAGTTCATGTTAAATCTTTTATTTAAATACTCTGCATGTTTTGCCCTCACCGCAGGTATACCCTGACTCTGGCTGTAGCCATGCAGTTTCATCGGATCTTCTTTAGTAAGAAGTTTTATCATCGTATCCGTAAAACTCTTCGGTGTGGGAACGCTTGGATTACCCAGACTATAGTCAAATACATTCTCGTATCCGATCTTAGCACCCCTGGATGTGGCATACTCGGATAACTGCCTTATGACGCTTTTTCCGTTTAGCATCGACTTAAAATCTTCTGATATCATTGTCTTTCTCCTATTCTTCCTCGGCCCAGGCAAGTGCTGCTTTGACCGCTCTCTTCCAGCCTTTGAGAAGATCCTTACGGACATCCTCATCCATCGTTGATTCAAACGCTCTGCCAAGAGCCCAGTTATCAAGTATATCTTCCCTGTCGGTCCAGTACCCTGTCTCAAGACCTGCAAGATATGCAGCACCGAGCGCCGTCGTTTCTATGCATTTGGGTCTCTTGACACTTCGTCCTATAAGATCGGCCTGGAATTTCATAAGGAAATTATTTTCACTGGCTCCCCCGTCAACCTTAAGTTCGGGAAGCGATACTCCCGCATCGTCCTCCATCGCACGCAGTACTTCCTCTGCCTGATATGCAATGGACTCAAGTGTAGCCCTTATGAAATGTTCTTTTTTGCATCCGCGTGTGATACCGACTACGGTACCTCTTGCATACTGATCCCAGTAAGGAGCGCCGAGTCCGGTAAATGCCGGAACGATGTATACGCCGTTTGTATCAAATACTTCATCTGCATATTCTTCCGACTGAGCCGCGGTTTTGATCATACGCATGCTGTCTCTTAACCACTGTATGGATGCACCTGCAACAAATACGCTTCCCTCAAGTGCATACTCAACCCGATCAGCCGTACTTGCAGCTATCGTCGTTAAAAGTCCGTTCCTGCTTTCTATCGGTTCGGAACCTGTATTCATAAGAAGGAAGCATCCGGTTCCGTATGTATTTTTGGCTTCGCCCTTATTAAAGCAACACTGTCCGAAAAGTGCGGCCTGTTGATCGCCCGCAACTCCCGTGATCGGGATCTCTCCGCCAAGTACCGTACTGTGGGTTTCACCGAACCGGTAACTCGAGGGATGAACTTCGGGAAGTATCTCTCTGGGAATATCAAAAAGAGCCAACAGTTCATCATCCCAGTCCAGTTTATGTATGTCAAAGAGCATCGTTCTTGACGCATTGGTATAATCCGTGGCATGTACAGCTCCGCCGGTCAGATTCCATATAAGCCAGGTATCCACGGTACCGAATGCAAGTTCACCCTTGCGTGCTCTATCCCTTGCACCTTCCACATTATCCAGTAACCACCCTATCTTGCTTCCGGAAAAATACGCATCGGGAATGAGTCCGGTCTTAGACCTGATCATATCAGTCTTTCCATCCGCCACGATCCTGTCTATCATATCCGCTGTTCTGCGGCATTGCCATACGATGGCATTATATATGGGCTCTCCGGTCTTTCGATCCCAGATTATCGTAGTCTCTCTTTGATTTGTTATTCCGATACCGGATATATCCTCGGCAGAAGCCCCGATATTGGCCATGGCCTCTGTCGCTACGGCAAGCTGTGATGACCATATCTCACGCGGATTATGTTCTACCCATCCCGCCTTTGGATAAAGCTGTGTAAACTCCTTTTGTGCAAGGCTGACGATCTGCCCCGCCTTATCAAACAAAATACACCGGGAGCTGGTCGTTCCCTGATCGAGTGCAAGTATGTATTTTCCTCCCATAGTAACCCCTTTCGTATTGTTATATTTCCTGCAGTCCTTAAGTTACATCGGACAATGTATCCACCATTTCATCAAAGAATATTGATTTATAGGGAAGTACCAAAACCCCGTCATCGTATGCCTTGCGAAGGTATACCGCAAAATACATCAAGGCAAGCAGTATAAGCACCGCATATATGACCTTTCGGATCTTCCTGTTCTCTATCCTTGAGATAAGCATCGGAACAAACAAAATATGCGACACCGTAAGGTAATATCCGATGCGGCTCACGATAGGCAGGAACGAACCGAATACATATACCGCTATCGCACATATATTTAATTTAAAAAAGAACATTCCGGCCTTATCGTCTTTTACAGCAGTCTTATAGCAGTAAACGGCAAGCGCAAGTACAAGCACACACCGTATGATATTTATCCAGCTGAGTCCGCTGCCTTCAAGATACTCCGTGCCTTCATAACTGGGATAGACCTTAACGAGGATCTTAAGATACAGATCCTGCAAAAAAAGACATGAAACACAGATGAGAGAACCTGCGATGATATGCCATTTTTTCCAGGTGATCGAAGCGATAAAATAAAGCGGGATTATAACCAGAAGCGATTTATGAAATCCGCTTCCCAGAATGACTATTGCGATAAAACTTATCCATCTTCTTTCGTTTACGAGTTTCATACCGTACAAAGCTATCGCCAGCGCAAGATAATATCTGACCGTTGAGAAACTCTGAAAATAATATCCGAAGAACATGAACAGCACGAAGCTTAACGCAAAGTCCTCACTCTGTTCCCAGATCGCAAGAAGAAAGAGAAAAACAGTCACAAAAGCATAGATGGCAAATACGAGTATGTAGTTTTCATAGCCCGATATCCCATATATGAATCTGGCAAGCAGATTAAATCCCCACTCGGTAGGTACGCCCGCATCGGGAATATATTTATCGGTATAAAGCCTGTGCATGAACTCAACATAGGTACCGTAATCATTGCCCACATTAAGTCTGCATGCGGAAAGCGCAAAAAGAACAACGAAGATAGAAACTATACAAACCCTTCCAAACAGATCCGCACGGTTATATACACAGTTTCCCGGTACGGATGCATACTTTTTGGTATACCCGCACATATACGCCAATATAACGGTCAAAACCGTAACGCATATATATAAAAACAACCTGTCGTCTCCTTAGTACATCCATGAAGTGATCATGAGTTTTTGATCTCCTTCATGCCCTGCTTCATGTATTTAAATGCCTTTGTAAAGCCGGTCTCTTCATACATATATCTGTGCCTGATAAGAAAAAGCAAAGCTCTGGGAACAGCAAATACCCCATACAGTTTTACATACAAAGCCCCTCTTCCTATAAAGAACCTTTCATTATATCCGTCAAACCAGGATGACTCCCTTTCGGTCTCTTCGCCGAGACAGACCGGAGTCCTGAATATTTTTACACCCGCTCTTAGGAGTTCGTGTAAGAATATTGAATCTTCGCCGTTTGCATACTTTGCACCGCCGCCAAACTCGAGAGGAAACCTTACCCCGCTCTTATCCAGTGCGCTCTTTTTTATGCTTATGCTATATGCCGGATATCTTCCATAATTATAAAATCTTACTCTTTTAAAATCTTCGTTCCAGTAAGTTCTTCTGTTTTCACATACCCTTACATTAAAAAGCAGCGCATCGGCATCCTGATGCGCCCGGTACTCATCTTCTATCAGTCCCGCATAACCTTCGTCATATACGATATCCTCATCCGTAAAAAGCAAAATATCGCACTCGGGAGCGTTATCTATACAGGTATTCCTGTTTAGTCCGACCCCGCGCTCAGGCCTGTCTATCTGTCTTATTTTTTTGTCCTGAAAAAGGAACTCCCTGTCTCCTGCATGATCACACTGGTTTACGACAACAGCATCTGTTTCAAGATGCATACCGCCAAGCATTTCTTCCACATTGCGATCGACCGCAGAAACCAAAGATACTGTCTTAATGGGATCTGTCATTTGTCCGCCGTTTTTGACCCATAGTAATAGATCTTATAAAAAGCATTATCTGCACCATTGATATATGCGCCTTTTACGGGCACACCGTTTTCTTCATATCTGTCCAGCTCATATCTGAGAGCACTTCTTGTCATACCCTTATACGGTATTTCTATGGTTACCGGTTCTTTCCCGTCCTTATCTTCTGCCCCGGTACTTTCTGTATTTATGAGTGAATTCAACTTCTTAGCAAGTTCGGGATCTTCTTCTTTTAAATTTACTCCGAGAAGCTTGATCCCCATATCTCTTATATCCGACGGAAGCATGATCGTGTCATCGAGGATATATTTAAATCTCATTACGATGAGCGAAATAATAAGCCCTGCCAAAAGACCAAGAAGTATTGCCTGCTTAATACGGTCATCGGTATAAACCCTGGAAGGAGCCACGCTCTTTATGAGCGATATCTTATCAAACTCTTTGGCATCCTCTCCAAGTGAAACGACTGCTTTTTCGGTGGCCTGCTGTATATCGGCACATACGGCCTCATCGGAATCGGTAAATGTCACCTTGAGTACTCTTATATCCGATAATATGTCAGCCCGTGTATCCTCTTCAAGTTTAACTATATCTATGCTTTTATCCTGAACATTATCCAGTGTATATCCTGCGATAAGATCCGTGGTCATAAGATCGTTCCATGTATATCCGTTATAGTAATCATATGCGGCATTGCCGTCTTCATCTATCGTAAAATCTATATAGAACCGGCTGTACCCGCTGTAGATCGTTCCGTCAAATATCGCATGATAAGCAAAATAGCCAAGCGCACATACCACTGCGCCTGCTGCCATACCTATTATCACCTTCCATAGATTACGGACAAACAATATGGCCATCTTCCGCGTGTCGGGTCTGTATGTCCAATATGCATCTTTGCCGCATTGATCACGGTCACCTGTCTTCATATGATTTCCCCTAAATATTTTCCTGATCCCGGTCTTCCGTTTCCACGGATTCCGGATTTTTCATGGCTGTAACCTGATTTGTTTCAACCCCTTCCGTGCTCTCGGGCTTAAGAAGGATCTTAAGTGTTAAGAGCATGAGCTTGATATCCATCCAGAAGGAATAGTTTTCTATATATATCAGATCAAGCTTAAGCTTATCATAAGGTGTCGTATTGTATCTGCCATAAACCTGTGCATATCCGGCAAGCCCGGCCTTGACTCTCATACGATATGCAAACTCCGGCATTTCATCCATGTACTGTTCGATTATCTCGGGTCTTTCGGGACGCGGTCCAATAAAGGACATATCCCCTTTTAAGATATTAAAAAGCTGCGGGAGTTCATCGATCCTGACCGCTCTTATGAAACGGCCGATGGGAGTTATCCTGTCATCTCCTTTGGATGCAAGTCTTGCCACGCCGTCCTTTTCCGCATCCACCCTCATGCTCCTGAATTTAAGTATCCTGAATTCGCGTCTGTCTCTGGTGCATCTTATCTGAGAATATAAAACCGGACCTCCGTCATACAGTTTGATGAATATGGCAGTAATGAGCATTATCGGAGACGCGATTATCGCAAGCAAAAGAGCACAGACTATGTCCATGGTCCTTTTGGCAAATCTCTGTCCTGCCGTCAGCGCATACTCTCTGGTAAGAAGTATTGGGGCATCAAACAGATGTATGGAATCGGAACCCTGTACCAGGACATCTGTGATCTTGGGCATCATATACACACGCATATTATTGCTGTAGAAAAACTTAAGGAGTTTATTCCTGTACTGCGTCGGAATATCCCAGAGCACGACTCCGTTAAATTTACCGCTCATTCCGGTTTCCTTAACCTTATCCATTCCCTCGGATATGTTAAGCGTATCCGTTATAAGATATTTATCCGGTCTCGTTGAGAACTTATATAAGATATCCTCTATGGGACGGTCTCCGTGAACGAACAGGATCTTCCTCGGCGGGAAAACCCTGTGATAAAAGGCATTACACATGACAGTCCAGATCGCGCTGAATACAAACTGGACAAGTGAGCACAGAAGCATCGGTTTTATGGGAACCAGCCAGTTACCCATGAGCGATAACTGAAAATACGATATCAGATTAACTGCAATGATACCGAATATCTGACTGAAGATTATATCCCCGGGTTTTAGGTATCCTACCTTTAATCCTCCGAAAGTACTTGTAAAAAATAATATAAGGACAAAATAGATCAGAATAACGAGAACATGTCCGCGAAAATAATAATTGAGTCCTCTGGCTCTTCTTGCCAGGACCGGATAATATTCCTCAAACCAGAAAAAAGCATAGATAGCCGTATCTATGATTATTCCTATCACAGACAATTGAAGTATTATTATTCGCTTAAGAGATTCGATTTTTTTCATATATTGTGATCAGATTCTTCTTAAGGTCGCCCTGAATGCCCATCCTGTAAAACTTACCGTACTCTGTATAAGGCCAAGACCTTCAACGTTTCTGTACAGATTCCAGATCCTTTTGATCGCCACGAGTTTATTTGACGATAAGGAGTTTGCAGGTCTCCTGTATACTGCCAGTACCTCGTCGATCCCGTAAGCCGTATGTCCGGCTCTTAAAATCTGCCACCATGTGGCAGTATCTTCGCTTGCTACCTGTGGCATATGTATGAGTTCGGCCGGTATCTTTTCGGTATCAAAAAGTGTCGTGGTCGTAAATATCACCGTACGGGAAAGTGCTTCTTTATATGTAAGTTTTTCCGGAACATGAACTATGCGTCCGGTGCCTTTGCCTTCTTCATCACCAAACTCATATGCGCTGAACACAAAACCTGCCTCAGGATGCTCTTCCATATATTTCATACCCTTTTTCAGGCGATCCGGATACCATACATCATCCGCATCCAAAAAAGCAATATATCTTCCATCGGCAATATCAAGCCCTACATTTCTCGCATGTGCCGCACCGCAATTAGTCTCACATTCAATAAGACGTATCCGATCATCTCCGAGTTCCTGTGTGATCCTTCGGATTTCATCGGCTGTCCCGTCCTTTGATCTGTCATCGACCAGTATAAGCTCCCAATCGGAATAAGTCTGTTCCCTGACACATTGTATCGTGGAAGCTATATATTCTTTTGCATTATATACAGGTACAATGATACTTACCATCAGATCTCTTCTTTTATGATATATATGGGTCTTTGCTTAACTTCCATATAAGTCTTGGATATATACTGGCCTATTATTCCCAGGCAAAACAGCTGTACACCGCTGATGAGCGAAATGATACAAACGAGTGACGGCCATCCCGATGTCGGATCTCCGAATAATGCTTTACGTACTATCGTGACGATTATGAGCACAAAAGCAAGAATGCAAAACAGCACTCCCATAAACGAAGCAAAAGCAAGCGGTGCAGTCGTAAATGCAACTATACCGTCTATTGCATAAAGAAACAGTTTCCAGAAGGACCACTTGGTCTCTCCCTTTATACGTTCCACATTCTCAAATTCTATCCATTTGGTCTCATATCCGACCCAGCTGAATATTCCCTTGGTAAAACGGTTATATTCTTTCATTGACAGAACCGCATCCACGAACTGTCTGGTCATAAAACGGTAATCTCTTGCACCGTCAACGATCTCGGTCTTAGACATTCGGTTTATGAGTTTATAGAATTTTCTTGCAAAAAAAGATCTGATCGGCGGTTCACCTTTTCTGGATACTCGCCTCGTAGCAACGGAATCATATCCTTCCTCGATATACTTATACATCTCGGGTAAAAGTGCCGGAGGATCCTGCATATCCACATCCATGGTGACCACATAATCACCGGATGCTTTTTCAAGCCCTGCATACAATCCCGCTTCCTTTCCAAAGTTTCTTGAAAAAGACACAAGATGTATCCTGGGATCATCCTGTATCAGTTTCTTTACTTCAGAAGCAGTGTTATCCTTGGACCCGTCATCCACATAAATAAACTCGGGTTCAAGTTCCTTTTCCTTAAAAAAAGGCTCGTTTTTCATGACTTCATTATAGAAGTCACGAACATTTTCCTCTTCGTTATAGCATGGAACCACAATACTCAAAATCCGCATAACTCACATCCTAGCCTGATCGACATTCTCCTTAAACCAATCATATGCAAGTGCAACACCCTCTTCAAGATCCACCTTGTGAGTCCATCCAAGATCGTGAAGTTTGGTCACATCGGTAAGCTTTCTGGGGGTACCGTCCGGCATATCGGTATTCCAGTGAATCTCTCCTTCATATCCGACAGTACGTTTTACAGTTTCCGCAAGTTCTTTGATCGTAACCTCTTTGCCTGTTCCTATATTTACATGCTGCTCACCGCTGTAATTTTCAAGCAAAAATACACAGGCATCAGCCATATCATCTACATAAAGAAATTCTCTTAAGGGAGTTCCGGTTCCCCACAATTCCACAAAAGGAGCATTGCTTATCTTGGCTTCATGGAATTTCCTGATCATAGCAGGCATAACATGAGACCCCTTAAGGTCATAATTATCATGAGGACCGTAGAGATTGGTCGGCATACAGCTAATATAATCATCACCGTACTGACGCTTATAAAATTTGCACATTTCAAGACCGGATATCTTGGCTATCGCATAAGCCTCATTGGTCTCTTCCAAGGGTCCTGTAAGAAGCGCATCTTCGGGTATGGGCTGAGGTGCCATTCTGGGATATATGCATGTGCTTCCAAGAAACAGTAGCTTCTTAACCCCGTGTTTATGACTCTCGTTTATGATATTGCACTGTATCTGCATATTCTCATATGCAAACATGGCAGGCTGTGTATTGTTTGCATTGATCCCGCCCACCTTGGCTGCTGCAAGGACCACAACATCCGGTTTTTCCTCATCAAAGAAAGCACGTACCGCTGCCTGATCGGTAAGATCAAGTTCACTGTGTGTTCTCCCGATGATATTCGTGTAACCTTTTGACTCAAGATTTCTTACTATCGCGGATCCTACAAGTCCCCTGTGTCCCGCAACATAAATTTTGTCATTATGCTCTATCATGATGTCCTCCCATATATGGTTTCGTTATCCGGAAACTATAATCCTGATATTTAATCTACCGGCAAAAATCCGTCTTTCAAAGAATCCCCTTTTAGGACCACCGAATCATCCATCTGCCATGGTGACGACGGAAACGGCTCATATCCTGTACGGTCTCCAGATACCGGAGCATAAAACATGATTCCCTCATCGGAATCTGCCTTATATATCTCATATGGATATGTTTCATATTCTTCATAACCCTGTTGTATGACCCAGGTATCTCTTCTGTATGCCCGCACGGCTTCACCTGCAAACATCAGGGATTTATATGCCATAAGTGCGATCAGAAAAACATAAATGATCCCACGGACATACGATCTGTTCCGGGAAATATCGACTGCCAAAGCACCCCATATCAAAGCATCACACAGATATACATACAGACATCCGTATCGCATAAGAGGTGATGTTAACATCCAGAACAAAAAGCATATACAACAGACTGCAGTTATGAGTATATTTTTCTTTTTGGCCTTCGTCATACATTTTATCACAAAATATATGACTCCGACTACCGCAGCGGCTATTAGGACACGATCGGTTAATGATTGACCGAGAAACCAGTCCTTAAACCATATCCATACCGGTTCACTGTATCTGGATACATCCGTATATCCCCTGCCGTATACCTGGATCTCCTTATAATCATATGCAGCTGTATCTTTGGGAATTCTCCATGGCACATCGAAAACACCCAACGCCGTGGAGGGATATAATATCCATCCGGACAATATCACATTCCTTATAAGAAAAGGAAAAATTATTACAGCCCCGGATACTATACATGAAATAAATCCGCTTATCTTATGATCTTTTATCAGTCTGTACCCGGGAAGTATCGCAAGAAGAACGAGCATTGCCCCGGATAGTTTCACCGTAACGATAAAACACGCAAGCAAAGCCAGCATGCACAATCCGGCAGTAACTTCTGCTTCTTTATTCTCTGTTTCGTTATTCTCTGGTTTGCTGTCTGTTTTTATCGTAGCATACGATACGTCCGTTATATCCAGCCATCTTATCACCAGTATGAATGCAAGCGTGACCATATAATAATCAGAGGCAGGCGATACCATCTCATCAAAGATCATGAGCAGGTAATACAATCCCATCGCCCTCGCAAACGATGCTGTCGATATCACTTTCTTATGCTCTTTTACCGGTGTGACCACACATTCCACAGCAAGGAGCAGTGCACAAAAACCTCCCGTGACATGATATGAATTTCCGGTAAATGCCATACTGTATAATGCATTGAGTACAAAAGCCGATGAATTATATCCAAGCCTGGTATGAAGATTTGCAAGACCGCTCACACATCCGTATTCTTCTATCCACCTTATGGCCTGTGCATGATAAAGTCCGGTGTCGTAGTGCATAAGACCGTGCGAAGTACCGTATGCCATTATCGCAAAGATAATTACGGTCAGGACTATTTCTTTGCCGGAACATGAAAAAAATAAATCCAATATATAGCGTGAATATTTATCGGATCTTTTTGAAAGGACAAGATATACTAAGACGGCAACGCTAAACAGAATAAGCAGCACATTGGCCACAATACCCACACCGGAAAATAAACTGAATATCTCGGCATATACCGTAACACAAACAAGACCTGCAAGTATTACACCGGGCAGGTCTTTGGGGTTGTACCCGACCGCTTTGTCCGCCATACGGGAAGCTGTTACTCCCATGGCAAATGTGGTCAGGATCATATATATCCATATAACAATAACTGAGATCATAGATTAAGTATCTGAACTTTATGACTGTTTGCTCTTCTTATATTCCTCGCATGTCATACCTGCGATATTTTTCATATCTGCGTCCATCATCATTTTTACAAGGCCTGCAAAATCAGTCTTACGTTTCCAGCCAAGTTCCTTCTCGGCAAGTGATGAATCACCCCACAAAAATTCAACTTCTGCAGGACGGTAAAACTCCGGATTGACATCGACAAGCAGTCTGCCTGTTTCCGAATCGTATCCTTTTTCACTGACGCCCTCGCCTTCCCAGCGTATCTTTATTCCGAGTTCTCCGAAAGCCGCTTCGACAAACTGGCGTACGGTATGTGTCTCATTGGTGGCAAGTACGTAATCCTTGGGCACGTCATTTTGTAAGATGCGCCACATTCCTTCCACATAATCACCCGCGAATCCCCAGTCGCGTTTTGCGTTCATATTTCCAAGGGAAAGAATCTCCTGATTTCCGGCTATGATATTTGCAATGGCAAGCGTGATCTTACGTGTAACAAAGTTCTCGCCTCTTCTTGGTGATTCATGATTAAACAGGATACCGTTACATGCGAACATGTTATAAGACTCTCTGTAATTAACTGTTATCCAGTATGAATAAAGTTTGGCAACCCCGTAAGGACTCATGGGATGAAAGGGTGTCTTTTCACTCTGAGGTGCAGTCTCGGGAAGTCCGCCGAAAAGTTCGGATGTGGAAGCCTGATAGTATCTGCAGTTACCTCCGTTTACCCTCAATGCTTCAAGAAGCTTAAGAGTGCTTACCCCTGTTGCTTCAGCGGTATACTCCGGTACTTCAAATGAAATCCCTACATGGGACTGAGCCGCAAGATTATAAACCTCGGTAGGCTTGATCTCTGCAACAAGTCTCATCAGGTTACTCGAATCGGTAGTGTCACAGTAGTGCATAAAGAATTTGACATTGTTATATTCGGATCTGATTATATGATCGATCCTTGCAGTATTGCTTATCGAATGCCTTCTGACAAGACCATGCACTTCATATCCTTTTTCAAGTAACAGTTCTGTAAGGTATGAACCGTCCTGTCCCGTTACACCCGTGATCAATGCTACATTTCTCATAAAGTAAAATCTCCTTTATTATCTGATCTATGAAAAAAAGACCATATATTCAATAACCGCAGTCAAAATTCCTATGACTGATCCTACGCAAACCTGAAAGCCCGTATGTCCGACAAACTCTTTTAACCGGTCTTCGGGGGACATCGACATTATCGTCATCCCGCTTTCCCTGATCTCTTCCACTATATCATTTATGACCCGAGCCTGCTTTCCGGTTTCCTGTCTGACTCCCATCGCATCATGCATTACTATTATAGCGAAGAACAGTGACAAGGCAAACAGTTTGCTGCTAACCCCCTCGGTAAGAGCGATAGATGTAGCGAGCCCGGATACGGTTGCTGAGTGACAACTGGGCATTCCGCCGTCACCTATCATCCTCTCCAACCTGAACTGTTTGTTGACTATCAGGTATATGATCGTCTTGATCACCTGTGCCGTAAGCCAACAGGTCGCTCCGGTTATGATTATTTCATTTTGTAATAAATCGTTTATTACTGACATCTTATCTATCAGCCATCTCGGCCTTCATATATTCTTCGATAGCATCATGCCAATCGGCAAACATGTAACCGCCGGTCAGCTTAAGCATATAGTTTTCAAGTATGGAATAATGAGGTCTGTTGGCAGGTGCTCCGTACTCTTCACTCGATATCGGTACGATACGTGTTTTGGATCCAGCAAGACGAAGCACTTCAGTCGCAAAATCTGCCCACGAACAGTCTCCTTCACACGTTCCGTGGAACATTCCGTAATTGTCGGTATCAAGTTGGCTTACTACCGCTTTAGCCAGTTCTTTGGCTGAAGTCGGTGAACCCACCTGATCGTTTACTACGGTGATCTCTTCATGATCCTCCGCAAGCCTTAACATGGTTCTTGCAAAGTTCTTACCGTCTCCGTATAGCCATGCCGTCCTTATTATATAGAATCTGTCTGCAAAAAGTTTAACCTGTTCCTCACCCGCAAGTTTGGTTGCACCGTAAACCGATTTTGGGCCCGGTGCATCAAATTCTATATAAGGTCTGGTTCCGTTTCCATCAAAAACATAATCCGTAGAAATATGCATAAGTTTGGCTCCGGAATCGGATGCTGCTATAGCAAGATTTCTCGGGCCTATGGCATTGATCCTGTAAGCCAGATCAACCTGAGTCTCACACGCATCCACATTCGTATGAGCCGCACAGTTTATTATCGCATACGGTTTTACATCTCTTACAAACTTAAGAACCGCATCTACATCTGTTATATCAAGTTCCGCAACATCGGTGTTTACCAGTTCGATATCGGCTCTTCCCGCATATTCGATATTTACCGCACGTCCCAGCTGACCGTTTGCACCTGTAACAATTATTTTTTTCATAAGGTTCACATCTCCCCGTTATCTTATACCAAGTCTGTTAAGTGCCGAGAATATCGCTCTTAAAGATGCTCTGGTAATATTGGAACTTACTCCGACTCCGTATGTTGCTGCGCCGGTATTTGCATCAAGCAGGTGGATATAAGCAGCGGCCTGCGAACCGGCACCAGCAGAGATCGCATGCTCATCATAATCAAGTATCTTGATATTGCAGCCAAGTTCTTCTCTGAGTCCTCTTACGGTTGCATCAAGAGGTCCGTTACCTACTGCTTCAAACTCTTTTTCGGCACCGTCGTCTGTATATCTTACATGCACTCTTGTATCAAACTCGGAATCAATATCATCGCTTAAGTCATCAACCTTTAACTTGCGGAAGTGAACAGGCTCTTTCTTATCAAGATATTCATCCCTGAATGCCTGCATGATCTGATCCGGAGATACCTCACCCTGCTTCTCGGACATGCTCTGTATGACATTTGCAAATTCTCTGTGCATACTCTTAGGCAGTTTGAATCCGAAATACGTATCCATGATAAATGCAACTCCGCCTTTTCCGGACTGGGAATTGATACGCACGATTGGCTCATACTCTCTTCCGATGTCAGCGGGATCGATGGTAAGATAAGGAACCTGCCATATATCTCCACCACGTTCACGCATTGCCTTGACTCCCTTGTTAATGGCATCCTGATGCGAACCTGAGAATGCGGTAAATACCAGTTTGCCGGCATAAGGATGTCTGGGATGCACGGGGAGTTTACAGCATCTTTCGTATATTTCTATCGACTCGTTTATGTTCTCTATTGCAAGTTCGGGATCAACACCCTGGCTGAACATATTGTATGCGATATTAAGTATATCTACATTTCCTGTTCTTTCACCGTTTCCAAAAAGGGTTCCTTCAACACGATCGGCTCCTGCCAGGATTGCAAGTTCGGCACTGGCTACTCCGGTCCCTCTGTCATTATGAGGATGAACGCTTAAAATGATCGACTCTCTGTTCTTTAAATGCTTACTCATCCATTCTATCCTGTCGGCAAAAACATTGGGAGTTGTCATCTCAACTGTTGACGGGAGGTTGATTATGATAGGATCTTCGGGAGTCGCACCCCACTCAGCTACCACTGCGTCACATACTTCAAGAGCATAGTCGAGTTCTGTTCCGGTAAAGCTTTCAGGTGAGTACTCAAGTATGATCTTTCCGGGGAATTTCTCGGCATGCTTTTTAACCATTCTCACGCCTTCGATCGCTATGTTTTTGATCTGCTCTTTGTCCATATTGAATACAACATCTCTTTGTAATGTTGATGTTGAATTGTAGATGTGAACTATAGCCTTCGAACAGCCTTCTATGGATTCGAATGTCCTGTCTAAAAGTTCCTCTCTGCACTGTGTAAGAACCTGAACTTTCATGTCGTCTGCAATTAGTTTCCGGTCTATAAGCTGACGCAGAAAATCAAATTCTATCTGGCTTGCTGCAGGAAATCCGACTTCGATCTCCCTAAATCCGAGTTTGGCAAGATATTCAAAAAATTCTATTTTCTCATCGACAACCATAGGATCGATAAGCGCCTGATTACCATCTCTTAAGTCTACGCTGCACCAAATAGGAGCTTTAGTGATCTCTTTATTAGGCCACTCACGCTCCGGATAATCTACCACAGGATTTTTCTGATATCTTTTGTAATTAAGCATAATGTCTCCTTTACTAAAAACGAGCCCGCTGTTCTTCAGCGAGCTCGCGGATTTGATTATTCTCCCAGGCCTTTTTCAATAGCCGACACCAATGATTCCAGTGCTTCTTCTTCATCCGCCCCGTCACAGTGAATCTCAATCTCATCACCGCACTTAACGCAGGCTCCCAAAACGCTTAAGACACTTTTTGCATTGGCCGTATTCTCTCTGAAGGTAAAAGTTATGAGTGATTTAAACTGCATAGCCTCCTTACATAGGACTCCGGCCGGTCTTAGGTGAAGACCCGTGGGATTCTTGATTGTTACTTTCTGACTAACCATTACTTTTAGTATTTCCTCCGCTAATATATGACTGCGCATATATCATATTTAATATATCATCTCTTAAGTTTTCTATCAAGTAGAGTTAAGTTTCATCCATATCTGTACGGGGGTGTTGACTTTTAGTTGAGCATCCTCATATTCAAAAGTCAGAGTAACATGATAATGATCCCCGACGGTATCTTCCTGATCCAATATATCTTCCAGATCAGCACTCGCTATGATCTTGGATACATCTATTGCTTCTATGCGATCCGAAAGGCCTTCTATGGTAACATTATACTTTCCTGTCGGATCCGTTATTTCAACCGTGTAACCTTCCGGAACATTCAATAATTGGATTTCTGCCGGATCAAGCTGGATCAGTCGTGTAGTTGTCTTATCAATTTTGACCGTAACAGATACCTGTCCTTCAAAGGACTCGTCAGCCAGTTCCACTCCTGTAGGCATAGATTCCGATATATCAACAAGAGTCATCATATCTCCGGCCTGCCCGGTAATATTTATCGGCTCTTCCACGGTTATAGTCTCAAGATTCTGAAGTATAGCACTTCTGCCGGCCACAAGTACCGTCTCCGGCTCGCATGTTATAACACCTGTAGCCTCATAGCCATCTGCGGGAGTACCTGTAGTTGTAAACGTCATTCCCACGCTCTTGGTCTGTAACAGTTCAACCTTGACTCTGACCTTGCTGATATTGGACGTTATCGAACTTGAACTTATCACTTCACCGTCTGCGTTCATAAGAACTATATCAGCATCCGTGATTATATCCTGACTAAACCCGGTTACCGGAACATTTACTTCTGCTCTGACAACCTGATTTATGATCGATTCAGGTCCGGATATCCTAACCTGATTCTCATCTGCGGTTATCTCTCCGATCGTATATCCTTCCGTAACCGTTCCTGATGTCACAGTCTTAAGTGCAAGTATCTTGGTCTGCAGATTTTCTATGTTAAGTTGTACGTTTTCTATCGTTCCCTTGATGCTCTCAATCTGGCTGTTGTATTTGTTTGTGGACAGTTTGATCTGAACCGTATTCTGCAACGTCAGATCATTAAAGTCCGCTGTCGCAACCACATTTCCCTCATCCAACGCATCTATGACTGTCCTGGGACCTGTGATGGTCACGGTATCTATCACATTTGTATTATCAAGTACCTCATACGTCTGCCCCTTATCGGTGACAACATTAGTATTGACAAGTTTTACCTTAACATTGTTAATCCTGTACTGGACCACCGGATCATTTAAATTTGTGATCAAAAACCATATCAGGATGGCAAAAACAACAGATCCGAGTTTGAGGCCCCAGTCTTCAAAAAGCTTATGCTTCATTCTTGACCCTCTCTTTCTCTTTTCTGCGTTTCCGTTTTCTGT
Source organism: Lachnospiraceae bacterium (assembly GCA_024691305.1). Classification (GTDB taxonomy): domain Bacteria; phylum Bacillota; class Clostridia; order Lachnospirales; family Lachnospiraceae; genus XBB2008. The sequence goes on along the minus strand of JAILNS010000019.1, from coordinate 15,245 downwards.
TGTCTTCGGTCTGCTTATTCTGGATCGACTCAAGTCTTTCTGTAAGTCTCTCTGCATCCTTCATCGTTTCAAGTTGTCCTTTGTAAGCGACCGAGACACGACCGGTTTCTTCGGAGACGATAACAGTCATGGAATCTGTTGTTTCGGATATTCCCACACCTGCACGATGCCTGGTCCCCAAATGCTTGGGCAGGCTTAAGTTATCCGATAGCGGCAGATAACAGGTGGCGGATTTAACCCTGTCTCCGCATATTATAACCGCACCGTCATGAAGAGGTGTATTTTTTTCAAAGATATTGATGAGCAGCTGACTGGTCACCGCCGCATCAACTTCTATGCCTGTACGTTCGTATTCATCAAGTGGCTGATTCTGCTGTATAACAATAAGTGCGCCGGTTTTGACCTTACCCATCTCAAAGCAGGCTCTGACTATCTCACTGACAGTCTTATCCGAAAACAAACCTTCTGCAGTAACTTTAGTACTGTCACTTAAGAAGTTGTTTATGAAATTCTTTTCGCCTATATCCTCAAGCGCCTTTCTAAGCTCGGGCTGAAGGATTACAACAATGGAAATAGCAGCTATGCTGAGAACATTTTGAATGATCCAGAGAATGGTATTCATTTGAAAAATGGCCGCAAGAGTAATAAAGAACCCGATCACAAATACGCCTTTAAGCAATGACCATGCTCTCGTTTTCCTGAGCCATCTTAAGATATGATACAGCATATAAGCTATTATCAGTATCTCTATAATGTCTGTCACCCTGGGGGTGATCATATGAAGATTTGTAAAATACTGTAAAAAATTATGCGAGCCCGACATGATAAACTACTAAAGTTTTACTGCTCCTTTTTTTTGCTCGAGTTTATTTTTTTCACTCTCTTTTGTGTATTTGATACCGTAACCTTCGGAACTGCCTTAACGTAATAATAGTACTCATCATCCTCAAACTGCAGTTTCTCGGTCCGGGAATAATCGACATGGAAAAACAAAAACTGAAGGACCGCACCTACGATCAAAGCTACAAGGGAACCCAGTATAAGTCCTCCGCCTGAAATATGTGTATCAAAGATCAGGTCAAAGATAAGTATCAAAACTATATCCGCAACAACCCCGACACCTATCGCTATACTCCATGCGTAGTAAACCCGCAGTCTTTTTACTATATATACGATGATGATCGTTATCGCAAAAGCACATACCATCGCTAACATCGGCTTATTGTTAAGCACGGTATCGATAACGAATTTCAGTCTCGTAGTCATTTCTTCGTCGGCAAGTGAATTGATGGAACCTGCGCCTACGATAAGTGCTTCGAGTACATAATAAACAATGACCCCGCATCCAACCGATACTGCGGAAGACGGTCCACCAAGAAGTCCTGCCGCAATAGGCATCACATAAGGGATCTTAAGTATAAAACAGATCGGTGTTAAAAGTACCGCTATGGTATCGTTCGGCGAAAATCTGAAATACAGTAAAAACAGGATAAGAAAAAGTGCTCCTACAACCAGGAAACATTCCAGGGATAATTTGTACATATGCCCCAGCACAAACATCGCTGCTATAAAAACAGTGAAGTTTAATGGCATAAAGGAACACATCAGTGAAACCATGAGCACTATGACAAAGTTATTAAGTTGTGACATGTATCCAAGTCTGCCGTTAATTATCAGCAGGCAGATCATACTGATCAGGAACTTTATTACAGGCAATACATAAGCTTCATACTTGCTGTAAAACCGTTTGATCATCTGCTTGGCCATAACCAAAGAAGTCATTTCAGGCCTCCGTTACTCTTTATTTGTATAATTCTTGGAAAGCTTATTCAGATTATGTGCATACGTTCGCAGTTTCTTTTTGGCACCGGCGTAACGATACGCATAGATACCATAGGTGATCGCTGCATAAGCACCGACAACTATGGCATACTTAATAAGAATACTTTTTGCGTATTCCAAGAGATCTATCTTATACACATCGATCATGAAATTCTCAAAGTCATAGATAACATATCCGGCAAACAGTATCAGGAAGACCAACGTTCCGGATACTATACTTTTTAAAACCTGCCAGCCTATGTAATCTCCTCTGAAATACCGACCGATAGCTTCATTTTTCTTGCCCTCGTTTTTTTCATACGAAGCAAGCCTCGTCATGAGGATTATCTTATCCTGGTCTATCATCGTTACTTCCGTACTGCGATCAGCCTAAGAAACGCATCTTAGGACCACCTGCAGAATCGTCCTTACGCTGCGGTGCAGGTGCCTCAGGCTTATAAACATTATTTAAACTGTTTACCATAGAGTTCTTGCAGGCATCGCAGAATCTTCCGCTTGATATGGGTTTGCCGCACTTCTCACACGTAATCTCTGATGCGCCGGATGCAAACTCAAGTCTTTCTTCGCGTATCCACTGTCTGATCTGACCGGGATCGACCTCACAGGCTTCAGCCACATCTTTTACGGTAACGCCTTTGTTATCCTGAATGTATAACTTTACTTCCTGAAACTTCTTTTCAAGATTCTCGCGACATGCGGGACACATCAAAGGACCGGATATATAATTGAATAATTTTCCGCATCCTCTGCAATTTCTTACGTCCATAAAGTCCTCCTTATTCTTAGAAAACTAAATTCCTTTTCCGATGGATAAAGCCGCATAGTATATTCTGTCGGCTCCACCGGCTGTCAATAGTTTTGCAACACTGTCTACCGTAGCCCCGGTAGTATATATATCATCAATGATCATAATCGATTTTAATTTTACATCATTACGCCCTAATTTGAAAGCCCCACGCAAAATATAATTACGTTCGGACGGCGTATGGTCCTTAAGGGGCGTTGTCTTTTTTATGCGGTACACGACATCATCATAAACAGGTATCCCCAGCCGGTCCGACAGTTCATGTGCTATCAACGATGCCTGATTGTACCCGCGTACCTTAAGTTTTGAAGAATGTATCGGGACAGGGATGAGTGCATCAGGTTTTAGTGCGATCATTTTGTTCCCGAGCCGGTCACACATTTCCTTTCCGTACCATTTAGCATATTCTCTTCTGCCCTTATATTTAAATCTATATACCGAATCGGATACCGATTTATAATCAAACAGAGCCATTCCCCGTATATAAAAATGTGTGATCCTTTTGCAGTCGTCACAGTATTCGGCTGCATCATCATATAATTGTTTTCCGCATTTGCAGCAGACAGGATCACTTACATATCTCACAGTTTGTCTGCATTCATCACATATCAGTTCCCCATATGGTTTTACAGGCTTATCGCACACCGGACATCTTCTTGGAAATATCAGACTTAACAGCGCTTCATTTACATATCCGGTTTTAGTCAAAGGCACACCTCCCTTATGCGTTCCTCCAGTCCGGTATAGCGCATATTTACATGATCATTATCCACCATGCTCTCTACCATTTCTTTTCTGCCCAAAATGACTACGCCTGTTTTGGCCCTTGTTATCGCAGTATACAAAAGATTACGGTTCATAAGCTGTGGCGGACCTGACAAAAGAGGTATAACCACAGCCGGATACTCGCTTCCCTGGGATTTATGTATGGTCACGGCATAGGCCAGTTCAATTTCGTCCAAAAGCTGATAATCATAACGAACCTCATGCCCTTCCTCGTATTCAACGAGCATAAATCTTTGTTCATCGTCTATCTCTTTTATCACGCCAAGATCGCCGTTAAACACTCCGGTTCCCGATTGAACAACAATATTGTTCTTACCGGTCACCGACCACTCGAGCTGGTAATTATTCTTGATCTGCATGACTTTGTCGCCCTCCCGAAAGATATAATCGCCATGCTCTATTTCTTTCTTATCCGAAGATTCGGGATTAATGAAGCGCTGCAGTATATGATTCAGGGTTTCAACCCCTAAAGGCCCCTTTCGTACCGGGGTAAGAACCTGTATGTCAATCGGCCGTGCTCCTACATACCCCGGAAGTTTTTCGGTAATGAGCTGAACCATATGCTTATATATTACATTCTGGTCATTACGCTCCAGAAAGAAAAAATCCTTGCTGTCATTATCCATTTTGGGATATTTCCCCGATCTTATATCATGTGCATTTATGACAATGTCCGAGCCCTTTTCCTGTCTGAATATCGTCTCCAGAGTAACTACCTTGAAAGCCCCCGAAGCCATCAGATCCTTTAGTACCTGTCCGGGGCCGACACTTGGAAGCTGATCCACATCACCTACCATGATGAGCCGCGTTCCCGGGACGATAGCCTTTAACAGAGACTGAAAAAGAAAAATATCTACCATGGACATCTCGTCAAGTATGACAGCATCCGTCTCTAAAGGATTAAATTCATTTCTTTCAAATCTCGCACGTGAATGATCTTCATCAGGCGCACCTGACAGTTCGAGCAGCCTGTGGATAGTTTTTGCTTCGTATCCCGTTGCCTCACTCATTCGCTTGGCAGCGCGTCCTGTAGGCGCTGCGAGCATGATATCCAGCCCCTCTTCCATAAAATAACGTATAAGCGCATTGATTATTGTTGTCTTACCTGTACCGGGGCCACCGGATATTATTAATATACCGTTGCTGATCGCCGATTTTATTGCCTCTCTTTGAAGCGCATCAAACTTCATGTTCAGTTCTTTTTCAAGATTATCTATCCTGTACTCGGTGATCATGTCCTCATCAGGATCCCCTATATCTCCGGGGTTCATATTAAGGTCTCTTAACATCGAAGCGCATTTTAATTCCGCATAGTAATAATCTGCTATGTATACCTTATCGTTGTTTACTACTACCTTCCTCTCCATCGACAGATTGCTTATCTCTGTTTCGGTCAGATCAGAGGTGACGCTGAGTAACTTTGCACTCCTGTCTTTTAACAACTCCATCGGCAGATACATGTGTCCTTCGGATATCGCGCTGGAGAGCACATACATGAGGCCGGCCCTGATCCTGTACTGGGAATCCACTTTGACCCCTGACTTAGTAGCGATATCATCAGCTGTCTTAAATCCGATGCCTCTTATATCCTCGACCAGTTTGTATGGATTTTCCGCGATCAGCGTATATATCTCTTTGCCGTACTCTTCATATATCTTTATGGCCATGTTGTTTGTGATACCGTATTTTTGTAAAAAGATCATGGCCTCTCTTGTCTCTGTTTTTTCACGAAACTGGATAGCTATATCCCTGGCTTTCTTTTCACTTATTCCCTTTATCTCTGAGAGTCTTTCCGGCTCGTTTTCAAGTATTTTCAGGGTATGAGAGCCGAATCTGTCTACGATCCTGGTTGCCATCGTCTCACCGATACCGCGTATGGCACCCGAACCCAGATAGTATTTAAGTCCGTCCGAATCTTCGGGTGCAGATAGGTTATATTCATAAACGCGGATCTCTTCACCGTATCTGGGATCTATGGTCTTTTCACCGGTAAGTTCTATATTTGCACCTACATCTATCGATGAAATATTACCCTTGCAGGTAAGTTCCATATCGTCACATACGATCTCAAATATGGTAAAGCCGTTGGTATCATTTCTGTATATGATATTGCTTACATATCCATTGTATTCTTTCATAGACCTCCCAAATCACATAAAACCGCCAACTGCATAGACCTATCATACGGTCTCATTACAGTTGGCGGTCTGTAACGAAGTATTTAAAGCATTTTTATTCGTCTGTATCTGTTTGTACTGCTCCCGATGCCGCAGCTGCTTCTGCAGCCTGTTGTGCATCTATTTCTTCCGCAGTGGTAACCCCTATACCGTAGTTTCTTTTTAACTGTTCATATAATCTCATGGCAAGGGAATTATCGCCTTCGCCAACACTCATTTTGGACACTTCCTGAACAAGATTATCCGAGAACATATTCACCATATTTCCCGCGTAACTGCCCTCTGACTGCGTTCCAAACAGATTGGCTGTCTTATCCGCATTTTTATATACCTGTTCCCAAAGATAAGCCTCAAACTGTTTACAGGCTTCGAGCAATTCCGCATCCGTCGAATCGGAGTTCACATTTCTGACCTTGGATGTCATCGCATCGGATATCGCATTACTCTGCGTAGTATTTAAAAGGGATGTCCCATAATCTGTTAAAGAAGAAATATCAAAATCAGCCATATGTATCTCCTATATCATCAACGTTTCAGGTTATTGGCCTGCTCCATCATCGTATCGGTCGTAGTGATGACCTTGGAATTCATCTCATAAGCTCTCTGAGCTACGATCAGGTTAACCATCTCATCCGCTACCGAAACGTTGGATCCCTCAAGATATCCCTGGATCACACGGCTTTTGGTAACCGCATTGCTTGTAGCTTCATTTATAGCCTGTCCGCTTACTGCGGTAGGTGTCCATAACGTATCTCCGTATCTCTCCATACCTGCGGGATTCTGGAACTGGAATGTTCCTATGGTAATGCCTATAGGCTGTGCGTTATTGTTTGCATCCGGATACAGAAGCTGACCGCTTGTACTTACGGTGATATTATTTGCAACATAAGTATTGGGAACACTTATGACCTTACCTGTTGTATCGATCACGGGATATCCTTCGGCATTACACAAAACAAGTGTATTTCCGGAGCCGAGAGACCAGTTAAACTCACCGTTTCTCGTATATCTTACCGTTCCGTCACCACATCTTACGGCGAAGAATCCGTCACCTTCGATGGCAAAAGCGGTATCGGATTCGGAAGCAAGGAGAGCCCCCTGTGTAAAAGTCGAATTGATCGAAGAAACCCTGGTTCCGAGTCCGACCTGTGAGGAACTCGGCTTGGTATCTCCGTTTGCGGTAGTTGTCTTAGTCTGAAGAGTCTGATAAAGCAAGGTCTTAAACTCTGCAACCTGAGACTTGTATCCGTTTGTATTTACATTGGCAAGGTTATTGGCAATGGTATCAACATTGGTCTGCTGTGCATTCATACCGGTTGCACCGGTCCATAATGATCGTACCATATCAGTCTCCTTTCGTTTCCTTATCGTCTAATTATAATTTTCCGAGTCTGTTTGCCGCTATTTCAAGGCTTGAATCAAATGTCTGTATCAGTTTCTGATTGGCTTCATATGATCTTTGGATTGAGATCATATTGACCATCTCATCAACTATTGAAACATTGCTTTGTTCAAGATATCCCGAATATACCTGATACTGGGAAGGAACTGTTGTTGCTCCGTCCACGGTCTCATAATAGTTCTCACCGTATTTCTCAAGATAATCATAATTCTGGAAATCGGTAACCCCGATGGTGGCTACCATGGCACCATCCTGATATATCTGTCCCGCACGGTTAATAGTTGCATCCTTTAACGGATTAAGTCTTATATGCGTACCGGCTGAGCTGAGTACATAATCACCTTCCGGTGTCACAAGATCGCCGTTCGCATTTAAGGTAAAGTTACCGTCTCTTGTATATTTAACCGATCTTTGTCCTGATTTGGAAGTAAACTCAATATTGAAGAAACCCTTGCCTGCGATCGCAACATCAAAAGTATTTCCGGTTTCTTTGAAGGATCCCTCTGACCAGTCAACATAGTTCTCACCTATCTTGACTCCGGGATTTAGAATGCCCATTCTGCGGGGAAGATTGCCCGCTTCCGTAACATCTTTGATCTTAAAAGCAAGCACATCATCAAAGGCCTGACTTGTAGCACCCTCCTTCTTAAAACCGTTGGTGTCAAAGTTCGCAATACTGTTGGCAACTGTATCCAATCTGTTTTGCTCATTTATCATTCCGGTATATGAAGTGTATAGGCCTTTGATCATATGTGCACCTCTTTAAATGACTATTCGAAACTTCGTCCCGCCATCTGTTCTACATATTTACCGGTTCCGATAGCTACTGCCGTCATCGGATCCTCGGCGGTCATTGTATTTATTCCTGTCTGTGCTGAGATCAGATCCTCAAGGCCTCTAAGCAGCGATCCGCCGCCCGTAAGGACTATACCCCTGTCAACTATATCGGCGGCCAGTTCGGGAGGAGTTATCTCCAACACGCCCTTTATGGCCTCTACGATCTGTGAAATGGGTTCCTCAAGCGCCTCTTCGGTCTCTTCCGAACTCACCTTTATACTCTTGGGAAGACCTGTCAAAAGGTTTCTTCCCTTAACGTCCATGTAATCAACTTCAGGTCTCTTAAATGCTGTTCCTATATTGATCTTGATATCTTCAGCCGTAGATTCACCTATAAGGAGATTGTGTTTCTTACGCATATAACGCTGAAGTGCATTATCAAAATCATCACCGGCAACTTTGATCGAATCGCTGACAACCGTACCTCCGAGTGAAATAACCGCTACGTCGGTCGTACCGCCGCCTATATCGACTATCATATTGCCGCAGGGCTTATATATATCAACACCTGCTCCGATAGCTGCCGCTATGGGCTCTTCAATGAGTCCCACATCTCTTGCACCACACTGCATGGTAGCATCCAAAACGGCTTTCTGTTCAACCTCGGTAACTCCACTGGGTACACAAACAGCTATTCTGGGTTTCCTGAAATTCCTCTTACCAAGAGCCTTCTGGATGAAATACTTCATCATCTTCTCGGTAATGGTATAATCGGAAATAACTCCCTGTCTGAGCGGTCTTACCGCTACGATATTGCCGGGAGTACGTCCAAGCATAAGTCTTGCATCCTCACCTATCGCCTGGATCTTGTTTGTATTTTTGTCAAAAGCAACAACCGAGGGCTCCTTTAAAACTACTCCGCGTCCCTTCACATAAACAAGTATGCTGGCTGTTCCCAAATCGATTCCTATATCTGTGTATTGCATCTTACGGTTCCCTTTCTAATACTTTAACTAATTTATTTTAACCTAACCTGACTTTTTATGAAAGGGCTTTATACAAATTTTAGAGTCCGTAAAACGCAAAAACGCATTGACCCTCCGAATCCTTTCGGTGGTCAACGCATCCATGCTAAAAAATATATCGGACATCTCTCTCAGTTTCTTAACCCTTTTTTCAAACAGAAATAACGGATTCCTGAATGTAATACTAAATTCCGCTCTTACATCAATTTCACCCAAGTATTTTTGCCAGGTACTGTCCGGTGTATGATTTTTCTACCTTCGCTACCTTCTCGGGGGTTCCGCACGCTACCACGGTACCGCCGCCGTCTCCGCCTTCCGGACCCATATCTATTATGTAGTCGGCGCATTTGATGACATCAAGGTTATGCTCTATGACAAGTACGGTATTTCCGCCTTCCGCAAGTCTCTGAAGAATATCGATAAGTTTGTGTACATCCGCAAAATGAAGACCGGTAGTGGGCTCATCCAATATGTATATCGTTTTTCCGGTCCCGCGTCTGGACAATTCCGTTGCAAGTTTAACTCTCTGTGCTTCTCCTCCGGATAATTCAGTCGAAGGCTGTCCCAGTCTTATATACCCAAGGCCTACATCATAGAGCGTCTGGATCTTATTTCTTATCGACGGGATATGCTCAAAAAATACCAGCGCTTCTTCAACCGTCATATTAAGCACATCATATATGCTCTTATCATGGTATTTGACTTCGAGAGTCTCACGATTGTATCTGTGTCCTCCGCACACCTCACACGGAACATATACATCGGGCAAAAAGTGCATCTCTATCTTGATTATACCGTCTCCGGAGCAGGCTTCGCATCTTCCGCCTTTGACATTAAAACTGAATCTCCCCTTTGTATAGCCTCTTGCCTTGGCATCCTGTGTCGATGCAAAAAGGTCTCTGATCTGGTCAAAAACACCCGTATATGTTGCAGGATTCGATCTGGGAGTACGCCCTATGGGAGACTGGTCTATATCAATGACCTTATCCAGTTTTTCTATTCCGATAATGTCATCATGCTTACCCGGAACCACCCTCGCACGATTAAGTTCCTTGGAAAGCCTTTTATTAACTATCTCATTTATTAAAGAAGATTTTCCCGACCCGGACACACCTGTAACACATGTAAATACACCCAACGGGATCTTCACATCGATATTCTTTAAGTTATTCTCTCTGGCACCTTTAACCTGGATCCAGTCAATGGGTTTACGACGTTTGGCGGGGATCTCTATCTTTTTTACACCGCTTAGATACTGTCCGGTGATCGACTCGGGAACCTTCATTATATCCTCGGCAGTTCCCGTAGCAATAACATGGCCACCGTGTTCTCCTGCCCCCGGACCTATATCGACCACAAAGTCTGCTTCCCTCATGGTCTCCTCATCGTGTTCAACGACTATGAGTGTATTGCCAAGATCCCTGAGATCCTTAAGAGCATTTAGGAGTTTACCGTTATCACGCTGATGCAGACCGATACTGGGCTCATCGAGTATATAGCATACTCCGACAAGTCCGGATCCTATCTGGGTCGCAAGCCTTATACGCTGTGACTCTCCGCCGGACAAAGACGAAGTCGCCCTGGCCAGAGTCAGATAATCAAGTCCCACATTCACCAAAAATCCTACACGTCCTACTATCTCCCTGAGTATCCTGTCTCCGATAAGCGCCTGCTGCTTAGTAAGTTTAAGTTCACTCAAAAATTTCTGAAGATCCCTGACCGAAAGTGACGTGATCTGATGTATATTAAGATCTCCTATCGTAACAGCCAGTGACTCAGGCTTAAGTCTCATACCGTGGCATACATTACACGGAGAAAAACGCATATAACTTTCATATTCCGATTTGGAATTCTCGGTATATGCTTCTCTGTAGCGTCTGTTTACGTTTTCTATAAGGCCTTCAAATACGATCGGATAATCGCCTGTACCTCTCTGCCCTTTATAATGAACATTTACTTCTTTGGCTCCTCCGTTTATAAGTATGTCCTGAGCCTTCTGGGGAAGGTCCTTAAACGGAGTGTCCAGACTGAATTTATATTCTTTTGCAAGTGCCTCCAAAAGAGCATGAGAAAAGCTCTTCTTATCCTTGCTGTTTTGCCATCCGAGAACCTGGATCGCGCCGTCATTTATGCTAAGGCGCCTGTCAGGGATCATCAGATCTATATCAAACTCCATCTTATATCCAAGACCCGCGCATTCGGGACATGCACCGAAGGGATTGTTAAAAGAAAAACTCCTTGGTTCTATCTCACCTATCGATATACCACAGTCGGGGCATCCGAAGTTTTGTGAAAAGGTAAGTAACTCCTCATCCCCGGTGTCCACATACAAAAGCCCGTTTGAAAGTTTCATCGCACTTTCTTCGGAATCCGTAAGACGGGTCTCTATTCCGGGCTTGACCACGAGTCTGTCTATGACGATCTCAATGTTGTGCTTATTGTTTTTTTCCAGTTTGATCTCTTCGCCGAGATCATATATGATCCCGTCTACCCTGGCTCTTACATATCCGCTCCTTGCGGCACTCTCAAGGACCTTTACATGTTCGCCTTTTCTTCCACGGACTACCGGTGCCAGCAGCTGGATCTTAGTTCCCTCCGGAAGCGCCATTATCTGATCGGTGATCTGGTCAACGGTCTGTCTGGATATCTCTCGTCCGCACTTGGGACAATGAGGGATACCCGCCCTTGCATAGAGCAGTCTGAAATAGTCATATATCTCGGTAACGGTTCCCACTGTCGACCTGGGGTTATGATTGGTCGATTTCTGGTCTATCGATATCGCGGGTGATAATCCGTCTATCCTCTCTACATCCGGTTTTTCCATTCTTCCGAGGAACATCCTCGCATAAGATGAGAGTGACTCCATATATCTGCGCTGGCCTTCCGCATATATGGTATCGAAGGCAAGCGAAGATTTACCGGACCCCGAGAGTCCGGTAAACACTACAAGCTGGTTTCTGGGAATATCCAGATCCAGGTCTTTTAAATTGTGTTCGTTTGCGCCGCGGATCTTGATGTACTCCCGCGGACGCATCTTCTGTGGTTCCATTGTGGCTCCTTATTCAAAATTCTCGTTATATATCTTTTTAAGTTCTATCAGCTCATCCCTGAACTCTGCCGCAGATTCAAAGTTAAGATCCGTAGCTGCCTTACGCATCTGCTTTTCAACCTTATCGATGAGTTTGGAAAGTTCTTCCTTATCCATGGATTCCGGATCTTTGGCAAGGCGGGCCTGTCCTTCAGTGACTTCCCTCGTTACTGCGATCAGGTCTCTTACGGCCTTTTGTATGGTCTGCGGAGTAATGCCGTGTTCTTCATTATACTCCATTTGGATCTTTCTGCGTCGATTTGTTTCATCTATGGCTTCGCGCATGGAATCCGTCATGGTATCGGCGTACATTATAACATGTCCTTCCGCGTTACGCGCAGCCCTTCCTATCGTCTGTACGAGAGATGTAGTAGAACGAAGGAAGCCTTCCTTATCGGCATCAAGTATCGCAACCAATGATATCTCGGGAATATCGAGTCCCTCTCTTAGCAGGTTTATACCTACGAGTACATCAAATACATCGAGACGCATATCTCTGATTATCTGTGCACGCTCAAGGGTCTCAACATCGGAATGCATATACTTGACTCTGATCCCCACATCTTTTAGATAATCGGTAAGGTCTTCAGCCATTCGCTTGGTAAGCGTAGTTATAAGGACCTTGGTATGTTTATCGGTCGCTTTTCTTATCTCACCTATAAGGTCGTCTATCTGGCCTTCTACGGGTCTCACATCAACCTCGGGATCAAGAAGTCCCGTAGGCCTTATAACCTGTTCGGTCCGCATGAGTTCATGTTCTGCCTCATAATCGGAAGGCGTCGCCGACACGAACATCATCTGATCTATATGAGACTCAAACTCCTGAAAATTAAGCGGTCTGTTGTCGAGTGCGGACGGAAGTCTGAAACCGTATTCGACAAGAGTGGTCTTCCGGGACCTGTCGCCTGCGTACATTCCCCTGATCTGAGGTATCGTCATATGCGACTCATCCACTATGATCAGAAAATCGTCCGGGAAGAAATCGAGCAGCGTAAACGGCGGCTGCCCGGGCTCTAAGTTATTTAGATGCCTTGAGTAATTCTCTATGCCGCTGCAAAAGCCGGTCTCTCTAAGCATCTCAACATCAAATCCGGTACGTTCGGAAATCCTTTGTGCTTCAAGGAGTTTATCTTCTCCTTTAAAAAACTTTACGCGCTCTTTAAGTTCCTCTTCTATCGCATCGCAGGCCCTTAGGATCGTATCCTGCGCTACCACATAGTGTGATGCGGGAAAAAGAGAAATATGAGTAAGAGTAGACTTAACCCTGCCGGTCACGGGATCAAGTTCACAGATCCTGTCAATCTCATCGCCGAACCATTCCACCCTGATGAAATTATCACCACCGATAGGCGGATTGATATCAAGTACATCACCGCGTACCCTAAAACAGCTTCTGTCCATATCCATATCGTTTCGGACATACTGCATATCTATGAGTGCATGTATGACATCTTCACGGCTTATCTCCATTCCGGGACGCAGCGATAATATCATATCAAGATATTCGGAAGGGGATCCCAGTCCGTATATACAGGATACCGAAGCGACCACTATAACATCCCTTCGCTCTGTCAAAGCAGCAGTCGCAGAAAGGCGCAGTCTGTCTATCTCGTCATTTATGGATGAATCCTTGGCTATATACGTATCTGAGGATGGTACATAAGCCTCCGGCTGGTAATAATCATAGTAACTGACAAAATACTCAACGGCATTATTGGGAAAGAATTCCTTCATCTCGCCATAGAGCTGGCCGGCGAGTGTTTTGTTATGGGAAATGATCAGCGTCGGTTTGTTCAAAGCTGCTATCACATTCGCCATCGTGAACGTTTTTCCCGATCCGGTCACGCCAAGCAGGGTTTCAAACTGGTTGCCCGCTTTGAAACCCTCAACTAATTCTTTTATTGCCTGCGGCTGATCGCCGGTAGGTTTATAATCCGAGTGTAATTCGAAGTTCATTTATTACAATCCTTTTGGGCGTATATTCAACATTTTTGCTACTTTTGTTTAAGCGATTTGAGGTTTTTCATTTTAGTATTTTGAGCATAATATAAACCTACATCGAATACGATACTCATCATAATATCTCTTCTATAATTCCAAACTTTTTTCATTCAACAGGAAGTCTTCCAGCCCTATAACAAGTGTGCCCTCCTCCGTTTGCCAGGGTCTATATGCTTTTTCTACGACGATCACCCTTTTGAATCCATCCGGAATATTGATCAGGCTTCTTTGTTCCTGCTCCAGTTTTTCTTTGGCATCAACATTCAATGCGGATTGGACATAATATCTCCGATCTGCAGAATTCGCAACAAAGTCGACCTCATATTGTTTTTTCAGATGCTTACCATCCTCTGTGACATTAACGTGGACTACACCGACATCCACACTAAAGCCACGATACAAAAGTTCATTGTAAATAACATTCTCCATAAGATGGTTTGTTTCCTGTTGTCTGAAGTTCAGTCGGGCATTTCTGAGTCCTATATCAGAAAAATAATACTTGGATGGGGTTCCAATATACTTTCTCCCTTTCACATCATAGCGTTCTGCTTTTTGAATTATAAATGCATCCTGCAAATACTCTAAATAATCTGTAATAGTATGCTCCGAGATAGTTTTGCCGTTGCCTTTAAATGTTTTGGATATCCTGAGCGGATTGGTTAATGAGCCGACTGACGAACTTATAACATTAACCAGTTCCCCCATTCCATCATCGTTTTGTATGTTATACCGCTCCTTAATGTCTTTAAGATACACTTCATTAAACACGTTATTCAGGTAGTATGTCTTTTCCTCATGGCTGTCAAGCGACAGAATATACGGAAGTCCGCCGTACATCATATATTCTTCCCATGCCTTTTCAAAACTACCGCCATATGCATCAAAAAACTCGGAAAACACAAGTGGTTGAATATGAATTGGCCAGCCTCTTCCTCTGAATTCAGTCATGACATCTTTCGAAAGGAATTTTGAATTGCTTCCTGTAACATACACATCCACATTCTTCTTATTCATCAAAGAATTCAAAAGACCGTAAATGCGAAGGGGATTACTTTTATCCTTTAATTCTTCTTTGGTGATAGTATATTGAAGCTCATCAAGTAAAACATAATACTTCTTTTTTTCACTTTTTATCCTGGATTTTATTTCCGACGAAAGTTCCTTTACATCTCTCAATCGCTCATTTTCATCTTCATCAAGATTAATTCTGATGATCTGATCATCTTTAATCCCGATCGATTTTAAGTACTCATAAAACAACTCAAACAGCAGGAACGATTTACCGGATCTTCTGATACCTGTTATTACTTTGATCATATTCCTGTCCATTTGAGATACTAAC
>JAILNS010000017.1 GCA_024691305.1 Lachnospiraceae bacterium | reverse complement strand
TCATAAAGAGAAAGACCATAAAGAAGATCGTGGACAGTGCCAACAAGAGGAAATAGAAGATGAATGAGAAACTCGACAGAAGAACCCGCCTGAGCTATTGCATAGGGGCGACCGGAAGGGATGCGGCATATGCGCTTGTGAGCATGTACCTTATACTTTACGTTCAATATACGATGAACCTTACGAGCGCACAGTTTGCGGTCATAAGTGCCGCGATGATCGCCTGCATGGTATGGGATGCGGTGAACGACCTTCTGATGGGAATCATCATAGAAAACACGAACTTTAAGATGGGTAAGTTCAAGCCCTGGATACTTATCGGTGCGATATCGAATGCGGTCATCATAGTATGCCTGTTCACGATAAGGCCTACAGGATGGGCTTTTGTCGGATTCTACAGCCTCTTTTACCTGCTCTGGGGAATGACCTATACGATGAACGATATCTCTTACTGGGGAGTTCTTCCTTCGCTGAGCTCAGATCCGGCGACGAGGGATTCGCTCGTTACGCTGATGAGCATCTTCATCTGCATAGGACAGTTTTCGGTGGCCGGCGTGGTACCGATCATCATCGCCGGAAATGCGGTCAATGCCTACAGGATGGTCGCACTCGCAGTCGCGATAGCATTTATCGCCTTCCAGGTGCTAACCGCTTTTGGAATACGTGAAAGAGAAAGGCAGCAGGCCAAGGATAAGTTATCTCTTAAGGATATGTATAAGATATTTGTAAGAAACGATCAGCTGGTTGCCGCTGGTATCGCATCCATATTTTTCAATATCGCATGCAACCTTCTTCTTATATTCGGAGTCAACTTCTTTTATATAGAATACGGATATTCGGAGAGTGGAGATCTGATCTTTTTATTCACCGTGATGTACGGACTGGGAATGCTGCTTTCGCAGGCTAATTACGCCTTCGTGGCAAAGCGCCTTAAGAGGGAACAGATCATGAAGATCTGTTATGTCGGACTCATTATCGGATACGGATGCTTCTTAAGTTTCGGATATATTCTTCCGAAGAACGTGATCCTGCTTAATGTTATAGGTTTCTGTATTTTCTTTTTCCAGGGACTCATGAACCTGTCGATCATCGTCATGATAAACAATACGATCGAATACGACGAATCAAGAT
The DNA here is from genome assembly GCA_024691305.1 of Lachnospiraceae bacterium. GTDB lineage: Bacteria > Bacillota > Clostridia > Lachnospirales > Lachnospiraceae > XBB2008. Next base: position 1,638 of record JAILNS010000017.1, on the reverse strand, counting down.
TTAACGAAAGACACGATTCCGTGATCTCAGCGGTACGCTCATTCAGTGTTAAGCTGGCCGGCGGGATAAATCAGGGCTTATCTGCACTTGTACTTATCTTAAGCGGAATATATGCCAAGAGCCAGAGCATAAGCGCCCTGGAGATCGAGGTTAACCGAGGAGAGATGACCAAAGAAGCTGTGCTTGATGCAGCAAACGATATCCTTTCGGGAATAAGTCTTTCACAGGCCGTGACATTCAGGATGGGAATGATCCTTATCCCCGTATTTGCACTTACCGTTTCCTATGTGGTCATCCGCAGGAAATATCATATTGATGAAGTGGAATATGAGGAACTCGTAAGGGAAAATACGAGTAAGTAACATATAAAGAAACAGACTCTTATGATCCCGGTTTCGAATAGTGACCGGGGTCTTTTTTATACCACCGGTATATTTTTTTGGTTATACAAAGACGGTAATATTCAGGTATAACAAAACAGATCCATATCATTTTGAGAGGAGAATAAATATGCAAAAATACATGGCCTGGAACCCGTCAATCGAAGTTGAAAGTGCGCACGGAGTAAGAGAGGTCAGCCTCGAGACCAGACATTTGATGAACAGGATAATATTCCTCACAGGTGAGATCACTTCAGAATCCGCCAACACTTTTTTATCGCAATACCTCTTTTTGGAGGGTGAATCGAATGAACCTATAACTATATATATCCACAGCAATGGTGGCGAAGTTAATGCAGGTCTCATGATATACGACATAATACAGTCAAGTTCCCTTAAGATAAATATGATATGTACAGGGATGGCGGCATCAATGGCGGCAATAATCTTGGCAGGCGGACAGCCCGGCAGAAGGTATATCCTTCCGCACTCAAAGGTCATGATCCACGAGCCGTTACTGGCTAATGGTGTCGGAGGATCGGCTACATCAATTAAGAATATTTCGGAATCGATCCTTGAAACCAGACGATTAGCCAATAGTATTCTTGCAGAACATACCGGCAAAACCATAGAAGAGATCGATGAGGCTACATCGTTCGATAATTACATGAGTGCCGAGAAGGCTATAGAATTCGGGTTATGTGACAAAATACTGAACTCGGTCGGTGCTATATGAATCAGATCTGACAGATGATAAGCAGAAATGTAAACTTCAGCTGAAAAACAGAGCCGGTATCAATGATATATTCTTTTCAGAAAGAGCAAAAATAATACATGTTCTAAGTAAGGAGAGGATAAATTCCATGTTGGTAAAAGAAATTGAAGTGTATTCGGAAAAGCATGATATTCACGGTGTAATACGTGATTACAAAATGGTCACCAAACTGTTCTTTACATATAAAGGTAAAGAAATAGAGATGGGGATAGACAGAAATGCTGAATTCTCCGGTAAGAAATATGAAGATTTTGGCAGGGAGATCATAGAGTCCTATATCGAAAATCTCGCCTGTCAGGAAGAACGTAAACTGCAATTACATTACTGGTATATAGATGAACATGAAGAGGATGGTAAGACAATGCAAATAGGGCATGGGGTTGTGACCGGGCATAAGCGGTTACCGGATTCAAATTTTATTCATACCTCGCCCATACAGGCTATGCATCTTGATGAAGAAAGCGGTGAACTGGTTCTTACTAC
>JAILNS010000032.1 GCA_024691305.1 Lachnospiraceae bacterium | reverse complement strand
TTTTTAAGATTTTCCTCTAAGTTTATCTACATGAACTTGATTTCCGTATTTTGGAAATCCTAGTTCCTGTTAGATTTATTTCGAGGTCGCACTGCTGTGATGTCATCGAATTTGATAACTGTTTTCAAGGTTCGTACGTCTTTAGACGCAACTACATTAAAATAGCACTACTTTTTGTTTGCGTCAAGGACTTTTTTGAAGTAATTAATATTTTCTTACTTCGAACGGAGAAGGAGGGATTTGAACCCTCGCGCCGGTCACCCGACCTACACCCTTAGCAGGGGCGCCTCTTCGGCCTCTTGAGTACTTCTCCACATCCTCTCAGTTTAAGATGGTAAATACCCTTTATCCAAGCTAATAAAATTAACATTATATGATAAAAGTTGCGTCAACCTAAATAGGTGACGCAAGCATTATTATATCTATGCACTTAAGGTTTGTCAACGGAATTGTTATGTATTTTGGGTTTCTTTTGTCACTGTTTCATAAAGATTATTTCCTTCTGAATCAATAACAACTATGGCAGGAAAATTCTCTACGGTCAGCTTACGAACTGCTTCGGCTCCAAGGTCATCATATGCGATCACTTCGGATGCTGTAATTGCTTTTGATAAAAGAGCACCTGCTCCCCCTACTGCAGCAAAGTATACTGCTTTGTTTTTTACTATACCGTCTATGACTGCCTGTGATCTTTTGCCTTTGCCTATCATCCCACGAAGCCCGAGGTCAAGGAGCCTTGGCGTATATTTATCCATTCTGCTTGCTGTTGTAGGTCCGGCACTTCCGATCACCCGGCCTTCTCTGGCAGGAGATGGTCCCATATAATAAATGATATTGTTTTTTATATCAAACGGGAGCGGTTCTCCTGCATTAAGTGCTTCATCCATTCTTTTGTGCGCAGCATCCCGTGCAACATATATTGTCCCGCTTATCATTACATAGTCGCCGGCGTGAAGACTCTGCGCCGTATCTTCCGTAATGGGCGCGCTTATGTTCCTGTTCATACTATTATCTCCGATCCGTAAAATGAAACTGTATTATATATAGAAGAAATCCACCACATCTTGTGATATTCTGATCCTGTTTCTTCTATATATAGAAGAAACTCATTCCGTGTTATATAGATAACCCGTTCCCATATGTATCAGGAATCATATTTCTCTTGATATATGTCTGTTAACATGACAACATATATTAACGGCTACAGGCATTCCCGCAATGTGTGTCGGATATGTCAAAACGTTTATTCCAAGAGCCGTTGTCTTTCCGCCCAGACCGCCGGGACCTATCCCTGTTTCGTTTATCTTTTTAAGCATTCTCTTTTCAAGGTCAGCGACCCATTTGATATCCGAGTGGCTTCCGACAGGACGAAGCAGTGCCTGCTTGGCCAAAAGAGCACACTTTTCAAATGTTCCTCCTATGCCCACCCCAAGGATCATGGGAGGACAGGCATTCGGTCCTGCATCTTTGACCGCAGTCATGATGGCATTTTCTATTCCTTCCATACCGTCAGCGGGTTTTAGCATAAATATCCGGCTCATATTTTCGGAGCCAAATCCCTTGGGCGCCAGGGTTATCTTAACCTTATCTCCCGGAACTATACTGTAATGGATTACGGCCGGAGTATTATCCTTGGTATTAACTCTTTCATACGGATCCGACACTACGGATTTACGCAGATATCCGTTGGTATATCCGGCTCTTACACCTGCGTTTACCGCATCTTCTATATTTCCGTCCGTAAGATGCACTTCCTGGCCTATCTCAAGGAATATGACCGCCATGCCCGTATCCTGGCATATGGGGATCATATCTTCACCCGCTATCTTTAGATTGTCCTGCAGTTGTCCGAGGATCTGTTTGCCAAGAGCTGATTCCTCGGTATTTACCGCACAGTCTAAAGAGGTCTTCATATCCTCGCTCAGATAATGATTGACCGCTATACACATTTCTTCTATATGATCTGTGATCGTCTTTACCGATACTTCACGCATTCTATACTTCTCCCCGGATAATCCCGGCTGTTTCTTCAAGTTCATCCTGCGATACTTCGCCGGGATTCCAAAGAATCTTCTGACCGTCATCTTTATATCTGGGTATCAGATGCATATGAAAATGGAAAACTGACTGGCCTGCTATTTCGCCGTTATTCTGAACCACATTAAAGCCTTCGCAATGAAGGTTGTCCCGCATCTTAAGCGCCATCTTTTTGGCAAGTGCAAATACCTCGCCGCAATTCTTTTCCGGAAGCTCATATATATTTGCATAATGCTCCTTGGGAATGATAAGCGCATGTCCTTTAGTTGCCGGGCCAAGATCTAAGATCACTCTGTAGTTATCATCCTCATATACTGTCTTAGAGGGAATCTCGCCTGCAGCTATCTTGCAAAAAATGCAATCGTCTTTCATTATGTATCCTCCATATAGGTTATAGTTTTATACACCAAACGGGAAAAGAATATCCAGATTCCTGAGCAACTTAAAATCACCCTTCATGGTCATATCCCCAGACATAAATGCACGTTGGAAAGTCATGCGTCCCGATACGATCTCATTCATACAGTCAACCGGCATCTGCATCTCTATATCATAAATATCCGTATCTCCGTAGAAACACTGAAGAGCATTTTCCTTAACGATGACAGAGAGCGGTATTCCGTTTCCCAGAGTGATCTTATAACTTCCGGTCATCCCTGCCTGAGGCTGATATGCCTGTTTAAGATCATTTACAAAGCGCATATCATCATCGTCGTCATCAGTATTCATCAGTTCCTTGAATCTGCTGGTAAGTTCCTGAATATCCTGTTTCTGACGCTGAACATAAATCTCATCTGAGGCGTACTGGGAAAGCTGCTCCGATTCCTGAGGTGTAAGGTCGATATTCTTTGTTGTTGAGATCTTCTGTTTAACCGCATGATTACTTGCAGGAAGTGAAGGCATACGCTGATTGATGGTACGATACAATCCTTCTGCGGTCCGCTCGATTATATTAATGTAATCGGAATTATTCTCTAAAACCGTCGAGTCCTGAATATAACCGCACACCCCATTACAGGGTATCCCGCCAAGGAGTTCCCACGCTTCCGACAGATGCATGTTTCCTTCCCGCTCGCCGTATGTAGTCGCCATTACAACAGGGCACATATATATCTTAGATATAAGCTCCTTATCTCCGTACAGCCAGCATGCATCAAGAAACTGTTGCATATATCCGCCTATACCATGCCATTCAACCGTAGTGGCAAGTATCACTCCGTCCGCATTCTTAAGAGTCTGAGGTAAAGTAGTTATGCTGTTCTTTAGCTCATAGAGATGATAGGATTCGACCGTTACTCTGAGTTCTTCCAAAACTTCCTGTATCTTATTGATACAAAACAGTGTCGGATCATCCATCAAACCTCTTCCGCCATAATATATATTGATCTGCATATGACCTCCGATATATGTATTACTTATCTTCCGTAAGTATATCATATCTGAAGGCAAAACACACTTCATCTGACACCCTATGCATCAAGTCCGCTGTATCTTAAACAGTAGTTGAGGCTGCCGATCCTGATCTCATCTCCGGTCTCTATCATTCGCTGTTCGTTAGGATGAAGCCTGATACCATTCAAGTAAACGCCGTTGGTTGAGTTTAAATCCGATAAAATCAACTGATCATCCACTTTTTCGACTCTTGCATGAAGCCTGCTTACCGAAGGATGATCTATACAGCAATCCACATATCCTGCCAGCTTACCGATAGTACAGGGAAAATGATCAAGTTCGATATGCTGTTTGTTTTTTCTGTCCAGAGCATATAATTTATAGTTTCCGGAATCAGCATGGTCATCAAAAAATACCGTCTGTGCTTCTTCAACAGCATTATTCACATCGTGGTTTTGAGAATTTTGCATATTCCCGGAAGAATGATGCCTTTCAACACGCGTAGCCTGTTTTGCCACAAAATCATCCATATGTACATCCGGCATCTGCCTTTGAACATACGCAGGTTCAGGCACTTCATAATTATCACCGGATATCTCCGATCGTTTTGGTCCGGTCTTCCCGATCCTCCTTCTGATAACAAACACTGCGCCTGCTGCCGTAACTATGACCGATAACAGAAACGCCCCTATAAGTAAGAGTTTCTCATCGTCATTTAAATATAAAAAGAAATATATTCCTATGCACGCTATAGTTCCTATGATTCCTGTCGTAAGCACAGCTGTGGGGAACAGTCTGTTTATAAGTGAGCCCTCTGATTCCTTTTGGCCTTTCTCTTCCCGTTCCACATAAATGTCCTTATCATCTCTTCCGTCGTATATCGAATCATATACAACGGCGTTTATCTCGGTTTCGGCAGGAGATATCATCTTTTTCGGAGCAGGCTCAGCCTTAACTTCATTATCCTCGCTTTCCCCTGCGTCAAACATCATAAGAATATCCCAGATATCCCCTCCGCCTTTTTCATAGTAGTCATATATCCTGTATACCATGTCGTTAGCTTTAGTATCTTCCGGTAATACACGTTCAAGAAGATAATCCATAAGCGACGCAAGCCCTCCCGATATATCCTCTATGGATGTCGACAGATTATATAAAAAAGAATATTTATTATCAGCACAGTTATAGAAGATCATATCCGGATCCATGCATAACCGGCCAACGTCCAACAGATACCTGTCAATCTCCTCGCATGCTTCCCTGATACTTTTCATAAGAGAATCAATATCATCCATATCAAGATTTCTGCTTCCGTACACCTGCCTTAAAGTGAGTTTTGAGGTTATATCATAATAGATAAATTCCTCACCGTTTACGGATCTGGTATTGGCAGGCAACAGATGCATAAGCCTGTTACACTCAAGCATTTTTTGCTGATATCCCGTTATGGATATATCTTCGGTTCTCTTAATTACCATATAACTGCGATGATTTTCTTTATAATAATTGATATCCATGATCAACCTCCGTCCAAAACTCTCCCGGCTGCCCTAAACAGACGAATTCTTTTGGTAAAAGAAAAATTATCCGCCTCCACCGTGTCGGAAATATTCCAATTTGAATCCGGTATCATTCCCGCATCGTAGCTTAAAGGATGCGACACTTTTAAAGAAGATGAGATCTTCACTTTGCTTCCGGAAACCTCCCCTTTGGCATCCAGGCTCCTGCTCCCCATATATTTATTTCCGTACCTGAATCCTATCTGTGTGTTCAACCACTCCTGCTGCCCGTCGACAGTAGTGATCTTAGAAGCTGTCTGCGTCGCCAGTGTGTAATTATCCTGAAACAGCAAGCATCTGTCATATTCAAAATATCCCAGATATATGAGCCAGACGATGATAAAGATAACCCATGGTACAACAAAGGCCGCTTCCACTGTCATATAACCGCCCATAGCAAAATATTTTCCGGGTTTAAGCCGGGTTCTGTATTCATATGTACACAAAAGTCACCACCCCCAAAGCTGTCGTCAAAAAAGGAACAAACGGTATCCTCGTATTTTTTCCGGCTTTTTTAAACAAAAGCAAAATCCCGGATAATAAACTGTTTAGGATAAGCGCTCCCATAAGAACATAAATGCTTTTTTCAAGACCAAGAGCCGGTCCGAGTGCCGCCGTCACGATCCCGTCACCCATTCCTACTTTCCCTTCCGTAATAAAAGACAAAGCCACAAGGAATAATCCGGGTATAACGGATAATCCCACATCGGTCCACTCAAAGCCTTCATACTTAAAAAACAATATCGAGATCAATGCGTAAACAAATAACGATAACATACATACAAATGGTATCCGCTTAGTCTTAATATCAAACACGCTTGTGATGCACATTATTCCTATAAGTATTATCTGCCACAGATAGCGCACGGTCCCCGTCCCCCGACTTCCGATAAATGTATCGCAAGTATTTCTCTTTTTATTCCCGAACAATACAGATTGCTGTGGTACCTGGTTCCATAGTCAGTTATATATACACTCCCGAATCCCGCTCCGGCTCCGCACACTTCACAGGCATAATATTTCTTTCCGTCCTTGTTCCTTAAATCATCAACCGATGCTGCGGGAACACTTCTCGTGCTGGGATTAAGATATCTGCAATTCATATCCGTGTGGTATACCGATCCGTTCTTTGTAACATAAACTATCGGATCATCATCAGTCGCCGGAGCCACAGCATTTATCCCGTCATATCCAACCCAGGCATGACCATAATAAGATGTGCCCAAAAGGTACGGTCTGATCCCCATTTTGACCGGAAATTTAAGTGCATATGAAACAGAGAGTTTGACCACCCCACCATCCGATAACACCGAAGATCCAAGGTAATTAAGCCCTGCTCTTCCTCCCAGTATTCCGCCCCTTTTCTCTGTCACTTCACCCAGTTCTTTTGCTACCGATCCGATGGCATACGCGGTGGAGCCAAGCCCGGCCGGTACACCATCGCCGATGCCTTGTTCGATAGCATATCCGTAACTGCATATCCGGTTACCGGTCTCGTGTAAAGCTGCCGTGATCCTGCTCGAGGTTTCAACTACCTGAATACCGAAAAGCAGATTGATCACACAAAAAATAAAAAAAGGAACCACCATAGCAGCTTCTACCGTCATGGATCCGGCGGCACCTGATGAGACTCTCCTGCAACAAAATCTGTTCATGATCTGTGCATGTCCTGCCTGAAGGCATTTATGTGTCCGGAGAAAGCCTTTATGCTTTTTGAAAACTAACAACGCTACTTTGCAAAAGAGCCTCATCAGATGCCGTTTTACGATCCTATGCATAGTAATATCCACTTCGTCTGACCACCTCTGTTCTGTGTCCATGAGTCGACCCCATAACGATATCTGCCAAAAAACTTTGTAAACAATAATCCATCTTAAATGCCCCATTACCGGGCGTAAGCCTTACGTCCATCTCCATGATATCCAGTGATCGGGGGAACACTTTATCAAATCCGGTCATGAGAAGCATCGCATGAAGATATGATCCATAAAGCGGGCCTTCCTGTCCGGGATAGCTTTTCAAAGCACTTTTGGGATGAAATAACGAGAATATGTCCGTATGCCAGGTTTCTGCAGTTTTAATGACAGGCACTCCGCCGCCCTCGAGAAGTATCTTTATATCCTGAAGTGCTTCAACATATGCCCATGCAAGAAGTATTGCCCACTTAACGGGTTCCGCAAGTTCCGGAACCATGAGAACTGCTGTCAAGGTTGCTGCAAGCGCTTCTGCCTCACCCTGCTTTCCGCTGTCGCTTAAAAGATATGTGAAATTTGCTCCTTCTCTCCACAAAGACAAAGTCCTGCATACATCTTCAAGGTTATCCCAGTCAGAATCATTCCCCTTGATCACATACTCTATCTCGTATGCCAAAAGAGAACCTTCTTTTAACTGATCGTACCTTCCAAGCTTTTCAAACAGGTACTCATCATACGTCAGCGGTCCGGCCATACGGCCTACACTTCGTTCTTCCTCACTTATTCCATTTCCCGCTATGAGCTCTCGGTGTGATATATATTCCGAAGTATCGACTATAACATCCGATATGACCGAAGTATCATCAAGTACCATGCCCAGTATTCCAGCACTTCTTATAGAATTCACATTATCCGCAGGATTATTAAGCGGAACTTCTACAAGCTCACCTTCTTCATTTTCAACCATGGGAATCTCGGTAGAATCTATCTGACTCTGAACTTCTGAACGCATCGCACTTGTATCATAGTTAAAACCCCCATGATCAAATCCCGACATGACATCATCCACCGGACTGATCAATACTCCTTTTAATGTGGTATCCATATAATCAGCCACCTGTCTGAGTATCGCTTCTCCGTCATTATCGGTAGCAAGTGCATGTTCCAAAATTGCAGCACTCTCAAGTCTCATCCCCATAAGATCTCTCGTCAGTGAAGGAGTCGACTCATCAAGATTCATGGTCAGATAATGTGCAAGATGAGCCTGTACTGCATCGATCCCACCTGCTCCGCCACAGTATGTCGTATCCACAAACAGCAGATCATACTGTTCAAATAGCGCCTTGTTAAACTCAGACAAAACAGAATTAATACCGATGTCAGCCACACATACTGCCTTCATTCTCGTTGCACTGATCCTGGCCCCTTCAACCAAAGTCAGGATCAGTGATAAAAGAACCATGAGTGTCAATGAAAGGTATACCGTCATGTATCCCCGTCTGAAGACACCCGACCTCATGACATTACTGCATCTGAATCTGAAGAGATCTTGTTCATGATCGTTTCCACTATCGCTCTGATCTGTTTTTTGAATATCAGAACCAGCCCGATCAAAACTACAATGATAAGGATAACTTCAACAGTTCCCATCCCGTCATCCATTGCGGCAATATCACCCGCACCGTATACCTCGGAAAAGAAATCCCTTACCTTACCCCTCACAGCATTTAATGCATTCATAATTTTTTCTTTCATAACAACCTCCTTATTTATGATGAAAATGACATATATGCAGGTACCATGATTATTATCATGACAACCGTAAGCATCATTACCATGGGAAGGAGCATCTTCGTGGATGCCTCTTCGCCAAGTTTTCGCGCTTCGTTTTTTCTGAGAGTAAACGCATCGTCAGACTCTTCGCGAAGCATCCCGATCAGGTCGGTACTTCCCTTTTTCATGTTCTGGATAAGTAGTGCTCCAAATCTCATATACTCGCGGGTCCCGCACCTCTTTGCAAAGTTCTCCACCGCCTCAGTTTCAGATATCCCCACTTCAAGTTCATGTGCGCATATGACAAGTTCCTTTTCCAGATAGGATCTGTCGTGTTCAGGTATATTACCTGCCTTATGGCCCAATCGCAAAAGACAATTTCTCACACTCATCCCCGCTCCCATATACAAGGTCAGCTGAGATACAAATGACGGATAATCTATGAGCAGATCCCTTGAGCGGGCTTTCAGCTTAGATCCTATTTCAGTCTCTTTATATGGAATAAAGATCATTGCAAGTGCGATCATCGCAGCCATTATCATCGGACTGATATCGTCGATTTTTTCCGACCAGGATATGAAGCCTTCGGATATCGTCTCCGGAAGTTTTATGGCCTCATCGGTCTTACTTGATTCATCCGCTTCCTCTATCGCACTTAAGATCTCTTCCGTTATCTGCTCTTCCCTGCTTAGTTCTCTCGGACATACCCGGAGATCTCTGACTAAGATCCTGTGCTCTCCCATATATAAACAATCTGCTTTAAGCGTGACTATCTCTGGTGAAACCAGTTCTTCATTATGCACAACACCGTCATAATCTATAAGTTCGTAATTGCTGCATTCCCAGTTGATCGAAAAAGGATATCCTTCAACAGTTTTAACCAGTGAGACAGGATAAAGAATGTGTTCGGGACTGTCGTTTGTTCCAAGCAGAATTGAATCAATCTTTACCGACATATCTTCAAACAGTTCGTCCGCCTGCGCGGTGGAATAAATTCGTGGTTCAACGCTTATCGTTATCGGAAGTTCATTCCCCACATCATCCACTGTGATCCCGGCAGACAGGTCCGCGTCTACATTCATACCGCCATAATTACTCCTGTAGATCACGTCCCCCTCTTTAAGTACGCCTTCCTGTGCAGAAGCTATCGACACCAAAAGACATATAAAAGCACCCACACCTATTATCAGCATGACTGTCGATATCTGTTCGATACGATATCTTGCTATCTGACGCTCCGGCGGCTCACCGGGATTCAGTGTCTGTAAGTCGCGGATCAGCTTCCGGTCTTTTATAACCTTTTTACTCAAGCCACCACGCCCCTTATGTATCCTTTCGGAAACCTTCAAGCCCCAGGTGTAGATCTGAGAGGCCGGGGTCCGAAGGACCCATGAATAGCCTTTCTCTACCAGAGGTGAGCTTGTGTTGGATATCCGTGCATAAAGCCAAAGGATCATTATTATGGCTAAGATAAAGATGTATAAGAAGATCATCATCCTCTCCCGACTTTCAAAAGATTATATGCGTATATCAACCAATCTCTGTGAGATCAGGTACGCAGCTACATAGATCACCAGGCAAACACTCATTATCGCGATACCTGCGATGTTGTGATACAGGCTGTCAAAAAAACCTGCAGAAGAAATATCCATATAAAGGATCATAAAAAAGGGTACAAGACTCATGACATTCGATTCCATACGTCTGGAACTGATCATGACATCTATTTCCTGTTCCACGTCCGATTTTTGTTCTATTATCAGCGCTGTAGTTGCTATCGTTTCGGTCAGGTTTCCACCGCTTCTTTTGGCTATAGCAAAGACTTCGCTAAACTGCTTAATATCGTCTATCCCGCTCCTTACGCCAAGATCAAGAAGCATCTGTTCAAGCACGAGATTGTTATCAAGTCCTCTCCTTATATAATCAAGTTCTTTTACGATGATGCTTTTTACGCCATATAAAAGAACCATGTCATGCAAGGCTTCCCTGAATGAATTCTCTATGGAATATCCGGCTTTTTGATTTGCGGATATAGAGTTTACCGCATCCTTAAACTGAAGTTTCAGATCGTCCCTTCTCTTTCGTCCGTAATCTTTTCTCCTGTAATTTAGGAAAAAAGGCATAAATACGAGCAGTGAAGCTGATACTATAAGAGAGTCATAAAAGAAATGTCCGATCGCCCATGCAAGGATCGATCCTATCAAAACATTTAAGACAAATTCCGCAGGCGTATAGTGATAATTTCTGTAATCGATCAGTTTTTCACCATGCTGTGATCCCTGCCGCATACAGTTTATCTTTGCAGATAAGTTCGTTTTCTTTGATAAGTTCTCCGATGATCCGGTCGTTTTCGTCAACTCCTGTCTCCATAAATCTGTACAACACATTTCTGCCAATCTCGTCAGTTCCGTTATCTATGATCTCGGTTATTTCAAGCACCCTTCGCGACCTGTCTCTTAACCTTCCCAGATGTACTATCAGATCTATACCGGAAGCTATCTGACGCCTGATGGCACTAAGCGGCAATTCCATTCCCATAAGGATCATATTCTCGAGTCTTGAGAGCATATCCTTACAGCTGTTAGCATGTCCCGTGGACATGGAGCCGTCATGTCCTGTATTCATAGCCTGCATCATATCGAAGGCCTCGCCTCCTCTTACCTCGCCCACAACAACCCGGTCCGGACGCATCCTGAGACTCGATTTAATAAGGTCTCTTATTGTGATCTCACGACACCCTTCGACATTTGCATTCCTCGTTTCAAGCTTCACAAGATTCGGAAGGTCGATGATCTGCAATTCAGCGTTATCTTCAATGGTTATGATCCTCTCATCTTTGGGGATATACGCAGAAAGTGCATTCAGAAAAGTAGTCTTTCCGGAGCCCGTGCCTCCGCTTATAAAAATGTTGTACCTGGCTCTTACAAGATCTGCCAATTTGTCCGCGATATCCTTTCTCAAAGATCCGAATGATATAAGATCATCCATAGATATAGGTTTGTCCGGAAAACGTCTTATCGTCACTATCGGCCCGTTTAGAGCAACCGGAGCAAGTACTATATTTACTCTCGACCCGTTTTCAAGTCTTGCATCCACAATGGGATTTGCTTCGTTTACGACTCTGTTACATCCGGATACTATCTGCTGTATAACATCTTCAAGTTTCTCTTTTGACTCAAATCTCATAGGATATCGCATGAGAGATCCGGCCCTCTCAATAAATATGGTATCCGGTCCGTTGATCATGATCTCGGTCACACCCGGATCATCAACAAGATCCTGTAAGATATCCAGTTTCCTCAAAGCATGAAATAGTTTCTTTCTAAGGGTCTCCCTCTCAACAAGATTTAGATGCTTCTCCCGGCTCTCGTTTATGATCGTCTCATCGATCAGTTCATAGAGTTCTTCGTCCGTTGTGTCCCGTGAGTAATCTATTTTATTTATCAGCTTTGCCTGTAATTCTTTTTTTACAGAATTCCCATCACTCATATGGCCTGTGCTCCTAAATCTCACCCATACTATGCGCTCCCCATCTGCCATCCCTATTCATCTCTTAAGCTCCGATCTCATCATCATCTATGATCGCCCTTACATACCCCGCCAGTTCGCAATGAGTAAGCATATACGGATCTGCCGGAATGTCGGTAAACTGTGGAAGATCGAACTTAAGAGTCTTACCGACTATATCCGCTTTTGAATGTTCAACCATCCACGCTTCGTACTGAGCCAGCTTTGCTCTGGATATGATGTCATCCTTGACGAGAGTGTATATCCTGTCACAATATCCCATAACATCCATAAGGCCCTGCATGGCATCGGTAAGGTCTAAGATCAGGTATTCATAATCAGATGTGCATCCTATGGTCTCAAACAGCTGTATCCATTTGGCACCGCCTACGTCGTATGTATCATGATATGAGCCGGCAGGGGGCAGGATATCCAGGTCACCGATCTTATGGATCATAAGCGGAAGTTTTAGCGACAGTTTTTCTTTCTCGCAGTCAAAAAAATAAAGGAGATCCACGATATCACTTTTAAACTCCGTATTAAACCATCCGGAAAAACCGGAAAAATTTTCAAAGTTCATATACAGGACTTTGCTTTTTGCCCCAAGCATCTGACCTAACGAAAGTGCAAAATTGGTCTGGAGGCTTCTCCTGATCGGGGAATAGATACCGACAACTTTCCATTTGGCTGCCCTGTAATCCGATGTCGGGATTCCACTGAAAGATTCGGCCAAGGCTTCAAGTATCGATCCGACAAGTTTCTCACGGCTTTGAAAACGGTCCGTCGTAATGACATCCTCATCCATGAAGTCCGGACTTTCTTTTAGCAGCAAAACCGTTACGCCAAACACCTGAAGCATATCCTTGTCATAAGCGGACTCACTGACTATCACGGTATCGACTTCGTTACTTTCCAAATGATCGCACAGCGTCTGAATGTTATTAAAAGTCGATATTTCAAATCTTCCGTACAACGCCGAATTTAAAGCGCTGCTTAAGGCAAGTGCATAATTTATATCGTTGTCACAGACTGCAAGCAATCTTTTTTGGTCCATTAGAACAATCCCCCGATCTTTAAAGAAGTCCCGATGAGAATCGGTATCGAAAAATGAATTTGATGTGCTTTCATACATCCGTCGTTTAGAGAAGCCGGTATTTCATACCGCGTGATCCTCCCATCCGACTTGATCCGTTTGATGTACGAAACAAAGACTATCAGACGTTTCTTAAGCGATCCTTCGGATAAGAGTTTGATGCATCCGATAAGTGCTCCGATCGCAAAAGCGAAGAATACAGAATATAAAGAATCTTTTAATCCTAAATACGCGGGAAGTATCATCATGAGTTTGACATCCCCGCCTCCCAGTGTACCGATCATGAAAAGGGGGTACAGTATGAGGAGAACGATCATCCCTTCGATAAGGGATATAAGCGCAGCATTCAGAGAACTCTGATATAAGACCCACGCCTGGGATATCAACATGCCAAAGACCGTTACGGTTCTTGGAATCTTCCCGCTATACGCATCACAGACACAGGCTGCGATAAGTATGCCGAGACAAATATACACAATGCTCCTTTCTCAAAAATATTAATTCATTAATGATCTCCGGACCGGATATGCGGTCCATCTGACCGGCTGTTTAGATCAACCGGAAAGACATGTACCTTAGGTACATTTGCTTACGATGAAGATTCATCGTATCGATGTGAAATGTATGATACATTCACGAAATGATTTTTGCAATACCATTTTTTAAAAAAATCATCGACCGGAATCGATTTGTAAAAACCTTACAAATTCCTGACAGAACCCGGATCATAAATCCGCTCTGAACACTCGAAATATCAAGGTTTATCAGATGTCAAAAAGGTAAAAATCAAGACCTCTTTTTTCTTAAGATAAAAAGAATACTGCATATCATGACTGTGGGGAACAATGCTCCCGCAAGCATTCCCGCCTGCAGGTTTTCATTGTTAAGATCCGTCACAAAACCCACAAGTCCCGGGCCGAATGCCCCACCCAGATCACCTGCCATGGCAAGCAGTGCAAACATCGCGGTACCGCCGGCAGGAAGTCTTTTTGAAAGTACGCTGATAGTTCCCGGCCACATGATACCAACCGAGAAACCGCAAAAGATACACCCTATAAGAGAAAGTACCGGGTTATGGGAAAGCGCTGCAAGTATATAGCATGCCAGACACAAGATACCGGATCCCAGCATATATCCTGTAAGCTCTATCTTCTCTCCGTTTTTACCATATATCACACGGCTGATACCCATCGTTACGGCAAACAGACAAGGTCCCGCAAGATCACCCACGGTCTTGGATAACCCAAGCGCCGATTCCACAAATGCGGATGCCCACTGTGCCATAGATATTTCCGATGCACCGGCGCATACCATAAGAACTATCCCCAGGAAAAACATCGGAGTCTTAAACAGTGTACCTATCGACATTCCCTCTCCGTCATCCACCAGTTTCTCTATCGGACATACGATGAAATTATATATATTGTACAGCGGAATAAGTGCCCATATGCACGCAAGCCACTTCCAGTTTTCTATTCCGAATATTGCAAAAAACAATGTTGATAAGACGATGACTCCGACGCTTCCCCAACAGTAAAAAGAATGCAGAAGACTCATCACGGATTCCTTATTTTCAAACGGACATGCCTCTACGATAGGACTGCACAAAACCTCTATCAGGCCGCTGCCTATCGCATATATGACCACGCTGATGATCAGTCCCATAAAAGGATCCGGCAAAATAGACGGAAGCACGGCAAGCCCTATAAGGCCAAGCCCTGAAGTCACTTCCGAGGCCACTGCACTTACCCTGTAACCGATCCTGTCAACATACTTAGCACAGATAACATCAACGATAAGCTGTGTAAAATAAAACGTGGTCGAAAGGATAGCGATCCTCCCGAGCGGTATCCCATAGCTCTTGTGGAATGTCAAAAATAAAAGCGGCGCAAAATTGGCTGCGATCGCCTGTGTGATAAAGCCCAGATAGCAGGCTATGAGTGTTTTACCGTATTTATCCCTCATTATTTGGCATACTCCGAATACAATGCTACATGGTCATAGATACATCTCCATGAACTCCATGCATCCGCCGTAACGCAGATATAATGTTTACCCGAATCGGACAATTGATAGCTGGCTGCACAACTTCCGCTCTCTGCGACGAACCCTGTCTTGGCACACATTACTTCCCCGCCCGTTTCCTTATCTTCTATACGTCTTAAGAACCAGTTGGAGATCTCTATCCCGTCAGGGTGTTCCGTAGTCCTGGATGTGGTATATTTATGTGCATTTAATATCTGCCTTGCAAGATCGTTCTCTACCGCAGCCTTGAGTATCATAGCCATGTCCGTGATCGTACAATAATTCTCATCGTCATATATACCGATGCAATTGGTAAAATGCGCCGTGTCGGAAAGTCCCAGTTCCTCTAACTTGTCATTCATCATCTCGACGAATCTGTCTTCGCTTCCCGCAACATATTCTGCCAGAGCGACAGCCGCATCCGCACCGGATGGCAGGATCGTTCCGTACATTAAGTCTCTTACCGTTACGGTTTCCCCGAGTGCAAATCCTACCGCCGAGCAGTCATTGCTGTAAGCATAATCGGTAATGGACAGATCTATCAAAAAAGTATCATCCAGATTGGTCACATGTTCTGCGGCAACCAGGATAGTCATGATCTTGGTCATGGATGCGGGGTATATCTTTTGATCTGCCCCTTTTGCCTCGATTATAGTGCCCTCATCCGCATCGATCAGAACCGAATATGTACTCCTTACATCTTCTTCTGACGGGACCGCAACCTGTTCTCCTTCCACAACTTCATAGCCTTCAAAAAAAGCATCTTTTTCCTCGGAATATAATTCCTTAAAAGGCCCGTATTCAGAATCGATATAGAGATCCTCATCCGATGTCCGGTCCCCGGAATCATCACCGTTTTCTGCTTCTTTACTATCCCCGGCTTCTTCTTCCGTATCCGCATCTTCTATCGGAACGACAAGTGCTTCAACGGTTTCAGCATCGGCTCTGGCTGCATCGGCTTTATGTTTTATAAGTCCGCTGACCGCAACAATAATAAGGGTCACACACACCAGTATGGCAATAAGGATAAACGCCCAGTACTTCCTGAAAAGGAGCTGCCTTTGCTTGGCTTTTTGCATGGACTTACGTCGTGCTTCCCTGTCAACACGTCGTCTGGTCTCCTCTTCATATCCGGCCAGATAATCGTCCTCTGTATCGCCGGTGTCTTCTTCGGTATTTCCGATATCTCCGGTCTCTTTTATATCTTCAATTTCTTCTGTTTCGTTTGTCTCGATTAAATCGTCGTTCATATCCAAATGCAAGATCAATTCGCCGTCATCGACCTTAATTTTGCAACTATCCTTTGTATTTTTTCTATAACTTCGTCAACCTCTTCCGCAGTATTATCCGATGACAATGTAAGCCTCAAAGACCCTTTTGCCTCACTCCGGGTTCTTCCGATCGCCATCAGGACATGCGAAGGGTCTACGGCGCCAGTAGTGCATGCTGAACCACTCGATGCGCATATCCCATCCCTGTCAAGAAGTATAAGAAGTGTCTCGCCTTCTATTCCCTCAAAACAAAAATTCACATTTCCCGGAAGGCGGTCTATCTCACTGCCGTTTATCCTTGAATCCGGAACACTCGTAAGCACTCCGCGTATAAGTCTGTCACGAAGACCGGATACATATTCACGGTCTCTATCCATATCCTTAAATGCAATATCTCCTGCCGCACCAAACCCTACTATGCCCGGGGCATTTGTAGTCCCCGCTCTTCTTCCGCGCTCCTGTGAGCCGCCGCTTATAAAAGGCGATATCATCAGTCCTTTTCTCACATACATGAGTCCGACGCCTTTAGGCCCGCCAAGTTTGTGCGCGCTCGCAGAGAGCATATCGATATTCATTTTTGCCACATCTATCGGAATGTGTCCGAAGGCCTGGACAGCATCTGTATGAAAAAGAACATTGTGCTCGTGTGCGATCGCACCGATATCCGCTATCGGTTCAATTGTTCCGATCTCGTTATTGGCCGCCATGACGGATATCATCACGGTGTCGGAAGATATGCTCTTTTCCAAAAAGGAAATGTCTATGATCCCGTCCGGTAAGACAGGAACATAGGTGATGCGGACGCCCAGTTTCTCCAGGCGCTTACAGGTATTAAGAACTGCATGATGTTCTATCTGAGAAGTTATTATATGACAGTCTTTAAAGGCACGTTCTTCACATACCGAAAAAAGTGCCCAGTTATCCGATTCGCTTCCGCCCGAGGTAAAATATATCTCTTCGGTCAGTGCGCCTATCTTAGCACCTAACGATTCTCTTGACGCGCGTACCGCTTTGGCAGTGTCTCCCGCAAATCTGTATACTGCGGACGGATTGGCATAATATTCGTCCATATACGGAAGCATTGCAGCCAGAACTTCAGCCTTTACGGGCGTGGTTGCGGCATTATCCATATATATCATGACTGTAAGTCTCCGTTTTATTCATTATTCGGGACCTGCAGGTTCTCCGTAAAGAACGCCTCTGCTTCCCGTTGCGATATAAAATCTGCCGTATACTCTGGGGTCGCCTTCGATACTGTTGATATCTCCGAACCTCTGGTAATTATCATTTAGCCTTACATAGGTTCCGCCTTCATCGAGCGTTCTGTAGAACCCGTAACTTCCGTCGAGTACACCGACCAGATACAAAGCCTTGGGGCCGTTTATATAATCTTCACCGGGACCTCCCAGGCCAAGCCCGACGCGGTAGATCTTATCTCCGTATTCACTCAGGCGGTATATATGCACCTTCATATTCTCAGAGTCAAAAGTGATCTTCCACAACCCTTCGTCTCCAAGCGCCGCATAATATATCCCGCTCATTCCGGACTCGCCCCTGATCTCGGTTTTGTTGGCACAATCGATCATGCCAAAATCCGTTTCGGGGAATATTTCCGGTGTTTCGACCTGAGTATATGTCTCTCCGCTGTCGGTACTTATATAAAACTCGGATTTATCTCCGAATCCGTAAAATTTGGTACTGTCTGTACGATCTGAAAATACTTTCATGCATCCCGATACTATCTCTTCTCCGGATGCTTTTTTGACAGATACATGACTAAACGTCTGCCCGCCGTCATGACTTACCACGACACGGCCGATAGGAAGCTTTATACCATCCGCAATGCTCCATACTATATGCTCAGTATCGGGTGAGATCGCAACCCATCCGCTGTTAACATTGGGTTTCTCTATTTCCCTCAAGGCCTTGTCCAGTTCATCACTTATACCGTACGGAAGCGAAAGCCTCTCAAATGTCTTACATCCGTCATGTGAAAGTATAAGTCCTCCCCTGGTCTCACCTGTCCAGTTACCGCGGGGAGTAACGATGACCGTAGAGGGATCTTCATCCGAATAATCCGCATTGATACATGTGATATACCGGTTTCCCTTATCGTCTGCGAAGGAATTCTCACACTGTTTGTCTATATCCGAAAAAGCAAATCCGCCCAGATCACCGACTATATCAATGAGTACGGTCTCTCCCGCAGGAGGTGCATATACGTTAAGATGTACGGTCTCTTCAATTCCGTCACACCTGTCCGAAAAGCACACTTCATAAGCCATTATATCGTCTGTTCTGAATACTCCTGTACCGGTATTGAACCATGCCTTTTTTTCATCGATAGGATCAAGTTTAAGATCGGTCAGCCAGTGGATAAGATTTCTTCCGCCATTATACTCAGGCTTCATGTATGAAGTTCTAAAATCCATACGCCCTGTATCAAGTCCATGTAAGACGCATTCCCAACTGTTACCGTAATCGAATGAACGGTATATGCAATCTCCGTCATCCCTGCATATGGTAGATGCTATAAGAAGCCCTTTGGACGTATTGCCCGCACTTATTCCGCTAAAACCATATTCAAGAAGTCCCGTGGATATTCCGGATGCCGGACGCATCTCCTGATCGCATTCTTCAGCCGGGGTAACATCCGTGGCTACAAGATTTACCATGTCATATCTGTATATCCTTCCGCCTATCACCGAGCCGCCGTCGCAGCTGTAGCCAAGTTCCCTGACATATGCATTTCTTCCCATGACAGAATAAGTAACATACAGATACTTGGAGCTGACAGAATATCTCTGAGCAACATGTCCCGCAAAAGCCACGCCTTCTATCTCGCTGTCTATGGGACCGGTCATGGGTTCAAATGTCTTACCTGAATCTTTGGATACATACAGGCTGTGCCCGCGCAGTCGTTCGGATACCGCAGTTGTAACTCCGGCTCCCGCGGCGAACAGATACTTACCGTCAAGTGACTGTCCGACAAAGGTCATGTATTTTTCGGGAAATGCATCAAGAAGCTCCCAACTTTCTCCACGATCATAAGATATGAGAAGTCCGTCTTTCTGACTTGCAAAATAAAGGATATCGGGATCGTTTCTGTCGACTATAAGCCTGCATCCCGTACCTCTTCCGTTAGCATTTCCGTGTACGTACACCGGCATGGTATAGTATCTGAAACTGAGTCCCCTGTCATGCGAAACCGCAAATACACCATTAGGTTTGTTATCAACACCACATGCTATATACAGATAATCGGGATCCTGATGATCGAGTGCTATCGCTATGGGATAGGTTTCAGAAAGATCCGACATGGAGACATGATCGATCAGACTATACCAGCTGTCATTATCAACGTCATAGCCATATACACCGCCTATGTCGGTACGCACATATTTTACCGAAGGGTTCTTCTCATGAAATACAAATCCGGTAACATACCCTCCGCCCGGTATGGGACAATTTCTGTAGATATAAGATTCTTTTTCCATAGTGTTTTTCTCATTGGAAAAGCCTGTCACCAGACGTCATAAGAAGCATCCGGCAACAGGCTGCAAAATCAGTTTTTAAAAAAACTGTACCACTCGCCTTGTGGCTCAACTCGCAAATCAATTATATCATTTGTGACAGGGTGAGTAAAGTGCAATTGATATGCACAAAGGGCCACTCCGGGCAAGTTTAACAGTTTAGAAACATTTTGGACATATTCGGGAGCATACTTCTTATCTCCCAAAAGAGGAAGTCCCGCATTGGCCATCTGTACCCTGATCTGATGATGTCTTCCGGTTATGAGTTCTATATCCGCAAGTGCGATATATGTTTGGTCCATATTCGCGACTTTACCCTCAGAGGCCAAGTCGGATCCCGCATCCGGGGCTTTCGTTTTGTCCGGTATATCAATCTTTACCCTGTCGACCAGTTCATACTTAAGCTCAGCATATTTTCCATCTTTATGGTCTTTAGATACCACCTGTGAGAAGTTATTTTTTTTATCATGAAAGATATGACCGGTAAGTGTAATAACTCCGGAACCGCTTTCTTTATCATTCGGCCAAGCTTTGTCAGCAGGCAATACTCCGGCAAGATACTTTTTACTGATCTTTCCTTCCCTCAACTGTGCAGTCAGACCTGCCGTAGTTTTGGGATCGAGTCCCATCAGCACTATTCCTTCGACCGGCTGGTCTAATCTGTTTATCATGCCCACATAAGGTCTGCCTTTTGGAACTGTTTTTTTGCGAAGATAATCTTCCGTAATACAAACAACATCAGACTGCGAGATCTTCGCAGTCTGACTGGGTATGCCGACAGGTTTATGTACGGCCAGTATATACTTATCTTCATAAATGATATCGAGCATCTGCCACCTCACAGGTCCTGACTGCTCATATCATATCATATCTTAAAGCGGTATCCCACTCCCCATATGGTTTCGATATACTGCGGATTGGAAGAATCGGCTTCCACCTTTTCGCGTATCTTTTTGATATGTACGGTTACGGTCGCTATATCACCTATGGATTCCATGCCCCATATCTTTCTGAACAGTTCGTCCTTGGTAAAGACATGATTGGGATTTTCCGCAAGGAATGTAAGCAGGTCGAACTCTTTGGTCGTAAAGTTCTTTTCCTCTCCGTTTATATAGACACGTCTTGCTGTCTTATCGATCTTCAGGCCTCTGATCTCGACTATATCATTAGCTTTGGTACCGCTTCCTACAAGCCGCTCGTATCTGGCCATATGCGCTTTTACGCGTGCTACAAGTTCAGAGGGGCTGAAAGGCTTGGTCAGGTAGTCGTCGGCGCCGAGTCCCAGCCCTCTGATCTTATCTATATCATCCTTTTTGGCGGAAACGATGATTATAGGCACATCTTTGCTATCTCTGATCTCTTTGCATATATCAAATCCGTCGGTACCGGGAAGCATAAGATCAAGGATGACAAGTGCGTAATCTCCGTCCAATGCCTCTCTTAGTCCGTCATCTCCGTTAGTTTCTATATGTACATCAAAATCCGAAAGTTCGAGATAGTCTTTTTCAAGATCTGCTATCTCCTGCTCATCTTCAACTATAAGTATCTTACTTCTGCTCATTGTCGTATCCCTTTCTTATCATTCTATCTTAATAAATCATCAAACGACCGTTTCCCATATCAGACCGTATCATCTTCATTATCGTCTATGACGCTGTCTTCATCCGATGTTACGGGTTCGCTATATTTTCTTAAGACAAAATGCATACAGGTTCCCTCGCCTTCCTTACTGGTCGCCCATATATATCCTCCGTGATCTTCTATTATCTTCTTTACGATGGAAAGTCCGATACCGCTTCCGCCCTTGGAAGAATTACGGGAAGAATCGGTACGATAAAATCTCTCAAAAACTTTCGGAAGATCCCTGGGGGATATTCCCTTGCCGTTATCTTCTATCTCGATCCTGACGGAATCAACCTCATCCAAAATACGTATATCTATCTCTCCGTCCGGCTTATCAATATATTTAACACTGTTACTTATTATGTTGTTGATGACTCTCTTCATCTGCTCGGGATCTGCGATTATCATCGTATCGGGAGCGGTGATGTTTGAATAGTTAAGTCTTATATTTTTGCTCTCAAGATCAAGTCCCACCTCTTCCACGCAGTCGCCGAAATACTCCGCGATATTGATCCGGTGGAAGTTGTAAGGGATCCTGTTGGTGTCTATCCCTGCGTAAATGGTAAGCTCGTTTATGAGCTTATCCATGTCGTTTGCTTTGTTATAGATAGTCCGGATATAGCGGTCCATCTTCTCGGGCGTGTCAGCTACGCCGTCCATGATCCCCTCGACATAGCCTTTTACGGAAGTGATGGGAGTTTTTAAATCATGCGAAATATTACTGATGAGTTCACGGTTTGCATGTTCATGCTCCATCATCTCATCCTGGGTTTCCTTTAAACGAAGGCGCATGTCTTCGTAGTTTTTGGCCATGGTCTGTATCTCGCCCTTGCCCGCATACATACCGGGTTCAAGCTGATAGTTAAGATCACCCTCTGCAACTTTTTGCAGGGCAGTGTTTAGCTGCGATACCGGATCCAAAACACCCTTCCATATCCATCCGGTAAGCAGGATTGCGGTTATCATAAGTATGATCAGTATAGTTACGATCAAGGCTGCTATCAGTGTCGGAGAGACAACCTTGCGTATCTCGAGCATGATATCCCCCGGGGGAACAAGTCCCGCATCCAGTGCGATCTTAGAATGCATCGCAAACGAACCGAGCAGCATGAATGCTATTCCCGAAAGAACTGTCGGTAGTATTATTATTATGCAAAAAGTAATTATAAGGCGTGTACGAAGCTTCATGGTTTTAGTTTATCACAAATAAATACGGCAATTATAACTTAAATATAAATAAATACTTAAGGTTTATGAAAATCGGGTTCTGTTCAAATATTCTTTTTTATGGGATAATACAAACTATGAATAAAGAAAAAACGATAATGGTCGTGGACGCCAAGGGAGGCGGTCTCGGCAAACAGATAATAACCACCATAAAAAAAGAACTGCCCGATGCCTATGTCATAGCTATAGGTACCAATTCCTCCGCCACATCCGCCATGTTAAAAGCCGGTGCGGATGAAAGTGCGACAGGTGAAAATTCCGTGCGTGTTGCATCCAAAAAAGCTGATATCATAATCGGTCCGATAGGTATGGTAGTTGCGGATTCCATGCTCGGAGAGATCACCCCCGATATGGCATGTGCGATCGCACAGTCTGATGCCAAACGTATAATGATACCGTTTAGTAACTGCGATAATTACATCGCCGGAGTATCGGATATGTCCACCGGGAAGTTGATAGATGATGCGATAGAGCATCTTAAATCCGTCTTCTGAACTTCAATAAACATCAAGAAACCCTTTCCGTTTCCGGGAAGGGTTTCTTTTTTGAAAAACATTATAGGAAAAAGGGAAGGAGTAGTCTTGTTTATTACATTAATTAAGACTGTTTATTTATCCAAAAAGGTTCACTTTTTCAATTCTTTTTTTACAGATCCTTTGGGATCTACTATCAAAAGTCTTACAACCCAGATGATAAGCCCCAGCGCAACGACCGAAAGTCCGAGAAATGCATCATTTACCATATCCTCTATGGCCGGTGTAAAATATGCACTTTTTAGTTCTACATATTCAAATATTGCATCGACAAGCCACATGATGGATGCACCCCAGTACATGAACATAAGCATTCCCAGAAGCATTGTATCGTCCTTACGGTTATACCATTTGACGGTCACATAGACTGCTGCAAATATCGTGATCAGTAACGTCATTTTGATCCTCCTGATAAATAAAAAGGCCCACCTTTCCTTTCGGAACAGACGGGCCCGTTTTACTGTATTACAAAGACACTGTCAAACTGTCTCTGAAGCAGACTCTTTAGCCTCGCGTTTAACTATAGCATCTGCAACAATGCACATGCCTGCCCAAACAACGGTGATAAGAAGAGCCATGCAAACTCCGACTGTTGCCATCTCATGTAGCATCACGGCTGTATCCGCAGGATCGGACATCGCCGTAAGGAACGGAAACCAGGCTACAACCTCTCCGTGCCAGATATGCTCAAAAAGTAAAAGTACTGCTCCGCCCCAAAGCATGTTCTTAAGCCATGTAAGCTTGCGGCTCAACGGAATTGAAGTACGTTTGGTCTCTTCAACTGCCTCGCCTTCACCAAGACGGATTTCCTTTTTCTCTTCAGCCTTTTTGGCTGCGGTCACTATAACAGCTTCTGCTGTCGATACCAAAAAACAACCCATTATGATCCCTCCTATTATTTGATCAAAACAAAAAGCGTACACCTCTCCCTCAGGAGAAGTGTACGCCTTCATGACATACTTATGATGACTTCTGTCATCCGATACTAAATATGTTAAAGGATGTGCTGTCTGATGTCAACAATTTAGTTTTACGCAAAACCATTTATAATCCCTCTGTTTTAAGATCGTTCACCAATCTCACATAAAACTCTCTGACGTCAAATCCTTTTATGTTTTCACGGTTTAGATCGATCATATCCCCATGCGAGATTCCTCTTTTGCCTGTGGGTTCAAGATATTCATATTTTGCTCCCCACGAAAAGGACTTCTCGCCGACCAGACCGTCGTTTGGCCCGTCAAAGTAATTTACGAGCCTGAAACTGTAATTTAACGGAAACCGCCCCCCGCCGGCTTTCTTCATATGGGAACCGAAGCTTTGATAATATATCCCCGGTGCATCGGGCAGGTCTTCATTTCTTGCAATGCATGCACTGTGTGTCAGATCATTTACCGCCTTTAGAAAGTCAGGATCGTGGTCTCCCAGTTTTCTTAATGCGCTGTTATAAGTTACCGCTACGCTCTTTTGAACGGAAGCCGGGATCTTATCCAGCAGATAGTCCGCAAACTCACAACCCCTGTGGGGTGTATTTATCGTGGTTATACTTGCAACCATATCCGAAACACCACACTTTGAGACTGCATATCTGGAGTCCAGACCACCTTTTGAGTGGGCGATGATATTTACTTTTTCACAACCGGTCTCACGGACTATCTGTCTTATCCTGTCTGCAATCTCTGCTCCGCATTCCGCTACCGATGCCGCAGACTGCTGACTTCCGTAATAAACTGTAGCACCGTTTAACTTAAGATCATCCGGTATCCTGCCCCAGTAATTTAAGAAGCCCTGTTTGAAATCCCTGAAAAATACGCCATGCACCATAAGGAGCGGATATCTGGTCTTACATATCTGCTCATCCGCACGTGATCTGTTTAAGAGTATCCTGTCATTTTCGGTCCTTGCTTCTGCGGCGGCTGTGTGTACGATGATCCCGAGCATAACAAGGTTTGCGGGAAACACCCATCCGAGGATTATTCCCCACACACGGTATCTTATCCCAAGCTGAAGGGAAGTAAGGTATACCCTTATGATCCCGTTCCAAAAGACAACGGACAATACCAGGACTGCACACAAAACGACAAGTGCCCCGGAGACCACATACTTTCCTTTTTCATCTCCACCCGACAGCCTTCCGAAAGTGATGAATATCCGAATAGCCAAAACTATCGTAAGTGTAAGGGATATCATGAACACCGTAAGAAGCTCCGCCCCGTCAGCAAGGATGCGATGGCGTTTCGTGACCGGCTTTCTGTTATACAGTGAAGGAATTATATTTATCAATACAAACAGGATAATAACTATAAAGATCATGTATCCGCCATACCATTCATAACCTTCGGGGACACTTCCCATATATCTCCCTGTCAAAAAACCATGTATAAAAGGAAGAAGCGCCGTGACCGTTACGATCGCCACACTGAATATCCTGTATATCCACTTGATCATCTTTCCCATTTCCATACCTCATACATATTATTTCATAAACTTACTGCTAAATTCTTTTCAGTATCTTATCCCTTATGCTTACAGCCTCTGAATAACCCATGTCACAAAGTTCATCTGTCGCATTTAGCAATGCAGTTTCAAATCTGTCTGCAATCCGGTCAAAGATCCTGCCTACGGCATTTGAACTCATGCTCATTTCAGAAGATGCCTCGATAAAACACGACCTGTTCACTTTTGAAATATCAATTTCGTTTCCTATATAAAAAGACATTTTGGGAGTTGTATTATATACCTGTGTTGCTACGATGTCATAGGCCGGAGCAAGACGCAGGGATCTTAAATCCTTACTGTATATAAATGATATATTCTTGATATGGCAATCCGTATTTCCTATCAAATAACTAAATACTATCCGCTCGAGCAGCTTTGTCTTATCTTCTATGGGATTGTCGGAATTATCCTGTATCAGATCAAAAATTTTTGCCAGATAACCGGATTTTTCTTTTTCATACTTGTTCTCCGGCGGTATTCCAAGAGCCTGTGCAAAATCCTCCTGATGAAGCCTGATCGGAGATCTAATTCCGTCTATAACCTTACCCTGACCTAAGAGCCTGTCATATCTTTGCGTTGCAAACAGCACCTGATCGTCCTGCCCGGATCCCGTATCTACAATAAAACTTTCAGGGACATCTATCCCGCTGTTTTTAGCTGTGATCATGCATAATTGTTCATTTAAAACTATTCTGTCCAGTCTGACATGGCTTTGTTTTACTATATGCGTGCTTGGTGCCTTTCCTTTAGGCAGATACCATTTATCATTATCCCGGTCATATAATAATCCTACTTTTCCGGAAGCTCCTGTCAGTGACAGATGTGTTTCCATCAGGATCTGTGTTGATTTCGTTGCGCCCTCTGCAGCAAGCGCTTTTACCTCAGCCAATGATAATTCTTCATACTCGGGGGTAGGCTCTTCCTCCCCATTGCTGATCTTGACCGCTCCCAGACATTCTTTTCCAAGGGCCTCCAGAATCGTTATATAATCACTTTCGTCCGACTTGACCCAACCTGCAACGGCACGTCTCGAAAAGCCCTCAGGCAGCAAGCTTTCAAAAAAGGATTTTGTTCTTTCAGGAGAGAATCCTTCATTTTGAAACGGTAAAGAAACAGAGATCGGCATTCCCTCTCCCGAATTCATATAAACATCGTCATAAATAAAACTTGCATCCTTATATGAATTTCCAACGATCCGCCCTGTAAGTTTTTCGTCTCCGTTTATTTCAATATATACATTCAAATCTTTCACGGCTCTATCCTCTTTCTATCAGTTCTATATTAAGTCCCAACACTTTGACCAGTTCAAATGCTTTGCCGATCTCTACCGTGCTCTTTCCGTTTTCCAGATCCGATATAAAACTTACGGACAGTCCTGTGAATTCGGATATATATTTTTGAGTATAACCCAGTTTTTTTCTTCGATTTCTTACTGCGATGCCAAAATCCGTCATATTATTGATTTTCATACTCAACCCCTTGACACTATATCCTGTGGATATTATCACGTACGAAATTGAGCCGTACGGCTCAATTTGTACCCGCTGCACACAAAACACGCCGTACGGCTTATTTTTTTTGTTTTTATTCTATATTAAGCCGTACGGCTAAGTCAACCTCATTATTTATTGACTATGATCACCCCGTCACTATATGATAGCAATATGTGAAAAACCAAAAAGCGGAGGATAAGATGAAGATTGTAATTCTTGAAAGACACAGTGTGGGAACAGATGTAAGCGTATCATGCTTCGACGAACTCGGAGAAACCACTGTATACGCCAATACAGTAACACCGGATGAAGTGAGGGAACGCATAGCGGATGCCGATGCCGTTATCGCAAACAAATCTCCTTTAAACGAAAGCACACTCAAAAATGCTCCGAACGTTAAATTCATTGGTGAGTTTGCCACCGGCTTCGACAATATAGATATCGAATACTGCAAAAAAAGAGGAATAAGGGTTGCTAATGTAAGAAACTATTCCACAGCAATGGTCGCACAGCATACTTTTACGCTTGCGCTTGCCTTATCACAGAAACTCATGCATTACGATAATTATGTAAAATCAGGAGAATATGCATCCCAGAGCAGATTTTCAAACTTTGATATTCCTTTTTGTGAACTCGATGGAAAGACCTGGGGCATCACAGGCCTTGGAAACATCGGAAGGAAAGTGGCACAGATAGCACAGGCTTTCGGATGCAGGGTCATCACTCATTCCATAACAGGAAGCAGATATGACCTTCCCTACGAACAGGTCGACAAAGATACCCTTCTTAAAGAAAGTGACTTTCTCTCACTTCATTGTCCTCTTAGCGATAGGAGCAGAAATTTCATCGACGCAGATGCTCTCTCCAAAATGAAAAGCAGTGCCATCTTAATAAACGTGGCTCGCGGTCCCGTTGTAAATTCACAGGCTCTGTATGAGGCTCTGGAAACCGGAAAGATTGCAGGGGCGGGACTGGATGTCCTCGAAAAAGAACCTATTGCAAAAGACGATCCCTTAGGTAAGATCAAAGACAGCACTAAACTTATAATAACACCGCACCTTGCATGGGCCAGTGTTGAAGCCCGCACAAGGTGCGTTGAAGAAGCTTATCTTAATCTCAAAGCTTTTATGAACGGTGAAGAAAGAAACTCCGTTTGCTGATCATATCAGTCTAACTTAACGGGATCCCATCCGTAATCCTGATACTGTGTTATCGGCAGATCATTATCGTCAACATATGTGGCGATGGTGTCTGTTCTGATATCGGTATGTGCCTCGGAATCTGATGTAGCTGTAATAAATACATCATAGTTATCTCCGAATATCTTCTTGGCACTGTCGTTATAAGAACTTCCGTCCTCTACAACGTCCATGGAGTATACTGAATAATTTCCGTCAGCATCCTTTTTTATATGCATAAGACCGGGGAAAGATCCACCCGACTTGGTCATAAGCGTATCACCTTCAAGATCATAGTTGTAGATCCAGAAATCTCCCCATACCTTGATATCTTCGGGATCCGACTCATCAGAATCGATTATGGATATAACCGGAATAGATACATCCGCTGTTTCAAAATACTGACTGTATTCAGTTATCATATACTCACTTGCAGCTCCGGCCAGAGGATTGCTTCCCTTGTATGTATATGCAGGTAATGTACCGTCAAAAGAAGATGTCTCAGTTGACGCAGAACCGGATGCAGAGCCGTCTATCTGTGAAAGCGGTACATAGTCAAAACGGTCATAAACAAGAAGCCAGCTCTGTCTGTCCTTATAGTCTTCCTCAGTCATGGATTCCCACACCGGTTCACCGTTTTCGTAATCGTACGACACGAAATAGGGATTCTTCTCATCGGTATATTCATCGTATTTCATTCCCTGCTGATATAAAAGTTCATTTGAACCGGTCTCCAGTGCATAGATCAGCCAACCACTTTCTCCTGCTCCGCCTGAATACTCGTTACAAAGCTGTTTTGTCTGGGTCACATAGTATCTGTTTCTGTCCCACCCCGATACAACATGTGCGGGCTTACCTTCAACTAACGTAAAGACATCGTATACGATACCTTTCCAGTCACCTTCGGCAATCTCACCTATAACCATATCATCGATGCCGTCACTGTTAAGATCCATATACTTATATCCAATCCTGTCCAGTGCGTCGCCGTCGGAATTATCCGCGATCACTCCATACATGGAACTGAAACCTTCTTCCTCAAAACGTGAAGGATCCCAGCCTTCTTCTATACCGGATTTAAGCTTTGCAAGGACTTCGGGATAGATATCCTCTCCTTTGCATCCTGCCTTGTATACAAACTCTCCGCCGTCTGTACTTTTGATCGTTGCGATTATAGAATCGATCTGATCATAGAGTTCACGGTAATCTGCAGGTTCTTCCTGATCATATCCTGTCTGAACCTCTGACTCGTAAAATCTTACCAGATCATATTTGGTACCGTCCGCAGCCGTGAGCTCACCCTCTTTGGATATGGGTGCACCCGCATATTCGTTTACATCAGAGTATGCCCTGACACCCAGGATATAACCGCCATAGCCTGCTGCCTTGGATTCCTTGTGATAGATGTTGATATAATTATCACCGACCTCTGACTCATACACATCCTCATATCCCTCGGGCATGGTCAGAGAAAACAGTTTGTTTGATATAACATTTGATGCTTCGCTTCCGGCATCGGCCGTCTCTTCGGTCTTTTCCTCCGTATCGGCTGTATCTGTAGTTTCCGCCGTCTGTTCAGTCGTTTCCGTACCTGTGGTTTCAACGGCATCTTCCTTGGTACTTCCGCACGCAGTCAGAATCATTGCACAAGCAAGTGCGATCACGATCTGTTTCTTTTTCATAATCTCTCCTCCTGTAGTATCAAATAAACTTTGCCTTACATGTCTTTATACGAACGAACCGCTAATCTGGCAATCGTTTATTTAATATCACAGTTCATCTACTTTTACCTTTTCGACGTTTCCGGTTCCTTTTTGTCTGAGAACGATCAAAACACCGACGGTTATTACAATACCGAGAGGCAGGCATATAAGCCAGTTACGCACAAAACCTGCAATGATATAAGTTACCAGTGAAAGGGCTGCTGCCGTAAGTGCATAAGGAAGCTGCGTAGACACATGATGTATGTGGTTACACTGTGCACCCGCACTTGCCATGATCGTTGTATCGGATATCGGTGAGCAATGGTCGCCGCAGACAGCTCCTGCCATACATGCCGAGATTGCGATTATCATAAGTTCATTGTTCAGGTCGGCACCGAATACATTAACAACTATCGGAATAAGTATTCCGAAAGTTCCCCATGAAGTTCCTGTTGCAAATGCAAGGAAAGTTCCTACCAAAAATACAAAGGCAGGAAGGAAACTCATGATTGCGCGGTTATCAGCAATGTTCTCAACAAGTCCCGCTACATATGTAGCTGCACCGAGCGAATCTGTCATGGCCTTGAGTGTCCAGGCAAATGTAAGGATCATAATCGCAGGAACCATGCTCTTAAATCCTTCGGGGATAGCATTCATACATTCACTGAAGCTTAAGACTCTGGTTGCAAGATAAAAGATTATGGTAATGATAAGAGCCACAACCGAGCCGTATACCAAACCAACGGAAGCATCTGAATTCGAGAATGCATCTATGAACGATTCACCTTCAAAGAATCCGCCCGTGTAGATCATACCTATGACACAGCATACTATAAGAACAACAATGGGAAGTACCAGATGTATGACTTTACCCTTGCTCGATACCGGAGGATGAGGCTGGTCTTCCGCGCCTGTCATTGCAGAAGCGACTTTTTCATCATCGTCTTTGCCTTCCTTATAAATCATTAACTCAGCACGTTTCATCGGACCGAAGTCAAACTTACCGTATGTGAGTGTGATCATCATTACTATAGTCAAAAAAGCATAGAAATTATAAGGTATTGCCCTTACAAAAAGTGTAAGTCCGTTTGCTCCGTCAACAAATCCCGTAACAGCCGCAGCCCAGGAAGAAATGGGAGCTATGATACACACGGGAGCTGCCGTAGCATCTATAAGGTATGCCAGTTTTTCCCTGGATATCTTGTGCTTGTCCGTAAGCGGCCGCATAACGGATCCGACGGTAAGACAGTTGAAATAGTCATCGATGAATATCATTACTCCAAGAAGAATGGTAGCCATCTGTGCACCAGCCTTGGTCTTAACATGTTCTACAGACCATCTTCCGAAAGCAGCAGAACCTCCGGCCCTGTTCATCAGCATGACCATACTTCCCAGTATTACGAGGAAAATGAGAATACCCACATTCCATCCGTCGGAAAGCTGACCTATCATTCCGTCTACAAATACATGCTGCATGGTTCCGGTGAAGTTGAAACCCGAGTACAAAAGTCCGCCGCACAGGATACCGATAAACAACGAGGAATAAACCTCTTTGGTTATCAGTGCCAGTGTGATCGCGATGATAGGCGGCAAAAGCGACCAAAATGAATCAACAAACATAACCACATCTCCTTTTATATATTTTTTTTTAATAATATTATTTACCTGAGTCCTCGCCCGAATCCTCCGATACCGGCTCTTTCATCCGCTGTTCGTACTCACTTGCGGGCATCGGTTTAGCGTAATAATACCCCTGTATCATATCACATCCGTGTTCAGCCAAAAAGTCTACCTGTTCCCTGATCTCGACACCTTCGGCTACGGTTCTCATATTAAGAGCCTGGGCAAGTCTGATAGTCTCCGATATTACGATCTCACCCCGGTCGCCTTCCATGTCTCCGCGGAAGAATTCAGCATCAAGCTTAAGTACATTAAGGGGCAGGTCTTTAAGTGAATTCAGTGATGAATATCCCGAACCGAAATCGTCCATGGATACTGCAAAACCGTACCCCTGTAATCTGGATATGGTCGTGATCAGTGCTTTCTTATCATCGAAGAATGCACTTTCCGTAAGTTCTATCTCTATAAGATCATGCGGTGCGCCTTCTGCATCCACAATATCCCGGATCTGCTCGGCCAGATCTTCTTCTATGAAATGCGCCCTCGACACATTGACCGATACCGGCACACAGTTAAATCCTTTATCAAGCCATGCCTTCTGGTCTCTTGCAACATGTCTTATCATATAATGATCTATCTCCGTGATAAATCCGTTTTTTTCAAAAATAGGAATGAACCTGCCCGGCGGAATAAACCCAAGATCGGAAGACTGCCATCTAATCAAAGCCTCAGCGCCTTTAAGCGTATTGGTCGAAGGATTGTATTTGGGCTGATAATACACTACAAACTCTTCATTGTTAAGAGCGGCAAGCTGTCTTTCATGAACCGCATCGATCCATTTTTGTTCTTCAAACAGCTTATCGTCAAAGAACGCCATTCCCGATTCGTCGTTTCCGTCAAGCGTGACTCTCGCCGCACAGGCATTGTTATAGCATTTTTCGATATCGATATCTTTACGCTTGATCATCTTTCCGTTTTTGTCTATCTCGGGATCGATATAATCCACGCCTATATGAAATCCCAATTTATGGACGGAATCAACCTTTTCAAGTTCAAACAAAAGAAGATTGAGCCTTGCCTTAAATGCGTCTTCGTTGTCCGCCCTCATAAGTACCGCAAAGTTCGATGACGCATATCGTCCGCTCAGTTCTCCCGTGGAGAGCTGGGAATCAATTTTCTTGTGGATCATACGAAGCTTATTATCGCCCTCTTCTACCGAATGACATACACAATAATTCCTGTAATTCACGAAATCGATATCCAATACTGCATATCTGTTTTTTCTGTTATAGAAACGTCTTAAGATCTGCTCTCCTTTGATCCTGAAATACATCCAGTTATTACCGAGAGTCACTTCATCGTTAAAAACAAGAGAAGATACTTTTCTCTGATTAATGAATGCACGGATCAGGCGCCAGATAAACGTTATGACCATAATAAGGAACAAAACCGCAATGACTGAGGCGATGACCACTATAAAAGTGATATCTGCCTTGTCGATATTGAATCTGGAGCATCCGATAAATGTATGCTCACCGTCGGAAAGAGGAACGCCCATCCATATCGGATACCGGATGATACCGTTTTGAATAAATGAATCTAAATTGTCCACCCTGATATAGTCCCGGGAGAACAACATCATATTCATGCTTATCTTATTGTCTTTAACTTCAAAAATACTGATCTTTGAATCGGGATAAACACTGATCTGCCCTGCATCGGGTTTGGAATAGAGTTCTGCCTTAAACTCTTCCATGCTGCAGGTATTTTCTCCGTGCTCATAGACCGGTGTTCCGGATTTATCAACTACCAGATATTCGCCGTCATCTCCGTCATACTTGCTTACCTCCGCGGCCCCCGAACTTTCATAAAGTTTAGCCATATATGAAACTCTGTCATATTCGGTCGACATCCATGACTCGATAGTGTATGAAAGTGCCGCATTTAACATCATTATCAGTAATACGGTCACCAGCGACATAAATATTATCGATGAAAGAAGTCCCGACCAGGCATAACTCTTCTTTATTTTCTTTAACAGTTTTTCACTTTTATATTTGTTTTTTTTCGTCATGATCAAATTTCTCCAACCAAGTCAGTCTGTATCATCAAATTATATATCAAACCACAAATCACACTATAGCAATATGTAACAGCACTGTCAAAACCAGACATACGATAAGCGCTATGAGCTGTTCCTTCTTATGCATAACGATTATCGCAGCCATCTCTCTTATATATCCGTTTGGCCAAAAGAACCATCTGACTCTGCTCGATAATCCTTCCGCCTTAAGCCCTGCTTTTTTTGCGAGCATCCCGCTTCGAAGCACATGGTAATTTGTAGTCACGAACACCACATTTGCATCCGGATCGTGCTCGTCTATTATCTTTTTGGAAAAAAGAAAATTCTCATAGGTATTGCCTGATTCCATCTCCTTCATAACCTCATAGTTCTCGGCACTGTGAGAAAGAAGATACAGAGACATCGCATCACCCTCACTCATGATCTCATCAGATCCCCGGCCACCGCTGGGGATATAGCATATGGGCTTACCCGTGGCTATCTCCTGCTCCCATGCAAAATGTATGGCCCGGTTGACCCTGCTTTTTATTATCGGTAAAAGCTTACCGTCCTTACCTATGCTGCATCCTAAGATTATCAGATAATCATTGTTCATGGTCGGTCTGTGAAGGACAGCGGCGATGCTCATGACCGACATTCCTATCGCAAATATTTCTATATAGCACATAAAGAGAGTGGTAAATACACTGAGGCGGGATACAAGATTAAGGATTATGCACGCAATGCCCGCACAAGTTCCAAGAAGTCTTAACGGACGAAATCCGTCTTTATATATAAGGACGATATTGCTTATTATCAGAAAAACGGTCTGTATGATAATGACCGGAAGGGTATATACAAGAAACAGGCGCGGAAAATCTGCGATCGCCGTTAAAGCATCCGTCCCACGCGGAATACGGACGGCAAGATATATGAGAAAACATATGAGAAATATCCCGGCGCCCGATAACATTATCCCTGCATATGAACATATGAAATTCCATCTTCTTATTTTACGCGTATCTTCTGCCTGCATATTTCCCTCTTAAGTTACAATGCCTATTTTCTATTATAGCACCAATAAATAGAAAACCCCCGACTTATTTGGAATCGGGAGTTTTCTGGGAGAGTAGTAAAACCGGATAATGGAATAATGTCTTATTTATCAAAACTGAAGGTCAAGTATAATGGGGGTATGACCTGTCAGTAATGTGCTTTTTTTATCAGGCTGTGAAGTGCCTATATGAAGGCTGAAGGTATGTGAACCGTGAACACGATCGCCTCCTTCCGTAACGACCGTAAACGAAGGATCTTTCAAGGGGATCTTAACCGAAACCTTCTCTCCTGCCTTTAAATGAACGCGCTTAAATCCGGCAAGTATGGGATGAAGCGGAGCATCTGAAACTCCAACGTTTTCTACATATACCTGTACGACTTCATCGGTATCAACGCTTCCCTTATTTACAACAACGGCCTCTATGACTGCCTCAAATACCTGTCCGTCGGTTGCAAGTCCGGCATTGTATGCAGGGTCATATCGGTCATCTTCCGCCGATACGGAAACCACATTGCTCGATACGACCGAAGCGCTGTCCACACATACATCGGAATAGGTCAAACCGAATCCGAAAGGATATTGTGCTTCACCTTCAATA
This sequence comes from Lachnospiraceae bacterium, assembly GCA_024691305.1. Lineage (GTDB taxonomy): Bacteria > Bacillota > Clostridia > Lachnospirales > Lachnospiraceae > XBB2008. The sequence goes on along the minus strand of JAILNS010000032.1, from coordinate 77,091 downwards.
TATTTATATGTTCTTTTTTTCATGCCGTAGTCGGTAAACTCGGGCATGTCATATGAACTGTCATAGAATGTCACGGGAAGTTTGCCCGAAGGAGATATGTCTCCAAACAGGATCTTAGCGACCGTCTGACCGCCTCTTGCACCCGGATACCAAAGCTGTAAGATGGCATCAAAATTGTCTGCCATAAACTTAAGGTCCATCGCAGAACCTGTCATGTTGCAAACGATCACGGGGGTATCACATCCTGCAAGAGCCTCACAAAGCTTCCTCTGTGACAGCGGAAGGAGCAGATCGTTCTTGTCTCCGGATGCATAACTGTTTCCGGTATCTCCTTCTTCTCCTTCAAGAGTTTCATCAAGACCGAGACACAAAATCACCACATCACTGTGCTCCGCCACGGTCATGGCTTCGCCTATACGGTCATAAGGAAGACCAAGATTTTCTGTTCTGTCTTTGTACAGATCACAGCCTTCGGAGTACATTACTCTTACCTTGTCTCCTACATATGCCCTGATGCCATCCAGTACTGTTATATACTGTGAGCTGGTTCCGTGATAATTACCGATAAGTGCCTTGATGCTGTTTGCATTAGGTCCTATCACACCTATAGTTTTGATCTTATTTATATTAAGAGGAAGTGCTTTCTTATGATTATCAAGCAGTACTATGGATTCTTCGGCACCGCGTCTTGCACTGTCAAGATGCTTAGGACACTCCACCATATCATAAGAAACGGAGTCATATTTGCTTCCGTCAGGCATACCCAGAAGATATCTGGTGGTAAATAACCTGACTGCAGCCTCGGTAATCTGTTCTTCGGTAACAAGACCCTCTTCATAGGCATTCATCATATGAAGATATGTGTTTCCGCAGTTTAAGTCACAGCCATATTTCATAGCCAGTGCTGCCGATTCCTGAGGTGTTGAAGTGACCATATGTTTTGTATGGAAATCCGCTATGGCCCAGCAATCGGATACGACATGACCTTTAAAACCCCATTTATCTCTTAATGTATCTTTAAGCAGGGCTTTGCTTCCGCAGCAGGGTTCTCCGTTAGTACGATTATAAGCACCCATTACGGATTCGACGTCGCCCTCTTTTACCAGGGTTTCAAAAGCAGGAAGATAGGTTTCTTCCATGTCCTTGGCAGTAGCCTTTGCATCAAACTCATGTCTTATCCCTTCAGGTCCTGAATGAACAGCAAAATGTTTTGCACAGGCTGCAGCCTTAAGTTCACCCTCTTCACCCTGAAGTCCTTCCACAAAAGACAGTCCCAGTCTGGATGTAAGATAAGGATCTTCGCCAAGTGTCTCATGGCCGCGACCCCATCTCGGATCCCTGAATATATTTACGTTAGGTGACCAGAAGGTAAGTCCTTTATATATATCATGATCACCGTGTTTGATGTTTTCGTTATACTTGGCACGACCTTCGGTTGCTACACAATCGCCCATTTCTTTCAGGAGTTCTTCATCAAAAGTCGCCGCCATACCGATGGCCTGAGGAAAGACGGTTGCAACACCGGCACGCGCCACACCGTGAAGACCTTCATTCCACCAGTTATATGCCGGAATATCAAGTCTTTCTATAGGCTGAGCGTCATAGCGTAACTGACTCATCTTCTCTTCGAGAGTCATCTGTGCCACGATCGCTTCCGCTTTCTTACGTGCTTCCTGTCTTGCATTATTTCTTAATTCATGTTTGTTCATTGGTCAATCCTCTTAAGCTGACAATCGATATCAACCCTTAACCGCACCGGCTGTCAGGCCTTCTACTATCTGGTTTGCGAAACAGCAATATACAACGATCGTAGGAATGACAGCGATCATAATTGCCGCAAACATCTGGCAATAGTTCGTGTTATACGGGCCGACGAATTTGGTCAGTGAAACGGGAAGTGTCTTAAATTCCTCTTTAGAGATAAATACCATGGCAAGAAGCAGTTCGTTCCAGTTACTTACAAATGACATAAGGCCGGTGACCATGAATCCTGTCTTGGCAAGAGGAAGTCCTATCGTACCAAACATACGGTATATGGAACATCCGTCAATGACTGCCGATTCAAACAACTCATTGGGTATACTTTCAAAAAATCCCACCATAATATATATCGTTATGGGAAGAGAGAACGTAACATAAGGGATGATAAGACCCAGCAGGTTGTTGCTAAGATGTGCCTTTGAAAACTGAATGAACAAAGGTATCAGCACGCAATGAACCGGGATCATCATACCTATCATGAAATATGTAAGTGTAAGTTTAGCCAGTTTAAATCTGAGTTTTGCTATGGCAAACGCCGCAAGCGCTCCGACAAACATCGATACGACAAGTGTGATGGTACATACGATAAAGGAGTTTAATGTTGCCCTTCCGAGGTTTCCTGCAGTCCATGCAAATGTATAGTTTTCAAACATCGGTCTTGCGGGAAGAGCCCAGGGGGACTTCATAAGAACCTTATCATCTTTAAGTGATGTGATAACAACCCATACAAGGGGGAGTAAGTAGATCAGTGCAAGCAATGTAAGGAAAACGTATATGATCGCATGAACTACTTTTGTTTTTTTATTTGCTACTGAGATAGTTTCTGTTTTGCCGCTCATGGTCTCACCTCCTACATTTCATAATTGTCAACTTTGACAAACTTGTTGATCAAAAACGTCACTATCAGACACATAACAAGAAGTACAACACCGATTGCGGAACCATATCCGAGTTTGTTATATTTAAATGCCTGATCATAAAGATGTGTTGCGAGAACATGTGCTTTGTTACTTAAGAATCCTTCAGGGATCATGTTATATACAAGATCGAAGAATTTAAGTGAACCGATCGCATTAAGTGACATCGCCGTAGCGACCATCGGTCTGATGAGCGGAAGCGTGATCCGGAAGAATGCCTGAGTCTTGGTACATCCGTCTATATCCGCTGCCTCATATATATCTTTGCTTATTCCGGATATCTGAGCCATGTAAAGCATCATCGACTGTCCTACATACTGCCACAGCGCTACAAATGATATTACTATGATGGGAAGAATTATATATCCGTCGGTATTAAACAGCCACTGGGGGCCATCCGTACAGTCGTTTAGGATACCGAGTGAAGCTAACATCTGGTTGATACCGAGTTTGGGAGTGAATACGAACATCCACAAAAGTCCGAGTGCTGCAGATGAAAGAACACAGGGCAGATAGTAAATGTTCTTAAACAGGTTCCGGCCTTTTTTGATATTGGTAAGAAGTGCTGCAAGTACAAGGCCCAAGATAAGCTGTGATACGCACGAGAAGATCATGAAGAACATTGAGTTCCTGAGCGCTATACGCATCGTCTTATCCTTGGTAAACATCTTTACATAGTTGTCGAATCCGCAAAACTCTATAGGATAGTTTGTCTTGTAATTACAGAACGAATAATAGATAGCCTTGCAGATTGGGATGAACAACACCGCCGTAAATAATATCAGTGCCGGTGCCAAAAACAGGATTATTGCTTTTTTGTTTCTCAACATTTTGTCCATAAGGTAACCTCCTAATTTTACTCTCTCGCCTCCTGACCTTTATATAAGAGACCGTACATTCTGAGTAGGTAAAGGGTCCGTATCGATCCCCTATATAAAGGTCAGCACCCTTTCGGGTGCCGGCCTTAGTCTTCCTTAAAAGTTCGTTTGATTTACCAAACGTTCATCTCGTAGTAATCCTGGATCGGCTGAAGAGCTGTTGCAGGATCCTCACCCTTGAAGATCTCTACGAAGCAGTTATCAAATGTTGAACCCGCTTCTGTATCATAGAGTGACTCGTTGTAGAAACCGAATGTTCCGCTTGCATTCTTGAATACGTCCATAACATATGCAAGTTCCGGAGGAGCTACTGCTGCATCATACTCAACTGTAGTAACGGGGATCTTTCCGCCGACTTCTGCGGTGTACTTCTGAGCTGTATCATCTGTAAAGTACTTCATAAGTGCAACTGCTGCTTCAGGACAAGCTGATGTAGAGCTCATTGCAAGAGAGTCAGACTTAGCTATAACTCTGTTAGGATCTGCTGAAGAACCATCTACTGCAGGGAAAGCGAATACGCCAACCTTATCAGCGAAACCTTCTTCGCATGAACCGTTGATCTGGCCGATAGCCCATGAACCCTGGATAAGGATTGCTGCTTCACCATTGTAGAATGCTGCTGTAGCTATATCGTTGTCATCACCTGCTGCTGTAGGCTGGAAGTACTTGGAAAGTTCCTGGATCTGCTTTCCGGCATTGATAACCTTCTCATCCATCCAGTCTGTTTCATGAGCTGCTACAGCATCAAGGTCAAGACCGTTTCTGTCGCAGAGATAACCTGCTACCATTGACAGACACCAAGCGGTACCTGCTGAAATAGTGATAGGCGTATAACCTGCATCCTGAAGTTTCTGGCAGGAATCAAGGAGTTCATCAAATGTCTTGGGAACTGTTGCGCCTGCATCTTCAAACATCTCTGTGTTATAGAATACACATGCTGCTGCGATGTTAAGCGGAATTGCATAGATACCGTCATCATATGTACCGCCTGCGAATACTGCGTCTGATGTGAATGTGTCTTTCCAGCCGTCTGCAAGATAATCATCAAGCTTAGCTGCTACACCGGGTTTTACATAGTCATCAAGGTTGGGACCGGGAGAAACGATGAATACATCGGGGGTCTCGCCTGCTGCTACAAGAGCATTCAACTTGGTGTAGTACTCTTCAAGGTTGGTAGTGATAGGTGTGCAGTGATACTGTCCTTCGTAATCTGCATTAAATCTGTCGATGGAATCCTTATATCCTTTGGAGATAAGGTCCTCTGTTGCGTTAAGATCATCCCATACCATGAAGGTGATCTCCTGAACCTCACCGTCAGCTGCGGGAGCTTCTGCGGTTTCTGTTGCTGTGGTGTCTGCTGCTTCAGTCTTGGTTTCTTCTGTTGCAGTTGTTGTCTCAGCTGTGTCTGTAGCTGCGGTATCTGTTGCGGCTGATCCACAACCTGTTACCATTGAAGCTACCATCACTGCGGAGAGCATGATTGAAACAAGTTTCTTATTCATAATTTGCCTCCTTTATGAAATTGCGGTTTCAAATTTGAAACCTCTGATAGTGTCAATATAACACCGGAATTGATTCATTTCTTTCAAATAATTGACGACGAATTATCAATTCTTGCTATTTTTGTATTCCAAAAAATACAATTCAGAGTTATAATTTCTTATGTGTAAAGCAATTATTTCCGCTTTTACCACAACTTTTTCAATGTTTTTACAAATAATCGGAGTTTCAGAGATTAAAAATAGTTAAAAAGTGAGCAAAAAAAGCAATGATTGAGAACTTACAAGGAATTTATGAAACAGTAAATCATAAAGAAGACACCAAACTCAGGCTGTATATTAACGATAAAACAGAGGATTACCCTCCCCACTGGCATCCGTCGATGGAGATCATAATGCCTCTTGAAAGTTACTATATAGCAGAAGTTGCCAACCACAGATTCGAGCTTAGGGAGGGCGATATCCTGATGATATTTCCCTGTACTCTTCACACCCTGTATGCCCCTCCCAAGGGAAAAAGGATAATATTCCAGCCGGAAGTGCATTTCTTAAGACAGTTAAAAGAAATTGATACTATCCTGTCCTTAATGGCTCCGGTCAGGCTCATAACACAGAGCAATGCACCTGATATATACCCCGAAGTAAGGCGCCTCCTTATGGAAATTGCAGATGAGTACCAGTATTTCAGTTCGCTCTCAGAGGCTGTGATCTACAGCAAGGTTCTTCAGATTCTTGCGATCACCGGCAGATACTATGCTTCAGACACTCCATCGTTTGATGTTACTCCCGACAAACGGCAGGAATACACCGCCAAGTTCATTTCGATATGCGATTATATTTCCGATAACTGCACGGAAGAATTATCCTTAGACCGTATGGCTGACTTAAGCGGGTTTAGCAAATTTCATTTCAGCCGCCTGTTTAAACAGTTTTCGGGACAGACTTTTTATCAGTATGTAAGTCATAAGAGGATTGAAAAAGCAGAGCTGCTTCTTGCAAGAGAAGATCTTACCATAACGGATGTCGCTACGGCCTCGGGATTTGAAAGCTTATCTGCTTTTATCCGGATGTTCAAGCAGATAAAGGGAATGACACCGACCCAATACCGCAAGATGCGCTACTACGCGTGATCACACTGCACTCATACATAACGGCGATCCTCACTTATGGTAAGGTTCGCCGTTCATTATACGATAACTTCTGTATATCTGTTCTAAAAGTATCACCCGCATAAGCTGATGCGGAAATGTCATCCGGGAAAAACTAAGATGCATATCGGCACGATCTGAAACCGAAGGATGAAGCCCGAGCGATCCGCCTATGATAAAGACGATATGACTTATCCCGCTTATACCCAGAGATTCCATATATGAAGAAAGGGCCTCGGAGGTATACTCCTGCCCTTTAATTTCCAATGAGATCACATGCGCATCTGCGGGGAGCTTTGACAATATCCTGTCGGCTTCCTTTTCCATTATCTGTAGTTTTAAATTATCCGATGCTCCATCGGGAGTCATTTCATCGGCAACTTCTATAATATTTAACTTACAATATCTGCCAAGGCGCTTGGAATACTCTAAAACTGCTTCCTTGTAGAATTTTTCTTTTATCTTTCCGACACATATGATCGTGATCTGCATAAAGTTGATTCTCCGGCACTAAAGGATCATTCATTATCAAAAACATCGATATTTATATCCGCACCTATTTCTACCGCAGGATGCTCATCACCTTTATCTTTATCTTTATCCTTATCTTTGTCCCGGTCTTTGGACTTGCCATCACCCTCTGTTTCGGACTCCTCCTCGGTTTCCGGTTTGGGTTCGGGTTCTGTCATAAGGACCTTCATGATCCTGTTTTGATGTATTCCTTTGGCCTGCAAAAGAGTACCGTCCTCAAGTTCCACAACTTCCCCGTCCTCGGGAAGTCTCTCAAGGGCTTCTATCATAAGTCCGCCGATGGAATCATAATCCTCGGAATGAAGTTCGGTACCTAGGCTGTCATTGATATCATCAGTCTTCATGGATGCTTCTATAAGATATGCCCTCGATCCGACCTCTATGATCAGTTCTTCCTCGTCTTCATCAAACTCATCCCTGATATCGCCGACTATCTCTTCAAGAAGGTCTTCCATGGTTATAAGGCCCACACAACTGCCGTATTCGTTAAGGACAAAAGCAAGACTCAAGGTCTTATCCTTCATTTCCTTCAGCAGATCGAGGGTCTTCTTATGTTCTACCGTATATACTGCCTCACGCATGATATCGCGTATTGAGAATGATTCCTCATCGTCAACAAGGATGAAGTCCTTGACGTTTACCAGACCTATGAAATTGTCCTGATCCTCCTCCCAGACAGGAATGCGTGTAAACATCTTGTCGCGGAAGACTTCAAGCACTTCGGCATAGCTTGCGTTAACATCGATCGTGGACATGTCCTCACGCGGGATCATTATATCTTCGGCTTCCGAATCAGAGAAGTTTAACACATTAAATATCATCTCATGCTCTTCGGATTCTATCTCGCCTCCCTCATGGCTTACATCGACGTATGTCTTTAATTCATCTTCTGTTATCTGATCATCCTGTTTATCAAGGTCAACTCCGATAAGCCTGAGTACGGCTTTGGACAAGGCGTCCACAATGACCACGATCGGTGTGAATAAGAACATGAAGAAACGTATTATGATACTGTAGCCCATTGATAACTTATCGCAGTTTATCTTGGCCCAGTTCTTGGGAACGACTTCACCGAATATCAGCACAACAAAGGTTAGTATACCGGTTGATACACCTACATATACATTTCCGAACAATCTGATTGTAAGCGATGTGGCAATGGAAGTAGCCGCTATATTGACGATGTTGTTTCCAACAAGTATCGTTGACAGCATCTTGGAATAATCCGATAAGATATTCTCTACCCTGATGGCGTGTTTATTGCCATCTTCCGCAAGAGTACGCATGCGCACTCTGTTAACCGTGGTAAACGCTGTTTCTGCCGAAGAAAAGAACGCTGACATGATCAGCAAAAAGAGTAAAACTATAATCTGTATGACACCTGGGGTATCCAAAACAATATCCTTTCTCAAAAAATATAATAATAAATAATATCATATATATCCTGATGTCGCAAATATCGGCTTTTTACTCTTTGTCTGCCTTAAGAAATCTGCGGTAAGTCAGGTCGATACCGAATGCCCCAAGGGGTGCGGTAAGAAGGATTGCGACAACCGATATGGTAAGTACGATCTCTCCGCAGGGCAGGCCCATGGCCAAAGGAAGCCCGCCTATCGCCGCCTGCACTGTCGCTTTGGGAGTGTATGCGATCATGCAGAACAGCTTTTCTTTAATATTTAAGTCAGTCCCCATAATACAGATGAAAACACCAAGCATTCTAAACAGCAGAACAAGCAGGATAAGTAAAATTGCGGTTATTCCGGCTTCTTTAAGATGATCTACCGCTACGGAAGCACCGACCAGCACAAAAAGGAATATTTCCGCCACGGTCCATAATTTATCATACTGTCCGGATATCCTTACGGCCATACCGGTATCTGAGCGTCTGATCGCAGTTCCCACACACATGATGGCTATCAGTGACGCAAACGGGATAAATGTAAGTCCGGTCTCTACCGCCGATAATAAAAAGCTTACTGACAATAAGATCACGGTCATGAGTATAAGGCTCATATCCGTTTTAACAAACCACTTATAGAGAACATATCCGGCCAAAGCACCAATCAATATTCCAAGCAGGATGGATATTGGTATATTTACAAAGGACATCACCGAAACACTTTCTCCCTGTGCCAGTCCCGTAAATGTAGTAAACATCACTATCACAAATACATCATCCACGGAGGCACCGGCCAGTATCATCTGAGGGATACCTTTGTCCTTACCGTAGCCTTCATCTATGAGTCTGATCATTCTCGGAACTATGACAGCCGGTGATACCGCACCTATTACCGCGCCGAGGATCGCCGCATCAAGTCTGTTCATCCCAAACACCACCGGTGCAAGGATCACCATCCCTACGATCTCGAAACATGCAGGCACAAAACACATGAGGATCGCAGGTCTTCCCACTTTCTTAAGATCCGACAGATCAAGCTTTAAGCCCGCCCGTATAAGTATGATGATAAGTGCGATCCTTCTTATCTCCGAAGAAATATTAAGGATAGACGAATCGATAAGGTCAAGTACATACGGTCCTATGATTATACCTGCGATTATCATTCCAAACAGGCTTGGAAATCTTATTTTTTTACAAAGTGTCCCCAATAATAAACCGGACAAAAGGATCACGGCGATACTTAACAGCATTTTAAGTCTCCATTTCATGTATATGATTTTTTGCAAAACTGCCCAAACAAGATTATCACATTCTACACATTAATTATATATGCATTTTAGCCGATATAATATATGTCTCAGTTTACCATCGTACGGAAACCGTGGCGAGACAGCATTATAAATGTGTAACTGATCAGCTTCAGGAAAGGTAAGGACATCTACCCTACTGAGCAGGAGCACCTCATTAACTTAGGGGTCTGTCAGTTAGCATTTCACGGGGCCCCGGAAAAGAGGGAAACATGAGAATTGCGGACAGTGCAGTATCTATGGCATCGAGACGTTCATTTTCAAGTCGTACTCAGATGCTCTCATCCGGAATGCGCCGGATGACCAAAGCTGGCGATGACGAACAGTCGCTAAGCTTCTACCAGAATCTTTTAAACCAGCCACTTATCCAGACCCCAAACGTTCAAACCGGTTTAAACCGGTCAAACTCCATTTCGGCGATCCGCCTTCAGATTTTGCACAGGATATTTGATTTCCTGCGCAGATTTAATTCTGCAGACTCTTCAGGATCATATGGAAACTTCACGGGGGTTAACGATGCGCAACAGGCATCTTCCGCGCAGGGATCGTCAATGGGAGCACTGTGGGTCAAGACCTCTTACACGAGTTTTTCTTATTATGAGGAAGAAGCAACTTCTTTTGCTTCAACAGGAACGGTCAAAACCTCCGACGGACGCGAGATAAACTTTGGCGTGGAAATGTCCATGTCGCGGTCTTTTTCCATGGTATACGAGGAACTACGGGCCAGTGACTATTTTCTTACTGATCCTCTTGTCATAAACATGGATACCGATCTGACGGATGTTTCGGACTTTAAGTTCCTTTTTGACCTTGATTGTGACGGCCAAAAAGAAAATATCTCATTTGCCGGTAAAGGAAGCGGCTTCCTTGCACTCGATCTAAACGAAGACGGCATTATAAATGACGGAAGCGAACTCTTCGGAACCAAGAGCGGAGACGGATTTAAGGATCTTGAAAAATACGACAGTGACCATAACGGCTGGATCGATGAGAATGATGAGATATTCGATAAACTTCGTGTCTGGACCAAAGACGAAAACGGAAACGATGAACTTATTGACTTAAAGAAAGCCGACGTAGGGGCTATCCATCTGGGACATGTGGGTACTCAGTTTTCACTAAATGATGCCTTTAATAACACAAATGCCTATGTACGTTCTTCGGGCATATTCTTACGGGAATCCGGAAGAGTCGGAACCATGGCACAGCTTGATATGACATCATAAGAAAGCAAATATTGCTTCGTAAGTCGGAAAACATCGCAAGAAAACAAAAGTCCGCGGATTTTTATAATCCGCGGGCTTATTCGCTTTATCAGCCGGTTTTGATATAAATTTATATCTATATGTATTTATATCTATAAATCTTCAAGTTCTTCAAATGAAGAAATACTTAATCCCTCATATTCCGGACACGGCTTATCATCTCCGAAACCGTAAGAAGCATATATAAAACTCACGCCTGCTTCTCTTGCGGAATCATAATCTCCGAAGGTATCCCCGATGTATCTTGCTTCTTCAGTTCGGATACCGTTTCTTTTCATTATAAGACGTATATTGTCAGCCTTAAGCAGTCCCGATGCTCCGAAACACTCATAATCCGAAATGATCTCAGTTATACCGAGTTTTCCCATCACAAGAGGTATATAACCGTCCTGACAGTTACTTACTATATACAGCTTGCTGCTTTTGACAAGTTTTTTAAGGGTTTTTACGACCCCGGGATAGGAGAGATCATCAGTACATTCACTGACACATTTTTGCTCATGTTCCTTTACGCACACCATGATCTTTTCTTTAAGTTCATCCGATTCCCCGGGAAAAAGATCATCGATTATAACATCCATGGGCTTTCCGAATTCTTTTTTTAACATATCCGCGGTAACGAAACGGCCAAGCTTATCTTTAAGTCCCACATCTTCTACCGCATCGTTCCACGCCTTTGCTACTATCACCGTGGTGTCCCAAAGGGTTCCGTCCACGTCAAATATATAATTCATTGAAGATCGTCCTCTTGTTCTTTTTGCCTTTTCTCTTCTTTATTTCTGACACGCAGTTCCACAAAAAACTTCTTAAGAAGTGCTGTGCACTCTTCCTGTAAAAGGCCACAGTCGTATGCTACCTGATGATTAAATTCGTTGTTGTTTAGTATATCCAGAACCGAACCTGCGCATCCTGCCTTAGGACTGGATGCCCCTGCAAAAACTGTCGGAATCCTGGCCTGTACTATAGCGCCCGCACACATCTGACACGGCTCCAATGTAACATACATGGTGCATTCTTCAAGACGCCAGTCTCCGATAACCCTGCTTGCTCTTTTTATAGCGGTTATCTCTGCATGTGCAAGGGTGCACTTATCGGTATTCCGGCGATTGTATCCGCGTCCTATCACCCGTCCTTCATGGACTATAACGCAGCCTATAGGCACTTCGCCGCGACCGTAAGCAAGTCTTGCCTGCTTAAGTGCTTCTTTCATATATTTGATATCTTCAGGGGTATATTCGGGTTTATGACACATAGGATTATCTTAAATTAACATATGTAGTTTGACAATAAGCGCTTAATTAAATATACTTAATAAGCCGTGCAGCCGGGGCAGTAGCGGTGCCCTGTACCTGCAATCCGCTCTAGCAGGGGTGATGCCGACCGGAGGGTTTAAGTTTGTGTAAACGCCCTCTGTAAGTGGTGATGAAGTTTGGGTCTTACGCAATGGGGATCCGTGAATCGTGTCAGGGCAGGAATGCAGCAGCACTAAGCGGAACCTCCCATGTGCCGTGAGGGTGCCTGGCGGAGCTAACTGCAGGGGAAACATGCATGAATGGCAGTTCGAAGGAAGGCGCACGGTATTTGTTTGATTTCTTTAAGAATTTCTTCTTATCTGCTCCTGATGTTTCATATAATCGACTACCATAAGAGCGATCTTTAGTGTGAGTGCATCATCAAAAAGACGTATGTCAAGACCCGTCTGTTTCTGTAACTTCTCGATCCTGTAAACAAGCGTATTTCTGTGTACGAAAAGCTGTCTTGAAGTTTCCGAAATATTCAGATTGTTCTCGAAAAACTTATTAATAGTGTTAATGGTCTCCTCGTCAAGATCATCGGGTATGTTATCTCCGAATATTTCTTCAACATACATATGACAGAGATTTTCCGGGAGTTGATATATGAGACGGCCGATGCCCAGATTGTTATATGCCGCAACTCTGCTCTCGGTATAGAAGATACGGCCGACTTCCAAAGCCATCATGGCCTCTTTATATGATTTTGACACATCTTTTAACTCATCGACGATGGTACCGTATGCGACACGGACATTCATCATTGCTTCCATCTGCATCATATCCACGATAGTCTTTGCAAATCCTCGTATATCGTCATAGTCCTGCCCTTCATCAAGCTTCTTGATGAGCACTATCCCGTTCTCATCTATCGCCGTTGTATAGTCACCGTTTTGCACGGAAAACATACTCGAAAGCAGTTCCTGACCTACGGAATTCTTATCCGGAGAAGTTTCCACAAGCATCGCGACGCGCCTCACATTACTCTCTATATGCAGTTTTTTGGCACGATTATAGATATCCACCAGGAGAAGATTATCCATTATAAGATTCTGGAAGAACCCGCCACGATCGAATTTTTCTTTATAAGCTGCCATCAGATTCTGAAGCGAACTGACAGCTATCCTTGCATAAGTATATGTATCTTCACCGTTTCCGACGGCATCCAGGATATACATCGGTTCCTCACCGTCCATGACCTTGAGCAGATGATGTACTCCGACCACCTGAGAGTCAGCAGCCGAATCCGCAAAATTGCTGAGTATGGAGTTATCCGGTTTTTCGATATCTCCCGTGGCTGTCTGCAAAGCTCCAAGCGTATCGTAGATTGCAAATTCTGTCTTAGTGATCGCTTTTAGATCATCTATACTGTTCTTGATCGTCTGGATCGATATCATTTTTTACCTCCGGAATTTAATATCAGATACTTATAAAAATAAAAGGGAGATGGTTACCCATCTCCCTTATCTTACCATAATTACGATTAGTTAGTAATGGTCTGCTCTGTCTCTTTGTCAAAGATATGGATCTTCTCAACATCGAATGCAAACTTAACTGTATCGCCGGGTCTTGCTGTAGTTCTGGAATCAACTCTTGCAGTGATCGGGAACTCATCAAGATCAAAGTACAGATAAACTTCAGCACCGAGAAGCTCGTAAACCTTGATGTTTGACTCGAATACGCATTTAGCTGTCTCGATGAACATCTCTGAATCATATACATCCTCGGGACGGATACCGAATGTAACGGTCTTTCCGTTATAGCCGCCATCGATAAGTTTCTTAGCCTTAGCAGGAGGAAGAGGAATAGCCTTGCCGCCAACCTTAAGACTGGCTTCGTCGCCGTTAACCTCAACTTCAGCATCAAGGAAGTTCATCTGAGGTGATCCCATGAAACCTGCAACGAACAGATTACCGGGCTTCTCATAAAGGTTCTGAGGAGTATCAACCTGCTGGATAACACCATCCTTCATAACAACGATACGATCACCAAGAGTCATAGCCTCTGTCTGGTCATGTGTAACGTAGATGATGGTGGTTCCAAGTCTCTGATGAAGCTTAGCGATCTCAATTCTCATCTGTACACGAAGTTTTGCATCCAGGTTTGAAAGAGGCTCGTCCATAAGGAATACCTGAGGATTACGAACGATCGCACGACCCATGGCAACACGCTGTCTCTGACCACCTGACAAAGCCTTAGGCTTACGATCAAGGAGTGCTGACAGGTCAAGGATCTTAGCTGCTTCTTTAACCATCTTGTCGATCTCATCCTTCGGAACTTTACGAAGCTTAAGACCAAAAGCCATGTTATCATAAACTGACATATGAGGATACAGAGCGTAGTTCTGGAATACCATCGCGATATCACGATCCTTAGGCTCTACGTCATTAACAATCCTGTCGCCGATCTTCAGTTCACCGGAAGAAATATCTTCCAAACCTGCGATCATACGAAGTGTAGTAGACTTACCACAACCTGAAGGGCCTACGAAGATGATGAACTCTTTGTCCTCGATCTGAAGGTTGAAATCCTTAACAGCTTCAAAACCGTTGGGATACACCTTGCAAATGTTAGTTAAACTTAAACTTGCCATGTTTACCTCCTGAAAATTAACATTTTTATAAGCGGACTAATCCGCAATCTGTTATATAGTATATATTTCGGGCCTGATGTACGCCATACCTCATTTGCCCAAAATTATATCCGATATGTATGCAAAATGCCTAAACCGTTTCATCCGTCTCTTCATTGTGCATTTCATCCGGCTCATTATTCAATGTTTCATCCGGGGTTTCTTCCGGCATTTTATCCTGCTCTTCGCCTTCGGTCTCAACACCCTCCATATTTACCTGGAATTCCATATCCGGAGTGATCCCATCCGTTTCGGGTTCAAAACGTGAAAATACTTTTCTGTACAGATAAACTGCACCAAGGGAAGGTGCAGATATTCCGAACATAATAAGAAACGGCGTAGCCATGGGCGATACAAGAAGCAGTACTACGGGAACCAGATACAGCAAAAGCATGCATATACTCTTGGGGAAGTTAAGGATCATGACCAGAAATGCATTCTTTAAGGTATGACCGACTGTGTTGTAAAATCTGGCCTGAAGAGGAAAGATATACATGCTGGTCATCAGGAATAAAACTCCTACTGCAAAAACAGCCACCACGAATACGATAGAAAACTCTTTTCCTGCCCTGATAAAGACAAAATAATCACCCACAAACACCGCAGCTACAAGCAGGACGATCAGCCACAGTATCGTACCCTGCGCAAAGTTTTCCTTAAAAGATTTGAAATACATCTTAGTGATATATGTTTCTTCATCCCTGACCATTTTTATCAGGACATAGTGGAGTGCGGATAAAGATGCACCTACCGTGATGATCGGTATACATGTAATAAGTACGAGCAGATTAAGTATCATAAGATCTGCAAGGCGCGAAAGAAAACGCATGACAGGACTGTCCAAAGCAAAAAATTTTCCCATTGTGACTCCTTTATAATAATGTATTAAATACTGTTATTAAAAATTCAGCACCATCGGTGTGTAAGTGATACCGGAATTCACCTGCTCAGGGCCGGTATCCTCAAACCCCAGTTTATGATAGAATTCAACCCCGTAAGGAGCAGCATTCACGGTAAGAGATCTTAAGTTCATTACGTTGATCATATGTTCAACAAGAAACTGCATAAGTCCGGAACCTACTCCCTGCCTGTGATATTTGGATTCGACAAAAAGAAGGGATATATGATTATTATCTCTTAACGATATGATTCCGATGATCTTTTTTTCATATACGGCCACAAAAAGCTTATAAACACCGTTTTCAAACATTGTCTTTAACACGCCGTCGGTAACAAAATCCTTGAAATTCTGTATACCTTCCTGTGTATATTCCGGTGCTTCATACTTAACAAATGTGCGCCAGGCCAGATCCATACACGTATCCCATTCGGATCTGTAAGCCACTCTGTATATGATGCCGTCCATAATTTACCTGCCAAACAAACCCGTGAAAAATCCTGTGAAGCTGTCTTTTATACTTGAGAAAAAACTTTTGGTCGCCTGACTTACAGCATTTCCAACAGCCTCATTTATAACATCCTGTGCCTGATTTACAACATCCGAACCGTATTGTTTGTACAGATTCTCAGCCTGACCTATAAGATATGTGCCGTTTAATCCCAGGGCATCAAGTTTTTTAAGCAGATCGACTATCTGCTGTTTTTCCTCATCGGTAAGAGTAACTCCGAACTGTTTTTCTCCCTCTGCTATGGTACTGCGGATGCTGTTTTCATCGGAAGTGTCGAGTTTTCCGGTGGCTATCATATTCTTGAGCCATGCTATAAGCGCTTCGACATCCTCACTGTTTGCATTTTCAATCTGCTCGGTCAGTTCACCTGTGGTTATCATCTCATCGAGTGCTCCGTCTAAAACCTCACTTTTTATGACAGTACCGGTAGAAGCTTCATACGCTTTGACTGCACCTATAAGCCCTGCGGTTCCCGATACCGGCGTCGGAGCTACCACCAGTACGTCACGGTCTTCCACTCCGGCGGTAAGAAGCGCATTCCTGTACATACCGGTTGTGCAATAGTTTACATTCTGGGTAGTCACGGTTATTCCGCTTCCCGCAGCTGCCTTGGTCATCTTAACACTCGTAAGTGCCTTGGTACCTATGACAGAACTGTCGATATAACCATCAAGAAACTGGTGCTCATCGGCATTGGTGACCGTTATAACTGTACATTTGGTAAGATCTTCTTCAGTCATTCCCATAAGAGACAAAACAGTGGCTCTTTGTGAAGCATTTAAGTCTGCGCCGAGTGCTACGACCGTATCCTTATCTGCCGCAAAAGCACTGATCCCCATAAGCATATATACCGCAAATATAACGGCCATACTCTGGATGATCCTTTTCAATGATCTTTTCATAATGATTCCTCCATAACTGCCCCGTTGACAGTCTATATTTTGACCAGAATTATAAAAGTCCTTCTATCCAGTTAAGAATGTCGGTATAAACCGTTTCGTTATCTACTTCATTAAGGATCTCATGACGATCTTCGGGATATAATTTAAGCGTGACATTCTCCATTCCGAGTTCCTTGTATGAATCATATACCTGACGGACAGCTTCTCCGTAATTACCGACCGGATCCTCTTCTCCCGAAACCATGAGTATCGGAAGGGACTTGGGCATCTTGCTGATATTTTCCTTGTCCGTAAGTTTCCATATGAGTTTAAACAGTGCTTTGAAGCCGTTTACTGTGAATGTAAAACCGCAATCCGGATCATCAAGGTATTTTTGCTGGTTAACCTTGTTCCTGCTGAGCCATTCATAATCGTTTTGAGGATCTCTCACCCGCTTGTTATAACTTCCGAATGCAAGTGAGTTGAGGACAGCGGGTATATGATCATCACCAAGCAAAAAGCCGGATACCGCCGCCATCGCACGTGATACACAAAGAAGTCCTCTGGGCTGCATACCGGTTCCCATTACGATCGCTCCGTTTATTCCGGTACCGTATCTGTACATATAATTCCTTATGATAAAAGATCCCATCGAATGTCCGAGCACAAAATACGGAACTCCGGGATTCTCACCCTGAACAATCTTTTTGAGTCTGTGCTCATCTCTTACCATCACGGTATCGCCATGTTTTGCGCATATATATCCCTGCTTTGCATTGTTGATCTTGGCGGTCCTGCCGTGTCCTAAATGATCATCACCGGTCACGAGTATTCCGTGTCCGCACATGAACCGGGCAAAATCCTCATATCTGGCGATATGTTCAGCCATTCCGTGAGTGATCTGTAACACTGCTTTCGGCTCCGTATCGGGAATCCACTTCACCGCATAAATCTGAGATATACCGTCGCGTGAATCAAAGCTAAGCTCTTCTTTTCGCATATGCACATCCTCCGTGAAATCTGTTTATCATCCAACCTCTGCGCCTGCAGGCATATCCCTGTCTATGGTAAGCAATGAAAGTGAACCGTCAGCGCCCTCGGCACTTAGGATCATTCCCTCACTCATCATTCCGGCTATCTCACGAGGTTTAAGATTGACAAGCACAACTACTTTCTTTCCAACCAGTTCATCAGGACTGTAACTTGCTTTTATCCCGGAAAGGATTTGTCTTACTTCAGAACCGATCCTTATCTTAAATTTAAGCAGTTTTCTGCTCTTGGGAACTTCTTCGCACTCAAGCACTTCCCCTACCTGTAACTGAAGTGCCGCAAAATCATCATATGCTATCTCTGCCTTGGCTTCGATATCGATATATTCCTGATCAGAAGAAGATGCTGTATCATCGGAAGATCCTGCACCGTTTAATGCCTTCCATGCGGAGTCGGCTTCTTCTTTGGTCATCTTACCTGCTTTTACCAGATTCTCATAAGCAACCCTTTGATGTTCTATAAATTCAGAGCGCTGTCTGTTCTGTATCTGAGTTGCTTTTTCAAGGATCTCTTCCTTATCAAGACGCGCAAAAAGTATCTCGGGACTTTCGGTAACGTGAGTACTTGTGCATCCACCTTCACCGAACGTTCCAAGCGTATCAAATGTACGAAGCTTAAGCCCTATCTGATCCGAGATCTTCTGTGCAGTATCGGGAAGGAAAGGTGCAAGAAGAGAAGCTCCTGCGATTATCCCGGTACAAAGATTGAACAACACCGTTGAAAGACGGTCTTTCTTGTCAGGATCTTTGGCAAGTACCCATGGTTCGGTCTCATCTATATATTTATTGAGTCTCTTAAATACATCAAATATCTGGGTCAGGGCATCAGCCGCATGCAGAGTTTCCATGGATTTTTCAACTTTGTCATACGCAGATGTAACCACTGCCTTCATGTCATCATCTATGGAGGGCTCATAAACCCCCTTATCTTCTACGGTACCGCCAAAATATTTGTTGCTCATTCCTATCGTGCGGTTTACCAGATTTCCGAGAGTGTTCGCAAGATCCGAGTTCACTCTTTCGGTCATGAGTTCCCAGGTAATTGTTCCGTCGTTTTCATAGGGCATTTCATGTACAACAAAGTAGCGGACCGCATCCAGTCCGAATACATCGATGAGATCGTCTACATAGATAACATTTCCTTTAGACTTACTCATCTTCTCTCCACCCTGTAAAAGCCATGGATGTCCGAATATCTGCTTGGGAAGAGGCTCTCCTAATGCCATGAGGAAGATCGGCCAGTATATAGTATGGAAACGGATTATATCTTTTCCGATAAGATGCAGATCCGCCGGCCAGTACTTTTTGTACAAGTCGCTCGAATTACCGTCAGCATCATATCCGATACCGGTGATATAGTTACTGAGTGCATCAAGCCATACATATACAACATGCTTATCATCGAAATCCACCGGGATACCCCACTTAAATGAGGTACGGGATACACACAGATCCTGAAGACCCGGCAAAAGGAAATTGTTCATCATCTCGTTTTTGCGGGATACAGGCTGAATGAATTCAGGATGTGAATTGATATAATCTATGAGTTTAGGCGCATATTTGCTCATTTTAAAGAAATATGCTTCTTCCTGCTCGGGATGTACCTTGCCTCCGCAGACAGGACATGCGCCGTCTTTTAACTGCGCCTGGGTATAAAAGGCTTCGCACTCGGTGCAGTAAAGCCCCTCGTATGATCCTTTGTAAATATCGCCCTGATCATAAAACTTCTTAAATATCTTCTGGATCTGACGTTCATGATCCTCATCCGTTGTTCGTATGAATCTGTCATAAGATGTACCCATCATGTCCCAAAGATGCCTGATAACTCCGGCCGTCTTATCAACGAATGCCTTGGGAGTCATATCTTCTTCTATGGCGCGGGTCTCTATCTTCTGTCCGTGCTCATCACATCCGGTCTGGAAATGCACATCATAACCATCCGCTTTCTTATATCTTGCTATACAGTCCGCCAGCATGATCTCGTAACAGTTGCCTATATGAGGCTTTCCCGAGGTATACGCTATGGCTGTTGTTATATAATATGGTCCTTTGTTCATTTATATATCCTCTTTTCGTAAGTTTATCTTATATGCTGTCCCTTTTTACGGTCATTGGAGAATGATCGATGCTCATTTACCCTGTATCGCGTCGATCGCCTTGATGCAGGCATCTCTGAATCCTGCCTCTTCGAGAGCCGTAACTCCGCGTATCGTCGATCCGCCGGGTGAACATACCGCATCCTTGAGTTCACCGGGATGAGTTCCCGTCTCGATCTGTAATGCTGCGGTACCTTTGACCGTTGCACTTACCAGTTCGTAAGCGAGTTTTCTAGGTATACCGTACTTAACGGCAGCATCTCCCATTGCCTCTATATACATATCGATGAATGCCGGTCCGCATCCTGTTATGGCTCCTCCGATCCCCATAAGATCTGTGGAGATTTCCCTGACCATACCCAGTTTCGAAAAAGCATCCATCACCTGCATTCGCTCCTCATTGTCAAGCGTATGCATCTGTTCAAAAAGGAATACCCCCTCGCCAACCTGTGCGGGAGTATTTGGCATGATAAACTGTATCCTGACTCTGTCTTTACCTGTAAGCGGAACATTTCTTTTTTCAAAAGCATCTTTATATTTCGCGTAGTCCCAGCCAAGTGCTATGGACAAAAGTGCCTTACCTTTAAGCAACGCGCTTATCTCATCAAGAACAGAATCTATCTGATAAGGTTTGCATGCCATTATAACCGTATCAGATGACTCAACCAGGTTACTGATACTGTCAGCAGGCTCAAAACCGATCCTTTGCGCATTTTGTTTTAATTTGCCGGTATTGGGAGCATATGCGTATACATCATTTCCGTCTATGATCCCCCTTGAAATGAATCCGCCGGCGATGGCCTGCGCCATATTTCCCATTCCTATAAATCCAAGTTTCTTCATAATTAAAAACCTTATAATTCCCTGCGATACTTTTTTATATATACATAATCCAATCTATTATACCATATATTGTGTTATGAACGTTATCTGTTCTTGATCTCAATCCTGTCGAGTATTCCCCGGACCCCGACATTTTGATGAGTAAGATACATTCTTATCACATCCTCGATAAAGCCCCGGTCTGCCCCTGTCTTTTTTTGAATCTTATCAAGGGAATACCCTTTGTCAGAGAATTTCATTATTTTTTCAACAAGTAAGAATATGTCACGGGATGGATCATCTGCAGACGATGCGTCATCAGACTTTAAGGGGACGGGATCATCCGGCCCTTTTAAATGTGCCGTAAGCGCATGTCCGTAATATACAGTACCCGGATTAAGCTTTAGAAGCCTATCCCAGCTTGCGCCTGTCCGTGTCCCCTTATGAAGTTCAAGTTCATACAGAGGATTTAGATCCCCGACGAAAAGAGAACCTTCATCAAGCCACAGTGAAATGCTGTCATCACTGTGTCCGGGCGTATATATCAGTTCACCGTATATCCCCAGTTTTTCAAGAAAAGATCTGCTTTCGTCTATCGAAATACATATGATGTTTTCATCTTTTATGGGCTTGAAGCGGGTCGTCTTGTCTTTTTCAAAAATATGATCGGAAGAATGAATATATTTACTCTGGATATCTGCTATCACGACAGACGGACCAAGATCTGCTATATCCTGTGCTATACCCATATGATCGGGATGAAAATGAGAGATGATGATATGATCTATATCCTGAACCCGCACATTTACATCTCCCAATGCCCTGCAAAAAGCGGGAAGAGTTCCGGCCCAACCCGTATCAAACAGGATCAGGCCTTTCTCACCTTTTATAAGATATGTGTTTGTTCCGGAATACTTAAGTTCAATGGTTTCCATTAATTCGTGGTTGTCGTGCCGGTTGTGCCTGTCGTTCCCGTTGTACCGGTTGTACCTGTCGTTCCTGTGGTTCCTGTTGTACCTGTCGTTCCTGTTGTTCCGGTGGTTCCTGGTGTGCCGGTAGTTCCGGTTGTGCCCGTGGTTCCTGTTGTACCGGTGGTTCCTGTTGTACCTGTCGTTCCGTTAGTTCCGTTCGTACCGCCGGTATTACTGCTGTCTCCGAGGCTCTTGTCTTTTCCGCCCGTGAACTTATTCCAGGCATCAAGACCCACATAATCATTGCCCTGGAATTTAAACACGATCTTCGCAGGCTTATCGTATGCATACATATTGTCGTTAAATTTCACGTTTTTAACGTATTCACTGGTCTTGCCGCATCCGATGACGGGATATGAATAATCATGATTTCTTACGGTATTGCCGGTAACGGTTATGCCATCACATTTCTCGAAATGGAGTTCACCGTTTGCCCCGTCATTAGTGTAATACCCATTGTTATACAGGATATTCCCCGTAACCGAACTGTCGGTAACAAAACCGGAATTGACCGCATCCACACCGCCTATCGTGATACCTCCGTCGGTGTTATCATGAACGGTATTGTCGGTAACGGAGATCTTCGTTGTGGGATACAGATAATGATTGTTTTCGGCCGCAACTTCTATACCATATGAATTCTCATATGAAAAGTTTTCCTTGACCACGCAGTCATGCGCATTGGAAACATATATCCCGGCACAGGACCAGTAGGGACATACACACTGATATACGGTATTTCCGGATATCTCACAGTTCCTCGGTCTGTCCAGATCCTGATCGGAGCAGTACCCGCCACCGCCGTACAGATCGATACCTATATTGGAGATCTGGTAAACGATGTTTCCGGTAAACTTAACATCACTTACATTTCCCGATGCAGCCAGTGCCTCGCTGTATCCGGTATTCATGTTATGGACCTTATTGTTATATACATTTATATTTTTGACGGCTTTATCCTCGGTATTTCCGTTTCCGTAGGCTAAAACCGCATATGCTCCGCCATTTCCGGGAGTTGCCGTACATGACATGTTGCAAAACTCACATCCGGTGATATTTATGTCATGGGTCCCCGCATCCATGAATACTCCGTAAACCCATGTCGCATATGAATTACCGATACGTATACCGCTTATATTTATATAGGACTGACCATTCAGATCAAATACAGCCCCGCGCTCTCCGGTTCCCAAAGATACCGTAACGGATGCGGAGGGATATGCCGTTATATTTATAGGAGCCTCTGCAGTTCCGGAGATGGACGCCGTGTTAGCCCCCTTATAAACACCGCTCAATATATAGATGGTATTTCCGGGCATTACGGTATCCAATGCTTTTTGTATCGTAAAATACGGGCTGTCATACGAACCGTCATTTGTATCATCATTTCCTGTGGTCGCAACGTACAGGTCGGTGTTCTTGCGCTGGACGGCACTTGTAAGTGCGTCCGTGGCATTATCTATAAGTTCTACGGCAGTTCCTCCAAGATCAGCGGTTTCTCTCGGTTCGGAAGCATTTGAATTACTTCCCGAAGAAGTCTGTCCACTTGAAGGGCTCTGCGTACCTGAAGGATTCTGTGTGCCCGAAGTTCCCGTAGAAGCCCCATCTCCGGATGTTAATGAAGCCGCATCCTGTCCGTTTGGATCTGTTGCAGTTCCCGCCGTAGTTGTACCGTCCGGATTGTAAAAAGGAGATGTACCACCGCCTGTGATATAAGGATCTGCACTGGGATCATATTCACCCTCATAGGTATAATGTCCCAAACCGCCTTCTGAGCCGGAATCAGAACCGGTCTCCCCATTTTGTCCGTCGGTTCCTGCAGTGGTATCCGCACTCTTATCGGTCCCGTCTGTTCCTTCGGCCTGCGGATCGGTATTACCGATATTTACGATGGAACCGTCTTTCATGAATATCGATGCACCCGAAGCTCCGCACCCGGCGGATGAGCAAACGACAAATATACATATTAAGATCATCGATACGGTTTTTTTAATATTTCTCATATCCATGTCATTCCTCTATAAGATATACATTACAGTATTTATCATTAAAAAGCATATTTCCGTTATTTATATCGGCATTTACATCGCAAAAAATGATAAGCGGCCTTACGGAAATTTCATTTATCCTGTCTTCTTCCCCGGAAGGTATGCATAATATGCTGTCAAATTCAAGCATTTCGGACATTTGTGACCATATCGTCCATGACTGTCCGGGAGGATAGACATACACGGCTTCGGCTCCCGGATATTCCGATATCTTCTGTATATGCTCTTTTGTCTCGGGATACAAAAAAGAAATGTTGCTTAAAACATCCGATGAAAGATTAAGAATGATCAGCGCAGCCGCTATGATCCCCATAAATACCAAAGGCTTGGGGTTTAGTCGTCCGATAAGAGACCAAAAGTAAGCAAATACACATATATACATTACCCCAAGAACCGGCATCTGATACCTGATCGAACTGTCCCCGAGAAGCAGGGCAGTCTTGGAAACCACTGCAAAGTAACCAATAAGAGCACATGTAAGCACTATGATATTGCCCCACTTTGGATCCCGGTCCGGACTTTTGATCTTACATGCGATCATAAGGAGCACTATCGCTATTATCAATATCCACAGGATTCCTCCGAATCCTATACGGTTTATCTTTTCCGCAAAAAAGCAAAGTCTCTCCCATGTGTTTGCGACATCAATAAAATTACCCGTAGCCTGTGCACCACGCTGTCCCTTGAACATCTGAGCCGGGAATGCGGGATAAAAAACATAGCACAGACCGAAGGTCACAACCATTGTAATGCCGTAGAGGATCATGGTCTTTATTTTTTTCGTTACGATAAGTTCCCGAAGATTCCATGAAACAGCCAGAAAGAAAAGCCATATGAAGAAATAATAATGGGTCATAAATCCCATAAACGTCAGTATTCCAAGAAAGATATAAAATTTCGGTCTGCCGGGATCCATGCTCAAATGAAGTATTGTGACCGCAAGTACCCACACGGTAAGAAGCATATACATACGTATGAATACCACCCCCGTCAGTGCAGCGGCCGATAAACCCCAGGTAAGCGCAGCCATTACAGATACAAGAGGCGCATCGGGAATAAGGATATCCCCAAGTCTTTTCATAAGAAAAATGCATATCGCAAAGCAGACCAGATTGATGATCAGGCCCTGCCACATGCTGAAATGTTCAGGATAAAGAGAACAAACAAAATGAAGCACAAAATAATAAAGCGGCGGATGAACATCCCATGACTGTACTTCTTTTACCAGAGGAAAATTAAAACCCTCTCCCTTAAGTACCGTCAGTTCATCAAGGATAGCGTCGCGGCTTACTTCGCCGTCAACGTAAAGCCCCGTTGTTCTGTTGCTTGAATAATATGAATAGAACTCATCCTCATGCATACCCTGCTTGTGATAACAGCAAACTACAGCCGCGATCATGCATATCACGACTGTAAGCATTAACATGATAACTTCTATCCTTTTGTTTTTGTCCGAAAAATCAGGTTTTTTCATAGGCAAATGACTAACCGATCCCCCTAAGCTTCATGGTAAGACCGTGAATGTAGCGCACCGTCTTAGGCGCCGTGGCAAGAAGCTTAAGTTTCTTTCTCTGATCACCGGTAAGGTAGGGATTGTCCGAAATATCTTTCCGGTGTTCCCTCAGATACTTTTTTACCCCTATATAAAAAGGATCCTTATCGCTCATCATAGCAACCGGTATATGAAGCATATAATCGAGCCTTTGAACGAGAGCAAACCTTCTTGCGTATGTTTCAAGCTGAGGATATGCTCTTTGTACCATGCTCTCAATACGGTCGGCGTTTACGACTATATCCTTAAACACACGAGAAAAGCGGTCTTTGGAAGTTCTGGTGTTGCTTCCCGGACGGTAATATACGTGATACCCGATATCGGGCAGTATCCCTACCGCCTCTGTATGCTCAAGCATGGTCGTGATGAGTCTGAAATCCTCGTTTAACTCCCCTTCCGGAAAAACAGCTGTATCAAAAAGTTCACGTCTGGTAAGTTTGGTGCAAAAAGAAGCATCTCCCTTATGCAGGAGAAGTTCCTTAAGAAAATCTTCGGATGAAACGGTCATCTCAACCGCAGGCGGAGTCACGACCATAGGCAGTTTTTCGCCTTCCGGACCTATCTCATCCCTGCATATCTGAACAATGTCAAGACTCTTACGCTCCATCATATCCGCAAGTTTTTCATACATGTCAGGTTCTATATAATCATCCGCATCCACAAAGCCAAGACAATCACCCAGTGCATTCGATATCCCAAGATTTCTTGCAGAGGATGAACCGCCGTTTTCTTTATGAAATACCCGAATACGACTGTCCTTAAGTGCCAGTTCGTCTGCTATCTGAGCGGTGGCGTCTTTAGATCCGTCGTCAACGATAAGGATCTCTATGTCCTCATATGTCTGAGAAAGACAGGAGGCCACACATTTTTCGAGGCAGTCTTCGGTATTATATACAGGTATTATGATACTTATCTTCATATCGATCAGCTGTGTCCGTGTATTATCGGTGCAAAAGACAATGGTCCGCTCTCGGGTACGGCAAATTCCTCATCGTACAAAAGTGCTCTGACAAGTCCCATGAGTCTGTCCGAAGCGACCTCTGCGTTCCACTCGTCTCTGATGGTACGGTATGCCCGGCTTCCAAGATGTGTATATCCGCGCCAGTTGTGGAATACCCTTAATACAACCTGTTCCAAAGATGCATATACTTCCGTAGGATATGTAAGACCGTTTACATTGTCCTTAATAAGATAAGGAACCGCTCCCATTTCCTCACATGCGATTTCAATACATCCGCTGTTCATACCTTCATTTATTACTGCTCCCCATCCTTCAAGATGGTTGGATGTAGAAATATGAACATGACATTCCGACATAAGAGCCCTGACTTCATCGGGGGCAAGATGTCCGTGAAGGGTGATCTCTTCAAGACCTCTTTCACGTACAAGATCCTTTATCTCTTCGAATTTTTCTCCGTCTCCAACCATATGGATATGGAAATTCTCGCCTTCTTCCTTAAGACGCATTGCGAGTCTTACCATATATTCCGGATGCTTGAGGGATATGAACCTTCCGACCCATATGATCTGGATGCTTTTGGGATTTTTTAACCGCCTGTCTATATCCTCGGTATTGTACTCGATAAAAGGAGGGAAATATCCCCATTTGAGCATTTTTCCGGGATATGCATGGATAAGAGCAAAATCCGCGGCAACATACGCGCCTGCACATAGCATAAAGACGGGTTTGTTTCTGTATCTGATATGTTCTTTATACTTGGCTATCAGGCCTCTCGGGCTTATCGCCTTATATGTTCCGGTGCGGTAGATACGTTCGCTTACACGAAGAGTGAGTTTGCCCGAATTGAGCCTTTTCTGGGCTATATCTTCTCTTTCACTCCATCCGATCAGAACAACATCACTCTCGTAGATAAGCTGCTCACAAGAAGGATCTTCATACAAAAGACGCACATACGGAAGAGAAACAAGTTCCGTATTCCACCCCATATCTATCCTTTCCTGTTCCATGGGCATGGTTGCAACGAATGTAAAACCGTCACCGAGTTTTTCATACATTGCATCACAGAAAGGCTGCTGATGATGATTTATGTAATTGGACACAAATGTAAAAGTCATTCGGTATTCCTTTCGGCTTCCGCAAAAACGGTCAAGCTGTAATACATCATCATGAGTGCGGAATAATTATTATCTGAATCATGGTTTTCGTGCGCATGTTTCTTGGCGTTTCTGCTGTACGCCCTTGTAATGGCTTCACTTGAAAAGATCTCCATTATGCCTGCTGAGAGTCCGTCAACATCACCGGCCGTAAAAAGGATTCCATCCTGCCCGTCCACCATCAAGCTGGGGATACCTCCGACGTTTGAAGCCACACACGGTACTCCGAGAAGCATCGCTTCGCCGAGTGAATTCGGGGAATTCTCAAGAGATGAAGGGCACACAAATACATTACTTGCAAGATACTGCTCTTTCATCTGATCGGCACTTAGTTTTCCAAGCATCACAACATGATCTTTTAAATGATACTTACGGATCAATTTTGCCAGATATCTGCCGTATGAACATCTTTTGATACGATCCTTCCAGTTTTCTTTTGCCAGAAGATTCGCTCCCGCAACATAAACGACAGCATCAGGATATTCTTCAAGTATACGCGGCATAGCCCTTAACACATAATGAAAGCCTTTAAGAGGATAATCCCCCTGACTTAGGAAAATACTGTGAGGGATACAACTTTCAAGTTTCCAGCTTCCCTGATAAAAAGGAAGCCGCATGGTCTCTCCCAGATGATAGTATTTAATCCCGGGATGTATCTGTTCGGCCACTGCCTTGTCAAAATCGGTTCTTCCCGCAACATTGTCCACAAGCTTAATGGCGTTTATCTCATTTACGCCGCGTTTGCGGAATTTGTCTATCTGCTGCCATACATTGTCTCTTCTTACAACGTCTCTAAATGTAATACCATACTTGACCGTAAGAGGTATGTCGGCCGTATAACTTTCCGCTATGCGTGAACATATGCCCTGTAAGCCTATTATCGTCCTGTCCGGTTTGTTAAAAGCCCTTACCGCTGCCAGGGTATGAGGAAACTCAGAGCCGAAGATATGAACTATCTCCGGATCATATTGACTAATTATCCCGCGAAATGTATCTTCAAGAGATTCATCATAAATATGTGACTTGTTTATATCCTCGCCAAAGCCGAAAGCTCTTATACGACAATTCTCACTGATCACGATCTCACGGTCATAGACAAGACCCGCTCCATCCACGGGGAATGCGACCGCAAGAGTAAGGCGGTCACCTATCGGTTTAAGACTTATCTTTTCTATAAGTCCGGTAAGCCATCCTTCTCTGTTGGATACGGGAATATTAAGTTGTGTAGCTATGACCGGTATAGCCAGGTTACAAACCCATAAAACTCGCATTTATACTGTCCTTTTTTACCTGTTACCTTAACTGTCTGATAGTTTCTTTTTGTATATGGCGGACTTTATCCTGTTATATATTCCGCCCGTTACGGGATTTCCCGCAATGACTCTGCGAAGCGGCGCCATGGTCATTATCATCCTGCGCCTGTATTTGACTATCTGCTTATGGGGCATATAATTCTCGGCTATATCCGTATGCTCCGCTGCCGATATCTTACGGTTTTCTTTTTGCTCGGAAAACCCGCCGCCCATATATGAACTCAATATGCTGCCTGTGTATACGAACTTTGCCTTGGCTATATAATAACACCACAAAAACTGCTCATAATCTGCTCTCACCTTATATTCGGTCTTAAAAGGATGCATAAGAAGCATATTCCTGTCATATATGCAGGCCTGATGGCATGGTACGTTTCTGTACAGAGCAAACTCATCTATTACCGGATTTGATGCAACCCGCGCTCCGGAAGACCTGTCGAAGATATCACCGTATACAAGCAGACCCGGTCCGTCTATATATGATACCGCGGTCTCTATCGCATGCTCATCATAGAGATAATCACCGCAATTTAAAAAGAGTACATAGTCTCCGCTCACTTCTTCAAGAGCCTGATTCATGGCATCATAAATCCCTTTATCCGGCCTTGATACGACGCGTATCCTCTCATCGTCGGGCAGTTTCTTAAGCGACCCGTCGGAGGATCTGCCATCCTTGACTATGATCTCTAAATCCCTGTAAGTCTGGGTAACTATGCTTTTTACCGTAGCCTTAAGTTCGTCTCCCGCATTAAGCGTTACGACTATGACAGAAATCTTCATACTATAATCTTCTGAACAGGTACATTAAAATATGAACCGGTCAATGCTTACGATTGACATTCTTTGTGGCAATAACATCAACTCCGGTACCTGCAACATCATCAAGCACCACTTCACCGATAAGGACAGGTGCCTCGACCGTTACACCTTTAAGCGCCGCTATAACTTCATCTATCTTGTCCTTGGGGATATCCTCTTTGGTCTTTACGGACACCACGGGCAGTTCCCCTTCTGTGACATTCACTATGGAAGTAACGATCCTGGTAGGATTCGTCAGTTCCTTGCGGGCATATACATCTCCTCTTGGACAGTTATTGCCCGAAACCTTCATTTCTCCGTTATCGTCTATATCGACGCTTAACATACAGCCCATCGGGCAGTTAATACATATAAGTTCCTTATGTTCCATTATTATCCCCCGTTACGACTGTTTGTTCTCTATCGTTATACGATAGGTTGACGGCGTTCCTTCTTTTAGCAGATCTGTTTTTCTTAAAACAGTCTGTTCCATCTCGCCGGGCGCCATTACTCGTTTATGTATTCTCATGACTTCTCTGTCATCGGCGTAAGTCACCACATCGACATCCTTAAACACTGCGCCTACCCTGAATCTTATGGTCGTAAGATCTGCCATATGATCGGGACGGAGTATAGAAGGTACACTGTAGCGGACTCCGCCGTCCGTAACGACTATAACCCGGCCTTCGGCTGCTTTGTCGTCTGAATCAGGAACATTTACACCTTCGGATATTTCCTTAATATATTCCGCAGCGTGGTTACCTGCAGCAGATGCCTCCTCGGAAACATAATCAACCAGATCATGGACATGCAGTACGTTACCGCATGAGAACACACCGGGGATAGAAGTCTCCAGGCTTTCATTGACAACAGCTCCCGAGGTAACGGGACTTAGTGTAACTCCAAGCTGTCCCGAAAGCTCGTTCTCCGGTAATAATCCGCAACTTAAAAGAAGGGTATCACAGTCATAATACTGCTCTGTTCCGGGAATAGGGCTTAAATGATCGTCGACCTCGGCGATCGTAACACCGGTCAGCCTCTTTTCTCCGTGTATCTTGACAACCGTATGTGAGAGCATTAACGGTATTCCGTAATCATCCAGACACTGTACGATATTCCTCTTAAGGCCTCCGGAATAAGGCTGAAGCTCCGCAACAAGCTTAACACTTGCGCCTTCAAGAGTCATACGTCTTGCCATTATAAGGCCGATATCACCTGATCCAAGTATCACTACCTCACGTCCGGGCATACGACCTTCCAGGTTAACAAAGTACTGAGCCGTACCTGCGGTATATATACCTGCGGGTCTTTCTCCCGGAATATTTAAGGCACCTCTTGCTCTCTCCCTGCATCCCATGGCAAGAACCACTGCGTCTGCCTCATATACGGTCAAACCGCCTTCTTCATCCATGGTCGTTACTATCTTGGTATGCCCGTCATCGGACAATTTCAGATCCGTAACTATGGTAGCAAGTCTGTATGGAACCTTAAGTTCTTCCACCTGCTTTATATATCTGTCCGCATATTCGGGGCCGGTAAGTTCTTCCTTGAACGTATGCAGTCCGAAACCGTTATGTATACACTGGTTTAAGATCCCGCCGAGTCTTATGTCACGCTCGACTATCAGAATATCGTGGACTCCTGCTTTATGTGCCGCTACACCTGCCGCAAGTCCCGCAGGGCCACCACCTATTATGAGGATACTTACATGTTTATTCATGATCGGCACCTCCTTTCGGTGAAGTCACCCACGCTCCGGGTTCTTCTTTTGGAAATCCCGTAAGGAGTACGGAATCCCCTCCCTTTTTAGTTATCCTGGATATATCGACTCCAAGCTCCCTTGCAAGGATATTGACCTGTTTGGGAGTACAAAAGCCTGCCTGACAGCGCCCCATGCCCGCACGGACTCTTCTTTTTACACCGTCCAAAGTTACCGCACCTATAGGACCGTGTATTGCATCGACGATCTCTCCTTCGGTAACCAGTTCGCATCTGCATATTACCTTTGCATACAAAGGGTTCTTTGCTATAAGTTCTTCTCTTTTGGCCTGATCTGCAAGTGATATGCACGGAATGCCCTTTCTTACCGATTCAAAGTCTCTCTTCATCTTAAGACCAAGAATTCCGTCAGTAAGCTCAGCCACATATTTTCCTATGGCCGGAGCAGCCGTAAGTCCGGGAGATTCTATTCCTGCAGCATCTATGAACCCGGGGGCATCGTTTACTTCCTTTATTATGAAGTCACCGCCGTCTTCGTGTGCTCTTAGTCCGGCAAATGAAGTTATTATATTTCCTCTTGAGGGAAGTGCCTTTACACTTAAACCGCCCGTGGAAATAACCGAATTTAAACCCTCAGCCGAGGTATCCGTCATGTCGTGATCTTCCACATCCGTAGCGGTGGGACCTACCATAAGGTTTCCGTGAACTGTAGGTGTTACGAGCACACCTTTACCCTTTGCGGTCGGAAGCTGGAAGAGTGTGGCAGATACGTATCCGCCGACCTTTTTGTCAAGCAGACAGTATTCTCCTTTTCTGGGAGTTATATGTATCTTGCTCTCCGATACCATATTGTGGAATTTATCCGCATATACACCTGCGGCATTTATAACGATGTCTGCATGTATTTCGCAGTCCGCATCCTCTTCCTGCCCGTTTCGTATCGAAGGGTGTCTTACGGCTTTGATCTCATAACCGCCTTCACTACACTTTGCGACCTTTGTAACCTCGGTGTCAAAAGAGAATTCAACCCCGTTAACGGCTGCATTTTCAGCCATGGCCACATTTAAAAGGAACGGATCTACTATACCGCCGGTGGGAGCATAGAGTGCTGCGACAACCGAATCGGAAACATTGGGTTCCATCGCCCTTACTTCATCGCCGGAGAGTATCTTTAGCCCTTCGACACCGTTCTTATTTCCTCTTTCAAGCAACTCATTTAGCTTATTCCTATCAGCTTCATCAAAACATAAGATCAGAGATCCGTTGTTTTTAAAAGGAAAATCAAGTTCCTTTGAAAGTTCGGGCATAAGCCTGCTGCCCTCGATATTAAATTTTGCCTTCATGGTCCCGGGCTTTGCATCATATCCTGAATGGACTATGCCGCTGTTTGCCTTGGATGTTCCTTCGCATACATCCGTTGCTCTCTCAAGTACCAGAACATCCGCCTCTCTCTTGGAGAGTTCTCTGGCTATGGAGGCACCGACGACTCCGGCTCCTATTATCACTATCTGTCTGCTTTGCATACGTCCTCTTTTCTGCCTAAATCAATTAAGTAAGTTGTAGCCTTATATTAATCATCAACGTCCATGTATTCAAGCTTGTTGGCTTTCTTCTGGGGCTTATTGTCACCATGTTTTACCATGCTCATGGTAATGAATGCCGCTACCATAAATATGCATGAATACGGGAACAGTGTCCTGTATGAAACATACTGAAGAAGCGCTCCCGAAAGTATAGGAGTCACTATCTGTGCCGACATTGCAAAAGTATAATAAAGGCCTGTATACTTTCCGACATCCGATTCCTTACACATTTCAACGACCATGGGAAGAGAGTTTACATTGATCGCCGCCCAGCCTATTCCTATGAGTACAAAGAAAAAGTTTATGGATGCCGAGAAATTATTATAAAAGCAAGCTGCAAGATAACTTATGAGCATCATCACTATACCTATGATTATCGTCTTTTTGCGCCCTATCTTGGAAGCCACGATACCGATCGGAATATAACTTAAGCAGGCAGCAACCGTACCGACCATAAGACAGCTTGCATATCCACCGTCTTTCATATTCCATACCATTGTCGCATATCTTGACCATGCGGTAGTAACAGCATTATATGCTGCATACCATAATGCTATGGATATAAGTATAAATATGAGACTCTTTTTTACATCCTTCGGAAGCCCTCCGCCGTGCTCTGTTGCTTCTGCCGTCTGAACTGCGGATTTTAAAACCTCGTCATCGGAAGAAGCTGCTTCAAGTGCCTGTGTCGCTTCCCATTCTTCATTTTCTTTGGCAACTTCCGGAGCAAGTTTTTTCTCACGGATTGTAAGGATGAGCACGATCACGGCTATGAGCATTATCACTATAACGCCAAGGATGATCGGCATATAATCGGTGCCTTCCTTGGAAAGCAGCGAGATAAGAACCAGTGTATAAACACCGCCGATCGCCCCCATCAGGTTTATGACCGCATTCCCCTGGCTCCTGAGCGGCTTGGGGGTTAAGTCGGGCATCAGCGCAACCGCAGGTGACCTGTAAAGCCCCATAGATATAAGCAGTAAAAACAGCATCAATATGAACATAGCAAGGGATGCATGCTTATTTGCCAGTCCTACCAGGTACAGGAATATTACAGCCAAAACGGTTCCGACTATGATAAACGGCGTTCTTTTGCCTATCGGTGTATCAACTTTGTCGGATATCGTTCCGAGTACCGGAAGTAAAAATACCGCAAGAACATTATCAAGAGCCATTATTGCACCGGTAATGGTCTCGTTTAAGTGAAATGTCTGCTGAAGCATGAGAGGTATGATGTTGTCATACATCTGCCAAAAAGCGCATATCGACAAAAATGCGAGTCCTATGAAAAATGTTCTTTTGTAATTTAGTTTCATATGCGTCACCCCTTTATATATTATCTGCCCAACCGTCTGGCTTATCATATTTGATCTTATCGGTCACACGGATATCCGTTCCAAGCTGTATTTCCATCAGACGAAGAGATGTAAATGCCCGGATCATATGCTTTGCTCCCGCAGGAATACTTATAACATCACCGGGACCTACCTTCTTTACTTCCCCATTCATAAGCACAGCTCCCTCGCCGCTTATGATATTCCATATCTCATCCCTGTATTCATGGGAGTGATAGTTCATTTCATGGCCGGCATTTAATGTAACTCTGATCGTCAGGCTGCTGTCTCCGACATCGATGACTCTGAACTCTCCCCAGGATTTCTCCGCAAACATTACGGGACTGCTTAACGAATCAACATAGGGTTTGATATAACTCGACTCATGAAGGTCCGATACCAGAATGCCTTCGGGACTCGCTGCAATGATAACATCTTTAAGTCCCATAGCAAGAACAGGCATATCAAGTTCATTTAAGATATTTACGTTCTCGCAACTGTCATTTAAGATGCCCTGTCCAATGACAGTATCATCCATTGCTTCCGTCAGGGTGTTCCAGGTTCCAAGGTCCTTCCACTCACCACTAAACCTTAATACATCTATCAGCGGTTCTTTTTCACCCACCGCATAATCAAAACTGATCTTGGTCAGGGTTTCATAGGTATCAAATAAAGTCTTATAATCGGAAGTCCCAAGTATCTCCTCGGTCTTCCTTAACATATACCCGAGCTTAAATCCGAAAACTCCGGCATTCCAGAGTGCACCCTGTTCTATATATTCTTTTGCGGTCTGCTCATCGGGTTTTTCTTTAAAAGACGATACAGGACTAAACTCGGATCTTGTCTTAGGGATAACGTATCCGTATTTTTCGCTGGGATAAGTGGGTTCGATACCCATAAGTGAAAGATTGGCATCGCTCGATGCCACATGATCGCTTAACTTAGACAGTGTTTTAAAATAATCATCCTCAACATAAGGATCGATAGGACATACTATGACCGGTTCATCTTCACCGACACCCTGTACATGATGAAGGTATGATGAAGCAAGGGCTATGGCCGGAAAAGTATCCCTTCTGCAGGGTTCCACGGAAATACCGACATCCGTTCCTATCTGATTATGTATAGAGGATACCTGTGATTTGGATGTAGCTATTGTGACTACGGCGTCAGGATCGATCATCCTGATCTTTCCGTACATCCTCTGGACCATGGACTCATAAGAACCGTCCGGGGTCTTAAATATCTTGATGAACTGCTTGGATCTGATATCGTTTGAAAGTGGCCACAGGCGCTTGCCCGAGCCACCGGAAAGCAGAACTATGTTCATATTATCCCCCTGCACTTTGCATATACACGTAGATACTTAATTTTACTAAAAAACGGGGATAAATACAACTGTATGGGTTTCCGCAAATATCAACGCGGGAGATTCAATGGGTTGCGGAAAATACATCATCCGCAGTCCGGATCCGTCAATCCTCCCCCGGCAGACACGATGCGATGATCTTCATATCTCCGAGCATTCCTATCTTGCCATAGCCCGCAGGAACTATGAAATGATCACCCTTTTTGACGGGATGGGAATCAATTACTCCCGAGCCTTCGACTACACTCATGAGCATGAACGGTCTGTCAAATTCCGCCTTTAAGTCACCGTTACATCTTATGCGATATACCTCGTAATATCTGCATCTGATGAGGCGAATTATATCTTCATCCGAGTCATCATGTACCACCATGGAGGATGCTTCGGGAGAAGGAACCATAATAACATCCTTAGACTGTGACAGATGGAGGGGACGGGGTTTACCGTTTGAAAGTCTGTCATAATCATAGAGTCTGTAGGTTATATCCGAGCTTTGCTGTGTTTCAAGGAGTGTTACACCACCGCATATCGCATGAACTGTTCCCGGATCTATCTGTATAAAATCTCCGGGTTTGATATCCACATGACGGATCAGATCATTCCACCTGCCGTTATCAATCATATCAGCCAGTTCTTCTTTGGTTTTGGCATTATGTCCTACAACGAGCTTGCTTCCGGGCTCGGCATCCAGGATATACCAGCATTCCATCTTACCCAAAGATCCGTTTTCATGGATTCCGGCATACTCATCATTGGGATGAACCTGTATGCTCAGGTCTTCTTTTGCTGAGATTATCTTTGTAAGAAGAGGGAACCTGTCACCTTCCGCATTCCCGAATATCTCTTTTTTCTTATCCCAGAGTTCACTGAGACGTATCCCTTCATAGAAACCGTTTAATACTTCGTCATCTCCCTGAGGATGTGCCGATATTCCCCAGCATTCCCCTATATCATCCCCGGGTTCGTCATATCCGAATTCGTCACGTAAGGTGCTTCCGCCCCAGATCGTATGCGAAAATGACGGTTTTATGAATATCAATCCCGAAGGATGTGAATTTACAGATAAGTTTGCTCCGTTTGTCTCCATAACTTCTTTATACCAATATGCCGAATCTTTGGCAATCCTTTGCTGAGTTTGAAAGTCCACATATATAGTACCGAATCTCTTACGATAACCTTCCGCCCACTCGAAATTATCAAGGAAGGTCCACAGGAAATACCCTCTGATATCTGCTCCTTCATCGGCAACCTGTTGAAGAACTCCTATATAATCATCCAAAAAGGCTATACGGTCCGCATCATGTACCCTTCCGTCCGCACTTACCCTGTCGTGGGTCGCTATCCCGTTTTCGGTTATATATAA
The DNA here is from genome assembly GCA_024691305.1 of Lachnospiraceae bacterium. Lineage (GTDB taxonomy): Bacteria > Bacillota > Clostridia > Lachnospirales > Lachnospiraceae > XBB2008. The sequence continues at coordinate 40,040 of JAILNS010000032.1, read as the reverse complement.
CGGGATCGGATACCTCTGCGCCGTAAACTTTGCACCCCAGTACAAAGATTCACTGTTGGTCGGCCAGTCACAGTCATTGTGGGAATATCCCCACTCCATCTCAGGGAATTCGATGGATCCGTCCTCGGCGCGGTGCACGGGATATCCGTTGTAAATATTTTGTCCAAGGAAATCAAGAGGCTGGTTTATAAGTTTCATATCCTCTTCCTTAAACTCTGGAAGATAATCTTTGAATTTTTTAAGACCTTCCTCGGGATATCTTCCGAATATAACGGGATCCACAAACCAGGATACATTCCAAGCCCATCTTTCATCACTTCCGTAAAATCCGAAATATACCTCGCGGGCAGCCTCGATATCTTCGGGGGTGTCGGTCGCAGGTATCGCAACACCGCATGTGGGTGAAAACCCGATCTGAACCGGACGGCATGAATACTTTCTTAAGTTTATGACAGCCTGACCATGAGCCATCAGAAGATTATGCGCAACGATAAAGGTTTCCTTGCGGTTTACCTTAAGACCCGGTGCATGCTCGCCTAGAGAATATCCGAGCATGGTGGAACACTGGGGTTCATTGAGAGTTATGAAATGGTCACACAGATCGGAGAGATTCTCGGCAACTACTTTCGCATATTCACCAAACCATTCAACTATCTCCCGGTTCATCCAACCGCCCCGTAAGTTAAGGGCTTCGGGCAATTCCCAATGATACAGCGTTATATAAGGAGTTATACCGTTATCCAGCATGCATGAGATCATCTCACGATAGAACTGTATTCCTTTTTCGTTTACTCTGCCTGTTCCTTCCGGTAATATCCTCGACCAGTTCAGTGAAAAACGATAATTTTTCACACCCATGAGACGCATGAGTTCAAAATCCTGTGGATATCTGTGCATTTCATCCACGGTAAGCCGTGTATTGGCATTTTGGGGGACTCTGCCTTCATCGCAGAAAACATCCCACATACACACCCCCGATCCGTCATCCGGCGTATGTCCTTCTACCTGATATCCGCTGGTTGCAACTCCCCATACAAAATCTTCTCTGAACATATTTCCTCCAAGCCTGTCTTTGTATTTATCTCAAAAATGCGAAAGGATCGTTTTCATCGGAATGTAAGAACATGCTCAGTAAAAGCTGAGCCCTCATCGAGGTGACTTCACTTGAAAGGATCCTTTTTACTTCTTTTTTATCGGCCCACATAGGCTTTATGTATTCGGTATCTTCCTGAAATGATGTGGATAATTCTCCTTTTACGGTACCGAATACGTTGACACCCGTTTCATCGGATATACCCTGTGCGAGCATATAAGGTCTCGTTAGTACGGCACCTTCCACATGTACCGGCGTAAAGATCATTCCGGTTTCTTCTAAGATCTCCCTGGCGCCGGCCTCTTCCGGAGTTTCTCCCGCTTCTATAAGGCCTGCGGGAAGTTCGTACATATTTCTGTCTACCGGATAACGGTACTGATAGACCATAAGTATCCTGTTTGGATCGTTTTCATCTATCGCATATACCAAAACACCTTCCGGGTCGAGTTTTCCGGTGCGTATACGGATATTTTCGTCTTTTCTCCTGCTAGCAAAATAATAATGAAACGGAGCCCCGCTTGAAGCAAGAGCATCCATTTCATACAGGTTCAAAAAAGGATTATCGGTGAGCCTTCTTATATCCGTAAAGTGCTGTTTGTTACGATCTTTGGACATTTATCATTCCACCTTTATATTTATCCTGACACGATAACCCCGGCAAGATAAAAATCTCCCTTATCATCAGGATGAGTCTCTATGATCTCAAGTCTTATCTTATGCAGTGCTGCATTCTCGCTCATATAAATATCGGTGAGAACAAGCTTATCGCCCCATGTCTCATCAAAGTTCGCATCAAGTATGACTGCAGTATCTTCATTTCCGTCAACCGTAACTTTGGCTACCGGTGCGGGAAGATTTATAGTGCGCCTAAACTGTACCGCGATGCATGAACCTGTCACTTCATATTCCGCAAAACTGCCTTTTTCGGTAGCGATAAAGCCCTCCTTAAAGCAGTCTCTTACTGCCGTGCGGGGAGTTTCATCCCTGGTAAATCCGGACATTTTCTTAAGTACCGGTTCGGAATTTCTGTTATCGTATTTAACGCTTCTTTCATAGCGGTTAAGTGAAATCGGTGCTGGAAGCCCTGTCCCTTTATCATCCGGGGACTGTGATCCATCTGTCATTTCACTATCCAAGGCCTGTGCCCCATCGGTTTTCCCGGAAAGCACACTCTCTAGATATGTCGTGATAACACCTGCTACAAGCCCGTGTCCGTCATCGTTTGGATGCAGGTCATCCGGAGTTATCTTAGCTTTTTCAAAATTACCCGCAAGGATCGCATCAAATATCGTGGTCCTCATGCTTACGGAAGGAAGTCCATAATGTCTTGCAACAACCCTGTGGATGCGCTCGGCACTTGCTCCGTCATTGTAAAAGACATTGTTCATAAGCATAAATGCGATGTCCGGTTTAGAATTAAGTATCTGCCTTACAGCTCCCTCATAGGTCTCAAGATAATGATCGTTACACTCATCATTTACGGAAAATTCCATGAGAACAAAATCAGGCTTTTTAGACAAAAGATGTTCTGAAAGCCTCGCAGCCGCATACTCCGAATCCGTCGCACCTATTCCTGCGTTCACATATGTTATGTGTGACTTCGGAAAGGTTTTGACAAACCAGTCATACACCCTGTATGCATAGCACAGTGTATCATCGGTCGCAACCGACCCCTGAGTGATGCTTCCACCCAGGAAACCTACCGTGATATCTTCACCGGCTTTTGCTCTGTCAAACAGCTTTTTTATATAACCTGTGCGTTTGCTACTTCCGGTTTCTACAAGTCCCTTATTGTAATCTATCTTATATTCGTTTTGCATAATTTATGGTTTATCCTAAATGGCTCACGATAACGATTCATAAGCAGGTACTTTGAACCCGCCGGCACTAAGCGAGGTCTTTTCGAGCATAGTGCCGCTGCGAGGTGAGAGTAGCGAAAGCGTGCCTGCGTTGAATGTTGTCGTGAGCCGTTTCATTAAATGATCAATTATCTTCTTCCGATCTCTGTATCAGATTCGGTTACTACACTGTGATCCTTGATATAATCAATGATGTCATCCATGTTACAAAATGCCAGTCCGACTACGCTGTCAGCAGCTCCGTAGTAGAGTGCGATCCTGTTGGTCTCGGAATCATGAATGGTAGCGCAGGGGAACACAACATTGGGAACAAATCCTCTCTCTTCATAAGATGCTTCGGGAGTGAGGATGAAGTTCTCGCAACGATACTTAACAACCGAAGGCTGATCGATATCAAGGATAGCTCCTCCGATCGAATATACGAATCCGTTGCAGGTTGAACTTACACCGTGATAGAACAGAAGCCATCCCTCTGAAGTCTCGATGGGTGCTGCTCCTCCGCCGATCTTAACCGACTCCCACCATTCACTTCCGCGTCCCATTACGTGACGATGCTTGCCCCAGTAAGTCATATCAGGGCTTTCACTTAAGAAGATGTCTCCAAAAGGTGTATGTCCCGAATCGGAAGGACGGCTTAACATTACGAAATTGCCGTTTATCTTACGAGGGAAAAGTACCGCATTACGGTTAAAAGGTATGAAAGGATTTTCGATACGTGTAAAGGTCTTAAAATCCTTGGTCTTAGCTATACCTATGGCTGCTCCGTAGAAATCTCCACACCAGATGATATAATAGGTATCTTCAACCTTAACAAGTCTGGGATCATAAGCATATACAGGCATAAAGGGCTTACCCTCTTCGTCCACAAAAGGAACCTTCTCCTGATCGAATGTCCAGTGAAGAGCATCATCACTCCTTCCAAGATATACATACGGAATTCCGTTTGTCTGCTCGCCGCGGAATACACCGATGAACTTGCCTTCATAAGGCATTACCGCTGAGTTGAATATACGCGCAACTCCCTCAATAGGGTTTCTGTCAACTACGGGATTTGCATCATATCTCCAGATAGGTGCTCCCTTGATTCCTTCGGGTCTGTCCTGCCAGGGCATATTGGGTACGGCAGGTGCGATCATTTTATACTTCATATTTTCCTCCTGATGATCAAAACCAAACTGATTTACTTAAGCAATTCAAGATTCTTATCTATAAGGCCAATTCTTTGAGCGACACATTCAACACTCCTTCCGGGATCCTCGGGGGTATTGAACACATAATCTATCAGCTTATCGATCGTTGTGGTCGCTACATGCATTCTCGTATCGCTTGATGCGTAATACATGAATACTTCGTCTTTTTCATTGACTATCGCGCCGTTTATAAATACGACGTTGCTTACATCGCCTACACGCTCTGCGCCTCTGGGACCTATAAGAAGTCCGCCGGGTTCTGCGATCACACGTCCGGGATCGTCAAGAGCCGTGGCAAAAGCATAGATCACGTAACGCAAGCCTGCTGCCGTATTTCTTACACCGTGTGCAATATGTATCCAGCCCTTGTCTGTCTTTATCGGAGTAGCACCTGCACCGTTCTTTGCCTCGGTGATCGTGTGATACTTACGAAGGCTGGTCATTCTTTCTTCATCAACCACGGCATGCTCGATGGACTCGCTTAAGCCGAATCCTATTCCGCCGCCGCTGCCGGTCTCTATGAAATCATCCATGGGTCTGGTATAAAAAGCATATTTTCCGTCGACAAATTCAGGATGAAGAAGCACGTTCCTCTGCTGGGGTGACCTTAAGGTAGTCAGATTGTCGAGCCTCTCCCAGTTAACCATATCCTTGGTCCTTACGATACCTGCAGCGGCAACTGCGGCGGACAGGTCATTTACGGAAGTGTCCTTGCTTTCCGAACAGAATACTCCGTAAATATATCCGTCTTCATGCTTGGTCAGACGCATATCGTAAACATTGGTCTCTTCGGGGCAGGTATCCTCCAATAGGATTGGTCTGTCGGTAAACCTGAAATTATCGATACCGTTATCACTTACCGCTACGCCAAAGAAAGATTTTCGGTCATTGCCTTCTATCCTGGCTACCAGATAATACTTTCCATCCAGATATATGGCACCTGAATTCAAAACAGCATTGATACCGAGTCTTTCCATAAAATAAGGATTGGTATCCTTGTTGATATCATATGTCCAGGTAAGCGGAATATGGTCTCTGGTAAGCACCGGATATTCATACCTGTCATAGATACCGTTGTAGAAATCACTCTTTTTGTTTTTTCTGGTTATTAACTTCTCCTGTTCCTTAAGAAGTTCATAATACTTTTCGTGTACCATCTCTACCCTCGTTTCGTAAAATTTTCTTTCCCTGTAAAACCCTGTCAGAATTCTCTTTTCATAACTTCAAAACACATGCGTCCGTTGTGATAAGGACACTTCCAGGGCTCAACTATGGGTCTGCCCTTCTCGGGATTGCCCTCGGGATCCACATGCATGTACCATTCCCTGCATCTTGGATCGATAACATTGTCTCTTATGAATTCCCATACGGATTCGGCACCTTCAAGAAATTCCTTATGAGACTTATCTTTGATATATCCGTTTAAGAAACCGATGAGCGTTTCCGCCTGAACCCACCAGACACGCTTGGTATCGACAACGCCTCTTTCGCATTCGTTAGACAGGCTGTGTCCGTCAAAAGCAACTTTATATATGTTTGCGGTCAGATCTTTGGTTATGGGTGTCAGCTTTGCTTCATAAGCAGGATCTCCAAGCACCTCAACCCCCCTGTCTATAAGCCATGCGGTCTCGATATCATGTCCGTAGCTGTGAAGATCTATGAGTGAGTTGTAATGTGCATCAAAGAACACCTCCTGTCTGTGAAGCTTAGGGTTATAAACCTTATCGGCAAAGGTATCGAGTATCCATTTGATCCTTTCCGAAACCTTTTCATTATGACCGACCCTGTAAAGTTCGGTATATCCTTCAAACACATGAAGCAGGGTATTCATGGTCCTTTGAGCCATTACCCCGTTCTCGGAGAGTTTCTCGTTGGATTCCGGCTTAAAATCACGAGTGGATGCCTCAAGATATCCTTCATCGTCACGGCATTTTTCTTCGATCGTATCAAAAAGATCATACGCAAGGTTTAAGGCTTCAGCGTCATGACTGACCGCATAGTAAGAACTTAGCGCATATATCGCAAACGCCTGGTTATATGTATGTTTGGTCGTATCCGCAGGGGTTCCGTCATAGTTAAGAGACCAGAATACTCCACCATTTTCACGGTCATAACAATGATCCCTTAAGAATTCGTATCCGTGACGTGCTTCCGCAAGCAGTGTCTCGTCAGCGGTCACATCATATGCATTGGCAAAAAACCACGTGATACGACTGTTTAATATACAGCCCTTTACGGCTTTTTCGTCGATATCCAGATCATAACTGACATAGCCGTAATAGCCGCCATACTCATCATCCCTTAATTTTTTCCAAAAAGGAATGATGTCATAAATAAGATGATTTTCGATCTCGTCTTTGTATTTAAACATTTTACTTCACTCCGGTAATTATCATCCTTTGACAGCACCCTGTGTCAGTCCGCTGTAGATCTGTTTCTGACAGGTTATGAACACTATGAGCGCAGGCAAAAGCGAGATTATAACGCCGGCACAGATCAGGTTGTATTTGCTGCCCAATGGACCGACGAAAGTATATAAAGAAGTTGCTACAGTATTTAATGTGGTCTTATCCTGTAAGTAAAGATTTGCTGAGTAGTATTCGTTATAGGTTCCTACACCCTTGAGTATACATGATGTAACGATGGCAGGTTTAAGTAGCGGAAGCAATATCCTATAAAATATCGTGAAATAATTCGCACCGTCCACTATTGCCGATTCATCGAGCGAATAATCGATATTTTCGAAAAATTGGATGTAAATATATATTGATATTATATCAGTTCCACACATCAGAATGATATACCCAATTAAGGAATTTATCATGTGCATCTTATACATGATCTCATATAACGCAACCTGCATGGCAACTCCGGGTAACTGTGAAGCAAACAAGAAGAGACTTCTGATTATCCCGTTTCCGAAGAATTTAAACCGGTTAAGCACATATGCCAGCTGAGTTCCTATAAAGGTAGACAAAAGCAGCACAGACACAAGAATTATCGCCGAATTCATAAAGCCTCTGCCCATGTTTGCCTTTTGAAACGCCGTAATAAAGTTCTCAAAATTCAGCCAACTTTCGGGAAGTGTCATTACATTGGTCGTCTGATACTCGGTATCAGTTTTAAAAGCCGTTATCACGCAGCTTACTACGGGAATAACCGCAACAAAGCTGAAGAATATCAACGATATATACTCTACGATAAGCCAGATCACCTTACCTGCCTTAGCTTGTGTATTTGTCTTCATGCTCTTGCACCTCCCCTCTTTGCTGCAATACGGGCTATTTTCTTATCCCTTTTTCTTGCTGCATTGGGATCCTCATCTTCTGCATTTTTAAATACATATTTGAAGAAGAGTTTCTGAAGGATGGTCACCACGAAAATAATGACCAAAAGCACTATAGCCATTGCGGAAGCAAGACCGACTTTTTGCTGTACATGCGCTATCTGGTGCATTACAACAAAATATGTCCCTGTGCCGTTGGCACCGTCGGTGATAACGTAGGGAGGTTCAAAAGCACTTAGTGAACCGGTTATCGACAATATCACATTTAAGGTAACGATGGTCTTGATGCTGGGCAGGATAATATACTTAAACTGCTGGAATCTGTTTGCCCCGTCAAGTGTAGCTGCTTCATATAATTCAGCATCGACCGACATGATGGCACCGATAAACAGAACCATATTCTGTCCAAAGTATCGCCATACACTCGTTCCAACCAGCGAGAAGTTGTTGATCCTCTGATCTCTCAACCAGTATGGCAGATTATCAAGCTGGAATCCGCACCACTGAAGCACAGTATCAAAAACAAATCCTCTGGTATAGAAAAACTTGAATATAAAACCTATGGCAATACCGTTTATGAGAAACGGGAAAAACATAAGGCCCTTAAAAAGATCACCGCCTCTTACCTTAAAACTTAGGATCGTTGCAAGGTAAAGAGCTATAGCAAGCTGAACCACCGATCCAAGCATATAGTAAAGCGAGAGTTTTAATGCTCCGAAGCAGTCATCTCTTGAGAAGACTTTCTCGTAATTCTTAAGGCCCACAAACTTTCTTTCACCGATATATTTCATCTTGTAAAAAGAAAAACCGAACATCTCGCCGAAAGGAAGATATGTAAATACGAAAAGCAGAAGCAGCGGAAGGACCATAAACGCCAGCATGACCAATGCTTTTTGGCCGTCGCGGCTTCTAAGCCATTCCGTGAAAGTTCTTTTTGGTTTTGTAACTGTCTTAGTGTTCGCCATTTGATCACCCCAATCTTGTGGCCTGAATACCGGGAGTAATTTTCGTCCCTTGTTTTTAGATAGAACAAGCCGGGGAGAGATAGCTCGCCCCGGCCCGTCTCATTACTACTTAAATATTTCGATCATTAAGTTCTGAGTAATTCCTGTGAATTAGTACAGTACTTCTACGCCAAGCTCTTCCTGAGCATCCTGCCAAGCTGTATTCCAGTCTGCCATGATATCATCAAATGTCTCTGAGCCGGTAGCTGCTGCTTCAACGATACGCTGAACCTTGTCATTTCCACCTGCGTTGATAGAAAGCTCTGACTCTGAGTTCATATCGTTAAGAAGTGTTGCTTCGCCATCAAGTGCATCCTGATCGGAAAGAACTGTACATCCGTCAAATGCTGCGTACATATCAGGGTTCTTGCCATCCTTAACTACAGTGTAACCACCTTCGTTGTAGCACCAGTTGGACTTCTCGGTCATCCATTTAACGAAGATAAGAGCTGCTGTCTTATTTTCATCGGATGAATATACGTTGATACCGTAATTGTAGTCACCACCTGCAGATACATACTGTGTTCCGCCTACTGACATCGGGAAAGGCATATATCCTACATCTTCAGGAGTATCTCCTGCTTCCTGCATCTGAGCGTATGCCCATGAACCAAGTACCATTGTTCCGATCTCGCCGCGGTTAAGCATACCCTTGCAGCCTTCCCAGTCGGTAGTTGTGTAGTCGTCCTCGATAAGGCCGTTAGCAACCGCATCATAGAGGATCTTGTAAAGATTGTAAGCACCTGTTCCGTCGCCGGGATCTGAGAAAGGCTCTGCTGTATGAGCAAGTTTCTGGTTCATGTATGTATCATCACCGTTTGAAACGATTCCTACATATGCATCCCATGCACCCATGGTCCAGCCTGCTGCATAGTTTGTGTAAAGCGGAATAGCATCAGTATTGTCCTTGATCGCCTGAAGGTCAGCTATGAACTCTTCGGGAGTCTTGGGAAGCTCTGTGATACCTGCATCGCTGAAGACTTTCTTATTGTAAAGAACGCCCTGTGCGTTAGCCATGTAAGGAATACCATAGCACTGTCCGTCATATGACCATGAGCTTACGAAGTTAAGCTGCTGTGAAAGATTGTCAAGAGTATCAAGAGGCATGAAATATGTTGCAAGATCACTCTTATCAACTGCGGGGATATGCATTATATCGCCCCAGCTTGCATCCTGTGAAGAAAGACGAAGAAGTGAATCCTCTGCATAATCGGTAACACCTTCTGTTGTAACTGTGATGTTAGGGAACTCTTTGTTGAACTCAGCGATCATAGCTGCCATTGTTCCGTCTTCCTCACGGTCTGTCTTGTGATGAAGGTACTTGATCGTTGCCGTAAAATCTGTGTAATCATCAAGATTAAGAGTTGTGTAGCTGAGTGCGCCTGCATCTGCTGTTGCATCTGCGGTCTCCTCTGTTGCTGCTTCGGTAGTCTCAGCTGCAGCTGTATCTGCTGCCTCTGTAGTCTCTTCTGCTGCTGCTTCGGTAGTTTCTTCTGCAGCCGGTTCAGCAGCGGGTGCCTCTGCAGTTTCACCACATGCGGTAAGACCAAGAAGCATTGTTGCGCTAAGCATAAGCGCCATAACTTTTTTTGCTTTCATTTTGTTCCTCCCTTTTATATTTGGAATAAGATTTCACATCAGCTAACATTAGCTAATGAGTGGTTCGTGTTGAACTTAATTTAAGTATATTCCGCTTTATTTTTTAGTCAAGTTTATTTTTGTTTTTCTATCACTTTTTGCCGTTATGTTAAATTATTGTGGTTCGGTTTTGTATAAAACCCACAAAAAATAAGCCTCCTGCACAGATTTTCGAATCTTATGCAAGAGGCTAAATTTACCTAAATAAATAAATTGAGCTAAATTTTCTTTTTTAATCTCAAGGTTATCTTTACTTAAAAATGTCTGTAACTGATCTCGCGAACGCTGTCCTTTTCCACTATATGACCCCCTACTATATAGGTACCGGTCTTATAGCTTTCTCCCGCGATCTTATGTGTGATCATGGAAACGGCTCTTTTGGCCATTTCCTTCATATCAACCTCATATGTAGTGATACGTACATCGCATATCCCGGGGGGAAGAAAATTATCATAAGCAGCCACGGAAATATCCTGAGGAACCTGGTATCCGTTCTTCTCAAGTTTATCTATAAGAAAACCTGCGGTCTGATCAGAGTTACACATAAATGCGGTAGGCATCTCATCGGGCAGATTTATATATCCCTGTGTATCTGCGCCCTCATTATTCTTAAGTCTGTCGTCTATCACCCAGTCTTTTCTAAAATCCAGACCGCTCTCGTTCAGTGCTTTTCTGTATCCCATATACCTGTCTGTAATAGATGTGGTTGCACCGATCGTTCCGACATAGGCGATCTTGGTATGGCCTTTTTCTATAAGATAATTCGTCATCCTGTAGCCGCCGAAATAACTGTCACTGATAACGCTGTCCATAGAGTCATCACTGGTATAGAAGTCAAGACCCACGAGTGGTATTCCGGATTCATTAAGCATCTTGAGATATGCTGTCGAGAGCTTACCTATGACCACAATACCATCGACTCTTCTGTCTGCGATCATCATCGGAACCCTGACCTCGTTCTCCTGCTCACGGCTCACAAGTTCGAGCAGGCAAAAGCAGCCTTTACTCCCGGCGCGTGTTGCAAACTGCTGGTACATCTGTGAATAGAAACTCTCGTATTTGCCAAGATAATAATCTGCGATGAGAACTCCCAGATTATAGCCACGGATCTTGCGGGCCTCTTCCTGTTCCCTGCGGTAAGCACTGGGCTGTTTGTAACCCATTTCATCCGCTATCGCCTGAATACGCACACGCATAGTTTCACTGACACCCTTCTGTCCGGAAAGCGCCTTGGAAACGGTAACTATACTGACGCCCACACGTTCAGCGATATCGGCAAGTTTTACGGTTTTTGCCATATTTCACCTCTATGATCATACAAAGCCGGTCATCACCGGTATTTCCGATTAGTACATATTAGAATAGGCTAAATTTAGCCTTTTGTAAATACCGTATTTTGTACATTTCTGTGTTTTATTCCCGATTGTTTCCTGTATGCGGTCGGAGTAAATCCTTCGCGTTTTCCAAAGCTCGCAGACAGGTAATCGGCATTTGAGAATCCCGTATGCATCGCGATCTCGGATACACTCATATCCGTATTTATCAACAGTTCTTTGGCATGTCTTAAACGTATATTGATCAGATACTCTGAAAAAGGGACACCGACCTGGGATGTAAACAGCCTCGAAAAATGACCTTCGGAAAATCCCGCCTCTTTGGCCGCGTCCTTAAGTCTTATGTCTTCGGTATAGTTTTGTTCGACATAATACATCGCATCCATGATATTTTCGGAGAGCCTGTTCTTAAATACGAGCATATCGCTTGCGGTATTTTTTTCCCACAACAGGATCATCAGTCTGTACATAAGTCCTTTAAGCACAGTTTCGGCATAATCCTCATTTTGTTCATATATATATAACATGTCTTCAAGTATCTTCCTCGCAGACTCTGAGTCTTCCGGCCTTAAGGAAAAATACTTCTGATCGTATAAATGTCTCCATATATTCGGATCTATATCCCTGCAAAACTCCTCTGCAAGCTTATCCGATATCTTGACGAGATAATTATCATACGGAGCATCGCTTAAAGAAAAAGTCCTGTGATACAAAAGGGGCGGCATGAGTGTGAGGTTGCCGGCATGTGCGTCAAACTGCTGGTAGGGCGTGATGATACGCCTGTCACCTGATATGAGATAGACCAGCGCAAAATGAGTCACGGCCATCTCCATCTGAGGCATTTCAAATGCAGACGGCAGATTTCTTTTCTGAACAGTTATAAGGGCTTCTTCGGGCATACTGATGGGCATATCGTTATCCTCCGAAACAATAATATCATAATTTCAAAGATTCTACTCATAAACAGGCATTATTATAAAGGCTTTCTTATTTTTGGTGACTTATAATTTTATTGTGAGAGTGAGGAAGTAATACAGGATTCCTATAGATGATTCAGAAATGAGTCATCTATAGGATTCATAAATTTAATTTCTTTAATTTAGAAAGGCACAGTTTTGATAAAGATACACATAGATAAACTATATCGTTATGAAAGAAAATCCGAACCCTGTTATATCGGTTTTCCTCTTCCAAAAGGAAAACTTACCGATACAGGATCCATAAAACTGTATGCAAACGAGAAAGCTCTTCCCCTTCAGTCAAAGGTTACGTCTCTGTATGACGACGGATCCGTAAGATTCATTTTCTTACGATTCCTGACCGACATACCGGCCAATGCACCCATGACCATAGACTGTGACCTGCGGGGAGCGGCCAATCCTCCTGTCTTAAGATATAACCCGCTTAAACTTACCCGCACCGATAACGGATACACTGTTATCACACATACAGACGATACAGGAGAAGAGTTTTCCGTTGCAGTTAACGACTTTTCGGATAATGTCTTCGAAAATATCAAGTCTTTCGGACAGACCTTCTCCAAAGAACGTTTTTTGGGGCCCTTACTTACAAAAAACAATCTTACCGGAGCTTCCGAATCCGCAGAAAGTTCTCTTAACCTCGGCAAGTGGGAAATTGCAGAAGAAGGTCCCGTATGCATTATCTTAAAAAACACCGGAAAACATAACCTTAAAGACAGCAATCTCTCTCTCGATCATGAAATCAGGCTTACTTTTACGGCAGGGAAACCCTGGATCGAAGTATCCTACCGGATAATAAATACAACTCCCGATCCGTTTACTATAGGTTCTCTTACTTTTGAAATCCGCCGTGAAGATGAAGATCACGGTCTAACTCAATCACCGGATACCGATATACGCTCATGTGTCGCTTCTTCAAATTATAAAACTTCTTATCTTACAAGCGATATCGGAGGCACAGTCAGTAAGACCATAGACGCAGACTGGCTTATAAAAGAAGCAAACGAACATTTCGGAGAAGTCTTCTACGGTACTTTTTTTGCGGATGTCACAGACAGTACCGGAGGAATATGTGCTTCTCTTTATCAGGCGCACCAAAATTTCCCCAAAGCACTCGAAGCTTCCAAAGAAGGCATACGTATAATACTCGTTCCACAAGGTGCAGGTGAAGTTACACTTCAAAGCGGAATGGCAAGGGAACAGAGGTTTTTACTTCATTTTCATAAAGAAGATGAACCTCTCGAATCCCTAAATGACAGAAGCATAGTATACCAGATGCCGTACAGACCTTATGTATCACCGCAGGTTCATCGTGAATCAGGGGTGTGGCCCGAGATCTTTGCGGACAGTTACGACCCTTTGGTCGAACAAAACCTGACAGCCCGTGCAGATGGTCATTGTCGTGCCTACGGTATGCTCAACTTCGGTGATTCCTATGACAGCAACTATACGGCGCAGGGAAGAGGCGGCGGAAGGCTTGTATGGTGCAACAATGAATATGATTACCCCCATGCATGTGCTTTGATGTTTGTAAGAAGCGGGATGCGCAGATTTCTTGATTACAACCTGGTATCCTGCAGCCATTGGATGGATGTGGACGTGTGTCACTACCATGAAGATCCCATGTATATCGGCGGTCAATGGGAGCATACCGCCGGGCATGTGATAAACGGAGTCATGGTCTGTTCGCACGAATGGGTTGAAGGACTTCTTGACTATTATCATTTTTCAGGCGATGAAAGAGGTCTTGAAACTGCCATAGGCATAGGAGAAAATGTCAAACGTCTCCTTGATACGCCCGCTTACTCAAAAGTAGGCGAAGCCAATGCAAGAGAGACCGGTTGGGCACTTAGAACCCTTACCGCCTTATATACCGAAACTCTGGATAAGTCATGGCTCGTTAAGTGCGATCGCATCGTAAACGACTTTAAAGTTTGGGAAGAAACCTACGGCCACTGGCTTGCTCCTTATACAGACAATACTCTGATAAGAGTCGGATTCATGATCTGCGTGGCTGTCGGAAGCCTTATGAGATATTACAGGGTCTTTCCCGATCCCGAATTAAAAGCAATGATCCTTCGCGCCGTTGATGACCTGGTTGAAAACTGTTATGTGCCTGAATGGGGGATCTTTTACTATAAGGAACTTCCGAGCCTTAACCGGCTTGGAAACAATACGCTTCTCCTCGAGGCACTGACCTATGCATACGATTTAAGCGGTGACTCACGGTACCTCGAATACGGGCTTGCGACTTTCAAAAATGCGATAAGTGACTCACCCGGATATACATCATCCAAGCGTAAGGAAGAAGATGCCGTAATAGTCGGTAACATGAGCAGTAAGAATTTTGCCCAGAGCATGATCCCCATCTCGGGATTCTACCGGGCCTTAAACGAAAGCGGAATAAAACTATCATGAAAAAAATAGACATGACCCGCGGGCCGATAATGAAAAACATCATACTTTTTGCACTTCCGATAATCGCAGGCAATATCCTGCAATACCTGTACACCACGGTGGATACACTGGTCATCGGAAACTACTGTGACCATACCGCACTGGCTGCGGTGGGTACCAGTTCACAGCCCGTGGAAGTGCTTCTTTGCATATTCTTAGGAATAGGCACCGGAGTAAGCATACTGATCTCACAGCATGTAGGTGCAAACGACCGCGGAAAGATTAATGATGCCTGCAAGACCGCCATATCATTTGTTTATCTTTGCGGAATTCCGATAAGCATACTGGGCTGGTTCATAGCACCTTTTATATTAAAGATGATGAGTGTTCCGTCGGATGTTATGGACAGTGCCGTGCTTTATACCAGGATCGTTCTTTGCAGCGCGATGGGCAATATCGGATATAACATGAATGCCGGGATCCTGCGTGGTATCGGAGACAGCAAAGCCTCCCTTTACTTCCTCATAGTATCCTGCATAACCAATATCATCCTCGATGTAGTACTTGTCGCTTCATTCGGAATGGGTGTTGGCGGTGTTGCCATCGCAACGGGAACAGCGATGTACCTCGCATGGATAGTCAGTATGATCTATATCAAGAGGCGTTACCCCGAACTTGAATTTACTTTCCTTCCCCGGGGACTCGTTAAAAAAGAACTTAGATCCATTATTTCGATCGGACTGCCGATAGGTTTAAATAATTCTCTTTTTTCATTCGGACATGTCGCACTGCAGACCCTCGTTAACGAGCAGGGATCGGTATTTATGGCTGGCTGGTCGGTATCGGGACGCGTAAACGGCATCGCAAATATGGCCATAAGCGGTATATCCTCCGCAGCTACCACCTTCTCGGGACAAAATTTCGGTGCAGGCAGGATAGACAGGTTAAGAGAAGGCCAGTTCCGCATTCCCGCGGCTTCGGGAGCCATCACACTTGCCTTCGGTCTTATATTCATCGTCATCAGGATGCCTATACTTCGTCTTTTTACGGATGAACCCGAGGTCCTTGCTTATGCAGGAGGTTTTGTTGCTATCATGATGTTAAGCCAGTGGATGTTTGCTGTATTTAACGGGATCTCGTGTATAGTAAACGGAACGGGACGTGTAAGATATACGACCCTAATAAATATGATGATGCTATGGGCAGTAAGAATCCCCGTCGCATATCTCATATCGAGATTCATTGACGGGGACTATATAATGTACTGTTTTCCCATATCCTTCGGATTCGGCATGTTCTGTATGATCGGCTATTATTTATTCTGCCCTTCCTGGAAAAAGCTGATGCGGACTGCCGAAAAACCCAAAAGAAACATGTATGTCTTTACTCGGTCAGCATTTCATAGGTAACACCGTATTTTTTGGCGATATCCTCCGCATACGACATTCCTTCGGGCGGTGCGACGGCGATCTTAAAAGAACGCTCTCCACCGTCTGTTTTTACGATAAGAGATTGCGCCTTTGCCTCATTTTCCTTCGAAGCTTCGTTATTTATCTCATCTATATCACGCGCAAGCTTATGCATATGGGTGTTGTATATCGTACGTGTTTCCTTTTTTAAAAGAGCACGGATCGCATCTCTGGCTATATAATATCCCTCTTCAAATGATGTGGTGGAGAAGGTTTCATTAAGAAGGATCAGACTGTTCGGTCCCGCATCTGAATACAGCTCCTTAAATCTCTTGCACTCTTCGCCGAGACGTCCCAGATCCATCGTCTTATCTTCATCGGCGGGAAAATGAGTATAAATACAGTCGACAGGTGTATATTCAAAATAATCACCGGGTATGTATATCCCGCCCTGTGCCAGTACAAAAAGCTGCCCTATAGCCACTGTGATCGTGGTCTTTCCCCCGCGGTTTGCACCGGTCAGGACATATACAAGATGTTCTGTATCAAAATCCAGATCGTTTTTTACGATATCGATCCTGTCTGCGATATGAGACTGGGCAAGAAGAATATTATATACACCCTGTGCCCTTGTATAAATACGATCCTTCTTATCAGCTTCGGACGACTTCACATCATCACCCGCTACAACACGGGCCTTTTTTAATTTATAGCCTGCTGCCTTCATCTTTTCGACATATTCGGCGAAACGGATATAATATACAAATTCGGGGATCAGGTCGGTTATATCGGTGATCGTGACGTTCACATACTTATTAAGCACGGACTTTAGTTTTTTGACCGTGATATACAGCATGTGATTTACGATCCTGTCCATGTATCTGGTCACATCAACCGTCGAGTCAGCCTGTGGTATCGCTGCCATGGTCAGAAGACCTATAGGAGAAGATGAAGCTATCTTAAACCTTCCGAGACTTTCGACCGAAGCTGCAATATCAACTGCGGACGCCTTAAAAGGCTGAAATCTGTAATCCTCGTCCCATTCGTTTCCGTCTTTCACACCGCCCTTTCTTGCAGTGATGGCATCACTGAAATTACCTATGACGCCTGACTTACTAAACTTCTTATTATTTATCGATATGACTCCGATACTCTCCGCTTCGAACCTTTCGTTTAAGTTTATCCCGAGAGTTATGCTCTTTAATTCAGAGGTTGAACCTTTGAGCGACTTTATATCTTCCTTAAGTTCGGAAAAAGCATTGTCGTTATAAACCTTATCAACATATTCCCTTAAATTGTTAAGACCCTCGGACTTTATATCGGTTCCGATAAGACAGTTATGTATGGCTTCAACACATATTATGTAGTCATTTATCTCTTCAAGCCTATGGATCAGTTCAAATGCGGAAGCCGATTCCTCATATTCTTTTTTGAATGTTCCGTAACTCTTAAGGAAATTGATCTTATCAAGGATCTTCATCATGTCTTCCCTAAGAGACGGGAAATTAAGGATATCCTCGAATACATCCGCTCTGTATCCCGCAACATAAGGGTCAAGTGTGGTATGAGACAAAACACGCATTATAAATGCTCTTTCAGCCTCTATGGGCGAAAGGGATTGCACTATCGCATCGAGTCCCAGATTATGGATAGTCTCTTCGTTTAATGTTTTGTACCCGGGTTCAGTCACCCTTATGACTTCACCGGACTCATTCCTTATTTTGATCTTCGGGTATATAAGACTTATTTTTTCAGTATTCATTCTCTTTCCCCAATACACATAAACCAGTCATATTTAAACGGGCCGTCTGCCTCGATACGTATCGTATGAGAAGCAGACGAATCTTTAAGTGCCGCACTCATATCAAGAGGTATCCTGATATCGGCCCAGAGAAGCGGCCATGATCCCTTTCTTCCTTCTTCGTCGCAAACGGCTCTTGGCATACGGTTTTTGGCTTCGGAAGGATTCTTCTCATACTCACGGGTATTAAACTTAAGGCTTCCCGCCTCTTTATCATCAATATATACCTTAAGATATACATCAGAGGATGCGATCCCGTGTATACGAAGTTCTTTTTCGCATCCGGACATCGAACAGTCTCTGTATGACACGATCATGTGTCCGTCCTGCGAAGGTTCATATACGCTAAGGCCACAGGGCATCAGGGCATTATATCCGTACAACCCTTCCACTATCTGAGTGCCCGACTGCTCATCGTAGTGGTCGGCCTTGATCTTAACCCACATATCTCTGAGACCGGGCTTTGTTCCGGCTATCTCAAGCGTCCGGCTCAGCCTTATATCCTCACTTGAAGCACCGGCACATATCTCATATGTTCCCTGCTCTATTATAAGCGATTCGCTGATCACATCATAGCAGGCAAGTTCTCTTACCGGTATATCGAATGCAACCGCTCTGGTTTCCCCGGGAGCGATATCCTTTACTCTGTCAAATGCTATAAGCTGCTTAAGCGGTCTTTTGATCCGGCTTACAGGGAACTTAGCATAGATCTGCACCACTTCATCGGATACATATTCACCCGTATTGGTCAATTTAAGCTTGACGCATATTCTGCGCTTATCCGCACGTATTCTATCATAGACATTTACCGGCTGACCGGGATTTTTACGGACAACACCGGGGTTTTTAGGGTTTTCATCCGGACTGCCCTCGCTCATCTCCACCTTCATATCCGAATAAGAAAGCTCCGTATAATCCAGTCCGTATCCGAAAGGATAGAGCACGTCACCCTTAAAATATCTGTATGTACGCTCATTCCCAATAATATCGTAATCGTCTATGTCGGGAAGATCCGCATCTGACTTAAACCAGGTCTGCGTGAGTCTTCCTGCGGGGTGAACCTTACCTGTGAGTGTGTCCGCTATGGAATTGCCCATACACTCCGACCCGGTTGCAGACCAGATCACAGCCCTTGCCTTGTCATTTATCTCATTTATCGAAAAAGGATAATCACTGAGCAAAACTACGATAATATTACGGTTTACCTTATATATCTCATCAAACAGTTTTTGCTGGTAAGGGATAAACTCTATCGTTGCCCGGTCTACCTCTTCCTTTGCATTTACCATCGGATGATGCCCGAGTGCCAAGATCACGGTTTTGGCAACTGCTGCTTTTTCTTTGGCCGCTTCGATCCCGTTTTGTACTGTTTCCATGCTGACAACAAGCGGAGCATAAATGCCTTTGTCTTTTACATCTCTGTCATTTAGAATTCTTTCCTTTACGGAACAGATAAGACCTTCTTGGTTATAACAAAGCGGATTCCCGAATCTGTCCTTAAATACTGCTGTCTGCTTATCAGGCATCTGTTCTATCCTGAATACTTCAAGATCAAACCAGCTGAATATCTGCCCGGCATTTACATATACTTCCCCAAAAGGCTTAAGGCCGGTGTCTTTTTGTTCCTCTGCGGTTGCGATTCCCTGTTCGGCATCTTCGGTGAGCCTTGTAATAATATACTTTCCGCTTTCTGCACTTCTTAATGTGTATGAACCTTCTCCCCAGTCTTCCAGAACAAAGGTGCCCGGCTCGTCACCAAGCATAAGCCTGTCGTCTTTTCCGGTACATAAATACTTATCGCCGCATTTAAGCTTTATGACATCACATCCGTCTGTATAAGTCATATTTTCGGAATACTCTTTTAAACCGTCAAATACGGATACCCTGCGGGGAGCACTTCCACCGTACCAGTCCTGATACCACTTATCACCGACAGGACCGATAAGTACGGTATCACTTAATATGCTCTTTGGAAGGATTCCATCGTTTTTAAGAAGTACAACGGATGCATCGCTGAGTTCCTTACATACCTGTGCGTTTTTGGAGGTACACAGATCATCGTAGGTTATCATATCGTACCTTTGATCTGTCACGTCCGGATTGCTTAATGCATCCTGAGGCGCAGGATCGTGCTCATCAAATACACCAAGTTTTAATCTGGTCCTGTATGTATTCCTTATGGCTGTATCGATATCCTCTTCATCCAAAAGACCCATTTCATAAGCATCACGTACCGCTTCATATACGAGATCCGGCTTTCCGCTAAGCGCATCTACCCCGGCTTTTACGGAAATGGCTGCAGTTTCCGCATTCATTCCCGTAACATGAGAAAAAGATGCGGCCAGTTCCATAGCTCCGCCGTCCGAAACCGCATGAGTAAGACCAAACTCTTCTTTCAGTATTTTTTTGACATCACTGTTAAAAAGCCCCTGAACACCGTTTATACGGTTGTAGGCAGTCATGACACCTTCTACTTTGCCATCCTCAATGGCTCTTCTGAAAGGCTCAAGATAAAGCTCATATTTGTTTCTTGGACTTATGGATGAGTTCTTCCATCCCCGTCCGATCTCTGTATTGTTTGCATAAAAATGCTTAAGAGTAGCGGCGCAAAGCAGTTTTCCGGGTTCATCACCCTGCATTCCCCTGATATACGCAGAAGACATTGCTCCAACCTGCATGGGATCTTCGCCGTAAGCTTCCTCATTTCTTCCCCATCTGGGATCCCTTAACAGATCGATGGTAGGTGCCCATCTGGACAGACCGCCCCAGAGACGTTTTGAATAAACCGCTCTGGCCTCTTTTCCTGTAACTTTGCCTGCTTCCCGTATTCGTGCTGTATCCCAGGATGAACTCATTCCGATAGGCTGCGGAAAAGACGTGGTTTCATCCGCCTCACCTATACCATTTTGATCATTTCTTGCCTCGACTCCGTGTGCAGCCTCGCCTCCGAGCTTGCACATGGGAATGCCAAGTCTTTCAACGCCGCCGGAACCCGAAGCCAGCATATGCAGTTTTTCATCAAGTGTAAGTTCGCTTATCAGCCAGTCGATACGCTCCTCGATCCCCAGTGTTTTGTCACCAAAAGGTGTGCTTTTGTAATCCTTTTCCAAATACTCTCCCATACTGTCCCCCATACATCTTCACATTTTTACAACTGTTCTTTAACTATCTTAACAACCCGGCTGGTTCCCAGACGATCGGCTCCAAGTTCTATATATTTCTCCGCATCCTCTAGTGACGATATCCCGCCTGCTGCCTTGATCTTCACATTCGGACCCACATTTTCTTTCATTAGCTTAACATCTTCAAATGTCGCACCGCCCGTTGAAAAACCTGTGGATGTCTTGATATAATCGGCGCCTGACTCCGTCACGATCTTACACATCGTGATCTTTTCTTCTTCTGTAAGCAGGCATGTCTCTATGATGACTTTCAAAATATGATCGTCGCATGCTGCTTTTATCTGTTTTATCTCTTTCAGCACATAGTCCGTATCCCCGCCTTTTAAACGACCGATATTTATGACCATATCTATCTCGTCCGCGCCATCACTTATCGCGTCTTTTGTCTCGAAAACCTTGGTATTTACGGTCATGTTACCGTTAGGGAATCCGATCACGGTACATATCTTCATCTTATCTCCGACATACTCCCTGGCCGGTTTCACATAACACGGCGGTATACAGACAGATGCCGTCTTAAATCTTATCGCATCATCAAGTATCTGCTTTATATCCTCCCATGTGGCTTCCTGCTTAAGAAGAGTATGATCACATGCTCCCAAAATATGCTCGATATTCATTTCCGGTCCTCCTTAAATAAAAAACAAAATATCGCTTATATGTGGCTGGTTTTACGCAAAACCTGTCCTGTAAAATAAAAGCTGTCACACAAAACAGTGCGGCAGCCGTATATATTTGATGTTTGATATTAAAGCTTTACTCCGTCCTGTTTAAGCCATTTGATAAACAAAAAAGACTTAAGGGATACTCTGACCGTATCGGAAATACTCAATTTGTACTGCGGAAAGATGATCTGACCGACCGGCGCATCATATGCCTTAAAACCTTTTCCTGATCCCAGTATCCTGTCTGCATGCTTTTGGGATATAAATCTTAAATAAAGCTCCGTCACATCAAAGTCACAGTTATCGGTAGATGCTATATCCACCAGTATATTGGATTTGTTGTGTTTTTGCATATATCCGCGAAGTGCATCATCGTATTCTATCTTCATAAACTTTTATTCGTTCTTCCACGGCTCGAGGTCTTCCACCTCAAGCGTTGAAAGGATATTCTTGTCAGAATCGGCATTCTTGATACCCACTACACGACAGGCATGATTCGATATCGCATGCTCCATGAAGTTTCTGATATCGCGGGCATTGGCAAAGTTATCGGGTTTGTTTGCGATACGATCCTCTATCATCTCGCGTGCCTTGACTTCGGCATCTTCGGACAGAACATATTCCTGTTTTTCAAGCATCTTATGCAGGATATCGAGAAGCTCATCGGCTGTATAATCCTCGAAAAAGATAAAGTTTGAAAACCTCGACTTAAGACCGGGGTTCGAATTAAGAAACTGCTCCATCAGATCCGTGTATCCCGCAACGATGACTATAAGTTCACTTCGATGGTCTTCCATGGATTTAAGAAGTGTGTCCACGGCTTCCTGTCCGAAATCGCCCTCACCTTTTCCAACGGTCAAGGTATAAGCCTCATCTATAAAGAGAATTCCGCCAAGTGCTTCATCTACTACTTCCTGTACACGGGTTGCGGTCTGGCCTACGAATCCTTTGACAAGTCCTCCCCTGTCTACCTCCACAAGCTGTCCCTTGGAAAGGACTCCGAGGTACTTATATATTTCCGCAAGCATTCTGGCAACGGTCGTCTTACCTGTACCGGGATTACCGGAAAAGACCATATGCTTGGAGACATCGGAACTCTTAAGCCCCTGCTCCTGTCTCATTTTCTGTACGCGCATGAGATTGACCAGCGAATTCACCTGATGCTTAACGCTGCCTAGTCCGGTCAGTCCGTTAAACTCCGACAGCAGTTCTTCCAGCTTCGCCGCCTTTTCTTCCTGTGATTCCGCGGTTTCTTCCATTGCAGGCTCTATGGGACGATATATCTTCTGATCGCCAGCATACCAGATGCCGTAGCTTTTGATGAATTTCTCCATCCGCTCGATATATTCGGTATATCTGGATACTTCAAGTTCATCGACCTCATTGGTATGAACCGCAAGTATGGTCTGGCCGAACAGTTTGAATGTATCATAAAAGACCATGGCCTTCTGCCCGCGATACGGATCGGGGCTTATCTTGTGTGCCGCATCCGCAAGTACGGGGTATTTAAGGACAGAAGGTATCTTCTCTCCGAATCTTCCCGCAACGACTTCTTTTTTCTTCATTGCGGCAAGTTCTTCGATCGTACTTGTTATCCCGAGAGATTCCTGTATTACATCTACTTCCCGCTCGTCCATATCACCGTTTGCGTCGGCAAGATAGACCGCAAATTTAAGGAGTTCAAAATGGAGCATCTCCTTAAGTGTCATCTTTTCCGCACAGACATTACCGACATTTGCAGCCTGGAGAAGCGCAGATATCTCATCCGATGTAGTTATATATTCCTGTAATCCGAGTTGTTTCATGGTCCGCCGTCTGTTTAAAGTGTTTCCACAAATTTCCTGATCCTGCCCATCGCTTTTTTCAGGTTCTCTATCGAATATGCATAAGAAATACGAAGGAAACCTTCACCGCAGTCACCGAAGGCAGTACCCGGAACAACTGCAAGTTTCTGATCTTTCAAAAGTCTGGTCGCAAACTCATCCGAAGTCATATTGAATCTCTGAATTGAAGGAAATACATAAAAAGCTCCGAAAGGTTCGAAACAATCCATTCCGATCTCCCTGAATTCGTGTACAAGATAACGTCTTCTCTGATCATAAGCCCTGCGCATCTCTTCCACGTCATCATCACCGTTTTTGAGTGCTTCTATCGCTGCATACTGGCTTGTGGTCGGAGCACACATGATAGCAAACTGATGGATCTTGGTCATCTGCTCTATGATCGCATCAGGACCGCACACATATCCCATACGCCATCCGGTCATCGCATAAGCCTTGGAGAATCCGTTTATCAGTATCGTCCTCTCCTTCATTCCCGGGATCTCTGCTATCGTCACATGTTTTTCTTTATATGAAAGCTCAGCATATATCTCATCGGACATGACCAAAAGATCATGCTTTATGATAACTTCCGCTATAGCCTCAAGATCGTTCCTTTCCATGATCGCACCGGTAGGATTGTTAGGAAAAGGAAGGATGAGAAGCTTGGTCTTTGGGGTAATGGCATCTTCAAGTTCCTTAGCGGTCAGCCTGAATTCGTTTTCCGCCTTCAGATTTACGATCACAGGCTTTCCGCCTGCCAGTATCGTACAAGGTTCATAAGAAACATAACAGGGCTGGGGAATTATAACCTCATCCCCGGGATCAAGGATCGCTCTGAGTCCTATATCTATAGCCTCTGAACCTCCTACGGTTATCAGAACCTGCTTGCGGGGATCATATTCCACGTTGAAACGACGCTTAAGATAATTGCATATCTCACGGCGAAGCTCCATAAGGCCGGCATTTGAAGTATAGAATGTACGGCCTTTTTCCAGCGAGTAAATACCCTCATCACGGATATGCCACGGTGTGTCAAAATCAGGCTCGCCCACACCTAAGGATATCACTTCGGGATCGTTCATTTCCGCAACTATATCAAAAAACTTACGTATCCCGGAGGGCTTGATATTAACTATGGTCTCTGACAGAGGGTTTCTCAAGGTGACACCTTCTCTCTTACGTCTTCGGTTCTGGTATCCATTATGGTACCGTGATCTTTGTATCTCTTTAATATGAAATGAGTTGCAGTAGAGATTACCGTATCAAGAGTGGACAATTTATCCGATACAAACTGCGATACTTCCTTTAAGGATTTTCCTTCAAGTGTTACCAGAAGGTCATAGCCGCCTGATATAAGATATACACTGTTAACCTCAGGATAGTTGTAAATACGCTCTGCGATACGGTCAAATCCCTCTTCCCTCTGTGGTGTAACTCTGACCTCGATGAGAGCGGAAACCTTATCTATAGAGGTCTTGTCCCAGTCTATCATTGTATGATAACCGCAGATCACACCCTCACTCTCAAGTTCTTCCAAAGTGTTGGCTATATCGGGTTCCGAAACTCCGAGTCTTATCGCCAGTTCACTTAAATCTATCCGGCTGTTCTTCTCAATTGTTGTAAGAATTGCTTCGCGAATATTTTCCATACTCCTTATATCCCCCTGTAATAATAAAACTGTTTATCCGTTCAATCATCTTTTTTTCGATATAATTCATCCATATCGGGCAGATTTAAAAAGCGTTCTTCCCCTCCGTTTATGATTACACGCTTAAGGTCCCTCGTCAAGCACCCAATATGAGAAGAATCTATTCCTTTTTGTTCAAGCGCCTTACAAAATTCAGGTCCGTCGGATACCGCAAAAACCAGACATCCCGCACTCTCAAGTTTATACGGATCGACATCCAGATGATTACATATCTCTATGGTCTCCTGGTATACCGGTATCTTTTTTTGATAGACATTCATCCCACAGCCTAAAGACTCTCCGAGATTCCAAAGTGCGGCATATATACCGCCCTCTCCGGCACTAAATATACGAGGCCTGTCTGTCGCTGCCTGAGTGCTGATAACATCAAGTATGTTCAGCATATCACACCGGTCCCCGCATGCGACAGTCCTTGCTTTGTCAAGGTAGTTTATGCTAAATCTTTGAGACAGGCTGCTTAAGTTTCTTTCCGTAAGAAGACGTCCGCCAAATGCACCTGCATACCCTGTTATGACCAGATCAAAGCCGTCATATGAATTACTTTTGGCTGTAACACTTATGTCCGCTGTATTGGATATATCTTCCGTACTTATATCATATGAAGCCGTAAATACAAACTGGATCCTGTTGACCGCTGCAGATGTCCTTACGAATACATCTTTTATCCCAAGCTCCCATTTTCCGCACACCTTAGTCAAAAAAGAAATGAAACTGCGTAACATGGGCTCTTCAAAGGTTTCGGGCATCGTCACACCGACAATGACAGAATCGGGGATCCGAAGATTTTTTTCCATACACTGTCCGACAAAATGGAGCATATACACTTCAATTTCTCCGGACAGGTTTTCAGTAAGGCCAGATAACTCTGCGTATACACATACCGGATAAAAAGGCTTCGAAGAATACGAAGAGGCACAGGCTGTTTCGCAGACTGTACCTCTGTCCTTATTATATTTATGTACGGGCTTATATACTGCCCTGTCATATATATTAGACGGTAATACACCTGTTCTCATATATGTTACTGAGTGGCTTCGGCCACTGCTTCTCCCTGTGCTTCGGGAGCAGGAGCGGGAGTAAGGATCGACGCCGCTGTAGCTGCCGCGGCAGCAGCAGTATCCGCACTTCCCGATGCCGCTGCCTCCATGAGCATATTATAGATATCGGCATTGTCTGTTGCCACTCCGATCGTGATGCTCCTCGGAGACATCTTATATGTGCTGGAATTTATTTCATCACGGCTTACCAGTTCACCGTTTTCATATGTATTTTTCCAAAGGCGGGCCTTATATCCTATATGAGCGGACTGTATTCCCGAGCTGAAGCCTGCAGGCTGTCCCGCATCGGTATATATCATGTCAGTTTCGGGTGCGGTCGTTTCAAGTACTTCACTCTCATATGTAACGGAATGCGTAGCCGCTCTCGTCTCAACACCGTATATGGTAAAGACTATTCTTTTTTCCGCTGTGGTATATCCGTCTATATATATAGGATAGTCCGTATTATTGATAAATTTGAAATTCTTGCCCGACGATTCTGCGATAGCCGCATCCATGCTGGGTTTTACATATCCTATGATCATCGAATGATTATGTCTTTCGCTGATCTCAAGTTCCGACAGAAGTGCCGCGTTATAAAGCGTAGTCGATACCTGACATATACCTCCGCCCAGGCTGTCGACAACCTGACCGTTTAAATATGAACCGGCCATGAAATAACCGTTTGCCTCCGAAAAAGGAGTTATCTTTTCAAGAGTTGAAAACTCTTCACCCGGATAGACCGTTGTTCCGTTTATAAGTCCGCAGGCATTTGCTATATTCGCAGATCTTGATGAGCCTGATGTTGAATAACTGGTGCTGAATGTACCAAGTACATCTTTTACTTTTGACAGGTCTTCGTAACTGCCAAGGGGCTCTACAACATCGACTTTCATATTATATGTATAGGGGGATCCGTCCCATTCGTTTACAAGATACTCGGAAAGCCCGGAAATAACGGAAGCCTGATCTATGACTCTTCCCGCAACTCCCTCGGTAATGTTAAATCCCTCACCGTTTTTGGTTAAAGAAGCATTCACAGCTTCCCTGTCATATTCAGCGGCACATTCACCGACTATGGCAGAAAGAAGAGTCTCATCCACCGAATATTCTATATCATAAACTTTAGGCGAACGTGTAAGATCCTTAAGTGCCATGTAGCGTGTCACAATATCACCGGACTTACCGAGAGATGCCGCTTCATTTATGATGGATTCGTTGACCCATGAATATCCGATATCGCCTCCGGTAAAAGTTCTGCTAAACTCAGCTCCGTCGGTTATGGTAATGGAGGCAGCTCCCCTCTCATATACCCGGGCTTTGACAGCCTTCACCGCCTCATCCTCGCTCATGCCGGACAGGCTTATATCATCTGCAAAAACACCGGTCTCGATTCCCGACCCCGGTGCCGCTTCTATACTGATAGTCGTTAACAGCCCTATACCTGTTGCGGCTATTATACCTGTTATCAGCTTTGCTATATTACGCATTACTTGCTCCTGAATATATGCTATGATGTTGGTAGAAAAAGCCAACACAGAGTGCAGTTATCATCCAACTAATGTCAGAATGGTCGGAACTACCATAACCAGAATTATTATGATTATAATAATTGATGAAATTATCTGTCTGCGGCGTTTCTTTCCACTTTGACCCTGCATAACTGCTCCTAAACTTACGATTTGTCTTTCAGAAAGGATTATAGATGAACCTGTTTCTTTTGGCAAGTGCACTGGTAGTCAGTCTGATCATAGCCATCGCTACACGAAGAACCAAAAACACATATGCTCAAAGCGAGCAGGAATTCTGGGAAAAAGAGCATGCAGCCAATTCCGTCAGAAGAAAACCCCTGGATGACCTTAACTATCTGGCCATTCCGTTGGATACTCTTCCTATATCCCTTCATACTGATAATAATACCATAGCATCCTGCATAGATACTATAGTCGAACTTTCCAAGTCTCCGGTCGTTAATCTGACCGGTATCAGTAATACTGACCTAAAACTCAAATACGGCGCTCCAAATATAACCCTTTTGACACTATATGACCAGCGCTATACTCTTCTTGCGCAGACTCTTCAAAAATGGGCCAATGAACTTATTTCGATCGGCGACACAAATGCCGCCCGCGAGGTCCTTGAGTACGCTGTCTCAACACAGACCGACGTGAGCGGCACATATAAATGTCTTGCTTCTATCTATTCGGATATGGGAGATACCGATTCCATACGAGCTCTTTTACCCGTAGCAGAAACCTTAAATACTCCTCTTAAGGCTTCCATCATCGATTCCCTGAATTCATATCTTAAATAAATTACCTAAAAAATTATCATAAACTTCTTATTTGTGGTTCTTCTGATAAAGGATACATAATCCCTTAATGAGAAGTTGTGAGTCTATGACTATATCTGTCTTACAGCACGGAATGACCGTTCTCGCAAAACCACCCGTAGCCACAACCTTGGTCCTGTATCCTAAGTCTTCCCAAATACGGTCTACCATACCGTCTATACATGCAGCATGTCCGTATACGCTACCGCTTTGCATCGCACCTACGGTAGTACCGTTTATAAGTTTATCGGGAAGTTCAATGGCAATATCCGGAAGATGTGCGGCATTGGCCGTCAATCCGTTGATCGACACCTTTACACCCGGCATGATCATACCGCCCATAAAGCGCTTTTGATCATCAATAACGGAAATCGTAGTAGCGGTGCCCATATCCACGAGAATGATCGGTGATCCGTACTCAGCCAGGCCTGCGACAGCGCCGACCAGAAGATCGGGGCCAAGAGAAGCCGGATCGTCTATCTTGATATCGACACCTGTCTTAATGCCGGGGCCTACTTCAATGACGGGCTTCTTAAGGATCATTTCCGCAGCGTTTCTTACCTGTCTTGTGACCGGCGGAACCGATGATGAAAGAATTCCGCCCGTGATATCGTCAGCGGATACTCCCCTGATATCCATAATAGTCTTTATCTGAACCGCATATTCAACCGATGTGCTTTTAAAATCGGTATGTATACGCTCTTCAAAAAATATCTCTCCCGTATTCTCGTCGAGACAGCCGAACGTAACATTTGTATTGCCAAGGTCTATCGCCAGGATCATATGTATTAATCCTCCTTACCTGTATCTACGGCTGCTCCGCTCTTTCTTCCGATCTGGATGATACGAACGATAACTGTACTTAAGATAAGGTTTATGGCAAGTTCAACCAGGAAGTTAAGTCCGACAAAGGCTGTGATCATATATAATCCCGCATTTTCGAATCCTGCTCCTGCTGCCCATTCCTTGATCGTATCAAAGAAGAAGAGACGGCATCCCAAAAGAAATACGCCCGTATTTACAACAGGTGCAACGATACCTGCAACAATTACGGCAATAAGTGTATTTTTGGATTCCAGTGCTTTGTAAGCGAGACCTGCAAGAAGACCTGCGAGAATACCTTTAAGAAGACATGTGATTATCGTTCCGGGAATGCTTATCGCAAGAAAAACACCCGCATCGGTAAACAGGACTACAAGTCCGAATACGGCTCCAAGCCATACACCTGCCCAATAACCGTAAAGAGCAACACCTACAATGATGGGTACCAATACCAGTGTAATATTGAACAACCCGAATCTGATGCCTATTGCGAGCGCCTGTAATACAACAACGATCGCGGTCAGCAAGCCAATACCTACAAGTGTTTTTGTTTTATTATTCATTTTTCTCCTCCTGCTACTGTCCCTTAACCGGGTATAGTGCAAATTTATTTATGTCGTTGGAATTATACATCCTGAATGACGCATAATCAATTGTTTTTCACGCAAAAATACAATTTCCGAATAAGTTCATCCGGTTTGTAGGGTTTGGCTATATAATCATTCATCCCGTGAGCAAGGCACTCATCCCGGTCTTCGGCGAATGCATTTGCGGTCATTGCAAGGATCGGGATCTGCGCAAGTTCAGGATCTTCCAATGCCCTGATATTGTCTGCGGCGGTAAGTCCGTCCATAACAGGCATCTGAACATCCATAAGAATTACATCATATTCACCGAAGGCCGCATTTTTGATTATCTCAACCGCCTGGGCTCCGTTTGTTGCTTCATCGGCACTTATTCCCCTGGATCTGAATACGCCTTTTGCCACAAGCCTGTTTGTGCCATTGTCGTCTACAAGTAATACATGCAGGCCCTTAACCCCGGCAGCCATCTCCTCTATCGTGATATCATCCTGTGCCTGATTACCGGTCTGCTCACATCTCTCATGCACAAGTTCAAAATTCAAGGTGATCGTATATGTGGTCCCTTCGCCTTCACGGCTCTCCACATCAATAGTTCCGCCCATCATCTCGACCAGATTCCTGGTTATGGCCATTCCGAGTCCGGTGCCCTGGATCCTGCTTATTGTAGAAGTCCTTTCTCGTTCGAACGGCTCAAACAGTTTCTCAAGGAATTCTTTACTCATACCTATACCGGTATCTGCGATGATAAAAGAAAAATCCGCATGGTCGGGATCTTCTCCGTTTAGTTTCTGAACCCTTAACTCAACATATCCGCCTTCCGGGGTGAATTTAACCGAGTTTCCTATGCAGTTTAAAAGTATCTGATTTACCCTTAGCCTGTCACATAAGACCACGCTTTCAGCCATATTCTCAAGCTCACATTTAAAGTTCACCTTGCGGCTTCTTGCATCTCCGTCTACTATCTTCTCCAGGGAGGCAATAAGTTCTTTAAGATCACAACGGGCGTATTCTATATTTATGCGTCCGCTCTCTATCTTGCTCATGTCAAGAATATCGTTTATGAGCATCAGCAGATGATTTCCGGAAGTCTGTATCTTCTCAAGATAGCCTTTGACGGCTTCGGGATCCTCGCGGTTTTCTATTGCAAGTTCAGTAAAACCGATGACCGCATTCATGGGAGTACGGATATCATGAGACATATTACTTAAGAACTCACTCTTGGCCTTATTGGCGTGCTGCGCTTCTTCAAGGGCTTCCTTAAGTGCTTCCTGTGATTTCTCAAGGTCTTCGAGTGCGGCAAGCCTCTCGGCATTAAGTATTTCTTTTTGCTTTTCTTCGTTTACATCCTGTATAATGCCCCGAAATGCCGTTCCGTCACCCTCGGGAACCAGTTCTCCGGTTCCACGGTACCATCTGTATGTACCGGTTCTGTCATGCAACAAAAAGACCTCATCATAAATGCCTTTTCCATGAGCCGCTTTATCTATTTTGGCAGTGATACGATCCTTATAATCGGGATGAAGAGAATTAAGCCATAATTGATAATCCGGAATATCCATATCGGTATTTCCGTTTAAAAGATACCTGAACTCTGCGCTGCTCTCAACGCCGGTCATCTGACCGTCTTTGTCCATATGAAGAGTCCATGAAGCGGTATTCATGAGTTCATGTACGGTCTTGGTCGCTTCTTCAGCCGCATTCCTCGCATTCTCAAGTTCTTTACGGCTTTCTTCGAGTTCCTTCGTTGTGGCCACAAGTTTCCTATAGTCAGGCATATTCAGTCTGTTTCGGATAATGAGCCAGACCACAAGCGCGACCATTCCCAAAAAAAGCGCCACTATAACGATTAGTAAACGAAGATCTATAACAACGTCCATACAAATTTAATTATAACACGAAGGACAGATGTCCCGCAAAAAACATTCATCGCATTTAGGCGTAGGAGCCTTGCATATCGTACGTCCCAGAGTGATTATATGAATATTCCATGTTATCCAGTGATCCTTAGGCAGTATCTTCATAAGATCATACTCTATCTTAACCGGGTCCTCGTTGTTCGTAAGACCGAGTTTACGGGATATCCTTTTTACATGTGTATCCACAACTATGCTTGGTATATTGTATATATTCCCCCTGATAACATTTGCGGTCTTTCGCCCGACTCCTGGTAGTTTAGTGAGTTCATCTAGATCAGATGGGACCTCTCCGCCGTAGTCTTCCATGAGTTTTTTACAGCATGCGATGATATTTTTGGCCTTGTTGTGATAAAACCCGGTGGAATGGATATCCTGTTCAAGTTCCTTAAGATTAGCTTGTGCAAAAGCCTGTACCGTAGGATATTTCACATACAGATCCTTTGTTACGATATTTACCCTCGCATCCGTGCACTGAGCTGACAATATCGTGGCTATAAGAAGCTGCCATGCATTTTCATGCGTCAGATAGCAGACATACTCTGTGCCGTATTTTTCATCCAGCCTCTCAAGTATCTTCGGAAGCCTTGTTTCTATATCCTTTTTTGTTATTCTCATATGATTTACAGTTCCCTCTGTGATAATGTATACTGTGAGCGGTAGGGTGTGCCGGATAATATTCTTAAGCAGGTGCTTTCACGCCCGCCGGTGCCCGGCGAGGTATTTTCGAGCCCGGCATCCGCTGCGAGGCGTGTGCAGCGCAAGCGTGCCTGCTAAGAATGATATCCGGCACACCCATATTTTATTATACAGAATATTGACTCACAGAGGGGTAACAGAATGCAAAAAAGTGTATATGACAAATTCATAGAATTATTCGGAGCAGAAGGCGATATCCGTACCTACTTTGCTCCGGGACGCGTAAATCTGATAGGAGAGCATACGGATTATAACGGTGGACATGTTTTTCCCTGTGCACTCACTATCGGAACCTACGCAGCCGCAAGAAAACGCGATGACAGAGTGATCCGCTTTTTCTCTATCAACCAGTCGCTCAAAGGAGTATATGAAACCTCCCTGGATGACCTTAATCCTTCCGAAGAAGCCGGATGGACCAACTATCCCAAGGGTGTTGTCTGGGCATTTATCGGACGCGGACTCAAAATAGATACCGGCTTTGACATGGTCATAACCGGAGATATCCCCGCAGGAAGCGGGCTTTCCTCGTCAGCTTCTTTAGAGGTACTTACAGGTTTCATGCTCCGCGACCTTTTTAAGCTCGACGAAGTGACCAATGTGGACCTTGCGACGATCGGCCAGTACAGCGAGAACAACTATAACGGAATGAACTGCGGTATCATGGATCAGTTTGCTTCCGCAATGGGCAAAAAAGATAATGCGATCTTCCTTGACTGTAACACATTAAATTACGACTATGCCCCCATCGTTTTAAACGGATATAAGATAGTCGTTACAAACAGTAAAGTTAAGCATTCATTAGTTGATTCGGCATATAATGAGAGACGGTCATCCTGTGAAAAGGCCCTCGAAGAATTACAGACAGTTACAAACATCACGTCACTCGGCGATCTTTCGGAAGAAGATTTTGAAAAATACAGATCCGCAATAAAAGATCCGACCAGAGCTTTAAGAGCGCATCATGCAGTATATGAAAACCAGCGCACGATCAAAGCCGTACAAGCTCTTAGAGACGGTGATCTTGACAGTTTCGGTAAACTGATGAACGCAAGTCATGTTTCATTAAGGGATGATTATGAGGTATCATGTCCCGAGATAGATGTTTTGGTAGATGCAGCATGGTCCTGTGACGGAGTGGTCGGTTCAAGGATAACCGGCGGCGGCTTCGGAGGCTGCACCGTAAGTATAGTAAAAGACGATGCGGTAGAGGCCTTCAAAGAAACTCTTACCAAAGCATACAAGGAAAAATACGATCTGACTCCGGAATTCTATGTAGTATCCATAGGTGACGGACCTACTCGTTTCCAATAAGATATTCACACAAAACCCTTAATATCTCGCCTACAGACCAGGCCTGAGTATAGCAGCCCCGCCCTAAATGTGGCGGGGCTCCTTCAAATATCTCACAGATCCCACATATACAGTTTTCATCTGTCAAATGCTTCCTTACCGGCTCAAACAGTTTATCCAGGCGCTCTTTTATGTCTTTTTCCCGGCTATGAACTTTATAATATGCTTCTATATAGGCACCGAGAAGAAATCCCCAGGCGGTACCCTGATGATAACTCATATCCCTTTTTTTTAGTGCTCCCCTGTATTCGGGGTGATAGTCCGGATGCGAAGGTTCAAGTGACCTTATAGCTACCCCAACATATAACCTCTCTTCCACAACATTGACTACGGAAAGCGCTGCCTCCTCGCTTAAAGGAGAAAAAGGAAGAGAGACCGCATATACCTGATTGGGCCTTATCGAAGGATCCCTGTCCGTATATCCGTCTTTGGTATATCCGCTTACAACATCATACAAACATCCTGTTTCGGGATTAAAATATGTTTTTTCAAATACTTCCAAAACACGCTTCGAAAGACTATTACAGTGCTTAGCCGTATCCGGATCCCCAAACATATCCGCCAAGGATACGGCTATCCTAAGCGCATTATACCAAAGAGCATTGATCTCTACGGGACATCCGTGTCTTGGGGTTACAACCAGATCTCCGACCCTCACATCCATCCATGTAACCTGATCAAGTCCGCTGCCCGCATGTATGAGTCCGGACTCTTCCATATAAATGCTGTTATCCGTGCCCTTTTCATATGCTGTTATGATATGCAGAAGGGTCGGATATATTTCGGTCCTGATGAAGTCCCTGCTGTCAGGATCATATCTTAAACAGTTATATACCGCTATAAAAAACCATAATGATGCGTCGGCAGTGTTATATAACGGTTCTTTGCCATCATCGGGAAACATATTGGGTATGAGTCCGTTTTTTTCATATAATGCAAAAGACTTAAGAATCTCCCTTGCATCATCAAACCGGACGGTACAAAGAGTGAGCCCGGTAAATGCGATCATGGTATCCCTGCCCCAGTCCGTAAACCAGGGAAGTCCTGCCAGTACGGTTTTTAGGCCTGTCGATCTGCGCTCACAGATAAAATGATCGGCCGCCAGAACAAGCCTGTCGAAGAGTTCTTTATGCGAAGGATCTATGAAAGTCCCGTTCATGGCCGTCTCTGCGCGATCCTCAAGATCTTTATAATACTCTTTTACCCCGTTTATGAGCTTACGGGCAGTGCCTGCTGCCACGAAACGGCCGCTATCACCGCTTACCACGCTGCATACGACGGATATATGTTTTGACTCTCCGGGACCTGCCTCTATAAGTATATTGTATGGCATGAAGGAATCGCACAGCCCCTCGGTCTCAAGGTCAACTTCGGTCTGCAGCTCTATATCCTTATCATACTTATCCTCAAGTTCCCAAAAACAGCCTTCGCTTATGCTTAAATCTATCCGTATATCATCTTTTTCATCAGGAATAAGCGAAACCGTGTCATCCTTGAGAATAAAACTAAAGTTAAGCTCTGAGGCTTTCTTAAGCGTATTGTGTTCTCTGAAATCAAATTTGGGAGTAAGACAGATCTTTGCCTCATCGGCAGAGAAATTTATGATCTCATAATCGATCGTAACGGTATTTTCACCCTTAACAAGAGCAATATGCTTTTTTAAGCTCATTGCACATACACCCGACTCACACTCATGCTCTGCGGATGCATTCAGTTCGTATTCGAACCTTATCGTTCCGTCATATGTTACTTTTTTAAGATATTTATATCCTTTAGAACAGACCTTTCCCTTGTGCTGTATCGCCTCAAGATCATAGTCTGTACCGTCTATACTCACATGCTCGGTGATGTTGTCAAGAACCGCATATCTGTTGGTCGGAGCTTTTAACGAAGCTACAAGATATGCCTGATGAGTCCTGTTTCGCCCACCGATCAAGGATCCCCCGGCATAAGCTCCGTTTCCTGCGGTAAGGACCCATTCCAAACTGTTTCCACTGTCAAAATCCTGCCAGTAGGAAGGATCATAGGTACAGATCGCCATTTCTGCCTCCGTGTCTGTGGAATTTCCTGCGTCTCTTTCCTTCCCTTCTTCCGGAAAAATGGTATTCTTTTCCGAGGCGTATCAGGACTATTATGATACCTATGAGTACTGCCGTTCCCGAAACGATAAGTATTATAAGCTTCACGTTCAGGAATACCGTCTGACCTTCTCTTTCTATCGCTATCCCGGAATTGCCTTCTTCTATCTCTTCTTCGGAAACGTGCTCAAACTCATATCCGGGCTGGCTGTTGTCGACTATTTCCACAAGTGCTGTTCCAAGTTCCCTTCCGTGGAAGGTATATCCGATCTGTGCCACCGCATCCCCTGTTTCAAACGATACCTCCGTATCCAGATCGTCAAAACTTACGGTATTTGGAAGTACTATCCTGCTGTCGGGATTCATGGAAAGGAACGGTGCGGAATTTCCGAATATATCGGATCCCGTTTTAAAGAAACTCTTCTCTTCCGTTGTAAATTCCGTCTCGTAATCACTGACTTTTACAAGAGAAAAGTTACTGTATCCGTAATCAAAAAGAGTTACAGTGTCATAAAACTGATTCGGTGTCTCCTCCATCATTATTACACAGATAAGGCGCATTCCCGCCCTCTCGCAACACGTGACGAGAGTCTGTCTTGCATCGCTCGTAAAACCGGTTTTTCCGCCACGGATACCCTCATAAGCGACCTCTCCGTTTATGAGTGCATGCTTATTTTTCAGATAAAAATCGTCCGGCTGGGTATCGGTAGGTTCAAAGTGATACCTTGGAGTGTTCGCTATACGGGCAAGCATATCGTTAGAGAAATACTCTTTTGCAATGAGTGCCAGATCGTAGGCGGAAGTATAATGATCCTCATCGTGAAGACCGTTCGTGTTGGTAAAATGGGAATTCGTACAGCCTAGTTCGGCAGCTCTTTCATTCATGAGCTTAGTGAACTCCTCGATGGAACCGGAAGTATATTCGGCGACTGCATTTGCCACTTCATTGGCACTGCCGACCATTATCCCGTACAGACACTCTTCGAGTGTTATGGACTGTCCCGCATCCATACCTATGCTGGATCCGTCCAAAGGTACCGAATGTACCGCTTCATAGCTAAATGGCACCATGTCCGCCATATTACCCTTTTCATCCGCTAACAGACAGGTAAGAAGTTTGGTGGTACTTGCAGGATACAATTCTTCGTGGATATTCTTCGCATAAAGGATCGTACCCGTATCTACATCCATGAGTATGGCAGCCTCGGCTCCGATCTCCGGACCTGCAGGCCATCCGGGGATATCATTTGTCTCTATCGGCAGTTCTTTTCGTGCCTCCGCATTTTGATCCATTTCTTCCTGTGTCCCGGCGGCACCTGACTTGGCTGCATAAGCCTCATTATATGACCCGAAAAAAAAGGACACCGAAAAAAAGGCCATTAATATGACCGCTGAAATATGAAACCTTATTGTTTTTTTTCTGCGAGTCCCGTCTTTAATCATTTTAAAAATCTATGTATCGCTCTTCCACGAAAGCCTGTGAAGCTTGCCGTAATCCTCAAGTCCCGCAAATCCCTGCTGTCTTAAAGCCTCATATAACACTATTGCAACAGCATTTGACAGATTAAGGCTTCTGATATCCGGAGCCATGGGGATCCGGATACAGTGTTCCTCATCTTCTACAAGGATCTCCTCGGGAATTCCGGCGGATTCTTTTCCGAACATTATATAATCGTCAGGACCGTATACCACATCCGCATATGTTTTATGTGCCTTGGTAGTTGCCTTCCATACCGTTACTCCCGGGTGTTTAGCACAAAAATCAGTATAGTCGTCGTATTTGGTTACATCAAGTTCATGCCAGTAATCAAGTCCCGCTCGTTTGAGTGCCTTGTCGTTTAACTGGAAACCGAGCGGCTCTATCAGATGAAGCGGCGTATTCGTGGCAAGACAGGTTCTGCCTATATTCCCGGTATTTGCCGGCATTTCAGGTTGATGAAGAACTATGTTCATAATCTCAGTCCGGCCTTTTGATCACGTATTTGCATATGGGATTTCCGATAGACGAAAACTTTTCTTCATATTCGGTCATTATATTGTTACGCATGAGTTCTTCATCTGCATGAAGATCATAGGTACATATCTCCATATCCCAACCTGCAGCCTCAACTTCTTCTATCGCAAAATCAAACAGCGGCCGGTTATCCGTTTTAAACTCGACCGTCCCTCCGGGAACGAGAATTTCGGAATATCGGGCCAGGAATTCCCTTGAAGGCAGTCTTCTTTTGGCATGACGGTCCTTAGGCCAGGGATCCGAGAAGTTTAAATAAATCCTGTCCACTTCTCCTTTTGCAAAGACATCTGTTATATACTCGGCCTCCATACGGATCAGGGAAACATTTGGAAGCGGTTCTTCCTCCAGTTTCTGTATGCCCCTTAATAAGACACTGGAATATTTTTCTATCCCGACATAATCGATATCCGGGTAAGATGCGGCATTATCCATAAGAAATCTGCCTTTTCCCATTCCGATCTCCACATACAGCGGATGATCGTTTCCAAAATGCTCACGCCACTTACCCGCCATATCTTTAGGCGTTTCCCTGCACCATTTACTGTCTGCTATTATCTCTCTTGAACCTGTAATATTTCTTAAACGCATAGATATATATTACCATATATGTCTGTTTTAGCGTATAATTGTCATATGAATTACATTGTACTTGACCTTGAATGGAATCAGGCAAGCAAGCCTGAAGACTCCGATCCTGCCATGCCTTTTGAGATAGTTGAAATAGGTGCATTAAAACTTGGCAGCGACCGCAACATGATAAGTGAATTCTCAAGACTTGTGAAGCCGCAGGTTTATACGACCATGCATTCCATCACGGGTAATCTGATACACCTGCAGATGCAACAGCTTCAAAGCGGTGATCCTTTCCCGGCAGTTTATGAAGACTTTAAAAACTGGTGTGGAGACGAACCTTTCTTCTGTACCTGGGGGCCTTTGGATCTCACCGAACTTCAGCGGAACATGCGTCATTTTGACATCAAACCGCTCGCCAACGGACCGATCGCCTTCCTGGATGTTCAAAAGCTTTTCAGTATAGCTTTTGATTTCAAAGAAAGAAGAAACCTCGAGTTTGCCATAGATCATTTGGGGATAGAGAAGGACATTCCCTTTCACAGAGCTTTTTCGGACGCTTATTATACTGCTCTTATCCTTGAGCGGATTCCCAGAGACGTTCTAAGCCACTGCTCTTATGACGTTTTTCATCTTCCAAAAGATAAAGAGCATGAGATACATACAGTATTCGATGATCATTACAAATATATTTCCCGCCCCTTTGAAAGCCGTGAACGCGCCCTTAGCGATAAGGAGGTAATGTCATCCAAATGTTATCTATGTGGAGAAAACACCAAAAAGTATGTTAAATGGTTTACTACTAATAACCGCCATTTTCTGGGAGTATCCGAATGTCCGGTTCACGGACTCATGAAAAGCAAGATAAGACTGAGAAAGGCTGAGGACGGATCCTTATATATAGTTAAAACCCAGAAATTTATAGATAAAAAGACCGCCGACTCTTTAAAATACAAACGTGAACATGCCGTCAAAGAGCACGGACCCGATGCCTCGTTATAAAACAAGCATATTTATGAGAGCAATATAAATAACCCCCGGCAAGGCGGGGCGTCATAAGACAGTAAATACTGTTAGAATTAAAAGAATGTTAAGGCGTGGCTTCGGTCACGCCTTTTCACCGGGCGGGCAGGTGATCTCCTTAGGCTTTTCAGGCGGGGCGATCCCAATATTCTTTAGCATCTTAAGGCCGACATCATACATCATCTGCACTGCTTCTTCCTTGGATAATCTGTAACTGTCAAACATCATCATGACCGCAAGACCATGAGT
>JAILNS010000022.1 GCA_024691305.1 Lachnospiraceae bacterium | reverse complement strand
TTTCTTACCTGTGAAAGATCCATCAAGCAGATTCTGCTGGTTGAAAGTTGTGGTTGAAGCTACACGGTCGATCTCTGATGAAAGTGCATTAAGTTCTGACTGGATATAGCTACGATCTTCTGTCATGTTAGTATCGTTAGCCGCCTTGGTTGCAAGCTCATTCATTCTCTGAAGCATATCGTGTACTTCATTAAGTGCACCTTCTGCTGTCTGTACAGTAGAGATACCATCCTGAGC
Organism: Lachnospiraceae bacterium; assembly: GCA_024691305.1. Classification (GTDB taxonomy): domain Bacteria; phylum Bacillota; class Clostridia; order Lachnospirales; family Lachnospiraceae; genus XBB2008. Next base: position 33,249 of record JAILNS010000022.1, on the reverse strand, counting down.
ATTTGCTGAAGCCTGTGTAAGACCTCTGACCTGACGTCTCATCTTCTCGGATATTGCAAGACCTGCTGCATCATCTGCTGCACGGTTTACTTTATAACCTGAAGAAAGTTTCTCAGTGCTCTTAGCAAGTGTTGACTGAGTGAGACCTAACATTCTGTTTGAGTTCATTGCTGTTAAATTGTGCTGTACTACCATAATTATTTCCTCCTTGAAATGAAAATATCGCATCCTTGCGAAGTTTTTGGTTTGCTGGTGAATCTTTCACTGTGCTTCCTTTGGCCGTACGCTCCATCGGTAGCTTTATGAAATTTCACCGTTGTGTTTAATGCTTACACAACATATATCGGATCCTTTTCAGGATTCTTAACCTTATTTTAAAAAAAAATATATTTTTTTTCAATACCTAATTTTTGGCATCAAATCTGCTTGTTTCATCGGTCGCCAATGCATTCCTTAAACCATAACTGCTCTGTACTACTTTTAGATTTCTTCTTGAATTACGGATATCCGTTCTGCGATTCTCAAAAAAACGATCAGTCACTAACCGTATCCGGCTCTCAATGTCACGAACAGCTTCCGTCTTGCCCGCAACTTCGGACACGAGAGACATGATCTTTGCCCGTCTGTCAGCAGGTACCAAATCTATCCGTGTCTTATTGTTTTCGAGATATTTGGTTATCTCATCTGCTTCCTTATCTAATTTGTCAAGTTCATCCAGCAGCAGTTCCTTTTCTTCTATATATGTATCATAATCCTCAAAGGAACTTTTATCCACATCGATGACTTTATTCAGACGTTCATCACATTCATATATTTTTTCCAGAAGCCTCACCTTAGCCATCAGGTTATTTTCCAATTTGTCTATGTAGGAAATCTCCATATCTTATCCGCCCTAAAATAAATATCATCCTTCACCCTTTGCTACTTTATCCATCACTAACTTCCAGTTATCTCTGATAGCATGAAGATGCATATTGACTTCATTAAGAATTTCGAGATCTTTACTTATATTAGCTTCGGTGAGTCTTCGATATAAATATACATACATATTTTCAAAGTCCTGTGCCACGGGATAACTCATATCCAAAGTTTTTCTAAGATAATCTATTATCCTCTCAACCTTGATTATATGCTGATGAGCCTTATCTATGTCATTATCTTCAACTGCCTTGATCGCTATATTGCAAAACTTGATAGCACCTTCATACAACATCAGCGTAAGTTCGGCAGGTTTTGCTGTTAATATTTTGCTGTTGTTATATTGTGCATATGCCTGCGGCAAAGCCATAAGTATTTCCTCCTAAATAGCAGTTGGGATATTATCCCAACTGCTTTTATAATATCTTTAATCGCTTTCCTTGATCAGCCTCCTCCAAGCAATCCGGTTATTGCACTGGTATTGCTCTGAAGCTTGGCAAGTGCAGATTCCATTCTACTGAATTTGGCATACAGATTGTCCTCGTAATCATTTGCCTTTTCTTCAAGTTCGCTTATCTTTGAATCATATGCACTATAGTCTGACTTAAGTGATATGTCTTCAAAGAACGAACCGTAAGATCTGCGCTCTGATATCCTGGAAGAAAGCTGATCCATCCGTGAATACAGGCTCTGACTCAGTTTGGTGAAGAATTTAGTGACCATATCAGGATCTGATGCTATCATACCCTTGAGCACATCTGCGTTGCCTGAAGTTGCGGAATCATCGCTGTCTCCATCAATATGATATGCATGAGTCTGATTATCTTCGGCCTCAAAATATCCGAGTGTATTGATCCCGAAATTAGAAAGATATACTTTCTTTCCATCAATCTCTACACCATCGCTCATGATGGACGAAAGTGCCGAAGTTATACTGTTTATCGTACCATCGCCTTTTAGCAGGCCGTCTTTGATCTTCTGCTCGTATTTCTCGACTTCGGTCTCACTTAAGGCTTCTTTCTCCTCATCTGTCAACGGTGAATATTTGGAAGCAGATTCCGCATTATAGAGCTTATCCATCTGATTAACGATATTGTTATAAGACTTCAGGAAATCCTTGACCATATCATAGATTCCACTGGTATCATCGCTCGTTGTCAGAGTAATGGTCTCATCACTGTCAGTTTCTGCAAGCGCTGTAATCGTAAGTCCATTTATGTCAAACACATTAGTTGAACTGGTAAAGGCAACTCCATTTAAGTTGATCTGGGCATCCATTCCTGTAATCTTATTGGCCGCCTTACCTTTTAGGGTCCCGGCTTCTATCGCATCTAACTGTGTTTGAGCATAAGCTTTTCGCTGTGCATATTCCTGTTCAATTTCCGAAATCAATTCGTCGGTTGCTGCAACATCATCAATAGATGTTATCTTACCGTCGCTGTCATACACCGGAGTTCCTGTATATATCGCATTTTCGGATGCTTCCTCAAGCTGCTGCGTATATGTAGTAAGTTTAGCATTTGCATCATCCAATTGCTTTTGGAGCTTATATCTCTCATCTTCCCTGGCATCACTCCCAAGTTCATCTAACTGCTCCTGAAGATCCGCAACTGTCTTTTCAGCATCTATCTTGTTATTATATATAGTCTTATAATTATCCGCACTCTCCTGTGCTCTTTTTAAAGCTTCTGCCGCTACATCATCGGAAGTATATGATACAAATGAAGTAAGATTTGCTTTTGCCGTAGCATCATACGTGGATATGCCCATCTTATCAAGCAGATCCTGACCGGCAGAATCATTCGCCGTAATACTGAAATCATTAGATGCTCCGGTTGATTTGGAACTAATAAAGAAGCGCTGATTATTCTCATCAAAAGATGCGTTTACACCCTGCTTCTTAAGTGCTGTGAGCACATCTGAAATAGTACTGTCTCCGTTTACCGTGATTGAAGAAGTTTCTCCACCAACAGATATATTCAGGGTAGTCTCCCCTCCACTAAATCCCAGATCACTTAATTTGGATAATGCGGTAACATTCTCTCCGGTAGCATTGCCATCGGAATCAACAGCTTTAACTTCAGATCCGGTCAAGTATCCCGATTTGGCAAGTTGAGTGATCTTGAGTGATTGAACGCTGTCAACGGCACTTGATCCGGTTATAACACTTGCCTTATTGGTATTAGATACATTGGTAGTCTTCTTGTTCCATGAAGAACTAAAGCGCATATTGGAAAGTGTAGAACGTAAACTCACAAGATCCTTATTAAGATCTTTCCAAATTTCCTGCTTCCAACTGAGTTTGGTCTGTTCGCCTTTTGCTCTGGTTACTTTGAGCCTCTTGGCAGATACAAGCTGAGAGATTACAGAATCTGTATCAAGACCTGATATCAGGCCGCTCATTCTCATTGGCATAATTCATCTCTCCTCTCTTATCTTTTTTCGTCAACCATAATTCCTGCCATCTCCCATACTTTGGCGATCATATCCAAAGTTTTCTCCGGCGGCAGTTCTTTGATGGTCTCTTTGGTCTTTTTGTCCACGATCTTGATGGTCACACGATTGGTACCTTCGTGTATACCAAAAACAGCTTCGGAGTTTGCTCCGGAACTCTTGTTGAATCTTGCTACAGCTTCCTTAAGCCGTTCGTTAGTCGCTGTGGCTTCTTCCTGATAACTGTTAGATTGCTGATTGCCATCCCCCTCGTTTGCTCCTGCCGCTTCCGAAGTATTGGATACTATCTGAGCCGTAGACAAATCCGGCGCAGCGTTTGATGTCGAAGCGTCCTTAGAGTTGTAATCAGCTGATTTTTCTGCACTCTCCACCTGTCTGGGTTGCGGTATCTGCTGAGACTGCAGTGTCATAATACTGCTTACTGGTTCTATGTTCATTTTCTCACCTCCATGTGATGCGAAACTACAGGCATCCTGCCATATTACATATCTCATCCTGAGACAATCTGTTACATCTGAGATTATTATCGGATAAAACGCCAAAAAAGTTAAGCCTTTTATATGCTTTTTTTAGAATTAATATTCTTCTTTGGGACGTGTGCCTTTTATCAAGGCACCGCAATCGGACATATTTATAACAGGAATATCCGGATATTTCATTATTTCCTGCTCTATCCAGTTGCGATAACTGTCAAGTAATATTGTTGTATATACGATTTCTCCGCTTACGCCTTCGACCGGGATCATATTGTCGGTATTTTCCTTATGATAACTAGCAGTACCCTCAGAGTGAGATGCTCCATTCTTATATGCCATATCCGCTCCGACAAGATATATTTTTGAAGCACCCATTTTTAAAGCTATGCTTAACGCCAGAGTAGTAACTGACCCTCCTGTTGCAAAGGTCGTATATCCAAGTTCCGAAGCAAGTTTTTCTGCAGCACCGTATCCTTCCTGCAATACAAGATATGTAAATCCCAGATGATTCTCAGCAAATTTCCAATATGCAGTGGAGTCTATTATAAACGGATATGACGAAATATCATTTACCCCGTTCATCTGATCATACGTTCCCATATAAGAATCCATGACCACTGCATAGTCCGGTACAATACCGCATTCAAGAATCCTTTTTAATATAGTTGCAACGACGATTATTTTGCGTCCTTCTTCCTTGCTTTTCTTAAGGAAATCAATATTCGGAGTTACAGACGGACCTGCTGCGACGATCACGATCTCGCTGTTATCAAAATCAGAAGAACACTCGCATATATTCCCCTTACAGTTCATGACATTTTTTCTAAAATTTACCGCAAGATTATTCTTGATCTGAACAGTTCCGTTCCAACCAAGAAAAAATCTGTGAAGTCCGTTTTTCAATTTTTCATCGGCAATCTTTTTAATAGATGGAAAATGCATGTATATTCCGGTGCTACCGTCAGCTACCGTCTTTGAAAAACCGGTTCCGTCGGGATCATGAATTATCTCATAGGAGTTCTCCGGCAATAGGTCATACACTCCGTAATCATGTGCCAGATTTATGAGAGGCTCATCCTCTTCGTATACTTTAACCGTTATTGTCCCATCCGACAGTTCCATAAGCTGAAGCACATGATATCCTAAACCGCACCCCCATACAGCATATTCTGATCTATGTGGATCATAAAACAGTGTGACCGACATCTTTGCTTCTTCCATTGGATCATTGTTGGAATGAAGATAGATATTGGTCAGACCATCCTTGACGGTATAGTATCCTGACAACGTACTTTCGACAGTATACCGTCCACGATCAATACTTTCCTCGCCTATATTGGCTTTTTCCAGAGCCGGAATACATACACTCTCCAGCATATCTGCCAGCAATATCATATCACCGGCCTCAAGTATTCTTATCATATCCGCAAGCAAAACCTTGACATTATCCAGGCCAAATACTCCGGATAATTCATCGGCAAAGGAGTCATCTTCGAGTCTCGACTTCAAGAAGCGCTCAATCTTAAACTTTGCACCGGTATAATCCTGAACTCTTATAACATATATTATGTTTTTTAATTCCGTGATAAGTTCATTAATTCTCATTACTCTAATACAGCTCCGCACCGTGTATCAATGCTCCGGTTTTTGACAGGTTATAAACCTGGATCTCGGGATATCTGACGATCTCACATTCTATCCAAACTCGAACCTCGTTAAGTGTCGGAGTAGTATAGACCGTATCCCCGGAACAGCCTTCAATCGCAATCATCTCATCCACATCTCGCTTTAGCGGATACTGGGTTCCTGATGTGTGGGACCTCCCATCCTTATAAGCCATATCAGCACCAACAAGATATACCTTTTGAGCAGACATTTGCATAGCCAGATCAATAGCAAGCGTTGTGACACTGCTCCCGATATCAAAAACATACTTTGATGGGCTATCTATCGAAGGAATACCTGCCAGTCTTTTTGTATAAGCGATCATCTTTGGCCCCTTATAATCCCGACCAACTTTCCAATAAGCAGATACTCCAAGGATCAGAGGCACATCGCAATCCGGAATGCCGTCTATCTGACCATATACACTCTTATAGGGATCAAGTATCACACAATAGTCAGGTGTGATACCCATGTCCAGGAGTTTCTTCAAAACGGTTCCGACCGAAATGATGATCTTATCTTCACAACTACGCAGAAAATCAATGTTGTCATCCAGAGAAGGGCCGGCAGCCACAACCACCACGTCCTTTCCCCTGATCTTATCTTCTATTTCATCAACATTTTTAAGTCGCAGTGAGGTGTTGGAATAATAATTATTCTTAAGCACAGACATGTATTCCCGAACCGGATCATATATATGCAAATAATGATCCAGTAATGCAGTCCGTATTTCGGGATTCCTGATCTTTTTTACGCTTGGCAGATGGATCATTACACCATACCCGGTATTCTCAGACAGTTCTTCCACAAATCGCTTAGCAAGAGGATCGTGTATGATCTCAATCTTTGGCTGTTCAACCTTCGTGATGCATCCGTAATGTTTCGCGATATCTATCAGTAAATCATCTTCTTCGAAGACCCGTATCGGTACCGACCCATCTGTCAATCGGTCCAACTCCGTCACAAAATATCCAAGACCCAGGCCCCACACAATATATCCACGATACATGGGATCATAAATCGATTCGGCAAGTTGTCTTGCTTCCCACTCCGGATTGACATTGGAATGAAGATACATATCACCTGATATGCTCTTTGCAGTCGGCATACCCGAAGATGTACTTTCTATAAGATAATCATTTATTTCAATACAGTTTTGTTCCTGTACTATTGAATCTATTGCCGGAATGCATACCACTTCAAGAAGATCCGCAACCATGATCCAGTCTTCCGAAGAGATGGCGTTGTTGATCTGCGCCATATTCTGCATCACAATATCATTTCCATATAGATCTACAAGAGAATCAAGTAGGTCATCCTTACCGTTTATAATCTGAGATGTAACATCCTGTAACAGAATTTTGCTTTCTCTGTATTTCTGTATGCGAATATCATGTAATAACCGGCGTAGGGTTGTACTTAAGTTTTCCGTAATAAACCTCCTCATTCACTGCATTTGATTAAATAGTATCATATATGAGAACTTATATATTAGTATATCATTATTTTATCGGCAGATTTACATTTTATGCCGATTCCGATAAGATATTTTATGTACCTACTATAATAATACAGAGGTAATATATTATGGCAGAACAATGGTTAGAAGAAATATATGTACAGGCACACATAATACAGGATTTACACGAAATAGTCCGGTATATCCATATCTCGGAAAACAGAACCGCCAGAGCATTATATAACTGTACTGCATCTAAATTGGAAGATCTGATTACGGAAATATCCAAATCCGATATAAATACAGCGGTTTTCATTCAGGACTGTGCCGTCAAAGTCACCGAATCCTGGGAAGATCCGTTTGAAGCCGCCGGACAGATAGAATCTGCACTGTTGCCGGCACTGTTTAATTATATCAAAATCTTCACAGATATTTCTGTAGAGGATGGAAACTACCTGATAAAAAGTTCCTCAAGCGGATTTTTGACCATAAAAGACCTCAAAACCCAGCATTATCTGCACGATACATATGACCCGTTATATGAAGCCTATCAGTTGGCACTTCATCTGTATAAACCTGATATGAAATCCTTCCGGATATTCGGTGTCGGATTGGGGTATCTTCCATATATGTTATGGCACGTTTCCGATATGACACTGCATATATACGTATATGAAAATGATTCGACTATCCTTGACTATGCTGACCGTTTCGGAACGTTATCAAAGATTGACGACGATTGTCTTACCATAATACACGATTCATCCATGGAGAAACTGGCAAACGCCTTCTCAGATGATATTCACAAAGACCGGGAGCAAAGTGAACGATATGTCACTCCGTGGAAGTCGGATGAATATGCCCATGTAAATAACGGAATGATCAGCAGATTGAAACTTATCGACGATTCGTCCAGGTCACTCCGAAAGATCTCAACAATAAATCTATGGAAAAACAAAACGATTCCGCAGGCTGATATCATATCTCTTTACAAAAACGATCCGATAAAGGAATACGTGATAGTTGCAGCCGGTCCTTCATTTGATGACAGTATTGATTTTATAAAAGACAGTATTGGTAAAAGAACTGTAATCGCAGTCAACACGGTACTTAGACGATTGAACCGTGAAAATATCAAGCCTGACTTATCTGTTGCGGCAGACCCCTATGAACAGATCTGTGAACATATAAAGGACATACTGCCCTTCACCTCACAAATACCACTTATTGCAGATAAAATAACATATTGGAAATACTGTCAGATTTACCGGGGAGAAAAATACTTCGTTGCTACAGAAGCGGATAGGAAGATTCCCGGGGCTGTTTCAAATGATGAACAGATATGGGAAGTCGGGGGTACAGTCAGCAGTCTGGCAATAGAAGCAGCCATAAAAATGGGGGCTGAAGTTATCCATATGATCGGTCTTGATCTTGCTTATCCTTCAGGGATCAATTATGCAAAAGACATGCCACATGCAAGAATGTCCGATACTCCTGTATCTATGGAAGTCCCATCCACGGACGGTGGAATGGTCGGAACAAGCGAAACCTTTGACATATTCAGAAGATATATAGAATATCAGATATCACACCATCAAGATATATGTTTTATAAATCATTCGATGCACGGAGCAATGATCCAAGGCTCATCAACCATTATATGATCCGGGCACTTGATGTATAATTTGTACATAATATATAACCGGAGGGTATCCATATGAAAATCGGAAATATAGAATTTGGAGTAAATAATAAAGTTCTTGTAATACCCGAAATAGGTATAAATCACGAAGGAAGCCTGATAACCGCAAAAGAAATGGTAGATGCAGCCGCAAGAGCCGGTGCTAAACTCATAAAACATCAAACACATATATGTTCTGATGAAATGAGCGGTGCTGCCAAAAAAGTCATCCCCGGCAACTCTGACATATCGATCTATAATATTATGGAGCGCTGTGCTCTTTCTGAAGATGAGGAATTCGAACTAAAGAAATATACCGAATCCAAAGGACTTATGTTTCTAAGTACACCTTTCTCAAGAGCTGCAGCTGACCGCCTGGAACGTTTCGGTGTATCCGCTTATAAGGTAGGGTCAGGTGAAATGAATAACTATCCTCTTTTGGAACACATTGCACAATTCGGCAAACCCATGATAGTTTCCACAGGAATGAACGATCTGCCTGCCATCGAAAAAACCATAAATATACTCGAAAAATACAATGTCGAATATGCTCTTATGCATACCACCAATCTATACCCGACACAGCCTGAACAGGTACGGCTCGGTGCAATGTTAGAAATGATGAACGCATTTCCGGGGATTCCGATCGGTTTATCCGATCACACAGTTAACAACAATGCATGTAAGGCAGCTATAGCCCTGGGTGCCGCTCTGGTCGAAAGACATTTTACCGACCAAATGACCAGAACCGGCCCCGATATAGTATGTTCAATGGATGAAGATGCTCTGTCCGATCTGATAACGGCATCTGTCGAGATTCCGAAGATGCTTGGAGGCACCAAAAAAGCTATTCCCGAGGAACAGGTGACTATAGATTTTGCTTTTGCTTCCGTTGTAACGATTGCCCCCATCAAACAAGGAGAACGCTTCACCAAAGATAATATATGGTGCAAACGTCCCGGAACAGGTGAGGTCAAAGCCGAAGAGTATGACACTATCATCGGTTGCACTGCATCCTGTGATATAAATACAGATACACTTCTGACTCGGAGAATGATAACAAAATGAAAAAAATTCTTTTTATTACAGGTACAAGAGCCGATTACGGCAAAATGAAATCTCTCATCAAAGCTGTAAACGCACATACCGATTTTGAATTATATATATATGTATCCGGAATGCATCTGTTAGAAAGGCTCGGAAGCACCTACATGGAGGTACTTAAAGACGGCTATACAAATGTTTTCGTTGATTTTTCTCAGGCCAATACCGGAGATATGAGCTATGATCTCGGTGATGTAATATGTCATCTGACAAACTACGTTCACAGTATAAATCCTGACATGATAATAGTACACGGAGACCGTATCGACGCCCTGGCCGGTGCTATAGTCGGTGCGTTTGCCAACATCAAGGTCGTTCATATAGAAGGCGGAGAATTATCCGGAACTATAGATGAATCGATCAGGCATGCCATATCCAAATTTGCTCATATCCATATGGTCTGTACACAGGAGGCCAAAGGCAGACTCATACAACTCGGAGAAAACAGTTCATATATCTATATTTTGGGTTCTCCGGATATTGATATTATGCTTTCCGACAATCTTCCCGACCTTGAAAGTACCAAAAAAAGATATACCGTCGACTTCGATAAATATGCGATATTTATGTATCATCCGGTAACCACAGAACTAGAGTATCTGTCTGTGCATATTAAAAGTATCGTTGATGCACTCATAGATACAGGTTTGAATTATATCATAGTCTATCCCAACAACGACCATGGATCCGACATTATACTGCACGAATATGAAAGATTAGATTCAAATCCTCATTTTCGCATTTTCCCGTCCATACGGTTTGAACACTTTTTGACATTCATGAAAAATGCGGATTTCTTTATTGGTAATTCAAGTGCCGGAATACGTGAAACCGGAGTATATGGCATACCCGCCATAGATATAGGTTCCAGACAAAAAGGACGATTTGATGATTCTTTGTGTAACATACAACATGTTACTGAAAATAAAAAAGAGATCATATCAGCTGTTAACAGTATTGAAAAGTATCGTGTTAAAATCGAAATGTACGGAGACGGTAACTCAACAAAGCGTTTCATTGACATACTTGAAGATGACTCTGTATGGAATTCTCCGATCCAAAAACGATTCATTGATATAAACCGTTCTACTCTATAGGAGATCTTATCAAAATGATTAACGGAAAAAAGGTATTGGCTCTGATCCCGGCCAGGGGAGGATCGAAAGGAATACCAAACAAAAATATCGCAGATCTAAACGGACATCCTCTTATTTTTTATACAATAAATGCCGCAAGATCGAGTTCATATATAGATGATATCATAGTCTCTACCGACTCCGGACAAATAGCCGAAGTATCAATAAAAAGCGGTGCAGAAGTCCCCTTTAAAAGGCCGGAAGATCTTGCCGGGGATACTTCAACCACCTTATCAGTTGTCATTCATACGATCCGGCAGCTTAAGGAACTGGGACGGCATTATGATATATTGATCCTGTTACAACCGACCAGCCCTCTAAGAACCTCTTCGGATATCGACAATGCACTAATAACTTTTATGGATGGCGGCAGTCTGCCACTTGCATCTGTTTCAGAGGTTAATGACCATCCCATTCTTATGAGAACTATCGAAGACAACACTTTGATCCGCATGATAGATACAAACAGTACGATACGACGGCAGGATATGCCTCAATACTATCGTATAAACGGTGCGATCTATATCATCCGTACAGAAGAGATAACCGGTGATACAAGTTTCAACGACAGCCCCATTCCATATATAATGCCAAAAGCGCGAAGCATAGATATAGATGAGCCTGTAGATCTGTATATTGCCGGATCAATACTCAAAACAACAAATAAAGAAATGTAAGACAAAGGAACGACTTATGGATGAATTTCAAACCAGGCTAAACGAACTGCTATCCGGAATAAAAAACGGTGATTTCAACGATCCGTATAACATTCCGGATAAGTATACCTATGACCACCTGTATGCACTTTTTTTGTTTCGTGATTCTATAGAAAACGGAGCTGAACTCTATGAACTGGTTTATAATTTTATGACCATTTATTCGACAAACTGTGTTCGGAGCCGTTTTATATCCGATAAAAAAATAAAAGTTGCTATTGAAGTCATTTCAGCCTCACAATGGGCATGTGAAGATATATATAAGAATCTTTCTTCCGATCCACGAACTGAGGTATATGTTATAGTACTACCTCAGCTAAATCTGCCCGGAGATGATACCTTAAAACGATACCTTCAATGCTATCAGTATTTTGAAAGAAACGGATACGCTCTAAAGGGTGGAATGGACCCCCAAACCGGTCACCTCTATACTTTTGATGAACTGGACGGTTATCCGGACATAGTAATACACTCCTCCCCCTGGTTTGAGAACTTTTCACCTGAATTAGCGATCACTGCATTACCTTTATCATCTGTTAACATCGCAGTAAACTATGGTATATGCGTTGCAAACAATCCCGAAGGCTCTTATATTGAGAAGATCCAGTTCAACAAAGCCATGCACAATATGGTCTGGAGATGCTATGCAAATGATGCATACGAAATGGAATGCTATCAAAAATATCAATTTTTGAAGGGACAAAATGTAAATCTTACCGGCTACGCCAAAATGGACAGAATGTATAAAGATTCCGAATATACCGAGGGCGATTACCGGAAACTTTGGAAAATACCTGCAGGAAAGGCCGTTGATTCCTATAAAAAAATTATAATCGCTCCTCATTTTACGATATTTAACTATGGTGCCATCCATTTTTCCACCTTCCATCAAAACATGTTTTTCTTTATCTACCTTGCAAAAAAATATTCGGATAAAGTATGTTTTGTATTCAAGCCTCATCCTAATCTAAGATCAGCCGTTACGGAAGTTGGCCTGTTCGAATCCATGGAAAAATATGACGAATACCTGCGTCTTTGGGATGATCTTCCAAATGCCAAAGTGGTAGTCGAGTCAGATTATCTGGACCTGTTTAAAACTTCGGACGGTATGATCATGGATTCAGGATCATTTATAGCAGAATACCTGTATGCAAATAAGCCTTTGCTGTATCTTACACGTCCCGATCAGGCTTTTAACAAGTTGGGACAATCTATCCTCAACACATATTATACGGCTGAAGGAAGTGACTATTATGCCATGGAAGAATGGATCGAAAATGTCGTACTATCCGGAAATGACACAAAAAAGCCCGATCGCAGGGTGGTATTTGAGCAAAATCTGGACTATTATAAGATTAATGGAAAATCGGCATCTGAAAGTATATACGACGATATAATATCACTCATTTCGGATTGAATAACAGGAGATTAGATATGGTTATAGGTTACACTACCGGAGTTTATGATCTATTTCATATAGGACATCTGAACCTTTTAAAGAATGCCAAGGGGCTATGCGACAAACTTATAGTAGGAGTCAGCATTGATGACCTTGTACAATACAAAGGTAAAAATGCATTGATACCGTTTGAAGACCGGATCGAAATAGTGCGTTCATGCAAGTATGTCGATGCGGCTGTACCTCAATATGATATGGACAAACTAAAGGCATGCAAAGAACTGGGTGCAACAATGCTGTTTGTCGGCGATGACTGGTATGGTGATCCAAAGTGGCAAAAATATGAAGAGGAATTTGCCAAAGAAAATATAAAGATCGTGTATTTCCCATACACAAAAGGTATATCAAGTACCAGGATCGCAGAAGCTCTTCAATCGGCAAGAGGCTGGGTAGCCCCGCCGCATGACAGAAAATATCTTAATAAAGATTAAGGTTTTATCAGGATTTCTCTCCATTGTTCCGGAACAAGAAAACCCTTATACGGAGTATTCGAGTCAAAAAATGATTCGGATACTCTTCCATTTTCACTTACAGACAGATCATTCAGATCCATCAGATCACTATTCAAAAAGTGCCCCAGGTATTTGATCTTATATGGATCAAGTCCCATATATCTCGCTGTAACACAATCCACTGCCAGCAAGTCATCTCCGGCTATTAAAGTATTTGCATATTTGGCTGTAGGGCAAAACGGCCCCTGTCCTTCTCCTGCTATTATCCCATCAACGATTGAAAAATACCTGCGTTCTTTCTTAAGCATGCCATTATAAAGGTCTACCACCATTCGCCAGATCGTATCATTTCCGGGCCACGCTCCACGATGTTTTACTTTGGCCTGCTGCCCTTGTTCCCACGCTGTTCTTGACGGATACTCGTCCCCACCCGATTCAGGATATCCTATCTGCCAATGTACAAGTTGGTTTTTGTCGGATATGCTCCCAACCAGTCCTTTCAGATTAAGTGTTGCTCCAACTTTTTGGTGTGTCTTCATTTTGGGTATGGAAATATATACATCTGCATCATATAAGCTTTTTGCATATGTATACAACTGTGTTTCACCTGTATGAGAAGCCATGGTATCTTCTCTTTCGTCAAATACCCCTCTGAATCTGGAAGGATCAATGCCATAGAGAAGTGAATCTTTTCCCAGATTAACTTTAACGGTACCGTTAGGGTCTCCCATCTGTTTTTTCATCAGATCCTTTTTACCGTAATTTGCAAGATCATCGCATACCAAAGGCCTTAAATCAACTATTTCCGTGGGTATATCATATTTTTCCGTAAGCCTTCTGATACCTGTAAATTCCATAAGTTCCTCAAAATCAGCATCAATAGAAGGATTATCACCGATGATCATCTTACCGTCACCTTTAAGTGCCAAAGCGACCAGATCAGCCGTAGCTTCGATCACAGCCGGATGCGTTATCACGCAATAAAGCGTATCCTTGTGAGGACACGACTTGCGCCATCTGGATGCCACCCAATTAGGTTTAATAAATACGGTATCTCCGGGGTGTATAAAGCTGCCAAAAGGATTATCGGCTTCATTTCCTAAAGATATCATCGCACGTATAAGTGTATCTTTTACTTCATCTATCCGATAATTATCAACATGTTCAATAGATACTTTTTTCATGTTTTAAACTTCTCCATCCAAAATATTCAAAAAGCGTTCAAGTGCCCATATCATCCATTTCTGATCACCGGACATATCAGCGGTGCAATACGGAATAAACTCTTCTCTGACCGGGCCTTCCCAATCTGCAAACCACTCCGTAGTCGGACGCGGCATCGGAATCTTGACAGGGGGAGTTTCGTCCGGGTATAACTTTCCAAAAACTTCCCGTATCAGATATTTACTTTCACCGTTTCTGATACGCTTATAATCAATAGGTCCATCCAGATAAGTTTCGGAATAAGGTCCCACAAACTCTATGCCGGCAGTTTCACATGCATTATGATAAGTTCCCAACGCTTCCTGCCTGAAGTATGTATTTATAAAATCATGGCCATCAATATGCCCGGCTTTTTCAAATGCCAGATACGGGGCTACAACCATCAACGGATCCTTGAGGACCTTATAAGGCATAACATATGTATATCTGTCTGCAAACTCGGCATAACTCCAGTCTTTTGCCAAAAGACCATCCATTCCGCCATATATGATATCCGCATTTTCTCCAAAAATAAATTTAGTATATCCGGCTTCAACTGCTTTTTGAGCCGCTATGTAAATTTGAGCTTCAATGGAATGAATAGGGGCTCCCTTGTGAAGCATCAGCCTGTCAACCACATCTTCCACATCCTGCCACGTGATATCAACAACTTCATGATCAAGATCACACAGCTTAGCCCAGTGTGCCGCCTGTGCAGACTCATCTATAACCGTTTTCCCCGGTACTATACATCTGAAGGTGTAAGCTTTTGTACCTTTAGGTGCAAAATACGCTAAGATCGCCGAATCAATACCTCCGCTTAGAGCTATGGCAGCCTTACCGTCATTACAGGCATCTGCAACTGTATTTTTTAAATGTTTGATCAGTTCATCGGCCGTATATATGGGGGTTCTCTCAAAATCAATGTCAACGATACTGCATGGATATCTTTTATCAAAACATTTAGTTTTATCTGTAACATATCTAAACATAAGATATGAACTTATACAAAAAGATCTGTCATTCATATACACTAATTCCTTTAAACCATTTTTTTCAATTCACGCGTTAGAGTTTCACTGAATCCGGTCAATTCGGAGTACCTTTTTAGAAGATCTTCCGATTCATTGAACTGCTCTGCCTTGCTCAACCTAAGTATCTGCTTATATCCTTTATAAGTCTCGATCAATACATCAAGGTTTGATCGTAACTCTTCGGGCAAATATTCATGCATAGTCCTCGAACATTCACGCCGCTCCAATATTCCCAAAGTAAGTATCTCCAAAAGCACTATTAACTTTTGATCTTTTTTTGAGTCGGTCTTCATCGCCGCTCCAAGTAAATTTCCGCATTTGGTTATCTTATGTTCTCTGTATAGCCTGTCACATTCATTGTATACCTGTACGGGATCTGACAGATCGACCTTATCCATCGGTTCCTGTTCTGCGGATGCCAATTGTATTAGCGGCGCTTCATATACTTTTCTTCCGGATTTTTTTAATTTCATCACATACATATGTGACAGTCTCTCTGCGATAAATCCAACATCCCTATGCTGGTAGACATCTGTTTTGGAAGGGCTTCTCTCATAGAACTGCTCCAGGATTGGAAACATCCAGTCGCAAAGATCAATATAAATATCCGATCTAAGTATGTTTATATTGCCTCCATGCAGCAATCTTTCCGAGAAGCACTCATCAGCCATGATCCTGTCTTCATCATTTAACAAAGACAAAAACAGATCCCAATCTGCAGCATAATGATTTATGCAAAACTGTTCCCTGACAGATGATTCCAAAACTGCGGGAACAGAAGTGATCACTTCAAAACCGTCTTTTAGAATACCTTCAATTTGGTCATCAGATATACCAAATCGTCTGCGGTAATGTAATATCCCTACATAATCCGAACTGATATGCTTATATATATAGTACATTGCAGTAGTTTCACTATATCTGCTGTTTCTGTCGGAAATGCTGTCCGGGAAGCCATCATGATCATTCAATTCATATTTTCTGATATCTGTTAATGCAGCTCCGGCTTGTATCATAACGTCGTATTTAGACTCTTCAGGCTTCCTGAGCAGCGGCTTATCCATATGCGATGATATTATATAGTTCTTTAGATCGATCATTATCCTATCCTTGCAATTATCTGCTTTTCATAGTCACTGTCATGAATTGCTTCCGGAGAAGTACCTCCCACAACCTCATTTACATATTTACCGGGAATCGTAACTCTGTATTCCCCGCGTTTCATCCATTCATATTCTATATCAAGATGGCCTATATCTATCGCTCTTCTTCCCGACTTAGCCAGATCATATGCAAGTACGGTCGCAGCAGGACCCAAAGCAGCCAGATACAAGCTTTCCTGTGGTTGTTTAACAGTTTCTTTGATTATCTCCTCATACTTATCAAAAGCATCGATTGCCGGTGCCACTATCCTTTTTATGGATTTACAGTTCTCCAAAAGATCATTTCCGACTCCCATACCTGTATTTGCTCCTTCTATGATGACAACATCCTTATTATCCCAAAGTGTCCGGATCTTATCCCAGTATTCTTTGGTACTTACAGGTTCACCTTGAAGAAACATATATGGTCTGGTTATATAAGCGTTATAATAATCTCTATCCGGATCGAGCAAACTATAGTGCTCCTTACGAATTGTCTCAGTCATATAACTTCGTATCTCACGTCTTGATGCGAATAGATATTCCGAGAGATCTCCGTAATTATCAGCTATTGCGATCATGATATCGTTATCGCTGCTTTCCAATACTTCTTTTAGTCGCTCTGCCAGTTTCCTGTTAAACGATGTTGTAAAACTGGCTCTTAAATTTCCACTTATACATGCAAATTCGCCATCCCCAAAACGACATAATGATTTTTTCCCCGATAGCAGAATTGCTATGGTTTCATCTATTGTTTTGATTCTAGGATAGAAAAGTTCTCCGGACCTGACAGGATCATTTGACTCATAGGTTACATTTTCCGTAAAATGCTCGTATTCACGTCTTAGGTTTTCCAGAGATTCCGATAAAACCTGATTGCTCCTTAAAAGAGCCTTGTTGGAATCCAACAAAAGTCGATTGGTTTCTTCACATTTTTCTATCCTGTCAAGCATTGATTCAAGTATCTGTATTTCCTGTTCTGTCATTTTATTCACCTATAACCCTACCATCAAATACTTTTTGATATATGCTCGATCAACAAATCCAGTTCTTTTTGAGTGTTTATTGTGCTGTCTATACTTTCAAATGCCTCAAAAAACCCCGTTGATACCCTCTTTATTAACGGGTTTTCCCTCCAGGCTGCACATAATGTCCTGCACACTTCCTGCATGCCATGGTAATATTCAAGCGAAAGTACGGCTCCGTCTGCTTCCGAAGCAAAACATAGAGTTTCTACATAATAACTCCACAAGAAATACAATTCGATCACATCATGGTATTGTAAAAAAATATCCTGTCTTTTCATACAATACTCTAACAGTTCAAGTTGAACTCTCGGATGATCTAACAATCTGGGTCCGATAGCAGATGTAACAGTTGACTCAGGATGAATATGATATATATACAAAGCATCCGTTATAAGCATCACTCGATTGGCGTACAAAAAACAAGGATATACAAACAAAGGTTCTTCATATACGCAATGTTCCGCAAATTTTGCATTTGCCCTCATTATAAGATCATTCCGGTAAATCTTATTCCATCATCCGTATGTCACATTACCGGCATCAAGAAGGGGTTCCCTGTCTTTATTCTCAATTGGTTCAAATATACGAACAGTTTCTACATCCTTAAATGTCTTTTCTAAATTTCCGACACGACGAATATGATTAAACTGTACGATATCTGCGTTATTGCTCTCAGCTGCATCATATGCTTTTGAACAGGCATCTAATGTAAGCTCATCATCCGAATCAAGAAACATCAGATATTTTCCCGTTGCATATCCAATACCCACATTTCTGGCCCCACCCTGTCGCATATTCTGCTCCAGACGGATAACTATAACAGATTCAGGGCTTTCTTTTTCTATCTCCTGCAGTTTGTTCCATGTGGCTCCGTCATCGCAAGAAGCATCATCTACAAAAATGCATTCTAATTTATCTATACCTATAGTCTGGTTTCTAATCGATTCCCAGGCATGAATAAGAATATCTGCGCAATTATAACATGGAATGATTATTGTTATAAGTTTGTTAGTATAACTCATATTAAGTACTCTGATCTATATTTATACTAAATAAAAACCCCTGTCGATATTGTAACCGACAGGGGAAATAATTACAACGAATACACTTTCACCTATAGCATCACGATTTCAACACATCACTTCTTCTGAGCTATAGCTGCCTGTGCTGCCGCAAGTCTTGCGATCGGCACGCGGAAAGGTGAACATGATACATAATCAAGTCCAATCTCGTTGCAGAACTCTACGGATGAAGGATCTCCGCCGTGCTCACCGCAGATACCTACATGGAGATTAGGATTAACCGGCTTGCCAAGTTCCATACTCATCTTCATGAGTTTGCCGACACCGTTTCTGTCAAGCTTTGCAAAAGGATCATTCTCAAAGATCTTGGCATCATAGTATGCCTCTAAGAACTTGCCTGCATCATCTCTCGAGAAGCCATAAGTCATCTGCGTAAGGTCGTTGGTACCGAAGCAGAAGAAGTCAGCGCATGCTGCGATCTCATCGGCTGTAAGAGCTGCTCTCGGGATCTCGATCATGGTACCTACTTCGTATTCTATCTTATAGTTGGCTGCCTTGATCTCTTCTTCAGCGGTCTCAACCACGAACTTCTTAACATAGTTAAACTCTTTGACATCACCGATAAGAGGGATCATGATCTCGGGTTTAACTTTCCAGTTGGAGTGCTTCTTGGATACATTTATCGCTGCTCTTATGACAGCCTTGGTCTGCATCTTGGCGATCTCGGGATATGTAACTGCAAGACGGCATCCGCGGTGACCCATCATCGGGTTAAACTCATGGAGTGATGCTATGATGGTCTTGATATCCTCAACGCTCTTGCCCTGAGTCTTGGCAAGTTTCTCGATATCCGCATCCTCTGTGGGAACGAATTCATGAAGCGGGGGATCGAGGAACCTTATGGTTACCGGATATCCCTCAAGAGCTTCGTATAATTTCTCGAAGTCACTCTGCTGGTAAGGAAGGATCTTCTCAAGAGCCTTCTCTCTGTCTTCTACATTGTCTGAGCAGATCATCTCTCTGAACGCATCGATCCTGTCGCCTTCAAAGAACATATGCTCCGTACGGCAAAGGCCGATTCCCTCTGCACCGAGTTCTCTTGCCTTACGTGCATCTGCGGGAGTATCCGCATTGGTACGAACCTTCATGGTACGATACTTATCGGCCCATCCCATGATGCGTCCGAACTCTCCTGCTATGGTAGCATCAACGGTAGGAATTATTCCGTCATAGATATTACCAGTGGAACCGTCTATTGATATGAAGTCGCCTTCTTTGTATATCTTGCCTGCAAGTGTAAACTGCTTTGCAGCTTCGTCCATCGCAATGTCTCCGCATCCGGATACACAGCACTTACCCATACCTCTTGCAACAACGGCTGCGTGGGAGGTCATACCGCCTCTTACGGTTAAGATACCCTGAGCCGCTTTCATACCCGTGATATCTTCGGGTGAAGTCTCAAGACGTACCAGTACGACCTTCTCTCCTCTGTCATGCCATTTTTCGGCATCTTCAGCGGAAAAGACGATCTTACCGCAGGCAGCACCGGGTGAAGCTCCGAGGCCTCTTCCTGCGGGTGTTGCTTTCTTAAGTGCGGCAATATCGAACTGCGGATGAAGAAGAGTATCAAGGTTACGGGGATCGATCATTGCTACTGCTTCTTCTTCGGTCTTACGGCCTTCATCAACGAGGTCGCATGCGATCTTAAGAGCGGCCTGAGCGGTACGCTTACCGTTACGGCACTGAAGCATATAGAGCTTTCCGTTTTCTACGGTGAACTCCATATCCTGCATATCGCGGTAGTGTTTCTCAAGTATCTTACATACCTTGGTAAACTGTCCGAATGCTTCGGGGAACTTCTGCTCCATCTCGCTTATATGCATGGGAGTACGGATACCTGCAACAACGTCCTCACCCTGTGCATTAACGAGGAACTCACCCATCAGCTTCTTCTCGCCTGTAGCGGGATCTCTTGTGAATGCAACACCGGTACCGGAATTGTTATTTAAGTTACCGAATACCATGGGCATAACTGATACTGCTGTACCCCAGCTGTACGGTATATCATTGTCACGGCGGTATACGTTTGCTCTCGGGTTATCCCATGAACGGAACACTGCCTTGATTGCTTCTTTTAACTGAACGATGGGATCCGTGGGGAAGTCTTCGCCGAGTTCGTTCTTATATTCAGCCTTAAACTGCTCCGCAAGCTCCTTAAGATCCTCTGCGGTAAGCTCTACGTCAAACTCAACGCCCTTTTTCTTTTTCATCTCATCGATGAGTTCTTCAAAATGCTTCTTGCCGACACCCATAACGACATCGGAGAACATCTGGATAAATCTTCTGTATGAGTCATATACGAAACGCTCAAACTTAGGATCGGGGTTGCCTGCTATCATAGCTTCAACAACTTCCTCATTAAGTCCGAGGTTGAGGATCGTATCCATCATACCGGGCATGGATGAACGCGCACCCGAACGTACAGATACAAGAAGAGGCTTAACGGGATCGCCGAAATACTTATCGTTGATCATCTCGATACGTCCTACGAACTCCATTATCGAACTCATGATCTCGTCGTTGATCTGTCTGCCGTCTTCGTAGTACTGGTTACATGCTTCAGTAGTTACGGTAAAACCCTGAGGAACAGGAAGACCGATGTTCGTCATCTCCGCAAGGTTTGCTCCTTTACCTCCCAAAAGCTCACGCATATTTGCGTTACCTTCGGTAAAAAGGTACACCCATTTCTTATTCGCCATAACTTGACCCCCTTGGTATTAATTTTTCATTATGGAATAATTAGACAAAAAACTAATGTCGTAAAGATGATTATACTACATATTTCACAATATGACTACTCTTATGCCAAATACTGCGCCACAGTATTTCTTACCTTCTCCGATATGAAATTGCCGTCAAGATTGGATATCTGCATACCAAGAAGGATCGTCGCATCGGTCTTACCCGGAACGTTGGCAAAGAAGGTTCCAAGCCATCCGTCCCATCCGTACTCATCCTGCCATGTATAAAAGTATGCCATCTCCGGATTGACCGCATGTCTCATGAGACAGCCGTAGTCATATCCGCACAGACTGTCCCAGGTACTCCACAGATATTCTCTCTGCGAAGGTGTGAGTGCACCGTGAGCCATATACTCTACGGTCCTTTTATTAAGGATCCTGTGTCCGTTATACTCTCCGCCGTTTTGAAGCATCTGTGCAAACTTCGCATAATCATCGATCGTAGATGTAAGCCCCGCACCTCCTGACTGGAATGCAGGTTCTTTATCGAGCGTATACTTTATCCCGAGGTGATTTGTCTTAAAATGCTCAAGAACGCCTTCTCTTCTCTCATAGACTTCAGCGACTCTCGCCTGCTTATCTGCAGGAACCCAGAATCCGGTATCTTCCATTCCGAGGGGTTCAAAGATTTCTTTTCGGAGGAATTCTCCAAAACTCATACCGCTTACAACTTCAACGACAGCTCCTAAGATATCTGCGCTCGTTCCATACTGCCACAGTTTACCGGGCTGGAAACTGAGTCCTGCCTGTCCGAGTCTGTTTGCGATCTCAACAGTTCCCATCGGATCATCCGTATACAGTCTTTTATCTATCTCGTCAAATACTTTCTGTGCTTCTTTTTCCGCAGGGGAACCTTCTAAATTACCATAGGGAAGTCCCGAAGTCATGCACATAAGGTCTCTGATATAAGCAGGTCTTGCGACAGGTTTTGCTCCATCTTCCGTGAGTATGACCTGATCCTTAAATCCGGGCAGGTACTTACTTACCGGCTCACCCATTCCTATAAGCCCACGTTCAACCAGGATCATCACAGCAGCAGACGTAATGGGTTTTGACATGCTGTAGACACGCATTATAGTATCTCTTTTAAATTCCTTTTTGTTCTCTATATCCGCATATCCCGATTGGACATAGGCTATATCCTTACCGCCCTGTCTTATCAGTGCGTTCATTCCCGCAACGTTACCTTCTTCCACAGCGCGATCAAGTACTACCTGTAGTGCTGACCTAAGTTTTTTTACGTCTGACATGTTTACCTTCTTTCCGTTTTTCCCGGAGGCCTCGGTCTGTTTGCTTTCCGCCGAATATTATTCCTCCGGCACACCTTTGCCGTCTTCATACCCTTCCAAAAAATGATGGACAATACCTTCCTGCTTGTAAGCGATTATAGTACTTAAATTGACATTCTCAACGCTTTTGAAAATATTATTTTCAACATAAGGATTAACTTCCCTAAGCCTCCGGATAAGTTCCTTGATCTCCATCCGTTTGGAATCGGATGATCCGTCCGGACGACAGTGGGTGTTTTCTTCCGTGAACCTGCAGGCGCACTGAAGGAACTTAAGTCCGTACGCATCGCGCCACTTGATTATATCCTCTTCCCTGACCAGATACATCGGACGTATCAGTTCCATACCTTCGAAATTGGTGCTGTGGAGTTTGGGCATCATGGTCTGAACCTGTCCGCCGTAGAGCATCCCCATAAGTATCGTCTCGATCACATCATCATAGTGATGTCCAAGCGCGATCTTATTACATCCAAGTTCCTTAGCCTTATTATACAGATGTCCGCGTCTCATTCTGGCACACAGATAACACGGGTTTGAATCAACCTCATGCACCGTATCAAAGATCTGCGACGTAAATACCGTGATCGGCACTCCAAGTTTACGTGCATTATCTTCTATGGCCTGTCGGTTAACATCGGTATACCCCGGATCCATGACAATAAACGTGAGTTCAAAAGGAAACTTGTCATGTTTTTTCAGTTCCTGAAACAGTTTGGCCATGAGCATCGAGTCTTTGCCGCCCGATATGCATACCGCAACGTGATCACCGGGATTTAGGAGTTTGTACTCATTTATTCCTTTTGCAAAAGGGGTAAAAAGGGCCTTGTGGAACCTCTTTCTGATGCCGAATTCCACCTGCTCCTGCAATGTGCTGTTTTCATCCGTTTTTTTGCTCATAGAGTGATTGTAACACAAAAAGGCGCATGGGCAATCCCATACGCCTTTGTTTTTATCCTGCAAAAAATAATTACTTAACAGTAACTTTTACGATGTGAGGCTGAGGTCCTTCATACCAGTACATGAAGCCTTCAAGATCAACTGTATCGCCTACATTAAGTCCCTCAACAGCCTTGTATACATCTGTATCGGAACCGCACAGATAAGACTCTACGCAGAATGTATAAGTTGTACCGTCCTTGGATACGTTGAAGTAAAGGTCATCACCCTGAGAACCTGAACCATCCCAGTTGTAAAGGAATGCTGCTCCGTCATCGTTAGCTGCTTCAACTGTCATTCCGTTGAATGCTACGAGCATGTTCATATAGTTTGCAAGGTCATCTGATCCAAGCTTGTCAGTTACATCTGTTGCCTTTGCAACATAGTTACCGTCGATGATCTCGTATGTAGCATCGATGATCTCAACTTCACCTGACCACTCAGCCTTGTAACCTGTAACTCTGATCTTGGTACCTTCTGTAAGCTTAGCGTAATCTTCCTCGCTGCAAGGCATGTTGTAAAGGAAGTATCCGCCGTTCTCATCCTGAGTATAGAATGTTGCGTTACCTACGCCTTCATTCTCCCACCAGCCCTGCTTAGCCTGTACATAAGTCTCAACAGTGACTTCGGTATCTACTGCTGCAGCTGCATAATCAGCATAGCTTAATACATCACCTGAAGCTTCGGTAGTTTCCTCTGCTGCTTCTGTAGTTTCAGCAGCCTCTGTTGTCTCAGCAGCTTCAGTTGTTTCAGCAGCTGCCTCTGTTGTCTCTGCTGCAGCTTCGGTTGTTTCCTCTGTTGCTGCTGCAGGCTCTTCTGTCTTACCGCATGCTGCAAGGCTGAGTACCATAGCAGATGCCAAAAGCACTGACACGATCTTTTTTTTCATAATTTTCCTCCCTTGGCGTTTACACACCTGAAAATATGGCCCGTCACGACCAAAAATCGCTGTGGCCATATGACTTTAAGAAGATTTCTCTTCCTACATACACATTTTCGGCCAATTTATATGATTATTCAATTGTCATATTGTATAATCTTGGCCTGTATGAACGTGATTTTTTATCGGTTTTAATTATAAACTCCGGTAAATTCACGTTTAATCGTATCTTATATATCGTTTTTTTTAGCAAAATCTTTTAATCCGAGTCCCACAATCCGAGTCTTTAATCCGAATCTTTCATCCCGGAAAGTTTACTCTGTGCAGGCGGGAACTCACCGCATTTTTCATAGAATTCCCTGGCTTTCTCCATATCTCCGCGTATTTCCCAGATATTACCCATCTTGTAAAATGCTCTGTAATCGCCCGATCCGTTTTTGTTAAATATATGGATATTCGTTGCCTTTTCAAACTCTGAATAAGCTCTGTCGTAGAGCCCCCTGCGCATCGCGATCGCGCCGGCCAGATACACGAAATCGGCTCTAAAAGAGTATGAATCATAGAACTTATCAATGATCTCCAGCCCTTTATATGTATCATCCATTTCAAGCAGGCAGTAGCCATAGGACTCCATCATACTCATGACATAGGAATCTTTGGGATTTACATCAAGAGTCAGTCCCTTTTCGTAATACTCGATCGCCTTGATGTAATCGTTCATCGAAACATAGTTTCTTCCAAGCTGGAAGTACTTGTATGCATCGGCACCGTGTTCACGCACATCGGCCATGAGCATATCGATATTTCGGGTCGCACGTGTTCTTTTATCGGACTCCGTTACATATCCTTCATGATAAATAGTAAGCGGGATCTCGTAGTACTCGGGTGCGGAACCGTCTATAGGCATAACGCGCTCGTGTATCGAGCCTTCATAGTGACAGTATTTTCTGTTAAAAAATCTTCCTATACGCTCGGATACTATGGATTTAACGCCCTGTATGGTGTAAGGATTGTTACGCTGTATAAGACCTATCTTTTCGGGATTAGCCTGACTTATCTTCCATATATCGAGCAGATTTACGTTTTCCAGATATTCATCGCAGTCAATGATGAGTATCCAGTCATTTGTTGCTTTTTCTATGGAAAAATTACGTGCTGCCGAGAAATCGCTGCACCATTCAAAATCATATATATGATCGGTATAGGCCGAAGCAAGTTCCTTGGTCCGATCGATCGATCCCGTATCCACGACTATGACCTCAAACTTACAGGGTCTTAGTCTTTTTAAACACTCTTCGATATGATTGTCTTCATTCCTTGCGATCACGCAGACTGAAATGTCCATTATATAAGTATCCTCTTTTTCTGTATTGATCGTATGTCAAAAGGCTTACCAGCCAAAGATCACAGATCCTTGCCCGTAAGAAGTTTGTATGCCTGAAGGTATTTGGCTGTGGTCTGCTCAACTACCTCATCCGGGAGCGACCAGTTGTGCTCGCCTTCATGGTTCGTAAGATAGTCTCTTGCAAACTGCTTATCAAAAGACCCCTGCGTACGTCCGGGTTCATATTCATCAGCCGGCCAGAATCTCGATGAATCGGGAGTCAATATCTCATCTCCGAGAACCATATTGCCGTTCTCATCAAGTCCGAATTCAAGTTTGGTGTCTGCGATGATGATACCTTTGGTCAGTGCATAATCAGCGCACTTTTTATATATCGCAAGTGTATTGTCGCGAAGTTTTTTTGCATACTCCTCACCGTGACCCGGGAATTCTTTTTCAAGTACTTCTATCGATCTTTCATAAGAGATGTTCTCATCATGATCACCTATCTCTGCCTTGGTACTCGGAGTATAGATGGGTTCGGGAAGCTTGTCTGCTTCAACAAGACCTTCGGGCAGTTTGATACCGCATACTGTACCGTCTTTTTTGTAACTCTTAAGTCCGCTTCCGGTAATATATCCTCTTACGATGCACTCGATGGGAAGCATCTTAAGTTTTCTGCACATCATGCTGCGGCCTTTGAAATAATCCGTGCGGTACTCTTCGGGCATATCTGCCGTGTCGGTTGATATCATATGATTGGGGATGATATCAGAGGTTAGGTCAAACCAGAATTTGGACATCTGGGTTAAGACTTCGCCTTTTTTGGGTACCATGTTTGAAAGGATAACGTCAAAACAGCTTATCCTGTCGGTCGCTACCATTATGAGCGAATCTCCGTTATCGTATATCTCTCTTACTTTTCCTTCTTTGATCGGTGTTGGTGTGTTCATTGTCTTCTCCTATCAGTATTATTGATCTACGGGCGTTTTTTCGAGGATAAACTGCATCACAAGCCCGGTGTTTAATCCTTCTTCGGCCCCTTCGGGATCCACATAATTATATACTCCGGCAAGATATGCGGGAGTGATTCCGTCGGATGTTGCCTTAAAAGCTGCCAATGCTTCTTTGCTCATTACCGTATCCGCAACATACGCATCGCCATCCTCATACGAAACAGGGGTAAGTGTTGTATCGGTTACTTCCACATACATTGACATAAGCGCTCCGTCTTCGTATGTAAAACTCAGGTTATCCCACACATCAAATCCGTCGGAATATACCTCAAGGAAAGGATGATCATTCTCAGGAAAGATCACAACGGCATAGGCATCATACTGGCTTTCAAATCCTTCATATATATCACCGAAGCCCGTGACATACACAGATCCGTAATATAATCCCTGCCACTCTTCTGCCTTGGTGACCACTACCTGATTCTCGGGAGCATCCGCCCCTGACGATCCGCTGTCCAAAAGATCTCCGACCTCATCCTCCACAGCCTCGATCTCAGCTTCTGAAGCTTCATTTCCCGACATATCTATCCCGGATGCATTTCCGAGATTCTCGCCCATAAGATCACCAAGAAGTTCAAGTTTTTCGGCACCGTTTGCGCTGCCCGCGCTATCTGAACTGCCTGCATCCTCACTTGTACTTTGTCCGGGATCATCTCCTGTTTTACCACCCACAATATTGCTGATGGAATCCATTCCGCAGCCGGATAACATCAAAGCTGCCGACAATGCCATTATAAGCGGTAGATATCTTTTTTTCATAACTCCTCCCATCCTGTATCAGGCCATGAAATAATTACGATAACAATATACCATATTAGCGGGATTTATCCAAACCGCACCTGAACGATCTCGATATACTCACCTGTATGATCTCGATATACTCACCTATACGATCTCATTATAAAACATATACTGCTGGATCACTCCCAGATACTTATGATATCTGTTATGATCGAACCCTTCTTCCGCCCCGTACTCTCTTTGAAGCACCTGTTTGATATGCGTATCCACGGGAAAAGCTTCCAGATGATGAAGCCCGAACAGACACACACAGTCAGCGACTTTATTTCCGATACCGTACACTTTAAGGAGTGTCTCCCTTGCCTCCGGATAATCCATTTTTTTAATGGCTTCAAGGTCGAGACTTCCTTCCGAAACAGCTCGTGCGGCTCTTACTACATACTTACTCCTGTAACCTAAATTGCATGGCATGAGTGCATCCTCATCCAGCGTGCTGAGTTTGTCCGGGGTGGGAAAACCGTAGAAACCACTTGAACCTGCGCCTTCTTGCAAACCGGTGGGGGTTGTCTTTTCCCGGCCGTCGCAAGATCCCGATCCAGTGCCTTCCGCGTATCCGACATACTCCCCATACTCCCTGCAGATATTATCTATGCATTTATGGATCCTCGGAATATTGTTTTGCTGTGATATGAGAAAAGTGACTATCATCTCCCAAAGATCCTGCTTAAGGATCCTCAAGCCGTTTCCGGTTTCAACCGCTTTCTTTAAGTACTTATCCTTGTCATCCACGAGTGCTTTGATAGCCGAATAATCCGTATCCATGTCCAGATATTCTTTCCAAAGATCCTCATATTCTTCATTGCTGCATTCTAAATATAAACGGTCCGCAGTCTGCCTCGCCGTAAGCCTTTTATCAAGGGCTATGATCTCGTATGTGCTTTCGTCCGCAGTGTCCTCCTGGTCGGACTCTCCGTCGCCGGATCTTCTCCCCGGAATATCGGATTCTTCCGCCCCGGAAGCGCCGTCCATCCGCCGCATCCTGAAACACTGCCCCGAATCACATATCTGCCCTAAATCTATGTCCTTTTTGTCTATCTCGACCATCTGCTGCTCCGTCAAGTATTGATGCCTCATCTTCCGTGTTCGTCTTGCTGATTTATATCTCCACACCCAGCCGTCCAAGCTCATCAAGCGCCTCTTCGTATCCCGTAAAAAGCATTCCCTGCATGCCTGCTGCCTCAGCCCCGCGAATGTTCTCTTCCACATCGTCTATAAACAAGCATTCGCAGGCCTCAAGCCCATACCTGTCGCACAACGCATCATAAATAGCCCTGTCCGGCTTTATCTCCTTGATCATATATGAAAAAATGTATCCGTCCACAAGATCAAGGAAGTTGATCGCCCCAAGTTCCACTGCTCTTTTTTGCGCATACTCTCCGAAGTTCGACAAAACATATACGCCGTATCCGCCTTTTTTCAAATTACTTATCCACTCTCTTGAATACTCCATCGGCGTTACGGATATAACCGCATTCTCATAAAACTTCCTGATAAGTCCTTCAAGTTCCGGAGCCTGACTTACCAGATAATCACTCATCTCCTCGCGGCTTAAGACACCTCTGTCCTCTTCGTTCCATATTTTTTTATCCGTAAAAAGAGCATTCATCACAGCCTGCTTTTCTTCAGGACTAAACCCGATCATGTCCATGCTTTTCTCGGGCGACCATCCTATTAGAACTTTTCCTACGTCGAATACTATGTTTTTGATCATGAAATGCCTCTCCGTTCGATGCCTCGTCACGCGATACCGTTTCGCAAGATGTCTCCCGTATCTTTACGAATTGAGTTTCAAGAATTCTCTGGTCCGCTCTTCCCTCGGGTCTTCAAATATCTGTGATGTCAGTCCTTCTTCTATGACCTTGCCCTCTTCCATGAATATGATCCTGTTCGCAGCCTCTTTTGCAAAAGACATCTCATGCGTCACTACAAGCATCGTCGTACCTTCTTTTGCAAGACCCAGGATCGTATCGAGAACCTCTCTTGTAAGTTCGGGATCGAGCGCACTGGTCGGCTCGTCAAAGAGCATGATGTCCGGTTCAAGTGCAAGTGCTCTCGCTATGGCCACACGCTGCTGCTGTCCTCCCGACAGTTCTCCGGGATAGAAGCCCATGCGTTCCGAAAGCCCCACCTTCTCAAGCATGGCTTGGGATATATCCGCAGCTTCCGCCTTGTTCATGTGTCTGCCTGTCACAAGACCTTCCATCACATTTCCGAGTGCGGTCTTGTTTGCAAAAAGGTTAAAACTCTGGAACACAAATCCCATATGTCTTCTTAACTTCTTCACTTCGGCAGATGATGCCTTATGCAGATCGTAATTCTCCGCACCATCGCCTTTTCCAAAAATAAGATGACCGCTGTCTGCCTTCTCAAGATAGGATATGCACCGAAGCATCGTGGTCTTTCCCGAGCCCGAAGGCCCTATCACCGCAACAGCCTCGCCCTTATCTACATGGACGTTTATGCCGTCCAAAACTTTGTTATCACCAAATGATTTATACAGATTCTCTACTGTCAGCATAATTATATCCCCACCATCGACTTAGTGCGGCCGCTTATGTTTATCTCTTTGTCATCATGCGACTTCCACACAAGTTTCCCTTCAAGATAAGTCTGCAGCCAGGTAAGAAGTGTCGAGAAGATCAGGTATATCAGAGCTGCTTCGCAGTATAATGCAAAAGGCTCATATGTTCTCGCCGCTATCTGCTGTGCAGAAGTAAACAGCTCAACAACCGTGATGCTCGATGCCAAAGATGTGTCCTTGAGCAGACTGATCAGGTTATTGAAAAGGCTGGGGAAAGCTATCTTAAACGCCTGCGGAAGCACTATATGAAAGAGGGCCTGCGGATACGAAAGTCCTACCATATATGCAGCTTCGGTCTGTCCCACAGGAATCGCATCGATCGCGGAACGGAAAACCTCGGCATTATATGCCGCCAGATTTAATCCAAAAGCCAGCACCGCCGCCGGAAAAGCATCTATCATGATCCCCAGACTCGGAAGCCCGAAGAAAATGATAAAAAGTTGAACTATAAGAGGGGTACCTCTGAATATCCAAATATAAATAAATGCTATCTGTCTTAACCCACGGATCTTAGTCACCTGCACGAGTGCAAGCAAAAGTCCGAGAACCAGGCTTACCAGAAATGACAATATCGTCAAAGGTATGGTAACCCTGATGCCCGGTATGAGTATCTTGGTAAAAGACGACAGCAGAATTCCTACAAGTCTCTCGCTCATTGTCTTTTACCCTCTTATTTTTGTGAAATATCGCTCCCGAAATATTTTTCCGATAATTCGGTCAGGACTCCGTCAACAGAAAGTTCAAGTATAGCCTGGTCTATAGCCGCCCTTAAAGTATCGTTATCAGCTCCTTTGACGAGGGGGATCGATACGTCGGATGCGTCTTCCGACAAAGCAACTATCTTAAATTTTGCTTCAGGATGTTCCCTCAGATAATCATAGAAAGAGACCTCTGCATTTAATGTAGCATCCACTCTTCCCGACAAAACCATGTCTATGGTTTCGGAAAGCGTATCTACATTCGATACCGTAGCACCGTATTTGGTTGCAAGGTCTGCATATGTTGAACCCAGTGAATTACTGGTAGTATGTCCGTTTAGATCTTCGAAAGATGTGATATCGGTATTATCTTCCGCTACCACTAAAGCTGTCTTAATATATCCGTATGGAGTAGTAAAATCGTATTTTTCACTTCTTTCGGGTGTGATCTCAACACCGTTTATAATGCAGTCATATCTGCCGCCGTCAAGGCCTGTGAACAGTCCGTCCCATTCGCCTTCGACAAATTCCGCTTCTACGCCAAGTTTCTCGGCTATCGCACGTCCGACCTCTGTATCGTAACCTACGAGGTCACCTGCTTCATCATGATAAGTCCAGGGAGCCCATTGTCCCTCCATAGCTATGACCAGCTTGCCCGCACTTTTGACTCTGGCAAGATGATCCGCATCCGAAGATGCACCCTGCGAAGAATTTGCTCCGCACCCTGCAAGCATTATAACGCTGTTAGCCAGTGTAAATGCCATGAGTAAACCCATTAACCGTTTTTTCATGTTCTTTTCCTCCTAATAATGAAATGTTAATAAATTTGAATATATATTTGCATGCATCACTTGTGATCATATAATGATTGAGCTAAATACATCGAAATAGTCTTTTCTTCTTTTTTTCGATGCCTATTCTTACTCTATACTCATGAGAATCACATCGAAATATACTTTTTCTCTCTGTTCCGATGTCTATCATCAGATAATCGTACTTGATTAAGATGCATTTCAAACAAAAATATCATCGATATTTCAAAAAAATATCTATTTCGATGTTTTAGTCTGATTCAATCCCAAAAATAAACATCGATATCTCGTACGTGACTTTATGTAATTTCGTAATTGAATAAAAATAAGGAAATAACGGGATTTGGAGCCTAACGTGATGAAACGTAAAATGAGGAGGTTGCCTCGATTCCGAGTTTCATTTTCTTCTATATCTCCTTCTAAAACTTAATTTAAGCACTTAATATATTGTCTTTTACCGGCTTGCCATTTTCTGTAAGCACACGACCTCGAGAATAAAGCATACCACCATAAATATTAGCATATTTTTATGAAATTCTCTACCCTGAGGATAATAAAAGGCTAGTACAATCCGGACGTCCCAGAGGTGCTGTTATTCTTAACGAATATCTTATTTGGTACAACGAAGAACGTATCAAGTCTACGCTCAATTATATGAGCCCATTAAATTATCGTAAGAGTCTTGGACTGATTGCTTAATTAGTCCAGGATTTTGTCCGCATCCCCGTACACAGAAACTGATTTTTTAGGAACAGACAGATAACCATCCGAAAGAAAAATCTCATCAAAAACTTTCTTGAGACGGGTGGAATTTAGTTTTTCATTTGACCCAATGATAAGCAGCCGCAAAAGTGATTAGCACGTCCACTTGTCAAGGTCATCTTAACTCTCGCAATATTGCGCTGATTACACTAGATAACGAAATAACCGGGCAGCTTGTATGGTTCTTTAAATTTTCTGCTATTTCATTATAATAAGTTACCGCAGTGACAATAATTGCATCTACCTGATATTGATTGATTTCATCCGGATGTATCATATCGGAAATCGAAATGATACATCCGGATGAAATCAATCAATATCAGGTAGATGCAATTATTGTCACTGCGGTAACTTATTATAATGAAATAGCAGAAAATTTAAAGAACCATACAAGCTGCCC
>JAILNS010000021.1 GCA_024691305.1 Lachnospiraceae bacterium | reverse complement strand
GTTCTGCGGACCGTGCTTCGGCGCAGGCGATACGCCGGCCAACAACGAGCTGTCCATCCGTCACTCTACGAGAAACTTCCCGAACCGCGAAGGTTCCAAACTGCAGTCCGGACAGATCGCTTCCGTAGCGCTGATGGATGCGCGTTCCATCGCAGCAACCGCAGCAAACAAGGGTGTGCTGACCCCGGCAACGGATGTACCGGAGAAGATCGGCAAGTACAAATATTTCTTCGATAAGACCATCTATGATAACCGCGTATTTGACAGCAAGGGTGTGGCGGATGAGAGCGTGGAAGTGAAATTTGGTCCGAACATCAAGGACTGGCCGGCTATGGTAGAGCTGCCGGAGAATATGATCCTGCGCGTGGTATCCGAGATCCACGATCCGGTCACGACGACCGACGAGCTGATCCCGTCCGGTGAGACCTCTTCCTATCGGAGTAACCCGCTGGGTCTGGCAGAGTTTGCGCTCTCCCGTAAGGATCCGGAATATGTGGGCCGTGCTAAGACCGTGCAGAAAGCGCAGAAGGCTCTGGAAGAGGGCAAGGATCCGGCGGAAGGATTTGCTGAGATCGCCGATGTGGTGAAAGCAGTCAAGGCATTTGACAGCAGTGTGGACCTTCAGAACCTGGGTATCGGTTCCACGATCTTCGCCGTGAAGCCGGGGGACGGTTCTGCGCGTGAGCAGGCGGCAAGCTGCCAGAAGGTACTGGGCGGCTGGGCAAACATCGCCAACGAATATGCGACCAAGCGTTATCGTTCCAACCTGATCAACTGGGGTATGCTGCCGTTTATCATTCCGGAAGGCGAGCTGCCGTTTAAGAATCTGGACTATATCTTCCTGCCGGGCATCCGCACCGCAGTGAAGGATAAGGTGGATGATATCAAAGCATACGTCATCAAGGACGGCCAGATGAAGGAATTCGGCTTAAAGCTCGGCCAGCTGACCGACGCAGAGCGCGAGATCATCTTAGACGGCTGCCTGATCAACTACAACAGGGTATAAAAGTCAAAGACAGAAGTGGAAAAGAGCCCCTGATCAGCGATGATCCGGGGTTTTGTAGTTTTATTACTTTTGCAAGTGTTTATCAGTGGCAGGATGAGGTGGAAGTTAACGCATTGACATAGACTTCTAAAAGAAGTATAATAATATTAGTTCCAAAATACGGAAGTAATATGATGGATGACAAAGGAGGGACATGTTATGATATTGATGAACTTGAAGCTAAATAATTATATGGCTTTTCAGGATTTTGAAATCAATATGTCATATCCCAAAAAGATTGTTGGGAATCAGATGGTGGAGAATCTGCGTAACTATCCGAATTTCAGATATAGAAAGCTTAATATATTTATGGGATCGAATGCATCCGGTAAAACATCCCTAGGAAGAATGCTTATGAGCATTTTTAATTTTATAGAAAGAAAAGAATTTGTTAACCTTATAACCTGTATTAATGATACAAAGAAAGAAGCTTTTTTTGAAATTCAGATTGTTGTTAACGATAACTTTTATATAATCTCATCTATCATTAAAGGGAAGGATGATAGTGAAGATTACTCCAGTGAACATTTCCTGACAAAAGTTGAAAAGATTAAAATAAACAAGACAGAAACGTATGAAAAATGTCTGGAAAGGCTTAAAGCAAAATATACAGATGAATTCAATCAGGATTTTTTGCGTGAACTTGAAAAAGTTGAAAAGCTGTCGTGGGCATTTGAATTTACGCGAGATAGCAGAAGAGTGGCTTCTAAATACATTCCCAAAAATGAAGAGAGATATCTTAGTATTTTAAAGAATACTCTTCAGGCACTGGATCCGCTAATTACAGATGTCGAAAAAGTTAGTGAGGTGGAGAATACATATGTTATTCGTTTAGGTAATGAACCGATCATGATAAAGAATGGGATCATTGTTGGGGATGACAAGCTTTCCAGCGGGACAAAGGAAGGCATAAGTCTTGCTAATATGTTTGCCGCGCTAGTATGTGGAGGATACCAATTCTTCTACTGTGATGAGAAATTTTCATATATTCATTCAGATATAGAAAAAGCATTTTTGTCACTCATGGTTCAGAAACTTGAGGGTGACAGTCAGCTGTTTTTTACAACACATAATACAGATATACTGGATATGGATTTTCCTAAGCATAGTTATAATTTCTTGCGAAAAGAAATATTTGG
>JAILNS010000013.1 GCA_024691305.1 Lachnospiraceae bacterium | reverse complement strand
GTTTTATGCTCAGGTCATGAGATTCTGCAGATGGCAATGCAGTAACAATGATCTGGCTGAGGATCTGACGCAGGAAACATTTCTCAAGGTATTCAAGAGCCTTGACCAATACAGAAACAGAGGGCACTTTAAGGCATGGCTCTTCTGCATTGCGAGAAGTGTATGTGTTGATGAACTTCGGAAACGACGGATCGAATATGAGCCGGATTATGATATCTGCAAAATAGGTGACGAAAATGACGGCTTCAAGAATGTAGAGGATGAGGATGAGATTCGGGATCTTCTGTCACGACTGCCTACTGAACAAAAAGAAGCACTTTTCCTCCATTTTATGGATGGTTTCTCTTATCGTGAGATGGGAGATATCCTGAATATCCCATTTAGAACAGCGCAGAGCAGGGTAAATCTGGCCATAAAGACCTTGCGTCAGAAGGGAGTAAATATATGAGAGTATATCAAATCAAAAAACTTCTTCGTACACACCCAAACGTGGAGAAACCACAAAGGATGGAAGAAACCATATTGGAATGTCGAAAGCTTACCGTAGCCTGCTTCTTGGATGGCTGCAGACGAACAGGTTACTTTGAATTCCTGTCGGAAGTATTTCGTATGAACGGAATGCAGATCTTCGGAGGCCAGATCGTTACATTAATCTTGGTGTGCATGTTAAATGGTGTTGTGGATGATTTCCCCAGGATGATACCTGTTTTCATTCCCTTCTTTGTCATGGCGGCTCTTCCTATGTTGTATCGGGCAGAACTAAACCGTATGAATGAGATAGAGCTTGCGACCAGGAATTCATATGCCCAGTTGCTGTTGGCCAGACTGATATTAATCGGAGCCTCGGATATCGTTTGTTTTACAATCCTGTTACTACTAGAGAGTGTAGCGTTGAGCAATAGTCCGGGGATAGTCAATTTAATCCTGTATGTTTTCGTACCATATATGATATGTGTGACCGTTATGCTCAGACTGATACGTAGCGGGAAGCGGAGTTTTTATGCTTCCGTCCGGCTGTCAATCCTGGTCAGTTTTCTGTGGGGTATAATCGCTTTGTTCAAACCGGGACTATATCAAGCTTCTGCAGTAGGTATATGGATGATAAGCTTTATAGTTTTTGGAATTTTTTTTGTTCTCGAGATAGAGCATCTTATCATGAATGCTAAGGAGGGAAAGATTTATGGTTTTATCTCTTGATCGTCTGACCAAGACATTTGGTAATAAAATTGCGGTCGATAATCTTAGCATGGAAATGCGTCCGGGAGTATATGGACTTGTTGGAGCTAATGGCGCGGGAAAAACCACCCTGATGAGGATGATATCCGCTATCCTGGAGCCTACCTGTGGAGAGGTGTTACTGGATGGAAAGAGCGTTGCGGACATGGGAGCGGATTACAGGGATATGCTTGGATATCTTCCTCAAGATTTTGGATACTATCCGCATTACACAGCGAAAGATTACTTGCTTTATATAGCTGTGCTGAAGGGGATCCCCAGGCGCGAAGCGATGAAGAAAAGCAAACAGCTCTTAGATAGCGTGGGCTTAAGAGATGTCTCAAATAAGAAGATAAGGACTTTTTCCGGAGGAATGAAACAGCGTCTTGGCATAGCACAGGCACTTCTTAATGATCCCAGGATACTTATTCTTGATGAGCCGACATCAGGACTTGATCCCAAGGAGCGGGTGAGGTTTCGCAACTTGATATCTTCTTTTGCGAACGATCGGATTGTCTTACTTTCCACTCATATCGTGTCGGATGTTGAAGCGATTGCTGACAGAGTGTTTGTAATGAAGAATGGACGCATAGTATCCGATGGCAGCATACACGAACTGTTAGAAGAAGTAGAGGGGCATGTATGGGAAATCGCGGTTGACCCCGCTGATACAGAGAAGTGGGAAGCAGAAACGACCGTTGCCAACTTGAGGCGAGAAGATGACAAAACGATACTTCGTATCATTAGTGAGACTACACCGGCAGATAATGCAGTTCGTATTTCAGCCACGCTGGAGGACCTGTATCTGTATCATTTTCCAACCGAAAGGAGTTAGAGATGGATCTGTTTTTAGCTGAACACAAAAAATTATGGAGCAGAAAGTATGTCAGATTCAGTGTGATACTTTGCTTTGCATATATAGTGATCTTTGGTGGTATTCTGATATTTCAGTGGATGACTTTTGGAAGCCAGAAAGATGGGACCGGTCTAATTAACCACAATTTTGATGGATATGAGAATATAAGAAAGCATAAGGAATATGCGGCTCGATATGGGGATACGCTTACAGATGAAAGCATTGCCGCCATGGTCAACGATCACCAGCGCGCTTTAGAGAATGGTGATGAAGACGAGATGCAGTTGGTGGACTGGCCTATACTTACAACATGGATCAGTCTCCTTTGGCCGGAGGAGAAGGATGCGACTAATATCAATCTGATAATAGATTATATTGATGTTGAAACAATGATAGATCTGTATGGACGCCGTCAGGATGCGATAGACAAATTCATTGAGATATCCGGCTTTGAAGGGAAAGAAAAAGAATATCTTCTGGCTATGAATGATAAGGTGGACACGCCTTTTGGATATGCATGGCTGGAGGGGTGGAGTACGGTCCTTATTGATGAGATCCCTGATTTCGGAATGATGTTTGCAATAGTCATTGTGATAAGTCTGTCTCCTTTATTTGCAGGAGAATGGCATGAGAGAACGGCTCCGATGCTGTTGACTATGAAAATGGGCTGGCAAAAGGATTCTCTTGCAAAGATCGCGGTTGGTTTTTGCTTTTCTGTCGAATTGTTTCTTCTTGTCGTCATCCCGCATGTCTTGATCCAACTGGTCTTCATGGGTATTGAAGGGTGGAACGTACCGATACAATGTATAAAGATGACTGCTATAGCACCACTTAATATGTCGCAAGCGGAAATCTATGAGTACCTGTATACATTTATTGGT
>JAILNS010000009.1 GCA_024691305.1 Lachnospiraceae bacterium | reverse complement strand
ACAGGCAAGCAATTTGCCCTCGTCATTTACAACCCCGTACGCCTCCGCTTTTTCCCAATGATCCTGATATAAAGAATCCGGAAAATCATATTCCTCGGGAGTATGAATTATCTCCTGTTCAGAAGATTTTCGCACTATCCTGACCATGCATCCTTCCCGATTGAGAGGGTCTATCTCAAAATCATAATAACTGTCGCTTTTTGTAACAAGCGGAATGGGAGTACCCCTCCACTTATCCCTAGGTAAAGCAACAATCTCGATATCGTTACTCATCTATCTGTTTCCACCTTTTCTGAATCCTTAATCCTGTAATAATCCTATGCATCAATAGTGATTTCAATATGTTCCTTCGCAGATTTTAATTGTTCAAGTAAACAACAGACTTCAATATTCCCGGTTCGCGGAAACTGATCCACCGGACATATCTTTTTTACTTCATATCCGGCTTCGAGAAATACAGGAAGATCTCTTGCAAGTGAAGTGGTCTTGCAGGAGACATAGATTATGGTATCGACACCGTATCCGATTATCTTGGGCAGAGCCTTGGGGTGAATACCGTCACGAGGCGGATCAATGATTATAAGGTCAGGCTTTTCAGAGAGTTCATCAAGAACATTAAGCACATCACCTGCGATAAATTTACAGTTATCAAGACCGTTAAGCCTCGCATTATCACATGCTGCACTTACGGCTTCTTCAACGATCTCAACACCGATGACCTCCCCTTTGAACCCTCCCGCCATGATCTGTGCTATGGTTCCGGTCCCGGAATACAGGTCATAGATGGTACCTCCGTCAGTGCTACAGGAAGAAACCGCATACTCCCTGACCTTGGAATACAGCACCTCGGCTCCGTATGTATTCGTCTGGAAAAAAGAAAACGGAGTGATCTTAAACTTTAACCCAAGAAGTTCTTCAGTTATAAAGTCCTCTCCGTACAAGACATCGACCTTGTCTGCCTTAACGGCATCTGCAACAGAGTCGTTTACGATATGTATTATCCCGTGAATGGATCCGTTTAGTTTTCCTTCATCTTCGAGTTTTCTTAACACACCAGTATATCCGCTAAGAATATCTTCTTCGGAATGTCCCACGGGCATCATTTCAGTCTGGGATGATGTCACAAGACCGATAAGGATCTCACCGGTCCTGGTCCTTCTGACCAGAAGGTGTCTCAGATAACCGATATGTGTGATCTTATGATAATAACGGATATTTAAGCCTGCAAAAAAATCCACCGTCTCACGTATGATCAAAGAATTATCCGCATCCGCGATATTGCATGATACGACAGTTTCGATATCATACATGCTTCCGCGTCTGTGCATACCAAGTGCCAGCGGTCCGTCCTTATACTCATCTCCAAAAGAGTATTCCATCTTGTTTCTGTAACCGCCATACACCGGACTTGCAAGTATCGGTTCGAATTCATAGGATGAGCTCTGTGCTTCAAGAACAGGCTCTATCAGACGTCTGACCTGCCCCTCTTTTATCTCGAGTTCTTTAGCATAAGTAAACGTCTGATACAGGCATCCTCCGCATTTTCCGTAATGCGGACATGGAACCTCAGTCTCATCTGCTGCCTTTTTTACCACTTCGCGAAGTATACCTTCACCGGATCCCGATCTGAATTTTTTGATGCTGCATCTGACTGTCTGTCCCGGCAGAGCACATGCCACCTTGACCGGTCCCTCCTCGGTACGTATGATCCCTTTATTGGGATAATCCATTCGCTCAACTGCTCCTGTGATCTGTGTTCCTTTTTTCATATTAAACCCGGTTGTAACTTATCTTATTTTTTCAAGCAATTCAGGATCATACTGATCCGAAAAATCATCCACTATACTCTTGGTGGCTTCCTTAAACTTCTTAAGGTCGGGATATGTTACGTTCATGCCCTCTTCCTGAAGCTGCAGGATATAATCCTCGGTCTGTGACTTAATGAGTTCCCTGTCTTTTTCCTGGGCCTTGGATGCTGCTTTCATGATTATATTCCGGTCATTGGTACTTAATGTATCCCATATATCCTGACGTATGACAAAAAGCATAACATCATAGCTATGATTGGTTATCGCAAGGTTTGACTGGACTTCATAGAGATTGTTGTTATAAATGACCGGTATCGGATTCTCCTGAGCGTCAAATTCACCCTTTTTAAGTGCATCATATACTTCGGCAAATCCAAGCACTCTGGGATCAGCTCCAAGCAGAAGCATTGTCTGCATGACTATCTGATTCTCCGGTGTACGTATGATGAGTCCGTTCATATCATCAACCGATTCTACCGGACCGGCATCCGCAGATGTCGTAACGCACCTGAATCCGTTATCGAAGTGTGCAAGAACCTTGACGTTATAATCCGAAAGGCCTGCTTCGGCAAGTGTTTCGGTCTCACTGTCAACAAACTGCCATGCCTGCTCGAAATCATCAAAGAGAAAAGGGAATGCGGACAATCCCACATTCGGATCATAGCTCGCAAAGTTACCGGCACTTGAACACGTCATATCTATCTCACCGTTTACTACGCCTCCGATAAGATCGGAATCCGAACCCAGTTCACCGTCCGTATGTATCTCTACGGTGATCCTTCCGCCTGTTTCTGCTTCAACTTCTTCTTTGAACAGCTCGGTTGCAATAACTCTCGGATCGGAAGCTCCGGTAGAAAAGCCTGCTTTAAGCACGATACTTTCCGTACTTTCATTACCCGATCCACCACATCCTGTGATCGATACCATGGACAATAAAGCCACAAGTACCGATGCGATCATAGATTTTCTCATTAATACCTCTCCCTTGTATTTTTTAAGAAAAAAGCGCTCCGTTTGGCCTACCGGAGCGCATTTTTAATCGCATTAATACGAAGCCGCTGATCACTCGTCGTCTTTTTCGAAAAATTCATCATCGAAGTCATCAAAGTCATCATCAAAGTCATCTTCGAAATCTTCAAGATAATCAGGTTTAAGATATCTGTATACCAGAAATGCAACACATGCAACCACAACTATAACGCCCACGATTGCAAATATCCAGATTATCGTAGCACTCTTGGTTGCTTCTTCCTCTTCTTCTTTTTCCTTCTTCATAAGTTTGCTCACGGTACTGAGTACATCAATATCAGAAAGTTTGCTTGCAGAATCGGAATATATCTCTTCGATCTTTTCAAGAATCTCTGCTTTT
The DNA here is from genome assembly GCA_024691305.1 of Lachnospiraceae bacterium. Lineage (GTDB taxonomy): Bacteria > Bacillota > Clostridia > Lachnospirales > Lachnospiraceae > XBB2008. The sequence continues at coordinate 5,266 of JAILNS010000009.1, read as the reverse complement.
GTCATATGTATACCTCCATGATGATAGAAATGACCTTAACCGATCATATATGTTAAATTTTATCACACCTTTTGCAGCTTAGCAAACCCCGCATACATTATCTTTTGTCCCGCGGTATCAAAAAGCACAGTGACCTGATAATCCTTGGGACCGGGTTTGATATCAAGCACTGAACCCTCTCCGTACTTTGAATGCATTACTCTGTCACCCACCGCATAAGGAAGCGGTCCCCCGGAAGAATTACCGGTTACGGTCCCTGATGATACATTCTGTTTCTTTCCTGCCGATGCAGCCTGTGTTGCCTGCAGTATATACGGCTTTGCCATCTGACGGGTTCCTTTAAGTGCCACGGGTTTAACAGGTGCCACGGGTTTAACATATGTCCCGGTCGCGGACGCATTTCTATCATACGGCCTGTCCCCGGAGGTTTCACTTGTATACGATCCGCTCCTTGAATATGAGGATATTTTGGGTGCATCCTCTATCCCGCGCACCCTTTCAGGTACCTGACCAAACAGGAGTTCCTTAGGGATCTCCCTTACAAAACGGCTCACGGGATAATGTTGCGTCTCTCCCCTTATCATTCTGGATCTTGCTGCTGTAAGGGTAAGATTTTCCTTGGCTCTGGTGATCCCCACATAGGCAAGCCGTCTTTCTTCCTCGAGTTCCGACCGGTCATCGGAAATGATCGTCATATTGCTCGGGAACACGCCGTCTTCCATGCCGGCTATATAAACATTTTTAAATTCAAGCCCTTTAGCGGAATGAAGTGTCATGAGAAGTATCTTGTCATCATTGTCATCCACCCCGTCTATATCCGCTACAAGTGCAACTTCCTCCAAAAATCCCGAAAGAGTGGGCTCATCCGCCGTTTCTTCATAAATGACAAGTTTATTCCTGAGTTCATCTATGTTTTCGAGACGGTCATCCGTATCTTCTTCCGCAAGATCCTCAAGATACTGCTCATAACGGATTGTTTCCATCATGTCATCAAACAGATCCGTAAGAGACAGTTCACCGTTCTTGGCCTTAAGGACTTCTATGGTATTCACAAAGGGAGCCATCTTAGATGCGCTTTTACCCAGTGTGGATATTGCAGTAGCGTTACATACCGCCTCATAGAAACTTATGCCGTGTTCATCTGCATATTCCTGGATCTTGATTATCGATGTTGCTCCTATCCCGCGTTTGGGGATATTGATGATACGTTTGCATGCTAAGTCATCCCGTCCGTTATCTATTGTCTTTAAGTACGACAGGATATCCTTGATCTCTCTTCGGGAATAGAAATTGGTTCCTCCGACAACATTATACGGAAGTCCCTCCATCACCAGACTTTCCTCAAGGATACGCGACTGTGCATTTGTCCTGTACAAAATGGCAAAATCCTTGTAAGTGGCCCCTTTTCTGATCTTACGCACAATATCTTCTGCGATATAGTGAGACTCTTCCCATGCAGAATCGAGCAGTTCAAAATGAATGTTCTCACCATCGCCTTTGTCGGTCCAAAGAGTCTTCACCTTGCGGTTCGTATTATTTGCTATTACTGCGTTGGCCGCATTTAAGATATTCGAAGTCGATCTGTAATTCTGCTCAAGCTTGACTACCTTGGCTTTAGGATATACGGACTCAAAATCAAGTATGTTACGGATATTGGCTCCCCTGAACTTATATATCGACTGATCATCGTCTCCCACCACGCAGATATTATGATGTGCGTCCGCAAGAAGCCTTACAAGCTCAAACTGTACGCTATTCGTATCCTGATATTCGTCCACACATATATACTTAAACCTATCCTGATAGCCGTGAAGTACATCCTCATCTTTTTTGAACAGTTCTACACACTTAAGAAGCAGATCATCGAAGTCCAGAGCATTGTTTTTTCTAAGAGCCTTCTCATACTCTTCATAACAATCAGCGATCTTTCCAAGCACAAAATCACTTCCGTACGAGCGCTTATACTCGTCCGGACCCATCATCTCATTCTTGGCAGAGGAGATCTCGTTCATGATCGTCCTCTCCTTGATCCTTTTGGTATCTATATTCAGTTTCTTTGCCACTTCCTTGATGATGCTTTTGGAATCATCGGTATCGTATATGGCAAAGTTTGTGTCATACCCCAGCCTGTCTATATATCTGCGAAGTATCCTGGCGCAAGAAGAGTGGAACGTAGCGATCCAAACGCTTTCCGCGCCCGAGCCGACTACTGCGTCCACTCTCTCTTTCATCTCACCTGCAGCCTTATTGGTAAAAGTGATCGCCATGATATTCCACGGACTCACACCCTGCTCAATAAGATAAGCCACACGGTAAGTCAACACTCTGGTCTTTCCGCTTCCGGCTCCTGCCAAAATAAGAACCGGCCCTTCGGTCTGATATACAGCTTCAAGCTGCATAGGGTTAAGTAGATTACTTAATTCCATAGTGTCCTTTATTCTTTTTATTGACTGTTATCAAAGCAGACCCATTTCCGCTTTAAGAGCCGCAAGTTCATCATCAACTGCTGCGGACTTGGAATCGGCATCATACTTCTTGGTAAGTTCTTCTACGTTGGTAGTATCCTCTGTAGAATTGAGCTGTGCCATGGCATCGGCTTCGTCAAGCATATGATTGACCTTCTCTTCCATACGGTCAAATGCTGCCATGTTGTTGCCTGCACTCGCAAGACCTGAACCGATCTCGTTAAGTTTCTGCTGGGTCTGTGCAACCTTGATCTTAGCCCTAAGGGTATCGCGTCTGGTCTTAAGCGAGGAGATATCACTCTCAAGCTTATCATGCATCTGACGCATCTTCAGTGAGCAATCGCATGCCAACTGATAGTCTTTTTCAAGGACAACGAGCTGATCCGTAAGATCTGCTTTTTTCTTAAGGAACTGTTTAGCTTCCTCATCATTGCCTGCTGTAACGGCTCTTCGCGCATACTCGGACATCTTATCGATATCAGCCTTGCAAGCCTCAACCTTGCGCTGTGCGTTCTTCTCATCGGCCATTACGGATGCGGTCTCTGATTTAACCTTGGCAAGATCTTCCTCAAGATTACGCATGTACTGGTCGATCATCTTCTCGGGATCTTCTGCCTTATCGAGAAGCGCATTGAAGTTAGCAGCCATGATTTCCTTAAATCTGTCTATAATACCCATTGTTTCCTCCTTATACTTAACATACTACACAAGTATGTATATTTTACATCAGTGCAAAAATCCTGTCTATAAAAGCAACACATCTCTTAAAATACTCATCCGGATCATAATCCATGGATTCGGCATGCCCTGCGTTTGGTGCTATATACAGATCCTTTTCCCCCTGAAAAGAATTATACAGTGTATGACACATATCCACCGGGATAAAAGGATCCTTCTCTCCGTGTATGAACATGATCGGACACTTGCACTTAGCTATCTGCGCAAGAGATGATGATGTCTTGAAATTGTATTTGAGTTTTATTATACTGACCAGGTTGGTCAAGTTCATTATCGGAAATGTAGGAAGATGATAATCCCTGTTCATTACAACCTTGAACATCTCCCATGTAGTGGTGTATCCGCAGTCCTCTATATATCCCACCACAGCCGGATGATTAAGCCCCGAAACCATCATTGTTGTAGCACCGCCCATTGATACTCCGTGAACTATGACCTGTGCCTCGGGATCCATTCGTCTGATGCAGTCAATCCATTCATATACATCATCCTTGTCATGCCATCCCATAGAAATGTAATCGCCGTCGCTTAAGCCATGCGCCCGGTTATCCTGGGTAAATACATTAAAGCCCGCCTTGTAAAATCCCATAACATAGGGAAGCATAAACCTGTGATCGTCACGATATCCGTGAACACTTATGATCCACTTATGTGTGGTCTCTTCCTGAAGCTTAAAACGTCCGTACAACTTAAGTCCGGACTTGTTCACGATCTGGGTCGGATTCATCGTCCTGTCAAACTCAGCGCCCTCTGCACGGATCCTTGTACGTGTATCTATAAAGCGGTTCTGTATCTCATTGCCTTCTTCTTTTTTATCAAGGCACATAAGAGGTGAAAGCACATCCTCCTTGCGTGTCTTGGTCGCCTTTAGGGTCATTGTAAAGAAAAAGCAGGTTGCTGCGGTCAAAAGGATCACTAATATGAGTATTACGATAATTAAGATCTTCACTAGATTTCTCCGGTCTTGGTTCTGTATTCATCAACAAGCTGTTCAAATTTACCCGAGCATTTCCTGAAGCAATCCATCAGTTTAGGATTAAACATACCGCATTCACCCGAAACGATCATGTTAAAAGCCTGTTCTTTGGTAAATGCATCCTTATATACACGCTCACATACAAGCGCATCATAAACATCCGCTACGGACACGATCTGTGCGGCTATCGGTATCTCATCACCTTTTAGTCCGTCAGGATAGCCCTTACCGTCAAATTTTTCGTGATGGTGTCTGCATATCTGATGAGCTATCTTACGAAAGTCATGGGTCCATGCGCCCTCGATACTGTCTAATATCTCACAGCCCCGGGTAGTATGTGTCTTCATATATTCGAACTCCTCGAGAGTAAGTCTTCCGGGCTTAAATAAGATACTGTCAGGTATCGTGATCTTTCCGATATCATGCAGGGCACTTGCAGATACTATGACTTCGACAACATACGGATTGATAAAGTATTCCGGATACGAATCCATAACCTCTTCTGCGAGAACCCTGGTAAAATTCTTGATCCTGTCTATATGTGCGCCGCCTCCGAGGCTTCTGCTCTCAACGACCGCACCGAGAATATCGAGCAGCCTTGAATATCTGGCCTGGAGAATACTTACCTGCGCTTCGGCGGGATAATCCTGCTCATTGCAATCTATAGAACTTACTTCCATAATGTCCCCTTAATCTGCTAACAAAAAATCATAATAAGCATATCATAAAACAGGAAATTCATCTATCACATTAAACAAAAATATAAAAAGGGACGGTCCCCTCAGGTGATATGATTCCCCTAAAGTAGACAATGGAAATAACCAAAGTCTCCTTTAGGGGGATTTTTTATGGCAAAAAGGAAACATTCTGCTGAGTGGATGATTGACAGAGTAAAAGAATACCTTAATGGTAGTGGATCTTATGAATCAATTGCCCGAGATAATGGGATTGGATATACCACAATCAGAAGATGGGTTGCCGCCTATCGTTATCATGGCGAAGCTGCATTTTTTGAAAGATACGGAAATAATCAATACACTCATGAATTTAAGATATCCTGTATTGAGATGGTTATAAGCGGAAAATT
>JAILNS010000005.1 GCA_024691305.1 Lachnospiraceae bacterium | reverse complement strand
ACAAAAGCATCTGGACAATCCCCGTGTGTTAATGTCCCTTCTTGCTAAAGAAACCGGCATGAGAGCCGGCGAACTGACAGCACTGCATGTCGAAGATATACAGGATGACTTCATCCATGTACACAGACAGCAGATTAAGGTCTCTGAAGGAAACCACAACAATCTGGTAGAGGTTGGTTATACAAAAGACGAGCGTATGCATCCGCACAACGGAAGGTTATATACAGAATCTGCGTAAGCGTTGTAGGCGGCTTGGATGTGTACCAACCAATAATCATGCCTGCAGAATGGCATTTAATTCAAGGCTTATCGAATTGGGATTTTCTGCTTCAGACAGGGCATTGATCCTGGGACACGAGGTACAGACTAACGAGACGCACTATTCTTTGACGGACAAGAGGCGACTAAATAATATAAAAGACCGCTTAAACAAAGAGGAGCCCTGACCGGCTCCTCAAAGCGTCCACGGCGCGATTCGAACGCGCGACCTTTCGCTTAGGAGGCGAACGCTCTATCCTGCTGAGCTACGTAGACAAGATATATCTGTTAAATAGATTTAACAAAAATACACAAAAGGTATTATATCATTAAAGAATCTGTAATGCTATTTCTTTTATTACAGTTCCGGATGGATCACAGCACCCTGTAACCAGATCGTTCCTTTAAAACGGCGGCCTTCGGCAGGTTCACCGACCAGATCCTTTTCATTGATACATACATCCAGACTGATATCATTTACGGAAAGGACAAATTTCCATACCTTTTCTCCGGTAAGGCTGTTTTCAACAAGTCTGCATTCCATTATCTCGCCGAGAAGAGAATACTGGTCGCACTCTACCCCGTAAGGCATAAAGTACGAATCAACCAAAGAGAAAACATCCGTATCCCGGATCCTGTCCTTAAGAAGCATATATCTATCCATATCTTCCATAGTTATCGTATCTATTGCTTCTTCATCACCGTCTTTTGCTTTATTAAGAAGTTTAAGTCTCTCTGTCGATGCCCTTTTAACCTTCTGAATGTCTTTTTCATTTTTTGCTATCGGCAAAATAATGGAACCGTGCACCGAAAGCCCGGAAAGACTAAGTGATGTCCCGACAAGAGGCAGCTGTCCGGAATTAAGTACTTTTACATAAGGGACCATATTCTGAAGATAGAAAATCAGCGAAACACCTATCTTATAATCATCACAGATCCCCGCATAGGAAATCTGCCCGGCATGTCGTTCCACGGTTATATCTTCCAAAGAACTTATCTGGGTGCCTGTAAGATACGGATAATAGTAATCGTAGGAGAAATTTTCCCCCTCATCAAACATTCCGCATACTCCGATACCGATCCCCGGACCGAAATCCTTGTCAAATTCCGCCAGAAATTCTTCCTGTCCGTATGATGTATATCTTCTGTTTGTAGGATTTATTATTACATCCGTGATGAGTTTCTGCTGTTCTTTTCTGTCCATAAGTCCGGCAAAACCCACGGCTCTCATAAATTTGTGCATAAAAGCCTCAATTATTTCTCGGGGGTCAGAACTTCCTTACCACCCATATACGGACGAAGCACTTCAGGGATCGCAACGGATCCGTCTGCCTTTAAGTTATTTTCAAGGAAAGCGATGAGCATTCTCGGAGGCGCAACTACCGTATTGTTAAGGGTATGTGCAAAATACTTATCTCCGTTTTCGCCCTTGATCCTGATCCTGAGTCTTCTTGCCTGTGCATCACCTAAATTAGAGCAGCTTCCGACTTCGAAATATTTCTGCTGTCTCGGAGACCATGCTTCAACATCATAAGACTTAACCTTAAGATCTGCGAGATCACCCGAACAGCATTCGATCGTCCTAACAGGGATATCCATGGAACGGAAAAGATCAACCGTATTCTGCCAGAGTTTATCAAACCACATGGGAGATTCCTCAGGCTTACATACAACGATCATCTCCTGCTTTTCAAACTGATGTATACGATAAACACCTCTTTCTTCTATACCATGTGCGCCTTTTTCCTTACGGAAACACGGTGAATAACTGGTAAGAGTCTGAGGAAGATCCGATTCCGGTATAAGCTGGTCGATGAATTTACCTATCATGGAATGTTCCGAAGTACCGATAAGATATAGATCTTCGCCTTCTATCTTGTACATCATAGCATCCATCTCGGCAAAACTCATGACACCGTCAACAACAGCACTTCTGATCATAAACGGAGGAATACAGTACTTAAATCCTCTGTCTATCATAAAATCCCTGGCATATGCAAGTACAGCGGAATGGAGTCTTGCTATATCACCCATAAGATAGTAGAATCCGTTACCTGCAACTCTTCCCGCTGCATCCATATCAATACCGTTGAATCTTTCCATGATCTCGGTATGATAAGGGATCTCAAAATCCGGAACTACGGGATCACCGTATCTGGTTATCTCGACATTTTCGGTATCATCTTTTCCGATCGGTACCGAAGCATCTATGATATTCGGAATAGTCAGCATGATCTTACGGATTTTTTCGGCGAGTTCTGCTTCGTCAGTTTCCAATTGTGAAAGTCTTTGTGCATTCTCCGCAACTTTTGCTTTTAAAGCCTCGGCTTCTTCTTTCTTGCCCTGGCCCATAAGAGCTCCGATCTCTTTGGATATCTTGTTTCGATTGGCTCTGATATCATCTGCTTCCTGCTGAGTTGCCCTGCTCTTTTGATCGAGCTCTATCACTTCATCAACAAGAGCAAGTTTGCTGTCCTGAAATTTCTTTTTGATATTTTCCTTTACTGCATCCGGGTTTTCGCGTAAAAACTTGATGTCTATCATGGTATCTCTCCTAATCTTTGGCCGTGGCCTGTTTAATCTATATCTTCTATAAATAATGTTGTATATTTAAGCAGATCCTTGATAATTATTTTTTTTACAGGTTCTCCTTCTTTGTTCTTAATGATCCTGACTACCGGTCTATCCGGAAATTCCCTGTTTTGTCTTAAAACAACGGCTGTTTCTCCATCACTGGTCCTTACATAACTGCCGACCGGATATACCGCGATCAACTCCAGGAAATCTTCAACTATATCTTTTTCAAACTTGGTTCCCTTGTATATCTTTAAATATTCAAGTGCTTCATATACTTTAACTCTTTCACATCCTATACCGCATATGAACTCGTCAAAAGCATCGCAGACCTGAATGATCTTTGCAGAATCGGACATGTCTATTCCCATCATCTTTCTGGGAAATCCGCTGCCATCCATTCTTTCATGATGCCAAAGGATCATGTTCTTTGACTCTTCCGAAAGCCAGCTCTCGTATCTTAATCTTTCATATGCATACAACGGATGCTTTTTATATTCTTCTGCATCTTCAGGCTCCATATCATATATCTCTTTATTCTCATAATCAAGATTTATATTCTGAAGTCCGATCTCATGAAGCAGGCAAGCAACACCTATATCATGCACTTCTGTTTCGGATTTTTTTCTTTTTAGTGCTATCAGCGTAGAAATTGAACATACTGAGATGCAGTGTTCATATATATCTGCGCTTCTTCTTCTGATGTCGTAAAGTTTTTCGACAACATCCTCTTCTTCCAAAATATTACTGATAATTACGTCCGCTGTCTCACTTAATTTTGACAATTCGGAATTATCGGTATATGTATGTTTTTCCATGATCTTCCGAAGGGTATCATGTACTTCTTTTCGGACATCCTCTTTAAGTATCTCTACTTCGCCCGATACATCTTCGGTTCTTACATAGACTTCCCGGATGTTACAGCTTTTTAACCGGGATATATGTTCCTTGGTCAGTTCCGTGTCTGCGGCAAGTAAAACCGTATAATCGGAATTAAGGACATCTATCCCTAAAATATCCAGTTCTTTTAGTTCTTCAACTGGTGTAAGCTTCATCTGCCTAATTTCCTCCGTTTAAAGCATTATCCAGTGATTTCTGCTCTTCGTCACCGAGATCGATCTCACATCTTCCGCCGCGTACCTGTTTTAAATAGTTATAACAACCCGCAGAACTATGTACGGAATTGAGTATGAATCCATCATTTTCTTCATTCAAAAGTGTCAGGCAAAAACTCAGTTTTCCTCCCATCTCTTTAAGGGCATCATATCTGATTATCGAACACTTCTGATAAACAAGTTTCATCTGTTTGGATAGAGATCTTATATCATGCCTGTTATCTGTTATCTGCTCTTTCATTGCCTTATTGTCTTCGAACAGATTCACTATCTCATTCTCCAGGCTTTTAACCGTACGTCCTGTCATAAACTTCTTGTACTTACCGGTTAACTTTTGCATTTTGACCACTAATATTATAACAAGTACAGTCAGAACTACAACCAATACGGTGAGAACTAATAGCAGTATGCTTAAGTCCATTCCGCCAAGGCCCATATTTTCCAACAAAGTATATTTCATTAACCCGTCTCCCTAAATTATTTACCGCTTAAAAGAGAAGTTATCCTGTCGAGATCATCATGTGAGTAAAATTCTATTTCAAGTTTTCCTGTACCGTCACCCTTTGCAGCTATGGCAACTTTGGTACCTACAGATTTTTTAAGTTTTTCTTCGTATTCGCGATATATCGTATCCAGCTTCTCATCGGTTTTGGGCTTGTTTTTCTTCTTGGTCTCTTTTCCAAGATCCTTGACCATTTTTTCAACGTCACGGACATTCAGTCCTTTATCCAATATCTGCTGTGCAAGATCATACTGGAGTTCGGGATCTTCTACCGGGATCAGCGCTCTCGCTGCACCTTCACTTATCAGTTCTTCTATTATCATCTGCTGAACATTGTCACACAGTTTAAGAAGTCTTATCGAGTTGGTAACTGCAGAACGGCTCTTTGATACCTTCTCAGCAAGTTCATCCTGTTTCATATTAAACTCTTCAAGAAGTCTCTTATATGCCAATGCTTCTTCAATAGGATTTAAGTCTTTTCGCTGAAGGTTATCTATCAGTGCGATCTCAGCCATCTCTTTTTCGGTATAATGTCTGATTATGACAGGAATTTCTTTAAGTTCTGCCATTTTTGCCGCACGCCATCTTCTCTCACCGGCTACTATTTCATAATGATCTTTTCTGTCCTGAACTATAATGGGATTGATTATTCCGTTTTGCTTGATAGAGTCAGACAGTTCCTGAAGTTCATCTTCACTGAAGATCTTTCTCGGCTGGTCTCTGTTTGGTTCAACCTTTGTGATCTTTACGATCTTTATCTGCTCACCTTCTTTTGCATCCTGAACCGGTGAAGCATTATTAGTCTTAGATCCACCCTTATTGGTTGTAGGGATCAGTGCATCAAGTCCTTTTCCTAATCCGCCTTTGGCTGCCATTATAATTCCTCCTGATTATTTGATCTTAGTATATCCGTTTTTTGCTTCCGTTTTATAGTATCTTTTTATGTTGCGATCTATTTTATCCTATCACTTCTCTTGCCAGTCTTAAATATGCTTCCGCTCCTGCTGACTTGGGATCATACTCTGATATGGGCTGTCCGTAACTAGGTGCTTCGGCAAGTCTGATATTTCTGGGTATCACAGTTTCATATACTTTAGTTTCGACATTTTCCTTAACGTTTTCAACTACCTGAGATGAAAGGTTGGTTCTGGAATCATACATTGTAAATACGACTCCTTCCATATCAAGTTCAGGGTTAAGTCCATTTTTAACAAGATTTACTGTATGGATCAACTGGCTTAATCCCTCGAGAGCATAATACTCACACTGAATAGGAACCAATACACTGTCGGCCGTAGTAAGTGCATTTACCGTAAGCATACTTAATGAAGGAGGACAGTCGATTATTATATAATCATATTTATCTTTAACCCATTCAACTTCATTTCTAAGTACAAAATTTCTGTTATCATCATCTATAAGCTCTATCTCTACTGCAGCCAGATTTACATTAGATGCTATCATATCTATATTGTCTTTAACATTTTTAATGATAGCTTCTTCAGTAGAGCATGAACCCAGCATAAGTTCATATACTGTATTTTCCACTTCATTTTTATTTACGCCGAACCCACTCGTCATATTTCCCTGGGGATCTGTATCAATTACCAGGATTTTTTTACCAAGTTCTGCCATAGCTGCAGACAGGTTTATAGCTGTGGTTGTTTTCCCGACTCCTCCCTTTTGATTCGTTATAGCAATTATCTTTCCCATATTTTCCTCTTTCCTGTATTTATCTTTCTTATATATTATTGACTGTTATTACGTAATTAAGATTAAAATGTATTGTTTCACAAAGGGGCGTGTACTAATGTTTCACGAAAAATCCACTAAATCTTGTATTTTTATTTTTTTATGAAATCATCATCTTGTATTTTATATATCTGTCTTTAATAATGTTTCACGTGAAACAGTTTTAATCATACGAATAACCGGGTTTCTTATATAAGTGACCCATTTCCGGTTCAATATATTTATCCCATACTTTATCTTTCCAATCATCTTTATCTATATCATTGATTGAAACTGACACACTGGATCTGTCACATACTAAAGTATCTGCAATTACATCAGCGATTTTTTCTGCACATATTTTTTTCTGATCATCAGTTCTTCCGACGAAGCATTTGATATCAACATGAGGCATTATATATTTCCTTCCCAGTCCGGTATAAAACCAGATGTAGATTTATTATAGTTTCAAAAGAAACGCTACTTGTAATAATCTTACGAATACATACAAATGTAAATCGATGATTTTAATAAGAAGATTTTTGATTTTTATTTAAATTTTGTCTATGTTTTTATTTACACAAACAGTTGTGTTTATTTAAATTTCTAACCACAACATATTGTTTCACGTGAAACATATACATATTATTTATAAACAATCTTCTTATCCTTGTCGAAAATCATATCCTGAAAAAACTGCTCACAATGATCATATTCGAATGTCGTTCTCACATTCAAACGAAAAAATAGTTATCAAAATCTGTAAAAATAATCTGTTGTAAAGACAGTTAGATTCAGAACCTACTGTTCGACATTATATATAAATCAAGAAATTGTGGTTGGATTTTTGAAACCACAATATATTGTTTCACGTGAAACATGAGTCTCGCTTTGACACGAAAATAATTTTACACGATACATTATCAAAATAAAAGTATAATTTTTGTTTTTTCATGCAGAACATGTGTACCTTAATGTGTCTTGAAAACCATCATATATATAAGGTAAAATATACAGAGAAATGTTGTACGTATATAGGAGAAATCCTCATGGCTAAAGGATCAGGTTTATTAAGAAATATAACTATTCTTTCCGGTTTGTCGGTAGCAGCGATTCATTTATTGAACAGGGTTGAGACCACTTCGGCTTGTAATGAAATACCGGTCAGAACCAGAGAAGATAAATCATACAATTGGCGATATGGAATCATTGATTATAAAGTAAAGGGATACGGAAAACCTTTACTTCTTATGCATGATATGACAATAGGAAGTTGTAAGTCTGAGTACTCATGCATATATGACGAGCTAAGTAAAAACCATAAGGTTTATATACCTGACCTTATAGGTTACGGAAATTCAGACAAACCTGCCATGACATATACATCATCCATATATGAAGATCTGGCAGTCGACTTTATCAAAAATATAATTAAAACAAAAACAGATATAATAGCTACCGGCGCCACAGCACCGATAGTGATTAAACTTGCCCATGATAATCCGAAGCTTGTAAGAAATATAATAATTATTAATCCGTTAGGGTTATATGACCAGAATCTGATTCCTTCAACCCAGACAAAACTTTTAAAGATATTCATTAACATACCTGTACTTGGAACATTTTTCTATAATATGAATTGCAACAAGGCAACTATAGAAAGAACATTTAAGGAAGAGTATCTCTGTGATCCGGACAATCTTGATAACAAAGAATTGGAAAGACTTATAACCGAATATTACAGAAGCGCTCATGACGGGGGAGTTTTTTCCAAACATGCTTATGCATGCTACATTTCACAATACATGACATGTTCGATATTGAGTGAGTTACAGGAGATCGACCATTCCATAATGATAATAGGCGGAGAATCCGAACCCGATATTAACGATAATATAGAGAACTATAAATATTATAACAATGCCATAGAGTCTGTAATAATACCCGGTACATCTCATCTTCCTCAGATAGAAAAACCGGATGAGTTAATAAACAATATCGAGGTGTTCATTGACAATGAATAATGACACTATAGCATCGATCTCCACAGCACTAAGTGAATCCGGCATAGGAATAATCCGTATAAGCGGTGGAGAATCAATTTCGATAGCCGATAAATTATTTACAGATAAACATGGTGATCATAATCTAAAGAATTACAAATCTCATACAATTCATTATGGTTTCATAAAAGATCCATCGGATAATACTATCGATGAAGTAATGATATCTATAATGAAAGCTCCCCATTCTTATACCAAAGAAGACGTCGTAGAGATCAACTGCCACGGCGGAATAAGGGTATGCAGAAATATTCTGGACATCGTATTAAAAACCGGAGCAAGAATAGCCGAACCCGGTGAATTCACCAAAAGAGCATTTTTAAACGGAAGACTTGATCTTACAAGAGCCGAGGCCGTTATGGACACTATAAGGGCAACTTCCGATATGGCCCTTAAGGAGTCAGTTAAACAACTCGGTGGTAATCTATATGATCTTTTAAATAACATATGTTCTTCAATTTTATATGAGATAGCTCATATAGAAGCGGCACTTGACGATCCTGACAGCATAAGCTTAGACGGATACGATAATGAACTTTTATCAAAGATCGGTCAAATATCCAATGATATAGAAAAACTGATAAAATCCTACGACGAAGGAAGAGTTATTTCGGAGGGTATCAAAACGGTCATACTCGGTTCTCCGAATGCGGGAAAGTCATCTCTTTTAAATATTCTTTTGAATGAAGACAGGGCAATAGTTACGAATATTCCCGGAACCACAAGAGATATGCTTACGGAAAAAGTAAGACTCGATGATATAACGCTTATTCTTACAGATACCGCAGGAATAAGAAATACAGATGACCCCATAGAACATATCGGAGTAGATAAGGCAAAACAGATCGCCGGGGAAGCGGATCTTATAATATATATCTATGACTCAACTTCTGATTTTAATATCGAAGATGAGTCTGTCATAAAGTTGCTGCAGAACAAAAAAAGCATAGTGATCCTAAATAAAAGCGATATAAGAACAGACAATAATTCTTCTGATCCCGTAAAGGTAAAAGAATTACTGGGTACAAAGCAAATATATCCCGGAGAGATACTTCCCACATCAATGATAACCGGTGAAGGAATACCGGTACTCAAAAAGATAATACGTGACATGTTCATAAAAGGAGATCTCGAAGCAGACCACGGAGTCATCATCACTAACTTAAGACATGTGGATCTTCTAAGAAAAGCATCGGATTCTTTAAAAAGAGTAAAATCTTCTGTTGAATCCGGAGTATCGGAAGATTTATACTGTATAGACCTGACCGATGCTTACAGGTATCTTGCGCAGATAACAGGATCGGAAGTAAGCGAAGACATTGTTAATGAAATATTCTCTAAATTTTGTATGGGCAAATAATGGAAACTATATATTCAAATAAACAAACCGAATACATCACTGACGTCTGCGTCATAGGAGCAGGACATGCAGGATGTGAAGCCGCGCTCGCATGTACAAGACTTGGAATGGAAACCGTAATATTTACGGTATCCATAGAATCCATCGCACTTATGCCTTGTAATCCCAATATAGGAGGAACCTCCAAAGGACATCTGGTCAGGGAACTGGATGCTCTCGGAGGGGAGATGGGCAAAAATATCGATAAGACATTTATACAATCCAGAATGTTAAATGCATCGAAAGGTCCGGCCGTACATTCATTAAGAGCACAGGCAGATAAATCAGAATATACCAGATCAATGCGTAAAGTCCTGGAAAATCAGGAAAACCTGATAATAAAGCAGGGTGAAGTATGTGAGATAATAACCGAAGATCTGCCTGATAATACCGGAAACTACAAAAAAAAGATAACCGGAGTAAAAACATATACCGGTACAATATATCACTGTAAAGCAGCCATCCTTGCAACTGGAACTTACCTAAGTGCAAGGTGTCTTTGCGGAGAGGCCATAACATATACGGGACCTAACGGATTACAAGCCGCAAACCATTTAAGCAAATCCCTTGAAGAATCTGGAGTTAACTTAAGAAGATTTAAGACCGGAACTCCCGCAAGAATGGACGGAAGAAGTTTGGACTACTCCAAGATGGAAGTTCAAAAGGGAGATGAACCCATCATTCCTTTTTCTTACAGCACAGACCCTGCCACCATCCAAAAAGAACAGGTAAACTGCTACCTTACATATACTAATGAAAAAACGCACGAGATAATAAGAAATAATCTGGACAGATCACCGATTTATGCGGGAGTCATCGAAGGAACAGGACCCAGATACTGCCCTTCCATAGAAGATAAAGTAGTCAAGTTTTCCGATAAAGACAGACATCAGATATTCATAGAGCCCGAAGGTCTATACACAAATGAAATGTATTTAAGCGGCATGTCTTCTTCACTTCCGGAAGATGTACAGATACAGATGTACCGTACACTACCCGGACTTGAAAATTGTGTAATGGTGAGAAATGCCTATGCCATCGAATATGACTGCTTATGTCCCGGACAACTCAAACTGTCTCTTGAATTAATGGATATATCGGGATTATTCTGTGCAGGTCAGTTTAACGGAAGTTCAGGATACGAAGAGGCTGCAGCACAGGGTCTTATGGCAGGAATAAACGCATCACGTAAGATCAAGGACTTAGACCCTGTGATATTAGACAGATCTCAGGCTTATATAGGAGTCCTCATAGATGATCTCGTAACAAAAGACAATAACGAACCCTATAGAATGATGACTTCAAGAGCCGAATACAGACTGATATTAAGACAGGATAATGCCGACTTAAGATTAAGATCCATAGGATATGAGGTAGGACTGGTTTCCAAAGAAGACTATCAAAAGACCTGTGAAAAAAAGGAAATGATAGAATCCGAAATAAAAAGACTAAACTCAGTAAGTATAGGAGGAAAAGAGTATGTTCAGGAGTTTTTGGCAAAACATGATTCCGCGCCTTTAAAAACCGCATTTACACTGGCGGAACTTATATGCAGACCGGAACTTAGTTATGAAACGATAAAAGAACTGGATCCTGACAGACCTGATCTTCCGGAAAATGTTATAGAACAGGTAGAGATTGAGATTAAATACCAGGGTTATATCGAAAGACAGACCAGCCAGATAGATGACTTTAAGAAAAATGAGAAAAAGAAGATACCTGATGATCTTGACTATGATAAGGTAGAAAGTCTGAGAATAGAAGCAAGGCAAAAACTAAAGAAGTTCAGACCCGCAAACATAGGACAGGCTTCCAGGATCTCCGGAGTCTCACCGTCCGATATAGCGGTACTTTTGGTTTATCTGACAAAACACTGAGTTTTATAGGTATTTAACAGAGATTTCAAGATATATGAACAATAAGAACATATTAACAAATGTATTAAGCCAACTTAATATATCCCTTACAGATAAGCAGACCGATAAATTCATGCTCTTTTACGATATGCTTATTGAATCCAATAAGGTAATGAATCTTACAGGGATAACGGAATTTGATGAAGTAGTATTAAAACACTTTGCGGATTCTCTTTCTCTTGTAAAGATATATGATCTTAGTTCATCAAAAGACATAAAGATCATAGACATAGGTACCGGAGCAGGGTTTCCGGGTATCCCCCTAAAGATCGCATATCCGGAAATAAATATAACTCTTCTTGATTCTCTTGGTAAAAGAATAAACTTTTTAAACAGCGTGATCTTAAAACTTGGTCTAAATGATTCAGGCTCTTGTTTAACCGTAAATATGAGAGCAGAAGATTATGTAAAAGAATCATGTGTACGTGAATCATACGATCTTGCAGTGACCAGGGCAGTTTCAGATCTGTCGGTCATATGCGAATATGCACTTCCATATATAAAAACAGGCGGAAGTTTTATACCTTATAAATCAGGAGATGTCGAAGAAGAGATCAAAAGGGCAGAAAATGCCATAGATATACTTGGCGGAATAATGGATAAAACAATTTCTTTTGATCTTCCGGGTTCCGATATAAAAAGAAGTCTTATAGAAATAAAAAAGACCCGCCCAACTCCGGATAAATATCCTCGTAAGGCAGGTCTTCCTGTTAAAAAACCTCTTAAATAAACTTATTAATATCTGCGTCCACGGTTATTATTGTATCTGCCGTTTCCTCTGTCGTTATAATACTCACCCTTCTTGGGAGTTATGATAACGTATCTGTAAGGTTCTTCACCTTCAGAATGTGTTTCCACATATTTATCATCCTGAAGAGTTGAATGTATTATCCTTCTCTCATAAGGATTCATAGGTTCAAGAGAAACATTTCTGCGTGATCTTTTAACCTTGAATGCCATGTTTTTAGCAAGGTTTTCGAGTGTCTGTTTACGACGTTCACGATAATTTTCCGTATCAACCTTTACTCTTACATATTCATCTGTTTCCTTATTTACAACAAGTGATACGAGATACTGAAGGGAATCGAGGGTCTGTCCTCTTTTTCCTATAAGTATTCCCATATCATCTCCTACAAGTTCAACAGATAATTCTTTTTCTATATCATCATATGAAGCATCTATCGAAACAGCCATCTGCATAGCTGCAAATACATCATTTAAAAATGTTTTAGCGGTATTTACAACATCAGAATCTTTTACTCTTGCCTTGATAACTGCAAGTTTTGCTCCGATACCGAGAAATCCCGAAGCTCCTTCATCTACCACTTCATATTCTACTTTGTCACTTGAAGCACCAAGTTCTTCACAAGCAACAGTAAGTGCTTCATCTATTGTTTTTCCGGAAAACTCTTTATATTCCATTTTAGAAACCCCCTGTTATTTATTGTTTCTTTCGTTATATTCTTTTACCATGTTAGCCTTAGCCGTCAAACTTCCGTGAGCAGCATTTACTGATCCTATACTCTTTGATGAGGTATTGGAAGAAGAATTATTATCCGAAGTGCTGTTTGAGTTAGTGTTATTTGCAGAACTCATATTAGCTCTGTCACTTATGCTTCTTGTATTCATAGCTGCATACTGCTGCATCTTCTGAGCTGTAACACCGGCTTTTTCAATTTTCTTTTTGGCTTTAGCTTCGTTTTTCTTAATAACTTCATCGATATCCATCTTGTCTATATGCTTATTAATGAATACCTGCTGGATCGTACGGATAACAGAACCTGCGATCCAGTAAATACCCATACCTATGGGAAGAGTGAAACAGAAGAATGCCGACATAAGAGGCATCATCATGTTCATTGTCTTCATCGACTGTTGCATTGCAGCTCCGGTATCGCTTGAATTGTTGTTATTGTTATTGTTATCACCTGCCTGAGGCATAAGCTTGACATTTATCCACTGAGTAACGGCGGAAAGAACGGGAATAATAATAGCAACTATACACAAACCGTATTTATGTCCGCTCCATGCATTTGTAAACATAAACTGAGGTGAATTTGCAATATTCAGGCCGAGAAAATAATTATATGTATCTATCAGGCCTTTACTTACTATATTTCCTGCGGAATCCAGAGTACTTAATATATTCTGGCCGTTAAAAGTAAGATTTGAAAGTCCGTAATGATCTGCAAGTACGGTCATGTCCGAACTTGATACTTTATTGAGTACATCAATGATACCGTTTGTAATATCATCTCCGGTAAGGTTTTTGGTATGCTGGCTTACTGCCATGGCAACACTTTTAAGATCATCCTGGGATGCATTGATTATGAACTGCCCCTTATCCTGGCTTACTATTTTTTCTGCAAGTACCCTGAAAGTATCACCGACTTTGGTAACGTAAGCAGGTATTGAATAGATAACCCTGTAAAGAGCAAACAAAATAGGCATCTGAATAAGTAACTGAACACAGCTGCCCGAAGGTGAAACACCATATTTGGCATATACAGCTTTGGTCTCCTGCTGCATTGCCAAAGAAGACTCGGTATCCCTTTTATCTTTGTATTTAGCCTGAATAGCCTGTAACTCCGGATTCATTTTTGCGGATAGTTTGGAAAACTTCTGCTGTTTAATGGTAAGAGGAGTAAGAAGACCATAGATCACGATTGTAAAGATTATGATCGAAAGACCTATATTTGGAATACCTATCTTATCAAGTACAATAAATATCCCGTTCATAAGATATCCAAGAACTTTTGCAATAGGTCCAAGGATAGCTCCTTGATAGGGAGTAAGCATGATTCCTGACAAAATATTACCTCCGAATTAAAGAAAAAATAAACAAACTAAAATATGATCACGGAACCGGATCATATCCTCCTTTTGAAAAAGGATTACATCTCATAACTCTCCACGCTGCAAGAGCTCCGCCCTTTATAGCTCCGTATTTTTCAACGGCTTCAAGTCCGTATTCGGAACATGTAGGAAAATAAGGACATTTGGTCCTCTTAAGCGGTGAAAGATATTTTCTATAAAATTTGATCATCTGTATCAATATATATTTCATTTTATTCACCAAAAGACAGATTATATATTTGGAATCAAATATCTTCTTTATATATATGATGAATCTTAGCCAGATGTATCAGGGACTGTTCTATATCATGATACTTACAGGTATCTGTCCCTCTGCGCACAACAACTGCTATGTCTAAACCACTATTAAACATATCCTCATGCAGTCTGTAAGCTTCTCTTATCAACCGGCATAAACGGTGGCGCACCACGCTGTTACCTACTTTTTTGCTGACAGAGATTCCCAGTCTGTTATTGTCCGTTTTGTTATCCAGGACGTACATTACTAAATTTATGTCGGCACGAGACTTGCCATTTTCGTAAACGGATCTGAACTGGCGGGTATTTTTGAGTGACTCTGTTTTAAACATTTTTTCCGATAAAAAAAGGCCACATCAAATGCGGCCTAATCTTCTTAGACTGTTAATTTATGTCTGCCTTTAGCTCTTCTTGAAGCTAAGACCTTACGTCCGCCGGCAGTACTCATTCTTGATCTGAAGCCATGAACTTTGCTGCGCTGACGCTTCTTGGGCTGATATGTCATCTTCATAAGCTAACACCTCCTCACGTAGTATCCCATTCTTACGATGCAGGAGTCACACTGAAACCGCAAAATAAAGGATATTATAAGTCCAAAGGATAACAAACCGATTATATATAAAGGATTTCTTCAAGTCAAGGAAAAATAAATAAAATTAGTATAATCGTTCAGTTACCATAATTTTATTCACAATATGTGGATAAACATGTGGATAAATTGTTTATTGTTTGTTGATATTATATGATTTATCTTCACAAATGCCTTATTTATAACATTTTTGATGTTAATTATTTTTTTCACATGAGATAAACATAAAATTATATTCAATACATAAATATGTAAACTTATCAATCTTATCCACAAAAGTTATCCATATTTGTGGATAATAATCATCAATTGAAAAAAGTTCTTCATTATTGTATTATTTTTTTATGCGCCCTTTAAAAGGGTAAGTAACATTGATCAGATCATATAAAAGGTTTTAAATATGAATAATATAAAAGAAAACTGGGTCCAGATAAAAGAAAAAATTGCCGAAGAGTACGGCTTATCTGATGTTTCATACCGTACATGGATAGAACCGTTAAAGCTTGGGCCTGTTTCCGAGGACAAGGTAACAGTACTTATACCTTCGGACCAGTCTCATGCTCTTCATTATATTTCTAACAAATATATGAAATTCTTTCAGGTAACCATATCAGAAATGTTCAATAAAATGTATGACATAGATTTCATACTTGAAAAGGATCTGGATAATAATAATTTATTAAAACCGGGACAGGAACCTGTTTATAATTTAAATTATGAAACAGCAAATCTTAATCCTAAGTATAAATTCAATACATTTGTTGTAGGCGGAAGCAATAAATTTGCTCATTCCGCTTCACTTGCTGTAGCGGAATCTCCCGGAGAAACCTATAATCCCCTGTTCTTATATGGCGGAGCAGGTCTTGGTAAAACTCATCTTATGCATTCAATAGGACATTTTATACTTGAAAATAACCCTAATACCAAGATCCTGTATGTTACTTCGGAACAATTTACAAACGAAGTAATAGAATCAATAAGAACAGGATCTACCAAAAAACTCAGAGAAAAATACAGATATGTTGATGTACTTATAATCGATGATATCCAATTTATAATAGGAAAAGAATCAACCCAGGAAGAATTCTTCAATACATTTAATACGCTTCATCAAAACAGAAAACAGATAATTCTCTCATCTGATAAACCTCCAAAAGAAATGGAAACACTGGATGAAAGATTCAAATCAAGATTCGAATGGGGACTCATAGCGGATATACAGCCACCGGATTATGAGACAAGAATGGCTATTTTAGCCAAAAAAGCTGAATCTATAGGCAAAACTATCGATGAAGAAGTATATAAATACATCGCTTCAAATATAAAATCAAATATCAGGGAGTTAGAAGGAGCATTTAATAAGATAGTAGCTTATTCAAAATTAAACAATGTTGATATAAACATTGAAAATGCCGAAGAAGCTCTAAAAGATATCATATATCCCGATAAACCAAAAGATATAACTCCTTCCTATATATTAAAGACAGTCTGTGATGCATATAATGTATCCGAAGAAGATGTGGCAAGTAAAAAGAGAAACGCCGAACTTGTGGAACCCAGACATATAGTAATGTATCTTTGCAGAGATATAACAGACGTATCTTTGTCTGATATAGGAAAACTTCTTGGTAAAAAAGATCATACGACAATAATGCACGGATGTAAAAAAATAGAATCCGATATGGCAAATAACGAAGAACTGGCTCAAAAAATCAAAAGCATTAAAAACCGTATATTGGATAAATAAACACATAACCACATGTAAATTTAGTTATACTTCTTTTTTCAACAAGTAAAAGTTTCAATTTTTGCTTATATTTAGTATAATATTTAAGGTTATACACTTATTCACAACCACTATTATTATTTATACTTAAAAATATAATAATAAATGTGAGATTTTGAACAGAAAGGCTTATCTATGAAGATCGTTTGTACAAAGACTGAACTTCTTAACGGAGTTTCAATAGTATCGAAGGCAGTTCCATCAAAAACAACAATGTCTATTCTTCAATGTATTCTTATAGATGCAAGTGGAGACAATATTAAACTTGTCGGAAATGATATGGAACTTGGTATAGAAACAGTTATAACCGGTGAAATATTAGAAAAAGGTAAGATTGCTCTGGATGCAAGAATGCTTCTTGATATAATCCGTAAATTACCTGATAACGATATAACATTAGTAACGGATTCAAATCTTAAAGCTAATATTACATGTGAAAAAGCAAAATTCAATATTATAGGAAAACCCGGTGAAGAGTTTTCGGCACTTCCTCAGATAGATCATTCAGACAGTATAACTCTTTCACAATTTACTCTTAAAGAAGTTATAAAGCAGACTATCTTTTCTATATCTGATAATGACAATAATCCGATCATGACAGGAGAGCTTTTTGATATTAATGAAGACAATTTAAGAGTAGCTTCTCTTGACGGACACAGGATATCTATAAGAAACGTGAAGTTAAGAAATGTTTATTCCCCTAAGAAAGTAATAGTTCCCGGAAAAACATTAAGTGAGATCAGTAAGATCATAGGTGATGATACAGAAAAAAATGTAAATATCTTCTTTACAAAAAATCATATATTGTTTGAATTTGATGAAACTCTTGTATTATCAAGACTCATTGAAGGTGAATATTTCAATGTTGACCAGATGATAACCAAAGATTATGAAACAAAAGTTACCATTAACAGAAGTGAACTTTATAACTGTATAGACAGATCAACACTTCTTGTTAAGGAAGGTGATAAGCGTCCTATTATCATAGATATAAAAGACGGAAATCTTGAACTTAAGATAAATTCGACAGTAGGAAGCATGAATGAAGACATTGATATAGCAAAAGAAGGTAAAGACCTGATGATAGGTTTTAATCCTAAATTTGTTATGGATGTTCTTAAGGTAATAGATACGGATGAAATTAATATGTATATGGTAAATCCCAAGTCTCCCTGCTTTATAAGAGATGATGAGGATTCATATATTTACCTTGTTCTTCCTATAAACTTTACCACCGTTTCTTAAGCGGTATTTAATAAATGACACAAATAACCATAAAAGATGAATTTATAAAACTCGGTCAGGCTCTTAAATTTGCCGGATTATCAGAAAACGGTGCAGATGCAAAAATTCAGATTACCGAAGGATATGTAAAAGTAAACGGAGAAACCGAGACAAGAAGAGGCCGTAAACTTTATAACGGCGATATTTTTGAGTTTGACGGAACTGAAGTTAAGGTAGTAAGCCATACGGAAGGTGTATCATGATAATCAAATCACTGGAACTTATGGATTACAGAAATTATGAATCCTTAAATATCAATTTTGGTTCCGGTACAAATATTTTATACGGAGATAATGCTCAGGGTAAGACAAATATACTTGAGGCAATTTTTTTGGCATCCATTACAAAGTCCCACAGAGGGACCAAGGACAAAGACATAATAAGGTTCGGATGCGAAGAAGGTCATATAAGAACATTATTATTTAAAGATAATGTTGACACAAAGATAGATATACATTTAAGAAGTTCAAAAACAAAAGTTATAGCCATTGACGGTAAAAGAATAAAAAAGGCTACTGAACTTTTGGGTATTTTGAATGTAGTATTTTTTTCACCTGAAGACTTAAATATCATAAAGAACGGTCCCGGTGAAAGAAGAAGATTTATTGACATGGAACTGTGTCAGCTTGATGATTTCTATCTATATAATCTGAATAACTATAACAAGATAGTTAATCAGAGAAATACTCTTCTTAAAGATCTGTATTTTAATCCTTCTTTAAAAGAAACCATAGAGATATGGAATTCGCAGTTAGTAAGTTTCGGAAGCAAGGTAATAGAAAGAAGAAAGACATTTGTTGACCAGCTTAATGAAGTTATAGGACCGATGCATGAAAAACTTTCGGGAGGAAGAGAGTCACTTCGGATAATATATACTCCAAATGTAAGCATAGAGGATTTTGAAGAAAAATTATCAAGATCCACCGAACAGGATATAAAGTCAAAGATGACCAATGTAGGACCTCATCGTGATGATTTTGTATTTATGACAGAGGATATAGATATACGAAGGTTCGGTTCTCAGGGACAGCAAAGAACGGCAGCTTTATCCTTAAAGCTTTCTGAAATAAAAATAGTAAAAAAGATAATAAATGATACTCCGGTACTTCTTCTTGATGATGTTTTATCTGAACTTGATTCGGGAAGACAAAATTTCCTTCTTGATTCTATAGGGGATGTACAGACGATAATAACATGTACCGGTGTTGAAGATTTTGTAAATAGCAGACTTAAGATAGATAAGTTATTTGAAATATCTAACGGTAAAATAGTTAAAGAACAGTAAATGTGCTTAAATTAAGCGTTTCGAAAGGACATTATGGCTGACAAGAAGAACAAAGAAATAGAATACGGAGCCGATCAGATCCAGATACTTGAAGGTCTTGAAGCAGTAAGAAAAAGACCGGGTATGTATATAGGAAGTACATCTGCAAGAGGATTGCATCATCTTGTTTATGAAATAGTGGATAATGCGGTAGATGAGGCACTTGCAGGATTTTGTACCGAAATAGAAGTAACGATAAATCCCGATAATTCCATTACTGTAATAGATAACGGAAGAGGTATACCTGTAGGTATAAACCATAAGGCGGGTATTCCGGCCGTTGAGGTTGTATTTACTATTCTTCATGCCGGCGGCAAATTCGGCGGTGGAGGATACAAGGTTTCCGGAGGTCTTCACGGTGTAGGTGCGTCGGTCGTTAATGCTCTTTCGGACTGGCTCAGCGTTGAAATAAGACGTGAAGGTAAATTATACGAACAGAGATATGAAAGAGGACATACATGCTATCCTCTTAAAGAGATAGGAACCTGTGGAGAAGATGAGAGCGGAACCAAGGTTACTTTTAAACCTGATGCGACCATATTTGAAGAGGTCATATATGATTACGATACTCTTAAGACCAGACTCAGAGAAACCGCATTTCTTACTAAAGGACTTAAGATAACTCTTATAGATACCCGTGAAGGAATGGAACAGGAAATAACTTTCCATTATGAAGGCGGTATCAAGGAATTTGTCGAGTATTTAAACAGATCAAAGGAAGCTTTGTATCCTACGATCATGTATTTTGAAGGAAAAAAGAATAATGTTTTGGTTGAAGTATCGATGCAGCATAATGATTCTTACAACGAAAGCGTATATTCTTTTGTAAATAATATAAATACTCCTGAGGGAGGAACTCATCTTGTAGGTTTCAGGAATGCTCTTACCAAAACCTTTAATGATTATGCAAGAACAAACAAACTCCTTAAGGATTCGGACCAGAATCTTACCGGTGAGGATATAAGGGAAGGTCTTACCGCTATCATATCCGTTAAGATAGAGGATCCTCAGTTTGAAGGCCAGACCAAACAAAAGCTCGGTAATTCGGAAGCAAGGGGAGCAGTAGATTCAATAGTAAGTGAGCAGCTTACTTATTTCCTTGAGCAAAATCCCGATATAGCACATACGATCCTTGATAAATCGATACTTGCACAGCGTGCACGTGAGGCTGCCAGAAAAGCCAGAGATCTTACAAGACGTAAGACCGCTCTGGAAGGAACTTCACTTCCCGGTAAACTGGCTGACTGTTCGGAAAAAGACCCTTCTAAGTGCGAAATATATATAGTTGAGGGAGATTCCGCCGGTGGATCAGCAAAAACCGCAAGGAGTCGTGCGACTCAGGCAATTTTGCCGCTTCGCGGAAAGATCCTCAATGTAGAAAAAGCACGTCTTGACAGAATTTATGATAATGCAGAGATCAAAGCTATGATCACTGCATTCGGAACCGGTATTCATGAAGACTTTGATATAACCAAGCTTCGTTATGACAAGATCATCATAATGACGGATGCCGACGTAGACGGTGCTCATATAGCTACTTTAATGCTCACATTCATATACAGGTTCATGCCCGAACTTATCAAACAGGGACATGTATATCTGGCTAAACCTCCTCTTTATAAACTTGAGAAGAACAGACAGATATGGTATGCATATTCCGATGAAGAACTTGATAAGATACTTTCGGAGGTAGGACGGGATACCAATAATAAGATCCAGCGATACAAAGGACTTGGTGAAATGGATCCCGACCAGCTTTGGGAAACGACCATGGATCCGGAGAGAAGAATACTTCTTCGTGTAAATATGAACGAAGAAGAAGAGTCAGAGGTTGATCTTACATTTAATACCCTTATGGGAGATAAAGTTGAACCCAGACGTGAGTTTATAGAACGTAATGCCAAGTTTGTCAAAAACCTTGATATATAACTTTAAGAGGAATTTAACATGGATGATAAGATCTTTGACAAGATCGAGGAAGTAGACCTTAAGAAAAAAATGGAAGACTCATACATCGATTATGCGATGAGCGTTATTGCAGCTCGTGCGCTTCCCGATGTAAGAGACGGACTCAAGCCTGTACAGAGAAGAGTTCTCTATTCCATGGTTGAACTTAATAACGGACCGGATAAGCCGCATCGTAAAAGTGCACGTATCGTCGGTGATACGATGGGTAAATACCATCCTCACGGCGACAGTTCGATATATGGTGCATTGGTAAATATGGCTCAGGAATGGTCCATGAGATATCCGCTTGTTGACGGGCACGGAAACTTCGGATCCGTAGACGGTGACGGTGCAGCCGCAATGCGTTATACGGAAGCACGCTTAAGTAAGATATCCATGGAGCTTATTGCCGATATCAAGAAAGATACGGTTGATTTTGTAGATAACTTTGACGGAACAGAGTCGGAGCCTACAGTTCTTCCTTCAAGATATCCGAATCTTCTCGTAAACGGAACTACCGGTATTGCCGTAGGTATGGCAACCAATATTCCTCCGCATAACTTAAGGGAAGTAACTTCCGCTGTCATAAAGATCATAGAAAACAGGATCGAAGAAGACAGGGATACGGATATAGAAGAGATAATAGATCTTGTGAAAGCTCCCGATTTTCCTACCGGAGGTATTATTTTAGGTACCAGGGGATCCGAGGAAGCATACAGAACAGGACGCGGAAAGGTAAGAGTACGTGCCGTTACGGATATGGAAACCATGGATAACGGAAAAACACGTATCATAGTTACCGAACTTCCTTATCTTGTAAACAAAGCTAATCTCATAACCAAGATAGCCGACCTTGTAAAAAATAAGAAGATTGACGGAATAACGGATCTTCGTGATGAATCCAGCCGTGAAGGTATGCGTATAGTAATAGAGCTTAGAAAGGATGCCAATGCAAATATAATCCTTAACCAGCTTTATAAGCATACACAGCTTCAGGATTCATTCGGCGTTATAATGTTAGCTCTTGTAAATAATGAGCCCAAGGTCATGAATCTTCTTGAAATGCTCACATATTATCTGAAGCATCAGGAAGAGGTGGTCACAAGAAGAACAAAATATGATCTTAACAAAGCCGAAGAGAGAGATCATATATTACAGGGCTTACTTATAGCTCTTGATAATATTGATGAAGTAATAGCCATAATCCGCGGAAGTGCAAATACCCAGGAAGCCAAAGAAAACCTGATGAGCAGATTCGGACTTACCGATCCTCAGGCTCAGGCTATAGTGGATATGCGACTTAGAGCTCTGACAGGCTTGGAGCGCGAGAAGATTGAAAACGAACACGCCGAACTGGTCAAGCTTATTGCTGAACTTAAAGCAATCCTTGGAGATGAGAAACTTCTTCTCGGAGTGATCAGGAAAGAACTGATAGAAGTATCTGAGAAGTTTGGTGATGAGCGCAGATCCAAGATTGGATATGATGTTTACGATATTAACATGGAAGATCTGATTCCCAATGAAAATACCGTTATCGCAATGACCAATGTGGGCTATATAAAACGTATGACCGTGGATAATTTCAAGGCTCAGAACCGTGGCGGTAAAGGGATAAAGGGAATGTCGATCATAGAAGATGACTATATCGAAGATCTTCTTATGACCACGACTCATCATGATGTAATGTTCTTTACCAATTTCGGAAGATGCTACAGATTAAGGGCTTATCAGATACCGGAATCCGGAAGGACATCCAGAGGAACTGCAATCGTTAACCTTTTGCAGTTATCTCCCGATGAAAAGATAACGGCGATGATACCTATTCCTATGCCTATTACGGAAGAGGATTATAATAAATCCCTGTTCATGGTAACCAAGACCGGTATCATCAAGAAAACAAACATAACAGAGTTCGGACACATCAGAAAAGGCGGCATCATTGCGATGAACCTTAAAGATGACGATGAACTTATAGAGGTTAAGCTTACAGTACCGGATACCGAGATATTCATGGTAACCAAGAACGGTATGTGTATACATTTTAATGAAAAAGATGTAAGAAATACCGGAAGAAATACCATGGGTGTCAAGGGTATGAACTTAGACTATGATGATGAGATAGTCGGAATGCAGTTAAATACCCAGGGTGAAAGTTTACTTATCGCATCCGAAAACGGAATGGGCAAGAGAACGAAGATAAGTGAATTTACCCTTCAAAAGCGCGGTGGTAAGGGTCTTAAGTGTTACAAGATAACAGATAAGACAGGATATGTTGTAGGTGTAAAGGCAGTTAATGACGATCATGAACTTATGCTCATAACCAGTGCAGGAACGATAATACAGATTCGTATGCAGGATGTAAATACACTCGGACGTATTACTTCGGGAGTTAAACTCATTAATCTTGACAATGACATAAAAGTTGTTAAGATAGCAAAGGTTAGGGAAAAGGTCAGTGACGGCTCAAAGGAATATGATGAAGTTGAAGATGCAATGGAAGATATTCCCGAAAGTGATGAAGTCTTCGACGATGAAGAGGTAACACTTCCTACCGAAACCGATGAAGACGACGAGTAATCCTAAAGATAAACCTGTGCGGATCCCTAATATTTAAGCGTATAGTACCCTGCCGAAAACAATCGGCAGGGTTTACTGCGAATAAAATAATACTGAAAGAAGATGATATTTAATGGAAAACTATTCAATCCTAAGAGATCTGGCAATAATAATCATTGCCGCAAAGGTATTCGGGATACTTGCAAGAAGATTTAAAGCACCACAGGTTGTGGGTGAGATAGTAGCGGGACTTCTCATAGGACCAAGTGTACTCGGCCTTGTTTCACAGACTGACTTTCTTGCTCAGATGGCTGAAATAGGTGTTATTCTTCTTATGTTTTCGGCAGGTCTTGAAACGGACTTAAAGCAGCTCATAAAATTAGGACCCAAGGCCGCACTTATAGCAATTTCCGGCGTATTTGTTCCTTTGGTAGGAGGAACTTTGTTCTATATGGGATTTTACGGAGTATCTTCCATAGGTTCCGATGAATTCTACAAGGCGATATTCATAGGAACCATAATGACAGCGACCAGTGTCAGCATTACGGTACAGGCGCTCAAAGAAATGGGAAAACTGTCCGATGAGGTGGGGACTACTATAGTAAGTGCCGCGATAATCGATGACGTTATAGGCATAGTCGTACTTACGATAGTAATCGGATTTAAGAATCCCGGTTCAAGTATCGGTAAGGTACTCCTTTCCACACTGGCATTTTTTGTACTAGCTGTCGGAGTCGGATTTATATGTTATAAGGTCTTTGCATGGGTAGACAGAAAATATCCTCATACCAGGCGTATACCGATAGCTGCAATGGCTCTATGCTTTTCGCTTGCTTATATAGCGGAAGAAGTATTCGGAATAGCCGATATAACGGGAGCATACGTAGCGGGTATCATTCTTTGTTCGATACAGGATTCCCATTATGTTGATGAAAAAGTCGATATCAATTCCTATATGCTTTTTGGACCTATATTTTTTGCAAGTATAGGTATAAAGACGAATCTTGAAAACATGAGCTTAAGTATATTATGGTTTTCTCTCGGATTCGTAGCAGTTGCGATCATCTGTAAGATAATAGGCTGCGGACTCATGGCTCGTGCATGCAGATTCTCCGGACATGATTCCCTTAAGATAGGTGTGGGAATGATGACGAGAGGTGAGGTTGCACTGATCGTTGCACAAAAGGGACTTGCAGGAGGATTTATTACTTCCGTATATTTTACTTCCGTGATCCTGCTTATCATAGTATCATCAATATGTACACCGGTCGTTCTTAAGATGTTATATTCAAAAGACCCGGCACCTGAAGTTAATTACAGTGTTGTAAGAAAAAGAGGAGAAAAACATGGAGCATAAGATAGTCCTTACAGGCGGAGGTACCGCCGGACATGTAACTCCTAATCTGGCACTTCTTCCGGCATTAAAAGAGGCCGGATTCGAGGCTGTATATATAGGTTCGACGGACGGTATAGAAAAAGGACTTGCAGAAGATGCCGGACTTACTTATTACGGTATTGCCGTAGGTAAGTTGAGAAGATACTTTGATCCTAAGAATTTTTCCGATCCGTTCAGAGTAATCAAGGGATTCTTCCAGGCACGGA
Organism: Lachnospiraceae bacterium; assembly: GCA_024691305.1. Classification (GTDB taxonomy): domain Bacteria; phylum Bacillota; class Clostridia; order Lachnospirales; family Lachnospiraceae; genus XBB2008. The sequence goes on along the minus strand of JAILNS010000005.1, from coordinate 190,012 downwards.
AGGTTTTAAAGAAGGTACGTCCAGATGTTGTATTTTCAAAAGGGGGATTTGTTGCCGTTCCCGTGGTACGTGCGGCTTCATCTCTTAAGATTCCCTGTGTTATCCACGAGTCTGATATAACTCCGGGACTTGCAAACAGGCTGTGCATACCCGTAGCTAAGATAGTATGTTGTAATTTTCCCGAGACATTTAATCTCATCCCTCCCAAAAAGGCACATCTTACGGGATCTCCGATAAGAGCGGAACTGTTTAAGGGAGATAAGGAGGCAGGCAGAAAATTTACAGGATTTGCTGATGATAAGCCTGTGATAATGGTAATAGGCGGAAGTCAGGGATCCGCAGCAATAAACGGAGCGATCAGAGATTCACTTACAGAACTGTTAAAGGATTTTAATATCGTTCATCTTACAGGTAAGGACAAAAGAGATAATATGCTGCTTACGGTTGACGGATATAAGCAGTATGAATATATTACCGACGAACTTCCGGATCTGTTTGCCTTAGCGGACATAGTCGTATCAAGATCGGGAGCAAATGCCATAGGTGAACTGCTTGCACTTCATAAACCCAATCTTCTTATACCGCTACCTTCGGCTTCAAGCCGCGGAGACCAGATAATGAATGCCAAATCATATGAGGATCAGGGATTTAGTATGGTTTTAAGCGAGGAAGACATGACATCAAAACTTTTGATAGAGAAGATACATGAACTGTATGATAACAGAGATAAGTACATACAGGCGATGTCAGACAGTAAGCAAAGAGATGCTATCTCGGCCATAATGGATCTTATCATGAGTGTAATAAAATAATATATGCTGTTTAATTCATATATATTTATCTGTATATTGTTGCCCGTAGCATTGCTTGGCTGGTATGGTCTTAATTATTTCGGACATACCAAACTTGCAGGTGTTTTTCTTACGGGCATTTCTTTATGGTTTTATGCATATTTCAAGTTATCCTATCTTTTTGTCATAGTCGGAAGCATAGCTCTTAACTTCTGTATAAGTTTCTTTGCTGACCGTATAATTTCCGGTGATGAGACCAGAAAAAAGATAATGATCGCCGTTTCGGTAATATGCAACCTCGGTATATTCATATATTTCAAATATACCGATTTTATTATCCAGAATATCAATGCGATAGCGGGATCCGATATCGCACTTAGAAATATCATATTACCGCTTGGTATCAGTTTTTTTACCTTTCAGCAGTTATCGTACGTCATAGACAGATGTAAGGGTGAAGCTCCTCACTACGATCTTATAACTTATATGACATTTGTTACGTTCTTTCCACAGCTTATAGCCGGTCCCATAGTTACCTATGATGAGATGATACCGCAGTTTAAGTACATGCCAAACAGGCAGATAGACAGGGAAAACATGCGGATAGGCATAAGATATTTCGTTATCGGATTTGCCAAAAAAGTACTGCTTGCGGATATACTTGCAGGACCTGTGAATTATGCTTTTTTCATGCCGAAAGACCTTGACACTGTTACCGTGATCATTGTAATGCTCATGTATATGTTTGAACTGTATTTTGATTTCAGCGGATACTGTGATATGGCGTCGGGCATTGCCAAGATGTTTAACATAGATCTTCCGATAAACTTCAATTCCCCATATATAAGCTCAAATGTAAAGGAACTGTGGCAAAGATGGCATATCACACTTTCCAGGTTTTTTACCAAATATGTTTATATCCCGCTCGGCGGCAGCAGGCGCGGATACCCCAGAATGCTTGTAAATGTATTTATAGTATTTGTATTAAGCGGATTATGGCATGGTGCGGCATGGAATTATGTTCTATGGGGTGCAGTAAACGGTATCCTTGTTGTATGGGACAATCTGTGTATAGTCGGGGTAAGGGGATGTGAATACAAAAAGGAATGCAGATTATATATTCCCAAAAAAGCCGGTCAGGTCCTAACTTTTATATTTTTCCTTTTGTCATTATGCTTTTTCAGGAGTTCCACGATACCGGATGCACTTCATATCCTGCGCTCGATATTTGTATTTAACTGGAACGGTAAGTTATTTGAGATATTAAGCTATTTAAAGGCTCCGGAATTTTATATTTTAAAAGAAGCCGCAGGCATGATATCGGATAAGGCACTTAACATTGTTTATCTTGGATGCTCGTTACTCATGCTCATTATAAGCTTTATCATTATCGTTAAGCCGAATTCTCACGAGATCGCTTACAAAAACGACCATCCCATAAGAGATGCCATACTCATGGGAGCGGTATTTTCATGGTGCTTCATATCACTTAACCAGGTAAGTACATTTTTGTATTTTAATTTTTAACAGATCCCGATAAGTAACGACGTTTTATAACTTCAAAAACAATGGACAGATTAAATAATGATCCCGTAAAGTTCATAAAGATATTTTTCTTATCCGTTATCGCAGTATGTGCGGTGATAGTGGGGATAATAGTGCTTTTTGATCCTTTCTACATATATCATAAGCCGCTCCCGCACCTTAAAGCCGTTCTTAACGATAAGGAATATCAATGTGTCGGCACGTTAAAGAATTTTGATTATGATGCGGTCATCGTAGGCAGCAGCGTATGCGAGAATTTCAATAACGGATGGTTCGATGAGGGGTTTGGCTGTACTTCCATCAAGGCTATACGCTCGTACGGAGCTACTGCGGATCTTAAGTATCTGATGGATATAGCCTTTGAAAAACATGATATTAAGTATGTTTTTTATAATATAGATCCTTCAAGTCTGTATTCTCCGATCGAAACCACTTACGAATCCACCGGGTGTCCCACATATCTGTATGATGACAATCCGCTTAATGACTGGAAATACCTGCTAAATAAAGATGTGCTCATGGAAAAGATCCCTTTTATGATAGCCAAGTCATTTTCCGGTTATGACGAAAAAGATTCCTATAACTGGGCACAGTGGAAGACGTTTCATCATCTTATGTGCATGACGATGTATGAAAGACTGCCCGAGGCAGCTCCCATGGAAGATGAGCATATGTATGATGAGCTTGCGGTTGAGAATACAAAACTCCTTACAGAAATGGTCACCGCACATCCCGAGACTGAATTTTTATTCTTTTTTTCTCCGTATTCCATGTGCTGGTGGGACAATGCCTACAGGAACGGTGAAAGAGATGCGGTACTGTCCGCGGAACGGATATGTATAGAGGAACTGATAAAATACGATAATGTATCGGTCTGCTATTATCAGGACGATAAGGATATAATCACTAATCTTGATAACTATATGGATACCATACATTTTTCCAAGGATATCAATAAGTATATCTGCGATTCCCTTATGGAAGGCAAGGATAAGATAACCGAGGAAAATATAGACAGCATACTTACCGGTATGTATGAACTTTCGGAGAAGATAGAGAGTGAATATATACTTGAGTATTATCCGGAGTAAAGTTGAACAATAGTGCTAAATTTGTTAAACTTACTACGATTGAAAAGTAAGTTCTCACAACAACGGAGGTGGAGACTATGGATAAATTAGTATTTGATTACTCAAAGGCATCGGGTTTTGTAAGCGACGCCGAGATCAAGAAGATGGCCAAGGCTGCAGATAAGGCTAAGGAGACACTTCTTTCAAAAAGCGGTGCGGGAAATGATTTCCTCGGATGGATAGATCTTCCCGTAAATTACGATAAGGAAGAGTTTGACCGCATCAAAAAAGCAGCGGAAAAGATCAAATCCGATTCCGATGTACTTATCGTTATAGGTATCGGCGGATCGTATCTGGGATCCAGAGCGGCTATCGAGTTTTTGCGTCACAGCTTCTATAACCAGGTGGATAAGTCCATACGTAAGACTCCCGAGATATATTTTGCGGGACACTGCATTGGTTCTACATATATGAGACATCTTATTGATGTTATCGGAGACAGGGATTTCTCGGTAAATATAATTTCCAAGTCGGGTACTACGACGGAGCCTGCGATCGCTTTCAGGATCTTCAAGGAGCTTCTTGAGAAGAAATACGGCAAAGAAGGAGCAGCAAAGAGGATCTATGCTACTACAGATAAGGAAAGAGGAGCACTTAAGAACCTTGCTACCGAAGAAGGTTATGAGACCTTTGTAGTTCCGGATGATGTAGGAGGACGTTTCTCCGTACTTACAGCGGTAGGTCTTCTTCCCATCGCAGTCAGCGGTGCAAATATCGATAAGCTCATGCAGGGTGCCGCAGAAGGCAGACGCATGGCGATAGAAAATGATTTCAAAGATAATGATGCAATGCAGTATGCTGTTCTTCGTAATATCATGAGAGAACAGGGTAAGGAAATAGAGATACTCGCAAACTACGGTCCCTGCTATCATTATGTATGTGAGTGGTGGAAACAGCTTTACGGAGAGTCGGAAGGCAAGGACGGAAAGGGTATATTCCCGGCAAGCGTTGACTTAACAACAGACCTTCACTCTATGGGTCAGTACATTCAGGACGGAAACCGTATCCTTTTTGAGACCGTTCTCATGATCGAAAAATCACGTGAAGAGATCCTGATCGGCCGTGAGCCCGTGGATCTTGACGGACTTAACTATCTTGCGGGAAAGACCGTTGATTTTGTAAATAAATCCGCAATGATGGGTACCGTACTTGCGCATACGGACGGAAATGTTCCTAACTTTGTTATAACACTGCCTGAGGTCAATGAGTATTACCTCGGAGAATTGTTCTACTTCTTTGAGTTTGCATGCGGCGTGAGCGGATATATCCTCGGAGTCAATCCGTTCAATCAGCCCGGTGTTGAGAGTTATAAGAAGAACATGTTCGCACTTCTTGGAAAACCCGGATATGAAGAGCAGAAGAAAGCGCTGGAGGCAAGGTTATAAACACTCTTAAGAAAGCACGTAAAAGAGTATTTGATATCATTCAGATAGGACAAGGCTCGGACATAGCAAGCCGAGCCTTTGACTATACGCTTGTTTTTATGGTCGTGAGCAATATCATTGTCATGATCTTAGAGACGTTTGAGCAATTATCCGCATATAACGAACTTTTCAGAACGTTCGAGATCGTATGCGTTGTTTTTTTTATCATAGAATATGTGCTCAGGATATGGACGGCACCGCTTCTGTATCCCGAGTTGACCAGGACACGCGCCGTATGGAAATTCATGAAAAGTTATGACGGTGTGATCGATCTGTTCACCATACTTCCGTTTTTCTTTTTATCCGGAGCGGTCGTATTCAGGATGCTCAGAGTTGTAAGGATATTCCATCTGTTCAGGATAAATACCAATTATGATTCATTTAATGTCATAACTTCTGTTTTAAAGAATAAGAAAAACCAGATCTTTTCATCACTGTTCATACTTCTTTTATTACTTCTGGCAGCTTCTTTATGCATGTATTCTGCAGAACACGATGCACAGCCCGATGTGTTTGACAATGCATTTTCCGCTTTATGGTGGAGTATTTCCACGGTTCTTACCATAGGATACGGTGATATATATCCGATAACGATACCCGGTAAGATACTTGCGGTAATAATTTCCATACTCGGTGTCGGGGTTGTTGCGATACCTACAGGTATCATTTCCGCAGGATTTGTTGAGCAGTACAATATTATCCAAAAAGAATCACGTAAGGGAAAGGGAACGATCGCATTAAATGTAACCCCCGGATCGGGCATAGAAGGCTTAAGTGTCGTAAAGTTATGGAATGATTTTGGGATCGCTCCCCTTGTTATCATACGTGACGGTACGGTCGTGATACCTACCGACGATATAACGATCAAGATAGGAGATACTCTGGTATATTATGAAGACCCCGTGTGATACTCAAAAACCCAAAAGAAAAAATCTGGAAGAAAGATTTGAAAACTGGCTTAACCGCTGGCCCAAAATACATGAACTGTACGTAAAATACGAGGAGATCATAACTTATCTTGTAGTGGGCGGGATGACAACGGTCGTTGCATGGACATGTAAATTTCTCGCAAATCTCATCCTGTACCGCGGTGCAGTGGAACACAATTCGTTTGAAACCGGTGTTCTTACCTTTATAGACTGGACCGCCGGAGTGATATTTGCCTTTTTTACAAACAGAGCATATGTGTTTAAGAGCGATGCACCGATGCTTCCCGAAGCCGGAAAGTTTGTCTTATCAAGGATATCCACCCTGTTTCTTGAGTTTTTGTGCATGCTCATACTGGACACTCTTATGCATGTCAATTTCTATGTTGCTACGATCGTGACAGCAGTGATCGTGGTGATCGCCAATTATATCTTCAGTAAACTGATCGTTTTCAGAAAAAAACCGGAATAATACTTAGAGTCATATGAATAACAGGGATAAAAATAAATCATTAAAAATAATATATATTATAATGTTTGTTTTCTTTGCGGCATCGATCCTTCCGATATGGTATATGGGAAGATATGAGGTGCTGTCTTTGGATGACTTTTATTTTGGAGCCATGACGCATAATGCGTGGATAACTACACATTCCATAAGAGAAGTATTCAAGGCTGCCTGTGAACAGGTGGAGTTTTATTTCTATGCAAAGCAGGCTACATATTCTTCTGTTTTTTTAATGTCTTTTTTCCCGGGAGTGTGGGATATAAATCTGTATTTTCCGGTTCCTTTTATATTATCCTCTATGATAATCGGTTCGATAACAGCCCTTGTGCATACCGTGGTTTCCGATTGCATGGGAGTTAAGGATAAATATCTCACGGGGATAATGAATATGATCCTTATTTTTACGGTAATCCAGACTCTTCCGGTTCCGTTGGAGGCAATTTTCTGGTTCAACGGGTCTTTACATTATGCATTTATGGAATCTGTACTGTTTTTTGAGATAGCCCTTATACTACATGGAATGCACAGTGATCGTACCAAAATAAGAGTAATGACTATTGTTGTTGCATCACTGCTTGGTATCGTAGTCGGAGGCGGTAATCTCATAACCGGATTACAGGCATGTATACTGATGGGAATTCATATTCTTGTTATAGTATGCGGTCAGTTTGCTGCTAAGAAAGATAATGGTTTATTCGCAAAGTTAGGATTATCCGGTTACAAAAGAGAAAAGATCATTTTTTTGATCCCGGAATTTATTACGTTTATAGGATATATGATCAATATCACCGCACCCGGTAATGCTCAAAGACAGGCAGCTTCGGTACAGATGACCCCCGTAAAAGCGATATTTGAGTCATTCCTATGGGGTATTACTCACGCTGTCAGTTGGTTATCCCCTATGACTGTTTTTGGAGTAATGCTCATAATACCGGTTGCAGCTTATATATCATCGAAGACTAAAAAACAATATCTTCACCCGATCTTTATGGGGATCATCAGTATTTGTGTATTTGCAGCAATGTTTACGCCTACATTTTATGCAATGAGTGAAGATGTTCCGAGTCGTATCGCAAATATTGTATATATAGCCGAATTTGTTATCATATTTATCAATATTTGTAATGACTTGGGGTATCTGTATTCTGTTAGCAGATCAAAAGAAGGGCTGGCAAATTTTTTAAAAAATCTGTTTGAACTTACAGGTAATTCTTTGAATAAGACCATCGCATTCTTTGCAGTAATGATCATCATCATATTTGTATTCTGTGCCGATAAGAATGAATTTGTCACAATCTCGGCAGTCAGATCCATATTAAACGGGGAAGCGTCCAGATATTATGAGCAGAGCATGGAAAGGCTGGAGATCCTTTCCGATGAGACACAAAGTGATGTTACGATAAGAGCTTACACCGAGGATGCCAAGCCCTATCTCCTTTTTAAAGAAGAGGTGGGTAACATCCCCGGCGAAGAGGGTTATTGGCAAAATATTGAATTGTCCAATTATTTCAATAAAAACAGTATTACTGTTGTGTCGCCATAGTTTTTATCCGGTTGATGGCATTTTTGACCGGCGGAAGACTGATCACGATCACCGTAATGATGCCCTCACCTATGATGTATGCGTAGTTATATACGATCGGATATACGGCAGCCAGGCTTTTGGGGAATTCTTCGGGCATATATTCCATCCAGTAGAGATATCCTCCGAGTGCATGAAGGGCGCCTCTTATGAGAATACCGATGATATAGCCGATAAGCAGACCGTTCTTTTTGTTTTTGAAAAAGCCGGATACGCCCAGAGCCGCAAAAGCAACAAAGTAATCAAGGCAGACCTGAAGAGGGCTTAAGAAATACGCACCGCCCTGAAAGAACTGAAGGATACCGTAAACAAAGGCTCCGACGAATCCTACATAGGGACCGAAAAAGTATCCTATGAGTGCGATCGGAAGCATTGAGCACAGAGTGATCGATCCTCCCCACGGGAAGTGGAAGAGTTTAACGAAACTCAGTGCAAAGCCGAGTGCCAGACAGGCAGCGGTGAAGGTTAAGACCTTTGGATTGAAAGTTGTTTTGGTTGATTGTGTTTCAGACATAAAAAATCCTCCTTATATAGGAGGGGTGACATTGACAAGACACAGTGAATTGTCAGTTGCTTCCCTACGCCGGCATTGTCCGGTTCAGGTGATGAGGGTCAGGAAATATCCACTCTCAGCGCACGCGCACCCCTAGCAAAATTACAAATCATAATATATAGCCGTTCTTAAGTATTGTCAACAGAAGAAAAGGAACAGGATCAATGAGACTGCTTTTTATAAGACACGGAGATCCCGATTATGCAAACGATACCCTGACAGATATCGGAGTATCGGAAGCCCGGGCACTCGCAGCACATATACGGGAATTAAATATTGATGAGGTATACCTTTCACCGCTTGGAAGGGCTCGTGATACCGCCGGATATTCTCTTAGGGCGCTTGGGCTAGATGTTGATTCCACGGTAGCAGACAGAACTTACGGATGGCTCAGGGAATTTGATGCCACGGTAGATGTGCCTGCAATGCCCGAATATCTTGAGGCGTATCCAAACAGTGTCCTGCCGGATGGCAGTCTGCGCAAGCGTATCGTATGGGATATGGTCCCTTCATATCTGAACAGGCATCCCGAGTACTATGAAACATGGGACTGGCGAGATACCAAACTGGCCAGGGATACGGATATAATCGATAAATATGACGGTGTCTGCAAGGGGATAGATGATATTCTTGCAGGGTACGGATATGTCAGGGACGGAATGGGATACAGAGTTGAACGTGAATATACGGGAACGCTTGCGTTTTTTTGTCATTTTGGGGTAACCTGCGTGATCTTAAGCCATCTGATGAACGTATCTCCGTTTGGACTGTGGCACGGAACCTGTCTTGCACCCACTTCCGTGAGTGAGGTATACAGTGAAGAAAGACAGCAGGGGTATGCACTTTTTCGTGCATGGAAACTGGGCGATATCAGGCATTTGACTCTTGAGGGGCTGGAACCTTCGTTTTCTGCGAGGTTTGCGGAGGTTTATTCTAACGCCGACCAGCGGCATTGATGTGAATAAGGATACGGGAATGGTATATACATTAACTTTAAATCCATCAATAGATTATTATGTGGAACTTGATACCCTTATGGTCGGGGGCTTAAACAGGAGCAAAGGAGAATACATGTGTGCCGGCGGAAAAGGCATAAATGTATCCCTTATGTTAAAGAGTCTTGGTATAGAGAGCACCGCAATAGGTTTTATCGGTGGTTTTACCGGTGATGAGATTCAAAGGAGCCTTAAGGATAAGGGAATAAAGTCTGATCTTACGATTACAGAGAGCGGCTGCTCAAGGATCAATGTTAAGATATCTTCTGCCGGAGGGCTTGAGACCGAGGTAAACGGTAAAGGTGTGATCGTATCAAAAGAGGATATCGACAGGCTGTATGATAAACTCGGTGAACTTAAAAAAAGCGATATCCTTGTGATCTCAGGCTCTGTATGCGAGGGCTTCGATGAAAATGCTTATGCCGGTATAGTATCTTTTTTGGCAGACAGGAACGTGTATACTATAGTGGATGCATCCGGACCGCTTCTTAAAAATGCCGCAAAAGCAGGTCCTTTTTTGGTAAAACCAAATCTCTGTGAGCTTGCGGGACTGTATAAAACAGGGGCGGGAGATGCCATAACCGGGGATGAGATCATAACATATGCCAAAAGACTTATTGAAGAAGGCGTAAAAAACGTGCTTGTATCCATGGGAGAGTACGGAGCACTGATGGTAACGGAAAACATGGAGATATACAAAGAAGGGATTCCCGATATCAGGACGGATAACAGGGCAAAGAGCAATGTGGTAAGTACTGTCGGAGCCGGAGATTCCCTCCTTGCGGGATTTATAGCGGAATATTTCTACGGAAGCCACAAATATGAAGATGCCTTAAAAAAGGCTGTCCATGCAGGAACATTAACGGCGCTTGGCCTTGGCCTGCATGCATAAGAAAAGAGGATCGTATGAAGATGATCGAAAAAGTAAATATCATAGGACTTGGAGCACTCGGTATGCTTTACGGAAAATGCATGACCGAGACACTGGGATATGAAAATGTATGTTATATCATGAGCCGCGACAGATATGAGAGGAACAAAGACCAAAAATATATCTGTAACGGGGAAGAGTGTAGATTTCATATGGTGCCCATAGATGAAGCGCCCGAAGCAGACCTCGTGGTCGTGGCAGTAAAATATCCCGGTCTTGAATCTGCAATAGAGGATATGGCAGGCAGTATAGGCAGGGATACTGTGATAATGTCTGTGATGAACGGTATATCGAGTGAAGATATGATCGCCGAAAGGTATGGAAAGGACAGACTCATATATACCGTTGCCCAGGGGATGGATGCTGTTAAATTCGGAAGTGAGCTTAATTACAGCCAAAGTGGTGAACTGCATATAGGTGTAAAGCCGGGAGACAGCAGAGAAAATCTGGATGCCGTGATAGATGTCTTAAAACGTTCGGGACTTGCTTACGTTGAGGAAGAAGACATTCTTTATCGTATGTGGGGCAAATATATGTTAAATGTCGGAGTCAATCAGACATGCATGGTATATGATACGACATACAGAGGAGTTTTGGAGGACGAGGAACCCAATCTCATCTTCATATCCGCAATGCGTGAGGTGATCTCTGTTGCAAATGCAGAAGGTATAGCGCTTAGTGAAGCGGATCTTAATATGTATGTTGATATAATAAAAACCCTAAATCCCGATCAGATGCCTTCCATGGCACAGGACAGGATAAATAAGAAACCATGTGAAGTGGATGCTTTTTCGGGAACTCTTATGAGACTGGCAAAGAAGCACGGTATATATGTACCGGCAAACAGGCTTTTAAACCGAAGAGCCAAAGAAATAGAGGCAGAATATATAAAATAAACAGATTCATGAAAGGGGTGTCATTATGGCAGCAAAAAAAGTAGGACAACTGATCAAGGAAGCCAGAACAGCGGCGGGACTTACACAGGAGCAGCTTGCTAAAAAGGTAAAAGGCTTATCCGCAGCCGATATCAGCAAGGCTGAGAGGAGCGAAGTTACCCTTACTCAGGCGCAGTTAAAGGAAATAGCCAAGGCGACCGGAGTTACCCAGAAATCCTTGCTTGATGCTCCACAGCCTAAGGGAAAACCGGCAGCAGGTGCAAAAACAGAGTCTTCATCAAAGAAGACGTCATCTTCAAAAACCTCATCTTCAAAGACCGGCAGTTCTAAGAAGACCTCTTCCAAAAGCGATTCTTCATCCGGTACTTCTATTAAGGTAAACGCTACCGAAAAGAAACTCGTTACTTTATACAGAAAAGCCGATGCGGATACCAAGAAGGCTGTTATGGAGCTTCTAAAAAAAGACGATTCGAACGAAATAGGCGGAATTCTCGGGAAACTGCTTGATAACAAGGATATCAAGGATGCTTTATCGGGACTTGAATCATTACAGTCACTCCTGTGATGATTTAGAATAAATATGGGTTTATTACCGGGAAAGGGGAGGCACTCATGCTTTCACAATTAAACAGCGCTCCGCTTTATCTGATCTGCGGCATCATTATCCTTTTTGTTGCCATCGTGTGCGTGATCTTTCTGGTCCGTGCATACAAAGCAGGTATTGCAATAGGCATGGATAAGGCAAAGCTTAAGAGAACGATCACATCAAGTGTTACATTTTCCATACTTCCGAGTGTGGGGATATTATTAGGTGTCATAGCATTGTCGGGAAGTTTGGGGACACCCTGGCCGTGGCTTAGACTTTCCGTTATAGGTGCGCTTCATTATGAGACCCAGGTTGCCCAGGCTGCGGCAGAACAGGTGGGACTTACATCTTTAAGCGCGGCGGAAATGACTCCCGAGGCGTTTTCTACGATAGCTCTGCTTATGAGCATATGTATCATGTGGGGCATGATCCTTTCGTTTTTCTTTAATAAGGCTTATCTTAAGAAACTTTCCGGTAAGAAGACGGAGAATGATTCGCCTGAAGTTTCTGAAGGCACAGATGAAAACTCAGGCAAAAAGCAGGGATTTGGGGACGTCGCAATGGTTGCGATGTTCATAGGTCTTGTAAGTGCGTATATCGGAAGTTATATAGGAGGTTTCGTGTCGGGAGAAGGTTTGTTTACCTTTAAGGGAGACCTGACTCCGATAATAGTTGCCCTGGTTTCGGGACTTGTGATGTCACTGTTTATCTATCTGTCCGAGAAAAAGCAGATGGTATGGCTTGAAAGCTTCTCAATAGCGGGAAGTATGCTGATCGGTATGCTTACGGCGATAATCTTATAGGAGGCCCGGACATGGAAGATAAAGAAAACAAATATCTGGAAAAATACAGTAAAAATACGCATGTAATAGGACGTATAGTGAGTGCCGCAACTCTGATAATGTTAGTCGGTGCCCCTTTTCTTATAGGAAGTATACTTGGTGCCGCCCCAAATCTGAGCGCTGTAGCCATGGGTTTTATCTCCGTGGGTCTTATCTGGACGATATCGAGTGTGGTAGAGTTTCTGGTCTATACCCCGATGCTTGGGTCCGGCGGAGGATATCTTGCGTTTATTACAGGAAATCTGATAAATATGAAGATTCCCTGTGCGATGAATGCAAGGGAGATAGCACAGACCAAATCCGGAACCCCTGAAAATGAGATAATCTCAACGCTGTCCATTGCAGCCTCGAGTCTGACTACCATAGTTGTTCTGGCACTCGGAGTTTTGATGTTAGTACCGCTTCAGCCCATACTTCAGAGTGAAGCGCTTCAGCCCGCATTTGCCAATGTCGTTCCTGCACTCTTTGGAGCCATGGCATATCAGTATTTCAGAAAAAACATACGCCTTGCGATGATACCGCTTGCAATAATGAGTCTGCTTTTTGTGTTTGTTCCCTCACTCATCAGCCAGACGAGCATAATGATCATACCAAGCGGTGCTCTTACTATAGGACTTGCATATTTAATTTATAAAAAGAAGGGCTCGTTATGATCTTAAAATATCTGTTATTTTGCATATTGGGGATTTTGGCACTCATACTTATCCTGCTTGCAGCCGCACTTATAAAAACGCTGCTCACTCCGGGCAAAACGTCTGAGTATAAGGCTCCACCGGAAGATGAAAGAGCACTAAAATATGCGGATAAACTTTCAAAAATGGTAAAGTATGATACCACTTCTTACGACAGTGTGGTCGATCTTCAGAAATATGAAGGATTTCATGAAGATTTAAAAAAACTTTTTCCCAAGGTGCATGAGCATCTTCAGAAGACCGATATAGACGGAAATCTGCTCTTTTTCTGGGAAGGAACAAAGCATGATAAACCACTCGTTCTCATGAGCCATCAGGATGTGGTCCCTGCTGAGGGAGAGTGGATACATGATCCTTTTTCCGGTGATATCGCAGACGGAAAGGTCTGGGGAAGAGGCGCTTCCGATACGAAGTGTTCGGTCATGGGCTTTTTCCAGGCAGTTGAAGAACTGCTTGAAGAAGGGTATGCACCTGTACAGGATATATATCTGTCATCTTCATGTACCGAAGAATGGGCAGGTGACGGGTGTCCTAAGCTGGTAGCGGAACTTAAGAGACGAGGTGTAAAGCCCTATCTTGTATGTGACGAAGGCGGTGGTATAATAACCGATCCCGTCGGAGGAATACACGGAAACTTCGCTATGGTCGGAGTCTTTGAAAAGGGGAAGGCAGATGTTAAGTTTACCGCAAAAAGTAACGGAGGACATGCATCGGCACCTAAAAAGGGCTCACCTATCGCGAGACTTGCGGCTTTTACCAATGATATAGAGACGCATAATCCATTTAAGAGGCATATGTTACCCGAAGTTCAGTCTATGTTTGAAGCACTTTCTCCTTATGCTTCTTTTCCTCTTAAACTTGTATTCGGTAATATGTGGCTGTTTAAGCCCATTCTTCTTAAGGTAATGCCGATGATATCCGCCCAGGCGGGTGCGATGTTACAGACTACGATCGCCTTTACGATGCAGTCGGGTTCAGGTGCATATAATGTGATGCCCCAGGAAGCAACGCTCGGAGCAAATATGCGCTTTATCCCACATCAGGGAATGGATGAGAGTCTTAGTATAGTTAAGAAGCTTGCCGACAAATACGAACTTGATATGGAAGTGATGCATGCAGGAGACTATTCTAAGGCAACAGATATACACGGAGAAGCATTTAAAACCGTTTTGGAAGTCATAGATGAGACTTTTCCGGGACTCCCCGCAAGCCCTTATGTTATGACGGGTGCGACAGATGCCAAGTTTTATCAGGAAATATGTGACAATGTTGTCAGGTTTGCTCCTGTCATATACGGACCCGAACAGATGGCGGGCATGCATGGATTAAACGAAAACATTGAATATAACTGCCTCCCGGGGTGTGTGGATTTTTACAAAAATATGATAAAGAAGATCGGAAGGATTTAAAACATGCTTAATATAAATGAGATCATCTCCAAAGAAATAGGATGTGCAAAATGGCAGACAGAAGCCGCAATAAAGCTCATAGATGAGGGAAATACGATCCCCTTTATATCCCGTTACCGTAAGGAAGCAACCGGAAGCCTTGATGATACGCAGCTTCGTAAGCTCGGGGAACGGCTTGAATATTTAAGAGGGCTTGAGAAACGTAAGGAAGAAGTTATCGCTCTTATCGATGAGCAAGGTAAGCTGACCGATGAGTTAAAAGAAAGCATACTTGCAGCCGAAAAGCTTGTTACCGTGGAGGATCTCTACAGACCTTATAAGCAAAAGAAAAAGACACGCGCCGATATGGCAAAGAAGAGGGGACTTGAACCGCTTGCTGATTTTATCATGGCGCAGGATACGGACAAACCGGTTACGGAAGAAGCGGCAAAATATGTTACGGGTAAGATAAAACCTGAATCTGACAGTAAGGAAGATGCCGTAAAAGCTGCCGAAAAGGAGGTTACCGATGTGGAAGCGGCAATAGCCGGGGCATCGGATATAATAGCAGAAAGGATATCGGACGATGCTTCCTACAGAGCATATATCCGGGAAATGACAGGAGCGGAGGGATTCATAGTTTCCAAGGCAAAAGATTCCGAGGCAGAATCAGTATATACCAATTACTATGATTATCAGGAGCCTGTAAAAAAAGTTGCGGGTCACAGGGTGCTCGCCCTAAATCGTGGGGAAGCCGAAGATATCTTAAATGTAAGTATAAGCATACCGGAAGAGCGTATACTCGGATATTTAAACGGAAAACTGATCATCAGGGAGAATCCTTATACCACTCCGATCATACAGGGTGCAGCGGAAGATGCGTACAACAGGCTTATCAAGCCTTCCATAGAAAGAGAGATACGTTCCGAACTTAAGGAAAAAGCAGAAGACGGAGCAATAGAGGTATTTGAGAAAAACCTTGAGCAGCTTCTTATGCAGCCGCCTATCGCAGGAGCCACAGTCCTTGGCTGGGACCCGGCATTCCGTACAGGATGCAAACTTGCCATAGTCGATGAGACCGGTAAAGTGCTCGATACCAAGGTCATATATCCTACTGAGCCTCATAACAAGATAGAGGAATCAAAGAAGATATTAAAGGATATGATAGGCAAATATCATGTGTCTCTCATATCGATAGGAAACGGTACAGCATCCAGAGAGTCGGAGCAGATAGTAGCCGAGCTGATAAAAGAGATCCCGGAAGCACATACACAGTATGTTATAACCAATGAAGCCGGAGCGAGTGTTTATTCGGCAAGTGTACTTGCATCCGAGGAATTTCCCGAGTTCGACGTGGGGCAAAGAAGTGCGGTGTCCATAGCAAGAAGAGTTCAGGATCCGCTTGCCGAACTGGTCAAGATAGATCCCAAGTCTATAGGAGTCGGGCAGTATCAGCATGATATGAACCAGAAGAAACTGACATCGGCACTTGACGGAGTAGTTGAAGACTGTGTAAACAAGGTCGGAGTGGACTTAAATACCGCATCAGCGGCACTCTTATCACATATTTCGGGAATCAGCGCCACTCTTTCCAAGAATATAGTCGAGCACAGGGAAGCACACGGAAGATTTAAGAAAAGATCCGAACTTCTTAAGGTAGCAAAGCTTGGACCCAAGGCATACGAGCAGTGCGCCGGATTTTGCAGAATATCGGACGGAGATGAACCTCTTGATGCGACCAGCGTGCACCCCGAGTCATATAAGACGGCTGAAGCCCTGCTTAAGCGTATAGGCTGCGGTATCAGGGATGACAAGGCCATAAGCGATTTTGAAAAGACCATAACGGACCGTGCAGCACTGGCGAATGAATTGGGATGCGGTGAGATAACATTAAGTGATATATTGCAGGAACTTAAAAAACCCGCAAGGGACCCCAGAGAAGATATGCCCAAGCCGGTGCTCAGATCAGACGTCCTTGATATGAAGGACTTAAAACCGGGGATGAAACTTAAAGGAACTGTAAGAAATGTCATAGATTTTGGGGCGTTTGTCGATATAGGAGTTCATCAGGACGGCCTTGTACATATATCCCAGATGACGGACAGATATATAAAACACCCCCTTGAAGTAGTTTCCGTTGGTGATATAGTAGAAGTAACGGTACTTGAAGTTGACGAGAAAAAGGGCCGTATCTCACTCACAATGCGTGATGGAGATACTAAGAAACAGCCGGCTCCTAAGAAGAGTGAAACACCTGCGCAAGGCAGGTCCGGCGGAAAAAAAGATAAAGCACCCTATAAGAAGAATAATACTTCGCCGTCAAAAGAGGAGTTTGCTCCCGGTACCATAGGATACATGATGGCTCATAAAAACAAGTAACGTGTATGTAATTACAGCCGCAGATTATGAGGTGAAACATGAAGATTAAATGCGATTATTGCGACAACACATATGAAGATACCCTGCCGCAGTGCCCATATTGCGAAGCCCCGAATCCTGCACATAAGCAGGTAAAAGGAGCGCCAAAGACTATTGAGGAATTAAAGCAGTGGTATGCTGACAGAAACCTTCCGCCGTATGAGACCACCAGGTTTTTCATAGGAGAGGATCATCAGGGACCTCAGGCTTTCGGTATCTATAAGGATCCCAGAAATGATCAGTTCATAGTATATAAGAATAAAGGAGACGGATCACGTGCGATCAGATATCAGGGCGATGATGAAGAATATGCGGTTAACGAACTCTATCAGAAATTAAAAGACGAGATCGTTCACCAGAAAGCCAATCAGAAAAACAAACAAAAAGGCGGCAGTTCCCGTTCTTCAAGAGGTTTGGCAACCGATAAGATCTCACTGGCGATCTTTGCGGCTGTACTTGGAGGTTCTATTGCATTATCCGCACTTTCGCATCAGCATGACGGATATTATAACTACAACAATACCGTCTACTACAATTATGAAGATAACTGGTATTATTATGATACCGATTACGATGACTGGTTTACGACCAATTATTCCGATCCCGGAGTTTCAACCATAACAGAGTCCTATGATGACTATTATATGTCAGAGAACTGGACCACGGATATGAATGCGACCGACTGGGATGATACTTCTTATTATGAGGAAACTCATTCTTCATCTGACTCTGACTCCGATTCAGACTGGGATTGGGATTCAGGTTCAAGCTGGGATTCCGGCGGAACGGACTGGGATTCCGACTGGTGATCCCCAAGGTGCTGTCAAGGCGCATCTGTATTGACAGATGCGCTTTAATTGTGATAATGTAACTTTTGCTGGAAATATCGGGATACAGCACAGAATATAAGAAAAAGTACAATATAATATCGGGGTGTGGCTCAGTTTGGTAGAGCGCTACGTTCGGGACGTAGAGGTCGTGGGTTCGAATCCCGTCACCCCGATTCAGTATTTACAAGGACTTTCAGGTTTGAAGGTTCTTGTTTTTTATTTTCATCCGGTTTTTATAGAAAATATATGAGGACGCCCTACTAATCTGCTTTTAGAGAAATTATAATTGTATTAGCATACAGAGGTAAAGATCATTGATATAGAAGATTATTGCAGGAAGGGAATGATATTGGGGTAATGGATATTACGGCAAAGCGGGCGAAATAATCAAGGAATTGCAGATATGGCGCATTATTCAATAATCAGGTCAGAACGTTAGAAGAAAGATGAAAATACGGTAAGGACAAAGGGTATGTATAGTTTAAGTACAAAAGGGATACGCAGTAAGCGGATCAGGATCAAAGTAAACGGAGGCTCAATACCACTGCTGATATTGGAGCCTGTAAGAGAATCTGAGAATGCAGTCGGAGTCATGTGGATGCATGGCGGAGGATATATGACAGGTATGAAGGAGATGGCATATATCGGACGGGCTGCGGATCTTGTAAGAAATCATGGAGCTGTGGTGATTGCTCCGGGCTATCATCTTTCTCTTTTCCATCCATATCCGACGGCTTTATATGAGTGTTATGCCACACTTTTGTACATTAAGGATCATGCAAAGGAGCTTGGAATAAATCCTGATCAGATAATGGTTGGCGGAGAAAGTGCGGGAGGTGGATTGGCTGCAGCGATTTCAATGCTTGCAAGAGATAAGGGAGAAGTAAAGATCGCTTTCCAGATGCCGCTTTATCCGATGATAGACAATTTTGATACAGACAGTTCCGCGGATAATCATGCCAGGGTATGGAATACACGAAGGAATCATCAGGCGTGGGCTGTATACTTAAGAAAGGATGCTAAGAAGGAGGTATCACCGTATGCTGCTCCGGCCAGGCAGACAGATTATTCAAATCTTCCGCCTGCGTATACATTTGTCTGTACAGCAGAGCCTTTTTATTGTGAAACTTTGAAGTTTATAGAGGATCTTAAGGCTGCAGGAGTAGAGGCCAAAGTTGATGTATATGAGGGAATGTATCATGCTTTTGACATGAACGAACCCAAAAATCCCGTAAGCAAAGAAGCAATAAAGAAGTTTAATGAGATGTTTGCTTATGCAAAAGAACATTATTTTGCCGAACAGGAGGATATTTAGGTGGAAAAAGACAGACTGACCCGGCAGATAGAATTTGCTCTTGAGATAGATAAGGAAAAAAACATATTCAGGCAGACCCATTTAAGCGGACACGGAAGAAATGAAAATGATGCGGAGCATGCGTGGCACATGGCTATAATGGCATATGTGCTAAGGGAATATGCAAACGAGGAAGTAGATATTGCCAGGGTTATGCTCATGTGCCTGATACATGATATCGTCGAGATAGATGCCGGAGATACCTACGCATATGACGATGAAGGGCTAAAGACGCAAAAAGCAAGGGAAGATGCCGCTAAGGAGAGGATATTTTCTCTTTTGCCCACCGATCAGAAAGAGGAATTCATAAAACTGTTTGATGAGTTTGAAAACTATGAGACACCGGAATCAAAATATGCCCATTCCATGGATAATCTTCAGCCGCTTATACTAAATAACAGCAATAACGGAGGAGACTGGAAGGAACACGGAGTGACTGCTGAAAAGGTATACGGAAGGCAGTCTAAGACCAGGGAAGGCTCTGAAAAGTTGTATGAACTGACAGATGAGATAATCAAAGATAATATAAGAAAAGGGAATTTATGTTAAAATAGACCGGATGATAAAGATAAACTTACCGAAAGACGTTAGTACGATCATATCAATTCTTGAAGCGGCAGGGTTTGAAGCCTATGCCGTGGGCGGGTGTGTGCGGGATGTGATACTCGGAAGAACACCTGATGACTGGGATATCACTACATCAGCCAAACCCGGTGAGATCAAGAGTTTATTTAAAAAGACGGTAGATACAGGGATACAGCATGGGACCGTGACTGTACTTATGAACGGTAACGGATACGAGGTAACCACCTATCGCATAGATGGGATATACGAAGATGCAAGGCATCCCAAAGAGGTATCTTTTACAAGTGATCTTAAGGAAGACCTTAAACGCAGGGACTTTACGATAAATGCACTTGCATATAATGATTCTTCCGGCCTTATCGATGAGTTTGACGGTATAGGTGACTTAAATAAGGGTATCATCAGGTGTGTAGGTGATCCGACGGAACGATTCTCCGAGGATGCCCTAAGGATGATGAGAGCCGTTCGTTTTGCGGCGCAGCTTGGATTTGAAATAGATCCTGATACCCGAAGCGCTGCATCTAAGCTGGCACCTAATCTTAAAAAGGTTAGCGTTGAGAGAATTTTGACGGAACTTACCAAACTCATATGCTCCGATCACCCGATGATGCTAAAAGACTGCTATGAAATGGGGCTTACTGCACAGTTTATCCCGGAATTTGATAAGTGTATGACTTCTCCGCAAAATATAAGTCACCACTGCTACGATGTGGGCGAGCATATCCTGCATACGATGGATGCGATAAGACCTGACCGGGTGCTCAGGTTTACCATGCTGATGCATGATATAGCCAAGCCCGAGGTTATGACAGTTGATGAGGATGGAATAATACATAATAAGGGGCATGCGGGACTCGGAGCAAAAATGTCCGGAACAATACTCAGACGGCTGCATGCCGACAATGCACTCATAGATTCGGTAAAAGTACTGGTTGAATATCACGATTGGCGTTTTGAAGCCGATAAAAGAAGTGTAAGGCGTGCCATGAACAGGATCGGATATGATCTTTTTCCGATGATGATAGAGGTAAAAAGAGCCGACATAGCCGGTCAGAGCGATTACAAACGGGAAGAAAAGTTATCAAAACTTGATGAGATAGAGAAACTTTATCTTGAGATAAAAAAGGATAATGAAGCCGTACAGATAAAGGATCTGGCAGTGACAGGCAGGGATATTATAGATGCGGGCATAAAGACGGGACCGGAAATAGGTGGTATACTTAAGGCGATGTTAGATCATGTTCTGGATTATCCGGAAGACAATACCAAAGAAACACTTATGAAGTTGTTTGTATATGATCCTGCGAAGCAGCAGTGAGTTTCATGGGATAAAGATTTTTTGATTATTTATTATATGAAGAAAAGAGAATTCGTAAGAAAAATAATAAACGGATCCGTAAGGCTGGCAGGGAGCGTATCACTTGCGGCATTTATCATGTTTGCGCTTACAGGATGTACTCCCGAAGCATTTAATATCGGTCAGGCTGAGGAAATATCCACGGATGAAGGAACGGATCTTCAGTCCGTAATATCTTCCGGGGATACGACGGTAACTCCGGCACAGGCCTCCTCATCTTCCGAAGCGGTCGTATATACCACGTACAATTATCTCCCTGTAGGAACTTATGATTCTGCTGATACTGCCATACTTAAAAGTGTGGATCATGAAGCACATACCGTAACTTTGTATAATACGATCGCCGCAAAATCATATACCTTAAACTTTGACGGGACCACATACGCTTCGGATAAGTACGGGACTACGATGTCCATGGAACAGATGACTGAAGGTACCATAGTCAATGTTAACTTTTATAAGGCAAATAAACAGCTGGTAAATATACAGGTATCACCTGACGCATGGACGTATGAAGAAGTAACCAGATATGATCTTGGAGGTATTAATTCGACTGCGACCATAGGGGACAGGACATACGCACTAACCAAGGGCGTACAGGTTTTTTCCGACGGAAAACAGACCGACCTTATGAACATAGTTGACGGAGATACGATAACCGTATCCGGTATAGGCTCAGATATTTTTTCCATCAAGATAAACAGCGGGCACGGGTATGTACGGCTTACTCAGGACGAGGCACTCATAGGCGGATGGGTTGAAGTAGGTGAGACTCTTATAACCAAGATATCCGAACCTGGAATGCTCCTTACCGTACCTGAAGGAAATTACTCCGTGCGGATGTATAACGATAACAGCAGCGTTACCCAGGAAATAAATGTAGAGCGTAATCAGGAAGTTGTGCTTGACTGCAGCGGTGTGACGGCACCTATTGAAACGATAGGAAGTATTATCTTCCATATAACTCCGGATACCGCGGTTCTCTCAATGGACGGAGAGATCAAGGACACAACCGGCATAGTTAAGGCGCAGTACGGCGTTCATGAGATAGAAGTATCCGCTTCGGGATATGATACTTTAAGGCGATATGTAAATGTCGGTACGGAACTTGCTGAAATAACGATAAATCTTGATGAAACCGTCAGCTATACAAGCGGCAATTCGTCCCTTTCATATAATCTTACAGGGTCGGGTAACAGCAGTTCGTCCAACAGTTCTGTAAGCGGAAATAAGGCAAGCGCCAACTCGTCGAGCTCCAATTCGTCCAGTTCGAACTCATCCAGCTCAAATAAGAGCACAGTTGTTACAAGTAAGTATAACCGTGTTTATATCTACTACCCCGAAGAGGTAGAGGTATATGTAGACGGTGTATATGCAGGTCTTACTCCGATGAGCTTTAAGAAGCAGGCCGGATCCCATACGATAATACTCAAAAAATCAGGTTATGTGACCAGGAGTTATACCATATATCTGTATGATGACGGAGAGGATATGAGTATTTCTTTCTCTGCGCTTGAGAAGGAAAGTACATCATCTTCAAGTTCCGATACATCAAGCACTACGACCTCGACTTCAAGTACTTCATCTTCGAGTTCGGGCACATCAAGCACTACGACTGATACGACATCGACAAGTTCAGGAACGAGTACAGGCACGGACAGCAGTACGACAAGTACAACAACCGACAGCAGCACGACGAGCAGTACTTCGGACTCTGCTTCGTCAGAGACAACGTCGGATTCAACATCGACAAGTTCGGGAACAAGTACAGGCACGGACAGCGGATCGACGAGTACAACAACAGACAGCAGCACGACAGGTACAACAACGGGGAGTTCAACCGATTCATCGACTTCCGGAAACGTACCTGATGATGATGAGACGTAAAACCATAAAAAATGGTAGACATAACTCCGAAAAACGTTGATTTTACGGCATTTTTGACGTTTTTTTCCTTGACAATGGCGGTTCAAAATATTATATATAATATAGGCATTTGATTAAGGTCATTTGCCAGAACGTTAAATTTAGATGTAGGAGGAGTTCATAATGAACAAAACAGAATTAGTTGATGCAATCGCTAAGCAGGCAGGTCTTTCCAAGAAAGATTCAGAAGCAGCAGTTAAGGCTTTTACTGACGTAGTTAGCAAAGCACTTAAGAAGGGCGACAAGGTTCAGCTTGTTGGTTTCGGTACATTTGAAGTTACTAAGAGAGCAGCTAGAGAGGGTAGAAATCCTCAGACTGGCGCTACAATGAAGATCAAAGCTTCTAAGGCACCTAAGTTCAAAGCTGGTAAGGCTCTTAAGGATCTTGTTAACGGCTGATCATTTTAATTTTGTTCAGTGGAGCCCGTGCTTGCACGGGCTCTTTTTGTTTCTCTGTTTATCGGCAGAGCATGGAGTGAAAGATGAGATTAGACAAATATCTTAAGGTATCCAGACTGATCAAGCGCAGGACCGTGGCAAATGAGGCCTGTGATGCAGGTCGTGTATTTATAAACGACAAACCGGCCAAAGCCTCCGCGAATGTTAAGGTGGGAGACATAATTACGATCCAGTTCGGAAACAGAGACGTTAAAGTCGAGGTTTTAAACATATCTGAAACGGTAAAAAAGGAAGAAGCAGCCGATCTTTACAAATATGTATAAAAAAAAGTACATTTCTCTTGACGGTTTACATAGTTACATAATAAAATGTTTTTATGTAAACATTGTGGGGGAGGATTTTTCCAAATGGCGACTCGCCAGGCTGCACACCGCAGAAAACCCAATAACAGATTTTCAATGATGCTGATAACTGCCGTCGTACTTATGATAACCATAGTCGTAGCGGTTAAGTGTGCTGACCTGAGCAAAAAGGTTACGGAATACGAAGCTAGAGAGGCGCAGCTTACGGCTCAGATCGAGGAAGAAGAGAAACGGGCCGAGGAACTGGTCGAGTACGAGAAATATACCAAGACCATGAAATACATCGAGGATATCGCCAAAAGCAAACTCGGACTTGTATATGAAGGTGAGATAATATTTAAACAGGAAAATTAAACCGGAGCATTCGCTTCGGTTTATTGTTTTTATGGATTCTGTGATACAATTACCCTATGTCTGATATATATTCCCTTATGGTAAATTACATAACCGGGCATAAGATGCTTAAAGAAGGCGAGAGTATTCTGGCGGCCGTAAGCGGCGGAGCCGACTCTATGTGTATGCTATGCCTTCTTATAAGGTATGCAAAAGATCATGGGAATAAGCTTGGGGTGATAAGCGTGGATCATGGATTCAGAACCGAAGCGGCGGCTGAGGCCGAATATGTATACAATTTTAGTAAAAGTAACGGTTTGCCTGTATATATAAGAAAGATAGAGTCCGGAACGTGCGGAAAATCCGAAGAGGCTGCAAGGATAAGAAGGTATGAACTGATATGTGAGACAGCTTCTGCAGAAGGCTATGATCATATTGCGCTTGCACATAACGAGCAGGACCGGGCGGAGACCATGCTTTTTAATATGTTCAGAGGAAGCGGGATTTTGGGACTGACCGGAATACGTCCGGTAAGAGATATGTTTATCCGCCCCATTATGTGTCTTGGAAGAGATGAGATAGAAGGCTATCTTAAGGAAAATAACATAGTTTACGTCACCGACCGTACTAATCTGGAAGACGATTATGCAAGAAACCGTATACGGCATCATATAATCCCCGAAGCACTTTCGGTAAATGAAGGCAGTGTTCGTCATATGAACAGTCTTGCGGACGATATATATGAGATTTATGAGTATATAGACGATCAGACCGTAGATGTATATGAACGTATAGTCAAAGCTGATGAGGATTCCGGGATATATACGGTAAAATGCGATGAGTATGTATCACTTAGTAAAGTTCTGCGCATGGGAATATTAAGGCGTATCATATTTAAGATGTCACCGCACTTAAAAGACATAAGCAGAGAGCATCTGGAAAGTGCTGACCGCCTTGTATTTAAAGAGAACGGAGCTAGAGCCGATCTACCCTACGGGATCAGAGTGTATAAGGAATATGATCTTTTGCGAATAGTTCCGGGAAGCGGGCCGAATGAAAAAGCAGGGCAGGTTCCTGAAGCAGTGCAGGGAGAGGAACTGTGCGTAGAGATAGATATAAGGGATCTAAAGGCAGACGGGCCGCCTGTAAGTATAGATACAGGCAGCGGAAGCAGGTTAAAGATATCCCTTTTTAAGGCCGATAAAGTATCTATGGACGATATAGTCCTTGTACATAACTCATATACGAAACTATTTGATTATGATAAAATAAATAAGTTATTTACTCTGCGTTTCAGGGAAACGGAGGATCAAATAATTATCGATCCGGCAGGACATAAAAAAGCATTGTCCAGGTATATGATAGAGGTCAAGATCCCAAATCGTATAAGAGGTGAGATCCCTCTTATTGCAGATGGAAACAATGTTATATGGCTGATCGGATACAGAGATTCATATGCATATCGTATAGATGAGTCAACAAAGTTGATATTGGAGCTCAAACTGGAGGTAGATAATGGCAGAACGAGTTGAGATCATGCTCACAGAGGAAGAAGTTGATAACCGTATCCGTGAGATCGGAGAACAGATAAGCCGTGATTATCAGGGCAAAACGGTACATCTTATATGTGTCTTAAAGGGTGGAAGTTTCTTTATGACCGAACTTGCAAAAAGGATAACCGTGCCGGTGTCTCTGGATTTCATGAGTGTATCCAGTTATGGCGGAAGTACCAAGTCAAGCGGAGTTGTCCGCATCGTGAAAGACCTTGATGAGCCTCTCGAGGGCAAGGATGTTCTGGTCGTTGAAGACATCGTGGATTCCGGACGTACTTTAAGTTATCTGCTTGATATGTTAAGAGATCGCGGACCTGCCAGTGTGAAGCTTTGTACTCTTTTGGATAAACCGGAAAGAAGAGTTGTAGAAGTCAATGTTGATTATACGGGATTTCAGATTCCCGATGAATTTGTAGTGGGATACGGTCTTGATTATGATCAGAGATATCGTAATCTTCCGTATATAGGAGTAGTAAGATTTGATTAAAACGCTTTTGGGCGGAGGAAACCGATGAAACAGGAAAAACCAAGAAACACCGGTTTTATCGTATATTTTGCGGTAATTCTCGGGTTACTCATACTGACGGCATGGATAGGAAACCGTAATAATCTGGATATTTCTTATACTCAGGGGAAGATGTTTAAGGATATCGAGGCCGGGAATGTAATATCCGTAACGATCACCCCGTACAGGGAAACACCGACCGGTGAAGTTACGGTAGAACTTAAATCCGGGGATATCAAGACTGTTTATGCCGCTGACATAAATGAAGTTGAGAATACGTTAAGAGAAGAGTATGATATCGATCCCCAGGTAAGACAGGTAGAGCAGGAAAGCTGGTTTTTGACCAGTGTACTGCCGGTTCTGATAGCTGTGATCGTATGTGTATTCTTTTTTGTGATACTGACCGGACAGAGTGCCGGAGCAGGCGGCGGACGGATGATGAACTTTGGCAAGAGCCGTGCAAAGCTTGATACCGGAGACAAGCCGATCACATTCAATGATGTTGCAGGCCTTAAAGAAGAAAAAGAAGATCTTACGGAGATAGTTGATTTCTTAAAAAATCCGTCAAAATATACCAAGGTGGGAGCAAGGATCCCCAAAGGAATCTTGCTGGAAGGTGCTCCGGGTACCGGTAAGACCCTGCTTGCAAAGGCTATAGCAGGAGAAGCGGGAGTTCCGTTCTTCTCGATATCAGGTTCCGATTTTGTTGAGATGTTTGTCGGCGTCGGCGCTTCCAGAGTCCGAGATATGTTTGATGAAGCTAAGAAGAACTGCCCTTGTATCATATTTATAGATGAAATAGACGCCGTGGCAAGGAGAAGAGGTACAGGTCTCGGCGGAGGCCATGACGAAAGAGAACAGACCTTAAACCAGCTGCTCGTAGAAATGGATGGATTCGGAGTAAATGAGGGAATAATAGTCCTTGCTGCGACGAACCGTGTGGACATATTAGATCCTGCGATCTTAAGACCGGGGCGCTTTGACCGTAAGATCACGGTGGCAAATCCCGATGTTGCAGGTCGTGAAGATATCCTTAAGATTCATGCAAGAAATAAGCCGCTTTCCGATGAAGTAAATCTGGAGCATGTGGCACAGACCACGGCCGGCTTTACCGGAGCAGATCTTGAAAACCTGATGAATGAAGCTGCTATACTCGCTGCCAAGGAAAACAGGGCTTATCTTACTCAGGAAGATATAACCAGTTCCTTTATCAAAGTCGGTATAGGAACCGAGAAGAAGAGCCGCATCATTTCGGACAAGGAAAAGAAGATCACGGCATATCACGAGACAGGACATGCGATACTTTTCCATCTGCTTCCGGATGTAGGTCCCGTATATACTATATCCATAATCCCTACGGGTCTCGGGGCAGCAGGCTATACAATGCCTTTACCTGAAAAAGATGAGATGTTCATGACCAAGAGCAAGATGCTTCAGGAGATCATGGTTTCACTGGGTGGACGTATTGCCGAAGAGATCATATTTAAGGATATTACTACAGGAGCCTCCAGCGATATCAAAAAAGCGACTGCAATGGCACGCCGGATGGTTACAAGATACGGTATGTCAGAGAATATCGGCGTTATAAATTACGACGACGATGATGATGAGGTATTTATCGGACGTGACCTGGCTCATGCAAAGAAGTACTCCGAGGAGATGCAGGGCAAGATAGATGAAGAGGTCAAATTTATAATTGATGACTGTTATGCTAAGGCTAAGGCGATCATATTAGAGAATATGGATGTACTTCATGCTTCTTCGGAACTCTTACTCCAGAAGGAAAAGATCACGAGAGAAGAGTTTGAGGCATTATTTGTGAAAAATGCATAAAAACTGACCAACTCGATTATTATATTTGTCGAAAGTTGGCATTGTAGCGGGGAATACCTCGGGGTATTATAATAAGCGTAACCCCCCAATACATTTAGTTTTTGCTATACCCCATAAGAAAGAAATACCTTCTCTAAAAAGGACAGCTACTTGTAGTTGTCCTTTTTACCTGTTTGCGATAAAATAAACACTGAACACTAGATATAGATATGAGAGCTCTTTCTTAAGGCAGATTTTGTATGGATTATAATTTCTTAAATAAAGCAGCGGCAAACCAGGCATATATAGCGGGAATGCGTCCTGTACTAAAAAAGGGAGCACTGTTCTCAGACGCCACTTCCGATTATGTTATTCCTGCAGAGCCCAGTCCTTACGGTCAGGTTGCGATCAGATTCAGAACAGCTCACAACAATGTCGATAATGTTTTTCTTATAGTCGGTGAAGAACGGTATCTTATGTACCGTGAGTCCCAGACCGATGATTTTGACTATTACGTCGAAGAGATCCAGTTAGAAAACGAGAAGATCACATATTATTTCGAGATCCACAGCGGTAAGATCATATGCTATTATGATATCCGCGGACTTTCCAGGAATATAGATCCTCAGTATCACTTCAAACTGATACCGGGATTCAGGACTCCTTCGTGGGCTAAAGGTGCCGTAATGTACCAGATATATGTCGATCGTTTCTTTAACGGTGATAAGTCCAACGATGTCTTATCGGATGAGTACAGTTATATCGGCGATCATGTAAAAAAGGTCGACGACTGGTATAAATATCCCGATTCCATGGGAGTCAGGGAATTTTATGGCGGAGATCTTAAAGGGGTCATGGAGAAACTGGATTATCTTGAGGATCTTGGCATCGAAGTGATCTATTTTAATCCTCTTTTTGTTTCTCCCTCAAATCATAAGTATGATATTCAGGACTATGACTATATAGATCCGCATTTTGGAAGGATAGTCCATGATTCGGGGGAACTGCTTTCGGAGGGCGACTGCGAAAACGCCAATGCTTCAAGGTACATAGACAGGGTGACCAATAAGGCAAATCTTGAAGCTTCCAATGCTCTTTTTGCGGAGGTCGTGGAAGAAGCTCATAAACGGGGCATCAAGGTTATCCTTGACGGAGTGTTCAATCACTGCGGGTCTTTTAATAAATGGATGGACCGCGAAAAAATATACGAAAAGGCACCGGGATATGAGCCCGGAGCACATATAAGCGAAGACAGCCCTTATCATGATTACTTCAGTTTTCAGGCCGGAGGGAAATGGCCTTACAACGGAAAATACGATGGCTGGTGGGGGCACGATACGCTTCCTAAACTTAACTACGAAGGTTCCAGGGAACTCTATGATTATGTTTTAAGCATTGCGGCAAAGTGGGTTTCTCCGCCATATAATGCCGACGGATGGAGACTTGATGTTGCGGCCGATCTGGGTCATTCTCCGGAATTTAACCATAAATTCTGGCGGGATTTCAGAAGAGCTGTAAAAAGGGCAAATCCCAATGCCATAATACTTGCCGAGCATTATGGATCCCCTGAAGCCTGGCTTCAGGGAAGAGAGTGGGATTCCGTAATGAATTATGATGCATTCATGGAGCCTCTTACCTGGTTTTTGACCGGAATGCAAAAGCACAGCGATGATTTCAGACCGGATTATATAGGAGATGCCGATGCGTTCTGGGGATCCATGTACCATAACATGGCATGTTTCAGTGAACCGTCGCTTCTTGTCGCAATGAACGAGCTCTCAAACCATGATCATTCCAGGTTTTTGACAAGGACCAATCATAAGGTCGGAAGAACCAATAATCTGGGTCCTGAGGCGGCAAACGAAGGAATTGATAAAGCGGTAATGAGAGAAGCGGTCATGGTTCAGATGACATGGCCCGGTGCACCTACGATCTATTATGGAGATGAAGCGGGGCTGTGCGGATTTACAGATCCGGATAACAGGCGGACTTATCCCTGGGGACATGAGGATACCGATCTCATAGAATATCATAAAAGACTGATATCAATACATAAATGGTATCCGGAGTTTAAGACCGGTTCCATGAAATTCGTGGATAAGGATTACAATCTGCTCGCATTCGGAAGATTTCAGGAAAAGGGCGGTCACAGCCTTATCGTTATCAATAATGCGGATTATGAGATCGTGAGAGAAATTAAGGTCTGGTATCTTGGAGTGCCCAAGGAATGCCGGATGGAGCTTTTGATAAAAACCGACAAGGAGGGATTTAGCACTGAGCGTGAGAAATTCCCTGTTGAAGCCGGGAAACTTAAGTTAAAGCTTGGTCCCAAATCCGGTGTCATATTAAGATATGAGGATGAATCGGTAGAAGAAGCGGTCAAAAATGCAAACTCAACGTCCGCATTCGGGGAAGAATACGGAAAACCTTCTTTGGAACCCTCAAGCTGGTTCAACTTCGGTGACAGTTAATGTTTTGTCATCTACTTTAAATCGTATGTCGTAACCGGCATATTTCATTCCATAGATCCTGCCGGGATCGTTTTGATAAGAAGGCCGCGGGTCCTGCGAAAGCAGCTCACTTGCGGCTTTATATATGTCATCGGGCAGGGATGGAGATATATCCTTTGACCATATGACGTTAAGGGTATCATTAAGATGGTCATCGGCAAATCCGCCGGAAGCCTCGGGATGGGAATCCGTATAGGGCAGATATGGCTTGATATCGAGGATCGAGGTGCCGTTTTTAAGATCTGCGCCCGCAACCCGGATCAGGGGCCCTCTTTCGGAGGAGGTTATTTCTGTGATCTTTACACAAGAGAGACCTAAAGGATTAGGCCTGTTGGGCGATCTTGTGGCAAAAACTCCTACTCTTGTGTTTCCGCCAAGCCTCGGTGGTCTTACCATTGGAGACCATTCCTCCGAGGTCTTGCCGGTATCGGTGTCAAATTCCCATATGATCCATATATGGGAAAAATCCTCAAGCCCCTTGACCGCATCTGCATTACGGTATTTTGGCTCAAATACTATGGTTGATATCACATCACAAACCAGTCCGCTCTGTCTGGGAATACCGAACTTGTCCGACATATCGTTCTCAATATGTGCTATTCTTTTCATAGAGTCCTCCGATGATGAATATGATCAAGATCAAAGAAAGTATAACACATTTAAATATAAGACTTACATGGACGCTTGTGACGCTTTGTCTTATCATAGCGGCTCTTTCTTTTTATTTCGTTGAAGGATATTATAACCTGGGCGAAGAAAAGTACCGTATTTATCTAAAGACTGCCGGAATTGCGGTTCCGGTATGGCTTATCATGCTCTTGATCCACGTGATAAGGACATCGGGTTTGCAGGGGCTTTTTGAGAGAATATCAGGATTCGGGGCCCTGGAATGGTTTTTGGTCCTTCTTAACGTATCCGGACTCATAGCTACTCTTACCAGTGATTTCGCCCGGACATCCGTTTGGGGATACGATGGATGGCACATGGGATTTGTCGTTCAGCTTTTAATGTCCGGCGGATGTCTGATGTGCGCAGATCTGTTTAAAAACGGAAGCAAAAGGGCAATTTATTTTTTGTTCGGGGTCATATTTACCGTTACGACGATAGTATTTGTACTGGGAGTCATCAACCGGTTTTCGATATATCCTTTTTATATGTTCGGACAGGCAGAGGATTTCATATCAACGCTCGGGAATATCAACTGGTTCTGCGGATACTGGAGCATATGGATGAGCATCGGCTGCGGGATATTCATGATAACCGAAAGGACATGGTTAAAATACCTGTCCGGTGCATATGTATGGCTTTGTTCCGTTACAGGGATATGCTGCGGGGCAAGTTCCTGTTATCTTGTATGGCTTGCAATAAGTTTTGCAGCGCTTTTGTGGGCGCTGGATGATTCGAATCATATGGCGGATCTTTGCAATATGGAGGTCATAATATTTGCAGGTCTTCCGGCCGTTAGATTTATTGGGGCATTAAGACCTTACAGGATGTGGTATGATTCCGCCCTTTTAAAAAGCATATCCTATGAAGATAAGTGGATAATGCCATATATTATCGGCACAGTTTTTTTTGCCGTCATGGCAGAGGTATATAAACGCAGGCAAAAAGACCGTTCATATTTAAGATATATTCTTGTCGGAGGCGGTATAGGTCTTATTACAGCGGTTGTCATCATCATTATCTTGAATTCATCGATCCCCGGAGGAATATGGCCCGTACGTGGAAAAGGGATATTTACATGGAGCATTGACTGGGGAAACGGTCGAGGCGGTATATGGATGGTGTCCATAGAACTGATAAAGAGGATGTTTCCCTTTAAGATATTCTTCGGTGTGGGGTGCGATTGTCTGTGCGATTATGCTTATTCGATGCCGGATATCCTCACGCAGCTGCACAGGTATATGGGAGAACTGTACCTGACCAATTCTCATAACGAGGTACTGTCCATGCTTATAAATGAAGGAATAATGGGAACTGTCGCTTATTTTGGCTTCCAGATAACACATCTGGTATCGGCATCGAAGAGCCTTGATAAGAATACCGGACTTTCCGGGGATGCACAGGCAGTATTATTCGGGACCATACTTGCGGTCGTATCATATATGGTCATAGGGATCGTAGGTTTTATGCAGATACTGTCTACCCCGTTTATGTTTATGGCGGTTGGAATGGCGTCGGGCTTGATAAAAAGGAAGAATATCAATATAATTACGGATAGTGATCAACTCAGTACAGGAGAGAAAGACAATGGCTGATAAAAAATTAGTAGAAGCGATAACCTCTATGGAAGAGGATTTTGCACAGTGGTATACCGATGTTGTTAAGAAGGCGGAACTCATAGATTATACGACCGTTAAGGGGTGTATGGTCATAAGACCTGCCGGATATGCGATCTGGGAACTGATCCAAAACGATCTTGACCGCAGATTTAAGGAAACGGGAGTGCAGAATGTATATCTTCCGATGTTTATTCCCGAGAGTCTTCTTAATAAGGAAAAAGACCATGTAGAGGGATTCGCCCCCGAGGTTGCATGGGTAACTCACGGAGGTTTGGAACCGCTTCAGGAGAGACTGTGCGTAAGACCGACGTCGGAAACCCTGTTCTGTGATTATTATAAAAATGTGGTCCATTCATACAGAGATCTTCCTCAGGTATGCAACCAGTGGTGTTCCGTAGTGCGCTGGGAAAAGGAGACCAGACCTTTCTTAAGAAGCCGTGAGTTCTTGTGGCAGGAAGGTCATACTGCACACGCCACCGCAGAAGAAGCGGAAGCAAGAACGCTTCAGATGCTTGATGTTTATTCACAGTTCCTTGAAGAAACCCTTGCTATCCCTGCCATAAAGGGCCGTAAGACAGATAAGGAAAAATTTGCCGGAGCTGTTGCAACTTATACGGTTGAAGCACTTATGCATGACGGAAAGGCACTTCAATCCGGAACCAGTCACAATTTCGGAGATGGTTTTGCCAGGGCTTTCGGTGTTCAGTATACGGATAAAGACAATACACTTAAATATGTACATCAGACTTCATGGGGTATGACTACCAGACTTATAGGTGCGGTCATCATGGTTCACGGCGATGATTCAGGACTTAAACTTCCGCCGGCTGTAGCCCCCGTCCAGGTAATGATAATCCCCATACAGCAGAAAAAGGAAGGTGTGCTTGATAAGGCATACGAAATGCGTGACCGTCTTGCGGCACTCGGAAATGTACGCGTAAAGGTAGACGATACCGACAAATCTCCCGGATGGAAGTTCTCTGAGCAGGAGATGAGGGGAGTACCTATGCGTGTTGAGATAGGTCCTATGGATATGGCAGCAGGCAAGTGTCTGATAGTACGAAGAGATACAGGCGAAAAGATCGAGATAAGTGATGCAGATCTTGAAAATAAGGTAAGCGAACTTCTTGTACAGATACAAAAGGATATGCTTGAAACAGCAAGAGCACACAGGGACTCACATACATATGTTGCAAATGATATGGATGAGTTTAAGAAGATGTTTAGTGAAAAGTCCGGTTTCGTTAAGGCTATGTGGTGCGGAAACCAGGATTGTGAAGACCGTATAAAAGAAGAACTTGCGGTAACCAGCCGCTGCATGCCTTTTGAACAGGAGCAGATAAGCGATGTATGCGTTTGCTGCGGCAAACCTGCTAAGCATATGGTTTACTGGGGAAGATCTTACTGATCCGGTATCATGAAATCAACAGCACAAGGATAAACTATCAATTCGGCGGAAGTATGCTCTCCGCCGAATTCTCCGTCTCTGGTCCATCTTACGGGTTCTTCGGATTCAAAAGTTATATGTCTGGTCTTAAAGGTTATGATATTTTCCGAATCAAGTCCTCTGTCCGCGAGGGCAAAGACGATATCGGTCAGTTCCGAAGGGTTGACGGGGTTTTTGATCAGTGTCACTTCATGAAATCCGTCATCAAGAAAGACATTTTGTCCTGTGATTCCCTTAAAACCGCCTACGGATATAGAATTAGTGACCATACCGTAGAGAAAGTCTCCGTCTAATTCGCCTTCTTCCCATTTGATATGCATCTTATAGGATTTTATTGTCGGCAAAGAACGCAGAGCTTCCAGTACATAAGCTGAATGGCCAAGGGTATTCTTTACATTCTGGGGAGTAGCATAGGTTACTTCCGTAAATATTCCGAAAGCAGCAACATAGACATAGTATTCCCCATTCAGTGAACCTATATCGCAACTGAATATATTACCGTCCGTAACGGTATTTGCCGCAGTCAACATGCGGTTTGAGATATTTAAGGATCTCGCAAAATCATTGGTACTTCCTGCCGGTATATAACCGACGGGGAGTTTTTCTTCGGTCTCCATCATGCCACACACAACTTCGTCAAGAGTACCGTCTCCGCCCGAGCAGACTATAATGTCGTATCCGGGGCGGCGTTCTTTAACGGCTTTTATGGCATCTCCGGGACTTTGCGTGGGATATGCAGTTACCTCATAGCCGGCTTTTACAAAGATATCTATGATATCCAGAAGGTTGGATCTGATCTGTGCTTTGCCTGCATGGGGGTTATATACAAATAAAAGGTTTTTCTTTTTGCTCATGATCAATATAATATAAACAGTTATTTGTTATATAGTTAATGATTATTATACAGCATAAAAAAAGATTATGAGCAATGAGTTTAATGAAGCACTCGGAAGAATGACCCATGAGGTGGCGAGTGCAGGTGCAATAAGACATCTGGCCGAACTGGGTTTTAGCGTAAGTCAAATCCATGACAGGCTGGATTATCCCACTTCGGAAGAAAAAATAAGAGAAACCCTGTGGAGATATTATCTTGATACGGGCAGGATAGTCCTTGAAGATCCAGGTGAAGGCGAAGCGATCAGGCGGACGAGAAGCACATTTGTAAAACAGACCGACAGATTCGGTAGAACGAGTTATATAAAGACCGGCCAGCCGATAGAGGGTGACGGCCTTGAACTCGGATATGTAAAATGTGATCTGGGACTTTTAAAATACAGGGATCCGATAAAATATAAAAAATGTCTTGAGAGTCTGTCCGAAGGAGACAGGGTCTATGTCTCCGATATAAACTGGCCCAGGCAGCGGATATGGCATATTGCAGATGAGAGGATGAAGAGAATATGTCAGGTCATGGACAGTTTGAAAGGATAACTGCTTTTTTAAGCCGTAAAATTAAAAAGATATCTTTAATTAGTTTAAGCTAAGTGGTACAATGTGACGTGCAGGGCTTGTATTAACGGCCCGCATGAGCAAACAAATCTCACATTCAGGAGGATCAGATATGTCATTAGTTACAACAACCGAAATGTTTAAGAAGGCATATGACGGCGGTTATGCAATAGGTGCTTTCAATGTAAACAACATGGAGATCGTTCAGGGTATCACAGAAGCAGCAGGCGAATTAAAGAGTCCTGTCATCCTTCAGGTTTCCAAGGGTGCAAGAGCTTACGCTAACCATACTTATCTTGTTAAGTTAGTAGAAGCTGCTGTTATCGAGAATCCCGAGATCCCGATAGCACTTCACTTGGATCATGGTGATACATTTGAACTTTGTAAGTCATGTATAGACGGAGGATTCACATCAGTTATGATCGATGCTTCTTCCAAGTCATTCGAAGACAATATCGCTCTTACCAAGCAGGTAGTTGAGTATGCACACGCTAACGGCGTAGTTGTTGAGGCTGAGCTTGGTACACTTGCAGGTATCGAGGATGAGGTGGTAGTTGAGGCAGGTCACGAAGCTTACACACATCCGGAAGAAGTTGAGGAGTTCGTTGACAGAACAGGTTGCGATTCACTTGCGATCGCTATAGGTACATCACACGGTGCATATAAGTTTACTCCTGAGCAGTGTACAAGAAATGCCGATGGCATCCTTGTTCCCCCTCCGCTCCGTTTCGATGTTCTTGAAGAGTGCATCAAGAGACTTCCCGGTTTCCCGATCGTTCTTCACGGTTCATCTTCAGTTCCTCAGGAATTTGTTAAGATGGTCAATGAGCATGGCGGAAAGATGCCCGATGCAGTAGGTATTCCGGAAGAACAGCTTCGTCAGGCAGCTAAACTTGCAGTATGTAAGATCAATATCGACTCCGATATCCGTCTTGCAATGACAGGTAACATCCGTAAGTACTTTGATGAGCATCCTGATCACTTCGATCCCCGTCAGTACTTAAAGCCCGCTCGTCAGGCAGTTAAGGATATGGTTGCACACAAGATCGTTAATGTTCTTGGTTCAGACGGTAAGGCTTGATTTTATTGAGATCGAAATAACATCAGAAAACTATGATAAAAAGGGCGTTCGCAAATGCGGATGCCCTTTTTTACGTTCACAAATTGTTTACATTTAATTAAAAACATGTTAATTGACGCAACAAATTTTCGACAAATGTTAACTATAGAATAATAACCATAGAAAAGACAATTCCCAAGTGGTTTACAAATAAAAAACTTTTTCATAATAAATGCCAGGTGACTTGAACAGGTTACCTGGCATCCTCCCTTTTATGGGGGTGTATGATCTTTTGATCCGGCTAAACGGATATCTGTTATATCATAAGTTCCCATTCGATCAGATCGTTATCTAGTTCCTTAACGGGTAAAAACATAAGTTTTTTGCAAAGGTTTTGCGATGCGGTATTGTCTTTGCGGACTCTGGTACGAATCCGGTTTATGCCTTCGATCGATCGTGCATAGTTAATGATGGCCATGCAGGCTTCAAATGCATAACCTTTCCGTCTGTAAGGTGCTCCTATCATAAATCCCAGTTCTACCGTTCCGGGTGCATCCACATATTCGATCCCCGCACGGCCGAGGATATGATCATCTTCGTTATTTATGAGTGTCCACATACCTATATCGTATAATCTGTAAATATTTTCTATATAGCTTAGCTGGTATTCTTTTTCTTTTTCGGGCTCAAAGAGGGGCTCCATGAATAGTTTGACTTCAGGGTCATCGTAGAGTTCATAAAAAGAATCAAGATCTTCGATGGTTGACTCTCTTATAAAGATTCTTTCTGTTTTCAGGATATCGAGGGGAAGACCGCAGAGTCTGCGATATATATTATCATAATCTTCCAAAGATATAAGTTCGGGATCTATTATGATATAACGCAGGCCGTCAAAGTCCTGACCGGTATTGTTTTTATGTGAAAGTGCTGCGACAGGATACCCGTATTCTTTGAAAAGTGCACATTTTTCATGAGTATCGCTTATATATAAAGAGTCGGAAAAGGGATATGAACCTTCGGAATACTTAAACAAACGATGAGATACCGCTGTCTCACAGTCACGTATAAAACTGTTTTGTGCATCGGTATCCTGTATATCGTATATTATTTTGTTTAATAATATGCGTTTCATTTTTCTTGCCCCATCACTTATCTTATTTTATAATATGTTTTGTTGTTTTTGTATATGTGAGAGGGAAGTAATTATCAGTATTTTGTTTTTTACTGATACAGTTTGAGATGAGGAGGAATGTATGATAGAGATCATCACCAATGTCAATAACGCCATAAACGGTGTCGTGTGGGGCTGGCCGGCTCTGATCCTTCTGGGCTGTACCGGTATAATCATGACCGTCATGACGGGATTTTTCCAGATCAGTCATTGGGGTCACTGGTGGCACAACACTCTGGGAGCGATATTCAGAGATAAGCATGTCACCACACATACCGGAGACAGACAGATATCCCAGTTCCAGTCATTATGTACCGCACTTGCGGCAACTGTAGGTACCGGAAATATCGTAGGTGTGGCCGGTGCTATAGCTACGGGTGGTCCCGGAGCGGTTTTCTGGATGTGGATAATAGCCTTCTTCGGAATGATGACTAATTATTCGGAGAATGTACTCGGTATTCTTTATAGAAGAAAAGATACTCACGGAGAGTGGCATGGCGGTGCTATGTACTATCTGCGAGACGGTCTGGGTGCAAAGAAGGGCTGTAAGAAGATCGGTGCAATCCTTGCGGTTCTTTTTTCCATATTCTGTTTGCTGGCAAGTTTCGGTATAGGAAACATGAGCCAGGTTAACTCAATGGTATCAAATGTAAACAATGCTTTCGGGATTCCGAAACTTGCTGTGGGAATATTCCTTGTTATCGCCGTAGGAGTTGTTGTTATAGGCGGTCTCAAGCGTGTGGCAATGGTCACTGAGAAACTGGTTCCCTTTATGGTTGTCCTGTATTTTGTCGGAGCCATTATCATAGTTTGTATGCATATTGCGGAAGTTCCCGCTATTTTCACCGCTATATTCAAAGGTGCATTTTCTATTAAGGCAGTAGCAGGCGGCGGTTTTGGTGCAGGCATTGCGCTTGCGATGAAGATGGGCTTTAAGAGAGGTGTATTCTCAAATGAAGCAGGTCTTGGTTCATCTGTTATGGTTCATTCCAGTTCAAATGTTAAAGAGCCCGTTCGTCAGGGAATGTGGGGAATATTTGAAGTATTTGCAGATACGATCATAGTATGTACGCTTACAGCACTTGCTCTTTTGGGATCGGGTGCGATCGACCTTACCACCGGTGAAGCAAATGCAACGATACTTGATTCAATAGGCGGTTCTTCAAACCTTATGAGTTATTCGTTCGGACAGGCATTCGGTCCGATCGGATCTGCTTTTATAGCTATCGCGATCTTATTGTTTGCATATTCAACGGTACTTGGCTGGAGTCATTACGGTACGACAGCATGCAGATATCTGTTCGGTGAAAGAGGAATCTGGCCTTACAGAGTGTTCTTCGTGCTTCTGGTACTTGGTGGATCTGTAATGGAAGCTCAGCTTGCATGGGATATATCCGATACCTTTAACGGAATGATGATGATCCCCAACCTTATAGGTGTACTGATTCTTTCGCCTCAGGTTGCGAAGTGTTCCAAGAATTATGTCGATCGTATAATCCACAAAAAAGAAGATGTTGAGCCAATGCTCTCAATCTTCCCGGATATACAGGAAATGCAGGCAGCTGCACTTAAGGCTGATCCTTCCGAAGACGATCAGTAATTTACCTGTGGAACAGACCAAACGGAAATTCATAGATAATTAAAGGAGAAGAACATGGCACAAAATCCTATAGTTACATTCACAATGGAAAACGGTGATATCATGAAGGCGGAGCTTTATCCCGATATCGCGCCGCAGTCCGTATATAATTTTATCAGTCTTATCAAGAAAGGCTTTTATGACGGGCTTATCTTTCACAGAGTTATCAAAGGATTCATGATACAGGGCGGAGATCCCGAAGGTATAGGTATAGGCGGTCCCGGATACAGCATTAAAGGCGAGTTTGCGATAAACGGAGTACAAAACGATTTAAAGCATACGGCCGGAGTTTTGTCGATGGCCAGAAGCCAGATGCCCGATTCCGCAGGAAGCCAGTTCTTCATTATGCATAAGACTTCACCGCATTTGGACGGACAGTATGCGGCATTCGGAAAGATCACCGAAGGACAGGATGTGGTTGATAAGATCGCTGAGACCGATACGGATTTTCAGGACAGACCCAGAACCCCTCAGGTAATGAAGAGCGTTACCGTAGAAACATTCGGTGTGGATTATCCGGAACCCGATAAAATGTAATACTTTGAAAATTTTAAGGCTGCCACATGGCAGCCTTTTTTTATGGTAATATATGATTTGAAAGTGCTGGCTTACATGGTATGCATCGTTTTTGCGAAAAAGGGGAAAATAGATATGAATAATAAGTTAAATAATAAAGGCACTTACCGGTCGGGACTGATCACAAAAGCGCTGATCATCTCACTTATGGCAGTGATCATAACAGGTTGCGGAGATTCCGGAAATACCGATAATACCACGGATGCCGAAACTGTAAGCATACAGGGATCCGGTCAGGGGATTAATACAGGTGAAGAGAGCGGAAATACCGACAGTAGCGGTGATACACAAGATGCTACCGAAACAGGAGAGCAAGCACCGGCCACACAAAGCGCATCCGGGGCAGACGCTCTTGTAGGAAACTGGGTATTTGTATGCAGTGAATATCGTGAGGATACCGCTGAAGAATACGGAGGAGATTTCACCTACGGTCTCATGTACGATGATGAATATGCTCCCGATACAAAGATATCCGTAAGAAAAGAAGGAGATAAATATATTGCCGATTATAAGTATGTATCATATCCTTCCGAGGAATTTCTGATATACGGAAATGAACTTAATTACAGAGAAAAAGCACCGTATCAGGACAGTAAACAGTCATGGTGTATGGAGTTTTCAGATCCGTTTGGTGACGAGCCGCAAACCGTACGCAGGCTGTCAATTGACGATAACGGAATGCTCATAGAATCCGAAGAGCAGTTCGGATCGGAAGATTATTCCGATTTTTATGCAGTCAACACCAGAATGTATTTAAAAGAGGATGATCCTAAGTTAAACGATCCCGAAAACCTGGCATATTTTGATACGGTAACGGTATCTGATCCCATAGAACTGTTAAACAGTATACAGAGTCACAGAAAAGTGATCCTTAAAGAAGGAAGATACAGTTTGTCCGGAATAAATATGCATGATATAGATAATCCTTATATAACATCGGATTATTACGGATACTGCATAAGCAGTGTCTTTGGTCTGAGCATAGAAGCCGAGGAAGGTGCAGAGGTTTTGGTGTGCGTTGATGATCCCTATAATCCGGTATTAAATATTACTTCCTGTGGAGACGTAACACTCAAAGGCCTTACAGTCGGCCATGATGTTGAGCCGGGTTATTGCAGCGGAAGCGTACTTAATCTGAACGATGTAAACGGAATGAATATCAAGGATTGTCATTTATTCGGGTGCGGAACTTACGGAATAGAAGCAATTTACAGTTCAGACCTTAATGTAACGGATACCGAGATATATGAGTGTACTTACGGTCTTGTTATGTTAAGAGATGTCGGGACTACAGTCTTTACCAACTGTCTTATGCGTGACAGCAGCGATATGTCGATGATAGATGTAAACGGCTGCTATGATGTGAATTTTAATAGTTGTGAATTCAATAATAACAGATCGGATTTTGAATACGGAGACTCGTATTTTGCCGAACTTGACGAATTCTCACATATATATTTCACGGATTGTTCTTTTAACGGAAATGTATATAAGACATTTGCAAACCGTGAGGTTACGATGGAAAACTGCGAAGCCGACGGAAACAAAGCAGCATTTTTGGACATGGTACCCGAGGTGTTATCCTCTCCCGAAGCCATTCAGAGCGCATATGAAAAAGCATGTGCAAAGCAGCAGGAAATAGACGATAAGGTCACAAATGATGAGCTTATGGACCAGCTTTCTCTTAATCAGGCTGCATTTGAAGAGTATGAACTGTGGGATTCTCTTTTGAACAAGATATGGGTTTATCTCGGAGGGGCACTTGACGAAGAGAAGATGGAAGCTTTGCGCACCGAGCAAAAAGCCTGGATCAAGGAAAAAGAAAATGCAATGCAGGTTGCGGGCGCTGACTTTGAAGGCGGTTCCATGCAACCCATGATCGAGTACAATACAGGTGCGAAAAGCACCAGAAAACGTGTGGAATTGTTGATAGAACAGTATGTGAATGCGAATGCACAGCAATAAGTTTATATGAGCTTTAGGTCATTTATACCGGATAAAATACAGAATAAAACGCTTGCCAAGGGCCTGGATCTGCTTCGGGGTATTCAGCGTAAATTTCGTATAGCCTGGAAAAGCAGTAACAGACATACATATGAGAACCGCATAGCAGTTGACAGGCTTCTTGGGTCCTTTGGTGAGCAGCAAAAGTCATCACCTTTGCTTGAAAGACAAAACAGCTACAAGGATATAGCATACGGAAAGTCTGATATGGCTTATGCAGGGTGCGAGGTCATTGCGGTATACAATGCGATCCTAAGTATGGGTGACCGTGCGGATCTAAATACCCTGATCGCAGATTTTGAGCATGACGGGATGATATTAAGCGGGCGATTCGGGACAGCACCGTATGCCATAAGGGATCACCTGATCAGATATGGATACGATGTGAAAACAGAGCATAATGAGGATGATTATAACGCACTTGCAGCTTCGTCCGATGTATGTATCCTTATGATGTATAATGACAAACGAAACATATTTAATAAGATACATACTATATGCATAACCCGCGAAAAAAACCATTATACTGCGCATAACACATACGGGGACGGTAGGGTCGTCGGACCTTATGCATCCGTTACGGAACTTATTTCGGACCTCAACGGCGGTTTTGCCAAGGGGATAGTGCTTTTTGGGATATCCCGAAGAGAAGCCGAGGCTTAAGTTTTTTTTCTTTTTTTCCGATATACAGAGTAGGCACAAGGATGTGCTTACTCTTTTTTATTCCGTCAGAGGTGCAAAGGACTGCTCTTAGACATTAACATCAGTCATATGGGGGTTATATGAGAATAAACTTTGACACCGATCACAGTACAAATAAAATTTCGGCAAATGACGGTTTTCACAATGAAAAAATTAATGACAGGATCCAAAAGGGAACGGAAAGTGCTTTAAACAGCGGCTTTTTGGTTTCGGTCGGTCAGGAATCCGCGCTGCCTGTTGCAGGTGGGGGAAAAGAAAAAGA
Source organism: Lachnospiraceae bacterium (assembly GCA_024691305.1). GTDB lineage: Bacteria > Bacillota > Clostridia > Lachnospirales > Lachnospiraceae > XBB2008. The sequence goes on along the minus strand of JAILNS010000005.1, from coordinate 146,684 downwards.
ACCCATGACGGATTTTGCCGCAAATCTTCAGGCAACAGATGTTTCGCTTAAGACCGATTATATGTCAGTAATGAGTCTGTCGATGTCAGATGAGGATTATTCGGAACTGGTAAGAACCGGTCAGGAACCCGAAGATATGGATGCAACCGATTCCGTCACGATACTCGATGAGATCAAGGCAGCCGTTATAAAGGGTGGCACAAATGTATCCGGTTATACGGACAAGATAGATCCCGGGACACTGGCTGAGATAACCGGGTCGGAAACTGCCGCTTCCGCACTTATAAAGAAGGCTTCCGATGCCGGTCTTGAAACAACAGAGCTTGCTAAGACCATGCAGGAGCAGGATCTTACGGTGAATGCGGAAAATATAAGCAGGATCACAGACACCACAGAAATGCTAAAAGATGTTCTGCCTTTATCCGATACAGGGGCTGCTTATATCGTACAGACAGGAAAGGCTCCGACGGTTGAGAATATATACCAGGCATCACACAGCGGATATTTAGATGCAAGAGGTGGCAGAAGGTATTATTCGGAAGGCGGTTATGTAAGTGAATCTGCAGGTTTGGATGATATAGAAGAACTTCGTCCCCAGATAGAAGATACTATCAAAAAGGCAGGACTTGAGATAAACGATAAGACACTTGCGGATGCAAAGCTTCTTATAAGTAACGGTATTCCGTTTACATCAGAGACACTGTTAAGTCTTGACAGCTTAAGCGATCTTAGAAGCACATATGATCCCGCAACGGTCGCAAAATCCGTAAGTATAGCAATAAGTGCCGGGATCCCTGAATCCAAAGCGAATCTTACATACACTGAATCCATATATATACAGGCAGAAGACCTTGTAAAAGAGGTTAAGTCGATTCCTGATGAAGCTGCGGATGAGGTGGTATCAGCCGGTGAAATGCTTAATATTCGAAACCTGCGGATTGCTGCAGAGCGTATTAACACACAAGACGGCCTAAAAACCGGGACAACGCAAGTCCCTGTTATAAACGATGCACAGAGCATGTCGGCAGAGCAGATACATGCAAGACGCATTTTGGAAGAAGTCCGTATAACCATGACAGTGGATGCGAACAGGATGCTTTACAGAAGCAATTTCCAAATAGATATAGCTCCGATGGAGGAACTGGTAGACGCACTTAAAGCAGCTGAGGAGGCTATAAGTTCGCGTCTCTTCCCCGATGAAGATCAGACAGTAAGCAATAACAGGATGTCTGTATATTCCGATGTAAGAAATGAACTTAACAGTATACCTTCTGCGCCTGCGGCAATTTTAGGCCAGATCAATTCTTTCGGAGGTTTCAGATTCGCCGCAACAGAAATTTATACGCTCCACGAGGTATATGAAGCCGGAGTAAGCAGGAGAGATGCTTATATCCGTGCCGGAGAGACGTATGAGGCACTCATGACAGCGCCAAGAGCAGATATGGGTGATACGATCCGTAAGGCTTTTGCAAACGTAGATGATATATTAAATGAACTGAGAATAGAAACAGATGATCTGAACCGCCGTGCTGTTAGGATACTTGGATATAATTCGATAGAGATAACACCTGAGCGTATAGAGCAGGTAAGAGAGGCCGATGTGACACTTAGAAATGTTATAAACAGGCTTACTCCCGATAAAGTCATAAACATGATAAGAGAAGATGTTAATCCTCTTAATATGCCCATACAGGAACTCGGTGAATATCTTGACGGACAGGATTCAGAGCCGGAAAGACAGGCCCGTGACTATGCTAGATTTCTGATGCAGCTTGAAAGGCAAAATGAGATAACCGAACTGGAGAGGGATTCCTATATAGGTATATATCGTATGATATCAAGCTTAGACCGCACGGATGATGCGGCAGTCGGAAAACTTCTCGAGATGGGGACTCAGATGAGTTTTGCCAATCTTCTTTCGGCGATGAGAAGTACCGTAAAGAGCGGTATGGACTACTCGGTTGGTGATGATTTTGGCGGAGTTGAATCCTTAAGAGAAGGGGCAGCCATAGACGATCAGATAAGTGCAGCATTTACGACAGGAAAGTTTGCGGAAAGCGCAAGAGTAAATGAGACCGTTATAGAAAATCTGCTTCAGTCCGGTGAAAAAGTATCCGTAAGTAATGTTGAAGCAATGAATGCCCTGAAGAATAAACGCGGTGACTGGGTAAGGGCACTAAAGGATATAAAGAATTCTGTTACATCATCCATCGGAAGTGACGGATCGGAGACAAAAGAGGATATCGCCGATATAGATACAGCAGTTGACGGCGTATTGGAACGTATGACAGATACGGCATCCGCACAGGAAGCATATACATCAATGCTTGATGCTGTCAAAAGCGATATATCCGATGTGCTGTTTGGATTTAACAGATATGCGGATGTACAGACAATGGTAAGCAGCATGCGTCAGATCGGTCTTCTTAATTCTTTTTCACAGGATGAAATATATGATCTGCCTGCAGATATAGACGGTGAGCTTACATCCATAAGGCTTACGATACGTCATGAGAGCGGAGCGGGAAGAGTCGCAGTATCGATGACTACGGAAGTCCTTGGTAACATCGCTGCGGAATTTACGCTTAGGGGCGGTGCATCCGGCTATATAGCATATGAAAAAGATGAAGCTAAGGACAGATTAAATGATATGCTGGACAGTCTTGTTGAGGAACTTGGATTCGTGCCCGGTCTTATAAGGACCGACAGGATAAACCTTGATAAGTATACCGACGGTTTCTTAAATCCCGAAAAAAATAAAAATGAAGCAGGGAATGAGATTAAGAATCAGACGGAGGAATCCGATATTAATAACATAGAGTTATACAAAACAGCTCGTAATTTCATATCTGCTTTAAAAGCAATCTGATGATCACAGGATGAAAAGGATATCATCCATAATCGAAGACAAGGACGTCTGAACCGATTCACCGGGAGGTTGTTACATGAGAATTAATTATAATGTTCAGGCGATGAATGCCAATCTGGCGCTTAACAAGGCTGATTCAAGAGTATCTCAGGCTATTGCACGATTAAGTTCCGGCTTAAAGATATCCGCGGCTAAAGATGAGCCGTCAGGGTATGCTATATCCAAGAGAATGAACCTTCAGATAGAAGGATTATCAAGAGCGACCCAGTCCTCCAATGATGCGATAAATATAATAAGTATAGCAGACGGAGCGCTTCAGGAAGTTTCCGATATGACAAACCGTATAAGTGAACTTGCTGTAAAGGCTGCTACCGAAACGATGACCGATGAAGACAGAAAGCTTTGTCAGGATGAGATCGCACAGCTTAAAAAGGAAATACAGCGAGTTGCTGATACAACTGAATTCAACGGTCAGACACTTCTTGACGGAAGTTTTGATCTGAAGGGATATACCGATAACTTAAGTATCAAAGTAGCTACTTACAGTGATGAGACATCTGTAGGAAAATATACGATTCCTGCAGGATTAAGTCTGGCATGGGACGGTGATGAACTGGATTCGGCAGCAACGGTTGCAGCTAATGATTCGTTTGCCCTTGGAAGTGATTTTCCGGATAGCGCAAAAGTTTCCGCAGTAGACGGAACATTACTCACTATAACCGGGCCTGACAACTTTTCTATTACACTTGACGTTGCGGGAATTCAAGGCATAACATCAATGGCTGCAGTTAACCTTGATATAACCGGATTAGGCGCAATGGATATGCAGATCGGTGCAAATGAAGATCAGATACTTGCAATAAGGATTCCGGAATTATCGCTTAAACTCATGAGTATCGATGATGCGGATGCAAGCACCCATGAAGGGGCTTCAAAGCTCATAGAAGATTCAAAGACTGCCCTTACATATATAAGTGATCTAAGAAGCCGTCTCGGTGCATATCAGAACCGTCTTGAGCATACGGTAGGGTCCCTTGGTGTTACCAATGAAGCCATGACTGCCGCATATTCAGGACTTGTAGATGCCGATATGGCAGAAGAGACAGTTGAGTATTCAACAGCTCAGATAATATCTCAGGCATCCACTTCCGTGCTTGCCCAGGCAAATGACCGTCCGTCGGCTGCATTACAGCTGTTACAGTAATGTTTGAAGTCGGTCACATTGTGTAGTTACGGAGAATGATATATGACGGATGAAAAAAAACAGGAGTTTACAAGACGTATATCCTTGGCGAATACCACAGATATGGTCATAGTGATATATGATATAGCACTTTCTTATATGGATGAAGCTTCACAAGCCATAGATGCAGGAGATAAAAATGCACTTATGCGTGATATCATCCAAATACGTAAAACTATAAATGAACTTATAGGATCTCTTAATTATGATTATTCTCCATCCGGAGAACTGCTTCAGTTATATATATATTGCAGCAGGCGTCTTGTATCCGTTCAGACCAAAGGTGATAAAGACGCATTACGGGAGATAATATCTATCATATCAAGACTTCGGGATGCGTATGCACAGATAGCGGATACCAATACGTCAGGACCGGTTATGGAAAACTCTCAAAGTGTATATGCCGGACTTACCTATGGACGTAATGATCTTAATGAGGATGTTTTGGGATCCGGAAACAGGGGATTCTTAGCTTAATATTGTTTTTTATGATATGCATATGAGCGTAGCGGTCAGTAACCGCTACGCTTATTTTTGAAATATGATATAATCTACTAAGCAAAAATACGTACTTAAAACGTATCAGGGAGAAGAAATATGATTAGAATTGTAGCTGACAGTACTTGTGACTTAAGCCCTGAACTTATATCGAGATACAATATCGCCATCCTGCCTCTTCATGTAATTCTTGGAGAGAAGGAGTTCAGGGATGGAGTTGATATTACAATAGAAGAGATATATTCCTGGGCAGACCAAAACAAGTCTACCCCCAAAACTTCGGCGCCAAGTGCCGATGACGCCGTAAATGCATTTAAACCCATCATTGAGGCGGGCGATGAGATAATTGCTTTTTCCATATCTTCATCCATGAGTGCATCGTATGAATATATGAAAATGGCAGCGGAAATACTTGAAGCGGAAGATAAGATAACCGTTATAGATTCGGCAAACCTTTCGACAGGGATAGGTCTTCTGGTAGTCGAAGCGGCAGTGCTTGCGTCGCAGGGGCTTACGAGAGAACAGATTACAGAGAAAATCGAGTACTACAAACCGCTTGTCAGGGCCAGCTTTGTAGTTGATACATTGGTCTATCTGCACAGGGGAGGAAGATGCAGCGGAGTGGCGGCACTTGCGGGAAATGCACTCAAACTGCACCCGAAGATACTGGTAGAGGACGGTGCGATGCATCCCGGGAAAAAGTATCGTGGTAAATACTCTAATATTGTACTTGACTATGTTAAGGATATGGAAAACGAGTTAAAGTCGGCCAAGACAGATCGTGTCTTTATCACATATTCACCCATAGATGCAGGCGTAGTAAGATCGGTAAGGGAATATCTTGAAAGTTTAAATATTTTTGATGAAATATGTGAGACCAGCGCCGGCGGAGTAGTTTCAAGTCACTGCGGTCCGGGAACCTTGGGGGTACTGTTTATTGCAAAAGAATAGTCATGACTGGGGAAAATTGATATTCAAGATCGCCATTCTTGTTTTTATCATTTTTTTCATTAGCAGATGGTTTGTTAATAACGAAGAAAATTCCAATGACGATCAAGGCAATATCGGAACGGTTCAGATCATCGAAGATGAAGGAACAGATCTTCAGATATCCGAAGAAACCGATGCAGACGATCCCGGCGAAGCGGAAGATACCGGTAGTACGACATCTGAGAAAACCGAAGTTACAGATATCAGCGAAGAATCAGATAATGAAGCGGCAGATACCGGTAATACGACAGATATCGATGAGGAAACGGAGACTGCCGGCGAATACTTAGAGTATGAATTCCGTAATCAGAAGCTTTTGGATAAACATTATGATAAGCACGGGATAGAAATGGGATTTGCTTCCGCCAAAGAGTATGAGGAGGCAGCCTGTGCGGTAGCCAATAACCCCAAGGCACTTCACAAACTTGAAGAAGAAGACGGTGATGATGTCTACTATCTGGAAGATACAGGGGAGTTTGTGGTCATTTCTACAGACGGTTTCATACGTACATACTATTATGCAAGCAAGTCATATTTTGACAGACAATGAGAAATGATGATGTAAAAAACAATTTTGTACACTGAAAAGAACAATAAAACCTCTTTACAATATAAAAATAGAGTGGTAATCTTTAATCAAGATAATAGTAATCATTACTGTTTTAATTAAGGAGGTATATTATGGCAGCAACAAACACAGCACAGGTTAATAATTTAGTTTCTCTTCTTGACGGATATGCAGTTAAGGGTGGACATCATTTAAATGTAAATGTTCTTAATCGTGAGACTCTTCTTGATGCTCAGAAGCATCCCGAGAATTATCCTCAGCTTACGATCCGTGTATCCGGTTATGCAGTTAACTTCATTAAGCTGACTCCCGAGCAGCAGGCTGATGTTATAAGCAGAACATTCCACGAGAGCATCTGATCTTAAGAGGGTTTATCCTGTAAATTTAAAATCACTATTTAGTGAGTCCTGTGTTTACGCAGGACTCATTTTATTTTCAAATACGGAGCAGATATGAAAAAGGTCAATTTCCACACCCATACTTACAGATGTAAACACGCAAGCGGAACCGAGGCAGATTATATAGACAAGGCTTATAAACTCGGATTTGACCGTATCGGGATGAGCGATCATGCACCATTTATGGATCAGGATTACGGACTTAGGATGATGTATGATGAGTTTGATGAATATCTTGAGAAGATCGAAGAATGCAGGATAAGATACGCAGGCAGGATGGAGGTATATAAATCTATAGAAATAGAGTATCTACCTAAGTATGAATCCTATTATGAGTTTCTGTTAAACGATAAAAAACTGGATTATCTGATCCTCGGAGAGCATTTTTATATGCCGGATGATAACGGAGTGTATCCGAATATCTTTAATCCCAAATGCTCTGATACATATCCGGATTATGCAAAAGGAATAAAAGATGGCCTTGATTCAGGATTCTTTACCTATGTGGCTCACCCTGATCTTTTTACACTCGGCGATTTTGCATGGGACAAAAACTTTGATATGGCAGCGGACATTATCCTGGACGCAGCGGTTAAGCATAATGCAATTTTAGAGATCAATGCAAATGGTTTCAGGAGAGGTATAAAAGAGTATCCGGACGGACCAAGATATATGTATCCCCACAGACGGTTTTGGGAGATGGTTTCGAAGACCGAACTCAGGGTAGTAGTGGGCGCGGATGCGCATTCTCCGGAACTTTTATGGGATGATGCCATGGACATAGCATACAAATGGCTGGATGAACTTGGCATAACTCCGTATGATCATTTTGAATAAAAAATGATATAAAGGATACGTTATTTTAGGTTATATTTCTTGAATATATTGTACTTATCCTGTATTATGTAATAGGAGAGCAAGTAGATTACCGGCATTATTTACTAAGATAAGAATGGAGAATAGCAAAATGGCACACAAAATTCTTCTATCCGGCAAAAATCAACTGGTAATAAACGAGTTTTATAGTCGTGATGACAGCAGGTTCGATCTGCTGACTTCTTCAACCATATTCAGGGATATGGTTAAAAATCTTGAGCTTTTTAAACCTGATCTGTTTTTGTATTGCGTTTCTAATGAAACATCCGATGATTATTCAAGGTTTAAGGAATTCTATCGGTTTATAGAAAAGGCAGGTTGCGGTTTTGCCATTATGGGATCACATGAAGAATGTGAGAGTTTTAAAAGAGCTGTAGCATTTCCGATTGACCTGGTCCTGGAAAAACCTCTTACTTCAGAGGTCATCTTCGGAAATATATATGCCTGGGTTTTGGACAGGGATAAGAAACTTGCTGCTGAACAGGCTCCGGCACCGGCAGCCGCACCTACAGCGACACCGGTTCAGACAGCAAATAATACAATGGCCATGCAGCAGCCACAGGCTCAGCCGGCACCTGCAGAGGTACGTCGCAAACATGTGCTTGTCATAGATGATGATCCTCTTATGCTTAAATTGATCAAAGAGTACCTTCATGACAGGTATGATGTTGCTACCGCAGTAAGCGGGAAGATAGCCTATAAGTTTCTTGAGAGTAAGACTACGGATATGATCCTTCTTGATTATGAGATGCCGGGTGAAAGTGGACCCGAGGTGTTCTTAAACCTGCGTACCAGACATAATCTTGATGGGATTCCGATAGTATTCCTGACAGGCGTATCCGATTCAGAGAGAGTTAAGGAAGTTCTTAATCTCGGACCGCAGGGGTATCTTCTTAAGCCTATCGATAAAGAGAAACTTATGAAGATCGTAGACTCGAAGTTAAGTAAATAATATGTATTGCAGGGAGAGCGAAAGCTCTCCCTTATTTTATGCAGCTACTTCACAGACCAGTCCGTGCAGGTTTGAGGGTAAACTGTTTTTGTATATAAGTGCTTCCTGCATAGATCCAAAGTGTCTTTCATCCACTATACTGGATTCAAACATATCAACCGCTATTACTATTACCGTAAAAAAACTTCTGCTAAAATCCATGTTCTTACCTCCCATATAAATGTCAAATAACCGGAGTGATTTCGTTTACAATTCAGATAATAACCTGTCAAGAGTCCGATAAAAAGGACACATATTTACTTAAAAGGGATAATTGTTATAAAGGGTGAAAAATGCTATACTCTATAGCATGAGCAGAAATGATGGCAGATGGAAGATAGTTTTTAATGCACCGACGGTCATAATATTCGGTATCATATGTGTTATAGCCCTTATTCTGGGAATTATAACCGGAGGGACTATGACGCAGAAACTGTTTATGACGTACAGGGCACCTTTAAGTGATCCTTTGACATGGGTAAGGTTTTTTACACATGTTTGCGGACATTCGAGCTGGGAGCATCTGCTTGGAAACATGAGTTACATACTGCTGCTTGGACCGATGCTTGAAGAAAAGTATGGCTCAAGGTTGTTGCTGATTGTTATAGCGATAACGGCACTTGTTACCGGAGTACTGAATTTTATACTGTTTCCGGATGCTGCACTTTTGGGAGCAAGCGGAGTGGCATTTGCATTTATCATCCTTTCGTCCATAACAGGATTCAACAGTAAGGAAATACCGCTCACATTTATCCTGGTTGCAGTCATATATCTTGGACAGCAGGTATATTCAGGATTATTCGTAAGCGACAATATAGCAAACTTTGCTCATATAATAGGCGGTCTGGTAGGAGCCTGTCTTGGCTTTTTCTTAAACCGCAGATACTGATGTTCCACCCCGTAATCAGGGACAAAAATTTTTATCAGGAGGTATGATATGGAATTAAAGATAACTACAGACAATTTTGAAACAGAGGTACTTAAATCGGATATGCCGGTACTTGTAGATTTTTATGCAGACTGGTGTGGTCCCTGCAAGATGATGGCTCCTATTGTAGAGCGTATCGCAGAGGCATATGATGGCAAACTTAAAGTAGGTAAGTGTAATATAGATAATGACGGAGATGTGGCATCCAAATACGGCATCATGAGTATACCTACGATCATCATCTTTAAAGCCGGTGAGCCTGCTCTTACTTCCGTAGGCGCTCTTTCACAGGCAGATCTGGAAGCTAAGATAAACAGCGTTCTTTGATCATGATCAGGTTGTTTCCCAATTATTGATAACGTCGAGACAGGCATCCGGGTCAATACTGTTTAATGCATCTTTAAGCCTGTTCACAAGATCGGTCTTATCATCCGGGAATGAATATTTATCAAGCGTTTCGGCAGCGGCTTCGAGTTTGTCAAGATCAAGCTCGTCCGCTGCTGTTTTTATGCTTTCAAAGAGACCGCTTAAAATATCTTCGGTCATCGCCGGCCTTGAATCCGATGAAGCCGTGCTTTGTTCACCGGCAAACGGAGCCAGGGCATCTTTATACGAAAGATACTTTTCAAGCATTGCTTCGGTATTATCTTTTATATATTCGATGTCTGTTTCTTTACCTGCTTTTTCAAGTCTTGCAGCCATCGCTGACAGACTCATTGCTCCGATCTGGGCGGAAGAACTCTTTAATGCATGTACTTCTATAGTGTATTTGCCCCAGTCGGCGTTTTCATAAGAATCTTTAATGGAGTCGTATTTGGAAGGAATAACACGGTAATATTCTTTTAATACGTTAAAAAATACCTTTTCGCTGCCGATCTTTGCTATAGCTTCACCTGTATCAAGATCACTTATGATCATTGGATTATCAACTATTTTTTCGGGTGATCTGATGGGTTTAGATTCCGATGCGATCTTAGGATCTGCAGGTTTTATCTTTTCATCGGGAAGCCATTTGCGTACCTTGGCGATCATGTTTTTAACATCGATCGGCTTGGGAATGAAGTCGTCGAGTCCTTCACTTAAGAAACGCTCTTTGGCGTTTCCTATGGCATTGGCGGTGAGTGCTATGATCGGAATATTTTTGTAGCGAGGATATCTTTCGCGGATCAGGTGTGTTGCTTCTATACCGTCCATCTCAGGCATCATATGGTCCATAAATATGATGTCGAAGGTTTCCTTTTCACAAAGTTTTATGGCATCCCGGCCGTTATCTGCTGTCATAACGGACATTCCAAGCGGTTCGATGAGACCTTCTGCGACAGCCAGGTTTACGGCGTTATCATCAACGATAAGAACCTTGGCCTCGGGAGCGGTAAAGTCGCCCTCTTCACCCTGGGCGTTGTTAAAGAAGACCTTTTCGCGGTTATAGATCATGGATATGTTCATGACCGAAAGAGGCTTATTTATATGTACCTGATTGGACAGATTCAGTTCGGAGTATTCACCGAATCCCGATACGATCACAACCACGATTTCGGGATTTGATTCAAGGTATACCATCCTGTCCGGTGTCAGCATGCTTTCTTCGGTAAAGAGGAAATAATCACATCCCGGATACTTGGACATGATCTCCTCAAAACGGGGCATCAGGTCTGCGTTTTCATCAAACTGATATGAAATGACTCCGAGCTTGCAGGAATCTCTTTTGAAACCGGTGTTTAGATTTTTACTTGAAAGCAGTGATATACCTATGCATTCATTAGGTCTGTGCAACTCCACTCCGGGTGTCCATTCAATTACTCTCTGAGGTATCGATATCGTGAATGTGGATCCTTTGCCGTATTCACTCGTGACATCAAGCTTTCCGTTCATTAAAGTGGTAAGCCTTTCCGATATTGCAAGTCCGAGACCTGTTCCTTCGACGGCCCTGTTTCGTTTGCTGTCAACCTGTGAAAACGATTCGAATATTTTGGTCAGATCTTCTTTTTTGATCCCGATCCCGGTATCTTCTACCGATATTATCAGCATTATCGAAGAATCATCAGTTTTGTCATAATCCACCTTTATGGCTATATGACCGCTTTCGGTAAATTTAACTGCATTGTTGGCAAGATTGATCAGTATCTGCCGGATACGGATGTTATCACCGTATAATATTGCAGGGAGCTCGGGGGATATATCCAGATTCAGGTCCACGTCTTTAGAACCCAGTCGCATCATGATTATATTGGAAACGTCATTGAACATGGACATCGGAACATATTCGGCGGTAACTATTTCCATCTTGCCTGATTCGATCTTGGAGAAATCAAGGATGTCATTTATTACGGTAAGGAGAATCCTGCCTGATGATTTGATCTGACTTATGTAGTTTCGCGCAGTGTCCGGGATCTTTTCCCTTAATGCCATTTCGGCCATACCTATGACGGAGTTCATAGGTGTACGGATCTCGTGACTCATATTGGCCAGAAAATCAGTCTTCATCTGTGCGGCTCTTTCAAGCTCGTTTTCATGAGTCTCTATTTCGGATATCATATTTGCGGTTTCGGCAGCAAGAATCCCTATTTCATCATTTTTAAAGGGATAACTTTTTATGTCTCTAACCGTTTCGGGATCCCCGTCTTTACTGAAATTCACGATCTTACCGGACAGAAAAGTGATCTTTGAGATAAATTCCCTGTTTAAGATCCAAAGAAGTACAAGTATTCCAACAGTAAAAATTGCGGCGATGGATATACCTAAACGAAAAGAACTTAATAGGATCTGTTCATTTACATCATCTACATTGATCTCGGCAACAACTAGACCGATCTTTTGTCCGTTTACAATGAGAGGAGTGTAGTGGGAATAGGTATGCCCCCAGGCATTGTCCCATTCGTATGCCTCTTCGTATTCTATTCCGGTTTCCCAGGTTTTCCATAACAGATCGCGTACAGCGGGATCGTTATAATATTCATCTCCCAGATACAGGTAACCCGGATGTTCGGGATCCTCGGTTCTTTCTGCATCTATCTGATATACAACGTGGTAGATATCTTCTTTGCATGTTAGAAAATATGTATAAGGAAGGTTAAAAGACTCGCTTGCATGCTCAAATGTCAGGAGCCAGTATTCATGACGGTATGTATAATAAAGAAGCTGAAGATCTTCGGGAAGGTCTTCGATTTTTATGTCGGTGTAAAGGGATTTGTCCGGATATAGTGTATTATAGGCCCGGATGAATTCGTTCTGTGCAGTCCTGTATTCATCAAAATCATACGGAATACGCATTTCCTTGAAATGCTCTTTATAGAACTCCGTGTATGCGATGAAGTCATCCTGGTCTTCGAGTACTAGATTTTTGAGATAAGTTCCGACTCTGTGAATCTCGTTCCAACAAGACTGTCTGTAAAATCTGTACTGGGCGATATATGTTGCGAACGAAGCGACGATCACTGTTATAAGCGAAAAAACAACGAAAATAACAGCGAATTTCGATAGTAACCCGAAACGCTTTTTCATTTCATACCCCTTAATTTGTTAAATACCTTCTTTGTACAACTCTTTTTTTGAAAAGACAGAATTTATTTTAACATAAATTTAACTAAATTTCTTCACCAAGAGTAATATTTGCATAAAAAGGGTATTTGGTTTATCATATAGTCGCTTTGAAAGGTTAATTAAAGAACAAAGATGTATATTATTTTTGTTGGTTTCTGGATATTGTTAAATGGACGATTCACCGTTGAGATCTTGGTCTTCGGACTGGTCATATCGGCGGTGATGTATTTATTTATATGTAAGTTTCTGGGCTACTCCGTACATAAGGATATATGTCTGTTGAAGAGTACAGGGATACTTATATGGTATATTCTTGTGCTTCTTAAAGAGATAGTTGAAGCAAATATCAAGGTTCTAAAATTCGTTTATTCTCCCAAATATGTGCCTGAACCGGCGATATATTATTTTAAGACGGATCTTAAGTCGGGATTTGCCAAGGTTCTTTTTGCGAATTCGATAACGCTTACACCCGGAACGGTAACGGTTTCTGTTCACGACGATGAGTTTTGCGTACATGCTCTTGATATATCTTTGGCAGAAGGTATAGAAGAGGGTGGATTCGTCCATATCTTAAGGAAAATGGAGGGCATGTGGTAATGGAACTGTTTAAGGTTTTCCTGCTCTTTAGCATGGTCGTAATGGCAATCCTTATAATCGTTGCAGGTATCAGATCCGTTATCGGGCCCAAGACATCGGACCGGATCATAGCGGTCAATATGATCGGCACACTCACAATTTCCCTCATTGCTATGTTATCCATATATATGGCTGAAGATTATCTGGTAGATGTATGCCTTATTTATGCCATGATCAGTTTCCTTGCTGTAGTGATACTAACCAAGGTTTATACCGGTATATATCTTCAGAAAAAACAAATGAAAGCCGGCCCCGAAGCGATTGCCGATAATCTGGCAACTCAGTCGGGGGTAAGGGAAACGGACAGAAAGATCGGAGTTTCCCCCACGCAGGAGGAAAAAGAATGATACTTCCGAGACTGATCATTTGTATAGTACTTTTGTTTGCGGGACTTTTTATGTTTATTTCCGCGGCTGTAGGGGTAAACCGGTATAAGAAACCCTTAAACCGGTTGCATTTTGCAGCACTTGGAGATACTCTCGGCCTGTTTTTGGTCCTTCTGTCTTTAGTTGTGTGGAGAGGCTGGTCTTTTGTATCCCTTAAACTTGCACTTGTTTTGATATTCTTCTGGCTTGCAAGTCCCGTCTGCAGTCATATGATCGCACAGATGGAAGCAACAACGAATGAGGATCTGGGGGATATAGAACTTCAAAAGGAAACTGCAAAAGGAGATGAAGCAAATGAAGACATTTGAGACATTTCTTTTATTAGGACTTATCATATGTGCATTTTCGGTCACATTTACGAAGAGGATGCTGACAGCGATAGTGATCTATATGTCATACTCTCTGATAATGAGTGTGATATGGGTCATCCTGCAGTCCCCGGATCTGGCTATTACGGAAGCCGCCGTAGGAGCCGGTGTAACCAGTATCCTGTTTTTTGTAACTCTCAAGAAGATAAACGGCGTAAAGGAGAATTCCGACAATGAGCAGGATCAGGGATAATTACGAAAACAGCCGTGCGGCTAAATTTGAAGCCTGGCTGCGGGGTGATTACGATCCTATGTCAGAAGGGATGGAGATAAGCGTTCCCAAGACAGACGGATCGGATGACGAGATCGACCCAAGGGCCGGACTTGTGATAAGCGATGCTCTTTATGATCGTCATACTAATAAAGCACTTAAGAGATCGGGATATGTGTACAGGGTTTTATCCGTGGTACTGTGTCTCGTAATGATAAGCGTGCTTTTGTGGATGGTACAATTTCTTCCTAAGTTCGGACAGCCGGACAATCCGGCCAATAATGAGGTCAGCGCCAGATATATAGAAAAGGGTGTTGAAGAAACAGGAGCAGTCAATTTTGTTACGGGCATGATCCTGGATTACAGGGCTTTTGATACCTTTGGTGAAAGCTGTGTCCTGTTCATAGCTACGATCTGCGTTCAGATACTTCTTCGTATAGATAAGGATGATATGACTCCCGCCACGTTCAGGAGAAGGAAGGAATCCGAAACCGACAGACTACTCGAGCCCAAGAACGATATTATCCTTCAAAGAGTAAGTGTAGTACTGGTTCCTTTTTTGTTCATATTCGGGATATACATCATACTGAACGGACATCTGTCGCCGGGTGGCGGTTTCTCGGGCGGTGCGGTTATCGGAGCCGGACTCATACTGTATCTTTGCTCGTTCGGATATAAGCAGACGGAGAGATTTTTTACGATCAGGACATTCCGTATTGTCTCGCTTGTAGCACTGATAACGTACTGTCTTGCCAAGAGTTACTCTTTTTATACCGGTGCAAATCATCTGGAAAGTCATATACCTCTTGGGACACCCGGAAATATCCTGTCATCGGGACTCATACTGGTGCTTAATATATGTGTAGGTTCGGTGGTCGCATGTACGATGTACGCATTTTATACGCTATTTAGAAAAGGAGATTTTTAATGATCGACTTTTTGCAGACGCTTATCGAATATCATATCGAAGAAGCCGCATCGATGATCCTTTTCGGTATAGGTTTTTCGCTCCTTTTGTTAAACCGGAATCTGATTAAAAAGATCATGGGTCTAAATATCATGGATACAGCGGTATATCTTTTTTTGACCGCAAAAGGCTATGTATACGGAAGAATGGTTCCTATCATGAATTCGGGTATCACAGATCCCAATGCCTATACAAATCCCATACCGGACGGACTGGTACTTACGGGAATCGTTGTATCCGTAAGTGTGTCGGCCATCTTGCTGTCTCTTACGATAAGACTCTATGACAGGTATCATACGCTTGATCTTGATAAGATCATCACCGAGTGGCGAAAGGAGGAGGACAACTGATGGAGTTTTTCCGCAATTTCCCCTTTTTCTCCATTATGATAGCCATGTTTTGCGGTATAGTCTCCTCGGCGGTGAGCGGTAAGAGTGCGCGCAGGATCTCTCTTGCCATGGTCACGGGTGTCCTTGTTCTGTCGGCCTGTACACTCGTGTATGTCGGTGATATGGGCGAGAGTGTTACATATTTGATGGGACATTTCCCTGCCCCGTGGGGAAATGAGATAAGATTCGGTACGTTGGAAGCGTTTCTTGCATTGTATTTTTCGATAATCATGCTGTTATCCGTTCTCGGAGGATGGAGCCATGTCATCACGGATGTGGAAGCAGGCAAGGAGAACCTGTTCTATGTTCTGATAGATATGATGATGAGTTCGCTTCTTGCGATGATCTATACAAATGATCTTTTTACGGGATATGTATTCGTGGAGATCAATACCATTGCAGCTTGCGGAATGATCATGATACGCCAGAACGGACACGGGATCGTTGCAGCGATCAGATATATGGTCATGAGCCTTATAGGATCGGGACTTTTTCTTATCGGTTTAAGCCTTTTGTACGATATCACGGGCCATCTACTTATGGTACCTGCCCATGAAGCGATCGAAACAGTCGTGGCAGAAGGTACATACAGGGTTCCGCTGTTAGTCATCATTTCCCTGATGTCCGTAGGTATGGCCATAAAGAGCGGACTGTATCCGTTCCATTCATGGATCCCGGAAACATACGGATATGCCACGCCTACTGCCAGTGCGGTACTGTCGAGTCTTGTATCCAAGGGCTATATAATCCTTTTGATCAAGATATTCTACAGGGTTATAGGTATGGACGTGATCGTGTCAAGTCATATACTTAATGCGCTTTTCATATTCGGAATAGTTGCCATGGTAATGGGGTCTTTACATGCCATCATGCAGACGGACTGCCGTAAGATGATCGCTTATTCTTCGGTGGCGCAGATAGGCTATATATATATGGGAATAGGGCTTGGGACCAAGGCAGGTATGGTGGCGGCCATCTTCCATATCCTCACACATGCGGCGACCAAGTCGTTACTGTTTATAAGCGCGGTCGGACTGTATGAAGTGTCGGACGGAAGGACAGATTATAACGGGCTAAGGAATGCGGCTTACAGAAACCGTATTGCGGGTATAGCTTTTTCCGTAGGTGCTTTAAGTATGGTCGGATTCCCGATGCTTTCGGGATTTATTTCCAAGTACCTTTTTGCTACGGCGGCACTTGAAAGGCCGCATAAGATGCTTTTGACATTACTTGCGCTTATCATAAGTACGGTACTGAATGCGGTATACTTCCTGCGGCAGGTCGTGACGATATATTCCGGAAGACCGGGCGAGTCCTCGAGTACATCCAACTTTATCAAGGAGGCGATCTCGGAATCCACGTTCAGCAACCGCTTTGCATCGATAGCCCTGATCTTGCTCAATCTGTTTTTGGGGCTGTTTTCGGAGGTCGTGATAGAACTCATATCCAGAGGACTTGAGATCTTCGCATAAAAGATCATGGATCAAAATAAATAAAGCATATAACAAATAAAGAATATGAATAAAGACTATGTACTTATAATTCCCATACTGTTTCCGATACTTGCAGGGATTGTCGCATGCTTTTTGGGAAAAATGCATTTAGGGCAAAAAGGACAAAGATTATATGAGACCGTTTGCCTTATTGTGGAAGTATGCCTTACTTTCATGTGTTTTACGGGAAATAAGGCGCTGGATATCTGGAAGCTTACAACGGATATAACCATAAGTCTTAAGGTCGATGATCTCTCGAGGATATTTGCTGGGCTTACGGTCATTGTATGGCTTCTGGTCGGTATATATGCATTTGAATATCTTGAGGATGATCCTAAAAGTAACCTGTTTTTCGGATTTTATCTTATTACGGAAGGACTCATAGCCGCATTGTCTTTTGCGGACAATATGATCACATTTTATATGTTTTTTGAAATGATGACGTTAATGAGCGTTCCTCTTGTAATGCATGATGGGACACATGAAGCGATCATGGCGGGACTTAAATATCTGTTCTACTCGATCGCCGGAGCGTTTCTTACGTTGTTTGGGATTTTCATGCTGATCCCGTACGGGGTACTTGGGTCGTTTACGGCAGGCGGAATTATGAATATGGAAGCTTTGGCAGGTCATGATCTCAGACTTATGATATCTGCGATCTGTATGATAATCGGGCTTGGCACCAAGGCGGGAATGTTTCCCATGCATGCATGGCTTCCGACGGCGCATCCCGAGGCACCTGCACCTGCGAGCGCAGTGTTGTCGGGTGTGATAACCAAGACCGGAGTGTTGGGGATAATAAGAACGGTTTATTTTTGTATAGGATCCCGTCTGATAGCGGGCACCTGGGTGCAAAATACATGGATAGTCCTTTCGCTCATAACTGTTATCATGGGATCGATGATGGCTTACAGAGAAAAGCAGTTAAAGAAAAGACTGGCATATTCCACGGTCTCACAGGTTTCTTATATAATGTTCGGTCTGGCTGTAATGAACGGAACAGCGTTTATGGGAGCGGTCGCACACGTTGTCTTTCATTCACTGATCAAGACCACACTGTTTCTTATGTCAGGAGCGGTAATACATAAGACTGGACATCATCTTGTCAGTGAGTTAAAAGGAACGGGCAAGGAAATGCCGATCACAATGTGGTGCTATACGATCGTGTCGATAGCACTTGTCGGAATTCCGCCTTTAAGCGGATTTGTGAGTAAATGGTATATAGCGACCGGCGCGCTTATGTCAGGCGAGAAGCCTTATTCATGGATAGGCCCGGTGGCGCTTTTAATAAGTGCACTGCTCACTGCGGGGTATCTTCTTTCAATCAGTATACAGGGATTTATGCCGGGTGCCGATTATGATTATGAACATTTGGAAAACAAAGAACCCTCGGCTTATATGTATATACCTATGATACTTATGACCATTGCAACCATATTCTTAGGAATAGTTCCGGGCGGACTTACGAGGATCATAGATACGATCGCAAATACAATATTTTAAAAGCGCAAAACATAAACGGTTTTTGCAAAGGATATAAAATAAATGGATCAACAGATATTGATCGTACCGGTACTTTTGCCGATCCTGGCAGGTATCCTTATGATCATATTCAAACCGAAAAACAAAACATACAGTCCCATTCTTATAGAGGGTATAGTTCTTTTAAACAGTATCATCGTCTGGACCATTATCCTGACCGGGATGGGAAGAGGTGACGGAGCTACGCTCTTTAGGCTTACATATGATCTTTCGGTATATTTTAAACTGGACGGTGCGGGTATGGTTTTTGCCGGTCTGGTTTCGTTCCTGTGGCCTCTTGCAACCCTGTACTCTTTTGAATATATGGAACACGGAGAACATATAAGGTCGTTCTTTTCTCTGTATACGATGACGTACGGAGTTACGCTCGGTATAGCGATGGCTGGCAATCTGGTCACGTTATACGTGTTCTATGAAATGCTTACCCTTGTTACATTCCCGCTGGTACTCCATGACAGGACCAGAGAAGCAAGGCGTGCAAGCCGTATGTATCTGTATTATTCCATAGGCGGTGCAGCATGTGCTTTTATGGGACTTGTGTTTGTCCTTGTTGGAGGAACTACAACGGACTTTACGCTCGGCGGAGTGTTTAAGAACGGAGTGGCCGGTTTTGATAACAACATACTTCTTGCGATGTATGTTCTGGCGTTTTTCGGATTCGGTGTAAAGGCGGCGATCTGTCCCGTACAGAAATGGCTTCCCGCTGCATCTGTAGCTCCCACTCCGGTAACGGCGCTGCTACATGCGGTAGCTGTAGTCAAATCCGGGGCGTTTGCGATCCTTAGACTGACTTATTACTGCTACGGAGCCGATTTCCTAAGAGGAACATGGGCACATTATCTGGTTTCCGCCTTTGTTATGATCACGATCATCTATGGATCTACCATGGCGGTAAAAGAAATACATTTCAAAAAAAGGCTTGCATACTCAACCATAAGCAATGTTTCATATATTCTTTTGGGTGCGGTCATGATGAGTCCCCTCGGGTTAGTTGCGGCACTGTCACATCTGATCTTCCATGCTTTTATGAAGATTTGTTCTTTTTTTGCGGCAGGTGCTGTCATGCATAAGGCAAACAGAAATTATGTATATGAACTGGATGGTCTGGGGCTTAAGATGCCTGTGACTTTTGCATGTTTTGCCGCTTCTGCACTGTGTCTTATGGGAGTTCCGCCTTTTTCGGGATTTATAAGCAAATGGAACATAGTACAGGCGGCACTTGGGGAAGGCGGTGTGCTTGGAATATGCGCGGTGGTCGTTTTGCTGTATTCCGCGCTTATGACTTCAATATATATGCTGACGGTAGTTGTACGTGCTTATATTCCGCCAAAGGGAACAGACTTAAGCGCCAATGAGGGAGTGACTGACCCGGGCTGGAAGATGCTCGTTCCGTTAGTTATCTTTGTTATCGTATTTACCGCAATGGGAATTTATTCACGTCCGATCACGGATTCTTTAAGCATGATAGCTGCAGGTTAAAGGAAAGATAATGAATCTGATGCAGGGAAATATCTTGTTGTTAATATTGATCTTATGGCCGATATGCACATCGATCATCGGTTATATACTCGGTACGCGCTCTAAAACAGCCCGTGATATCTGGGCCGATGCGGTGTGTCTGTCAGAGTTTGCCGTTATGGCCGGCCTGCTTATCAGGGCATTCGGCGGTGGAGATACTCTGTATCTTGACATCGACGGAGTCTGCGGGCTTGGCATTCATCTGATGGCAGACGGCTTCAGATGCGTGTACGGAACCGTTGCTGCTCTCATGTGGGCGTGTGCTGCTGTATTTTCCAGAGAATATTTTACACAGTACAGAAACCGTAACAGGTTTTATATGTTTTTCCTTATGACTTTCGGTGCTACCATGGGAGTCTTCCTTTCGGCAGATCTGTTTACCGCATTTATCTTCTTTGAGATCATGTCGTTTACTTCGTTTGTATGGGTAGCTCACGATGAGACCGAAGAGGCGATGAGTGCGGCTTATACATATCTTGCGGTTGCGATCATAGGCGGACTTGTTACCCTTATGGGTCTTTTCATGCTATATGACATGCTGGGAACTCTTACACTGTCCCAGATCCCTTCGGAAATAGAAAAAATACGGAACACATGGCCCAAACCGTATATCACTGAATACGGCGGAGCAATTACTCCTTCCAGACTGTATCTGGTCGGCGGCCTTACGGCATTCGGATTTGCGGTCAAAGCAGGTGTATGGCCCATGCATATATGGCTTCCCAAGGCTCATCCGGTCGCTCCGGCATCTTCGAGTGCGCTGCTTTCGGGTATACTTACCAAATCAGGGATCTTTGGCATAATAGCCATAACCTGCAATATGTTTGCGCAGGATATACCCTGGGGCAGGACAATTCTCATACTGGGAGCTGTGACGATGTTTACCGGAGCACTGCTTGCGATGTTTTCCGTTAATCTTAAGCGAACTCTTGCATGTTCATCCATGTCTCAGATAGGTTTCATAATGACCGGGACAGGCATGTATCCGATATTGTCCGAAATTGCAAAAGAAGAATCGGTCATGGCGGCACATGGAACCGTCCTCCATATGATAAATCATTCCCTTATCAAACTGGTGCTCTTTATGGCAGCAGGCGTGATATTTATGAATATACACAAGCTGGATCTGAACGAGATCCGCGGATACGGTCGTAAAAAACCACTTTTAAAGATATGTTTTGCCATCGGTGCCTTATCCATCAGCGGTATTCCTTTTACGAGCGGATATGTGAGTAAAACTCTGTTACATGAAGCGATAGCTTTAGGAAAGGAAGCATCCATTATATCCCGGGGTATGGGACTGACCGGACTTCTGAGCGTGATCGAATGGGTATTTCTTATAAGCGGCGGAATGACTTTAAGTTATATGCTTAAACTCTTCATTGCGATATTTGTTGAAAAAAATACCGATGAGAGGCTGCAGGAAGAATACGATTCACAAAGACCGTACATGAGAACGGAGAGCGTATTGTCGATAGTGATTCCTGCGGGAATAATGCTTTTAATGGGACTAGGTCCCAATATGATCATGGGAAGGACGGCAACGCTTTGCGAAGGGTTCTGGTTTGCGGGTTCAGGTACGGCTGATCAGCTCGTGATTCATTTTTATTCATGGGAAAGCATAAGCGGAGCATTGATATCAATAACTATAGGTCTTTTCCTGTACGTATTTGTCATAAGGGGAACTTATATAAACGAGGGCCGGATCTTATCGGTTTTCCTTGCGGAGCATAGTCTTTTTATCAGGTCCGACAATGAGGGAAGGAATGTATATGTCAATATGTGGCCCAAATTCCTGGATCTTGAAGAACTCATATACAGGCCGCTCCTCCTTAAGATATTACCCGGAATATTGGGATTTGTGAGCGCACTTATAAGCCAGATCATGGATTCGTTCATTGTGATAATGCGGAGAACCATACACAGACAAAAGGCTACCAGGGTGGATACCGGATCGATGGATGATCATCTTGCGGTAGTCACGGGAAGGCTGCTTGACAGATATATACCCAAAAAGGACAAAACATCATATATACCCGGGCTGGTCATGAGGGAAGAACAGGGGGCAAGGACCCAGCGCCTCATATCGAGCAGTTTATCGTTTGGACTTATACTCGTAAGTATAGGCCTTATCATGGTTCTTATATACACACTTGCCGCTACATAACAGTTTTATTAGTTCGGATTGTCAAAGTTTTTCCAATATTCTATTTTTTTATGTATAATTAAAGAAGTATGTTTGATTAAAAGGAGAAATGTATGATCCTTTGTCCCAATTGCGGTGCAAATCCAAGATTTGATATTGCGAGCCAGAAAATGTTGTGCCCTTATTGCGGTACATATTCCGAGCCTACGGATGATGTATATGCCGGAAAAGACGGAGCCGATACCCAGACCGTGACGGGCGATTATGCCGGACAGCCTGATATGATGCAGGTAAAGATATATACCTGTGCACAGTGCGGTGCGGAACTTATGAGCACGGATACGGATGCCACGGCGTTTTGCAGTTATTGCGGTACTCATCAGGTTCTTCAGGAAAGGCTGGATGTCAAGAAACGTCCCGACCACATCATTCCGTTTAAGATCACCAAGGATCAGTGCAAGACCATATATAAGAAAAAGTTGTCCAAAATGATCTTTGCCCCCAGGGCACTCAAGGATCCTCAGTATATAGATGAATTCAGGGGGATATACATGCCTTACTGGTTCTATAATTTCCGTCAGAGCGGACGTATGATCCTTGACGGCAAAAAAGAACACAGAAAAGGCGACTATCGAATAATAGATCATTTTGATTTAGGAGTTGATGTCGATAATTCATATGCCGGATTATCCCATGATTCCTCATCGTCTTTTGAAGATAAGATATCAGAAAGCCTGGCACCGTATAACACGAATGATACTCTGCCTTTCAGAACCGCATATTTAAGCGGATTTTACGCAGATATCCCCGATACCGAATCGGGTACATATAAGCATGAAGCCGAACTGATAGCCGCTGAAGAAACCTTCGATGAGGTTACGTCCATCCCGGCATTTCGTTCATATGATCTGGGAGATATAACCGATGAACAAAAGGTAAGAAAAACGCATACGAAACTAGATTCGGTTACCAATGCCATGTTTCCCGTATGGTTTTTGTCATATCGGAAAAACGACAGGGTAGCATATGCTGCGATAAACGGACAGACCGGAAAGCTCACGGCGGATATTCCTATCGACGGCAGGAAATATCTTCTGTGCACGGCGATAGTTACGATCATACTGTGGATATTGCTTGAGGTGTTCAATATATCTTCTTTACGGGGGATACTTATGACCGTAATGGCGGTTGCATTTGCGGGCTGGCTTGTCTTTGCAATGATAATAGACAGACTCCGCGCAGAGAAGAAGAACCGCGAATGGGAGAAACGTCAGGCGGAGAGAGCAGCAAAAAAGATTGTCTCCAACGAAGAAAAAGAAACCGGAAAAAAGAGCAAAAAGAAGAACAAGGATGATCTTCCAAAGGATAAAGCGTCCATGCTCGGTCTTGGCGGTATAATACTTATTTATATTATAATCGTTGCCGTATGCGGGTTTATGATATGGCTGGAATATGGAGCGGTAATGCTTGCGGTACCCCTTGTTATGGCGGTATATTGCAACACGATCATAGGTTCCGTACACGAAAAAAGAGGAATAATAAGTAACTGGGCGCTAGCCGTAGCCATGGAATTTTCTATAGTAATATGGCTCATCAATCCATATAAGGACCCGCTTTATTATGCGGGATGCCTTCTTATGACGGCCTGTGTAATATGGTGCTATTTCGATGTTTTGTATTTTTACAATCAGTTGATGACAAGGCCCCTGCCCCAGTTTAACAAACACGGAGGTGATGATCGTGCGTAAAATATTTACCCTAATCTTATCTTTCGTGATATTTTGTATGCCGCTTAATGTGTATGCGCAAGGCACAGAGGAAGCCCAGACAGACGTATCCACTCATGCATATATAGAGGATAGCGCAGATCTTCTTACGGATTCCGATGAACAGGAACTGTATGAAGTGATGAAGGACGGCCTTGAATACGGAAACATGGTCTTCATAACCATCGATGATGCGATCGGCTATGATTCTTCGGACTATGTAGAAATGCTGTATCAGACAAGCGACAGGTTAAGAGGAACCGATGCTGTTATCTACATGATCGATATGGATAACAGGCTTTTGTGGATCACAGGATACGGAGAATTAAGCTCAACCATAAGTCCGGATTATGCCAATCTGATCACCGATAATATCTATAAGTATGCATCCGACGGCGATTATGCCAGATGCGCCAACGAAGGATACAGACAGATCATCAGAAGGGTAGGAGGCAGCAGGATCTCCGGTACGCTCAGGACGGTCGGGAATTTCTGTATCGCTCTTATAATTGCGGCTGTTTTATGTTTTCTTTTTGCATATATCGGTTCCGCTTCAAGAAAAACCGATAGTTACGATATCCTTGAAAACATAAATAAGCAGGTTAATCTGAAAAATCCTACGGTAGTTCATTCGCGGACAAATAAGATATATGATCCGCCGAGTTCAGGTTCGTCAGGCGGAAGCCGCGGTGGAGGCGGCTTTAGCGGAGGCGGCGGAGGCGGCTTCAGTGGAGGAGGAGGCGGACATGGATTCTGATAAGAAGATTATAGTCCATTGCCAAAGCTGTGGTGCGGAATTTGCAAATACAGAGCCCAAATGTCCTTACTGCGGAACGATATATATACCGGGTGCGGAAACCGAATATATGAATAAACTCGGCGATATAAGAGAGGACATGGAGGATCTTGAGGGCGCGGCTCTTAGTGAAACGGCATCGGAACTTAAAACTGCTACCGGGAGGATGTTTAAGATCATATTCATAATAGCGGCCATCATCGCGGGGCTTTTTGGAATAACCAGGATCATGGATTTTATAGTTTTCGGCTCATTTTTTTAGGGGATTAATAGACAATGAACTGTTCAAATTGCGGGGCACCGATCTCACTTGAAGAAAAATACTGTCCGCATTGCGGACGGCCCAATGTTCAGGCTATGCAGCACAGCCGGGACATGGCACATTATAATAAAGAATTCGAAAAAACCCGGTCAGGTGTATACCGGGCTTTAAAAAATTATAAGGGAATAACTGCCAGACTGATAATATTTACCATTGTTCTGGTGTGTGCGATCATTGCGGGACTCTTGATGAACAGCACCTACAGCATGCACAGGAAACGTATGGAAAAAGAGGCACGGGCTAATGCCCGAGAAATTGAGGTTCAATTTCAGGAATATATGGATAAAATGGACTATGTGACTCTTTCACACTATGTCGATCATTATTTTCTGGATAATTATGATCTGCGTGATGATCCGGTTTTGGGTAAGTATTATTCTTCCGGAAGGATCTTGAGAAACTACGGTTATTTTTATGACGACCTTATGAGAACCATCACAGCAAAGGAAGACAGGGATATAGAACGCTATACCCAGAATATGAACGAGGACATCTCACAGTTATATAGGTATATGTACGGTACGGATGAAGAAAACGGATATCTGCGCGAACAGGGTGATCCGGAGATTTTTAACAGGGTATGTAAGGATGTAGAGGATCTTACAGATGCTTTTCTAATCTCATATCTTGGATTTACCGAAGAAGAGACCGAGGATTTTCATACCATGACCGAAGCAAGACGAAGCGTCCTCCTTGAAGATAAAACAAATGTTTTCAGAGAAGCACCGGAGGGCAAACAGGATGAATAAACAGTCAAAACCCATTGCCGTCAGGCTGATAGAGACGGGACTTATGATCCTTACCATAATCGTGGTCTTTTTTATAATATTTTTTATAGTGGAAACCGTAGATCAGTATAATTATTACAATCATAATCCTCACAGCAAGGATTCGTACAAGTATGCGGCACTGGATGAGGATTATGCACGCGTGGTTTCGTATTACAAGGAAGGCGAACAGTTCGGAAAGCCGTCCGCCGGATACAAGGAGTACTATGATATCGGCGAATATTTTTATTGCGCATCGATTGAAAAAGCCATAAGAAACCTGAATAATGCAGAACTTGAGTCCTACTGGGAGTCAAGAAGGCAGCAGGCCATGGAAAATGTCGGCATAGCATCCGAGGTCATCGTAAAAATAGATGACCTGCTAGACCGTTGATATACAGGCAGCTAAAAACCGATCACAGGAGGAAACCTATGGGAATTCTTATCCAAAACACGTTGGCGGTCTTACCTGAGGGAAAAAAAGACCGTGTAAAAAAAGCAAATATATATATAGAGGGTGACAGCATCATCGCTATCGATGATCTTTCGAAGGGGTCTGAGCCAAAGGCTCCCGAAGGATTTAAAGCCGATAAGGTGATAGACGGAAAAGACAAACTCACCATCCCCGGCCTTATCAATTGCCATACACATTCATACATGGCTTTTATGCGTAATGTGGCAGACGATCTGTCTTTTATGGACTGGCTGTTTGGAACGATCGATCCTATCGAACAGAAGATGACCGATGAGGATGCGTATTGGGGAGCTATGCTTGCGATCACGGAAATGATGAAGAGCGGTACCACATGTTTTAACGATATGCAGATGAATATCCATCAGACGACCAGAGCGGTTAAAGAGACCGGAATGAGAGCCGTTATCGGCAGGGGGCTTGTGGGAAGCGGAGATGATGAAGGCGGACGCATGCGCATTAACCAGGCGCTTGAAGAGAAGGAAGCCTTTGCGGATTGCGACAGGCTCACATTCAGATTAGCACCGCATGCTCCGTATACGTGTGATTCGGCATATATGAGGATAGTAGCGGATGAAGCCGACAAATATGATATGGGGATTCATGTGCATCTTTCGGAGAGTTTGTCGGAGATAGAACAGATAAGGGAAAAATACGGTTGCAGTCCCATAGTTATGGCCGATAAGAACGGGCTTTTTGACAGACCCTGTATCGCTGCACACTGTGTACAGGTTGATGACGACGATATAGAGATAATGGCACGTAAGGGTGTTAGTGTAGTTACCAATCCCGCAAGTAATATGAAGCTGGGCAATGGTTTTGCTCCGATACAGAAGATGTTGGATGCCGGCATAAATGTGTGCCTCGGAACGGACGGAGCAGCATCCAACAATTCCCTCAACATGTTCCATGAACTCAGTCTTCTTACACTGATACATAAGGGAACAGGCAAGACGCCTCAGTGCATAAGTGCCGAAGAAGGATTTAAGATTGCTACGATAAACGGAGCAAAGGCTCTTTCTATGGAGGATAAAACAGGTTCTTTGGAAGCAGGCAAGAAAGCGGATATCGCCATACTCGATCTTAAGAATCCTTCGCTTCAGCCTAAAAACAATCTGCTTGCAGGTCTTTGCTATTCGGCAAACGGATCAGAAGTCGACACCCTGATCATCAACGGACAGATCACGATGGAAGGACGTAAACTTTTAACAATTGACGAAGAACTTGTGTATAATAAAGTTAATGCGATAATCGAGAGAATGGGACTGGATAAGAAAGAATATTGATCTTATCTTATCTGTATAAGGAGGAATAACCACATGGCAAGTGAATTAAGAGATATAAAATTAGCCGAATCAGGACATCGCAAGATCGAATGGGTAAAGAGAAACTGCGATCTTTTGCGTACGCTTGAAGAAGAATTTACACAGACGCAGCCTTTTGCAGGGAAAAAGATATGTCTTTCGGTACATCTCGAGGCTAAGACGGCTTATCTTTGCAAGGTGCTTAAAGCAGGCGGAGCCGAAATGTTTGTTACCGGTTCAAACCCGTTATCTACTCAGGATGATGTGGTTGCGGCGCTTGTTGATGACGGCCTTGAAGTACATGCGTGGTATAATGCCACACCTGAAGAGTATGAATCCCATATAAGAAATACCTTAAAGAACGGGCCTCATATCATAATTGATGACGGAAGTGATCTGGTAAATATGGTTCATGCCGAGATGCCCGAACTTATACCGAATATCATAGGCGGATGCGAAGAGACCACGACAGGTATCATAAGGCTTGAGGCAATGGATAAGGCCGGAGTCCTGAAATTCCCCATGGTAAAGGTTAACAATGCTGCCTGCAAGCATTTCTTTGATAACAGATACGGGACAGGCCAGTCCGTATGGGATGGCATCAACCGTACTACAAACCTTATAGTTGCAGGTAAGACAGCCGTTATCGCCGGATACGGATGGTGCGGTAAGGGAACGGCAATGAGAGCTAAAGGGCTTGGCGCAAAGGTTATCGTGACCGAGATCGATCCCATCAAGGCTATAGAAGCGGTAATGGATGGATTTGAAGTAATGCCAATGAAGGAAGCTGCCAGGTTGGGCGATTTCTTTGTTACAGTCACAGGATGTAATAAGGTAATAGACGAAGAAGATTTCGCGGTGATGAAAGATGGTGCCATTCTTTGCAATGCAGGTCATTTTGACTGTGAAATAGATATGGCAGGTCTTAGGAAGATGGCTGTCGAGAGCCGCGAGATGAGAAATAATATCATGGGATATAAGCTTCCTACGGGACAGTGGATATGTGTACTCGGAGAGGGAAGGCTTGTTAATCTGGCCTGCGGCGACGGTCATCCCGCAGAGATCATGGATATGAGTTTTGCCATACAGGCACTTTCCGCAAAATATCTTGTTGAACACGGAAGCGAACTCAAAGAGAAACTGATCGATGTTCCTTATGAGGTGGACAGGGACGTCGCAGAGAGAAAACTTAAATTCCTGGGCAAGGAACTGGATGTACTCACGCCCGAGCAGGAAAGATACCTTAACAGTTATTCAGGCTGATAAATATTTAAAACGAAAGGAAATACCATGCTTGTAGTACTTGGAGGAGGACTCCTCATAATAATCTTCGCTGTAGTGATATCGGTAATAAGTACATTTGTATCATCCATAGCGGCAGTTGTTGATGAGGATGAAGATTGACCGATCATAGGATTCCCGGAACACCGATCCCCAAAGCTTTTGATATAAGATAAAGGATCAGAAGATGTGCCGGATATACAATGTAAAACAGATATTTCGGACCACGTCCGCGCTGTCCGTTATATTTGCTTATGATCGGCAGATTACAAAAAGCAAATAATTCTGTGGGGTTTGAAAGTACCGATAAGATCACGCATCCTGATATCATGCTTATGAATCTGTCGCGTCTGTATATATACATTGCTGCTATCGTAAGGATGCCCGCAGAGCGGTAATCTGTTCTTGCCATATCCGCGATGAATGCGAATATGCACATAACTGTCAGATTTCCGCATAATAAAAGTGCGGCCGTGTCACTTTGCTTTTTTGCGGTATTATATATCAGTACAAATATAAGGATAAATGCGACTGCGGCAGTTGCGGCGTATGCCGTTACGGAAGGAATATCTATTCCGAATATGGTATTTAGGTTTGATCCTATACGCCATCCGAAGTAAGCTGTCGGAATCGTAAGCCCAAGAATTTTGAACACGATGCCCGGGATCTTTTCTATCCCTTTGTTTTTGATAAGGTCAAAAGCCCATAGCATCAAAATTCCCAGAAAGAGTGAAAAGAACACATTCTGGTGTTTTGCGTAGATCGGCATTTTATAGAATGCAAGGTCGAAAGGGACCTCGGATATCAGTCCGAAGATAAGCAGCCTGATGGCATATTTTAAATGACTTCTGGTATGAGCAGCCCCTTCGACGAGCATGAAACAGTACAGGGGAAAAGCCAGCCGGCCTAAAAATCTGCAGATCATATATACGGCTGAGGTAACGGAAGCCGGATCGGATGCGCCCGGCAAATGATTGATAAGGGCAAATCCGATATGGTCGATTATCATCGATATGATCGCTATGGTTTTTATTGCCTGTCCCGTAAGACCCGGCGAACGATATTTTTTGATGGAAGTAATGTTTTGCATAAACTAAAGTATATCACAATTATGAAGTACATCCAGGAGGCAATATGAAAAAAGAAATAGAAGCTCAGCCCACAGAAACTTTGCCGGAAGGTCAGGCAGTGGATACAACCGTGCAAAAAGATACGCATATGACTAATCTGGCGGTTATTTTTACTGCCATAGTTTTCGGTGCGATAGCCGCGGTGAATCTTTTTGTTCCGGATATAGAACTTAAACCCGTATATTTAAGTTATGTTGTGGGAGCAGTCATTATAATAATCGGAATTGTACAGATTGTCAGATACTTTGTGACAGATGCTTACCGAAACATTAATGCATACGGTTTTTCCATAGGGACTCTTCTTGTGATACTTGGGGTATGTGCTCTTTTGAGGGCCGATGTACTTGGAGGAGTCATAGATCTGATCCTCGGAATCGCAGTACTTCTCATGGGTATAATCATGCTTCAGCATTCACTGGATCTTAAGAGCATGAAAGATGTCATCTGGGCATTTGTAATAATACTTTCAGCTATTGTAATAGTATGCGGAGTATTCCTGATACTAAAGCCGGCTCCTGAGAAACTTCCATATGATGCATATACCTGGTGGATAGTTCTTGTGGCATCGGGACTTGGATTACTTGTCAATATATATACGATCATAAGGGTTGCGATATTTAAGCATCAGGAGAAGAAAAGAGCAGCCAATGAGCTTAAAGAACGTGAGCAGGCGATCGCAGCAGCGGCGGCTGCACGTGCAGAGGCAGAGGCTATTACAGCACCTGCTCAGCCGGAAGTTTCCTCATACACTCAGACAGGTGACGATTCATACAGCTCTCCGGATACGGTTTACGGTTATAACCCGGCCCCGGAAGATACACCAATGTCAGAAAATGTTGCAGATCTGACCGGTGAAATGCCTGCCGAACAGGATATTTCTTCCGATCCGGATTCAGCGGCTAACGGGGAGAATCCTGCAGAATAATGAAAGTATTGTTTGTTTTTACCGGTGGGACGATCGGCAGTTTTTCAGATGAAAGTTTTTTGCATATAGAAAAGGAGCGTCCGTATAAACTGATAGAAGCATACAGAAATAAGTGCGGTATCGATTATGATCTTGATACTGTAAATCCTGTATCTGTTTTCAGTGAAAACAGTACCGGTGAGATAATAAGTGCCATCGTATCCGAGGTCTGTAAAAATACGGACAAAGGTTATGATGGCATTATAATTACGCACGGCACGGACACACTGCAGTATACGTCTGCAGCCTTATCTTATTGCATGGGGCTGTGTTCTGTCCCTGTTTGTCTTGTGTCCTCGGATTTCCCCATAGAAGACAGCAGGTCTAATGCTTTTGATAATCTTAACTGTGCGCTTGAGTTTATACGTGAAGGTCTTGGTAAAGGTGTTTTTGCGGTTTACAAAAATACGGGCAGTGAAACGACAGATGTGCACAGGGCTTCCAGACTGCTTGCACATCAGGCATATTCTTCGGCGCTTTACAGCACTTTGGATAGGGTGTATGGACGGTTTGGCTTAGACGGCCGGTTTATAAAAAATGAAGAGTTCTCGGAAAAAGACGACGAAACCGCTCCTTTTGGCATAATATCCTTAGATGAAACCTGCAAAAGCGTTGTCCGGATTATTCCTTACCCCGGGATCGTTTATCCGGCAATCAGTGACAATGTAAGATATATCGTCCATGAATCATTTCATTCGGGAACGATAAATATGGTCTCCAACGAGAGCATTCGTTTTTTTGAGGCGATGCACGAAAGAAATATCAAGGTCTTTGTTACCGGAGCTCCCGACGGATCCGATTATGATACAGTCAAAAAATACGACGATCTTCACATAGTCCGTGCCGGCAATATAACACCGATCTCCCTTTATATGAAACTGTGGCTGTCCGACTCATTGCACATCCCGGCCTCGGATATCATTAAACTGTCTCTTGGCGGGGATATCATCGTCTGACGGGCCGGCAGATTTATAAAATATATATACTTTTTTATTGACATTTTAAGTATTTCAAGGTAGTTTTTTTGCCGATTATAAGGTAAGATTTGTAATGGCATAGAATAAATATCAGAAGTGAAAAATAAAGCCAGAGGTTAAACATGAAGATCGGATTTGACAATAATAAGTATCTGTCCATGCAGTCTGAGCACATCAGGGAGAGGATAGCGAAGTTTGATAACAAGCTGTATCTGGAATTCGGAGGTAAGCTGTTTGATGATTATCATGCATCGAGAGTCCTTCCCGGATTTCATCCCGATTCCAAACTTCAGATGCTCATGCAGTTAAAAGACCAGGCTGAGATCGTTATAGCGATAAATGCCGAAGATATCGAATCCAACAAGATCAGGGGTGACTATGGTATCACCTATGATATGGACGTTTTAAGGCTGATAGATGCGTTTCAGGAAAAAGATCTTTATGTCGGAAGCGTAGTTCTTACAATGTATAATTCACAGCCGCAGGCGGTCGCTTTTGAAAAACGGCTGGAGGAGCTTGGAATACGTTCATACAGACACTATAAGATTCCCGGATATCCCTATGATACCGCTACGATCGTCAGCGACGAGGGCTATGGAAAAAATGATTATATAGAAGCTTCAAGACCTTTGGTGGTAGTGACGGCTCCCGGTCCCGGAAGCGGCAAGATGGCTACCTGTCTCTCACAGCTTTATCATGAATACAGACACGGGATCAAGGCAGGTTATGCCAAGTTTGAGACTTTTCCTATCTGGAATATCCCGCTTAAACACCCGGTCAACCTTGCATATGAAGCAGCTACTGCCGATCTGAACGATGTAAATATGATCGATCCCTTCCACCTTGAGGCTTACGGCGAGACAACGGTCAATTACAACAGAGATATAGAGATATTCCCCGTGGTCAAGTCAATGCTTGAAATGATCATGGGAACCAGCCCGTATAAGTCACCTACCGATATGGGCGTAAATATGGCAGGTAACTGCATAATAGATGATGAGGTATGTCGTCAGGCTTCTTTACAGGAGATCATAAGACGTTATTATAAGGCTCTTAACGAAAAGAGGATCACAGGCGCTTCCAAGGATGATATCCGTAAGCTCGAGCTTCTTATGAATCAGGGAGACATATCCATAAGCGACAGGAAGGTAGTCGGTGCGGCGCTCGAAAAAGAAAAAGCTACAGGACATCCTGCTGCAGCGATAGAATTACCTGACGGAACCCTGATCACCGGTAAGACAGGCGATCTGTTGGGACCCTCGGCAGCTATGATATTAAATGCCATAAAGACACTTGCGGGAATAGATGATGCTGTAGAACTCATTTCACCCGAATATATAACTCCGATACAGACACTTAAAACAGACTATTTGGGAAGCAGTAATCCTAATCTTCATATGGATGAGATATTGATCGCCCTTTCTTCTTCCGCAGGTAAAAATGAGCTTGCAGCCGAGGCAATAAGACAACTTCCCAAACTTCGGGGATGCGATGCACATTCGACGGTTATCCTGTCCGCGGCAGATACAGGTATATACAGAAGACTGGGCATACAGCTTACATGCGAGCCCAGATATGAGGAGGAGGACAGACTTTATCACAAAGTGTGATAAATGGCAGGTCCGAAAAGATTCAAAAGTTTGAAAAGGATATAAAAGGGTAAGATCTTATGGATAATAACCAAAATTCCAACATGCCCGGCGGCAGAAATAACGGCCAGGGCGGGAACGACAACGAAAACAGAGGTCCCAAGCGTCAAAGCGTGTTCATGTTTATTGTCGCTGCACTTATGACACTGCTTATGGTGTCGTATTTTATGCGTCTTGTAAACGGATCGGGGACACAGGAAGTAACATATAATGAATTTATCCAGATGCTTGAAAATGGCGAGGTCTCCAAGGTTTCGATAGGAAGCGACAGGATAGAGTTCAGCAAGAAGACCGAGGAAAGTACCGAGCCCAATATGAACAGCCTGTTCTTCTATGCCCAGGCTCCGGCTGAGATGGTCTACTATACCGGAAAGATAGAAGAAGACGATACCTTAACCACCAGGCTTCTTGAGGCGGGAGTAGAAGTGAGCGGAGAGGTTTCCGACGGATCGAGCCTCATTATGTCGATACTTCTCACATATGTGTTACCCATTCTTCTTATGTGGGTGCTCTTAAGTCTTCTTTTCCGTAAGATGAACAAGTCGGGTGGCGGATTCATGGGAATGAGCTTCGGAAAGTCGAATGCAAAGGTATATGTGCAGAAAGACACCGGAGTAACTTTTGCCGATGTGGCAGGTGAGGACGAAGCCAAGGAGTCACTTATAGAAGTGGTCGATTTCTTACACAATCCCGCCAAATATTCAAAGATCGGTGCGAGACTTCCCAAGGGAGCATTGCTCGTAGGACCTCCCGGAACAGGCAAGACGCTTCTTGCCAAGGCGGTTGCGGGTGAAGCTCATGTTCCTTTTTTCTCGCTGGCAGGTTCCGATTTTATAGAGTTATACGTCGGTGTAGGCGCATCGCGTGTAAGGGATCTGTTCCAGGAAGCGGAGAAAAACGCACCCTGTATCGTGTTTATAGATGAGATCGATGCCATAGGACGAAGCCGTGATTCCAAATACGGCGGCGGAAACGAAGAAAGAGAGCAGACTCTTAACCAGCTCCTTTCGGAGATGGACGGATTTGACGGCAAGAAAGGTATCATAATCCTTGCAGCTACCAACCGCCCAGAGATCCTTGATAAAGCGCTTCTTCGTCCCGGACGTTTCGACAGACGTATCATAGTTGACAAGCCTGATCTTAAGGGGCGTGTTGAGATACTTCAGGTCCATTCCAAAGACGTGCTAATGGATGATACCGTGGATCTTAATGAGATAGCACTCGCAACGAGCGGTGCTGTGGGATCGGATCTGGCAAATATGATCAACGAGGCAGCCATCAATGCCGTTAAGGAAGGCCGTAATCTGGTCAGCCAGAAGGATCTGTTCAACGCAGTTGAGCAGGTGCTTGTCGGAAAAGAGAAAAAAGACCGCATAATGAGTGCGGAAGAACGCAAGATCGTATCCTACCATGAGGTTGGACATGCACTTATAGCTGCACTTCAGAAGAATTCCGAACCTGTTCAGAAGATCACGATCGTTCCAAGAACGATGGGAGCGCTCGGATATGTAATGCAGGTGCCCGAAGAAGAGAAATATCTTAATACTCAGGCTGAGCTTCATGATATGCTGGTAGGACTTTTAGGAGGCCGTGCAGCCGAGGAGATCGTATTTGATACCGTAACGACAGGTGCAGCCAATGATATAGAAAAAGCTACATCCATAGCCCGTTCGATGGTAACGCAGTATGGCATGAGCAAGCGTTTCGGTCTCATGGGACTTGAGACCGTGGAAAGCAGATATCTGGACGGTCGTCTTGCGCTTAACTGTTCGGATGTAACGGCTGCCGATATAGATGAAGAAGTCATGAAGATCCTCAAAGACTGTTATAAGGAAGCTAAGAAGCTCCTTAAAGACAACCGTGATCTTATGGATAAACTTGCAGGATTCCTTATCAAAAAAGAAACCATAACAGGTAAGGAATTCATGAAGATATACCGTAAGGAAAAAGGAATTCCCGAACCTAAGGAAGATGAGGATGGCTCAAAGTCGGGACGCATAAACGAAAAAGGGAAAAAATCCGATAAATCTTCAAAAAAAGGAGAGATCGAGATCGATCCCGATATCGATAAATACCTGAAGGAACTCGAAGAAGAAGAGAAAGCGGCTGCGGCCAAAAAAGAAGCCGAGGAAGCCGTACCGGAGGAAATTACAGAAACCGTACCTAAGGAAACGGAAGAAACAGAAGACACATCCGTAGCAGAGACTCCGGAGACCTCACCGGAAACATCACCGGAGGCTAAGACGAGACAGGATGTCGAAACACAGATCAAAAAGAGTTTTCAGGCTGTGGTCGATGATAAGATATCGGTCACCAGAACGGAAACCATAGAATACGAGGCTAAAGAAGATACCGAAACCGGTACATATTCCGCACCGGAGACAGATACCGATGATGACGATGACGGTTCGGATGACGGAAACGGATCCATTCCTACAGGCGGAGTCTTTTCAGGACAGTAATAGATAAGATATATGGCTTTTGACATAAGCGAAGAATTAAAGAAATTACCACATTCCCCCGGCGTCTACATCATGCATGACGCCGGGGATACTATACTCTATGTGGGCAAAGCGGTAGATCTTCATAACCGCGTACGGTCTTATTTTCGCAAAATCGTAGGAAGAGGACCGCAGATAGACCGCATGGTCGAACAGGTTTCATATTTCGAATACATAGTCACGGATTCGGAACTTGAAGCACTCGTTCTTGAGAATAACCTAATAAAGGAACATTCCCCCAAGTACAATACTCTTTTAAAAGACGATAAAACCTATCCTTTTATAAAGGTCACGGTAGACGAGGATTTCCCGCGCATTCTTTTTTCCAGGGAAATGAAGAAGGACAGATCGAGGTATTTCGGCCCGTTCACATCATCGCAGGCGGTCAGGGAGACCATAGATCTGCTTAATAAACTGTACCGTTTAAGAAGCTGCAACAGGGTCCTGCCAAGGGATATAGGTGTTGAAAGACCTTGCTTAAATTATCATATTCTACAGTGTGATGCACCGTGCCAGGGCGATATCACCAAAGAAGAGTACAGAGAACGTATAAACGGTGCACTTGATTTTCTCGGAGGAAACTATAAGCCTGTGGTAAAGTCCATAGAGGAAGATATGCTCAAGGCCTCGGAGGAGATGAACTTTGAGGAGGCCGCACGACTCAGGGATCTTCTCGAAAACGTTAAGAGCGTTACGCAAAAGCAGAAGATCACTGATTCTGACGGTGAAGACAGGGATATAGTGGCTATGGCCAGGGATGAGAACGATGCGGTCGTGCAGATATTTTTTGTGCGGGACGGAAGACTCATCGGCAGAGAGCACTATTATATGGAAAATACCAGGGACGAGGAAGACGGGCATATACTCGAAGAATTTGTTAAGCAGTTTTATGCCGGAACGCCTTTTGTCCCCAAAGAACTGATGCTTCAGTATGAGATAGAGGATAAGGAACTGATCGAGAGCTGGCTTAGCGGGATTCGCGGCAGCAGGTCATATGTTCTTTTTCCCAAAAGAGGATCGAGAGAAAAGTTTGTGGAACTTGCCGCACAAAATGCAAAACTCGTGCTCGATCGTGACAAGGAACGTATAAGAAGAGAGAAGGCACGAACCACAGGGGCAGTCAGGGAGATAGAAGATTGGCTTGAACTGAAGGGCTTAAACCGTATGGAGGCATACGATATCTCGAATACCAGCGGATTTGCCAACGTCGGAAGCATGGTGGTGTTTGAGGACGGCAGGCCGAAGAAGAGCAATTACAGAAAGTTCAGGATAAAGAGCGTTGCGGGGCCCGATGACTATGCATGCATGAAAGAAGTGCTCACAAGAAGATTTTCACATTCCGCGGAGGATACCGCATTCGGTGGATTTCCGGACATCATTCTTATGGACGGAGGAAGAGGGCAGGTAAACATTGCACTTGCGGTCCTTAATGAACTTCATATAAATATACCCGTAGCGGGAATGGTCAAAGACGATAATCACCGCACGAGAGGCCTGTACTTTAACAACATAGAGATACCGATAGATACTCATTCGGAAGGCTTTAAGCTGATAACGAGGATACAGGATGAAGCTCACAGATTTGCGATCGAATATCACAGATCACTGCGGCAGCAAAATCAGGTCCATTCTGTTTTGGACGAGATACCGGGCATAGGTCCAGCTAGAAGAAAGAGCCTTATGAAGGCGTTTGAGTCTATAGAGGACATAAGGCTTGCGGACGTGTCCGTGATCAGTGAGAAAGCCGGAATTCCGGTAAATGTCGCCAAAGAAGTCAAAGATTATCTTGAGAAGGATACCGGACCGCAATAAGACGGCAAACGCAGTAATTCTTTAATTAGAAGCGCAGTTATGATATATTTAGAGCATCAAAATCATTAAAGGGGGTTTATATGGCAGCATTAAGTCTTAAAGCTATCGTGGAAAAAATGGATCTTAAGTCCCTTACACCCGAAGTGGATATACAGGGGATCAAGGTCCATCAGCCTGACATCAACCGTATCGCTTTACAGATGGCAGGTTATTTTGAACATTTTGAGGCGACGAGACTTCAGATAATAGGATATGTTGAATATTCTTATATGGAGTCTTTAAGTGCCAAGGATCAGAAGGAAATATTCGAAAAACTCTTAAGTTATCCCATACCCTGTATTATTTTTTGCAGGGATCTTCAGCCCAATGAGTTATTCTTAAAAACAGCCATTGCCCATAATGTTCCGCTTTTTATGACTCCCAAGGCAACATCTGCATTTTCGGCAGAGATCATAAGATGGATGAATGTAAAACTGGCACCGTGTATTTCGGTTCACGGCGTGCTTGTTGATGTATACGGTGTAGGAGTCCTTATCACAGGTGAGAGCGGAATAGGTAAATCCGAGGCTGCACTTGAACTCATAAAGAGAGGACACCGTCTTGTTACCGATGATGTTGTGGAGATAAGAAGAGTATCTGATG
The DNA here is from genome assembly GCA_024691305.1 of Lachnospiraceae bacterium. GTDB lineage: Bacteria > Bacillota > Clostridia > Lachnospirales > Lachnospiraceae > XBB2008. The sequence continues at coordinate 107,744 of JAILNS010000005.1, read as the reverse complement.
CATCGCTCGTTGGTACCGCTCCCGATGTTACCAAGCATTTCATCGAACTTCGCGGCATAGGCATCATAGATGTAAAAGCTTTGTTTGGTGCTTCCTGTGTACGTGAAACCCAAAACATCGATCTGGTTATCAGACTTGAAGACTGGGACAAGGATAAAGAATATGACAGACTCGGGCTCGAGGAAGAGTATACCGAGTATCTGGGAATAAGGGTAGTATGTCACAACATTCCGATCCGTCCGGGTCGAAATCTTGCGATCATATGCGAGTCTGCAGCTGTTAACCATCGCCAGAAGAAGATGGGATACAATGCTGCACAGGAGCTTTATAAGAGAGTTCAGGAAAATCTTGCCAAAAGACGTGATGAAGATGAAGAGGAGGAGGGTAACGCTCTATGAGTAAATATGTCGTAGGAGTGGATGTCGGAGGAACTACTGTCAAGATAGGTATCTTTACTGCCGAAGGAGAGGTCGTGGAAAAGTGGGAGATCCCTACACGTAAAGAAGACAGCGGATCCAATATCCTACCTGATATTTCCGATTCGATCAAAAAGAAGATAGTATCCAATGATATCAATGCCGATGATGTTCTGGGCGTAGGTATCGGAGTTCCCGGTCCTGTTGACGATGACGGGGTTGTACATAAAGCCGTTAATCTGGGCTGGGGTAAATTTAATCTTGTAGATGCGATGAAGCCTCTTATGCCCGGTGTTCTTGTAAAAGGCGGAAACGATGCCAATGTTGCAGCTCTCGGAGAAATGTGGAAAGGCGGCGGACAGGGACATGATAATATTGTAGCTGTCACGCTGGGTACCGGAGTAGGCGGCGGAATAATCATAAACGGAAGACTTTTGAACGGTTCTACGGGAGCCGGTGGCGAGATCGGACATTTACATGTGGAGGATAATGAAACCGAAGCTTGCGGATGCGGTAATTACGGCTGTCTCGAAGAATATACTTCCGCTACCGGCATAGTAAGGCTTGCCCGTCGTGCACTTGATGCAACTGCAGCACCTTCGTGCCTAAGAGATACGGAATTGACCGCCAAAGCGGTATTTGATGCGGTGAAAGACGGTGATGCCATAGCGATACAGGTTGCCGAAAAGTTTGGTGATTATCTGGGCAAAGGCCTTTCACTCATAGCAGGCGTAGTCAACCCCGAAGTATTTGTTATCGGCGGTGGTGTAAGCAAGGCAGGGGAGATCCTGTTCGATTATATAAGACCTTCGTATGAAGCAAATGTTTTTCATGGAAGCAAAGATGCGATCCTTGCTCTTGCCACTCTCGGAAACGATGCAGGAATATACGGTGCCGCTAAGCTGATACTTTCCGAATGCGAGTGAAAAACCAAAAGATCTTAAGGAGACTGTTGTGAACGACGAATTACTAAATACCCTGGCCGATATCCTTCCAAAAGAGAATATACTTGAGAATGAAGATATGGATCTTCATACAACGTTCAGGGTAGGCGGGCCGGCAAGATTTATGCTTCTGGTAGATAATACGGAGCAATTATCAAAGATCGTCAGATATTTAAGGGCTACGGATCATGATTTTTTCCTTCTGGGAAACGGAAGCAATCTGCTGGTATCGGATAAAGGCTACGACGGAATAATCATAAAACTGTCAGGAGAATTTGCAAATCTTCATACGGAAGGAGAACGTATATACTGCGGAGCAGCTGCACAACTTTCTTCCGCAGCCGTGCAGGCGCTTAACAATGATCTGACCGGAATGGAATTTGCTTCAGGTATCCCCGGATCCGTAGGTGGAGCTATGGTTATGAATGCCGGGGCCTTTGACGGTGAAGTCGGAAATATTACGGAGAGTGTCGAGGTTTTAAGTAAAGACGGAGAGATATTGACCCTTGATAACGAGACCATGGAATTCGGATATCGTACAAGCGTGATCAAGGGAACCGATTATATAGTGACCAGAGCCGTATTCAAACTTTCTTACGGAAAACATGAAGATATAAAAGCAACGATGGATGAGATAAACGCCAAGCGCCGCGAGAAACAACCGCTTGAATATCCAAGTGCCGGTTCCACATTTAAACGGCCGGAAGGATATTATGCGGGTAAACTTATCATGGATGCGGGACTTAGGGGCTTTTCGATAGGAGGCGCAAGGGTTTCTGATAAGCATTGCGGTTTTGTGATAAACCAGGGACATGCTTCGGCAGCTGATATTTATGATGTTATCTGCCAGGTTCAGGAGAGAGTTAAGGATCGTTTTGGTGTTGAACTTGAACGGGAGGTCATCCTGCTGGGTGATTTTTAGTCCGGGGAGAAACAGGTTATGCGATTTGTGATCGTTACCGGGATGAGCGGCGGAGGAAGGGCTACTGCATTAAGAATATTGGAAGATGCAGGGTATTACTGTGTAGATAATCTGCCCATACCGCTTCTTACGGGCTTGATGGAACTGCTCGATCAGCCGACATCCGAATATAATAAGGTTGCACTGGGACTGGATATCAGGACAGGTCTTAATTTTTCCGACACCATGAGTATGCTCGACAAACTAAAAGCAGCCGGTCATAACTTTGAGATACTGTTCATGAATGCCTCGGATGAGGTTTTAGTTAAGCGCTATAAAGAGTCCCGGCGTAATCATCCCATGACTACCCAGGATGACAGACTTGAGGACGGTATCCGTAAGGAGCGCGAAGTCCTTTCGGGAGTCTTGGGTAAGGCAGATTATGTCATAGATACTTCGAACCTGCTCACGCGTGAGCTTAAGAGTGAACTTGAACGGATATTTGTGGACAATAAGGATTACAACAGCCTTATGGTATCCATATTGTCATTTGGTTTCAAAAACGGAATACCACAGGATGCTGATCTGATATTCGATGTCAGGTTTTTGCCGAATCCGTTTTATATCGATGAACTTAAGACTAAGACCGGACTTGATACAGAGGTCAGGGACTATGTCATGGGCTTTCCGGAAGCCACTGAGTTTACTGAGAAAATAGCGGATCTTTTGGATTTCCTCATTCCGAATTATATTAAAGAGGGCAAGTATAAGCTTGTCATAGGGATCGGATGTACCGAAGGTAAGCACAGATCGGTAACTCTTGCACAGGAACTGTATAAACGTATGCAAAACAAGGGAAATTATGGACTTACGATTTCCCACAGAGATGTGACCAGGGCCGGAAAATAAACCGGTTTCAGATATAATCTATGTCTTTTTCTTCAGATGCAAAAAATGAATTGATCGAAGTTTACGGTCAGGCAAGGCATTGTCAGTTGGCTGAACTTAGTGCTATTGTGCATTTTGCAGCCAAAAACGATAAAATGGCCCCGGGTTTTGTCATTCCCGTAGAAAATGAACATGCTTCCCAAAAATACTTTACTTTACTAAAAAAAACATTTAACATTAATTCGGTTGATGAAACCGTTATAAAGGCTTTAAAACTACCTACAGATGAAAACGGAAAGATTACTACCGGTCATGCAACGGATAGAAGGCTTTTACTTAAAGACTGTTGCAGGCGGGCTTTTTTGCGGGGAGCTTTTCTCTCCAGCGGGTCAGTGAGCGACCCCAGCAAAGGCTATCATCTTGAGTTCATTTGCAGAGATGATGAGCAGGCCGGGCAGATATTGGAAATTCTTGGTGGATTCGGGATAGAAGCTCATACGGTAGAGCGTAAAAATCATAAGGTGGTTTATATCAAAGAAGGCGAAGCGATAGTTGATCTTTTTAACCTGATGGGAGCGCATATGTCTCTCATGGAGATGGAAAATGCAAGGATAATCAGGGAGATCAGCAACACGGTCAACAGACGCGTTAATTGTGAGACAGCCAACATAACGAAGACTGCCAATGCTGCTGCCAAGCAGCTTTCGGATATAGAATTTATAAGAGATAATTACGGACTGGCAAGGCTTCCCGATAAGTTAAGAGCTGCGGCTGAAGTAAGACTTAACAATCCGGAAGCATCTTTAAAGGAACTGGGCGAATTGTTAGATCCGCCTGTCGGAAAATCCGGGATGAATCATAGACTGAGATCGCTTAGTGAGATAGCGGACAATATCAGATCTAATTAAGAAGAGGAGATTATTATGACTAAAAGGACGATGGAGATTAAATTGGCTGACGGTCTTGAAGCTACTCCCATTGCAATGCTGGTACAGGTTGCCAGCCAGTATGACTCAAGTATCTATATGGAGTCTGAAGGAAAGCGAGTTAATGCAAAGAGCATAATGGGCATGATGAGCATGGGTATGGATGTAGGCGAGCAGATCACTGTATCCGCTGACGGTGTTGACGAAGAGGCTGCTTTGGATGGCATAGAGAAATACCTTTTGGGTGAATGATCATCTTTTGGATAATGATAAGGATACAGGCACGGACCGGTACGGAACGTGCCTTTTTTATATAAAACCATCAGTTAGACAGGATGGAAATAATATATTACGAGACAAAAAGAGTGCAAAAAAAAGCCCCAACCCCATCGGTAAACGATGAAACTGAGACCTTTAGTGCGCCACCAGGGGCTCGAACCCTGGACACCCTGATTAAGAGTCAGGTGCTCTACCAACTGAGCTAGTGGCGCAGATTGACATAACGTCTTTTTTGCAACGCAAGAGTTATTATAGTATAATGCTTTTTGTTTTGCAAGACATATTTCACATTTTTTTAACAGCATTTTTAGTGGATTTTATAGTATGGAAATGATATTTGATACACATGCACATTATGACGATGACGCTTTTGACTCTGACCGTGAGGAAATACTGAGTTCTCTGCCCTTAAAAGGGGTGGGATATGTGGTAAACGTTACCGCATCATATGCTTCTTTGGAAAAGAGCATCTCTATAGCAAAACGGTACGATCATGTTTATACATCCGTGGGTCTTCATCCAACCGAAGTATATGAACTGTCAGCAGATATCCTGGATAGTGTGGAAAAGCAATGTGCAAATAAAAAAGTGGTCGCAATAGGGGAAATAGGCCTTGATTATCATTATCCCGATACAGATGAGGCAAAACAAAAGGAATTCTTTGAGGCCCAGCTTGAGATGGCACGAAGGAATAAACTTCCGGTAATAATCCATTCGCGTGATGCCGCAGCCGATACAATGGAGATAATGAAGAAACATCATGCTGAGGAGATCGGAGGAGTCGTTCACTGTTATTCATATTCTCTCGAAATGGCAAGAGAGTATGTGAAAATGGGTTTATTCATAGGTATAGGAGGAGTGGTAACGTACAAAAACTCCAGAAAATTAAAAGAGTGTGCCGTAAATCTTCCGCTTGAGAGTATAGTTTTGGAAACGGACTGTCCTTACCTCGCACCGGTTCCCAACAGAGGACAAAGAAACGATTCGCTTAATCTTTTTTATGTTGCGGATGAGATAGCGGCTCTTCGGGGTATAACACGTAAAGAGGTGATCGATACGACCAGAGAGAATGCATTCAGGCTGTATCGTATGACGGATAAGAGCATGGGAGAGATAAAATGAATTTAAGCGACAGCCGGGATGTTCGCGATCTGATGAGGTTTTACGGAATATCCGCACAGAAGAAATACGGACAAAATTTCCTGATTGATGACGGTATTTTGACGGAAATAGCAGATTCTTCGGGCATCGATAAAGAGGATACGGTCCTTGAGATAGGGCCCGGCCTGGGGGCTCTTACGCTTAAACTGGCAGAAAGAGCAAAGAGGGTTATAGCGGTAGAGATTGATGATGCACTTATACCTGTTTTGGAAGGGACACTTTCCGATGCCGGGAATATAGAGCTGATTCATGCGGACATATTAAAGTGTGATATAGAAGATCTAAATGAGAAGTACGCTGATAAAAAAGGTCTTAAGGTGGTCGCAAACCTTCCGTACTATATCACTACACCCATAGTTTTAAAACTTCTTGAATACAGCGGGATAATAAGAAGCATAACCGTCATGGTTCAAAAGGAAGTGGCAGACAGAATGAGAGCTGTGCCGGGAAGCAAGGACTACGGTGCCTTGTCTTTGGCTGTAGGATATTACGCCGATCCCAATATTGTCACATATGTAAGTGCTGACAGCTTCTTCCCTTCGCCGGCGGTCGATTCTGCGGTGATAAAACTTGATGCATATGAAGTACCGCCGGTTGAAACGGCTGATGTACCTTTTATGTTTAAGGTTATAAGGGCAACTTTTAATATGCGAAGAAAAACTTTGCCCAATGCACTTTGTGCCGGTGGCCTGGGGCTTTCCAGAGACAGTATAGAAGAGGCGTTAGAAGTTATGGGTAAGTCTAAGACCATTCGGGGAGAAACTTTTACACTGGAAGAATTTGCCCGGATAAGTACACTTTTATATAAACATATATAATAACAAGATATAGAAATCGTGGGCCGGAAGAACACAACAGTTTGTGTTTTTTCGGCCCTTCTCTATTTACATCACTAAATCGCTATGGTACACTGATGATTGGTTAACTATCGATTTTTATGAGGTGGTACTGTGGACAAATATGAATTTAAGGTCAGATTAAATGAAATATGGGACCTGTTGCACGATGGTGAAATCGTTGAGGCTGTTGAGATCGCGGATACCATAGACTGGACTAAGATCAGAAACGTAAATACTTTATGTAAGATATCCGACCTGTACAAAGCCAACAAGCGATTTGCCGAGAGCAAAGAGATCCTTCTTATGGCTTACGAAAGAAATCCCGGGGGCCGTCTGATAGTATATTCTCTTTGTGATCTGTCCATAAGGCTTGGGGAATATGTTCAGGCCATAGAATATTACAAGGAATTTGCCCAGCTGGCACCCAAGGATACCAATATATACATACTTAAATACAGACTGTTTGAAGCAAATGACGTAAGCCTTGAAGAACGGATAGGGGTACTAGAACAGTATAAAAGGGCAGAGTCTAAGCCAAATCCAAAGTGGTGCTATGAACTTGCCATGCTATACCATCAAATAGGGCTTTCCAGTGAATGCGTCGAAGAATGCGAAGAGATGATCGCTGCCTGGGGAGAAAACCGTTATACCATAAAGGCGATAGAGCTCAAACTTAAGCATGAGCCTTTAAGACCGTCGGAGCAGGCGATATACGATAAATACAAACAGGGACTGAGCAAGGCCGCAACAGAAGATAAACCGGTCGAGATATACGATAAGAATACGGATATCCCTTCTTCAATAGACACAGCAGACCTCCAGGCTGCTCCTACCAGCGAGATACCTCAGGAGATCGATATACAGGTCAAGCCTGTCGATGTGGGGCAGTATAATACCATGAATCTTCAGGAAGCACTTGCTGAGAGCATGAAGGAATTGCTTGATACAGATGAGGATGAGATTGCTCCCTCAATCCCGGAAGAAGGATTGGAGGATAATACCATATTTGGGCCCGGACCACTGGCAGGTAATCATGAATCCGATCCTGTCAGGAATGTTTTTGAAGAGTCCCGCCTGACGCAGCCAGCCTCTGAGGCTGTGGTTACACCCAATGTAACACCCGGTCCCGGGAGAGTTTTAACATCCGATGCGATCCCGGTTCCGGAGACAGTTCCGACACCGGTTGCAATGCCTGTTCACGAGACGGTTACATTAATGCAGGAAGAAGAAAATCCGGCACCGGAATCCATAGTTCAGACATATTCCGTTGCTGACTACCCTCCGCCCCCTTCACCGGAGCAGGAGGTTGTCACAACAACTTCATTGCACGGCATTACAAAACCCGTAATAAATCCTGCAGTTTTAGCAGAAGAGACCAAGCGTATTCCTACGGATGCTGTGGTTGACTATATTGAAACACAAAGGATCATGAAAGAAATGCAGACTTCGTCTGCGTCTATTCAGGCTACTGATGTTCAGGCAGAAGGTATCCCGGGAGCTGTAACAGGTCAGCTTGATACAGTTGGCCCTGTTTCGAATGCTTATGATCAGATGCTTGCCGAGGAATACAGCGGGCAGATAAGGCTTGCCATTTCCGAAGCTGATCAGGTGGAAAAGCAGATCACGGGACAGCTTAGTATAGATGATGTCCTGGCCGACTGGGAAGAAACCAAAAAAGAGAATTCCAAAAAACGCGAGGACGAAGTACGTAAACGCATTTTACAGCATACAGGATCGCTTTTTGATGAATTTGATGAGGATACCAAGGCCACGCTTCTTGAACAGCTTGAAAAAGCCTTTATGGAAGCTATACTCAAAGAGTCAAATTCAGCCGATAACGACGATGCACTCGGTAGAAAGATCCGTAGAGAAGCCATGAGAGCTGTCGAGTATATGACAATGGACGGGATCATAGGCAAGGGTGTTTCCGATGCTGCGTCTGTAGATACTGTTGATAACGGCGAAGACAAGGCTGCTGAAGATATGCCGTCCGACAACGAAACTACAGTTGAACCGGATAAAGAGACTTCAGAAAAAGAAGATGCAGAACCCACCGGTGATGAAGACGGTGAAGAAGCAGGCAAAGAAACCACCGAAGAAACCGCCAAAGACAGCATAGAAACTGCCGGAGAAAACACAGAAGAAACTTTACCGGATAATACAGAAGATAATGATACGGAGTCTGAAGAAGAAGCGGCAGACGAATCCACTGATAAAGAACCGGAGGAAACCACAGAAGAAAAATCAGTTTCCCAGACAGAACCCGATGGAACGGATTCCATAGAGGTTGCTGCAGTAAGAAAAGCCCTTGAAGAGGACGAGAAGGAAAAATCACAGAAGCAGGCTGACGATGCCGTCACAGAAACAAAGGAAAACGTAAAACAGGGTACGGACGAAGAAAAAGGCAGCAAGGAAGAAGATGAAACCGGAGACTCCGATGAAGGGTCCAGGGTGCTGACAAACGAGGAGATAGAATTATTCGGCGGTCATCTGACACGTAAAAGCACCAAAAAACAGATAATACATGCGCTTGATAATATGAGTATGGCTGCATATACAGGTAATGTTATCGTTACGGGAGAAGAGGGAGTAGGGACTCTCGATCTTGCCACGAAGCTTATAAAGTATATGCAGATGACCGATTCCAATTTTGTAAACAGACAGATCATCAAAGCAACGGGTAAAGGATTAAACGAAAAAGACCTCACGACCCTTTTTGAGCAGGTCAAAGGCGGAGCCATCATTATCAAAAATTCACGCGGAATGAAGAAGAGTACCGTAGTGAAACTCATAAAGATCCTGGAAAACGAGAATCTTGGCGTTTTGGTCCTTATGGAAGATACCTCCGAGGGAATGGACAAGATTGTCGGAACCCTCCCCAAATTGCGTGAACTGTTCAATGTCAGGATCGATCTTAAACCTTTGGATGATAAGGCACTTGTTAATTATGCCTGTGAATATGCCCGGAGCCAGGAACATTCCATAGATGAATATGCGTTGCTTGCACTTCATACCAGGATAGCCGAACTCCAGACAAGTTCACATCAGGTTTCCGTTTCTGAAGTAAGAGATTTGGTAGATGATGCAATTTATTATGCCGATAAGAAGAATCTCACGCATTTATTTGATATAATTCTACATAAGAGATATGACGAGGATGATATGATCATCCTGAGAGAGCGAGACTTTATGCATTACTAAAAATCAGGGGGTTAAAATGGGTTTGGGCAAAAACAGGAGTGTATTTATTTCAGAGGACGATCAGTTCCTCTTTGCACAGGGTACGCATTATGAGATATACAAGAAGTTAGGCGCACATCCTTCAAGTGAAGACGGCAAGGACGGTTATTTTTTTGCAACATGGGCACCAAATGCTCAGGAAGTACATGTTGTCGGTGACTTTAACGGATGGAACGAGTGGGCAAACCCCTGTGAGAAAATAGGTCCCGGAGGCATCTGGAAAACATTTATCCCGGGAGTCGTTTCAGATCAGTATTATAAATTCCTGATCACTACCGCAGACGGAAACAGGATATATAAAGCCGATCCCTATGCTAATTATGCGGAGCTTCGCCCCGGAAATGCATCAAGAACCTATGATATCTCAGGATACAAATGGGGAGATGCCATATGGGAGAAGAACCGTGATACCAAGGACTACAACAAGGAACCCATGGCTATTTATGAGTGCCATATAGGTTCCTGGATGAAGCATCCCGACGGGACTGAGGACGGTTTCTATACCTATCGTGAATTTGCCGACAGGATCGTGGAATATCTTAAGGATATGCACTATACACATATTGAACTGATGGGCATAGCAGAGCATCCTTTTGACGGATCCTGGGGATATCAGGTAACCGGATATTATGCACCCACAGCCAGATACGGAGAGCCCAAGGATTTCATGTATCTGGTCGATCTGCTTCACAAGAACAACATTGGTGTGATCTTAGACTGGGTTCCGGCTCATTTTGCTACCGACGAGTTTGGACTTGCATGCTTCGACGGAAGCTGTATTTACGAGCATCCCGATCCGAGGCTTGGAGAGCATCCTGACTGGGGAACCAAAATATTTAATTATGCAAAGACTGAGGTCAAGAATTTCCTTATCGCCAACGTTTTGTATTGGATCAGAGAATTCCATGTTGACGGTATAAGAGTCGATGCAGTGGCTTCCATGCTGTATCTTGATTACGGTAAGAAGGACGGTCAGTGGCTTCCCAACAGAGACGGCGGAAACAAGAATTACGATGCAATCGAGTTCTTTAAACACTTAAATTCGGTAGTTCGCGGAACTTATCCGAGCTTCCTTACGATTGCCGAGGAATCTACCGCGTGGCCGAACGTGACCGGCGATATAGGTACGGAGTCACTTGGCTTTGCATTCAAGTGGAACATGGGCTGGATGCATGATTTTTGCGAGTACATGAAACTTGATCCGTATTTCCGCAAAAACAACCATTATGCACTTACCTTTGCCATGACATATAACAGCAGTGAGAATTATATCCTGCCGCTTTCTCATGATGAGGTGGTACATCTTAAGTGTTCCATGGTAAACAAGATGCCGGGATATGAGATCGATAAGTATGCGAATCTCAGACTCGGATACACATTTATGATAGGTCATGAAGGCAAGAAGCTTCTCTTTATGGGACAGGAATTTGGCCAGGAAAGAGAATGGAGCGAAAAAAGAGAACTTGACTGGTTCCTGCTTGACCGGGAATATAACCGCGGTATGCAGACCTATGTAAAAGATCTTCTTGAAATTTATAATAAATATCCCTGTCTTCACAGAATAGACAATGACTGGGCCGGATTTGAATGGATGAACGCCGATGACAATGACAGAAGCGTATACAGCTTTATCAGGAAGGACGAGACCGGAAAGAACAGACTGTTGTTCGTTTTAAACATGACACCCATGACATGGGTAAATTACTGGGTTCCGGTACCGGCTAAAAAGAAATATAAACTGATACTTAACTCGGATGAGAAGCGTTACGGCGGAAACGGCAATGAATATCCCAAGGAGTTAAGTGCACAGGCCGGCGAATGCGGGCAGCAGAATCAATATCTTATGATGGATCTGCATCCTTATTCCGCAGTAGTATATAAGTTTTGACAGCAGTAATATGAGGTGAATTATGGAAAATTTAGGCGATACTCAATTTATAAATGTGGCGATCGAGCAGGAAACCGGTGTTAAGCTTGTGCTGTCCACGGTATATGAAGCTTTGACGGAAAAAGGTTATAATCCCGTTAATCAGATAGTGGGATATATAATGTCGGGCGATCCTACATATATCACAAATCATCAGGGAGCAAGAAGCCTGATCATGAAAGTTGAGCGCGATGAACTCGTGGAAGAGCTGCTCAGCGAATACATAAAGGCTAAAGGCTGGGACCAGAAATAATTTCGGGGAGATTTAAATGCGTATAATGGGTTTGGACTACGGCTCAAAGACCGTAGGTGTTGCGGTCAGTGACCCTATGATGATCACCGCGCAGGGCGTAGAGATCATACGAAGGGAAAAGGAAAACCATATGCGCAGGACGCTTGCCCGTATTGAAGAACTGATAGATGAATATGATGTGGGTGAGATCGTACTCGGATACCCACTTAATATGGACGATTCCAAAGGTCCGAGAGCGGAAGCAAGCGAAGAACTTGCAGACACTTTAAGACGCCGGACCGGTCTCACAGTATCGCTATGGGACGAAAGGCTTACTACTGTAGAAGCCGACGAGATCATGAGCGAACTTCATATCCCTTTAGAAGAAAGAAAAAAACATGTAGACAGGATAGCTGCGGCTATCATTTTACAAAGCTATCTCGATAGCAGAGGATGATCATGGAAAAAATAAAATTTGCCCCGGATGGGGATGAAACTATAGATTTCTACGTACTCGAAACAACAAAACTCGGAGGAGTGGATTATATCCTGGTAACGGAAGAGCCGGAGGGCGATGGCCAGGCATATATCATGAAGGATCTGTCGGATCCGGACGATACCGAAGCTTTGTACGAGATCGTAGATGATGACGAAGAATTAAAGGCCGTTGCAAAGGTCTTTGAGAACATATTGGGGGATGTTGATCTTGTATGAGTGAAAAAAATATTCAACAGGCTGCAGATGCATCGTCGAGACTTAAGATAATACCGCTCGGAGGACTTGAGCAGATCGGCCTGAACATCACTGTCTTCGAATTTGAGGACAGTATAATTGTTGTGGACTGCGGACTTGCCTTTCCTACGGATGATATGCCGGGTATAGACCTGGTGATTCCCGACGTTACATATCTGCTTGATAACAGATCCAAGGTTAAGGCATTTGTTATAACTCACGGACACGAGGATCATATAGGTGCGCTGCCCTATATACTTAAGGTCTTAAATGTGCCGGTTTATGCAACAAGACTGACGCTTGGGCTGATAGAACGCAAACTTACGGAGCATGAACTTCTCGATGTTACCGAATTACATGAAGTCGGATTTGGTGACACGATAAGTCTCGGAAAATTTAACGTAGAGTTTATCAAGACCAATCACAGTATAGTCGATGCTGCGTCGCTTGCCATATACAGTCCTGTGGGAACGGTGGTACATACAGGTGATTTTAAGGTAGACTATACTCCCATATACGGAGATGCCATAGATCTTCAGAGATTTGCAGAAATCGGACGTCAGGGCGTACTTGCTCTCTTATGTGATTCCACCAATGCCGAACGCCCCGGGTTTACGCCTTCGGAGAGGTCTCTAGGAGTTGCTTTCGATGCTCTTTTTGCCGAGCATAAAGGAAAACGTATCATAGTAGCAACATTTGCATCGAATGTTGACCGTGTGCAGCAGATCATAGATACGGCTTACCGTTTTGACCGTAAGGTAGTGGTGGAAGGCCGAAGTATGGTGAACATCATTGAGACTGCTTCGAATCTCGGATGTTTAAACATTCCGGATAATACACTGATAGATATCGAGGAGATACGAAATTATCCCGATGACAGGATGGTCATAATCACTACCGGATCCCAGGGGGAGAGTATGGCGGCTCTAAGCCGTATGGCGGACGGTAATCACAGAAAGATAAGTATCACGGCAAATGATACCATTATCTTCAGTTCCCATCCGATACCCGGAAATGAAAAGGCTGTTACCAATGTCATAAACGAGTTGCTTCAGCTGGGGGCTGAGGTTATCTTCCAGGATGTTCATGTATCCGGGCATGCATGTCAGGAAGAGATAAAACTTATATATACTCTTGTGCATCCCAAGTTTTCCGTACCTGTACACGGAGAATACAAGCATCTTAAGGCACAGGCCAAAATAGCTGCGGAGCTTGGCATCCCCAAGGAGAACATATTTATAGTATCGACAGGTGATGTACTTTGTTTAAGCAGTGAAAACGCTGAAGTTAAGGGTAAGGTACCCACCGGCGCAATACTTGTTGACGGTCTCGGAGTAGGTGATGTGGGAAATGTTGTCTTAAGAGACAGACAGCGCCTTGCCAAGGACGGAATACTGATCGTCGTTGTTACACTGGATAAATATAATAATGAGATAATCGCAGGACCTGAAATAGTATCACGCGGTTTTGTATATGTTAAAGAATCGGATGAACTGATGAACGGAGCATGGGATATCACAACCGATTCAATAGAAGGGTGTATCAGCAGAGGACAGACGGACTGGAACAGGATAAAGACCATAATCCGCGATAATCTGGGTGATTATATATGGAAACAGACCAAGCGCAGACCTATGATACTTCCCATCATTCAGGAGATATAAAATACCCGGAGGGAATGCTCAGATGTTAAATAATGAAGAGATAAGAATGGCTGCAAAAGAGTATGCCGCACAGATCCAGCAGACCGAGATATATCGTAAATACTGTACGGAGAGGGAAAAGATCAAGCAGGATCCGGAGTTGTATGATAAAGTAAATAAATACAGACAGGCAACTTTTGATCTTCATAATAATACGGATCAGGATCAATTATTTGACAGAATGGATGCATATGAGAGAGAATATGAGAAGTTTAGGGAAAATCCGGTAGTGGAAAACTTTTTACAAGCCGAACTTGATTTTTGCAGAATGATGCAGGAACTGAACATACTCATCATGGATCATTTGGATTTTGAATAACGGAAATAAAAATGAAAATCGGAGAGATCATAGGCTCTATTATAGAGACCATAATTAAAATAGCGATCTTCATATTCCTTGCGATGCTCATCTACAGGGGCGCGCTGATGGCTTATGATTACGGATACAGAGTCTTTACCGAAGCACCTGTTTCTGTCGGTGAAGGCAGGATCATATCCGTGGAAGTCAAGTCGGATATGACAGCAAAAGAACTTGGAGAGATGCTGCAGCAAAAAGGACTTATAAGAGATTCCAAGATATTTCTTTTGCAGGAGATGCTCAGTGAACATCACGGAGATGAAGTTCCCGGCATCTATGATCTTAGTACGGCAATGACATCGGAAGAAATGCTTGCGATCATCTGTGCTGATTACGAGGAAGTTGAGGAAGAAGAGGAAATAGACGTCCCTAAGACGGAAGAACTGTATATACCGGAAGAAGGTACAGACACAGAAGGAAGCGAGACAGGTACCGAAACACCGGAAGGCGAAGCAGGTACCGAAACACCGGCTGCGGAGAGCGAAGCACCTGCGGATGGGACCGAGACTCCGGCTGCAGAATAGATTGTAAATGAATAATGAAGACAGGATCGAATCATATATTGAATCTCTGATAAAACCCATGCCCGACTATCTTGAAGAAATGGCAAGGTTTGCAGAGGAAAGGGAGATCCCGATCATAAGACCCACAATGCGGGAGCTTATGAGCACCCTGATAAGACTGCACAGACCAATGACGATACTTGAGATAGGTACCGCCGTTGGTTTTTCTGCGTTATATATGAAGGAATATGCACCTGAGGGCTGCAGGATAGTGACTTATGAGAATTATCCCCCGAGAATAGAGGAAGCAAAGTTAAATTTTGCAAAATACGATAAAGAAGGATGCATCACCCTGATGGAGGAGGATGCGACCGAAGCTGTAAAAAGACTTGACGGGACATATGATATGGTCTTCATGGACGGCCCCAAAGGACAGTATATAAATATGTATGATGATGTCAAAAGGCTCCTTAATAAGGGCGGCCTTTTGATATCAGACAATATACTCAAAGAAGGAGATATTTTAGAAAGCAGATATGCAGTAACAAGGCGTGACAGGACCATACATTCCAGGATGAGAGAATATGTGTACAGACTTACCCATGATGAGGACTATCAGACTTCGGTATTGTCAGTGGGTGACGGTGCAGCGATCAGCGTAAAGATATGAGTGAGATAAACGATAATAAAGTAAACAAATTTGATAATAAGGTAAATAAACCTGAGCTTCTTGTGCCCGCCGGCTCTCTTGAGGTATTAAAGACAGCGGTAGATTACGGCGCAGATGCGGTATATATAGGCGGAGAAGAATTCGGATTAAGGGCTAAAGCGCATAATTTCTCTGCAGATGATATGCGTAAAGGAATAGATTATGCCCATGCGCATGGTGTAAAGGTGCATGTGACTGTCAATATCCTTGCACACAATTATGATCTTGAAGGGGTAAGGAATTATCTTGAGGAATTAAAGGACCTAAAGCCTGATGCACTCATAATAGCAGATCCCGGAATATTCATGATGGCAAAGGAGATCGTGCCCGATATAGATATACACATTTCCACTCAGGCCAATAATACCAATTATGAAACATATATGTTCTGGTATAAACTTGGTGCAAAGAGAGTGGTTTCGGCAAGGGAACTGTCTCTTACCGAGATAGCGCAGATACGTGAAAAAATCCCCGGAGATATGGAGATAGAAAGTTTTATTCATGGTGCGATGTGCATATCTTATTCGGGAAGGTGTCTTCTCAGTAATTATTTTACCGGCAGAGATGCAAATCACGGCGCCTGTACACATCCCTGCAGATGGAAGTATGCCGTTGTTGAGGAAAAAAGGCCGGGAGAGTACCTTCCGGTATATGAAAACGAGCGGGGCACATATATCTTTAATTCCAAGGATCTGTGTATGATAGAGCATATTCCCGAGATGATAAATGCCGGGATAAACAGCTTTAAGATAGAGGGCAGGATGAAGACGGCGCTGTATGTTGCCACGGTCGCACGTACATACAGACGGGCCATAGATGATTACATGACGGATCCCAAGCTTTATAAAGAGCATATTGAGTGGTATAAAGACGAGATCAAAAAATGCACATACAGGCAGTTTACGACGGGCTTTTATTTTAACAAACCCGATCATGAGACACAGATATATGACAATAACACATATGTTAACGAATATATATATCTTGGGACCGTATTGGATGTAACGGAAGACGGACGTGCTCTTTTTGAGCAAAAAAACAAATTCCGCGTGGGTGATACGATAGAGCTCATGAAACGGGATTATACCAATGAGAGGGTAGAAGTCATCAGGATGCAAAACGAGGACGGGGAAGATATCGATTCCTGTCCGCATTCAAAGCAGATGATATACGTTACTCTGTCCAAGACGCCGGATACCGGAGATATTATGCGCGTGGAAGCCATAAATGATTGACGGCTGAAATATGATAGTATAAAATTTCTTCGACATATTATGATTTAGAGTATTTTTTGACAGATATCAGTTTTGATAAGAAACCGAGAGGAAACTTAGATGAGTGAAGTGACGGAATTATTTGGAAAAAATGTATTTACACTGGGCAAGATGAAAGAGCGGTTGCCCAAAAATGTATATAAAGAAGTTATAAGAGTGGCTGATAAGGGCGGCGAGTTGTCTATGGAGACAGCAAATGTCGTGGCAAAAGCCATGAAGGACTGGGCCGAAGAAAACGGCGCCACACATTATACTCACTGGTTCCAGCCTCTTACAGGTATTACGGCCGAGAAACATGATGCGTTTGTATCGATCCCGGATGAGGATGGAAAGATGATCACCGAGTTTTCGGGTAAGGAGCTTATAAAAGGCGAACCCGATGCATCTTCTTTTCCTTCGGGAGGCTTGAGAGCCACATTTGAAGCAAGAGGCTATACCGCATGGGATATCACATCACCGGCATTTTTGAAGGAATCCTCGTGCGGAATAATCTTATGCATACCTACGGCATTTTGTTCATATACCGGAGAAGCACTGGATAAAAAGACACCTCTGCTTCGCTCGATGGAAGCACTTAACGAACAGGCCTTAAGGATAGTAAGGCTGTTTGGAAATAAGGAAGCCACCAAGGTTACCCCTTGTGTAGGACCTGAGCAGGAATATTTTCTGGTCGATTCCGACCTTTATATGAAGAGGCTTGATCTTATGTTCGCAGGAAGAACCCTGTTTGGAGCTCCCGCGCCCAAAGGTCAGGAAATGGACGACCATTACTTCGGAGTTATCAGAGAGCGAGTCGGCGCCTTCATGAAGGACTTAAACGAAGAACTCTGGAAACTCGGAATACTGGCAAAAACCCAGCATAACGAAGTCGCTCCCGCACAGCATGAGCTTGCTCCGATATTCGATACGGCAAATATCGCCGTGGATCATAACCAGCTTGTTATGGAGACGATGAAGAGAGTGGCCGTTAACCACAATATGCGTTGTCTTTTGCACGAGAAGCCTTATGCGGGCGTAAACGGATCGGGTAAACACAATAACTGGTCAATTAATACCGATAACGGTGTAAATATGTTGGATCCCGGTGATACACCCAATGAAAATATGCAGTTTCTTCTTGTTCTTGCGTGTATCTTAAAGGCAGTGGACGATCATGCCGATCTGTTAAGACAATCCGCTGCGGATGTAGGAAACGATCACAGACTCGGAGCTAATGAAGCACCTCCTGCCATTATCTCGGTATTTCTGGGTGAACAGCTTGAAGATGTGGTAAGACAGCTGGTTGAAACCGGTGTTGCGGCTACTGCGATCCAGGGCGGCAAGTTAGAGACAGGCGTTTCGACACTTCCCGATTTTGAGAAGGATGCAACTGACAGGAACAGAACATCGCCTTTTGCATTTACCGGTAATAAGTTCGAGTTTAGAAGTGTCGGAAGTTCGGATTCCATAGCAAGCCCGAACACTATACTTAACGCGATTGTTGCGGAGGCTTTCGATGAGGCTGCAACGATACTTGAAGCCGCAGATGATTTTGAGATAGCCGTACATGATCTTATCAAGAAGTACATGACCGAACACCAGAGGATAATATTTAACGGTGACGGTTATTCGGATGAGTGGGTAAAAGAGGCTGAGAGAAGAGGTCTGCATAATATCAAGACCATGATAGAAGCAGCCCCCGCACTTACCACAGACAGGTCCGTGGAACTGTTTGAAAGATTTAAGATATTTACAAGGACCGAACTTGAATCACGCGAAGAGATCATATATGAGACATATGCCAAGTCATTAAACATAGAGGCTCTCACCATGGTCGATATGGCCGGTAAGCAGATAATACCTGCAGTTGTTAAATATGCAGGAGTTTTGGCTAAATCCGTAAATGAGGTCAAGGCAGCAGGCGCAAAATCATCCGTAGAAGCCAAAATGCTTGATACGGTAGTCGATCTTCTTAATGAAGCGGAAGAAGCATATCAGAAGTTAAAAGAGGTAAGCGCCAAGGCTACAGCCATCAAAGATGTAAAAGAAAAGGCGTTCTACTACAAAGATACGGTTAAGACTGCGATGGATGAGCTAAGAAAACCGTGTGATGAACTTGAGATGATAGTGGATAAGTCCATGTGGCCGATACCTACATATGCGGATCTGATGTTTGAAGTATGATGATAAACCTCTCTTCCTGTATTTTAGGATGCAGTGAAGAGAGGTTTTTTGAAATAAATACTTGCCAATTTAGGATTTGTCATATATAATCTATGTTTGTTGACAATAACATATAGCGGTATCGCCAAATGGTAAGGCAACGGACTCTGACTCCGTCATTTCAAGGTTCGAATCCTTGTACCGCTGCTAAACCCCCGATGAATTTCATCGGGGGTTTTGTTCGGCTTACCTTCTGATATATTGTCTGACATATTGAAAATAGTCGTTTGAACTCAAAGAATCTGTTTTCTCCAATATGCCTGGGGCTAATTGACTATAATCCTCTATAAGTAATAGCTTGTTTACCTTGTGAAGATATATCAATTGCTGACGCACAAAATTCAATCGGTCGAGCATTGCTTGTATTTCTGTTCCGCTTCTTAAGTCCATCTGGTTAAACCCTAAAATAAAACCTGTATTTGGATCGGTGAGTTTATCGTACAAATCTTTAGGCAAAAAGGGAACAGAATATTCCAGCTTACTACCCGGTCTGACATATTCTTCCCCTCCGATGACGAGCTGATTCGGAACAGCAAGCTGTCCTTTATCATCCAGATAGGCTCCCGGTATGATCGGAATCATATTCTTTTGCGAGGTGCCTAATAAATCCGGTCCTATATTTCCAAAAGAAAGATCGTTATCTATGCCTTTTACGGAATTAATCTGAATGCCTGTTGGTTTGTCGGAAGTCTTGATAATTTCGTACTGCACCATATAATTGCCCTGATGCCGGTCTATTTGTCCGGTAATAATATCCAATATCTGTAATTCCACTAATTGAACTGCGGCTTCGTTTGAAAAGTGGATAGGCAATCTTTGTTGTTTTGCATAATCCATTACTTTCAGCATTTCATAGCCAACAGCCTGCTCCATGGAATTCATTCTAAAATAACTTCCGTCGGGGTTTTTTACCATTACGGTTTCGGAGTGAGCAACTATATTACCTATGCCCAGATCATTGGCGACTTTGCTTGTGGAGGCATTTCGATCGGATATTGTTTGTCCGGGCTCAATACGTGCATATTCAGTTCCGACCTTGAATTCGGTCTGTTTCTTTGCCACATTAAGAAAGCAACTTACCAGGTCATCATCATTATTATTAAAAACTGCCTTAAGGTTGTCTGTTGCATACGCAATGACCTGTCCGGGGCGTTCGCTGTCTGAATAGCGTGGATTAGTCATCGGGAAATAAGCATCATTACAGTCAGTGATAAAAGCATCCGGATTTCCGTAGATATTCAGGATTCTTCTGTCAAGCTCGGTACCCGGTATCCCGCGTAATTCAAAAAAACTGTACACGATCGGAATTATATTCTCTGACATAGCCATGCGTTCTTCGCGTTTTAAAAAACTGATCCCTCCGTTTTGGTCCTTGAAAATATACAAAGTAGAGGACCCATCACCTATTGTTTCCAGTTTCGACAGATCTATTTCTGTGGACCTGATCGTATATAAAACATCCAGCCAGCTGTTGGCGATCGTAAGCTCTCCGGAGATAAATTTGCCTTCGATACTTCTAAATGAACGCAGTTCTCTTTCACATGACTGACGTAGCTGCCTGGATAACCCAAGTCTGTGTCTGCCTTCTCTTTTAGCACCATCGCCCGAAGCATATTTTTCATATTCAGTGCAGGCGTTTATCAGCTTTTCATATGAAAGACAGACAGAAGATATTCCGAAAGCATAGTCGGCAGCTGTAGAGGGCGGCGTTGCCGTAAGGAGGGAGTCTAACTCTGATATAGCTGCTTTAACCTGCTTCATCTGCGAGACTTCCCATATAGTTAGGAAACCTACTTTTCTACGGGATTCCAGGATCTCGGTTTTGGTCTGTTGTATTTCATTATGTGCAGCCACTAACTCGGGATTTATATACGGGAGAACGGGGGAAGACGGCATTGGAGCCTGAACCGGGTAGTAATCCGATAAAGAGGGGTCAATATTGGAAACAGCATCAGGGGGAGCAGCAGGAGCTCTAAATGCAGGACGTCTGGGTCCCGATCCCGGCGCAACAGTCCCGAATTCAGCGACGGCCTCATCATAAGTCATAAACGTTTCATCAGGATCTATAATTTCCTTAGCTTCTCCAAATTCTGCCATTATTTCAGCAGGGGTCATAAACGTTTCATCAGGATCTATAATTTCCTTGGCTTCTCCAAATTCTGCCATTATCTCATCGGGAGTCATAAATTCTTCATCGTCAGGTAAACTTTCGGAAGAAGTTGCACCTATCAACTGACTAATATCCATAAGCGATAATCCTCATTTTTAATCATTCAAACAGATACGACATATACGGACCGAATTGTGATGTATCATGGATTCCACCGGTTTTTTCGAATTCGTATTTAATGGCAAGGACTATATCCCGGTTGGTAAGTTCTCTGTTTTGAGCTGATGCCATATACATTGCGGAATACAGTATAGATTTGATAGTACTTCCGGGAATATCAAAGTTTTCCGCAAAAAATTCATAGTTTACATCCGGGGAGACATCCATTGTATCCGGAAGAATTGACTTCCACAATGCCAGGCGTGTTTCGACCTCCGGTTTATAAAATTTTACTACATAAGTGAGCCTTCTCACAAATGCCGAATCAAAGTTCTGGAAAAGGTTGGTGGCCAACAGTACAATTCCACTGTGCGCTTCTATCTTCTGAAGGAGATAAGCGGTTTCTGCATTGGCATATTTATCGTGTGCATCCGAAACCTCGGTCCTCTTGGAGAAGAGGGCGTCTGCTTCATCAAAAAAAAGAATGACATTTGTTTTTTGAGCCTGATCAAAAACTTCACCCAGGTTCTTCTGGGTTTCTCCCAGATATTTGGAATAGATCTGGGATACATCTATTCTGTACAGAGGGAGCTGTAATTCTTCCGAAATGACCTGAGCGGCCATGGTCTTTCCTGTTCCGGGAGGTCCGCACAGAAGGATCGATACCCCGTTTCCGTATGCGGCACGTTTTTGCAACCATAGTTTTCGTGCTATACGATTACGATATCTGAACCGGTCACATGCGGTTATAAGAACACTGCGCTGTCCGGGTTCTATCTGCAGGTCATCCCAGGTGTAAGAGGAAGGAATGTAAGTAGCAAGGGACTTAAGCCCTGCTTCACCAAGAGAGAACAGCCTGTCTTTAAGATCTTTTTTGTCGATACTCTTTTTTCCGCTCCAGACAGCCTGTTTTTTGAGCTGACTTACGATCCGGTCGATTCCGGATAAAGACAGTTCATAGCAATCGGCAAGATCGGATATTGAGATATCCTTCGACAACTTAAGACCGGTGTTTTTGAGATAATAATTCCATAGCTTCTCCCGGGAATCAACATCGGGGTATTCCAATTTGACCTGATATACTTCGCGTGGATCCGACAGCATAAATTCAGGCATTCGTTCTTCCCCATATATATAAATTATCTTATCCGGAAGGTATTTTCTAAATCCGGTCATAAGCCGGCAGATATAATCTTCATCCGTTCCGTTTCTGATCTTTATCGCGATCGTTCCGCCTTTGATCCTGATGCGGTTGAACAAGCCTCCCAGTTTTATCGCTGGATTATCATAACCCGAGGGCATTCCCTTTTTATTAATGTCCTTATATAATCTGTCCGCATGTAAAACCAGGATATCATTACGTCCGCATTGAGCCAAAAGTTGGAGGACATCCGAATTATCCATGCTTTCCACATAAATGAAAGACCCGTCGTCTTTGACCGGAAAAGTATCCTTAAGATCGGAAAACACATCGATATCTATGGGAGAAATATCATATTCTTCCACATAGGGGATCGGAGTAACATTGTCTTTTCCAAGTAAATAAGAGAGAATATCGCTTCTTAATGCGAGAGGGGTATCCATGAGAGAAGGCGGATTTGCGACCGGTGTTTTAAAAAAACATACCGACATGACGGAATAACGATCGCAAAGTTCATTAAAAAGCGAAATATCCGCATCGGGACATATAAATGCATAAAGCGCATAGAGTGTTCCGACGGTTGCGTTTTTAAGCAGGGCATCATTGGCTATGTATGCATACAGATTTCTGTGATTGATATCAAGATCAAGTGCCAGAGGCATAAGAACAGCCAACTCTTCCAGAAGAGACAGTTTATATTCATCCCGGACGGTTTTTATTGGAAGGATGAGTTTATCACCCGTCGCTTTTTCACGGCTCAAAATATGATCTTTAGCGACGGTCAGTTCATGTGCGATCTCTTCGCTGTAAGTATCCAGCGGCCGGTCGGAATATCCTTTGCCGTAATAGATATTTGCCTGTGCGTCGGTAAGGATTGTACCGGGAGTATAGTATTTTCCGGGGCTTTCCGTTCTTGCGGCAATGTAGTTTTCCAGTATAAGATCAAAAAAAGCAATGTAATCGTTTCTATGCTCTTTTTCGGATAAATATGAAATATCTGCCTTGGTCAGGTCCAGATAATCTTCCGCTCTATGCATATCTACTCCTTATCATGATCAATTCTTAACACCGTTATATTTTATACATAACATCGTGATATCATCGAATTGTTCTGCTCCGGCGACGAAATGGTTAATACCGCTAATGACGTTTTTTAATGTGTTTTCAGGTTTGGCCTCCGGATCTTCGTTCAGAGAATTGATAAGTCTGTCCGTACCAAATAACTCATCGTTCGTACCCGTTGCTTCCGCAACACCATCTGTATAGACGAACAGACTGTCTCCCGGATGTAATTCAAATGTATGTTCCTCAAATATACTATCTTCCATTATGCCTACAGGCATCGAATGCTCATATTTAATAAGTTCATAAGCCCCTCCTGCCCTGCGTAGAATAGGATATTCATGTCCGGCATTAGTCGCTGATCCTTTCCAGGTTGTAGTGTCTATTATGGCAAACCAAACGGTAACAAAGAGGCATTCATCATTGCGTTCACACATATAGTTGTTTACGTCCGAAACGATCTGTGAAGGGGATCCGCCCTGCATTGCTCTGGTCTTAAAGGCAGTAAGAGCTCTTGCCATGAAAAGCGACGCAGGAATTCCTTTGCCTGCCACATCCGCGATGATGAGCGCCAGATGTGTAGCGTCAATGAAGAAACTGTCGAAGAAATCACCGCCCACCTCTTTAGCCGGATCCATAGAGGCATAGAGATCGAATTCTTTGTGTTCCGGGAAAAGAGGAAATACGGAAGGAAGCATATCCGCCTGTATCTGGGTGGCGACATTGAGTTCTGCTTCCAGGCGGCCTTTTTCGGCGGACATTGCCTCATTTTCTTTTATATACTGACGGATATCATTGTACATTTTCATGAAAGAGCTTGATAACTCTTCAAGTTCGTCACCTGTATGTATATTGAGGTCCGGAGTTTCATCGCGTTCCAGGTTGGATGTAATGCGTTTGGCAGCATCATTTAAATGATGTATGGGACCTACGATATTTTTGCTGAGAGATGAATAGTACAATTTGGCGGCGATCAGAGTTCCCAGAAAGATTATGAGTGCTATTGTTGCGATGAATGCGATTATATTATTTCTTATACCGGGAGCGGACAGATCAAGACCGATAAGTGCAACCGGCTCTCCGCTGTTATCATAAACAGGGTAAAATCCGCAGGCGATGTCTCCGTAAGTCGGATCATTATAGAAAGTGATCTTTTCTTCGGGATTTTTGTTGAAGGTAACGTCTCTTGTTTCCTTGCCGCCATCCATATATTTTTCGTGTTTTCCCAGCCATGAATATGGATCGCCATCCGTCTGCCAGATATATACCAGATCGTCTTCATAAGGAACAAAAACATAGAATAACTGCATGGCTGTATTATCCCTGGTGACGGTAAGATAATTCAGTATGTTATCGTAATACTCATCGGGAGTTTCGGTCTGTATATATTCCTTAACTTTTTCTCCGTCTATAAGTTCGGAGGCGGTATGCAGATAGTCATATACCAGGTCGTTATATTCAGCGACTTTAATGTGCCAGTATCTAAGCCCTGTCAGGATACTGGTCAGAAGTACTATGACAGATGCAAACACGATAAGATAAATGATTACTTTTTTTCTTATTCCGTTTTTGATCATTTTATTTATTACCCTTCTTTTTAATAGACATACGCTCCCATAACAATGCAAGCGGATATGTGATCAGGAAAATAAGTGCCGAAAGCAGCAGGGTAGGTCCTATGGGGAGTTCCTGGGTTTTGTTACGGACATATAGGATAACGTTGGTAAACAATACTACAAAGAACCAGTGGATGACATACACTCTGGTGATATTTCTGCTCAGGCTTACGATGAAACGCTTAAGAAAAGCGGGTGTGACTTTCATAATGGCGTAGTAGACACCCATTATGCTGACAGCGAAGACAGACAGAGCGACGGCGTCATACCATAAAAGATGGTAGTAACAGTTTTCACTTTGGACAAGGGTGTCACGAACTGCCATCTGTCCGAATTCAAGTTTATATTCAACTATAAAGAAAGCGGTGCAAACAACAAAAGGAATTGGTGTTATGATCGAGTAAAATGTTTTTTTGTCTTTGAGCCGGATAAGGTATTTGCCGAAAATATAGCCGACTGCGGGAACGAGAAACCAGTTCATCAGAGGGAAATCAGACATTACCATATCCGATGCTTCTTCAGTGCCGATAATATGTCCCATAATTATGTTAAGAGCGGAGTTGTTAAAATCCACATGTCTTACCAGCGAACCAAACAAAGACATGATCATGGCAATCAGCAATATCATCCTGTCAGAAAGGTTATGATACAGCAAAAATCCCAGAAGGATAAAAAACAAGCCTGCGAATTGTAGGATGTCATTTCCGAATACTCTGTAAGGAAGAGGAGTCAGATATCTGTCTGCTTCTCCGGTAATAAGGAAGCCAATCATATAAGGAATAAAAAATCTTAATATGTTCAGCAAAAATCCGGCAATAAACAGTTTTAATCCTCTTTTCATAATATCAATAGACGTATGGAGATTGGCATAATGAATACAGATCCCCATAACGAATATAAACATAGGCGCACCCAAAGGCTGGCCGATTATTATATTGAAGAAAAAAGGAATGGGCTCATAGATGCGATCAACAGGAGTGCACTCTATTACCGTGTGGACGAACGGAAGAAAAAAAACCGGTATGGCACGGGCCAGGTCCAATTCTTCCTGACGATGGAATTTTCCATCTGTCGTGAGAGGTTCTGAAGTGATACAGTTTTTTAGTCTTTCTTTGATCATGTGAATTCCTCACAAAACTAGAATCAGTTGTTTTTAATTACTTAATGATTATAACATGTCTGCTAAATCCTGTCCTAAAACCCTTGACAAATCCAAATGAGTTAGTATAATCTAACTACAGTATGAGAGATATAATCGTAGTTTTACAAAACGAACTGAGAGGGAAAATATATGCCGTTAACATTACTTAAAGCAGGAGAGACCGTTACCATAAGAAAGATCGGCGGAAGCGATGAAGTACGCCAGCACCTTTCGGAACTGGGATTTGTAGCAGGAGAGCAGGTATCGGTCGTAAGTGAATCAAGCGGAAATCTTATAATACATGTTAAGGATTGCCGTATAGCTTTGGATAAGAGCATGGCAAGCCGTATTCAGGTTTAATGTAGTCGGAGGCAACACCTCCGACTTAAATATGTATAGAGGAGGACAAGATGAAGACATTAAGAGATGCAGCCATCGGTGCAACTGTTAAAGTTAAGAAACTTCACGGTGAAGGACCGACCAAACGCAGGATCATGGACATGGGCATCACCAAAGGCGTAGACATTTATGTGCGCAAGGTTGCTCCGCTCGGAGATCCTATTGAACTTACAGTTCGTGGTTATGAACTGTCTGTTCGTAAAGCCGACGCTGAACTTATCGAAGTTGAGTAAGGCTGTAGACTATAAGTATTTGCAGATAACAGAAAGGAAGCATCATGGAGATCAAAATTGCATTGGCGGGAAACCCCAACAGTGGTAAGACAACCCTTTTTAATAATCTTACCGGAAGCCGTCAGTATGTCGGAAACTGGCCGGGTGTAACCGTAGAAAAGAAGGAAGGTAAGTTAAAAGGACATGACGATGTTATTATACAGGACCTTCCGGGTATTTACTCTTTATCCCCTTATACATTGGAGGAAGTTGTATCAAGAACCTATCTCGTAAATGAAAAACCCGATGCGATAATCAATATCGTTGACGGAACCAATATCGAGAGAAACCTTTATCTGACAACACAACTTCTTGAACTGAACATTCCGATGGTCATCGCCCTTAATATGATGGATCTGGTCCGCAAGAACGGTGACAAGGTAGACACAGCCAAGTTAAGCAGTGAACTTGGATGCGAAGTCATTGAACTTTCCGCACTCAAAAATGAAGGTGCCGATGATGTGGCCAATAAAGCCATACAGCTTGCCCAGAATAAGACAATAGGAAACAGACCTTCGATCCTTTCGGGAGAAGTCGAAAATGCAGTTAAGCAGATAGAAGGTGAATTATCCGGAATAGCCGATGATAAGTTCCTTTCCTGGAGTGCGATCAAGGTATTTGAAAGAGACTCCAAAGAACTTGAGAAATTACATCTTGCTTCAGATAAGAAAAAGAATATAGAAGACATCATCGAGGCATGTGAAAAGAGCATGGACGATGATTCGGAAAGTATCATAACAAACCAGAGATATACCTATATTACAGGTGTGACGGATACGGCGGTTAAGAAGGGCAGAGCAAAAGGCGAACTCTCCATATCCGATAAGATCGATAAGATAGTTACAAACCGCATTCTCGGTCTTCCGATATTTGCACTGGTAATGTTCCTTATATATGCAATAGCAATGGGCGGATGGTCGGTTTCCATCGGTACCGCCGCTACGGACTTCACTAATGATGTTATCTTCGGCGAGTGGGTTCCGGGATTCTTTGATACTATACTCGGTGCACTTCATGTTGAAGAAGGTACGGTTCTTTACGGACTCATTCAGGACGGTATAGTTGCAGGTGTCGGCGCTGTCATAGGTTTCGTACCTCAGATGCTTGTTTTATTCCTGCTTCTTGCAATCCTTGAAGATATCGGTTACATGGCCAGAGTAGCATTCGTTATGGACAGGATATTCCGTCAGTTCGGTCTGTCGGGTAAGTCCTTTGTTCCCTGCCTTGTAGCTACCGGTTGCGGTGTTCCCGGTGTAATGGCATCGAGGACCATCGAAAATGACCGAGACAGAAAACTTACCGTTATGACTACGACATTTATGCCTTGCGGAGCCAAGCTTCCCATCATAGGACTGATCGCAGGTGCAATCTTCGGAGGCTCACCCTGGATCGCTGCATCCGCATACTTTATAGGAATAGGCTCCATCATCCTCTCAGGTATCATCCTTAAGAAGTTTAAGGCATTTGCGGGAGAACCCGCTCCTTTCGTTATGGAACTTCCTCCGTATCACGTTCCTTCGGTTGTCGGTGTACTTCGTGCAACTTGGGAAAGAGGCTGGTCATTTATCAAGAGAGCAGGTTCCGTTATTGTGATCTCCTCGATCATCATATGGTTCCTGTCAGCATTCGGAACCGTAAACGGACATTTCGGACTTGTGGATAATCTTTTTGAAGACGAAACGATCGTAACCGATGAATATGTTCAGAAACTTGCAGACAGAATGGATGTCGAAATCGATGATGTAAATGCAATGGATGCGTCCCTTCTTGCTTCCGTGGGTAATGTCATATCACCCGTATTTAAGCCTCTTGGCTTCGGAAACTGGAAGCCTACCGTTGCAACTATTACCGGACTTGTTGCAAAAGAGGAAGTTGTAGGAACCTTCGGTGTTTTATACAACTACGATGATTCCGATGAGGAACTCGGTGAAGAGGGTGAGCAGATCTGGGACAGAGTTGCCGCAGACTACACCACAATGGGTGCTTTTTCATTCATGGTATTTAACCTCTTATGTGCTCCCTGCTTTGCAGCGATCGGTGCCATCAAGCGTGAGATGAATAATGCAAAGTGGACTTGGGCGGCTATAGGATATATGACAGGCTGGGCTTATGTACTTGCGTTTATATTCTATAATGTCGGCGGTCTGTTGACCGGAGAACACGGTTTCGGATTAGGCCCCATACTTGGTATCGTACTTCTTGCAGGTCTTATATATCTTCTTGTGCGCAAGGGATATCAGCCCGATGAGAGTGCCAAGTCGCTTACTTCGGTAGATGCAAACGCATAATGATAACAAACGGATCATAAGTTAAGGACCGGTCTTACCGGAGGTATTTAGATGTCAGTTATACTGGGACATGCAATAGTAATACTCATACTTGCCGTAATAGTTTTTTTCTGCGGACGAAGCGTTATACGTGAGATCAGGCATGAATTAAACGGCGGCGGATGCTCGGGTTGCGGCGGCAACTGTTCGGGGTGTACCGCGTCATGTCATAAGACTGACCCCAAGGTATAGATACCGGTCATACAGTTATCAAATCAGTTTATTTCAATAATCCCTCTCATACAAAGCTACACGGAGATCCCCGGCATAAGCCGGGGTTTTCTGTTATATAAAATTGCACAGAGGTTAAGGTTATATTAAGGTTTATCGATTTTTAAGGAAAGATTGCTCCTGTAAGATAAATTCATAAACAAGAACACGGTCGGTCCGTACACCGGACAAAAGTAAATGCGACCAAATGTGATATAATCAGGAGGAGAAACAATATGTGGACAAGGAAAGAAGTTAAGGAACAGGGTAAGATGGCTTTTAAAGCCAATTACTGGAAGAGTGTCATCGTTGCATTTATCATTTCAATTTTGCTTGGCGGAGGAGCAGGAGTAAGCAGTTATACAGGTTCTTTAAACACCACAATGAATGCTAATCAGAATAATTCGGTTTCGGATGAGATGTATGAACTGTCAGATGAATTTGATTCTATATCGGATGATGTGCAGGATGAAATACTGGATACCTACGATATCGATGAAGATATAGCCGAAACTGCCGGCGAGCTGTCCGAAGGTGCAGCCAAAGGTGCAATGGCCGGAGCCATTATAGCAGGCGTAATAATATTCTTCGTGATATTTATAATAGTATTTGCCATCGTTATGGCAATAAACGCATTTATATTAAATCCTCTCTTCGTAGGCGGAACGAGATTCTTTACAAAGAACCTTGATGAACCGGCAGTTATAAGTAACCTCGGATATGCTTTTGACAATAATTACAAAAATATTGCGCTTACAATGTTTTTCAGAGACCTTTATATAATGCTCTGGACACTGCTTTTCATAATCCCCGGTATAGTTAAGTCCTATGAGTATCGTATGATCCCTTATCTGCTTGCAGAAGATCCTACAATGACCAAGGATCAGGCGTTTGCGATCAGTAAGGAAATGATGACAGGAAATAAGTGGAATGCATTTGTACTTGACCTTTCCTTCATAGGATGGTATCTGCTTGGCATGATCACACTCGGAATAGTTGATATATTCTATGTATCACCTTACAAGAAGTCAACGGATGCGGCTCTTTACAGAAAACTGCTTATGATAAGATCATACTCGTATGATGCACAGACACCTGTATATACTGAAAATTATGCACAGGCACCTGTATATACGGAAAATAATACACAGTATTATTCACAGGAGACAAATAACACCGATGAGTCATAAGATCCTTATAGCCGATGATGAACCTGAGATCAGATCTCTTCTTCGGCTGTATCTTGAGAACGAACAATATGAAGTGATCGAGGCGGAGAACGGCACTGATGCCCTCCGCCTCGCAGGCGTACATAAGCCCGATCTTATCATGCTGGATATAATGATGCCCGGTATGGACGGATTTCAGGTCCTTAAGCATATAAGGGAAAATAACAATGTTCCGGTGATCATCATATCCGCAAAGGACGAGGACTCGTCTAAGATACTGGGGCTTAATCTGGGAGCCGACGATTATATATCCAAACCTTTCAACCCTCTTGAGGCTGTGGCCAGAGTTAATTCAAATATCCGCAGATTCTATTCGCTGGGTGCCAATGCGGATGAACCCAAGGTCCTGGAGGTAAGAGATTTGGTCCTGGATACGGAGAGTTTTACTCTTACCAGAGCCGGTAAGACCATTGAACTTACTTCGGTGGAATATAAGATAATGGAACTGCTCATGTCACATCCCGGCAAGGTATATACCAAGCAGCAGATATACGAATATGCCTGGGGTGATGAATATTTCATAGCCGATAACAATATAATGGTGTGCATAAGCAAGTTAAGATCTAAGCTGTCCGATGACGGGACCGAGTATATAAAGACTCTTCGCGGGCTCGGATACAGATTGGAAAAGTAAACCATATATGGATGACATTAAATCTTTAAAGCGTTTTCTGATAACGCGCTTTATACAGATACTGATCGTCACGGCTGTCGTGGAAGCCGTGCTTTTGTATCTTATAAGAAATACTGTGATAGCATGGACTCTCGGATATTTTTTCGGAACACCAAAGGTTTCCGAGATCGGTTTTACGCGCCTTAGTCTGGCTTTTATTGTCATCCTTTTTCAGATAATTGCAGAACTTGTACGTATCATTCTTCCGTCCGGAGCGGCAAGTTCCATTGATTTCATAGTAAAAAAACTCGGAAATGCGCTTTCCGGGCTGTTCGCGCTTCCCGAAGGAACCGTACAGATAACGGAAATGTCTTTAACTGCGCGTGTAGTTCTCTGGCTCATAATGCTTTTTTCGGTGGTTATGATCGCCCTTCCCTGTGCAGTTGCTGCATTTGTTTATGCCCGGATCGTGATCAGAGAGTTTAGGTCCATAGAAAATGCGGAAACTGCCAGGATAAAAGAGTATGAGAAAAAGAGAAATCTCATGCTTTCCGACATAGCGCATGATCTGAGGACCCCCATGACTACGATATCCGGTTATGCCAAAGCATTGGATGATGACCTTATCACCGAAGATAAACGAAAGGAAATCTATTCCTCAATACAGAATAAGGCAAAGCGGATGAACGATCTCATAGGTTTGCTTTTTGATTATGTTAAATTAGACAGCGAGGGGTTTAGCTTAAACAAAGAGGAAACGGACATATGCGAACTTACCAGGGAATGTGCGGCTTTTTTGTATCAGGATATAGAAGATGCGGGAATGGAACTTGATATTGATGTTCCGGAAAAGGCAATAATGATAAATGCCGACAGATTGCAGTTTACAAGAGTGATAAATAACCTTATGACCAATGCGATCAGGCATAATGAACCCGGAAACAGTATAGGAGTTTACCTGGTTTGTGAAACAGACCGGATAAATATCATGATATGTGACAGCGGTGCAGTCATTCCCGAAGAAAGAGCGGAACATATCTTTGAACCTTTTGTCATGGGAGACGAATCGAGAAATTCCAAAGGCGGTTCGGGACTGGGTCTGTCTATCGCTTCTAAGATTATAACAATGCACGGATACAGACTTCGTCTCATACAGAAACCGAATATCCTGACGTACAAACAGGCGGCGGGATATTCCAAGATGTTTATGATAACTATACCTTTACAGTACTGAACGAATAAATGTTTACAGGCTTTGAGTATGGCAGTGATTCGGGCTTTGGAGGGTAATTCTATGGATTTGGAAAACAGAAAAAAGGCAATACTTAGGGCAAGTGCAGTAGGAATAGCGACAAATATCATGCTCGTAATATTTAAGATGGGTGTCGGGGTCATAACCAACTCCATAGCCGTAATACTTGATGCGGTAAATAACTTAAGTGACGCATTGTCCTCGCTTATCACCATCATCGGGACCAAACTTGCAAACAGAAAACCTGACAAAAAACATCCTCTCGGCCACGGCAGGATAGAGTTCATCAGTGGCATGATAATAGCTGCTATCGTAACATATGCGGGTTTAACTGCGCTTATAGAATCGGTCAAAAAGATCCTAGAGCCTCAAAAAGCCGAATACACATATATATCTTTGATCATAATCGCGGTTGCCGTTGCAGTTAAGATAGTTCTTGGCAACTATATGAAGAGCGTCGGTAAAAAAACAGACTCATCTTCGCTTATAGCATCGGGAACGGATGCGATGTTTGATGCAATTCTTTCTACGGCCGTTCTGATATCGGCAATCATATACATGACAACGGGGTTAAGCCTTGAAGCTGTTGTGAGTGTAGTCATATCTGTATTTATCATCAAGGCCGGTATAGAGATGCTCAGGGATACTCTTGATGATATCCTGGGCAAAAGAGTATCAAGCGAAGTTACCGCAGAGATCAAAAAAACCATTTGTGAAGAAGAATGCGTTACGGGTGCTTATGACCTTATAATGCACAGCTACGGTCCTAACAGATATATAGCAAGTGTCCATGTAGAGATACCTGATACGATGACGGCACAGGAGATCGATCTTCTGGAGAGAAGGATATCCTCAAGAGTATACGAAAAACACGGTATCGTAATGGCTGCGATCGGTATTTATTCTCTTAATACAACCAATGACGAGATCGCGGAAATGAGAACGAAAATTACAAGAATAGTGCTTGAACACGAAGGTGTATTACAGATTCATGGTTTTTATGCGGATATCGAAAACAAGGTTCTCAATATGGATGTTATCATAGATTACGGTTATAAGGAACGCGAAGAAATGTATGAGCATATACGGAATGAAATACAGGAAAATTACCCGGATTTCACGCTTAATATGACTATGGATATAGATATCTGATCGAATCTGTGCTACATTATTAGAGTATTTTTTTATCAGGGTATATATTACCCGCTCATAAGGAGGAGATTATGAAAAAAAGACTTATGGCACTTATATGTGCATGCGCAATGCTTGTGTCTCTTACAGCTTGTGGTAAATCTTCAGCATCAGGTGATTCCGATCTTGAGTACATCAAGTCAAAAGGAACTCTCGTAGTAGGTATAACCGATTTTGCTCCCATGGACTATAAGGATGATTCGGGAAACTGGATCGGTTTTGATGCCGATATGGCCGTTAAGGTTGCGGAGTCTCTCGGAGTAAAAGCAGAATTTGTTGAGATAGACTGGGATAACAAGATCCTTGAGCTTGATAACAAGTCCATCGACGTAGTATGGAACGGAATGACTCTTACCGATGAAGTCAAGAATTCCATGGAGTGCACCAAGCCTTATCTTAATAATGCACAGGTTGTTGTAGTAAGCAGTGATAAGGCAGCTTCGATCACTTCCGTAGATGAAGCATCCAAGCTTAATTATGCAGTAGAAGCCGGTTCCGCAGGCGAGGCAGCTGCACAGGAGAACGGATTTAACTTTACTTCTCTCTCAAGCCAGTCGGATGCGGTAATGGAAGTTGCAGCAGGAACATCCGATGCCTGCATAATCGACCTTCTTATGGCAGGTGCCATGGTAGGTGAGGGAACAAGTTATCCCGATCTTGCAGCCACTTCAGTGGAACTCACCACAGAAGAGTATGGCGTTGGATGCCGTAAGGGTTCTGACCTTGCAGCATATATCAATGATCAGTTTAAGAGTCTTTATGCAGACGGAACAATGAACACCATAGCAGAAACTTACGGTGTTCAGTATGCTATCCTTGAACAGAAATAATTTTAAGTATGTTTTTAACCGTAACACTTTCCCTTTTAGAGGGGTTCTTAGGAACAATTAAATTATTCGCGCTAACGCTTCTCTTTTCGCTTCCTCTCGGACTCATACTGAGTTTCGGATCGATGGAGAAGCTTGGCGTCATCAAATACCCGATAAGGTTTCTGATATGGGTCATCAGAGGAACACCTTTGATGCTCCAGCTTCTTATCATTTATTACGGTCCCGGCATTTTCTTTGGTGTAAATGTATGGGGAGGTTCCGCAAACGGAAGATTTGCGGCAGCACTTGTTGCATTCGTGATCAATTATTCATGCTATTTTTCGGAGATATTCAGAGGCGGTATCCAGTCTATTCCCGTAGGTCAGTATGAGGCGGGGCAGGTACTTGGAATGACCAAAAGGCAGATCTTTTTCAAGGTTGTTCTTTTGCAGGTAATAAAAAGGATCGTACCTCCGATGTCAAACGAGATCATAACGCTGGTAAAAGATACTTCGCTGGCCAGAGTCATTGCGGTATATGAGATCATATGGAACGGCCAGGCATTCATCAAATCAAGCGGTATCATATGGCCTTTATTCTATACGGGAGCATTTTACCTGATATTCAGCGGGCTCTTAACACTTTTGTTTGGTTATATAGAGAAGAAACTCAGTTACTTTAGATAAATTTATCGAGGACAGTTTACATGTCGATACTTGAGGTAAGCAATATTCAAAAAAGTTTCGATAGTGAAACCATATTAAAGGGTATCAGTTTTTCCATGGAGGAAGGCGAATCCGTATCAATAATCGGATCGTCTGGAAGCGGAAAGACTACACTTCTTCGGTGTCTCAATTTCCTTGAGACTCCCGATGAGGGAACGATAAGTGTGCGCGGTGAGCAGATATTTGATGCTCACGGTCCTGTGCTTAAGCCTGAAGAGATAAGAAAAAGAAGACTCCATTTTGGAATGGTATTCCAGCAGTTTAATCTTTTTCCCCAATATACGGCGTTGGAAAATGTAATGCTCGCACCTAAGATCACGACCGACTCACCGGATATCTCACAGATAGAAAAAAACGGTAAGGAACTACTCGATCAGATGGGATTATCGGACAGGATGAACAATTATCCCCATCAGTTATCGGGCGGACAGCAGCAAAGAGTTGCGATCGCAAGAGCACTTGCCTTAAAACCCGATATTCTGTGTTTTGATGAACCCACATCGGCTCTCGATCCTGAGCTTACAGGAGAAGTACTCAAGGTTATAAGAGGGCTGGCAGAACAGAAGACTACGATGATCATCGTAACTCACGAGATGACTTTTGCAAGAGATGTTTCGGATAAGGTCATCTTTATGGACGGCGGAGTGATAGTTGAACAGGGCGAATCCCACGCAGTCATAGACGATCCGAAGGAGGAGAGAACCAGGCAGTTCCTTGCGAGTTATTCGGGAGTATGATTTGTAAAAAATCTATATTTAGGGAAATGGGGATCACAACTTAACGGTTTTTCACAGGCTTTTGATACCATTACTTAATATTTTATCCCGCAGGAGACCTGTGGCCATGAGTTGTTCGTGTGCCAAAGGAGGAAACTGCGGGTTTTTTGTATTCCGGAATATGGACTTTGGATAGAGGCTGCGGGGTGTTGAATAGAGGGCGCAGCGTGCTGAATGGAAACCGCAGCGTGTTGAATAGAGACCGCAGGCAGATATACAATTTAGTACAAAAATGTGTTATCATAAAAATGTTTGGGAGTATTCTAAAACAGGGGAGTGGAAGATGAATAATATCATAAGTACTAGGGTAAAGACGACTCTTTGTTTGATTCTAAGTGTACTTATCGGACTTGCAATAAGCGGGCTTGATGTTATCCCGAGTGCGGCAGCCGCAGGTGAGGACCGTGATATTCTGGGCAGCGGCAGCGATTATACTGCGATTTTGTATGACTCTACAAACGGGCTTCCGACATCCGAAGCAAATGCCATAATCCAGAGCAGCGACGGCTTTATCTGGCTTGGCGGTTATAGCGGATTCATCCGTTACGACGGATCTTCTTTCTACAGATTTGATTCTTCTTCAGGTATATCGAGCGTATTCAGCTTATGTACCGATTCCAAGGAAAGAATATGGATAGGTACCAACGAAAATGGTCTTGCCCTGTATGACCATGGTAATATTACGGCTTACGGCAGGGTCAATGAACTCAAATCCCATTCCATCAGGGCTCTTTTGGAAGATAATGATGGAAATATCTTAGTCGCTACCACTCAGGGAATGGCTTATGTCGATCATGAGATGCTAAAGCTTCATCCTATAGACGATCCACAGATAAATACCGAATATATAACAGATCTTGTCAAGGACAGCGCAGGTAATATTTATGGTCTTACCTTAAACGGTGCTGTCTTTACCGTAGACAGTTTAAGGATAAGCGCATATTATAACCCCGAGGAATTCGGTGAGGATGCAGTAAACTCGATATACCCCGACAATGAGGACAGCGGAGTCCTGTATATGGGTACAGTCGGGGCAGAGATCCTGACCGTTCAGTTTGGTGAAAGTATGAAGGTAACTCAAAGGCTTTCAACCGAACCTCAGCGTAATATCAATGATCTTTTGGAAGTGGATAATAAACTCTGGGTAGCTTCGACCAATGGTGTGGGATACTTTGACAGTAATGATAAATATCATGAACTTACGGATATACCGATGAATAACTCGATCGGAAATATCATGCTGGATCATGAAGGAAACCTGTGGTTTACATCCACCAGACAGGGTGTAATGAAACTTGTTCCCGACCGTTTTACCGATATAAGCGCGCTGGCAGGACTGGAAAACATGGTCGTAAACTCCACATGTTTAAACGGGGATGAACTGTATCTTGCCACCGATAACGGACTTACCATAGTTGATAATAAAACATATAAAACAGTAGAGAACGATCTTACCGAAATGCTCAAAGATATCCGTATACGCTGTATCAAAAATGACCGTGACGGCAAAGTCTGGTTATGTACATACGGAGATTACGGTCTGGTATCTTATGATCCCAAAACCGGAGAAACGCAGTGCTATAACGCCGATAAGGGTCTTGAATCTACCAGGATCAGGGCGGTGATGCAGCGAAGCGACGGAAGCATGGCTGCCGCCACAAGTAACGGTCTGTTTATAGTAGATAACGGTAAGGTTTCGGCCCATTACGGAAAAGACAACGGTATAAATACCGAAGAGATCCTTTCGGTCGAAGAGACAACGGACGGTAAATTGTATCTTGGAAGTGACGGTGACGGGATATATGTTATCGATGGTAATAAGGTATCGCGTATAGGGTTTGAAGACGGCCTTACAAGCGGTGTCGTAATGCGTATAAAATATGATCCCGCAAGAGATGTATACTGGCTGATTACTTCAAATTCGATCGAATATATGAAGGAAGGGAAAGCATATGCCGTCACCAATTTTCCGTATTCGAACAACTACGATATATATTTTGACAACGAAGACGGTGCATGGGTCCTTTCTTCAAACGGTATATATATAACCAAGGCTTCACAGCTTATGGCAAACGGGGATATCGAATACAGTTTCTATAATACCAAGAGCGGTCTTCCTTATATATCCACCGGTAATTCAAGAAGCCATATAACAGATGACGGATATCTGTACATAGCAGGTACAACCGGTGTATGTAAGGTTGATATAGATTCGGAGGAAACCAATACCGATTCAATACTGCTTTCCATTCCTACCGTAAGGGTTGATGACAGACAGATAAATGTTCCTGCAGATTCAAACATACTTATACCTGCAGGAAGTAAGAGGCTTGACGTAAATGCTTATGTTCTTACATACGGTCTGGGTAATCCCAGAGTCAGCTACTGGCTTGAGGGGTTTGACAAAGAACCTATAAATACTACCAAGCAGGATCTTACTACGGTAAGTTATACGAACCTTGACGGAGGCAGATATACATTCCATTTAAATGTCTTAAACAATAAGACCGGCGAGATCGAAAAGACGGATTCCATCACGATCGTCAAGGAGTCTTCGATATATGAGAACCTGATCTTCTGGGTATTGTTTATGGCGATAAGTGTACTTGCCGTAGCATTTTTCATTTGGAAACACTTCCAGCGAAGGACCCAGGCTCTTTTGCAGAAGCAGGAAGAAGACAGGGAATTCATCGATCAGATCATGCATACATTTGCAAAGTGTGTTGACTTAAGAGATACCAGAAATCAGGGTCATTCGTTCAGAGTAGCTCACTATTCAAGGATGATAGCCGAAAAACTGGCAGAAAAGAGGGGATATACCAGAGAGCAGATAGACGAGATATATCATATAGCTCTTGTACATGATATAGGAAAGATCAATATACCCGATGCGATATTAAACAAAACGGAACGGCTTAATGATGAAGAATATATGATCATGAAGAAACATGCGGAAGTTGGAGAGCAGCTTCTTGCGGATGTCGATATAGGACCGAACCTTGCGCTGGGCGCCGGATATCATCACGAAAGACTTGACGGAAGAGGATATCCGAGAGGCCTTAAAGGTCAGGATATTCCCGAGGTAGCACGTCTTATAGCTGTGGCAGATACATTTGATGCCATGTATTCAACAAGGCCGTATCGTAAACAGATGCTTCTGTCCGATGTTATCGCAGAGCTTGAGCGCGTAAAGGGCACACAGCTTGATGAAGAAGTCGTTGATGCTTTGGTTGAACTTGCAAATGAGAACAAACTTGACAAGGAGCAGGTAGAGGTTACGATAAAAGAGAAGGTCAATAAGAAGAAAAAAGAAAAACAGGAAAAAGAAGAAATAAACGAGAAAGAGTCAAAGGAAGAACTGAAAAAGAAAAACGAGGAATTCATGAAGAGCCTCGGATTCGGAAACAGTGATGATGAGGATTAGGAGGAGACATAATGGGAGAATCGGAAAACACTAAAAAATCAACGATGCATCCCATGCTTTTGCTGGTAATAGTTGTAGTACTGTGTGCTATTGCAACGTATGTAATACCTGCGGGCAGTTATTCGAAAGTTACCGATGAGAGCATAGGAATAGAGATCATCGACCCGGAGAGTTTTACATATATCGAAAGAACTCCGGCAGGATTGGAAGATCTGTTCATGTCTTTTACTCTGGGGCTTCAGAATGCGTCATATGTGATCTTTTTCCTTCTTATCATAGGAGGCATGTTCGGGATCATAAACGGTACCGGAGCACTCAATGTTGCGATAGCCAATATCATGAAAAAGATACAGGGCAAAGAACTGATCATGATCCCGATACTTATGATAATGTTTGGATGCGGATCTGCTTTTTGCGGTAACTTTGAGGAGTTTCTCGTATTCGTTCCACTCGTGCTTGCATGCTGTATAACTGCAGGGTTTGATTCCCTTACCGCGGTCGGTATAATTTTTATGGCGGCTGCAATAGGATACGGCGGCGGCATAACCAATACGTTCACCATAGGAACAGCCCAGACAATAGCAGGCCTTCCTGTTTTTTCGGGGATGGGTCTTCGGGTAGTCCTGTTTATAGTTCTTGAAATAGTTACCATTGCTTATGTGGTATGGTATGCCAGGCTGATAAAGAAAAATCCCAAGTTAAGCGGTACTTATATATACGATCAGGAGAAGAATCAGGATAAGAAGTTGAACCTGGAAGTCATCCCCAAACTTAAGGGAAGACAGATAGGAGTCATAGCGGTTTTTCTGATCGGGATCGTGGCTGCGGTGATCGGTGTGATCAAGGCCGGATTTTATGTGGATGAATTATCGGCGATATTTCTTCTTACAGGTATCATATGCGGTGCTGTAGGCGGTCTTTCACCGAGTGAGATCTGCAGACAGTTTGTAAAGGGCAGTAAGGAGATGCTCTTGCCCTGCTTTATGATAGGCCTTGCCAATTCGGCTATATATCTGTTAGAGGAAGCAAATGTGATGGATACGATCCTTCATGCGCTGGCTAAGGGATTAAGTTCGCTTCCCGATAATCTGATGGCCTGCGGAATGTTCGTTTTCCATGAAATATTTAACGTCATAGTTCCGTCCGGATCGGCACAGGCAACTGTTACGATGCCTCTTATGGTCCCGCTCGCGGACTCAACGGGAATAACCAGACAGACGGCCGTCCTGGCTTATCAGCTCGGCGATGCCTTTACAAATGTTCTTTCGCCTACCGGAGGAGAAGTTCTTGCTGCACTTGCGATATGTAAGGTTCCTTTCGGAAAATGGGTCAAGTTCCTGCTTCCGGTATTTGTGATGTGGGTTGTTATCTCGCTTGTATTCCTTGTTGTAGCAGTGCATATTGGATACGGACCGTTTTAAGATGTGACCGGATCAAAGACATGATCGTTTAGGACAGAATAGGTATAGAAATATAAATACAAACTGCGGTAATGTGTACACATTACCGCAGTTTGCTTTTCCGTTTATGTAGGAGCCGGTTTATGCTTATTTAAAATATCTTTCAAGCAGACCCTTAAGAGCCTTACCATGTCTTGCCTCGTCTCTTGCCATTTCATGAACCGTATCATGGATAGCATCCAGACCGTTCTTCTTAGCGCATGATGCAAGGTCTACCTTACCCTGTGTTGCACCGAACTCACAGTCAACTCTCCATGCAAGATTGTCTTTTGTTGAAGCTGTCATATTGGGCTCAAGGTCTGAACCTAAAAGTTCTGCAAACTTAGCTGCATGTTCTGCCTCTTCGTATGCTGCTTTTTCCCAGTAAAGACCGATTTCGGGATAGCCTTCTCTATGTGCGATACGTGCCATGCAAAGATACATTCCGACTTCCGAGCACTCGCCGTTAAAGTTAGCCTTAAGCTGTTCGAAGATATATTTCTTGTCTTCTTCGCTGACATCGGGATTGTTTTTTACTGTTTTTGCATAGATCCCAAATTCATGCTCTGCAGCAAGAGTAAGTTCACCTTCAACGGGTTTGAACTTATCGGCAGGAGCCTTACATACGGGACATTCAGCGGGGGGTGCATCACCTTCATAGATATATCCGCATACGGTACATACAAATTTCATTTTAAATTCCCTCCTTAATACATGTTAACTGTTTTATTATAAGAGAACCGAAAGGTTCCAAATATAATCATTTGACTTACGATTTGGGAATGCAGCTTCCGCATATACCCGAAAAAGTCAGATTGTGAGATTCTATTATGCCGTCGAAAGTCTTGGACGCTATGTCGTTGATCTCTTCAATGGAATCCATGTTCATATCGATAACGGCACCGCATTTATTGCAGTAAAAATGATAATGAAGACTTGTGTCGGCATCGAAGTGATCGAGACCATCGCCGACTCTTATCTTCTGAAGTTCTCCGATATCGGTAAGAA
This sequence comes from Lachnospiraceae bacterium, assembly GCA_024691305.1. Lineage (GTDB taxonomy): Bacteria > Bacillota > Clostridia > Lachnospirales > Lachnospiraceae > XBB2008. The sequence continues at coordinate 65,607 of JAILNS010000005.1, read as the reverse complement.
GCTGAAGATTACGATATACCGTTCCGAGCGAGATATTGGGAAACTCATTGCGGATATTCATATAAACCGTATCCGCAGTGGGATGATCCTTGCGGGTCATCATAAATTGTTTTATCGCCTCTCTCTGGCGTGAATATTTAAGTGACATATCCACCTCTCAAAATCAGTAATGATTACTGTTTTATACTACAATTTTTTTAACGCTATGTCAACACGATACCTTGACAAACATGGGGTAAAATAATAAATTATTTATGAACGAAGCAAAGGCGCTTCGACCGCAAGGTCGGAGTGTCTTTTTTTTTGCATAATACATCGGTCATCACAGCAGATGACCTAAACCGGTTGCCAAAAGGGGTAATTTATGGACGAGATCAGGGAAGAGTGTGGCGTATTCGGCATATGGCGCCGAAACGATAAGGATGTATCCAAAGATATTTATTACGGACTGACCGCTCTTCAGCACAGAGGACAGGAAGCGGCCGGGATCGCTGTATGTGACAGCAGCGGAGAACCCGGGAATATATGCATATATAAAAACAGAGGACTGGTATCCGAGGTTTTTGCGGAGCATAAACTTGAAGAACTAAAGGGAAACATAGGAGTCGGACATGTCAGATATTCCACTTTCGGCGGAAGTGATGTCCGTAATGCTCAGCCCATGGCATTTCAGTATCTTAAAGGAACTCTTGCGCTTGTCCATAACGGAAATATAGTCAATGCTATAGACATAAAGGAAAGGCTTTTTAAAGAAGGCAGTGTATTCAGCGCAACATCCGATTCCGAAGTTGTGGCTACTCTTATCGCACGTCTCAGAGCAAAAACAGGCTCGGTTGAAGAAGCTGTTAAGCAGGCGGTTCCGATACTAGAAGGCGGATATGCACTGATAATAATGAGCCCACGCAAACTTGTAGCCCTAAGAGATCCTCAGGGACTTAAGCCGTTGTGTATAGGAAGGATAGGAGACGGTTATGTAATATCCAGCGAGGACTGCGCTATAAGTGCGGTCGGCGGAGAGTTTATCAGGGATATAAATCCGGGAGAGATAATTACGATATCCGATAAGGGAATACGCTCTGATACGGAACTTTGTACTTCGGAATCCGAACATGCACATTGTATTTTTGAATATATCTATTTTGCAAGGCTCGATTCCACGATAGATAAAGTCAGTGTGTACAACTCCAGATACAGTGCAGGCCGTGCGCTGTCCAAAGCCTATCCTGTTGAAGCGGATATAGTTGCGGGAGTTCCGGAATCCGGCCTCACTGCTGCCATGGGGTATGCGGATGAGGCAAATATTCCTTATGTACAGGCGTTTCATAAAAACAGTTATGTCGGGAGAACCTTCATCAAACCTACCAAAGAGGAACGTGAATCCGCGGTACATATGAAATTAAATGTGATAGCTGATGTTGTCAGGGGAAAGAGGATGGTTCTCATCGATGATTCGATAGTCAGGGGAACGACGATCGCAAATCTTATTTCGATGCTTAGAAGTGCGGGAGCAACACAGGTGCATGTGAGAATTTGTTCACCTCCGTTCTTACATCCGTGTTATTATGGTACGGATGTATCGGATAACAGCCAGCTCATTGCAGATCATATGTCCGTAGACGGGATATGCAAGATGATCGGTGCGGATTCTCTTGGATATATGCGTATAGAGGACCTGTCAGAGATGACCGGAGACCTGCCGTTATGTAAGGCATGTTTTGACGGAATATACCCCACAGAAGTAAAAACGCAGGGATAAATGCTAACCTAAGCGATATTTAAGTGTTCATACGAAAGGCATATAAATGAAAACCAGACGAAAACTCATATTGGAAGACGGCACGGAATATACCGGATATTCTTTCGGGAGCCCCGGTGAAAAGCTTCTGGAACTTGTTTTCAATACCTCGATGGTCGGATACCAGGAGATAATATCAGATCCGTCATATACCGACCAGGCTGTGGTCATGACATATCCGATAATAGGTAACTACGGGATTAATGCGGATGATAATGAGACATATGTTCCGTCTATAGGTGCACTAATAGTCAGGGATTACAATGATGAACCGTCTAATTTCAGATGTATAAGCACCCTTTCCGATCATATGGAAAAATACGATATAGCAGGGTTGTATGGAATAGATACCAGAGCCCTTACAAGAAAGATAAGGGAGTACGGAAGCTGTAAGGCATTTATAACCGGTGCGGGTGAAGAGAATGTCCCTGAAGATAAATATCCTGATAAACAGAATCTTAGGACCGATCAGGTAAAGAGAGTGAGTACCGGCAAGATACGGGAGTATAAGTGCGAACCGGGCAGGGAACGATTTCATGTAGTGGCCGTAGACTGCGGCATTAAGCACAACATCATACGGAGCCTCAATTCGTTTGGATGCAGAGTAACGCTTGTCCCTTATGATACAGATATCGACACAGTGGAATCTTATCATCCGGACGGTATTTTTTTGTCAAACGGACCGGGTGATCCCACCGATGTTCCCGAAACCATAGACCTGGTCAGGAAATTACACGGGCGCTATCCGATATTCGGGATATGCCTCGGGCACCAGATACTTGCGCTCTCATACGGGGCACGTACATATAAACTCAAGTTCGGACACAGGGGCGGTAACCATCCGGTCAAGGACCTAAAAAGCGGGCGTGTGGATATCACGTCCCAGAATCATTCATATGCGGTCGATGATAAGAGCATGGAGGGAACCGGGCTTATCGCCACTCATTTAAATCTGCTCGATAATACTATAGAAGGTATTGAGCATGAATCGGACCCCTCGTTCGGGATCCAGTATCATCCCGAGAGTGCTCCGGGACCGGAAGACAGTATATACCTTTTTGAAAGGTTTATAGGACTCATGAGCGGAGGAAAAGACAATGCCTAAAAGACAGGATATTCATAAGATACTTGTGATCGGATCGGGGCCCATAGTTATAGGTCAGGCTGCCGAATTTGATTACGCGGGCACACAGGCATGTCTGGCACTCAAAGAAGAGGGATACGAGGTAGTGCTGTGTAATTCCAATCCCGCCACGATCATGACAGATCCTTCGATCGCAGACAAGGTTTATATGGAACCTCTTACTCTGGAGTATCTTGCCAAGATCGTAAGACACGAAAGGCCCGATGCGATCCTGCCCGGAATAGGCGGACAGACAGGGCTAAACCTTGCGATGAAATTGTCATCCAAGGGTGTTTTGGCGGAATGCAGGACAGAACTTCTTGGAACGGATTTTGAGAGTATAGACCGCGCGGAAGACAGGGAACTGTTTAAGGAACTGTGTATCGAAATAGGAGAGCCGATACTGCCTTCCGAAACCGTCCATTCGATAGATGAAGGTCTTAAAGCAGCAGAACATATAGGATACCCTGTTGTTGCAAGACCTGCTTTTACGCTTGGAGGTACCGGCGGCGGGTTTGCCGATGACGATAAGGAATTAAAGGAGATATTAAAGAATGCGCTGGAACTGTCTCCAGTTCATCAGGTGCTCATAGAGAAATCCGTCCGCGGATACAAGGAGATAGAGTATGAGGTTATAAGAGACTCAAACGATACGGCGATCACTGTATGTAACATGGAGAATATCGATCCTGTAGGCGTTCATACCGGAGATTCCGTTGTCGTATGTCCTTCGCAGACTCTTACAAACAAGGAATACCATATGTTAAGAAACAGTGCGCTTAAGGTTATAAGGGCACTTAAGATAGAGGGAGGATGTAATGTCCAGTTTGCTCTTGATCCAAAGTCATTTGAGTACTATCTGATAGAGGTCAACCCCAGAGTGTCAAGGTCATCAGCCCTTGCGTCCAAGGCTTCCGGATACCCGATAGCCCGAGTTTCCGCAAAGATCGCGGTCGGATACCGTCTGGAGGAGATCCCCCTGGCCAATACCCCTGCATCTTTTGAACCTTCCCTTGACTATGTCGTGACGAAACTTCCGAGATTTCCTTTTGATAAGTTCGGTGATGCAAGTAACGCTCTCGGAACACAGATGAAGGCGACCGGAGAGGTCATGAGTGTCGGACGGACTATGGAAGAGAGCCTTCTTAAGGGTATAAGGTCGTTGGAGATCGGCCTGTATCATCTGCACAGTCCCAAATTTGATGACACTGATACGGCAGAACTTAAAGAGTATATACGGGAAGGAAGAGACGACCGTATATATGCGATCGCAGAACTTTTAAGAAGAGATGTTTCTGTAGATGAGATATATGAGATCACCGGGATCGATCCTCTTTTTGTAAGAGTCTTTAAAAAGATCACCGACATGGAAAAGACCATATCCGAAGTATCGGGCCTAAGATCACCGGACGTACTTTTTGAAGCAAAAAAGATGGGCTTTTCCGACAGGGAGATAGCAGCTCTTTGGGATATGGATCCCCACGAGGTGTTTGATCTTCGTAAGGAGCATGGTATTTTCCCTGTATATAAGATGATAGACAGCTGTGCTTCGGAATTTGAGAGCTACATACCGTATTTTTATTCGACATACGAGCCCGAAGACGAGACAGTCATAGACAGCATGGAAAAGATAATCGTGCTCGGATCGGGACCTATCAGGATAGGTCAGGGTGTCGAATTTGATTATTCCACGGTACATGCGGTCAAGACCATCAAGGAGTCCGGATATCAGGCCATAATAATAAACAACAACCCCGAAACCGTATCTACGGATTATACGACTTCGGATAAATTATATTTTGAACCCTTGTGCATAGAAGATGTCATGAACATCATAGAACGCGAGAAACCCAAGGGCGTGATAGTGACTCTGGGAGGACAGACCGCAGTCAACCTTGCGGACCAGTTAAAAGAATATGATGTCCCGATCATAGGTTCCGACTGCGATGCTATAGACAGGGCGGAGAACAGGGAACTGTTTGAGGAGCTGCTTATAAGACTAGGTATACCGCAGCCCGACGGAAGGGCGGTCACAACCATAGAAGCGGGAGTTTTGGCGGCAGCCGAAATAGGATATCCCGTGCTTGTAAGACCGTCATTTGTTCTTGGCGGAAGAGCAATGCAGATCGTATCCAAAGAAGCGGATATGAGACATTATCTTAAGACAGCGGTTGAGATCGATGAAGATAAGCCTGTCCTGGTGGATAAATATATAAAGGGACGTGAAGTCGAAGTCGATGCGGTATGTGACGGAGTCAACGTATTTGTCCCGGGTATCATGGAACTGGTGGAGAGGACCGGTGTTCACTCCGGTGATTCGATAAGCGTATATCCGCCATTTAGTATTTCCGATAAGGTTAAGGGTACTATACTGACTTATGCCAAAAAACTGGGTATAGGTATCGGGATTGTAGGTCTTTTTAACATCCAGTTCATCGTGGATGATGAAGACAATGTTTATATCATCGAGGTTAACCCGAGGTCTTCCCGTACGGTTCCTTTTCTTTCAAAGGCTACGGGCTATCAGCTTGCGGACATCGCTACCAGGGTAATGCTAGGTATAAGTTTAAAAGAGCAGGGAATATTTGATCTGTATCCCGAAGAAAAGAAAATGTGGTATGTCAAGGCTCCGGCATTTTCTTTTTCCAAGTTAAAAGGCATGGATTCGTACCTGAGTCCCGAGATGAAATCAACGGGAGAAGCTATAGGCTATGATGAGAAGCTTCACAGGGCCATGTTTAAGGCACTTATCGCATCGGGAATTGAACTGCCCAACTTCGGAACCGTTCTCTTTACGCTTGCGGATGAGGACAAAGAGGAGGGACTTCCTCTTGCGAAGAGGTTCTATGATCTTGGATTCAATATCGAAGCGACTACTGTTACCGCACAGTTTTTCAAAGATCACGGCGTCAAGACAAGACTCCTTCATAAACTCTCGGAGGGCTCGGATGAGATGCTTAATTCTATAAGATCGGGATATGTGAGTTATGTGGTAAATACCCGTGCAATACTCTCCGGAGTTCATTTTGAAGACGGTGCAGCACTTAGAAGATGCGCTATCGAGAACAATGTGACGATGTTTACATCCTTAGACACCGTCAGGGTTTTACTGGATGTTCTCGAGGAGATCACGATCAAGGTAGATACGATTTTTTAAAAAAATAAAAAAAATACTTGACAGGAAAATGATCAGGTATTAAAGTATGTTTCGTAAAGCAAAGGCGCTTTGGATTAATCCAAGGTGCCATTTTTTTTGAATAATTGTTGTGAGCAACGGCGCTCCTGATCGTGTGATCGGAGTGCCGTTTTTTATTTAGTGGGACCGACCGGCCCTGCGACACAAATCCAAGGAGGATATGCAGTATGGAAAAGATACCCGAGATTTACGGAAGCCTTGTTTTTAATGACAACATCATGAGGGATAAGCTCCCTAACGATATCTATAAGGCTCTGAGAAAGACCATCAAGAAGGGAACCCATTTGGAACTCGACGTTGCAAACGCAGTAGCGATAGCAATGAAGGAATGGGCAGTGGAAAACGGAGCAACACATTTCACTCACTGGTTCCAGCCCATGACAGGCTATACTGCTGAGAAACACGACAGTTTCATCGCACCTACCGATGACGGACATGTGATAATGGAGTTTTCGGGCAAGGAACTTGTAAAGGGTGAGCCTGATGCATCTTCTTTTCCTTCGGGGGGAATAAGAGCAACATTTGAGGCAAGAGGATATACTGCATGGGATCCTTCCTCACCGGCATTCATCAAAGACGGAACGCTTTACATACCTACAGCATTCTGCTCATATACAGGAGAGGCACTCGATAAGAAGACACCGCTTCTTCGCAGTATGGATGCGCTTAGTAAAGAAGCGACTCAGATACTTAAGCTGATAGGCAATACCGAGGTCGAGAGCGTTGTTACCACGGTAGGCCCCGAGCAGGAATATTTCCTGATAGACAAGGATGATTACGCAAAGAGACGCGATCTTATCTTTACCGGAAGAACCCTTTTGGGAGCACCTTCACCCAAGGGTCAGGAAATGGACGATCATTATTTCGGAGCTTTAAGACCCAGGGTAGCAGCATATATGCATGAACTTGACGAGACCCTCTGGAAACTGGGGATACCTGCCAAGACCAAGCATAACGAAGTGGCTCCCGCACAGCACGAACTTGCTCCGGTATTTGATACCACAAACGTAGCTGTTGACCGTAACCAGCTTACGATGGAGATCATGAAGGAAGTTGCTCTTAAGCATGATTTCGTATGTCTGCTCCATGAAAAACCGTTTGCCGGAATAAACGGATCAGGTAAGCACAATAACTGGTCAATGTCCACCAACACAGGAGTAAACCTGTTAGATCCCGGAAAAACTCCTGCAGAAAATATACAGTTCCTTATATTCCTTACCGCTATAATCAAGGCAGTCGATGAATATTCGGATATGATGAGACTTTCCGTAGCATCTGCCGGCAATGATCACAGGCTCGGAGCAAACGAAGCACCTCCGGCGATCATCTCGATCTTCCTTGGAGACGAACTTACGGCAGTTATAGAGTCCATTAAGAATGATACATTCTTTAAGAACGGCGATAAGGTCGTAATGGAAACAGGAGCTGCGGTAATACCTCACTTTACCCGTGATAATACGGACAGAAACAGAACATCACCGTTTGCTTTTACCGGTAATAAGTTTGAGTTTAGATCGCTTGGTTCATCAGCATCGGTAGCAACACCGAATATAGTATTAAATACAGCTGTGGCTGACGCATTATCCGATTTCTATGAAGTACTCAAGGATGTGCCTGAAGACAAGTTAAACGAAGCGATACATACACTCATCAAGGAAACGATAATCAAGCATGACCGTGTAATATTTAACGGAAACGGATATACCGATGAATGGGTAAAAGAAGCTGAGAAGAGAGGATTATACAACTTAAAATCCACTCCCGACGTTCTGCCCAGGTTCTTAGATGAAAAGAACGTTAAGCTCTTTACGAAGCACGGGATATTTACCGAGACCGAGATCAATTCCAGATATGAGATACTTCTTGAGAATTACTCCAAGACCATTCATATCGAGGCATGTACACTCAAGGACATGATCTATCATGATTTCTTCCCGGCAGTAGTTAAGTATATGGACAGCCTTACGAAGAGTGTGATAGGCAAGAAGCAGATATCCAGCATGATCTCAACATCAGCGGAAGAGAAGATGCTTGAAACCGTTTCATCACAGTACGAAGCACTGTATGTTGCAGTCGGAAAACTGGAAGAGGACATAAAGGCAGCGGAAGGTATGGAAGAAGGTTTGGAACTGGCTAAGTTCTATCATGATCCGGTATTTAAGGGCATGGAAAAGGTAAGACAGATAGCCGACTACATCGAATCCTTCATACCCGATGAATTTTTACCTTATCCGACTTATTCAAAGATTCTGTTTTATGTATAAACATGAATAAAAATATTAAAACTGACGCAAAGGCGCGTATGTCGAAAGACTACGCGCTTTTAGCATATTAAGGAGGAGCAGTTATGGAAGAAATTTTAAGCGCGATAAACAGCGAAGTGTACGGCGTCTGGTTCCTGATCGGAGCAGCTCTCGTATTCTGGATGCAGGCAGGGTTTGCAATGTGTGAGGCAGGTTTTACACGTGCAAAGAATGCAGGAAACATCATAATGAAGAACCTCATGGACTTCTGTATAGGTACTGTCATGTGGTTCATCTGCGGCGCATCATTAATGCTTGGAGAAAATGTTTTAAACGGATTCGCAGGAGGCTTCAGCTTTGATGTATTTACCGATTACGGTAACTTCGATTATTCAGCTTTCGTTTTTAACCTGGTATTCTGTGCTACGACCGCTACCATAGTTTCCGGTTCAATGGCAGAGAGAACCAAATTCTCAAGTTACTGTATTTATTCCGCAGTGATAAGTGCAATCATATATCCCATAGAAGCGCACTGGACATGGGGCGGCGGATTCCTGGCACAGTGGGGGTTCCACGATTACGCAGGATCCAACTGTATTCATATGGTAGGTGGTATCTGTGCAATGATCGGTGCATGGATGTTAGGACCCAGGATCGGTAAGTTTGAAAAAGACGGTTCAGGGAAAGTCACAAAGGTTAATGCATTCCCCGGGCATAATCTTGTTATCGCAGCGCTCGGTGTATTTATCCTCTGGCTTGGCTGGTACGGATTTAACGGTGCGGCAGCTACCGATGTACCTACCCTCGGATCCGTATTCCTTACAACTACCGTAGCTCCCGCAGTTGCAACTGTTGTATGTCTTATCTTTACCTGGATCAAATACGGCAAACCCGATGTTTCGATGTGTCTTAACGCATCTTTGGCAGGACTGGTTGCCATCACTGCTCCCTGTGACGTAACAGACTGTGCAGGTGCAGCAATAATAGGTGCTGTAGCAGGCCTTTTGGTAGTATTTGGTGTTTGGTTCAATGATAATATCACTCATATAGACGATCCCGTCGGTGCAGTGGCAGTTCATATGTTTAACGGTATCTGGGGTACATTGGCAGTAGGTCTTTTTGCAACCGAGACAGCTCCCGGATTTGCGATTGCCGGTATTGAAGAAGGTTTATTCTACGGCGGCGGCATTTCACAGCTCATCAAACAGCTCGGCGGTATGGCAGTGACTATCGTATGGACCGTTGTAACGATCTTTATAGCATTTATGATAATCAAAAAGACTGTAGGTCTTCGTGTAAGTGAAGAAGAGGAAATCACAGGTCTTGATGCAACCGAACATGGTCTTCCTTCGGCATATGCAGGCTTCGCTATCATGGATATTTCAAATACCATGACGATGGATGTCAACGAAAATACAAACCTTGGAAGCGACAATTATGATGAGGCTTCCGAAGCTAAGAGAAACGCAGCTGTACCTGTAATAAAAGAACCCGAGTCTCCTATAGCCGAGATGAATACAGGCATATCCAAGGTGGTCATCATTGCAAAACTATCAAGGTACGACGCACTGAGAAAGGCAATGAACGAACTGGGTGTTACAGGTATGACGGTTACACAGGTCATGGGTTGCGGTATCCAGAAGGGTGCGGGAGAAAGATACCGTGGTGTCGAGATCGATGCTACTCTCCTTCCTAAAGTTAAACTGGAAGTTGTCGTAAGCGCAATCCCCGTTGATAACGTTATTGAAGCAGCTAAGAAAGCTCTTTATACCGGACATATCGGCGATGGTAAGATCTTCGTATACAATGTTCAGAAAGTTGTCAAGATCAGAACCGGTGAGGAAGATTACGATGCACTTCAGGATGTTGAATAAAAAATAAATAAAGGCTATTGACATATATCGTATACTTGTATACAATAACTGATATATGGACAAAGGCGTTCATTGAAAGGGATAAAATCCCCTTCGATGGGCGCCTTTTCCTTTTGTATTTTACGAAAAGATATAAGAGGGATCGCCGGATACAGGCGTGGAAGGGCTATTATGAAAAAATCATTGTACAAAAACAATCCGGAAGAACAAAACGGACAGATGCAGGGAACAAAATTAGGTTACGATCGTGAGCATGATGCCTGCGGTATCGGTGCGGTGGTCAATATCGACGGTCACGCTGACTATTCGGTTTTGGATGATGCACTTCATATCGTGGAAAAGCTTGAGCACAGAGCCGGTAAAGATGCTACCGGAGAAGTCGGAGACGGCGTAGGTATCCTTGTTCAGATATCGCACGGCTTTTTTAAGAAGGCACTTTCGGAATGCGGAATAGAAGTGGGCGATGCGCGTGATTACGGGATCGGAATGTTCTTTTTACCTGATAATGAGTTAAAAAGAACATTTGCAATGAGGATGCTTGAGGTCATAGCGGGCAAAGAAGGAGTGGAAGTCCTCGGTTGGAGAAAGGTTCCGACCAATCCCGATATCCTCGGTGCAAAGGCCTTGGAATCCATGCCTTATATCATGCAATGTGTAATGGCACGTCCCGAACATGTAGACAAAGGGATAGATTTTGACCGGAAACTTTATGTGATCCGCAGAGAGTTTGAGCAAAGTTCCGACGATACTTATATATGCTCTTTGTCCTCAAGGACCATCGTATATAAGGGAATGTTTCTTGTAGGACAGCTAAGACGTTTCTATCCCGATCTTCAAAGCAGCGAGTATAAGACCGCGATAGCGCTTGTACATTCAAGGTTTTCGACAAACACCAATCCCAGCTGGGACAGGGCGCATCCTTACAGATTCATAGCGCATAACGGAGAGATCAATACGATCAGGGGTAATTCCGACAGGATGTTAGCCAGAGAAGAGACGATGACTTCTCCGGTTATGCAGGAGGAGATGGCGAAGATATATCCTGTTATATCCGCCGACGGATCCGACTCAGCCATGCTTGATAATACACTTGAGTTTATGTATATGAACGGCATGGAGTTACCTCTCGCGATCATGACTCTTGTTCCGGAACCCTGGAAATACAACCGTTTCATGAGTGAGGAAAAGAAGGACTTTTATCATTATTATGCAACCATGATGGAGCCCTGGGACGGTCCCGCAGCCATTCTTTTTTCCGACGGGGACATGTTCGGTGCAACTCTTGACAGGAACGGACTGAGACCCTCGAGATATTACATCACCGATGACAACAGGCTTATCTTAAGCTCCGAGGTCGGTGTACTTCCGGTCGCACCGGAAAAGATCATCAAAAAATCAAGACTTACCCCCGGACGTATCCTTCTTGTCGACACCGTAAAGCAAAGGATCATATCGGATGAGGAATGCAAGGAGCATTATGCACTCCGTAAGCCTTACGGAGAATGGCTTGATTCAAACCTTATCCATCTGGGTAAGCTTCCGATCCCCAATCATAAGGTACCTTCCGAATCCCAGGCCGAGCGCGATAAGTTATACAAGGTGTTCGGATACGGATATGAAGAAGTTAACAACAATATTCTGTATATGGCAAAAGAAGGTGTTGAACGCACGGTTTCCATGGGACATGATGTTCCTCTTGCCGTGCTGTCCGAACATCATCAGATACTGTTCTGGTATTTTAAACAGCAGTTTGCACAGGTGACCAATCCCCCGATAGATTCATTGAGAGAAAAGATCGTTACGGATACTACGGTCTATATAGGTTCGGACGGTGATCTGCTCAATGAAAAAAGCAGTAACTGTACGGTGCTTGAGGTAAATAACCCGATCCTTACCGGAGTGGATCTTATGAAGATAAGGTCGCTCGACCGTCCGGGATTCCATGCCGATACGGTTTCCCTTTTGTATTACAAACACACGTCGCTTGCAAGAGCAGTAGAACAACTTTATATTACCGTGGACCGTGCCGTTTCCAAAGGTGCTAATATCATAATCCTTTCGGACAGAGGCGTGGATGAAAACCACGTACCGATCCCTTCACTTCTTGCGGTATCGGCGGTAGAGCAGCATCTTGTAAGGACCAGGAAGAGAACGGCTGTATCGCTCATACTTGAGAGCGGGGAGATCAGGGACGTTCATCAGGCGGCCTGCATACTGGGCTTTGGTGCAAGGGCGTTAAATCCTTATCTGGCGCATGAGTGCATAGGCGAACTCATCGATGTTGGTCTGCTCGATAAGGATTACTATACTGCGGTTGACGATTATGATGATGCGCTTCTTAAAGGTGTAGTCAAGATCGCGGCCAAGATGGGTATCTCAACGATCCAGTCCTATCAGTCCGCAAGGATATTTGAGGCGATAGGTTTAAGCCGTGAGGTTATCGACAGTTACTTTACCGGAACCGTCAGCCGTGTCGGCGGTATCGGATTAAAGGAGATAGAAGAGGGTATAGCTTACAGACATGACCACGCATTTGATCCTATGGGTCTGCCTTCGGATACAACACTTGACAGTATAGGCTTCCACAACTTAAGAAGCGGAAGTGACAAGGAAGACCATCTGTATAACCCTGTTGTCATAACCCTTTTGCAGCAGGCTGTAAGAGAAGGAAATTACGAGAAATACAAGGAATATACCAAACTCGTCGATGACAGTGCACATCCTCATACCTTAAGGGGATTGCTCGAGTTCGTAGCTGCGGGGGATCCCGTGGCGATCGATGAGGTTGAGCCTGTGGAAGAGATAGTAAAGAGGTTTCAGGTGGGAGCAATGTCTTACGGTTCTCTTTCCCAGGAGGCACACGAGACGATAGCCATAGCTATGAACAGACTCGGCGGTAAGTCAAATACCGGTGAGGGCGGTGAAGCTACGTCCAGGTTCGGAACCGAGAGAAACAGTGCGGTCAAGCAGGTCGCATCCGGAAGATTCGGCGTTACGGAAGAGTATCTGCTCAGTGCCAAAGAGATACAGATCAAGATGGCTCAGGGTGCAAAACCCGGTGAAGGCGGAAATCTTCCGGGCAAAAAGGTATATCCCTGGGTAGCCAAGACGAGACATTCAACACCGGGCGTACAGCTGATATCACCTCCGCCTCATCATGATATCTACTCGATAGAAGATCTTGCACAACTTATATATGACTTGAAGAATGCAAACCGTGATGCCCGCATATCCGTAAAACTGGTTTCCGAAGCGGGCGTAGGAACGATCGCATCGGGCGTTGCCAAGGCAGGTGCCCAGGTGGTGCTTATTTCGGGATATGACGGAGGAACAGGTGCGGCTCCTTATTCATCGGTTCACAGCGCAGGACTTCCGTGGGAACTCGGTGTTGCGGAAACACATCAGAGTCTTATAAAAAACGGCCTTCGTACCAGAGTACGCATTGAGACTGACGGAAAACTCATGACGGGCAGGGATGTGGCCATAGCAGCATTCCTCGGCGCCGAAGAGTACGGTTTTGCGACAGCGCCTCTTATCTCACTTGGCTGCATGATGATGAGAGTCTGCTCCAAGGATACATGTCCGGCAGGAATCGCCACACAAAATGCCTGCCTTCGTAAGCGTTTTAGCGGTAAGCCCGAGTATGTCATGAATTTCATGAAATTTATCGCAATGGATCTTCGTGAGATCATGGCTTCACTGGGAATAAGAAGCGTGGATGAGATGATCGGAAAGACTTCATGCCTTAAAAAACGTGATGCACAGATCCACTCAAGAGCTGCTTCCGTTTATCTTGGAATGATCTTAAATGAGGATAACGATGAAGAGAACACGGTTCGTTTCGTTCCGGAGGATATATATGATTTTGCTCTTGAGAAGACCCTGGATGAGTCGGTACTTTTGCCCTGGTTCAAGAAAGAACAGAAGAGTAAAAAGAAAGATCACAGCATAGACGTGCATGTAGACAGCACCGACAGGACCTTCGGTACCATACTGGGTTCAGAGATCCTTAAAGATTCAAGGAAATGCGGAGAAGACCCCGCAGATGATACATATACCGTAAACTGTGCCGGCGGCGGAGGACAGTCGTTTGGTGCTTTCATTCCGAAAGGTCTTACACTTAGGCTTACGGGAGATGCAAATGACGGCCTTGGCAAAGGTTTGTCCGGAGGAAAGATAATCCTTACACCGCCTGCGGAGAGTCCGTTTAAGGCATCGGAAAACGTAATAGTCGGTAATGTCGCACTGTACGGTGCCACATCCGGAAAAGCCTATATAAGCGGAATGGCAGGCGAAAGATTCTGCGTAAGAAACTCCGGAGCCACGGCGGTAGCAGAGGGCTGCGGTGATCACGGCCTTGAATATATGACCGGCGGACGTGCGGTGATCTTAGGCCCTACAGGCAAGAACTTCGCAGCCGGAATGAGCGGCGGTATAGCATACGTACTCGACAGGGATCATACACTCTACCGCAGGATAAACAAGGACATGGTGAGTTTAAGTGATGTGACCGAGAAGTATGATATCGAAGAACTCAAAAACATACTCACGGATTACTTAAACGAGACAGCATCGCCTCTTGCTGCGGAAATACTTAAGGATTTTGACAATGAGGTGGCGTCGTTTAAGAAGGTGATACCGGTCGATTATCAGAAGATAATATCTGCGATCGCAGGATTTGAGGAACAGGGTATATCGCATGATGATGCGGAACTCGAGGCATTTAAGAAAGTAACGGGGAGCGTGATCTGATATGGGCAAAGCAACAGGATTTATGGAATATAACAGAAGTGAAAATCCGGAGATCGCACCGGAAGTAAGGGTTCGCGGATTCAAGGAGTTTCATGAGTATAACGAAGAGGATGAGAGGATAAGACAGGCAGCAAGATGTATGGACTGCGGCGTTCCTTTTTGTCAGTCGGCAATGAAATTAAAAGGAATGGTCACAGGCTGTCCTTTGCATAATCTTATCCCCGAATGGAACGATGCCGTATATCAGGGACATAATACGCATGCGCTGAGACGTCTGATAAAGACCAATCCCTTCCCTGAATTTACAGGTCGCGTATGTCCCGCACTTTGTGAAAAAGCATGTATCAACGGGCAGTATGGAGATCCCGTGACCATACGGGATAATGAACTTTTCATAATAGAGAATGCATACTTAAAAGGCAGTATGACTCCGGATGTACCTCAGATGAGAAGCGGAAAAAAAGTAGCCGTTATAGGAAGCGGACCTTCCGGGCTTGCAACGGCTTATAAACTTAACAGACGAGGACATCTGGTAACCGTGTATGAAAGAGATGACCGTATAGGCGGTCTTCTCATGTACGGTATCCCCAACATGAAACTTGATAAAACAGTTATCGAAAGAAGACGTAAGATCATGGAAGAGGAGGGGGTAACCTTTAAGACCGGCGTAAATGTTGGTGTTGACGTGTCATTCGAAGACCTGAAAAAAGACTATGATGCAGTGGTCCTTTGCTGCGGTGCCAAGAAACCCAGACCTCTTAATGCCAACGGGATCGATGGGGTAAAGGGTGTCTATTTTGCAGTTGATTTCTTAAGTAAGGTCACATCCGAACTGGTAAGCGGAAAGATAAGCGATAAGCTCATGTCCGAGGTAAAAAATAAAAATGTTGTCGTTGTGGGCGGCGGCGATACGGGTAACGACTGTATAGGTACTGTGATCCGTATGGGCGCAAAGAGCGTAACGGCGATCGAGATGATGCCCAAGCCTCCCGTAGAGAGAACCGAAGACAATCCCTGGCCTGAATGGCCAAAGACCCTTCGTACCGATTACGGACACGATGAAGCAATATGGAGATTCGGATCGGATCCCAGAGTATTCGAAACAACGGTCAATGATGTCATATCGGAAAAAGGAATGATAAAGGCAGTAAATACCGTAAAGGTAGCCTTTGAAAAAGGAAAGCTTGTTGAAAAAGCAGGCTCCGAAAAAGAATTAAAATGTGACCTGTTACTCATAGCAGCCGGTTTCATAGGTGCGGAAGATTATCTTCCTGACTCCGCAGGAATAGAAAGAACCCAGAGGGGTACGGTGAAGACGGAGAACGAGGATAAATATTCGACCAATCTGGACGGAGTGTTTACGGCAGGCGATATGCACAGAGGACAGTCACTGGTAGTGTGGGCAATCAGGGAAGGAATGAAATGCGCTGCCGAAGTGGATACATATCTTATGGGATATACAAATCTGTAAAAGGAGGGTTTCATGACTAAGTACATATTTGTGACCGGCGGAGTGGTATCGGGTCTCGGAAAAGGGATAACCGCAGCTTCACTCGGAAGACTTCTTAAGGCAAGAGGACTTAAGGTGGCGGCTCAGAAACTGGATCCTTATATAAATGTCGATCCGGGGACGATGAGTCCGTATCAGCACGGCGAAGTGTATGTGACCGAAGACGGAGCGGAGACAGATCTGGATCTTGGACATTATGAGCGTTTTATAGACGAGAATCTGAATAAATATTCAAATCTTACATCCGGTAAGGTTTACTGGAATGTTCTTAATAAAGAAAGAAGAGGCGAATATCTGGGCTCTACGGTACAGGTCATCCCCCATATCACAAATGAGATCAAGGAATTTGTGTACAGGGTCGGAAATGAAACCGATGCGGATGTAGTAATAACGGAGATAGGAGGAACGATCGGTGATATAGAGTCACAGCCCTTTATTGAGGCGGTCAGACAGATTTCCTTGGAAGTCGGAAGACAAAACAGCCTGTTCATACATGTAACCCTTTTGCCGTATCTGCACGGCTCGGAAGAGCATAAGACCAAACCTACGCAGCATTCGGTCAAGGAGCTGCAGGGAATGGGTATAAACCCGAATGTTATAGTCCTGCGCTGTGATGAACCTCTGGAAGATTCCATTTTTAAAAAGATTTCCATGTTTTGCAATGTCAAGGAAGACTGCGTGATAGAAAATATCACGCTTCCCAATCTGTACGAGGCACCTTTGATGTTAGAACGGTCCGGTTTTTCCAGGGTCGTATGCAGGGAACTGGGGATAGATGCTCCCGAACCTGACTTAAGCGAATGGATGAGTGTGGTAGGTAATATCGCAAAAAGAAACAGGGAAGTCACAATAGGCCTTGTCGGAAAATATGTACAGCTCCACGACGCATATCTTTCCGTGGCGGAAGCCTTAAATCATGCCGGATTTGCATTAAACGCACACATTAAGATAGAATGGATAGACTCCGAAAATATAGAAGATGAAAATATTGACGAGATATTTAAGGGAATACATGGTATCATAGTTCCCGGCGGGTTCGGAGACCGCGGTATAGAGGGGATGATAAGGACCGCGAGATACGCAAGGGAAAAGAACATACCTTATTTCGGGATATGTCTGGGAATGCAGATAGCCGTTATAGAATATGCGCGCAACGTATGCGGTATCAAGGATGCAAATTCCGGTGAGTTCGATGAACTGTGTAAGAACAAGGTCATAGATTTTATGCCGGGTCAGTCGGACAGTATAGACAAGGGCGGAACGTTAAGGCTTGGAAGCTATCCCTGCAGTGTGATCCCCGGGACTCTCATGGAGAGATGCTATCAGTCCCTTAATATTAGTGAGAGACACAGACACCGTTATGAATATAACAACGAGTACAAGGAGAAGCTGACATCTGCAGGCCTTAAGGTGTCGGGACTGTCTCCGGACGGAAGGCTCGTTGAAACTGTTGAGATAGAGGAACATCCTTTTTACATAGGAGTCCAGTTCCATCCCGAATTCAAATCACGTCCGAACAAACCGCATCCTATTTTTAAAGGTTTTGTAGAGGCTGCACTTCAGAATATATAAGGAGAAAGAGAAATGTCTTATTTACCAGAGGAGATCATACAGTATATTACCGAGGAAGACGTCCGTTTTGTCCGGATGGCGTTTCGGGATGCTTTCGGTGTTCAAAAGAACATATCCGTGATGCCGGGTGAACTTTCCAAGGCATTCGCAGAGGGAATCCCTGTAGGTTTTAAAGATATCGCGGGGTTTGAAGCCTGTGAATACTCCAATCTTTATTTAAGACCAGATCCGGAAACTCTTTCCGTACTTCCATGGAGATCCGATAACGGCAAAGTTGTACGTATGTATTGTGATGTATATACTCCCGACGGAGTTCCTTATGAATCCGATACCAGAGTGATCCTTCAAAAGGCGGTCGAACAGGCGGAAAAGGCAGGAATAGAATTCCGCTTCGGTAACGAGTCCGAATTCTATCTGTTCAAAAAAGACGATGAAGGAAACAAGACGAAAAATCCTTATGACGAGGGCGGATATATGGATATAGCACCCCTTGACAGAGGTGAGAATATCCGAAGGGAGATATGTCTTACCATAGAGGAAATGGGGCTTGAGCCAGAACGCTCACATCATGAGAGAGGACCCGGACAAAATGAGATAGATTTCCATTTTGCCAAGCCCGTTAAAGCGGCGGATCAGATGACTACATTCAAACTGGTCGTATCGTCGGTGGCTGACAGGAACGGTCTGTATGCTGATTTTTCTCCGGTTCCGATCAAGGATAAACCCGGTAACGGATATCATATAAATGTATATGCAACCGATAAGAACGGTGAAGATGTATGTACATATGCAGCGGCAGGTATCATAGATAAGATAAGGGATATTACACTTTTTATGAATCCTTCCGAAGACTCATATGCCAGATTCGGAACCGGTACCGCTCCCGACCGTATAAACTGGTCAAGCGACGGGCACTCGGAACTTGTATATATATCCAAATACCGTAATATGACGAGCACAGTCTTAAGATCCCCCGATGCTCTCAGTAATCCCTATCTTGCCTATGCACTTCTTATATATGCGGGACTTTACGGAATAGAAAATAAACTTCCGCTTCCCAAGGAAACCGACACCGAAGGTGCCTATCTGCCTCAGTCACGCAAGGAAGCGATAAAGGCAGCATCGGGAAGCGAATTTGTAAAAAAACATATTCCCGAAGAGATCATAAAGAGGTATTGCAGATAAATGTCGGAATTTATGGACAGACAGTGCAATGTGCTGATAGTATCTTCTTCCGAGAAGATGAATAATTTCATATCGAAAGTTCTGCCCGGACAGATTCACGGAGCACTTGAAATAAGACAGAGTGCATCTACGGCGCGAAGGGAACTTCTTGAAAGGGAATATGATGTTATAATGATCAATATTCCTCTTCCCGATGAAACCGCTACCGATCTTGCGATAGATCTAAGTTCGTCCTGCAGTTGTGCCATAATACTTGTGGCGCCCGCAGATATCAGCGAAGATATCTCTGAGCGGGTTACGGATTATGGTATAGCAGTGATCGCAAAACCCGTAAACGCCAAGTCGGTATCAAGAAGTATAAGGCTTATGAGCGCCATAAGGGACAAATACAAGAAGGTCGAGAAGAAAGCACAGTCCCTGGAAGACAAGATGGAGGAAATCCGTCTTGTAAACAGGGCTAAACTCATTCTCATAGAGAAAAAAGGAATGAGTGAAGATGCCGCACACAGGTTTATAGGTAAAGCCGCAATGGACCGCGGTCTTACCAAAAGGGCCGTGGCCGAAGAGATCATAGAGGAGGGAAATAATGAAGAAACCGGTAATAGGAATCGTTCCGCTGGTTGATGATGAAAGGGAAAGCTTGTGGATGCTTCCCGGATATATGGATGGAATCAAGGCAGCAGGCGGTTTACCGCTCATGCTGCCACTTACATCTGAAGGTGATGATATTATACAGATACTTGATATTTGCGACGGTATTCTCTTTACGGGAGGACATGATGTCTCTCCCGATATTTATGGTATGATAGATGAGGTCGGAAATGTGGTAAGCTGTAAAGCCAGGGACGATATGGAGTTAAAGCTTCTAAATACCGCAATGGAGAAAAAAATTCCGCTGCTTGGTATATGCAGGGGAATACAGTTTATCAATGCTGCTCTCGGAGGGACCTTGTATCAGGATATTCCCACACAGCATCCTACAGGTACCGAGCATCATCAGAGTGCACCCTATGATGAGCCGGTCCATTCGGTGAACATTAAGAGGGACAGTCCTTTGCATGAACTGTTAAAAAAGGATACACTTCAGGTAAACAGTTATCATCATCAGGCCGTAAGAGAACTTGCACAGGGACTTGATGTTATGGCGGTATCTGAAGACGGGCTTGTTGAAGCGGTCAGGATAGAGGGACAAAGGTTTGCATGGGCGCTTCAGTGGCATCCCGAGTTTTCATATAAGACCGATGATGACAGTATGAAGATATTTAGCGCATTTGTATCCGAATGCAAACTATGATCCGAAGACTGTAAGAATGACATGATGAACGGAGAATATATATCTTGGAACCGACAATGGTTGATTATCTAAAGGAATACGGAGACGTTTCTTTTAAGGAAAGACCTTTCGGAAATGCAGACAGTGTCGTTTTATCTCAACTTTGCTATTTTAAATTTGACGGTCTGATTCCCGATGAGGGCTATGTGTTTTTGCGGGATCTGGATAAAAAGGGCGATATCGATAAGATGCTTGAAGATCCCAAATACGCCAAAGAAAACAGAAAGCTGTTTGATGCTCTTATTAAAAGTCCCAGATTTAAAGATCTTAAGATAGCACATTATGTGAGCAACACAGATAAGATACTTGAGACCCAGTTTTGTGCCGTTACGTTTGCACTGCCCACCAAGATCATATTTGTCGCATTCAGGGGAACGGACGAAACTATGGTCGGATGGAAGGAAGATTTCAATCTGACCTATATGAGCGAAGTGCCGGGACACCGTCTTGCAATGGAATATTTAAACGAGGCTGCTGCAAGGATACACGGATCTTTTTATGTGGGCGGTCATTCCAAAGGCGGACATCTGTCCATATATGCGTCGATGCATGCAGACCCTGAGATACAGGACAGACTGAAAGCGATATATTGTCTGGACGGTCCCGGATTTATGCCTGCAATGCTTAAGGAAGACGGTTATGCCAGAATAAGAGAACGTATAAGAAAATTCCTTCCACAGTCCAGTCTTGTAGGTATGTTGCAGGAACATGATGATGCATATGTTGTGATCAAAAGCACGGGTGTCGGGATCATGCAGCATAACCTTTATACCTGGGTGGTCGAGCATGGCGATCTGGTCTATATGGATTCCTTAAAGGAAAGTGCCAGAGTAGCGGATGAATCGATCAACGAATGGATAGAGAATCTAAATCCCGAATCCCGCAAAGAGTTTGTGGATGCCTTATATGAAATTTTCACAGCCTGCGATGCGGACGACAGGGTTGCGTTCATGGACAATTTTGGTAAAAACGCAGGACAGGTCATAAACTCGATGCGAGGTGCCGGCGAAGAAACCGTTAAGATGATAAAGGATATCACCTGGAGGCTGTTTGAGATCGCATCGGTCAACTTCAAGAATGAGCTCGAGTCCAAATATCCCGGAGAGCTCGAGAACTGGTTCGAAAAACATAAACCCAAATGGACCAGGAAAGATACAGGGATAACTAAAGGTAAAAGCAAAACAAAGACAAAAGTCAAAACCAAAAGCAAAAAATAACGATAATATAATGATCATGGAAATAAGGAAGAACAACATGTACTACATAGACAGAACGGTAACATTCAGTGAAACAGGCCCTGATGAGATGCTTAAAACCACCAATCTCATCGATTACTATCAGGATGTATGTACGATGCAGTCCGAGGAACTCGGTGTCGGTATGTACGATCTTAGGAAGATGGGATACGGATGGGTCGTATCATCCTGGCAGATAGTCGTAAACAGATATCCTAAACTGGAGGAAAAGATAAGGATAGGAACCGCACCTTATGAATTTAAGGGTGTTATGGGAATGAGGAATTTTAAACTTGAAACCATGGATGGGGAGATATTATCCTATGCCAACTCCATATGGTCTTTTGTGGATACAGAGAAATTTAATCTGGCCAGAGTTCCCAAAGAGGTTATAGAAGCGTATGATCTGGGTATTAAGATAGATATGGATTATGCACCGAGAAAGATTCATATTCCGGAAGAGCTTGCAGCTTTATCGCCGATAGAAGTCAGATATCACAATCTGGATTCCAACGGTCATGTAAATAACGCACAATATGTTTCAATGGCCGAAGATCTGATACCCGAGGTAAGGAGATCTAAGCAGATCCGCGTGGAATACAGGGCAAGCGCCAAGGCAGGGAATATCATCATGCCGTATATAAACAGTAACGTCGCGGAAGGCAGGCACACCGTGGTTCTTTCGGACCGGGAAATGAACCCGTATGTTATAGTGGAGTTTACTTTATGAGAAATGATCACGGTCCCGAAATAAAATATGCACCGGGGATAATGAAAAGAGAACTTACGCCCGGAACAAAACATACCCTCAGGATGATAAAGAGGACGGAATTCGGTATTTATCTGGCGTACGAGATGGATGCGTTATCGGATGAGAGGGTACTTCTTCCTTCGAAACAGGTTCCGGAAAACATATCGGTCGGTGATGAGATCAGTGTTTTTTTATACAAAGATTCCAAGGACCGCCTGATAGCCACGGTCAGAGAACCGCTCATAAAGCTTGGAGAAGTGGGAAGACTCACTGTTTCCCAGATCGGAAAGATAGGAGCTTTTTTGTCATGGGGACTTGAGAAAGATCTTCTTTTGCCTTATGCGGAGCAGACGTATACGATCCATGAAGGCGACAGTGTTCTGGTGGCTGTGTATCTGGATAAGAGCAGCCGTCTGTGTGCGACCATGAATGTGTATCCATATCTTAAGACCGGAAGCCCTTATATAATAGGAGATCTTGTTCACGGAACCGCATATGAAGACAGTGAGAGGTTTGGAATATTTGTTGCGGTAGATGATATATATCAGGGACTTATCCCCCGTAAGGAATGCTACGGTGATATACATCTTGGCGATAACGTCAGCGCAAGGATCATACAGGTCAGGGAAGACGGCAAACTGGATCTGAGTGTCAGACGTAAAGCCTATGAGCAGATGGAAGATGATGCGGATGCACTTCTTAAACTTATAGAGTCTTATGACGGAGCACTTCCGTTTACCGACAAGGCCACTCCGGAAGTGATCAAATTACATACCGGTATGAGTAAGAATGAATTTAAGAGAGCTCTGGGCCGTCTTATGAAGGAAGGAAAGGTGTTAAAAACCGAAACAGCCCTGTTGCTTAAATGACTTTGTTAAAACTTATATATATGAAAGCCCCCGTTTTTGTTGAAAGTGCATTGTGGTTTTGCTATAATGTGAACATATTGGGGGCATATTTATTATGCAAAATGTCGGTATGATGGGGATTACATCCGACGTGACCTTTGTTTCATAAACAGAGGTGTGATGCGTTCGGACAGGTATAAGGAGGTATAACATGATCTCGAATCAAATACTTCAAAATACGATAGACGGGTTAAAAAATATCGCAAGAGTCGATCTGTGTGTAATGGATTCAGACGGAAACATTGCTGCTAGTACACTGGACAGTCTTGAGAACTGCAAGGCAGCTGCTTCCGATTTTGCATCCAGCGCGGCAGACTCACAGGAGATTCAGGGTTGCCAGTATTTCAAGGTCTTTGACGAACAGCAGCTTGAGTATATACTCATAGTGGCAGGATCGGGAGATGATGTTTATCTTGCCGGCAAAATGGCCGCATTTCAGCTTCAGAGCCTGCTTGTTGCTTATAAAGAGAGATTTGACAAGGATAATTTTATCAAGAATCTCCTTCTTGATAATCTTTTGCTTGTGGATATATACAGCCGTTCCAAGAAACTTCATATCCAGACGGATGCAAAGCGCGTTGCCATTATTGTTGAGACCATGGCTGACAAGGATAATAATACTCTTGAACTCATACGTCTCTACATGGGATCCAACAATCTGGATTTTGTGACCGCTGTAGACGAGAATAATGTTATCGTCGTCAAGGATATGTCCGATTCCGATGCGGAGAAGGAGATAGACAAGGTTACCAAGGGTATAGTATCCTATCTGCAAAAAGAAGGACAGAAGAACGTCCGTGTTGCATACGGAACTATCATAAACGAGATCAAGGAAGTCAGCCGTTCCTATAAAGAAGCCAAAATGGCAATGGATGTAGGTAAGATATTCTTTGATGAAAGAAATATAATAGCTTACTCCGAACTCGGGATAGGAAGACTTATATACCAGCTTCCGATACCGCTTTGCAAAATGTTCATTAAAGAGATATTCGACGGACACAGTCCGGATGAATTAGACGAGGAGACAATAACTACCATTAATAAGTTCTTTGAAAACAGCCTTAATGTTTCCGAAACGTCCAGACAGCTTTTTATCCACAGGAATACGCTTGTATACAGACTGGATAAATTACAGAAGTCCACAAAACTGGATATCAGGATATTTGAGGATGCGATCACGTTCAAGATAGCTCTTATGGTGGTTAAATATATGAATTATATGGAAAAATTTGAATTTTGATGATCTGGTTTTAAAAATGAGGAGATTTTAAAGTGGCGGAAAGAGATAGAAGAAAAAAGGGAACTAAACCCTCACCTTACATCATCGAGCTAAACAACGTTACCAAAATATACAAAGACGGACCAAACGGAGCCAACAACAGCCAGCATGCACTTCACAATGTAAATCTTAAGGTTAAACCGGGAGAGTTTGTATTTATCGTCGGAGAAAGCGGATCCGGTAAATCCACAATGATCAAGCTTCTCTTAAGGGAACTTGTTCCTACGGAGGGCACGATCAATGTTATGGGATATGATCTTGCGCGTATCAAACATCGCAAGATACCTAAATTCAGACGTAATATAGGTATCGTGTTCCAGAACTTCCGTCTTCTGAATGACCGTAATGTATATGAGAATGTCGCTTTTGCACAGCGCATCATACAGAAGTCCAATAAGGATATCAGAAAAAACGTACCTGCCGTACTCGCAAGGGTGGGACTTGCAGGTAAGTATAAGGCCAAAACCAAACATCTGTCGGGCGGTGAACAGCAGAGAGTCGCAATAGCAAGGGCTCTTGTTAATAAACCGTCTATTCTTTTGTGCGATGAGCCTACCGGAAACCTTGACCCCAAGATAACCTGGGAAATCATGAAACTCCTTGAGAATATCAATGAGCAGGGAACCACGGTACTGGTCGTTACACATAATGCGGATATAGTCAACTCCATGCAGAAGAGAGTTGTAACGCTCGAGAAGGGCGTAATAGTAAGTGATGAGGAAGAGGGAGGATATATAGATGAAGATTAATTCGTTTTTCTATACCCTTCAGCAAGGTTTTAAGAATATATTCAGAAATAAACTGTTTACGCTTGCTTCGCTTGCTACGATAGGGGCATGTCTGTTCCTGTTCGGTATCATGTATTCGATCCTGGCAAACTTCCAGAATATCATCAAGAATGCCGAAAACGGTGTGAGTGTAACCGTATTCTTTGATGAGGGACTGGACGATGCATCCATACAGAGTATCGGAGATCTGATAACTTCACAAACGGAGATAGTCGATCATGTGGTATATGTCAGTGCCGAAGAAGCATGGGACAGCTTTAAGGAAGAATATCTCGGAGAGTATGCAGACGGATTTACAGAGAACCCCCTTGCAGACTCGGAGCATTACGAAATATATCTTAAGGATGTTTCAAGACAGCAGGAACTTGTTGATATGCTGACCGGACTTAACGGTATTAGACGTGTTAACCAGTCCGAAATGACTGCGACCACACTTACTGGTATCAATAAGCTTGTTGCATATATATCCGTAGGTATCATAGCGATCCTTCTTGCGGTTTCCATTTTCCTTATCAGTAACACGATAACGATAGGTATTTCTGTAAGAAAAGAAGAGATAGAGATCATGAAATATATAGGAGCAACGGACTTCTTTGTAAGAGCACCTTTTGTTGTTGAAGGTATGCTTATCGGTCTTATAGGTACCATTACGCCGCTGCTTCTCATTTATTTTCTGTATGACATTGTCATTGGATTTATTACCGAACGTTTTTCTGTGCTTTCACAGCTCTTGACGTTCCTTAGCATAGGAGAGATCTTCCATGTTCTGGTTCCGGTAAGCCTTGCCATCGGACTTGGTATCGGTTTCCTCGGAAGTATCATAACTGTTCGTAAACATCTGCGAGTATGATAGGTTTTTTTAAGGCGAAAAACAAATCGCGAAATGCAGTATGTCTTCTTTTGGCTGCCGTTATGCTAATGGGCGTACCGGGGGACGTACATGCCACAACATACACTAATGAGAGTATCCAGGCTAAACAGAATGAACTTGCCGGTGCCAAAGAACAGGTCGCGGAGTTAAAGAGTGGCCTTACAGATGTGCAGCGCATAAAGGATGAACTTGAGGATACCAAGAGTGATCTTGATGCGTATATCACACAGTTGGATGCCCAACTGACCGATATAACCGAAAAGATAAACGAATATACTAATCTTATAGAAGAAAAGACGGAAGATATAGAGCAGGCAACCCTTGATCTTGAAGAAGCCCAGCGTGTACAGACCGATCAGTACGAATCGATGAAAAAGCGCATAAAGTTCATGTACGAGACCGGAGATACAATGTATCTGGATATGCTTCTCGGGGCAGGTAATTTTGCGGACATGATAAGTAAAGCCGACTATATTGAAATGCTGTCTTCTTACGATCGTAAGAAACTCCAGGAATATGTTGAAACAACTGAATATGTGACTGCCTGTAAAGAGGAACTCGAGGCTGAAAAAGAGGTTCTGGATGCCGCGAAAGAGGCTGTAGAGGCTGAGCAGGCAAATGTAAATGAGCTTATGGACGAAAAAGAGGCACAGGTAAATAATGTATCTGCCCAGATCCATGATAAGGAAGCTGAGATCAAAGAGTATGAAGCATATATAAACTCAATGAATTCTGAGATCAATGCTCTTGAAAAAGCCATTGCGGAAGAGATCGCGGCCCTTGAAGAGGCAAACAGAAGACAGTATAACGGAGGAATGTTTGCATGGCCTTGTCCGTCTTATACCAGGATATCGGATGATTACGGGAACCGTATACATCCCATTCTCGGTGTGGAGAAATTCCATAACGGAATAGATCTGGCTGCACCATACGGGGCATCTATTCTGGCAGCATATGACGGAGATGTCGTAGCGGCGGCTTACTCATCCTCGATGGGCAATTATATCATGATCAACCACGGAAGCGGTATATATACCATTTATATGCATGCATCCGCTTTGTATGTAAGTAAGGGCCAGGAAGTAAGCAAAGGACAGACGATCGCAGCCGTTGGCTCTACGGGCCGTTCAACAGGTAATCATCTGCATTTTTCCGTTCGTGAAAACGGAAACTATGTTACCCCATGGAAATATCTTAAATAAATTTATCTTCTTCAATACGGAGGGGTCATGGAAGAAAACGGAAATAACAATAAAGTATCGTTTAGATCAGGACTTTTGTTCGGACTCACCATAGGTCTTACCGTAGCATTGATTGTCGGTATTTTTGCGGTTGTAAAGATCAAAAGTATATCAAATGCTCTGGGCAGCGTTCTTGACCTTAAGACCGCGAGCAAGATATCGGTGATATCAAAGGTCATTGATGACTGTTTTTATGATTATGATGACAGAAAACTGACAGTCGATGATATGAGAGACGGATTATATCGAGGGATAGTCTCCTCTATGGATGATAAGTATGCCGAATACTATTCCAAAGAGGAACTTGAACAGGAGATAATCGATAATCAGGGAATATATTACGGTATAGGGGCTTATATCTCCTTAGGTGAAGACGATTATCCTTTTTTGAGCGGGATAATGGCAGATACTCCTGCGGAAAAAGCGGGACTAAGAGCCGGAGATGTTCTGGTCAAGGTAGATGATGAGTCTACATACGGTATGACTCTTGATGATGTCGTAAGCAGA
This sequence comes from Lachnospiraceae bacterium, assembly GCA_024691305.1. Taxonomy (GTDB): domain Bacteria; phylum Bacillota; class Clostridia; order Lachnospirales; family Lachnospiraceae; genus XBB2008. The sequence goes on along the minus strand of JAILNS010000005.1, from coordinate 37,444 downwards.
GTTAAGGGAGATGACGGAACGGTTGTACATCTGACCATATACAGAGAAGGTGAAAACGATTATCTGGAGATCGATGTGACTCGAGGTGCGGTTGAAACTTTATCCGTCGGTTACGACATGCTGGAAAACGATATCGGTTATATCCAGATAGTCAGATTCGAGCAGGCCACGGTAAATCAGTTTACGGAAGCATATGAGTATATAAAAGAAAATGATGCCGAGGGACTCATAATAGATTTAAGAAGTAATCCGGGCGGACTTGTATCCAGCGTAGTCGGGATCGCAGACCAGATCCTGCCTGAAGGACTTGTCTTTTATGAACTGGATGCTCAGGGCAATCGCAAGGAGTATAGATGCGAAGGGGATAATGCTATAGATATACCTCTTGTAGTGCTCGTGGACGGATATTCCGCAAGCGCATCCGAGATACTCAGCGGAGCCATAAGGGATCATGGTATAGGTACACTGGTCGGAGAAAAGACTTACGGAAAAGGTATAGTTCAGGATGTTAAACAGTTATCTGACGGATCCGCAGTTAAACTCACCGTCAGTGCATATTATCTTCCGGGCGGAGATAACATACAGGGAACCGGGATAGAGCCGGATGTCACTGTTGAACTCGATGTTGATGCCTATTATGACGAGGGGATTGACACGCAACTTGATAAGGCTATCGAAGTCATGAATGAAAAAGTCGGACAATAAACAAAAATAACAAGAATTACAGCAACAATTAACTAACAGTTTTTTTGAAAACATGTCAGACTATAATAAGCGATCCGGTTTTCAGATCGCTGAATCATTTATAAGGCATTATTCAGGAGGTTAAACATGGCAAAAAATTACTTCGACTTAACAGGAAATGTAGTTATCGTAACGGGTGCTTCATCCGGTCTTGGCGTACAGATGGCAAAGGCGCTTGCAAACCAGGGCGCAACGATCGTATGTATGGCCCGCAGACAGAATAAGATAGATGAGGTGGCTGCCGAGATTCATGAGACTTACGGGGTTGAGGCTGTAGGTATAAGGTGTGATATCACAGATACCGAAAATGTAAATGAAGCAGTAGATCAGGTCCTTGCAAAATACGGACGTATAGATATTCTTATAAATAATGCAGGTACAGGTGCAGTTGCTCCTGCGGAAGATATAACCGATGATCAGTTTATGAATGAAGTAAATATCGATCTGTTCGGAAGTTTCAAGATGTGCAGAGCAGTGGCAAAGAAGGCTATGATCCCTGCAAATTACGGACGTATAATCAATATTGCATCAATGTACGGACTTGTAGGTAATAAGGTAGCACCCGCATCACCTTATCATGCAGCCAAGGGCGGAGTTGTAAATATGACCAGAGCACTTGCAGCAGAATGGGGTAAATACGGGATTACCGTAAATTCGATCTGCCCCGGATATTTCTATTCACCGCTTACTCAGGAAACACTTGACAGTGATTTCTTCCAGGCTAATGCAAAGACAATGATCCCCATGGAAAGATACGGGCACGAAGGTGAGCTTGATACCACAGCAATCTTCCTTGCGTCTCCTTCCACTACTTACGTAACGGGTGATATCATTCCGGTTGACGGCGGATATACGAGTATGTAAGTAATTCTTTGCGTTATCCTGCATAATATTTTGCATATTGTTTTGCATACACAGGATAATAGTTGTATAATCTATCAAGTTGGAAAGGGAATTCATAAGGATTTCCGGGTTGATCAAGATCATACAAAAAGGTAGGTACAAAAACAATGTCAGACAACACACAAAAGACCGGCAGCAGGCGCGAGAATAAGTGGATATGCGCAGCTATACCGGCGCTACTTCTTCATTGCAGTATCGGTACGGTATATTGCTGGGGAACTTTTTCAAAGGAGATCGGTGAGTATATATACGGAGCCGAAAACTTCCAGGCGCATTCAGGTTCGGTACAGTGGGCGTTCTCACTTGCGATATTCTTTCTTGGTATGTCGGCAGCTTTCCTGGGTGATGTAGTTGAAAAAGATATTCACAGATCATCACTCATAGCTACCATATGCTTTACAGTCGGAATGGTGGGAACAGGATTTGCGATCCTTTTAAAATCACTTCCGCTCGTATTCCTGTTCTATGGATGTATCATGGGTATAGGACTCGGTACCGGATACTTAAGCCCGGTAAAGACCCTGATGCTTTGGTTCAAGGACCGTAAGGGACTGGCAACAGGTCTTGCAGTTGCAGGATTTGGTCTTGCAAAGGCAATTGCAACACCTGTTATGCAATTTTTCCTTACGAAGTTTGATAACAATCCTGCATATATGTTCTTCATCATGGGAGCGATCTACTGCGTTATGATGTTTGTCGGACATTTGCTTCTTAAGAAGCCTTCAGACTGGGTTGAAGCACATAGTGAAAACGGCGGGATCAAAGAGTTCTTTGCAACCCTTGGCAAAAACTTCAAGATGTCTTTTTCAAACAAGACCTTTATCGGTATATGGATCATGTTCTATATCAATATCACCTGCGGTCTTGCCCTTATATCACAGGAAAAGGCAATCTTTAACTCGATCGGTTTAAGCCTTACTGTTGCGGCAACTCTCGGTTCGGTTACTGCTATTGCAAATGCAGCCGGAAGACTTGGGTTCTCAGCCTGGGCTGATATGTTTAAGGACAGAAATACTATCTATAAGATCATCTTCATCCTTTCCATTCTGTTTACGGGTGCTGTTGTTATCACTCACGGAATCGATAACAAGATAGTATTCCTCTGCGTTGCACTGCTCATCATGGTCAATGCAGGATACGGCGGTGGTTTCTCTAACGTACCGACACTTCTTTCAGACCATTTTGGAATGAAGAGTATATCTGCAGTTCACGGTATGTGTCTTTCAGCATGGGCTATGGCCGGACTTACCGGAAACCAGCTTGCAACATTCATCGTTAAGCATGTCGGTGAATTCAAGGATACTACTCTTTCTGACGGTACAGTCGTTTCAGTCAATACTCAGGGCTATCAGACGGTGCTTTATGTGACACTTGCTCTGTATATCGTGGCATGCATCGTATGCTTCACGATGATCCCCAAGAAAAAAGCCGCTGAAGAAGCAGCTGAATAACTGACATTAATATTAAATAATCCGATCCCCTCGCATATTGCGGGGGGATTTTTGTAAAAGGGAGGTATGGCGATGACAGCTGATATTAAAAGATACAGATACGGTGATCCTATAGATACGGACGCTGTTGTTATGAATATTCCTGTCACCGTAGGAGATGTTCCGGGCTGGAAAGTCGATACATTAAATAAGTGCATGTCCGTTATTATGAGCAGAGATCTTGTGGTATACGGGCTTGGTGAAACCGTGCGCGGTATTAACAAAAGAGGATGGCTTTATACTTCTTTTAACTCAGACGATCCAAGACATGAGGAGGGTAAACATTCTCTTTATGCTTCACAGAATTTCATCATTTTAGATGATGGGAAGAATTGTGAGGGGCTGTTTATTGATCATCCGGGAACCGTACATTTCGATATAGGATATTCGGATATCGATGTATTTACCATCAGTTTTGAGGACATGGATGCGTATATCTATACGATATCAGGCAATGATCCGCTGACGATCGTAAAGAACTTCAGAGAACTTATCGGGACAAGCTATATTCCTCCCAGGTGGGCCTTTGGGTTCGGTCAAAGCAGATGGGGGTATAAGAATGCCGATGATGTAAGGGCGGTGGCTGACGGATATGAGAAACTCGGGATCCCTCTTGATATGATCTATATGGATATAGATTACATGAAGGATTTCAAGGATTTTACCGTGGATCCGGAAAGGTTTCCCGATCTTCCCGCATTTGTAAGTGAGATGCGAAAGCGCGGGATCAGGCTTATACCGATAATCGATGCAGGAGTAAAGATAGAGCCCGGGTATGATGTATACGAAGAAGGCGTAAATAACGATTATTTTTGTAAAAAAGAAGACGGAGAAAGACTCGTTGCAGCCGTTTGGCCGGGAAGAGTGCATTTCCCGGATTTCCTAAAACCCGAAGTCAGAGAGTGGTTCGGTGATAAGTACAGGGTTCTTACCGATATGGGCATCGAGGGATTCTGGAATGATATGAACGAGCCCGCAATCTTTTATACGGACGAGCATCTTGTGGAAGTCTTTGATGAACTTAAGGAACTTGAAAAACAGGAACTGGATATATGGGGATTCTTTAAACTTACGGAACTGGCGGATTCCCTTGCAAACAGTCCTGAAGATTACAGGCGTTTTTATCATGAGATCGGCGATAAAAGAATACGTCATGATAAGGTTCATAATCTGTACGGATTTAATATGACAAGGGCGGCAGGTGAAGCCTTTGAACGGAACGATCCGGATAAAAAGTATCTTTTGTTCTCCAGAGCATCGGTCATAGGAGCGCATCGCTATGGAGGAGTGTGGACCGGGGATAACAGTTCGTGGTGGAGCCATCTGCTTTTGAATATCAAACAGATGCCTTCACTCAATATGACTGGATTCTTGTTCTCCGGTGCGGATATAGGAGGATTTGGTGCAGACACAACCGAAGATCTGATGATGAGGTGGATCCAGTTTGGTATATTTACACCGCTTTTTAGAAACCATGCGGCCCTTGGGACCAGAGAACAGGAACTGTACAGGTTTAAGAGAAGTGAGGATTTCAAACATATCATTGAACTTCGATATGCACTCATTCCGTATATATATTCGGAGTTTGTCAGCGCAGTTCAAAATAACGGCATGTATTTTAAACCATTGTCTTTTGTATACAGGGATGACCCCAGATGTAAGACCATTGAGGACCAGCTGATCGTGGGGGAGAGTATCATGATCGCACCCGTATATGAGCAAAACAGCGAAGGAAGGTATGTTTATCTGCCTGAAGAAATGAAGATGATCAGGTTTAGAAGTGTAGATGACCGTGATGAAGAGATCATGTCTGCGGGAGACCATTATATACGGGTTTCTTTTAACGAAGTGCTTGTTTTTGTAAGAAAAGATCATAAGCTTCCTCTCGGAAAACCGGGAATGCATGTGGATGAATTGGATTTTAATGACTTAAAAAATATCACCTGTTAATTTTATTTTCGGGAAATTGCAATATTTCGTTTACATAAGATACAAGATAATGTATAATAAGTCTGTATTTTTAGCATATATAGTGCTAAAAGGGTAAAAACATTATGTAATCAATTTCCCGGAGGTAGATTATGAAAAGTAAAATATCAAGAGTTATCAGTATGCTGCTGATGATAGCATTGATAGGTGTGTCCGTATGGATCGTTCCTTCAGCTGCCGAAGCTGCAGAGAGTTCATTCTCTGGAACGATATCTGACAAAACGACAGGTGATGTTTTATATCTTATAACGAGTGGCGGAACGATGGAGATCAAGATCGATGCCACTACAGATCTTAACAGTGCGAAGTTTCTTCTTCCCGGATATAAAGTTACATGTAATTGCTATACGGGAAATGATGAATACTGGCATGCTTCCAAGATAACCGGAACATCTGTAGCCGGTTCAGCTTCCGTTGATACTTCAAAACAGTATACAGTAAACGGTACGGTAGCCAAGGGAACCAATGAAGAAACACTGTTCCTTAAGATGAGTGACGGAACCATGGAACTTAAGATCGATCCCACAACCGATGTTACCGGAGTAAGGATGTTTTTGCTTGGAAGATCACTTCAGGTAGTATGCTCCAGAGGATCGGATGCGGTCATGCATGCCCTGTCTATCAAGGATTATAACGCTGCCACGGCAGTTTCGACATCTGCATTAAATTCAGGGACCGTAACCGCCGCTACCACAACAACTACTTCAACATCTGCTGTTCCTGCAGGTACACCTACTTACAACGTATCCGGAACCATAGAGAAGAGTTCGACCACTTCGGTTCTGTATCTTACCACTTCCGGTGGAACGATGCAGTTTAAGATAGACTCAGGATCCAACGCAGGCTGCAGAGCCCTTATACCGGGACAGAAAGCTACTGCTACATATTACAGAGGTTCCGATGAATGGCTTCATGTATGTACTCTTGTGAATAACACTTCCAAACTTTCGGCTACAACGACGCTTGACTCTAACAGACTTACCGTATCGGGAACGGTTGGTGCAGACACTTCCGAGAGTACCATTTATCTTAATACAAGCGGCGGAACGATGCAGATCAGGATGGATAGCGCAACAGACTTTTCAGGATGCCCCGTTATAATAAAGGGAAAGAGTATACAGGTTGTATGCCAGCGCGGTGCGGATGAGTATTATCATGCTGTTTCCATAGCCAGCAAGTGATCCTTTGTTATATAATGTGATGTATGAGGATAGACCGATATAGCCAAAAAGATAGTAATATAAGAAGAATCGATACAGCGCTGTATGATTGCGTTCTTTTCGTGCGCAGCGATTTTACGGTTTCAAGTGCTTCAAAAAATTACTATGAGTTTGTCGGTGAAAATTCGGTACTGGCATTTACAGATCTTATAGATGAAGAGGATGCGAAGCTGCTTAAGGATTTCGTGGTCCGGGGTATGGGATCCGAAAACTGCATAGAATTATATACCAGGCTTACAAATAAACTTGATGAAGGTTGGAGAAATGTCTATTTAAGGCTTGATAAAACCGATCACACCGAGGAGAAAGCACCATTATACCGGATCACGCTGATAGATGTCTTAAATGCCGAAGTCAGGATGGAGCAACTTGACAAAAAAGCGAATAAATACCGCTTCTATATGTCTATCAAGGATGAGTATTATTTTGAATATGATCCTGAAAGCAATATATATAAATACTATAAGTATGTAAACGGGAAAGCCATCGATGTTTATTCAGGTGATCTGGATGAATTCTGCAAAGAACAGGTGGCAAAATCCGGCGGTGCCGACTATATGACGGCTCAGACCGAAAAACTTGCCAAGTATCTAAAGGGGCGTAATACTTCTTTTGAGATGAGATGGCGGAGTCATGAATCCGGGGATGAAGGTCATGCCGGACTTTACCAGTTCAGAGGTGGAGTTTCCATATATAATCCGGAAATAGTCACAGGCGTTATCTCAAGCGAAGGCAGCTCCGATGATATGGCCTATTATCTGACTACCGCGGGCAAGGATTCGTTTACGGGACTTCTTAATAAGAAGGCATCTACGGAGTATTCCGTTGAAAAGATCAATTCGGCCGGCAAAAATATCCTGTGGATGATAGTTATAGATATCGATGATTTTAAGTCTATCAATGACAATTACGGGCATGCATTCGGAGATGTAATTATACGTTTTGTCGCGGAAAATCTTCAGAAGCACATGGGCAGACACGGTATAGTCGGACGCTTCGGCGGAGATGAATTCTATGCCCTCATGCATGACGTACCTACCAGGGAAGAACTCAAACTTATATTAAAAGTCATTTCCAAAGAACTTATGTATGCTTTTGACGACAAGGTCAAGCTTACCATGTCCGTAGGTGTGTCGCAGTATCCCAAGGATGGAACACAGTTTGACGAATTGTTCGGAAAAGCCGATAAAGCCCTTTATATCGCAAAAGAGAAGGGCAAAAACCGCCATATCATATATGACGAAAAGCTTCACGGAGAGTATTCTCAGGAGTCAATAAAATATCAAACGGTATCTTATATGGTTTCCAGAGAAAAACGAAGAGGCATGCTGGTAAGATGCATCAGCGATATACAGGAGAACGGAATAGACAGCTTCTTAAAGAACCGTAATCTTCAGCAGGGCCTGCTCGATCTTTTTGATCTTGGCGGAATAACCATTTACGGTGATTACGGCAAAAAGGTGATATTACGCTCCGGTGATTATCCGGCGCCTCCAGAAGACAGGGCGGGAATTGCGTATGACGAAAATTATGCAGCTCAGTATGAACACGAGACAACGCTCGTGATCAGTACCGTAAACAGATTAAAACCCGTAAGTACTTTAGCCTATGAATCTGCCGTAAATCAGGAAATTGGCGCAAGTGTACGATGCGGCATCAAAAAAGGTGACGAGATCTATATATTTGTGGATTTCGATGTGTTTAACACCAACCGGAAATGGTCAGACAGTGATATTGATATCCTCACAATATTGGGCTGTACCATCGGAGAGATGATAAAACTGGCAGAATAAAAGAACTGCCGGGACGACAGTTCCATAAAGCCGTATCATTCATGCAGGGCATCGGCGGTATTTAGTTTTGCCTGCTGGATAAGCTGCTTGGGCGATAAGTTATATTCTTTTTTGAAAGCCCGGTAGAAACTCGAATAATCATCAAATCCGTATGTATTATATACTTGTGAGATAGGCTCCCCTCCCAGGATCGCATCGTGGCAGAGTTGGAGCCTTTTTTTGGCGATATATTTATGTATGGATATGCCTATATTGTCTTTGAAAACATGTGATATATAATACTTGCTCAAGAAGAAATGCTCTGCAATGTTGTCAAGTGACAAATCTTCATCGATATTGTGCTCTATATAATCACAAATATTCTGGTACAGGGCATCCTGGGTGATCCTGTGCGTAGTAAACTGTTCGTATGCAAGACGGTTTATGTGCATCAGAAGATCTCCGATACTCAATGTGAGCTGTGTCTCGCGCCCGAAACGGTTTCCTTTATCTTCTTCTACTATATAAAAAAGCTTGGACAGGACGGAATTGAAGGTGATCCTGTCTGTATGTATGACATGACGGTCTTCGGATAAAGCCTTGTTTACAGCGTAAGAATAATCTTCGCTCATTTCGAGTAGCCTCTTATAAAAAGGAACACTTATCCAAAGATCGAAACGTCTGTAGGGAATGTCGAAATCGTGAACAAAAATGCCGTGCGAAACTCCGGGAGGAACGATCAGAATGTCTCCGTAAGCAAGCATATAATGCTCTTTACGGACCTGAGCCTCCGCATGGCCTTCGAGAAAGAAATAAAATTCGTAGTAAGGATGAGTGTGCAGGCCTGTACGCTTGTTGGATTTACTGTCATGATAATAGTACAGTTCGAAATCCTTCGACTGCATGTACTGCCTGTCATCATAATTAGTGGTGAGTTTTTCCTTCATATAAACATTTTACCTTTTAAGTGTGCTAACTGCAACAAAAAACGGACCACGGAAAGATTCCGCGGCCCGCAAAAAAGGAAGCAATTTATATGAAAGGTTATAGATCAATATCAGTCGTTAACTACTACATCTTCGACTTCTTTTTCGGCTGCAAACTTGGATTCATCAAGGTTGCTGGGATCCTGGCCGATGTAAGCAGAGATACCGCCGTCGATGTAAACCACCTGACCGTTTATAAAATCTGATGCAGGTGAAGCAAGGAATACTGCAAGCCCCTGAAGATCTTCGGTACGTCCCCAACGCTGTGCGGGAGTCTTGGATCTTATGAAACGGTCAAAAGGATTCATGCTGCCGTCTTCGCCTCTTGCTCTTAAGGGAGCGGTCTGAGGTGTTGCTATATAGCCGGGGCCTATTGCGTTACACTGAATATTATACTGACCGTATTCTGAGCAGATGTTTCTTGTAAGCATCTTGAGTCCGCCCTTGGCAGCGGCGTAAGCTGATACTGTTTCACGGCCGAATTCACTCATCATGGAGCAGGCATTTATAATCTTGCCAGATCCTTTTTTGATCATTGCGGGAAGAACAGCCTTGGAACAGATGAAAGGACCTGTAAGGTCAACTCCTATAACCTGGTTCCACTGGTCTACGCTCATCTCTGTCATGGGGATCCTCTTGATGATACCTGCATTATTAACGAGGATATCTATCGAGCCGACCTTTTCTTCCACATCTTTAACGAATGCGGTTACCTGGTCTTCTTTGGTTACGTCACATACTGCACCGTAAGCATCTATACCGAGTTTCTTATATTCACCGAGACCCCTGTCTACGAGTTCCTGATTGATATCATTAAATACGATCTTTGCACCGACTTCGGCATAGGCTTTTGCATATGCAAGTCCGAGTCCGTATGATGCTCCGGTGATCCAGGCAACTTTGCCGTCTAATCTGAAACTGTCAATTATTCCTGCCATTTTTGTAACCTCCAATATAAAAGATGAACAACTGTTACGTGTCGAATGCTAAGACGTGTTTTGACCCGTCTCCTAAACATATCATAAGAATTTCGTTTCAAAAAGCAAAGAAAAATGCAAGTTTAAGCAACTTATGCAAGGTTAGTGACAACTTTATCATTGTTATCGCAATTATTGTCCATATATAATTTGACTAAAGGACAGGCATAGTGCCTGTAAGCAGACAAGGAGGAAACGCAAATGAAAAAGAAATTGCTTGCAGTTTTGTTATCGTCAGCAATGGTAGCTTCACTTGCAGCCTGCGGAAGTTCTACACCCGCAGATACAAGCGCAGATACTGATGCAGCGGCAACAGAAAGCACAGAAGCAACCACAGAGGCAGCAGCAGAGGAAACTACAGAGGCAGCCGCTGAGGAAACTACAGAGGAAGCAGCTGCTTATGAGCTTACCGATCTTTATATTACAGTTGACGGTACTCTTACCGCTAACGTAGATAACGGACAGGATGCTTTCGTAGAGCAGTGGGAAGCAGCAGTATCAGAGAAGCTTGGCCATGAGATCAAACTTCACATCAACCAGCCCGAGCATTCAGGTTATAAGGATAATGTAGCTCAGCTTCTTACAACAGGAGCTCCCGGCGACGGACAGTATCCCGATGCTCTTATCATGTCAGCTACAATGTTTAAGCAGTATCAGACAACAGGTATCCTTTGGAACATGGCAGATGCATATGACAACGCTGAGTTCCAGTCAAGGATCACACTTCCTATTATTAATGAGAACATGAAGACAGATGCAGGTGAGCTTTATGGATTCGCTCCCACATACGGAAACGGATGCGTTACTTATATTAAGCAGTCATGGCTCGATGCAGCAGGTCTTAAAGTTGAAGATATCAAGACATTCGATGATTACTACAATATGTTAAAGGCCTTTACCAAAGACGGACAGACAGGTGTTATCGCTGCCGGCTTCGGTAAGATGGACGAGGCTCCTTACATCAACTATATGCCTGAATTCTGGCAGGGCGCTTATCCGGCAATCTATCAGAAGGACGGACAGTGGGTTGACGGTTTCCAGGAGCAGGCAACTATAGATGCTCTTAACAGACTTGCACAGGGTTATGCTGATGGCGTTATCGATAAGGATACAGAGGAAGCATCAACCAAGACAGCAAGAGAGAAATGGTTCTCAAATGACCAGACCACTTCAGAAGGTGTATTCACATACTGGGCAGGTACATGGCTCCGTACTCTTACAGACAACCTTGACAAGAACGAAGTTGATACAGAACTTGGAGATGACAGACTCGTACAGCTTCCTCCTATCCAGGAGATCAAGGATACATGGGGCGGATATATCAACCGTGAAGCTCCTGTTTGGGTAATCACTGATGACGGTGACGGAGACAACTCTCGTGAGCAGGCTATCTTTGATGCACTTCTTGAGACAATGCTTGACGGTGACAAGGTACAGACTCTCTGGACATACGGTGCAGAGGATGTTCACTGGTCAACTCATGCAGAAGAGTTCACAACCAATCCTGATGATCCTGACAAGAAGAAAGATTACAGCTATGCAGAAGGTGAATTCCACCTTAAGCAGTCACCTAACGATCCTAACTCCGTATGGAAGAAGAATCACCTTGATCCCGTACTTGTAATCGCTCCTCTTACAAACGGATTCATCGACAATGATCCCCTTATCGAGGAAGGCAACAAGTTCTTCACAGAGAACTGTGTAGATGCACCTCAGTCTCCTTCATCAGAGACTCTGACCGTAGTCGAAGCAGATCTTGTAGTAGATAAGACCACACTCATGAACGAAGTTGTAGCCGGCAAGAAGACTGCCGAAGATGCTATCGCTGAGTATCAGGCTGAGTGGGGAGATACAATAACAGAGATCCTTGCAGAGCTTAACGCTCAATAAAATCAATTAACACTACTGCAGTAATACGTTGTATGGGTGCCTGCCATGCGCAGGCGCCCATACGCACACTATTCGGAACGGGGTAATATTAATGGGTAAACAGCTAAAAACAACATCTACGGGGCGGGTTATCAATAAGAAACCATTAAAGACCCGAATATGGAACAACAGGGGATTTTATCTGATGTTCCTTCCTGTATTTATCTATGTGATCATAGTGTACTACTGGCCTATGCTCGGTATACGCTATTCTTTTTATGATTACACCTTAAAGAAAATCGAATTCGTAGGCTTAAAGCATTTTGAGAAAATGTTCTCGGATAAGGAATTCTGGAAAGCCTTTACAAATACATTGGTGCTCTCTATCACCAAACTTCTTATAACTACGCTGGCATCGGTGATCGTTTCGGTATTTATTAACGAAATGGCGAACCTTTTTGCAAAGAAGGTATTGCAGACGGTAATTTACCTGCCTCACTTCATGTCATGGACAGTTACCGCTGCGATCTTCACGTTATTCCTTTCAACATCTTCTACAGGTTTCATCAACGAAACGCTTAAGAGCTGGGGGTGGATAACGGAAAGTATAGACTTCATGCATGAAACGGACTTGTGGCGGCCGGTATACTACCTGGTAAATATCTGGAAGGAAACCGGATGGGGGACGGTAATATTCCTGGCCACGCTGGCCGGTATCAATCCGGAATTGTATGAGGCCGCAGATATAGACGGCGCAACCCGTCTTCAGCGTATCTGGTATGTTACGGTTCCCGAACTTGCCAATACGATAATCATTGTGCTTATATTGAACCTTGCCAAGGTACTTAACCTTTTCGAGTCGGTATTCGTTATGTACAACAACCGTGTATTTGAGGTTTCGGACGTTATTTCCACATACATCTACCGTAAGACGTTTATGACGGCCATACCGAATTACGGATATACGACCGCGGTTGGTCTGTTCAAGTCACTTGTAGGATGTGTTCTGGTTCTGCTTTGCAACCAGGCGAGCAAGAAGGTCCGCGGACGCGGAATACTGTAAGGTGGGTGCTATGGCTAAGAATAAAGAATATACAGCAGGAAGAAAAAGAAAACTCGGCGCTTTCGATATAGTAAACTATCTTGTGTTTATCCTTATCGGACTTATAATACTGGTTCCTATCTGGAAGGTATTGTCGGACTCATTTAACGCCGTAGGAGTATATAAGTTCCAGTTATTCCCGACAAAGTTCACACTGGACGGATATAAGACGATCATTCATACTCAGAAGTTGTACAGACCGTTTATCAATTCGGTAGTCACAACCATTATCGGAACATTGCTCGGACTTGTAATGTCAACACTCGGTGGATATGTATTATCCCAGTATGATATGCCCGGCAGAACCGCGATCGCTTATTTCCTTTTGTTTACAATGATATTCTCCGGTGGACTTATTCCCGAGTATCTGGTTATGAAACAGCTTCATCTTGTTAATAAGATGTGGATACTGGTTGTTAAGCACGGTATGAACGTCTATAACCTGGTGCTTATGAGAAACTTCTTTGAAGGTATACCGCAATCGCTGTTTGAGGCCGCCAAGATAGACGGATGTTCCCCGATGGGTATCTTCTTTAAGATCGTGCTTCCGCTTTCCAAAGCAGCACTTGCATCCATCGGTCTTATGTTTGCGGTTACGGTATGGAACGATTATTCAACCGTACAGATCTACATCACCAATCGTGATCAGGTCAATTTCCAGTACATATTGCGAGTCATGGTCATGGACGGAGATACGCCGACAACGCAATACAATGTTTCGCAGAACACCCTGTATTATTCGGCGATCATATGTGCGATACTTCCGTTTATGGCATTGTATCCGTTCCTTCAGAAGTACTTCGTAAAGGGTGTTAACGTAGGTGCCGTAAAGGAATGATCCTTAAATATCATTTACTGTATTTGATATAAACAACACAGGCCGGAGCCGGATACGGCTTCGGCCTTTATTTAATGATCTGTAGTTAATTATCTATATTTAATGATCTGTAGTTAATTATCCTGGTTAACTATTGAAAGGAAACAGAATGAGAATCATATTTTGGGCAGGCGACTCAACCAATACATGCAACAAAGCCAATAAATTTCCACAGACCGGAATAGCACAGGCATTTGACAGATTTACGGCCTTTGATGTAGTCGTCTATGATCATGCGGTGAACGGAAGAAGTACCAAAAGCTTTATCGATCAGGGGCGTCTGGCCACTATATATGATGAGATAAGCGAAGGTAATTATCTTTTTATACAATTCGGACATAATGATGAAAAAGAGACGGACCTAAGCAGATATACGGATCCCGAAACGGATTTCATAGAAAATCTCGGAAAGTTTATAAATGTAGCAAGAAACAAGGGTGCAATACCGCTTTTGCTTACACCGCTCGAGAGAAGGAATTTTAAAGAGGATCATATACATATGCGGGAGTCTACACATACCGCTTATGTTAAAGCCTATTATAAGGCAGCGGAAAAATACAGAGTTCCGCTCATAGATCTGTGCAAAGTAAGTCATGAATTCATAGAGAGCATAGGCGATGAACCCAGCAAGAAATATTTCATGCATTTAAAACCCGGAGAGGCCTTCTGGCTTCCCGACGGTTTATCTACCGACAATACACATCTTAAATATGAGGGAGCCATGAAGTTCGGAGAACTTCTGGCCAGAGAAATGGTTAAGTACGGAGAGCCTTTTGCATCACTGATAGACGAAAGCGTACTTAAGGATCTTGATACCGTATATGAAGCAAATTCCCAGGATGAGGGTGTTGCCGATGAATACAAATAAAACATACGAAAATCCAATAATCTTTGCCGATTATTCGGATCCGGATGTTGTAAAGGTTGGAAACGGTTATTATCTGACCTCATCGAGCTTTAACTACACTCCGGGTCTTCCCATTCTTTATTCCGATGATCTGGTGAACTGGAAACATATAGGATATGCAGTCCAAAGTCTCGGGAGAGGCTTTGAGTCACCGCGTCATTCCGAAGGAATATGGGCTCCTTCGATCCGTTACTACAACGACATGTTCTATATATATTACGGTATGCCTGATGAAGGACTCTTTGTGGTGAGAGGACGGTTTAAAAAAGATATTCCGGCTTCGGTTTCGGTGCTTGAGAGTGCCCTCACGGGTCACCCGGACAGTTCGAACGCTGATGGATCCTGTGATTTTATATCAGATCACGGTATGGATCTGCATGTTCCCGGGATGGAAGATAAGTCGATAGTATGGGATGAACCGAAACTTGTATTAAAGGGAAAGGGCCTTATCGATCCATGTCCGTTTATCGACGACGACGGAAGATTCTATCTCATACATGCTTATGCAAAAAGCCGGATAGGATTTAAGAGTATCCTTGGGATGATGGAACTCGATAAGGAGGGACTTGGGCCCGTATCTGAAGATCATTTTATTTTTCTTGGCGGTCTTGTAGATGAAAGCGGTATGGAACAAACCGGGAAAAGATACAAATATCCCGAGTGTGACACACCCGATGAAAAAAAGAATCCCGCAATAACGATAGAAGGTCCTAAAGTATATAAGAGAAAAGGATTTTATTATATCTTCGCGCCCGCAGGGGGCGTAAGGAACGGATGGCAGCTTGCGCTGCGTTCAAAAAATATTTCCGGTCCATATGAGTGCAGAGTAGTGATGCATCAGGGTAAGACCGTGATAAACGGCCCTCATCAGGGCGGTCTTGTAAGTGACGATGCGGGGTGTGATCTGTTTATCCATTTTCAGGATATGGGGGCATACGGAAGAGTATGTCATCTTCAGCCTGTAACATGGAAGAACGACTGGCCCGTAATAGGCACTGACGATGGTACGGGATGCGGGGAGCCGGTGATGACAGGAACATATCCTTTCTGCAAAAGAGAATCCGGTAAAGACGCTCCTGAATTAAATAAAGCAGGTTTTGAAACATCCACGGATCTCCAATGGTTGGGGGATTATTCGACAGAGTTTTTTGAAGTTGTGACAAGCAAGGATTTTGTTGTATCCAAAGACATGACTGACCTTTATCACGGCCAAAACGCATATAACGGATCTGCGGGAGACCGTAAACTTAAACTCATAGCGCTTAACTATCAGGGAGCATCTCCCGTACTTTGGAAATGTGCAAATGTACTTACCCGTAAGATCGACAGAAGAGCATTTGATGTACGACTTACATTCGATGTATCGGGAATGCTAAAAGGTGACAGAGCCGGAGTTACTCTAATGGGCGGTGAGTACGGATTTATCGAGTGTGAACGTATACTTACCGATAAGAAGGAGACCGAATACAGGATATACTATGGGATAAGCGAGACTGAACCTTCCGGTAAGAAGGAAACAAGGAACCTTTTGCGCACCTTAGAAGGAGAACTGAGTCACTTTACGGTAACACTTACCATGTCCGATGAAGGAAAGAGTCTTAATGTGGAAGAATGTCTGCCCGTCGTGACTTTTGGTTACGGTATCGGAAATGAAAACGATGTGGAAATATATGCACTTGAAGAAAAGTTTAAGCCCTCGGATCACACATGGACAGGGGCACGCGTGGGATTATACGCGATATCGAAAGCATCAAGAGGCGGATATGTGATACTTGATGAGTTTAACTTATCATAAGTAAGACCTTTATTTTGCAGGATTTAAATTGTCCTATATGAACAACACCGAACTGTTAAAAAAGTATATAAACGCAAATGATCTTATAAACGTAAAAAAGATGCTTATCGAGGAACCGTCTCTTATAGAAGGAAGCCATCTTTTTGCGGCCGCTAAATGCGGACATTTTGAGATCGTCAAATATCTGGTCGAATATTCGAGGATAAGCTTAAACGAAAAAGACGACCATGGCAGGGACGTGCTTCATTACTGTGCGCTTTCGGGAAATGCCGGATTGTGGGATTATCTGATATCGAAATGCGGGATGTCCCCTTTTACCGGAGACGATAAGAGGATCACCGCCTGGGAGATCGCTGACCAAAACGGAAGCACAGATATATGTCTTTATATGAATGAGAGATACGGAGACATATCGGACTATTACAAAAACCCGGTCCGTACGGGAATGTTTCCGGACCCTTCGATAGTCCGCGTGGGCGATGACTATTATATGGTCAATTCCTCTTTTATATTTTTTCCATGTATACCGGTATCCCATTCTACAGACCTGATCCACTGGGAGATAATAGGTCATGCGATAACCGATCCCGGGTATGCCTGTATAGACGATCTTGAAGGCGGAAGAGGATATTGGGCACCTGATATTTCGTATTACGAAGGAAGATTTTATATAACGGCGACCCTTAGATACAATGATGATCCTCCGGTATACAGGAGACAGATCGTTGTTTCATCGGACAAGCCCGAGGGACCTTATTCCAAGCCTGCATATATAGAAGAGGACGGGATAGATCCAAGCATATTTAATGATGACGACGGCAGAAGATATATGCTTTTAAACCGGGGTGCAAGGATACTTGAACTCGATAAGAGCGGAACGAAGCAGATATCCCCTGCGAGCCTTCTTATGTACGGAGATATGAAACGGGCACCGGAAGGACCGCATCTGTACAAAAAGGACGGATACTATTATCTTATCCTGGCAGAAGGCGGAACCGGAACGGGTCACAGGGTAACTGCATTCAGGTCCAAAACGCTAAAAGGCGATTATGAAAAATGCCCGTATAATCCGATAATGCGTCAGGATGATCCTTTAGCACCGCTCCAAAGATGCGGGCACGGCGATATGGTGGAAACCCCTGACGGCAGATGGTATATGGTGTATCTGTGCGGACGCATGTTAGAGGGTAAATACAGTATTCTGGGCAGGGAAACCGCACTGGATCCCGTCACATGGACGAAGGATGGCTGGCCTGTGGTAAACGGTCTTGAGGGTCCGTCGGTATTACAGAAAAAACCCTACCCCCAAATGGACGTGACCGGGGCCGACATTACTTCCTGTGATTACGGAAACAAAGACGGCGATTTGCATGATGAGGCTGAATTAAAGCCCGGGATACCTACAGGATTTGTTACACCCAGAACCTATAATGCTTCCGATATAAGTTATTCGGTTTGCAATATGCCCGGAGAAAAAACAGGATATGGACTGCTTCCGGGAACTTGTGGATACGATCTTTTGATCAGACCATCACGATATGACCTGTCGCAAACCGCATGCAGAAGCGTAGTCTTAAGAAGACAGACCGCTTTTAAGTTTGAAGTTTCTGTAACAATTCCCGTTCCGGATGATATGGCTGAGGGCGAAGAGATCGGTCTTACCGGATACTACGATGAGAATACATATTGTGTATATGCACTTACACTTAAGTCAGATGTTAAGAGACTGTGCGTAAAAGAGCATATCGGAGATACCGACATGTCGTTTCTGCTTGATGTTATAGAAGACGGTGTGAAAAGCGGCGGGGAAAACAGCATGCATAAGATCCGCATCGAAATGAAGACCGACGGCCTGATAAGAGACATGTATTTAAACGGCCGTAAAATATATACGCTTGAGAATGTATATTATCTGTGTGATGAAGGCTTGTCGCGGGGAAAGAGATTTACGGGTGCCATGATCGGCGTGTATGCGACCGGACGTTTTGAAGAGAACGAAAACATACGCAGGGAATTTAAGGCGTTTTGCTATAAAGACATATCAGAGAAAGAATAAGATGAAACTTAAGTCACGCTTCGGGATAGAAGTATTCGAAGAAAGTTACAGGAAACATAAAGGAAATGCACTTATGACCCTTATAGGTTTTTATAAGGGATATTATCACAATTTCCTTTTGTCCATGTTCTTTTATACCATAAAGCATTCTCCCGTATGGGTGCTTCCGATCGTGACCGCAAATATAATCAATTATGTTACGGATAAAACTCCGGATGCGGGAAGGCTGATAATAATAAACGCCGTTGTACTCACGGTGCTACTTTTGTTAAACATACCGATGAACTATCTTCATATGCATTTTAGGGCATCGGCGGTAAGGGATGTTGAATCGGGGCTTAGAAGTACTCTTGTACATAAGATCCAGACCATGTCAATACTTTCCGAAAAGGATATACAGTCCGGACGTATACAGTCGAAGATCATAAGAGATGTTGAATCCGTGGAAACCCTGTCCGACCAGATCTTCGTGAACTTTATGAACATCATCATTAATGTTACTGTAGCGCTCACGGTAACGGTATCAAAGAGCAGGGTCGTTTTCGTATTCTTCCTTATGATGGTGCCTCTTGCAGCAGTACTCGTTTATTCTTTTAAAAGACCGATCAAGGCTCATAACCAGCGCTTCAGGAAGGAAGTAGAAGCAACGAGTGCGAGGGTATCGGAAATGGTGGAACTGGTCCCTGTGACCAGGGCTCATGCACTCGAAGAAGAAGAGATATCCCGAATGAACGAACAGGTCAGGCAGATAGCCGTCGAAGGATATCATCTTGATATGATACAGACCAATTTCGGCGCGGTAAGCTGGGCGTGTTTCCAGATATTCCAGGTCATATGTCTTGTTTTTACTGCTTTTTTGGCACTGCGAAGCGTGATAAAGGCCGGCGATGTGGTAATGTACCAGAGTTATTTTACGACCATAGTAGGTCAGGTTTCCAATATGTTAAATCTCCTGCCGACCATATCCAAGGGGCTTGAGTCGGTAAACAGTATCGGTGAGGTACTGGAAGTTGATGATGTCGAGGATAACGAAGGCAAGACAAAGATAGACGACTTAAAGGGTGAGTATCGTTTTGAGAATGTATCCTATACTTATCCGAACAGCGAGAAGCAGATAATAAATGACATGTCGCTTGATGTAAAGAAGGGACAGACAGTTGCGTTTGTCGGAGAATCCGGAGCAGGAAAAACCACGATCATGAACATGCTCATAGGATTCATGCTTCCAACGAGCGGTAAGATATATATTGACGGTATTCCGATAGACGAACTGGATCTTAGGAGTTACAGAAGATTTCTTGCGGTTGTTCCGCAAAATACCGCGCTGTTTTCCGGATCTATCAAGGATAACATACTGTATGGGACCAGGAATATTTCGGAAGAAACCCTTGATAAGGTCGTCAGGGAATCAGGACTATATCATGTTATAGAAAAACTCCCCGACGGAATAGATACCTTTGTGGGAGAACACGGAGATAAGCTTTCCGGAGGACAAAAGCAGAGGATATCGATCGCAAGGGCACTTATAAGGGATCCGAAGGTTATAATCTTAGACGAAGCCACATCGGCACTGGATGCGATATCGGAGAGGGAGGTATCGGGGGCTCTTGATAATATGTCGGAGTCCAGGACTACTTTTATAGTCGCACACAAGCTTGCCACGGTCAAAAAAGCCGACATTATCCTGGTCATGCGCGACGGATGCGTTGTGGAAAGCGGAACTTTTGATGAACTGATGGATAAAAAGGGATACTTTTATCAGATGGAGGAAGATCTGTCGTAAGCGACCGGATACCGGGTATTCATATGGAAAAAAAGATAACATACATAGAAAAATATTATGACTCCCTTGAGGGGATGATCAAACGGTTTGAGCAGTTTAGCGCTTCGGACCGCTTTGAAGGGGACTCTGCGGAAGAACTTACGAAATGGCAAAGGGAAAAACGCATTTTGTTAAAGCACCTAATGGGGCTTGATAAATTAGAGTCATCCGGTCCATTTAAACAGACCCTCACCGAGCAGGGATCCGAAGTTATCGAGGATGGCATAACCAGGACAAAATACATATTCAGGGTAGATGAATACACATATATGCCTCTTTATATCCTTAGACCAAAGGGAGAGTCAAAGGGAACATTTCTTGCACTTGCGGGACATGGTGGTGCAGGCAAATACTCTGTTGCGGGTGTAAAAGAAATACCTGTAGTTGCTCAGAGGATAGATTTTTATAATTACGATTACGGAGTAAAGTTAGCAAGGCTTGGATGGACCGTGATATGCCCGGATCCCAGAGGATTCGGTGAAAGAAGAGATTCTTATGCCCAGGGAGATGACGATGCTTCCTTTACGTCATGCAGCTGCAGAAATTTAAGTCACATGGCTGTACCTCTTGGGATTACAGTCATCGGCCTGTGTACATATGATCACATCAGGCTGATAGATTATCTCGAAGAGTCGGAAGAGTTTGATATAAGTGATCTGGGATGTCTTGGTTTTTCCGGAGGCGGAATGCAGACTCTTTATCTTTCGGCAGTGGATGAGAGGATAAAGCATGCATATATAAGCGGATATATGTACGGCTTTAAGGATTCGCTTTTGATACTTAACAATAACTGCAGCTGTAATTATATCCCCGGACTTTGGGAGCATTTTGACATGGGAGATATAGGTGCCATGATCGCTCCAAGACCCTTGTTCATACAGTCCTGTGCCGACGATCACTTAAACGGACCTAGAGGCCTTGCAAACGTATATGAGCAGATGGACATATTAAAAAAGGCATATGGGATCTTCGGAGAGCCTGAGGTACTCATACATGACATAAGACCCGGTGAACATCATTTTCACGATGAACCGATAGCAGATACGGTACGATCATTTACAGATCATATAAGAAAAAAGGAGAATATATGACTATGACCCGTGAGGAAACCAAAAAGCTTCTGGATGAGTATGTAAATTATCTCATCGACAATTCTGATGCTGCACATCCAATGTGGAACATCGAGAAAATACGAAGCGGTAAACCGAACAAATGGAATTACATCGACGGATGCATGATAAGTGCTCTTATAAGGCTTTATTCCATTACAGGAGAAGACAAATATCTAAGATTTGCAGATGATTTTGTTTCCGCATATGTAAACGAAGACGGATCGATCAATACTTATTCGGTGGATGAATATAACCTGGATAATGTAAGACCTGCGTGTAATTTTTTTGCTCTGTATGATATCACAGGCAAAGAAAGATACCGCAAAGCCATGGATACGGTAAGAAGCCAGCTTGAGACAATGCCAAGGACCAAAGAAGGAAACTTCTGGCATAAGAAGATATATCCCAATCAGGTATGGCTCGACGGCTTGTTTATGGCTCAGCCTTTTTATGTGGAATACGAGAAAAGGTATAACAAGATGTCGGGATGTCCGGATTCATTTAAGCAGTTTCGGAATGTCTACAAATACATGAGAAATCCGGAAACCGGACTGTATTATCACGGATACGATGAGTCAAGGGAAATGTACTGGGCAGATAAGGAAACCGGGTGCAGCCCGAATTACTGGCTAAGGGCCACAGGCTGGTATATGGCCGCACTTACGGATACCGCAGAAGCGATGGGCGAACAGCTGTATTATGAGTATCGTACCCTTCAGGATACATTAAAAGAACTTGCGGATTCTGTACTTAAATATATGGATCCGGATGCACATATGTTTTATCAGGTTATAGACAAGCCCGAAGAAAAAGGAAATTATCTCGAGACATCGGGATCTGCTCTTATCGCATATGCAATGCTAAAAGCTGTGAGACTTAAATTCCTGCCTGCGCGTTATGCAAAGATCGCCGAGGAGATATTCTACGGAATAACCGACAGGTATCTTTCAAGAAACGAGGACGGTACTCCGAGACTCGGAGGTATCTGTCTGGTTGCAGGACTTGGAGGAGAGCAGCACAGAGACGGTAGTCTTGAATACTACTTCGGAGAACCCGTGGTAGAAAATGACGCAAAGGGAACAGCACCTCTTCTTTTGGCATATACGGAACTCATAGGTCTTATGAAAGATTAAACAGGGAAATATTATGAATTTTGAGATCATAGACATACAGCCTACACAGATCACGGTGGAACTTGACAATTCGGACCGTTTTAAACCCGCATCACCGGTAAGAGTTGAATTAAACGGGGCGGATATGGGCGAGTATGATGTCAATGTATTTACTATAGACGGACTGACTCCCGATACTTCGTATGAACTTGCTGTGGTTGACACCGTTTCGGAGACAGAGAGTGCATCAGGCAAAAAGTGTGTAAAGACCTTTGTTACCCGTCATGAGTCGGTACTTCTTAATGTAAAGGAATTCGGTGCGGTGGGAGACGGGTCAAAAAATGATACCGCGGCGATCCAGACGGCTATACTTGCATGTCCCGAAGACGGAACCGTTTATCTTGGAAAAGGAACATATCTTAGCGGCCCCATATTTTTAAAGAGCAATATAAGGATCCGTATAGACGAAGGTGCAAGGATCCTCGGGCTTACAGACAGAAACGAATATCCCGTACTTCCCGGGATGATACTTGATTCCAATGAGAGAGATGAGTTTAATTTTGCAAGTTGGGAGGGAAATCCCCTGTCTTGCTATGCTTCCCTGATAACGGGTATTGGAGTTGAAAATGTATCCATATACGGACGGGGTACTATCGACGGCAATGCCCCCTCTTCCGACTGGTGGACAGATCCCAAGGTTAAAAGAGGAGCATGGAGACCGAGACTTGTTTTTTTGAATAACTGTAAGTGTATAACCCTTCAGGGAGTGGAGGTGTGCAATTCTCCTTCATGGACGATACATCCGTATTACAGCGAGCATATAAACATCATCGGAGTGACCATAAGAAATCCCGACAATTCACCCAATACCGACGGTATCGATCCCGAAAGTTGCAGACATGTCCGAATAATCGGAACGGATATATCGGTCGGAGATGACTGTATAGCGATCAAATCCGGAAAGTATTACATGGCCGACAAACATTATGTGAGGACCGAAGATGTAAAGGTGAGAAACTGTATGCTAAACCGCGGACACGGGAGTGTGACGATAGGAAGTGAATGTGCCTGCGGTGTAAAAGACGTGCTCGTATCAAAATGCATTTTTGACAGTACGGACAGAGGCCTAAGGATCAAGTCGAGGCGGGGAAGAGGATCAAAGTCGGTACTTGAAAACATAGTTTTTGACAACATAGACATGAGGGATGTGTATATGCCTTTTACGGTCAACATGTTCTATTTCTGCGATCCGGACGGACACAGTGAGTATTGTCAGTGCAAGGATCCTCTGCCGGTAGATGATATGACGCCTGAGATAAAGAGCATCATTGCAAGAAATATCAAATGCAGCGGTGCGGAGGTTTGTATTTTGACCGTATACGGACTGCCCGAGCGTAAGGTCGGACTCGTGAGTCTTGAAAATATCGAGGCTGAGTTTAAGCCCGAGTCTGAAAGGAATGCGAAGGTTCCCGTGATGATGGACGGTATGGAACCCATGAGCGGCAAAGGGATATATGCAAGGAATGTATCTAAGCTGGAACTTAAGAATGTAGTGATAAAAGGCATTACGGATACCGAACCCGATATCGACGAAGTTGACTGTGTAGTAAGGGACTGAATATCAGTCAGTTAAGGATAAAATAAGAGGGATATTAAGATCTCATAAGGAGGGGACATGAGGATCAAGGTCGGACCTGAAGGCGATTATACAACCATATCGGAAGCGATCGAAGCAGCCGGTTATGAAACCGAAACTGTTATAGAGATAGCAGCAGGCGTATACAAAGAGAAGCTTTTCATAGAAAAAAGCAATATAACTCTGATCGGATCCGGCCGGAGACGTACGATCATCGAGTACGGAGACGGTGCGGAAGAAACAATGCCTGACGGAACAAGACGCGGAACGTTCAGATCGCAGACCGTATTTCTGGGTGGTAAAAGATGTGTTGTAAAAGACATGACCATAAGAAATACAGCAGGCAGCGGTGATACCGCGGGACAGGCACTTGCGCTGTATGCCGATGCGTCTAAGGTCGTTATGGAAAACGTCGAGCTTTCTTCTCATCAGGATACTTTGTTTATGGCTCCGCTTCCCATTAAGACAAGACATCCGGGCGGATTTATGGGCCCCAGATTTCTTGCGGACAGAAAACCCACGAGACAGTATTACAGAAACTGCATCATACGCGGCGATGTGGATTTTATATTCGGAGGAGCTGATGCGGTATTTGATGACTGCGAGATCATAGTATGCGACAGGGGCCGTGATATAAACGGATACGTGGTTGCTCCCTGTGAGAATCCCGGAGAGATCGGATTTGTATTCAGGCACTGTGTGGTCCGCGGAGAATTGTCGGATATGAACGGAACCGTACTTCTCGGAAGACCCTGGAGACCGACCGGACGGGCAGTATATGCGGAGTGCAGATACGATGAGAGCATACATCCCTTAAGGTTTAGTGAATGGGGACAGCTAGAAGCCGATGAGAGCGAAGCGTTTTTTGCGGAATATAAACCCACGGATTTAAACGGGGAACCGATCGACATAAGCGGCAAAAACGGATTTGTGAAACTTCTTGATGATGCGGAGTATGAAAAGATCCGGACAGGAGCCGACAAGCTTGTAAATGATCTATGGAGTCAGGAAGAATGATACCGAATAAGATATGACCGGTATACACATAAGACTCTCGAAACGGGGGAATAAAACATGCAACTTGGAATACGTGCGCATGACGTTAAATACGGACCGCTGGATGAACTGATACCCAGGATAAAAGAACAGGGCTTTTCCTGTATGCATATAGCACTGAGCAAATCCATAAAAGAGTTTACGCCGACTCCTGCCTCCATGACACCCGGACTTGCGACATATATACGAAGGCTGTGTGATGAAAACCATTTGGATATAGCGGTGCTTGGAAATTACTTAAACCTCGCACATCCCGATCCCGACAAATTAAAGGAGATCACCGCAAAATACGTAGCCCATATGAGATTTGCGTCGATCCTTCGCCCGAGTGTTGTCGGGACAGAGACAGGTGCGGTCAATGCGGATTATAAATATGAGCCGGCAAATCACGACAGGGAGTCGCTTGATATTTTTATCAGAAATGTTAAGCCGGTTGTGGAAGCTGCGGAAAAGTTCGGGGTGATAATGGCCATAGAACCGGTCTGGAAACATATCGTTTATGGCCCCGAGCAGGCAAGATACGTTCTGGATGAAGTCGGAAGTCCGAACCTGCAGATAATTTTTGATCCGGTCAATATGCTTTATCCCGGAAACATCGACAGACAGGATGAGATCATAAACAAAACATTTGATCTCTTAAAAGATGATATCGCAGTAGTCCATATGAAGGATTTTGAACTGTCGGGAGATGATCTTAAGTCGATCCCCGCAGGGATGGGCGGTTTAAATTACGAACTGCTCTTATCGAAGATCAAAGAATATAAACCCTACGTACAGTGTACCCTGGAAAATACGAGTCCGGATAATGCTGTTTACACGCGGGAATATATACAGGGCCTGTATGACAGGATCTAATAAAAGAAAAGGAGAATAAACCATGGAATTACGTACAGCATGTTCACCAAAGGATGAAAAGTATTATGACACCAAAAGACTCAGGGAAGAATTTCTGATCGATGATCTGTTCAAACCCGATGAGATAAAGCTTGTCTATTCACATATAGACAGAATAATCACCGGTTCTGCGGTACCGGTAAAAGGGACTCTCGTGCTTGAGGCAGGAGATGAATTAAGGGCCGAGTATTTTCTGCAAAGAAGAGAAATGGGAGTTATAAACATCGGAGGCTTAGGGATCATAACCATAGACGGCCGTGAGTATGAAGTTGATTATAAGCAGGGAATGTATATCGGAATGGGTAAGAGAGATATCTCTTTTGACTCCAAGGACCCGTCAAAGCCTGCCAAATTCTATATCAACTCGGCACCTGCTCACACAACATACCCTACAGTCCTTATCAAAAGAGAAGGTACCCCATCCGAGGATGTGGTCATCATAAAGGATGAAAACAAAAAAGAACTCGGTTCACTTGAAGGAGCCAATCACAGAGTAATAAACAAATACATCCTTCCCGGTCAGGTGGAGACCTGCCAGCTTGAAATGGGTATGACCGAACTTAAACCCGGGAGCATCTGGAATACCATGCCCTGCCATACACATGACAGACGAATGGAAGTATATCTGTATTTTGATATTCCCGAGGATGCATTTGTATGTCACTTCATGGGAGAGCCTCAGGAGACAAGACATATAATCATGAGAAACGAGCAGGCCGTGATCTCTCCCAGCTGGTCGATACACTCGGGTGCAGGTTCACAGGCGTACACATTTATATGGGGTATGGTAGGCGAGAATCAGGATTTTGATGATATGGATGATGTGGACAACAAAGATCTGATGTGACAAATATGCAAATCTTGTTCTACTTGTTGTATAATTTGCAATATCGTGCCCATTTTATAGTTATTTGGCTGCAAAAAGGGTAAATTATTTTTAGATATTCTAACAGGTATACTACGTATTTTTACACAACTAACAATTCTTTTCAGGGGGTAATTTATGAACGAACTTCTTTCCAAGATCCACGACATAGGTATAGTTCCGGTTATAGCGATTGATGATGCCTCTAAGGCAGTACCGCTTGCCAAGGCACTTGTGGCAGGAGGGCTTCCGGCGGCTGAAGTTACTTTTAGAACAGCGGCTGCTGAAGATGCGATCAAGGCAATAGTTAAAGAGGTTCCCGAGATGATAGTCGGTGCGGGAACAGTTCTTACCAAGGATCAGGCTGACCGTGCCATTGCAGCGGGCGTAAGCTTTGTGGTTAGCCCCGGATTTAATCCCGAGATAACCAAATATGTACTTAGCAAAGGCGTATGTATGCTTCCGGGTACGGCAACTGCTGGAGAAATGGAGCAGGCTATGGCTCTTGGCCTTGAAGCGGTTAAGTTCTTCCCTGCCGAGCAGAACGGAGGAATTGCAAAGCTCAAGGCTCTTGCAGGTCCTTATAAGACTCTTAAGTGGATGCCTACGGGCGGAGTCAATACAGACAACCTTGCCAACTATATGAGTTTCCATCAGATACTTGCATGCGGCGGAACATGGATGGTCAAGAAGGATCTGATCGAAGGCGAGAAATGGGATGAGATCACATCTATATGCAAGGCAGCCGTTAAGAACATGCTCGGTACGGAACTCAGACACATCGGTATCAACTCACAGACCGAGGAAGAGACTGCAAGCATTGCCAAATGCCTGTGCACACTTTTTGATCTTGAATATAAACCCGGTAACAGTTCGATCTTCGCAGGAAAACCTTTTGAGGTAATGAAACCCGGCGGAAAGGGAACTCACGGACATATCGCTCTTGCGGTAAACGATGTAGACAGAGCTATATATCACTACGGACTCGCAGGCGCTACTTTTGATGAGAGCACCAGAACAACCGATGAAAAGGGAACAAAGTTCATATACTTAAACGGTGAGTTCGGCGGTTTTGCAATACATCTTATAAGAAAATAATTTAACCTAAGATAAATAACTTTTTTACACAAGGAGGACATTATGGGCAGAATAGTTACTTTTGGAGAAATAATGCTTAGGCTTGCGCCTAACGGATATTACAGATTCTTTCAGGATGACCAGCTGCAGGCTACTTTTGGCGGCGGTGAAGCCAACGTAAGCGTATCACTTGCGAATTACGGAATGGATACCGCTTTTGTTACCAAGCTTCCCAAGCATGCCATAGGTCAGGCAGCAGTAAACGGACTCAGATATTTCGGAGTGGATACGAGTTATATCGCAAGGGGCGGAGACCGTGTAGGTATTTACTTCCTTGAGAAGGGTGCTTCACAGCGAGGCAGTGTATGTATCTATGACCGCGCACATTCAGCAATACAGGAAGCAAGCGCTTCTGATTTCGACTGGGATAAGATCTTTGACGGTGCTGAGTGGTTCCATTTTACGGGCATCACTCCCGCACTCGGCGAGAATCTTGTAAACATCTGTCTTGATGCCTGCAAGGTAGCCAAGAGCAAAGGCGTAAAGATCAGCTGTGACTTAAACTACAGAGGAAAACTCTGGACCAGAGAACAGGCAAGGGAAGCAATGACCAAGCTTTGCGAATATGTTGACGTATGCATCTCAAATGAAGAGGATGCCAAGGATGTATTCGGTATAGAGGCTGAGGGAAGCGATATCACCGGCGGTAAGTTAAATACCGATGGATACAAATCGGTTGCAAAGCAGCTTGCCGATAAGTTTGGCTTCGAAAAAGTTGCCATCACACTTCGTACATCGATCTCAGCTAACGATAATGACTGGCAGGGAATGCTTTATGACGGCAAAGATTACTGCTTCTCCAAACAGTATCATCTGCGCATAGTGGACAGAGTAGGCGGCGGTGATTCATTCGGCGGCGGACTTATCTACTCACTGGTTAACGGCTATTCTACACAGGATGCCATTGAGTTTGCGGTAGCTGCATCAGCTCTTAAGCATTCTGTTGAGGGTGACTTTAACCGTGTAAGTGTTGATGAAGTTAAGAAGCTTGCAGGCGGAGACGCATCAGGACGAGTACAGAGATAATATAAGCACAGGGTCCGAAGTGTTGATTCGGACTTAAGCCGGAATGACTTTTACAGAATATTGGAGAATACTATGAAACAGTTTATGGATAAGGATTTCATACTTGGAAATGAGACAGCAAAACATCTTTTTCATGATTATGCAGAGTCTCTTCCGATAGTTGATTATCACTGTCATATCTCACCCAAAGAGATATATGAGAACAAAAGGTTTGCGAATTTAGGTGATGTATGGTTTGGCGGGAAGCAGGATGACGGTTCCTATTTCGGAGATCATTACAAATGGCGTCTTATGCGTTCCAACGGAATGGCTGAAGAAAAGGTAACGGGAAGAGACGACGAATTGGGAAGATTTAAAGGATTTGCCGAAACACTCACTCTTGCCATAGGCAATCCCATGTATCACTGGTGTAACTTAGAGCTCAAAAAATACTTCGGTATCACAGAGCCTCTTACACCCGATAATGCAGAGGCAATATGGAACAAATGCAACGATATGCTCGCCAACGATCCTGATCTTACGGTAAGAGGCCTCATCAAGCAGAGCAATGTCGCTTATGTCGGAACCACGGATGACCCTGTTGATTCTCTTGAGTGGCATGAGAAGATAGCTGCAGACAAGAGCATTGACTTTATGGTAAGGCCGTCTTTTAGGCCTGACAAAGCCATAAATATCACCAAAGCAGGTTTCAAAGAATATATAAGGAGCCTTGCAAAGGCTGTAGGCAAAGAAAGCCTTGACTCTACCCAGGATGTAATAGATGCACTTGTTAACAGGATAGAATTCTTCGCGGCACACGGTTGTGTTGCTTCAGATCACGGCCTTGATTATATTCCTTTCCGTAAGCTTCCAATGGAAGTATGCGACAAGGCATTTAAGAAAGCAATGAACGGTGAGCCAGTTCCGGTTGAAGAAGCCGAAGGATATCAGACAGCACTGCTCATAGCGATCGGTAAGGCATATCATAAGCATGGTATAGCAATGGAACTTCACTATTCATGTCTTCGTAACATGAATGAGAGAATGTTTGCAAAAGAAGGTCCCGATACCGGGTTTGACATGATCGCAAACAACTCCTGTGGCGGAAGCATAGCAGAACTTCTGTCCGAACTCGATAAAACAGGTGAGCTTCCCAAGACTATAATCTTTTCTTTAAATCCCGCGGACAATGAGCAGATCGGAACGATCCTCGGCTGCTTCCAGTCATCGGAAGTGCCCGGTAAGATACAGCACGGTCCCGCATGGTGGTTTAACGACACCAAGTCAGGTATGGAAAACCAGATGAAGTCACTTGCAAACTTAGGGCTTCTTGGAAACTTTATCGGAATGCTCACAGACTCAAGATCCTTCCTTTCTTATACAAGACATGATTATTTCAGACGTATCATGTGTAACCTTATAGGTGAGTGGGTAGAGAACGGAGAGTATCCGAATGATGATGCCGCACTTAAGAAGATAGTCGAGGGCATCTCTTACTACAATGCAAAAAGGTATTTCGGAATCTGAATAAATGCGGGAAAAACCACTCGCACTCATACTGGAGGTATGTAAAAATGGAAAAACTGTGTTACAAGACTTTGGAAGAAAAAGGTTATGACGGTTATCTTTTAAAAGAAGCACCCGAGCGTGTGCTTCAGTTTGGTGAGGGTAACTTCTTACGTGCGTTTGTAGATTATTTCATAGATCTTATGAACGAAAAGGCAGGTTTTGATTCGAAGGTAGTGCTCTGCCAGCCCATCGCTCCCGGACTTGCGGATATGATTAATGATCAGGAAGGGCTTTATACTCTTTTCCTCCGCGGTCAGGAGAACGGACAGAAGGTCAACAAGAAGAGAGTCATATCATGTGTATCAAGATGTATCAATCCCTACAATGATTTTGATGCATTTAAGGCATGTGCGGCTAATCCCGATCTTCGCTTTATCGTAAGCAATACTACCGAGGCAGGTATAGCATTCGATCCCGCCTGCAAGGCAGACGATGCTCCGGCGTCAAGCTTCCCGGGTAAGCTCACACAGCTTCTGTATGAGAGATATAATAATAAGCTTCCGGGTTTCATAATTCTTTCATGCGAACTTATAGACAGAAACGGTGATGCGTTAAAGAAGTGCGTAGACCAGTATATCGAACTCTGGGGATTGTCTTCGGATTTTAAGACCTGGGTGGAAAAAGAAAATATCTTCTGCTCGACGCTTGTGGACAGGATCGTTCCCGGATATCCGAGAGCAGAGGCTGCTTCCATATGTGAAGAACTCGGCTATCAGGATAATATCATAGATACCGGTGAAGTATTCGGTACATGGGTCATCGAGGGACCTCAGAGCATCAAGAAGGAGTTTCCTGTTGATGAAGCGGGTCTTCCCATCCTTGTTGTTGACAATGTAGATCCATATAAGAAGCGTAAGGTACGCATCTTAAACGGTGCTCATACATCTATGATCATGGCTGCTTACATCGCAGGCCAGGATATCGTAAGAGACTGTATGAAGGATGATGTGATCAAGGGTTATATGAACAAGGCCCTCTATGATGAGATAATCCCTGTTCTTACAGGTCTTGAAGAAAATGACAAGAAGGATTTTGCCGCAGCTGTTACCGACAGATTTGCTAATCCCTTTATCGATCATGAACTCTTAAGCATCTCTCTTAACTCCGCATCCAAGTGGAAGGCAAGAGTAATGCCCACCGTGATCGAGTATTATGAACAGAAGAAATCACTTCCCAAGGTTCTTACATTCTCTTTTGCAGCGTTCTTATGTTTCTATCATATGGGAACCGAATTAAGAGACGGAGCTCTGGTAGCAACACGTGACGGCAAAGAATTCCTGATAAAGGATGATGCATGGGTGCTTGAAGATTTCCTTGCACTTAAGGATGCAGACGATGATACGCTTGCTGACAGCATCATAGCCAATGAAAAGATGTGGGATAAATCCCTTAAAGAACTTCCCGGATTTGCAGATGAGGTTAAGGCAGATCTTAAGCTTATCGCAACCAGGGGTATGTATGAAGCAATGAAAGAGATTCAGGCATGAAATGTATTAAGATACATCCACTCGATAACGTAGCGGTTGCTCTCGAGGATATCAAAAAGGGTGAACAGGTCGAAGCGGAAAATGTTTCGCTGATCGCCGCAGAAGATATAGCAAGAGGGCACAAGCTTGCTCTGACTGACATTCCCCGTGATGAGGCTATCATCAAATATGGTAATCAGATAGGGGTAGCGACTTCGGATATAACAGCCGGTTCACATGTTCATGTGCAGAATGTCAAAACTGCACTGTCCGAAGGCGGTAAGTACGAATATAAACCGGTAAGCTATCCCTTACCTGATGTCAAAAAGAGAACCTTTATGGGGTACCGCAGAGCAAAGGGAAAGGTCGGGATCCGTAACGAGATATGGATAATCCCGACGGTCGGATGCGTTAATTCGATAGCAGAGAAACTTGTAAAAGACAATCAGGACATAGTCAGGGGTTCAATTGACGGTCTGTATACATTTACACATCCTTACGGCTGTTCGCAGATGGGAGATGACCATGCAAATACCAGAAAGGTACTGGCATCTTTGGTACAGCATCCCAATGCAGGAGGTGTACTGGTACTGTCTCTTGGCTGCGAGAATCTGACCGAGGAACAGTTTAAGGCAGAACTTCGCGAATGGAACAGCGACAGGGTTAAGTTTTTGACCTGCCAGCAATCAGATGATGAACTTGCGGACGGAAGAGAACTTCTTCTTAAGATCGCAGAGTATGCGGGAAGTTTTGAAAGAGAAGAGATAGATGCATCGGAACTTATTGTCGGAATGAAGTGCGGAGGATCCGACGGCCTTTCGGGTATCACGGCCAATCCTGCCGTAGGAAGATTTTCCGACAGACTCATAGCACTCGGAGGGTCTACGGTTCTTACGGAAGTACCCGAGATGTTTGGTGCCGAGTCCATACTTTTTAACAGATGCAAAGATATCCAGACATACAATAAAGCCGTTTCGATGGTCGATAATTTCAAACAGTATTTTGTTTCCCACGGACAGGTAGTATATGAGAATCCAAGTCCCGGAAACAAGGCGGGCGGTATCACGACCCTGGAGGATAAATCCTGCGGTTGCGTACAAAAAGGCGGAAGTGCTCCTGTAGTTGATGTGCTCGAGTATGCAGAACCTGTTGTTTCCAAAGGGCTTACCCTTTTGTCAGGTCCCGGAAATGATATGGTATCTACGACCGATCTTACGGCAGCAGGCGCTCACATGATCCTGTTTACAACGGGAAGGGGAACACCTTTTGGGGCACCGGCACCTACTGTCAAGATCTCCACTAATACAGCTCTTTACGAAAAGAAAGGTAACTGGATAGACTTTAATGCCGGAGGAGTTGCAGACGGAAGTGAGACGCTTGATGAAGCCGGTGACAGACTGCTTGATTTCGTTATGGAAGTCGCAAGCGGCAAACGTACCAGGCAGGAAGAAACAGGCTACAGAGAGATCGCAATATTTAAAGACGGCGTAACGTTGTAAATATACGATAAGACAATATCCCCGGATTTTATATCCGGGGATATTTTTGTGGCTATGTTATTGAAAAATACAGTGATCGTTAGTATGATGATTTAACACGAAACTATATGTACCGGGTTAAGATGCGGCGGTGTTTTATATGACATTTTCCGCTTATTTAAGGAGGTAAGAAATGAAATTCGAGAACGGATGCTGGATATTTGATGAGGGGTATACATGCTTTCCCGCTACCCATGTTTATTTTGTAAAAAAGGACCAAAATGCATATGTATTAACGGTCCCTACAACACATATCACAGGCAAGGGAGATACTCTGGGTGGTGTTAATCTTACGGTCCGTATTTCTTCTCCAAAAGAGGGCATCTTAAGACTTCAGACCTGGCATCATATGGGCGCCAAAAAGAAAACTCCGGAGTTTGAACTTGAACTTAAGGATGAGATCCCAATGGAAGTTACCGAGTCGGATGAGATGATCACGTTTGTGAGCGGAGATATCAAGGCAGAGATCGATAAGTATCCTTTTGCATTAAGATATTACAAAAAATGCGGTGACACATGGAAACTCATAACCGCTTCCAAGGGGCGCGACCTTGCGTGCATCAAAAAGGACTTTCTTGGGATGGCATATGACAGGGCCGGAGATACCGCAGATACATATATGAGAGAAAATCTTTCTATCACGGTCGATGAGCATATATACGGTATGGGTGAGAGGTTTACCTCTTTTGTAAAGAACGGACAGACCGTACGCATCGAGCACAAAGACGGAGGTACCTCGACCGACCAGTCTTATAAGAATATTCCTTTTTACATATCGGACAAAGGATACGGA
The DNA here is from genome assembly GCA_024691305.1 of Lachnospiraceae bacterium. Classification (GTDB taxonomy): domain Bacteria; phylum Bacillota; class Clostridia; order Lachnospirales; family Lachnospiraceae; genus XBB2008. The sequence continues at coordinate 2,752 of JAILNS010000005.1, read as the reverse complement.
GTGTATGTAAATCACCCCGAGCCGTTTGATTTTGAGATAGGATCCGACAGTGTAGTTAAGTGTGAGTTCGCGGTAGAAGGCGGATATCTTGACTATTATGTTATAGCAGGAAAAGAGATGAAGGATGTACTGGTACGATATACGGATCTTACCGGTAAGCCCACCCTTCCCGCACCGTGGACATACGGACTTTGGCTGTCCACATCGTTTACTACCAATTATGATGAAGCAACTGTCATGAGCATGATAGACGGAATGCTTGACAGAGGCATACCGCTTAGAACATTCCATTTTGACTGCTGCTGGATGAGAGATTATCACTGGACGGACTTCACATGGGATGAGAAGATTTTCCCCGACCCTGCAGGCATGATCCGCAGGATCAAAGATAAGGGAATAAATATCTGCGTATGGATCAATCCTTATATCGCACAGGGTAATGACATATTCGATGAAGGTGTGGAAAAGGGATATTTTGTTCACCGTACAAACGGTGATGTATGGCAGTGGGATATGTGGCAACCCGGAATGGCGCTCGTGGACTTTACCAATCCCGAAGCCTGCAAGTGGTATCAGAGTTTCTTAAATACCCTGATGGATATGGGAGTGGATGCGATCAAGACAGATTTCGGTGAAAGAATACCCGTTGATGATGTAGTGTACTTCGACGGTTCTGATCCGAAACGTATGCACAACTACTATACATATCTGTATAACAAGTGTGTATTTACGGCAATGGAAAATAAACTCGGCAAGGGCAAAGGTATGCTTTTTGCAAGATCCGCTACGACGGGCGGACAGAAGTTCCCGGTTCACTGGGGAGGAGACTGCTGGTCGGATTATGAGTCCATGGAAGAAAGTATCAGAGGCGGCCTGTCACTTCAGATGTCCGGTTTTGGATACTGGGCCCATGATATAGGCGGATTTGAGCAGACATCCACAGCTGATGTATATAAGAGATGGGTTGCATTCGGACTGCTGTCATCACACTCAAGACTTCACGGATCTTCGTCTTACCGCGTACCGTGGCTCTATGATGAGGAAGCAGTAGATGTGGTCAGATTCTTCACACGCCTTAAGGCAAAGCTCATGCCTTATATCTATAAGACAGCCGTTGAGACATCACAGACCGGTATCCCCACCATGCGTTCGATGGTCCTTGAATATACATCAGACAGAAACGTTACATATATAGATAAACAGTTTATGCTCGGCGATTCATTACTTGTCGCTCCGGTATTTAATGCGGAATCAAGAGCCGACTTCTATCTTCCCGAAGGAACCTGGACCGACTTCTTTACGGATGAGAGTTACGAAGGCGGAAAATGGTATACGAGAGACTGCGGATATCTGGATATACCCCTTATGGTACGTCCTGGCAGCGTAGTTGCAATTGGATCCTGCGAAGATAAGCCCGATTATGATTATGCTGACGGTGTTGAACTTAGAGTCTATGCACTGGGGGACAAAGAGAGTGCATCCACGGTTGTCTATGGAATGGACAATAAAGTGGATCTTGAAGCAACGTTTACCAGAAAAGGTGATACCGTTACAGCAGATGTTAAGAGCAGTAAGCCTTATACCGTGAAGCTTGTGAACATGGATGGGGTGAAGTTAGGATAAGTCAGGACATAAATAAATGAACTTCAAACTTTACTTGGTGTTACCGGTTCGGGTAAGACCTTCACTATGGCCAATGTCATACAGGCTTTAAATAAACCTACGCTTATCATAAGCCATAACAAGACTCTGGCGGGTCAGCTTTACGGAGAGATGAAGGAGTTCTTTCCGGAAAACGCCGTGGAATATTTTGTATCCTATTCCAGCGAACATCACACACCACTATATCTTGTGGCGTAGCCCCCAAAAAATCTAAATATGCTATCTAAATAAACAAATTAGGACTATATGGACTGGATGAACTGTATGATATGGGTGAGGCAATTGTCCGCGAGAAGGTGAGACGATTATCTTTAAAATAATGGAGCAGGAAACAAATGATTAGAGAAGTAAAAAGGGAAGAAATTCCGAAATGTGTAAGCCTTATAAAGAAGGCATTTTTGACCGTGGCAGATGAATTTGGATTTACGGAAGAGAATGCACCGAGATTTACTGCATTTGCAACCAATGAGGAGAGGCTTCTTTGGCAGATGGATGGTGAACACCGACTCATGTATGTATATGAAGATGCCGGTGTTTTGTATGGATATTATTCTTTGCTCATTCAGGATAATAAGGAGTGCGAATTGAATTACCTGGCAGTTTTGCCGGAATATCGTCATAAAGGAATTGGGAAACAACTGTTGGGACACGCATATTCTACAGCCTGTGAGAATGGCTGTAAGCTTATGAATATCGGAATCGTAGAAGAAAACGTAAAGCTTAAAAAGTGGTATGAAGATAACGGAGCGGTTCATGTAGGAACGCATAAATTTGACTTTTTCCCATTCACATGCGGTTATATGAAAAAGGAACTATAAAGTTTTTTATATTTGAATAGTCCCTTTTCGGAATTGTGGGTCTGATAGAGAGGAATTGAGTATGATTGCGATGCATGAATATACACCAAAAGAAATCTTTTATTTGAAGGGCACTGCCGCAAATGGTCTTATATTTACATTTGAAGGCTTAAGGTGGATCGAAAATGGCAGGATATACTCGTGTTTATTGCAGCCTTTGGTTTATCATGAACATATCCTACCAGTATGGAAGCCGGTTATTACTTTTGATGATCGGGACCACACGTCATCGG
>JAILNS010000039.1 GCA_024691305.1 Lachnospiraceae bacterium | reverse complement strand
CCGGTAACAACTGACTTCTGTGTCTCTTCCTTGATACCGATGATCTCAACTTCATCAGACATATGAAGAGTACCACGCTCTACTCTACCTGTAGCAACGGTACCACGACCTGTGATCGTGAATACATCCTCGACAGGCATAAGGAAAGGCTTGTCTGTATCTCTCTGAGGATCCGGAATATAAGTATCAACCGTATCCATGAGCTCCATGATCTTGTCGCCCCACTCGCTTGAAGGATCTTCAAGAGCCTTAAGAGCTGAACCCTTGATGATAGGGCAATCCGTGAAACCATACTCTTCAAGCTGCTCTGTAACTTCCATCTCAACGAGCTCGATAAGCTCGGGATCGTCTACCATATCGCACTTGTTAAGGAATACTACGATGTAAGGAACACCAACCTGACGTGAAAGAAGGATATGCTCCTTGGTCTGAGCCATAACACCGTCAGTAGCAGCAACAACGAGGATAGCACCATCCATCTGAGCAGCACCGGTGATCATGTTCTTTACATAGTCAGCATGGCCGGGGCAGTCAACGTGTGCGTAATGTCTCTTTTCTGTCTCATACTCTACGTGTGCGGTATTGATCGTGATACCACGCTCTCTCTCTTCGGGAGCCTTGTCGATATTCTCGAAATCTGTAGCAGTGTTACCTGCAACTCTTTCAGAAAGCACCTTGGTAATAGCTGCTGTCAGAGTAGTCTTACCATGGTCAACGTGGCCGATGGTACCAATGTTACAGTGTGTTTTTGATCTGTCGAATTTAGCTTTAGCCATTTCAAAAATTCCTCCTTAGAATTACTTAGGTTAAACTCTATTTAGCGACTAACTCACATTATATGAGAAAGTATTGTCTTTTTCAAGCATAAACCGCTAAACTTGTTATTTCATAAAAATTAATTATTCTTTGCAGAAAGTATCTTATCCTGTACGTTCTTGGGTGTGGGCTTATACTCTTCAAAGAACATTGAGTAGTTACCGCGTCCCTGTGTAGCCGAACGAAGATCTGTAGAGTATCCGAACATTTCTGCAAGCGGGACCTTGGCACGAACCAGTTTGCCGCCTCCGATGTCGTCAAAACCTTCTACAAGACCACGACGTGAGTTGATATCACCGATAACATCACCCATATATTCCTCGGGCATGGTAACTTCAACTCTCATTATAGGCTCAAGAAGTACGGGATCAGCTTTCTTCATAGCTTCCTTGAATGCCATTGAACCGGCGATATGGAATGCCATTTCAGAAGAGTCGACCTCATGATAAGAACCGTCGTATACATTGGCTGAAACGCCAAGTACGGGATAGCCGCCGAGAATACCTGCTTTTGCAGCTTCCTCGATACCTTCGCCTACTGCAGGGATGTATTCCTTAGGAATAGCACCGCCGACAACGGTTGATTCGAACTTAAATGTTTCTTCACCGTTAGGATCCATGGGTTCAAATTTAACCTTACAATGTCCGTACTGACCACGGCCGCCGGACTGCTTGGCATATTTGTAATCCTGGTCAACAGGCTTGGTAAATGTCTCTTTGTACGCAACCTGAGGTGCGCCGACATTGGCTTCTACCTTAAATTCACGAAGAAGACGGTCAACGATGATCTCCAGATGGAGCTCACCCATACCTGCGATGATAGTCTGACCTGTTTCTTCATCGGTATGAGCACGGAATGTAGGATCTTCCTCTGCAAGCTTCGCAAGTGCTTCACCCATCTTGCCCTGACCTGCTTTGGTCTTAGGCTCGATAGCAAGCTCGATAACGGGCTCCGGGAATTCCATGGATTCAAGGATAACGGGATGCTGCTCATCGCAGATCGTATCGCCTGTGGTAGTGAACTTAAATCCTACAGCTGCGGCGATATCACCCGAATAAACCTTATCCAGTTCCGCTCTCTTGTTAGCGTGCATCTGTAATATACGTCCGACACGCTCTTTTTTATCTTTTGTTGCATTAAGTACATATGAACCGGAATTCATTGTACCTGAATAAACTCTGAAGAACGCAAGCTTACCTACAAAAGGATCAGCCATGATCTTAAATGCAAGAGCACTGAAAGGCTCTTCATCAGATGAATGACGTTCTACTTCGTTACCTGCAAGATCGGTACCCTTGATCGAAGGTATATCTGTAGGTGCGGGCATGTACTCTAAGATCGCATCAAGGAGTTTCTGAACACCCTTGTTACGATATGCAGAGCCACAACAAACGGGAACTGCCGTACATTCACAGGTACCCTTGCGCAGTACTGCCTTCATAGCGTCTACACCGGGTTCCTCACCCTCGAGATACTGCATCATAAGATCATCATCCAATTCGCAGATCTTCTCGATAAGCTCTGTACGATAAAGTTCAGCGTCATCTTTCATATCATCGGGTATATCGGTAACCGAGATATCGTCGCCCTTATCATCGTTGTAGATATAAGCCTTCATTTCGAACAGATCGATGATACCCTTGAAATCATCCTCTTTTCCGATAGGAAGCTGAAGGATGATAGCATTCTTACCCAAACGGTTACGTATCTGATCGACTGCTCCGTAGAAATTTGCACCCAGAATATCCATCTTATTGATGAATGCCATACGGGGTACATTGTATGTATCAGCCTGACGCCATACATTTTCTGACTGAGGCTCAACGCCTCCCTTAGCACAGAATACACCTACCGCACCATCAAGCACGCGCAGTGATCTCTCAACCTCAACGGTAAAATCCACGTGACCGGGGGTGTCGATGATGTTGATACGATGCTCTAATGCACCGGCCTTAGGCTTGGTGAACTCTTCGAGGGTCCAATGGCAGGTCGTAGCTGCTGATGTGATCGTGATACCTCTTTCCTGCTCCTGTTCCATCCAGTCCATGGTAGCAGTACCTTCGTGGGTATCACCGATCTTGTAATTTATACCGGTATAATAGAGAATACGTTCGGTAAGAGTTGTCTTACCGGCGTCGATATGGGCCATGATACCGATATTTCTGGTCCGCTCAAGCGGATACTCTCTTCCAGCCAAGATCTTTCCCTCCTATTAGAATCTGTAGTGTGCAAAAGCCTTGTTTGCTTCTGCCATCTTGTGCATATCTTCTTTACGCTTTACTGATGCACCTGTATTGTTTGATGCATCCATGATCTCGTTGGCAAGTCTTTCTTCCATAGTCTTCTCACTTCTCTTACGTGAGAACATTGTAAGCCAACGAAGACCGAGTGCCTGACGACGGTCAGCTCTGACTTCGATCGGAACCTGATAGGTTGCACCACCGATACGTCTAGCCTTAACCTCGAGCACGGGCATGATGTTCTCCATTGCTTCATGGAATACGTCAAGAGCAGGCTTACCTGTCTTTTCTTCCACTCTGCCGAAAGCGCCGTATACTATTTTCTCGGCTACTCCCTTCTTACCGTCCAACATGATATTGTTGATAAGCTTAGTTACAACCTTATCATTGTATAACGGATCAGCAAGAACATCTCTTTTCTGAATATGTCCTTTACGTGGCACGTTACTTCCCTCCTTAATAATAATTAATTCACAGGTACTCACATGTACGTTAAATGTGTTCGTGCAGAAATGCCTACACAAATAAAATTTACGTTAGTGGTACAAACTACTTAGCTGCCTTGGGCTTCTTCGCTCCGTACTTGGAACGTGCCTGCTTACGGTTAGCTACTCCTGCAGTATCCAATGTACCACGGATGATGTGATATCTGGTACCGGGCAGGTCCTTAACTCTTCCGCCTCTTATCAGGACAACGCTATGCTCCTGAAGGTTATGACCTTCGCCGGGGATATAGCTTGTAACCTCGATACCGTTTGACAGACGTACTCTGGCTATCTTACGGAGCGCTGAGTTAGGCTTCTTAGGGGTTGCAGTCTTAACAGCTGTGCATACGCCACGCTTCTGCGGTGAAGGGGTATCTATAGCTGTCTTATGCAGTGAGTTATAACTCTTCTGCAATGCAGGTGCTGTAGACTTCTTCACTGATGTCTGACGACCCTTTCTGACTAACTGGTTAAATGTAGGCATCTCTTTTCACCTCCTTATACTTAAATTTATCTTACTTGTGCGCACAAAAATAAAAATGCGGTCATGCGCACGCCATATTATTATATGCACGCATGACCGTAATGTCAAACAATTTATTAAAAATCAATTAACAAATATCAAAACAAAAGATTAAGTTTAGGTTCTTCCTCTTCTATAAGGGTTCCGGTGGTTTCAAGTTTCCATTTTGTAACCTTATAGAACGTATCTCCGTCAGCTTCCGGGTAACTGACTTCCACATTTATATTAAGAGTCTGTACATCCGATACAGGGATCGCAAACTCTATGTTTTCTCCGGCCTGTTCGAAATATTCATCCTTATCAAGGCCGGAATCATAGAGTTTCTTTAATGTTGCATCTATTCCCTTAAGTCTCTCTTCAGCCTCATTGCAAGCATTGTAATAACTTTCGGACCGCTCGACTATCTTGGTATTTAATTTCTCATCGGCTCTTGCCGATACCGTTGCAAGTGTCGCAAACGATACAAGACACATAACGACAAATACAAGGAGCAGTGATGATGTCCCGACATTTACACCGGTAGTTGCCTGTTTTCTTTCCACACTCATCAGTCAGCCCCCAATCTATACGGAATATAATGTTTCACGCTCTGTGATGCGATAACGGAGCCGGACGAACACTCGGTGATCTCGATGGATGCGTTTAGCATCTTCCCTGAGGCATCACTAAGATCGCCGCCGGCTGCAGCACTCGTTTCATCCGTAAAAGCTATACTTGCCATATATACCGCAGTTTCCTCAGATACGGTTTCTTTCCACTCTGCGTCATACATTATGGTGATCCTGCCCAGATCATGATCGGCTATGGCATATGCCTTGTCCTCGCCGTTAAACAGTTCACATACAGCATCCATATCACCGTCACACCCCATCACGCTTTCTGCGAGATTTTGTATCACGATATTGCTCTGTGATCTCTGTCCGGTCCGGGTATTCGTATTATATGCATTCACAAAAAGCTGAACGCATACAACAGAAGCTATCGAAAAAAACAATATGACTATTATAAGTTCCATCAGGAACAGGCTTGTCTTCGAGTTGGTGTTCAAAGATCTTCTCCTTAAATATATGTAAGATAAAAACGTTTTAAGTGTGCGAGCTTATATACAGATGCATTATCTTACCGTCCTTGAACGACAGGTGCACCTTATAGAGTTTGTCATTTATCTTCTCTATCTTAAAGTCTTCTATCTCGAGGATCTTAGTCCCATCTTCGGGGCTCATCTGCATATCTGCTCTTGCAAGCAGTTCGCACAGATATCCGTCATATTCATATATATAATTGTTATATACGGTATCATTCTTCTCCTGAGTTATGACACATGCATTTTTGCCGTTAAAATCAGCGACCGATATCCTGCCTTCTTCGTCGCTTTGACGGATTTTCTGGGTAACATACGCATATGATGTCCTGTCGGTAAAACTCTCGTCCATATGGTTGACCGTACTTCTGTATATATTTGCCCCAAGTACTACCAGGGTAAGGGCCGAAAGTGCAAATACAAAGAAAAGAGTCAGGACAAACAGTATGTCTACCATATGTTTTTTTTCGCCTTTAAAATCCATACTTTCCCCCGCTACTCTTCTTTATTCAGATTTATGATCGTTACGTCGGGATAGATATTACTTCCTATCGACTGATAATCCACATAAAACAGTTCTTCATTATATGTAAGACCGTAATGATCCACAAGATACTCCAAATTGGGCGGATAACTGCCTTCTACCGCATAGCACTGGGCCACATCGCGTGATATCGCTTTTTCCAGGCTCTCCTGCTGACCTTCAAGTGAAGACTCGCTCACATAGTTTACGCCCAGCAGAAATACGGCTATGACTATGACTCCCATGATGAGAGGCAGAAACTTCACGGCCTTCCTTAACATATTTGCTTTTTCCGAAGTATTAAATCTGTTCATATATATACCCGATCATCCGATCGAACTCATAATGCCCATAAGCGGTAGAATGACCGAAAGCAATATCATACCTACTATAAGAGAAAGAATGATGACAAGTGTAGGTTCAAGTACGGAGATAATGTCATGGATCCTCTTATTGACTTCCTTATCGTAATCATCAGCGATCCTGTTCATTGCCTGCTGCGGATTACCCGACTTAAAACCTATGGATGCCATACGCGACTGAACACTTGAGAATATTTCAGCATCCTTAAGGGCCTGTGAGTACTCTTTTCCTTCAAGGAGCATTTCCTTGCACTTGGCGATCTTGGCGCTCATTCTTGCATTATCTATAAGGTTTGCCACCAGATCAAATCCCTCATATGTATCCATGCGCCCGTAAACCATCGCAATACCGCTTGCAAATCTGCTGCATGCGACCGCATCGTTAAACTTCCTGGTGGGAGGGAACACATCGATAAATCTTGAGAACAGTTTCTTACCTGCAGGTACCTTTCCAAAGAAGATATATGCAACGATGATCAGGCAAAGGATTATGACTAAAACCGTAGAAGAAGAACTCAGACGGTTTCCGAACTTCATAAGGCTCAGTGAAAAAGAATTCATCTGGCTTCCCAACTGGTTAAACACCTGATTAAATATGGGAAGAACCTTGGTTATCAAAACGATGATAACAAGAAGCATCATAAATATCATGATCATGGGATATGTCACGGCATTCTTGATACCCTCCGATATAGCTTCCTGTCTGTCATAATAATCGGCAAGTGAATGACATATGGCCTTGTCATCACCGGCACGAAGTCCGAGTCTTACCATACGTATTACATGCTCGGGAAAAGCTCCTGTTTTCTCCAGGGCAACATCGAACTGTCCGTGTTCGGTCAGTTCCGCGATGATCTGTTCAAGCATTGCACGTGCGGAAGGGCTTTTGGTATCGTTTAACATCGTTTCGATACCTTCCCTGTAGTAAATACCGCCATCCAACAGCATGGCCATTTGTCCGAAAAATGTTGCCAATTCGGCGTTGCTGAGTTTCTTCATGTTCGCCATCAGTTTTCTCTCCGATCCGGGCCTGTGCCCTCTATTGAAAATATTAATACATCAATATATATATTTGGTATCATAATTGGATCCGTCGCCTATAAACTCCTGAAGCTCCGCTGCAGAAGCACTGGCTGCAAAAGTAGGATCCATAAGTTCCCAGCTTGTTCCGTTAAATTCTATGATACCGTTTACCCATCCGGTTTCCTTAAGATATATGGATATCCATGCATGATAAGCCGTGCTGGCGTATCCGACCTCCATATGAGTGGGAATGCCCTGACTCCTGAGCATCGAAGCCATAAGACATGCGTAATCCAGACATATACCGGTACATGATGAAAGTGTTCTGTCAGGATCCGGCAGATATCCGCTTTCTACGGTATTGGCAAGCTGCGTATCGTAAGTTACATTCTGTATCATGTAATTATACACATTTGTAACTACGTCTAGATCTGTATTGGCGGAATAAGCCAGTTCCGCCGCTTTGGCCACACACGCATCATCGGGGCTGAAATTGACGTACTGGTTAGGATACAGATATGCTCCGAACTCATTGGTGACCGTAGCCTCTATATCAGTTCTGAAACATGTTGAATATTCCGTACCCGATATGACCTCAAATACGCCGATCGAATATGTCCCACTGTCGGTAGTAAGGGGAAAAACCTCACATCCTCCGGTCAGATTATATGTATAAGTCACGGTATTGGGACACGTAATCTGCATCTTGACCTTGGGACTTGTCCCAAAATATGTCACGGATATGTATCCGTCCCCGGCATTTGAAGCATCTATGCTAACAAGATCATTTCCGTAAACTACTGTTCCGGGCTGAGTAGGAACAAGAACCACGGGAGTATTATCTCTGGTCCCCTGACCTCCCGAAGCCGCAGACTGATCGGCAGTCTGAGGTGCTGTAGCCTGTGTATCCGAAGCGGTATCTGCAGAAGGTGTCTCCGTACTTTTGGCTCCGCCGTCCGACCCGGGCAATTGTCCCGTGCTTCCTTCGGGAAGTGCTTCACCCGCATCTGCAGACTGGGCAGCGCCCTGTCCTTCAGTACCGTTTACATATGAAGCAGAACCGCATCCTGAAAGTGCAACACTTGCGGTCAGTATACCGGCTAATATGCAATTGTAGATATAACGTGATCTGTTCATATATCATACTGCAGGTAATGCTTGATCAACCTGCCTGTCGGTCATTAATTGGAAGGCGGCGTAAGGAGCATATGGACCGTCTCACTGTTTAAGTCACTTACATATATGTTCCATTCGGTCTCATCATAAGGAAATGACACCATGCCGTTACCTGAGTTATATTCTGTCGGAAATACGGTCGAACCGGACGATGTCACGGCATATATGGAAGTATAATCGATAAACGGTCCGTCAAGATCTATGAAAAGCATACCGTCCTGAACAAAATAATCATTAACGCTGATCTCCGCTTTGGTCTCTGTTCCCTTTGCATTTGCCGTAAACACAAATATAAGCGGTACCAAAAGCGTGAATGCAAGGATCACCTTGACAGCCGTCAGATATCTTGAATAACCCTTTGCGGCGTTAGCTCTTTTTTTGAGCATCTTGTCAATAGGTGTACTCGAGCTTTTCTCCACAGAGTTAAGCACCTTGGCCAGAGTAGATGATGCCGCATCTTTTTTCATCGTGTAATTTCTATTAAAAAAAGCCATTTTACTCTCCGATCAGTTTTCTTTTTTCTGTGCAAATGCTTCGGCAAGGTGTTCTTTGCCGCTGATAAGATATCTTTTTACAGAGGATTTGCTGTATCCTAAGATGTTCACTATCTCATCTATCTTCATATCATTATAATAACGAAGGATGATACACTGTTTTTCATGTGTGGGCAGTTTGTCTATTGCCGCCTCGAGCAGTTCTATCTCCTCTTTTTTCTCGGTATGTTCCGAGGGGTTGCTGTCATCAGTTTCATCATGTATGATCTCTAAGAGTTCCGGATCGGTTATAGCGCCGTAATCCTTGGAATTCTTCCGGCTTATATCATGGCATACATGAAATGATATCTGATTCAGCCATGCAACAAAAAGCGTAGGATCATTTAAACGGCTGATATTTTTATAAGCGAGAATAAAAATTTCCTGAACCGCATCCTGCGCCAAAAAGTCATCCCTTAAATAATGACGGGCATAATTATACACTTTGTTGTAAGTAAGACCATAGATCTCGGTGAAAGCATCGGAATCTCCGATCTGGAGTTTCTGAACCAGACCGGCTATATATTTATGGTCAAGTTCTTTGCTCATGTTAAGGGTGCTTCCTCCAGATTACGATAAGCAACTGTAAGCAGATCGGCAAGTCTCGTGACCTGTGCATTGTCATTCAATGCATAAGCATATTCGATCTCTATGGGAGTCTCTTTGTGAGACATATTATACAGATTGATCGAAACATACAGATCAGCTATAAACTGAACTACGAGTTCATCATCACAGTTTTCAAATACACCGAGGAATTCATTACCACCGTTTCTTCCAACGAAACCATAGGGTGTTCCTACATCTTTTAATAAGATACAGAAGTCCTGGATAAGGGAGTCACCGACTGCACGATTGAATTTTTCATTAATAGCGATAAGGTTGGACAGTCTAAGTACGGCACAACCGACATTCTTCATGGTAGCTTCGGTATTGTGCATGCTTATCATCAGGTCCACACTCAGGCGGTTTGGAAGTCCGGTAAGTGCATCCACATATGCCGTATGCGAGAGTTCGGAACTCTCGGATGCAGCGTTCTTGAGCATATTAAAATCGATCAACATGCATACAAAAGAGATTATAAGCGCTATCCACATGAGCAGGCACAACGTGAACAAAAGTTTGTTGGTAAAGACCGCCGTCCGCAGCGTTTTGCTGAAAAGAAGAATACACAGATAAATTATCTCAACAACAAAAACAAGAGTCAGCTCCATTGCCTTTATCGCTCTGTACGCTGAAAGGCTGTCTTTAGGCATATTATCTTTTTTATTCATGGATTTTGACCTTTCTTATGATTTCTTTGATATAATAAAGATAATTATACAATAAAATTGCATTGATTTGTATTTTTGTATTATTTTTTTTGATTTTGAACCTTTTTGTTTTTTAACTGCGTCTTAAATAGTGTAAAAGGAAAACGGTAACTTTTTCAGATATATATTCTCAGGAGGTAATTCGATGGGATTGCTAAAGGCAGAAGGATACAGTTTAGTGATTATCGAAGATGAGCCTACAGCTTTATCGGGAAATATTCCTACAATGCTTGGTTCTAAGAGTACGGTATTTCTTGCAACATGTATGATGATCATTCTTATTGCGGCAATAGTTATAGGTGCAGCATATGCGATCAGAATACACCAGTTACAGACACGACTCGATGAACTTATGGAATATGGAAGATTTGACATCGGAGATTATAATCCAAGAAGCATCAAGAGTTTAAAGAATCAGATAATGATACTTGAGAGTGATATAGCAGAAAGTAATCTTGGTGGTGTTATTCCTTCAATGTATTAACAGATGATCAACTGACTATCCGAAAAAGTTAAGCAACTACAGCCCGTATACGTAAATCGTATATGGGCTGTTTTCATTATTATAAATACCGATCCGCTCAAGACCGATCTCATCGGCGTTGGAGATTTCTATACGCGAAAAAATATATCTTAAATCAAGACTCATCAGTTCCTCCATATCCACAAGTAACCTTGTATCCGATATTTCAAGCTCTCGTAAAGGCGCATATGTGTTTTCATCCGAGCCCGAATATAACGAAACTCTCGCTCCCCAGCCGTCAAAATATGATTTAAGAGAAGGAGATCCCTCAAATGCCGGCCTCTCGACCTTTTGCCATTCTTCTTTATATTCTTCCGAATACATTCCAAGATATCCGTCTACCGTCGCGATCCCGTTATAGTTAAGTACGGCGGGATGCATTCCGTACGCAGCGGACCATTCACCGTTATATCCTATATCCTTCTTTATATCTTCAAACAGATCAGCGGAATAAAATTCGCCGAAATTTACCGTACTCGTTTCCTTATTTTTGATGATCTTATATGCCTGGTTGTAACATGTATAATAAAAATCGTTATAAACCTGCGGTACAAACATAACAACGATGACCGCACATACAACTGCGATATTGGCAATTCTTTTTGCAGCCGGGCGTGACGTATCATACAGTCTTATGCACACAAGCATCAACTCTACATACCACAAAAAAGTATTAAAATACGCAGTCCGCGCAAACTCAAAACCGGTCAGGGGCGGAACAAGAGTTTCAAGAATATGCCTGTACGGAGCAAACTGATACAGACCAAAGTTTAATACGTTAAAGACGATCCACAACATGATAAGATTGACCGGATCGGTCGGAATTCTTTTTATCTCCCGTTTCTTTATATGCATGGCATTGATCAGCACAATTCCGATGAGCACTGCCCCAAGCACCACATATGTATGGGAGTCTTCACTGTGAAAGGATGCATTCACAAACTCTTCAAAAGCATATTTAAACGACTCGCCCAAGGTTGCATCGCCGTGATACATAGTAGTTCGTATAGTGACCGTATCAGTCAAAAGCATAGCTCCGAACAGTCTGTATTCAAATGCTATATATCCCAGCGACAATATTACTATCGACAAAAAGATCCCCTTCGGAAACTTTCTGTCCCTGATCCACAATATAACGACCGCCACGCACATATAGCACAATATGAAAAAACCATGATAGGAAAAATAGGAAACAAAAGGATAACAGAAAACTCCCAGATACAAAAGGATACGTTTCCTTACCGGAGCATCTTTATCCAGATATATTCGTCTTAAAAGAAATACTATGAGAGGAACCGACGTAAATGCGATACCGTACGTCGGAAATACCGGGATCATGGAAAAGGCAGCTGCCGTCACAGTGATAACAGGTTTATAGGTTTCAAACCTCTCACCGTAGATATCTTTCATCAAAAGCCTGAAAAAAAAGAAACCTATGGCTATCTTAAATGCATATCCCACCAGATAAGGCCATACGCCGTCCATAAATTCATACGGGATGTTATACAGCAAAAACTCGGAGCCGAACAGGTCGCGGGATATCCCATGAAGTATCGGCGCCTCGGCGTTATGTGCAAACCACAGGTCATTTACCTTGAGCATACGGTAGTGCGCCATAAACAGATCCAGATTATCATGGATCTGCAGATAGCTGTCTTCCCTGAATATAAGAAACACCAGCGCCTGTATTGAAAACAGAGCCGCCACAAGGTATTTATACCAGTCTTTTTTTATCCTTTCGGAAAAACTCATCTCATGCCTCGGAGTCGTAATCGGTGCCTACCGTGAACCTGGGAACCCATTTGCCGTTCTTTTTTTCAAAAAGATCACGATTCACATATTTATCTACAACTTCCCAAAACTCTTCTTCCGTGACCGAAAGATATCTGCAGGCCATGTCTATATACTTCTGACCGCACAGACCATCGTATTCATCAACATACCACTTGCCGTCTTCCCTGCTAAAACGTCCTTCGCGGATATCGTAGCAGATCTCATCTGTCGCATATCCGAAACCGAACTTTAAGTATTTGATCATCTGGTTGGGGATCTGAAGGTCAGAATCAAGAGCTGTATATCTTCTGTATCTGCCAAGTTCGTGAAGGTCATCGCTTCGTCCCGTAAGCCCTCTTGCCACTGCAAAGTCGGCATTGGTCACCTGAGACCATTCCGGTACATAATACTGAAGAAATATTGCCTTGGTTCCCATTGCCTTCATCTCTTCAACAGACGGTATCTTATAAAAATACAGTTCCTTCTCTGTGATCCCGTTTGAGACATCAATGAAGTCCTCAACCTTCTGCTGGCTTAATGTATCAAGCTGTGTAACACTGAAGGCATTTCCGGTAGGTTCCTGATTCTTCGCAGCTCCGAGAGTGAGTGCGGCATTTTCTCCCTGTATGATTAGAGGGATATTGAATCTTACGGACATTATATATGTAGAAGCCCACAAACAGTATTCGGATGCAGCGATGATATTTCCTCTTTCAAAAAAAGATTTTCTCGCAAGTTTCTTTGCAACAATGGGATTTAATCTTATCGTAATGATATCAAAGCCCTGATTATTCAGGTTATCAAGGTTTTTTCGTCCTATCTCCGTGATCTCGTCAGGTGCACAGTTTATCAAAAGAGGATTGAGTCCGAGTTTTTCCCTGGCGTACAGAGCCTGGAATGTAGAATCCTTACCGCCGGATACTCCTATGACACAGTCATATATATTCCCACGTTTGACTGCTTCGGCCTTGGCTTCATCGGCTATAGCCCTAAGTTCCGCAGCACGTGCCTCCCAGTCGATAGTTGCCTTAGACTCTTCATATCTGCAGGCAAAACAGATCTGTTCGTCATCAAACACAACGTTTGGACGGGTATCGGGCTGCAAACATCTTTTACAATATCTCATTTTCATAGTCTTATCTCCCACTCTTCATACTAAAAATATCCCAAATGAAAGTATAAACTATCCTTTATATCGTGACAAGCAGACTCGGTTTGTTTTATACTGAACGTATGTCTGATAATAATAACAGTAAAAAAAGAATATATATATGTCATACGTACTATCATGCATATGTCGCTGTTGTAAAAGAGCTTATTTTGGGAAAAGACCATTACGGCGAATCGGACATAATCTTAAGCACCCTGTCAAATAATTTCGGAAACCTTGACGAACGGCTTCGGGAAGCGGGTGTTTTCGGACAGGTATATATGTATGACGAAAAGGATGCAAGTACATCTCCTAAAGTTATGTCACACCACTGTAACCGTGGCAATCTTATCGCCAACATGTTCCAGCGCATCTTATATACCCGTGAACTCGGTAAACTCCAGGAACCGTACATCCCGGTTGATCTAAAGTTGTATAAGGATATATATGTTTTCTGCGATTCAGATCCGATAGGTTATTATCTCAATTACAAAAAAATCCCCTATCACGCTCTTGAAGACGGTCTGAATTCAGGTAAACTTGACGATCAGGCACTTCTTGCAAATAAGCGTGCATTTAAGTTTAAATGTCTTTTGTCCAAAATAGGGCTAATCTTCATTGAGTGCGGATACGGCAGATACTGCATGGACTATGAAGTAAACGATATCAAAGCAAACCACAATGTTCCGCCTAATGTTATAGAAGTTCCGAGAAGATCGCTTACGGATAAACTAAGCTCATCGGACCATGATACCATAGTCCGGATATTCCTTGAAGATGCAGATGAGCTCACAGTAAGGCTTGATAGCAGTTCCCATGATAAGCCGTTTGCAATGATACTTACCGAGCCTCTGTGTGAACCCGAAGTCCGAAAACGTCTGTTCAAAGACGTCATCGATATGTACAAGAATGATCACGATATCATCATCAAGCCTCACCCCAGAGATGTAGTCGATTACGAAAAGGAATTTCCCGAATGCATAACCATAAAAGGACGGTTTCCAATGGAAGTAATGAACGACATTAAGGACTTCAAGGTCGATAAGATCGTTTCTGTTATAACTCAGGTTGATAATGTAAGATTTGCGGACTCGATCGAGTATCTTGGTCTTGATTTTCTGGACAAATACGAGGATCCACGCATTCACAGAAGACTCGATACTTTGCAATGACCGTTTCCCCGGCCCAAAGGATACATATACAATAAACGATCATTAATCAAATAATATCTGCAACATAAAACAGCCGGTGCATATTGCACCGGCTGTCTGTTTCTAATCAAATATTACTCAGTTTCCTGCTCTTATTACTCGGTTGCTCCCGACTCAACAGGTGCTTCCTCTGTAACTTCTTCGGTAGCAGCTACAGCTTCGCTTCCTTCTTCCGCATTTTCGGAATCACCGAAATCTATCTCTATATCTTTTCTGATATCGGTACTGATCGATACGTTTCTGTATCTCTTCATACCTGTTCCGGCAGGTATCAGCTTACCTATGATGACATTTTCCTTAAGTCCGATAAGCGGGTCTACCTTACCCTTGATAGCTGCTTCGGTAAGAACCTTGGTCGTCTCCTGGAATGAAGCTGCCGACAGGAAGGAATTGGTTGCCAGAGCTGCTTTGGTTATACCAAGCATTATCTGTACACCCTCTGCAGGAGCCTTACCCTCTGAAGTAAGTCTTTCATTAAGATCTTCATAATCAAGGACATCAACAAGTGTTCCGGGAAGATACTCGGAATCACCCGATTCTTCAATTCTGATCTTCTTCATCATCTGGCGGACTATAACTTCGATATGCTTATCTGCGATATCAACACCCTGCAGACGATAAACCTTCTGAACTTCACGAAGCATATAATTCTGTACCGCTTCAATACCTTTGATCTTAAGAAGATCGTGAGGATTTACGCTACCTTCGGTAAGTTCGTCTCCGGCCTGAACTACATCCCCTTCCATTACCTTGATCCTGGATCCATAAGGGATGAGATATGCCTTTGAATCACCTTCCTTATCGTCAGTGATCACTATTTCACGCTTTTTCTTGGTATCCTTGATCTCAACCTTACCGCCGAATTCAGCGATTATAGCAAGACCCTTAGGCTTACGTGCCTCGAAAAGTTCCTCGACACGAGGAAGACCCTGTGTGATATCCTCACCGGCAACACCACCGGTATGGAAGGTTCTCATCGTAAGCTGTGTACCGGGCTCACCGATCGACTGTGCAGCGATGATACCTACTGCTTCACCAACCTGAACAAGTTCACCGGAAGCCATGTTTGCACCGTAGCACTTAGCACATATACCGTTTTTGCAACGGCAGGTAAGAATTGTTCTTATCTTGACGGTCTCAAGAGGGTTCTTATCAGCGTCCACTCCTGAATTGATTATTCTTGCAGCACGGCTGGGAGTGATCATATGATTCTTCTTGACTATGATCTCTCCGTCCTTATCATAGACGTCTTCACATGTATATCTGCCTGTGATCCTGTCCTTAAAGGACTCAACCATAGCCTTACCTTCCCTGAACTCAAATACGTTAAGTCCGGGAATATCCTCTTTGCCTTCACAGCAGTCTACCTCACGAATGATAAGATGCTGTGAAACATCAACCATACGTCTGGTCAGGTAACCTGAGTCGGCTGTACGAAGAGCGGTATCGGAAAGACCCTTGCGGGCACCATGAGCCGACATGAAATATTCAAGTACATCAAGACCTTCACGGAAGTTAGACTTGATAGGAAGCTCTATGGTACGACCGGTCGTATCTGCCATAAGTCCACGCATACCTGCAAGCTGCTTGATCTGCTGATCGGAACCACGGGCACCGGAATCGGCCATCATGTGAATGTTATTGTATTTATCAAGACCGTCAAGAAGTTTCTTCGTAAGATCGTTATCTACCTTGGTCCATGTCTGAACAACTCCGCGGTAACGCTCTTCTTCGGTAGTCAAACCTCTTCTGTAGTTCATATCAATTTTATTAACGATCTCCTGAGCTTCTTCAAGCATCTGCTCCTTCTCTGCGGGAACCGTCATATCCGAAATGGAAACGGTCATGGCAGCGATCGTTGAATAATGATATCCGGTATCCTTGATCTTATCAAGAACCTCGGCTGTCTTTACAGCCCCGTGAGTATTTATGACTTTTTCAAGGATCTCTTTAAGTTTTTTCTTACCTACATGGAAGTCAACTTCAAGCTTGTACTTGTTCTCGTGAACAGTACGGTCTACATATCCGAGATCCTGAGGAAGTGCTTCATTAAACAGGAATCTTCCGAGTGTGGATTCAACAATGGCATATTCCTGATTACCGTTTTCATCGGTACCGTAAACCTTAACCTTGATCTTCGAGTGAAGGGTTATAAACTTATTCTCATAAGCAAGTATCGCTTCGTTAAGATTATGGAAGCACTTGCCCTCGCCTACAGAGCCTTCTCTTTCCTGCGTGAGGTAATAGATACCAAGGACCATATCCTGTGAAGGAACGGCCACGGGACCGCCATCGGAAGGCTTAAGCAGGTTGTTGGGTGAGAGCAGTAAGAATCTGCACTCTGCCTGTGCCTCTACCGAAAGAGGAAGATGAACCGCCATCTGGTCTCCGTCGAAGTCGGCGTTAAATGCCGTACATACAAGGGGATGGAGTTTGATAGCCTTACCTTCTACAAGAATAGGCTCAAATGCCTGTATACCAAGTCTGTGAAGTGTAGGAGCACGGTTAAGCATTACGGGATGCTCATGAATAACGTCCTCCAAGACATCCCAAACCTGAGTATCAAGTCTGTCAACGAGTTTCTTCGCATTTTTGATATTCTGAGATATGCCTCTTCCGACAAGTTCCTTCATAACAAAAGGCTTAAACAGCTCGATAGCCATCTCCTTGGGAAGACCGCACTGGTATATCTTAAGTTCGGGACCTACAACGATAACCGAACGTCCGGAATAGTCAACACGCTTTCCTAAGAGGTTCTGACGGAAACGTCCGCTCTTACCCTTAAGCATATCGGAAAGTGACTTAAGAGGACGATTTCCGGGGCCTGTTACAGGGCGGCCTCTTCTACCGTTATCGATGAGTGCATCTACAGCTTCCTGAAGCATACGCTTTTCGTTACGTACGATGATATCGGGAGCTCCCAGATCCATAAGTCTCTTAAGACGATTGTTACGGTTTATTATCCTGCGGTAAAGATCATTAAGATCGGATGTTGCAAAACGTCCGCCATCAAGCTGAACCATAGGACGAAGATCCGGAGGGATTACCGGGATCGCATCAAGGATCATCCATTCAGGTCTGTTTCCGGATTCTCTGAAGGCTTCAACAACTTCAAGTCTCTTGATGATCCTGGCCTTTTTCTGACCTGTGGAGTCTGCAAGAGCGGTTCTGAGTTCATCGTTTTCTTTTTCAAGATCGATATCGCAGAGCAGTTCCTTGATAGCCTCTGCACCCATTCCCACACGGAATTTGTATCCAAATGCTTCACGCGCATCCGTATATTCTTTTTCCGTAAGTATCTGCTTGTATTCAAGATCTGCATCTGCAGGGTCAAGTACTATGTATGAAGCAAAGTAGAGAACCTTCTCAAGTACTCTGGGGCTGAGATCCAGAATAAGGCCCATGCGGCTGGGTATTCCCTTGAAATACCAGATATGTGAAACAGGGGCAGCCAGATCGATGTGACCCATACGATCACGTCTTACACTGGCTTTGGTTACCTCAACACCACATCTGTCGCAGATAACGCCACGATAGCGTATCTTCTTATACTTACCGCAGTGGCACTCCCAGTCCTTGCTGGGACCAAATATCTTTTCACAAAAAAGTCCGTCTTTTTCAGGTTTTAATGTACGATAGTTAATGGTCTCGGGCTTTGTGACTTCTCCTCTTGACCATCCCCTTATTGCCTCGGGGGACGCAAGTCCTATCTTGATCGCATCAAAACTTATAGGCTGATAATTATCTTGCTTGTATTCAGGCATCGTAATTCTCCTTTACCCTTAAGGGATCACATATCATCAGTGTCAGTATCGTCAAAAGATTCTTCCACTTCATAGTTATCGTCATCTTCAAAATCGGAAACATCCTCAGAATCTTCAAAAGAATCATCATCGGCAGATTCAAAACTGCCTGTGTCTTCGTTGTATTCCTGCTCACTGTATCCGAGATTTCCGAGCGATTCATCCTCTTTATTATGTCCCTGACTTCTGGCATCCAGTTCATATCTGAACACGCTGTCACTATAGTCAACCTGTTCCTTGATCTCAACTTCGCTGCCGTCGTCTCTGAGTACTTTGATATCAAGTCCGAGAGACTGAAGTTCTTTTAAGAGCACCTTGAAAGATTCAGGTATACCGGGCTCCGGTATATTTTCACCTTTGATGATGGCTTCGTATGTTTTAACACGACCCATAACATCATCGGACTTAACCGTCAGTATTTCCTGAAGTGTATAAGCTGCACCGTACGCTTCAAGAGCCCAAACTTCCATCTCACCGAAACGCTGGCCACCAAACTGGGCTTTACCACCGAGGGGCTGCTGTGTAACAAGTGAATAAGGACCTGTAGAACGTGCATGGATCTTATCATCTACAAGGTGGTGCAGTTTAAGGTAATGCATATGACCTATGGTTACGGGTGAATCAAACAACTCACCGGTACGGCCGTCTCTGAGCCAAACCTTACCGTCTCTGCTTATCGGAACACCCTTCCAGAGTTCTCTGTGGTCACGGTTCTCGGAAAGATAATCCATAACCTCGGGAAGAAGTGTATCTTTGTACTTATCTTTGAATGTTTCCTTTATGCCCTTTTCTTTCCACTCTGCTGCCTTTGCTTCTTCTTTGTCAAAAGGAAGATTTACATAGTCATTGGCAAGATCAAGGGTATCCATGATATCATTCTCTTTTGCGCCGTCAAACACAGGTGTGGCTACATTAAAGCCAAGTGCCTTGGCTGCAAGAGAAAGGTGGATCTCAAGGACCTGTCCGATATTCATACGTGAAGGCACGCCCAAAGGATTAAGGACTATGTCAAGCGGGCGTCCGTTGGGAAGATAAGGCATATCTTCTACGGGAAGCACACGTGAAACAACACCCTTGTTTCCGTGACGTCCGGCCATCTTATCACCTACGGATATCTTACGTTTCTGAGCTATATAGATTCTTACTGCCTGGTTTACACCGGGTGAGAGTTCATCGCCGTTCTCCCTGGTAAATACCTTGGCATCAACTACGATACCGTATTCTCCGTGAGGAACTTTAAGAGATGTATCACGTACTTCTCTTGCCTTGTCTCCGAATATTGCACGAAGAAGTCTCTCTTCTGCGGTAAGTTCTGTCTCTCCCTTGGGAGTAACTTTACCTACAAGGATATCTCCCGCACGAACCTCTGCGCCTATACGGATGATTCCTCTGTCGTCAAGGTTCTTAAGAGCATCTTCACCGACACCGGGTACATCCCTTGTGATATCCTCGGGACCAAGCTTGGTATCACGTGCTTCTGCCTCGTATTCCTCTATATGAACTGAAGTATATACATCATCCTGTACAAGACGCTCGCTAAGGAGAACTGCGTCCTCGTAATTGTAGCCTTCCCATGTCATAAATCCGATAAGAGGGTTCTTACCGAGTGCCAGTTCGCCGCCGCAGGTAGAAGGACCATCGGCTATAACTTCACCGGCTTCAACATGATTGCCTTTTACAACTATAGGTTTCTGATTATAACAGTTGGACTGGTTGGATCTTGCAAACTTGGAAAGCTTATATTCTGTCTCCTTGCCGTCACTGTCATTGACAACTTTGATGAGTTCTGTAGATACATATGATACTGTACCTGCTTCTTTTGCAAGTACACATACACCCGAGTCCATAGCAGCCTTGGGTTCCATACCGGTACCTACGACGGGCTCTTCCGTAAACAGAAGCGGAACTGCCTGACGCTGCATGTTTGATCCCATCAGAGCACGGTTTGCATCGTCGTTCTGAAGGAAAGGTATGAGCGCAGTAGCCACGGAAAATACCATCTTGGGTGAAACGTCCATGTAATCGAACATACTCTTGGAATATTCCTGTGTCTCATCCTTGTATCTGCCGGATACGGTTGGACGTCTGAAGTATCCTTTTTCGTCAAGTGGAGCAGAAGCCTGCGCCACGTGATAATTATCCTCTTCATCTGCTGTCATATATACAACTTCATCGGTAACTCTCGGGTTCTCCGGATCTGACTTGTCTATCTTACGATAAGGCGCCTCAACAAAACCATACTCGTTAATGCGAGCATAGCTTGCGAGTGAGTTGATAAGACCGATGTTAGGTCCTTCAGGTGTCTCTATGGGACACATACGTCCGTAGTGAGTGTAGTGTACGTCTCGAACCTCGAATCCGGCACGATCACGTGACAGACCGCCGGGACCAAGTGCCGAAAGACGTCTCTTATGAGTAAGCTCACCGAGCGGGTTGTTCTGGTCCATGAACTGTGAAAGCTGTGATGAACCGAAGAACTCTTTTACAGCAGCCTGAACAGGCTTGATATTTATAAGAGCCTGAGGGGAAACATCCTCGGCATCATGAGTGGTCATGCGCTCACGTACGACTCTCTCAAGTCTTGACATACCAATGCGATACTGGTTCTGGAGCAGCTCGCCGACAGCACGGATACGACGATTTCCCAAATGATCGATATCGTCATCATTTCCTACGCCATACTCAAGATGCATATTGTAATTAATGCTGGCAAGTATGTCTTCACGGGTTATATGCTTCGGGATAAGCTCGTGAATATTTGACTGGATAGCTTCCGCAAGACCGTTGGGATCTTCTGCATATTCCTCAATTATCTGGCGAAGCACGGGATAATAAACAAGTTCTGTGACCCCGAGTTCCTTCGGCTCACATTCGATAAAGTTGGTAATATCAACCATAAGGTTAGACAGTACTTTAACATTACGTTCTTCTGTCTGAACAGTCACAGAGGGAACTGCAGCATTCTGTATCCTGTCTGCAAGTTCACGTGAGACAGTCTCACCCGCTGTTGCAATGATCTCACCGGTAGTAGCATCAACGACGTCCTCTGCGAGAACATGTCCTGCTATACGGTTTCTGAACATCAGTTTTTTATTGAATTTGTATCTGCCGACTTTTGCAAGGTCATATCTTCTTGCATCAAAGAACATACCGTTAACAAGGCTCTCTGCGCTTTCAACGCTTAAGGGCTCGCCGGGACGTATCTTCTTATATAATTCAAGCAGACCTTCCTGGGAATTTTCGGAAAGATCCTTCGCAAAGGTAGCTTCGATCTTGGGCTCGTCACCAAAGAGTTCCCTGATCTCGTCATTAGTACCTACACCCATTGCACGGATAAGTACTGTTACAGGAACCTTACGTGTACGATCCACACGAACATAGAACACATCACTCGAATCGGTCTCATACTCAAGCCAGGCACCTCTGTTGGGAATAACCTGACATGAATAAAGAGTCTTACCGATCTTGTCATGGCTTATCGAATAATATATGCCGGGTGATCTGACAAGCTGTGATACTATGACTCTTTCGGCACCGTTGATCACAAAAGTACCGGTCTCGGTCATAAGCGGAAGATCGCCCATAAATATCTCATGTTCGGTGATCTCGTCGTTCTCTTTGTTTATAAGACGAACCTTCACCTTCATGGGAGCAGCATAGGTAGCATCACGTTCCTTGCATTTCTCAATAGAATACTTGACGTCATCTTCGCATAACTCATAGTCAACGAATTCCAGACTCAAGCGGCCGCTATAGTCGGAAATCGGAGAGATGTCATCAAACACCTCTTTCAAACCTTCTTCCAGAAACCATCTGTAGGAGTTCTTCTGAACTTCTATCAGATTGGGCATCTCAAGTACTTCCCTCTGCTTAGCATAGGTCATACGTAGATTTTTGCCTGCGGTCACCGGATGTATCCTGTTTTTCTCCATTGACAAATCACCCCGTTTTTCTTATTTTGAGCCATTTTTGGGCGCAAAAGAGCATACCTCACCCATAATGGCGCATCATCCATTGTATCGCAAACACTATATAACGTCAAGGAAAATATTAATGAATATAAAAATTTTGAATTTATTAAGAATATCGGGGATGCTTAAGATGCATCCCCGAGAAAATCTTTTTGATAGATTTGATTACTTAAGAGTAACCTTAGCGCCTTCAGCTTCAAGTTTAGTCTTGATCTCTTCAGCTTCTTCCTTGCTTGCTGCTTCCTTGATAACCTTGGGAGCGCTGTCAACAAGGTCTTTAGCTTCCTTAAGACCTAAGCCTGTAGCTTCACGAACAACCTTGATAACCTTAACCTTGTTCTCACCAACTTCGGTAAGCTCAACATCGTATTCGCTCTTCTCTTCTGCTGCTGCGCCGCCATCGCCTGCTCCTGCTGCTGCAACTACAACACCTGCTGCTGCAGAAACACCGAACTCTTCTTCGCATGCTTTTACAAGATCATTGAGCTCAAGTACAGAGAGCTCTTTAATTGCATCTATAAATTCCTGTGTGGACATCTTTGCCATTATTTTTTCCTCCTAAATATATTAGTTACTTAATCGATCATTCCGCGGGAGCTTCTTCAGCTGCTGCTGCTTCCTCGGCGGGTGCTTCTTCGGCAGGTGCTTCTTTGGCTGCTGCCGCTTCCTCGGCGGGTGCTTCTTTGGCTGTTGCCGCTTCCTCGGCGGGTGCTGCTGCTTCTTCAGCGGGTGCTGCTGCTTCTTCAGCAGGCTCGCAGGATCCTGCTCCGCCCTTCTCGGCTATCTGGTTGAGAACACGTGCGAAGTTCGAGATAGGGGACTTCAAGCTGCCAAGCATCTTGGAGAGAAGTTCTTCTCTTGAAGGAACTTTTGCTATGTCCTCAATACCCTTAGCATCGTATACTGTACCTTCCACAACACCGGCTTTGATTTCAAGTGCCTGTGCTGTCTTTGCAAACTTGGAAAGCACTCTTGCAGGTGCGGTAGCATCTTCTGTTGAGATCGCTATAGCACTGGGACCCTCAAGATAAGGTGCAAGGCCTTCAAAATCGGTGCCCTTGAATGCAAAGTTCATAAAGGTATTCTTGTACACTTTGTAAGTTACATTGTTCTCGCGGAGTTCCTTACGAAGCTTGGTGTCCTCGTCAACCGTAAGACCACGATAGTCTACAAGTACAACTGACTGGGCATCTTTAATGTTCGCAGAGATTTCATCCACGATAGGTTTCTTTAATTCAACCTTTGCCATTTCTTTTCCTCCTTCTTAATATAATTGCCGAAAGAGTTATATCGTATGCCGCACTTGGCAGGCAAAAATAAAACTCCCGTCCAAAGACAGGAGTACTAAGTCTAAAATAACTCATTCCTCGGCAGGCGCTTCGCTTACACCTTCATGCGACACAGTCGCTTTGGTACCTGCTGTCTTCGGCATGGTTTTATAACCTTTGATACAATATCACGCGCCCGTATTAATGTCAAGCCCCAATGTTATCACAAATTAATAAGAAATAACCCCGTCATCGCCTATAGCGGCAGAGCCATACATGGCACGCATATCATTTATGATCCTTGTATATTCCTCCCCGGCGGCCGGATATGTCCGGCATCCGACCTGACGGCAGGGGATAAACCGAAGGGATTTAAGTCCCGAAGCATCCAGATTTGCCTGCACAAGACAGGTATCAAGTTCTTTGGAATTAAACCAGAAGTTACCCAGGCTGTATACGACCGGAACCCCCTTAGTAGTGCTTATCGGCTGAAGCACATGCGGATGCGAGCCTATGATAAGATCCGCCCCGGCATCGGCAAGTTTGGGAGCCTGATCCTGTTGCAGCCAGTCAATTTCGTTCGTTGACTCGGTTCCCCAGTGAATGAACACGACAACAAAATCACATTTGTTACCCATGTCAGATACCACCGATAGCAGTCTGTCGGGGTTAAGGCATCTGAAAACCCCCGGAAGAGCATCTGTTGCTCCCCTTGTATCCGGATTATCCAGTCTCTCTATCTGTGTGGCTGCTACTATTCCTATCTTTATGTCGTCTACAACAAAATACAACGGAGCAGAAGCCTCATTAATATTTCGCCCTCCTCCGCAATAAGGCATATTATCCTCTTCGAGCGTTGTAAGGGTATCCAAAAAGCCCTGTTCACCGAAATCGAAGGCATGATTATTGGCTATACCCACGGCATTTACTCCCATATCGTCTAGCCAGTGAACCTTGTCGGGATCAGCACGGAATGTATAGGTTTTGCCTTCTGTCGGGGTTCCGCCGTATGTATAAGGAAATTCATTGTTGACCATGGTGATATCGGATGAGTGCATCATGTCTAAAAGCCCCTGATCTATACCGGATGAAATATTCCCTCCGTTTTGCAGCAGCGTTGCAGTCACGGCATATTCATCATCAAAAAGGATATCTCCGCCAAATGTCAGAGAAACATTAGACTCGTCGCTGTCTCTGGAATCCATAACAATTATGTTATTGGCCGCCAGATATTCGGGATCGTCAAGATCATCTCCGTATCGCTCATACACTCCGCTATAACGGCTCTTATATGAACCGTCGGTGTCAGTCTCAGCCTGAGCATCACTTGTATCCTGCCCATTATCCTTTTTTCCCTGGGATGCACTAAGAACTGCCGGATCATCGTCGCTTATCGGCTCTCTTCCCGAATACTCCCCGCCAAGGTCATTTCCGTTCCCGTCACTTTGAGCCATTTCGTTAAGTTCTGCCGCATCAGCCGCCGTCTTTGAATTGTTTCCGATCCTTCCGGTAGCAAATCCGTATATTACAAAAAAAACCACTCCGACTCCCACCACCGCGACAAGAGTTATAAGAAACAAAGCGGCATAGTTCGTTTTCTTTTTTTCGGGATACTGTTTATTGTAGTTGTTGTTACCTGAAGACACCATATATTGAGTATATAGTATAGAAATAATCTAATCAAGTCTGCCGGATCAGTACAGAAAAGACATCGTTAGCAAAAAATAAACCCCCGACTTCTGTCGGGGGCTTTGATCATCGGATCTTATGAGTACTTAGCTGTTGAAACTCTTACGCCGGGGCCCATTGTAGTTGAGAGCGATACGCTCTTTAAATACTGGCCTTTAAGCGCTGAGGGTTTAGCCTTAAGTATTGCATCCATAAGTGCTGTATAGTTTTCCTGAAGCTTATCTTCATCGAATGATACTTTTCCGATAGGGCAATGAATGATATTTGCCTTGTCAAGTCTGTACTCGATCTTACCGGCTTTGATATCTGCAATAGCCTTGGAAACATCCATTGTTACAGTACCTGCTTTAGGGTTGGGCATAAGTCCCTTAGGTCCGAGAACCTTACCAAGACGTCCTACAACACCCATCATATCAGGAGTAGCTACTACAACATCGAACTCAAACCATCCCTCATTCTGGATCTTCGGGATAAGGTCTTCAGCTCCTACATAATCAGCACCTGCATTTTCAGCCTCTGTAGCCTTCTCACCCTTTGCAAAAACAAGTACGCGTACGCTCTTACCTGTTCCGTTGGGAAGTACTACGGCGCCTCTTACCTGCTGCTCTGCATGACGTCCATCGCAGCCTGTACGGATGTGTACTTCTACGGTTTCGTCAAACTTTGCAATGCCTGTCTTCTTAACCAGAGCCACAGCGTCATTGGGCTCATAGTATACTGTACGATCTACCAGTTTGGCAGCCTCATTGTATTTCTTACCATGCTTCATGTCACTGTCCTCCTATCAATCTTCCACTACGATACCCATGCTGCGTGCGGTACCTGCTATCATGCTCATAGCACTCTCGATGTTTGCAGCGTTAAGATCGGGCATCTTGGTCTCGGCGATCTCTCTGACCTTATCCTTGGATATGGTAGCAACCTTTGTCTTATTCGGTACACCCGAACCTGACTGAATGTTGCAAGCCTTCTTCAAAAGGACTGCAGCCGGAGGAGTCTTAGTGATAAAACTGAAGCTTCTGTCAGCGTATACAGTGATGACAACAGGAATAAGGACATCGCCCTGATCTGCTGTCTTTGCGTTGAACTGCTTGGTGAATTCAACGATGTTAACTCCGTGCTGGCCGAGAGCCGGTCCAACAGGGGGTGCCGGTGTTGCTTTGCCGGCGGGAATCTGCAACTTAATGTAGCCTTCTACTTTCTTTGCCATTATTTTAACCTCCTAATGGTTGTGGTGATTGGCGCCCCCGACTACCGGGAACTCCCACTTATCTAAACGCCGGTTTCCCGGACGTACAGATCACTGTTAATGTATGGAGTTATACCATACGTCTCATTTCGGCAAAACTGATCTCGACAGGAGTTTCACGTCCAAAGAGCTCTACATTCAGAGTAGCTGTCTGTTTTGCCATATCCATTTTTTGAACAACACCAACGGTATCCTTCCAAACGCCCGCTACTACAGCTACCATATCGCCCTCTCCGAAATCAACGGATACATTATCCATTTTGATGCCGAGGGGTTTCATTTCAGCTTCGGTAAGCGGTACGGGTTTGGATCCGGGGCCGACAAATCCGGTAACTCCCCTGGTATTACGAACCACATACCATGTGTCGTCATTCATGACCATATTTATAAGAACATATCCGGGAAACATCTTACGTTGAACGGCCTTGCGAACCCCGTTTCTCATTTCGGATACATCCTCCATCGGAACCCTTACTTCAAGAATCTCTTCTTCAAGGTGGCGGTTCTCTATGGTCTTCTCAATATTAGCTTTAACTTTATTCTCGTAACCGGAATAGGTGTGCACTACATACCAATTAGCTTCTGTTTCAGCCATGTTTTCCTCCACATTGTAAAAGATATCAGCCTATAGAACTGATGAAGTTGAAACCATACTGGAATACCATATCAAGCACAGCTATAAGACCGCCGACTATCACGGAAATAACAATGACAGCTGCTGTCTGCTTTGCAAGTGATGTCGGATCCGGCCAGGTAATTTTTCTGAATTCCGCTTTTACACCGTCAAAGAATTTGACTTTGGTTTCACTACTGTTCTCAGACATAGTTTCTCCTTTCTTCACAAACGGTGATTACTTGGTCTCTTTATGCAGAGTATGTCTCTGGCAGAATCTGCAATATTTCTTGGTTTCCATACGATCGGGATGATTCTTCTTTTCCTTGGTCGTATTGTAGTTGCGGTTCTTACATTCGGTACAAGCCAGTGTAATCTTAGTACGCATATCTGATTCCTCCGTATTCATATAAAACGAAACGCAAAAGAAAAGCACAAAAAAAAGAGCCTAACTCTTTTGCGCTCAATAAATGTATCATATATCCCGGGTATCGTCAAGGACTTTTGTGTTTAATTAATGGCAAAAAAAGACGTCCGGCCATTTACGTCCGAACGTCAGCAGTAACTGTTGAACAAAAGTCCCGAATATGAACTCGTGGTATAAGGCGAAACAAATGTCTTCCCGGGATTCTTATATGCAACTACCGTTTTGTCAGCATATGTCATAGGATCAAGTGCCACCTGATTAGCCTTATCAAGAAGTGAATTGGCAAATGACTTGATCGATGAAGCTGCACCTTCAGCCTCGCCGTCTCTTACTGC
Source organism: Lachnospiraceae bacterium (assembly GCA_024691305.1). GTDB lineage: Bacteria > Bacillota > Clostridia > Lachnospirales > Lachnospiraceae > XBB2008. The sequence continues at coordinate 236,479 of JAILNS010000039.1, read as the reverse complement.
CTGTTTAAATCCTTCACGGTCGAGTTCAAGACTTCCATCCATATTCAGATTAACGCCTACCGATGTCAATGTATCTGCATAAGCACGGCTTATGGAGCTCATTTCGTTAACCAGTCTTGCGGAAATAGGATGTGTATCCGAAAATTCTGCCACAGACTTGATGAAATCGTTGTATCCGCCGATAAGAGTGTTCAGATTCTCTGTCATCGACTCAACGTCTGTCATTACACCTATATGAGTCTGCTCGCCTTCGGGACTGACTCCTTTAAGAGTAAGCTCATATACTTTGCCGACTGTAAAGTTATTGCTGGAAGCATTTCTCGGTTCACCGTTTATGGTAAATTCCGCATCGGTTCCAAACCTGGATGTGTAATCTATTCCAAAATACTCAACAGCGCCCGATGCCTTTGATGAATCCTCATCACTGATCCTGAACAGTTCTCCGGATCCGTTCTTGGTACCCGTAGCCAGTGATTCGACTCTAAGGTATGACTTTTCTCCGGCTTCATCGCTTATCACTTCCGCATTGAGACCAACCTGTGAATTATTGATAAGTCTTCCGAGACGTTCCTGAACTTCACGGTTAGTATCGGTATTCTTGATATTAAACTGGAACTCATATCTTAAGTCATTAATATTTACATCAAACGAATATGTATCTGCAGGAAGATCAACAGGCTCATCATCAGTCAGGAATCTTCCCAGATTAACCTGCGGTGAAGCAAGGTGCTTAACTTCTATATCAAACTCGGGCGCAGATGAATCGTCATCAAGATCACCTATGAACTTGGCTACAGCTACCGACTCATCGGTCGAATCCGCGGTCTTCTTATTAAGAATATCTTCTTCATCCATGCCACCGACGGAAGCAATAGTATTCTTAAGAGCCCTTGCATTCTCTTTTAAGCCAACAACATATTCACGACCTTCATCGGAATTATCCAGAATATAGAGAGGTGAGTCTTTATTGATCTTGACTATCGAATTATATACGCTTCGAAGTTCAGACTTCTTGTGCGTATCGTACGGCGAATTAGACTTATCAGCGTACGTCGATAAATAGAAATTATGGATATTGTTAAGTATAGCAATATTATTAGCCATAACGACTGCCCCTCCTTTCTTCCGTGAATGTGCGGCAGCTCTTATATCATCCTCTGATCCCCGTATCCGTCGGGGATTCTAACCGGAACGATATACCGATTTACCTGTAAATGGAGATACTGATAGCGCTGGTTATCCATTTACTTAGGGTAAATGTAACATATCCTAAGATTAATTGCAATAGTTTTTTCGAAATTTTTTCAGAAATTTTCAGAAAATTGTTATCATTATCAGAAAAATTGTGTTTTACTTCAGAAATACAATAGTTTTTGCCGGAATGTGAAGAAATGTTCCCTCTATATAACAGTATGATTTATTGCCTGACACTCCCTGTCCATCCGTCGTGTTGCCATCGGCCAAAGGCGTAACCGCATTTAGTTCTCCGGATAATACCATTCCTTCAATTTCCGAAGTGTCCATTTCAACACTCTGTATATCATCAGAAGTATTATATACGATCGCTATGGTTTCATTCTGCCACGTTTTGGTTATGACGGCAAGATCATCTTTCGTCAGGCCCTCACATATATCTATCTTACCTCTGGCTATTTCCGGAAACGCATTTCTGATCTCCAATGCTTCTTTATAATAAGAAAGAATAGAATCCGGATCATTTATCTGCTCATCAGCCGGAGGAAAACTCTGCTCTATATCTTTATCCGCTCCTTCAGGATCGTTACATATACCTGTGGGATCGGTATTTGACCAGTTCATATGCAGCCGCTTATTCTCATCCGCCTTTCCCTTGGACTTCATCCCAATTTCTTCACCGTAATATATAAACGGAGATCCGCTCATCGTAAGCAAAAGCCCCGCCGTCATCTTAAGCGTCACAGGATCGCTCATAACGGCGTTAGCAACACGTCCCATATCGTGATTTGTTATAAAAGGAGCATCTATATAGTCCGGATTTACATTTCCGTACACTGTCTCATAGTTAAGACAAGCATTTACGAATTTCTCTGCGCTTAACGTTCCCCTTCCGGCACGGATAAGTTTGCCTTCGGCATCCGCAACATCAAAATTAAAGAAGCTCGGCGTTTCGCTTAGATAATACTCTGCTATGACCTTCTCGGGAGCCCACACCTCCGATACCATATAAAAGTCAGGATCCAGACTAAGGCAATATGAATAGTAATCCTTCAAAAAATCAATATTATATGAAGACGACTCATCATCATAATGCATCGCAGCATCCATCCTGAATCCGTCGCATCCCAGATCTATCCAAAAAGCAGCTATACTTTTAAGTTCCGTAATAAGTTCTTCATTATATAAATTAAGGTCCGGCTGTGTGTAGTTAAATACAGCCTCATAGTACCAGTTACTTCCGGAGACTTCACAATACGAATCGGATCTTTCTTTGGAAAAATGATAATAATCAACGTAAGGGCATTCTTCAGGGGCAGGGTCGGCGCCTTCGGGCAGGTTTCTAAGATAATCACAGGCCTCTGTAAACCATGGATGTTCGGAAGATGAATGATTGATCACAAGATCTATGACCAGTCTGATCCCCCTGTCATGGCACGCATCGGCCAGTGCCTTAAAGTCTTCATTGGTGCCAAAAGCAGGATCAATGCTGTAATAGTCCGTCGTATCATATTTATGATAAGAAGGTGCTGCCATGACCGGAGTAAGCCAGATACCGTTGCAGCCAAGTCCGGATATATAGTCAAGCTTCGACGTTATTCCATTTAAGTCTCCCGATCCATCCCCGTTGCTGTCACAAAACGAGCCTGTAAAGATCTCATAATAATTTCTGTAATTATCATCTATGATATTCGGTTCATAAACATATTCAGGGATCGTTTCGGATAATTCGTTTTCAGGTGCACTCTCCTCTATGGAGGATTCCTGCTCATCCGGCTTTTCCTGCAACGCAGATGCAGGCTGCGATGTCTGTGCACCGCAGCCTGTAATCATACAAGTTATCAGGATCAAACTTAATAATCTGCTTTTCATCGATCAGCCTTTGACTGCTCCTCCGGTAACTCCCTCAACATAGTACCTCTGCAGGCACATGAAGAGTATCGTTACGGGTATGGCTACCAACACACCGCCTGCGCAGAACCTGGTAAAATACCCCTGATAATCAGCCGTATTCACCCAGTTGTACAAAGCGACCGCAACGTTGTATCCGTCCGTGTTTCCAAATGCCACATAAGATGCAAATACATAATCGCACCAGGGTGCCATGAATGCAACCAGGGCCGTATATATGATGATGGGCTTTGAAAGCGGAATAATCATGTTAAAGAAAACTCGCGCTCTTGAAGCTCCGTCTATTCTTGCAGCTTCGTCAAGCGACTTCGGGATCGTATCAAAGTAACCCTTACAGACATAATATCCCATACCTGAACTGGCCACGCCTATAAGGATAAGTCCGGGAACTGCGCCTTCCTGTGTGAGTCCGAAAAGTTTAAGCAGGAAGTATAAGCAGATCATGGTAAGGAATCCGGGGAACATACCAAGTATCAGCCAGAATCTCATAAGAAGCGTACGTCCTTTAAATCTCATACGCGACAATGCATATGACACCATGAGTACCATGATGGTCTGTCCTATCGAAACAAAGATCGCTATCGTAAGAGTATTTGCATACCAGTGTACGAACTTGGATTCATTGCCAAAAAGCCAGATATAATTATCCAATGAAAAAACTTTAGGTACAAGATAATTAACCATTCCGCCATACTCACCGGTAGCGGACCTGAAACTCTGCAGGATGATGCAGACAAACGGGAATAACCATACCACGCTCATCACGATCAAAACCAGATATGCAAAGAAATTGCTAATTTTACGTGATTTACTCATTATTGGAATCCCTCCTCATCTCTGACTGAAGGCAGGAAGCTGTATACGATAAGTGACACCACCGATACCACGATGAATACCATGATACCCAAAACAGCTGCCATACGATAGTTACTCGACTGAATAGTCAGTTTGTACAGCCATGTGACGAGCAGGTCTGTATATCCTGCCGCGCCGGTAAGCTGAACCGATTTCGGTTCGCCTTTTGACAAAAGATAAATGACATTGAAGTTATTTAAATTACCCGTAAAGCTTGTAAGCAGGTAAGGTCCTGTAACGAAAAGCATATACGGAAGAGTTATCTTACGGAAGGTCTGCCATGCATTTGCGCCGTCTATCTTGGCAGACTCATACAGATCCTCGGGAATATTCATAAGAAGTCCCGTACAGATCAGCATTACATAGGGAATACCTACCCAGAGGTTTAGTACTATTATAAGTATCCTCGCATACATAGCATTGTTCCAGAAAGGTACCGGGGAATTTACGAGGCCCCATTTAATAAGGTATGAATTTATAAGTCCGTCTGCCGCAAACATTTTGGAAACATAAAGCAGCGATACGAACTGAGGGATCGCGATCGTCATTACCAGGATCGTTCTCCAGAGTTTTTTGAATTTAATGCCCTTCTTATTAATAAGTATAGCCACTGCCATACCGCCAAAATAAGTAAGGAACGTTGCAAAGAAAGCCCACACAAGAGTCCAGGTCAGGACTGTAATGAATGTCTTACCAAATCCGCCGGACCCAAATGAAAACAGGTTCTTAAAGTTCTCCAGTCCTACCCATGTAAAGAGTTTTGAAGGAGCCTGATGTGTAGCATCATAATTGGTAAACGCTATGCATATCATAAAGATTATAGGCAGTACCATAAAAAGGAATATGCCAAGACAAGGTAATGCAAGAAGCGTCTTATCAAAGTTTTCGTCTATCAGAGAGTACAGATCTTTTTTATTGGATCCTAAAGATCTGCCGCATTTTAATCTCAGTTCCTCATTTCTGTTTTCCCTGACATTCATACGCCATACCAGAATGAATGCGAGAAGCAGGATGAAGCTTAATATACCGTACAAAAGAATAAGGAAACTGTTGTCTCCGTATACGGTAACAAAGGTGTCGGGATCCATATGGGTCTCCGTATCACCAAGATTATGAAGTTTGGTCAAATACTGCCAGCCGAAGCCCACCATATACCATATGAAGAGAACCTCAACCGCAAAAAAAGCAACGCCCCTAAGCACGAGTCCTCTGGCAGCCGGACCGAATCCCATGATGAGATATGAGACGCGAGTCTTCCAATCGCCATCCTTAAATGTCCGTCCTATTTCAGCCAGATCATTTCCTATCCATTTGAAGAATTCTTTGATCTTGTTCATAGTCTATCTCCCCATGAGAAAATTAAAAGACGGAGAGAGCGATCAACTCCCTCCGCCAACAAGTCATATTACTGGATGTAACTCTGGCATCCATCGTCATGGATCTTAAGTTCAGCCATCAGATCATCATCGGATGATGAAGAAGTGATCGTACCTGACTCAACATCTTTGCCGAGTGCTCCTGCAAGATCCCACCATTCTCCGGGATACTGTCCCTGAGGGATAGTGAATGCGAGCTGCTCTGCAAGAGCTGAAAGTGCAGGGTCTGCCTTAACTGCAGGATCTGCCTGAGCTGCTACGTTTGAAGGACCCCAACCCTGAGCGTTGAATCTTTCAAGCTGAGCATCTGTATCTGAGAGATACTGTGCGAGTTCATAGCAGAGTTTAAGTTTTCCACCTTCTGTCTGAGGCTTAACACCCATAAGCTTGAATCCGCCAAATCCTGAAAGCTGATAATCTTTTCCGTCAGAACCCTTGAAAGAAGGAAGCTTAGCACATGCATAGTTGTCACCAAGGATCTCCTGAAGTGCACTTGAATCCCAAGTACCGTCAACGATAGCACCTACGTTAGTTGCTTCGCCTGCTGCCGAACCGTCTACGAAGATAGGAGACTCGATCATATTGATCATTGCTTTGTAAGCTACAAGACCTGCGTCCGAAGCATAACTTGCTGTTGTTCCTGTGAAAGCACCTGCATCATCTGTTTCGAATGTACAATTTGCTCCTGTTGCAAAGAAGAATGCTGCATTATACCAAGCAGAGTCTGCATCGAAGTAGAAGTTCTTGCCTGCTGCTTCGCAGTCCTCAAGGATCTTCTCAAGGCTTGAAGGATCGGTAACGGCGCTCTTATCATAATATAAGAAGTATCCGTTATCGGATGTGAGCGGGAATGCGTATATTGTAGAACCTGCTGTTGCTGCATTTACGCTGCCTGCATCGTTGTTAGCTGTTACCCAGTCACCAAACTCAGCATTAAGAGGCTGAAGTGCGCCTGCTGCAACAAGACGTGCTAACTGGTCCTGTGCGAAACCGTAGATATCTGCGCCGGCTTCAACGTCTGTTATCATATTGGAAGCTGCATCACCTTCACCGCAAGCTTCAACTACTACTGTGTAATCAACGCCCTTGTCAGCGATGAACTTGTCAGCAAGCTGCTGTGTAAGATCTACTACATTATCAGCTGCCCAAATTGTGATGGAACCCGAGCCGTAATCAAACTCTTCAGTTGCTGCAGTATCCTCAGCGGGTGCTGCCTCTGTTGTCTCAGCTGCTGCAGTATCCTCAGCGGTTGCTGCCTCTGTTGTCTCAGCAGCTGCGGTGTCCTCAGCGGGTGCTGTTTCTGTTGCAGCGCCTCCGCATGCGGTGAGAGACATCGTCATGGCTGCCGTAGCAATGAGTGCTACTAACTTTTTCATTTTCATGATTTCTCCTCCTGATAAGTTAAAAGTAATAAATTGTGATCTTCTATATAACAAACGGTACACGTTTATTTTTATTTGCGCAACCGATTGTCTACGTTGTCAGTTTAACAAGTTGCTCAATCTCTGTCAACTATATTTTTTTAACTATATGCGCAACTGAAATTTGTGCATTTTTTATAAATTAACGTTAAAATCAGTAAAGCGCTTATACATGTCACGGTATCTGAAACGTATCATTTCGTTCTTCTCAAGGATGTCTTTTTCGGTGCCTGAATACTGGCAGCGAATGCAGTAATACTCGTCTTTTTCCTTGTCATAGAACATATCGATATCCAGGTCTCTTAAGAAACAGGACGGACATCTGTAGTTTAATCTGCCTTTTCCAGCCTGAGCCATGTCGACACTACCTCCTTATCCTTGATCTGTGTTGTATATCCCAGTGTAAACATCGGAGAGAAAGCATATCCCTCTCTTATGTAACCAGTTGCGCTATTATCTGCGCAACCCATGGAAACCTTGGTCTCTACCGGGGGAAGAATGCAGGATACAGACGCTGCACCCTTCATTTCATCTTCTCTGCATTTATATGCATAATCTATGCTGCGTTTTCCCTCAGGGCCCTCTATATTCAAGGTCAGAGACGTCATATCCTCGGGATATTCAGTGGTTCCGTAACACGCAACCATATATTCGTTGAGTGTCACTTCCGCCGAAGGATCACTCATGGAGAGGGCTTCTCTCTCATACGTTATCTCACCCGTATCTTCGGCAAATATGATCCTCGTCTGAAGTTCCATGGTAAGGTCTTCGAACTCTATCTCTACCGGCTTAAGGGTAAGGATACGTTTCTTTTTGCCTTCTTGGATCTTTTCTTCGGAGAACTGTGCCGATGTTCTGCACAGCGCCAGATCGACTTCTTCTCCGTTATGTACAAGCTTGGCCGATCTTATCGTTCCTTCGCCTGCATAGTGAGTAAAATACCCTGCTCTGTATTTTTCCTGGATCAGGAAAGGATATGAAGCATCCTGTACGTGCGGAGTCCCGATGCCTACAGGCCAGTTAAGCTTGGCCGCATAAGGTCTGAGGTCAACGAGCGCTCCACCCTGATACATGTTTATACAAGCTCTCATATAAGGATCGCAGTACCAGAACAGCTGCTTCTCCGATCCGTATAAGATGTCACGCCACAGAGCACATTCAGGCTCGGTATAAGTCTTCTTTTTGCGGAAATGATCTGCAAACTCAGACATTGTCATGTCATCGAGTTTGCCCTCTTTCTTAAGTTTGCCGTAATAAGCCATTCCGTCCTCGTACGACTTCTTTAATAGTTCGTAGGGGCATTCCCAGCGTCCCATTTTGTTAAGCCAGCCGGGGCCGACAAACATCATGTTGTAGGCAAATCCGTTGTTATATTTTTCAAGGTCTCTGTACTGATCGATCAGGTTGTACAGATAAGGATATTCCCAGGTCTTGGTATCATAGATCATGCCCCTTAACACATTCTGAGGATGAGTACCGAAGTTTGATCCGTTACCGTCATAGCATGCGATCAGGTCTCTGGAAAGATGCGGTATCGCAACTATTCCCGAATCCTCCTGCTCGTTTGCAGCCGGTGCGTGAATATTCTGTTTGGAAGGGATCCAGGGATTCCACGGACCGCCGTCCATAAGCGTATACCACGAGTTATTGCAGGTATGATAAGCTTTGGGACCTTCTTCCCAGCATGTTGCAACGGCACATTTTACACCGGGATATGTTTCCTTGATGTAATTGACCAGTTCAGCGTCCATATAATAGGATCCTGTGGATTCGGGATAATATCCGAAGATATCTTTAAACTTGCCAAAAACATCATCAACTATGGACTTCTTATCTTCCATAGAAAACATCCATATGCAGAAGTCCTTGGTCTTATATTTTTCCCTGAATTCCTTACATGGAAGACCCAAAAGAGAAAGGGCTATCTCATCACCGTATTTCTCATGATGTTCTTTTGCGATCGAGACTGCCTCTTCGTTAAAAAGACTCGCATATGTCATCTGAATAGTAGTCTTTAAACCGTTTTTGTGAGCCGTATCCTGCTGGAACTTAAATATATCCAGGCTTTCGGTAAGCAGACTTTTTCTTCCGATATCTTCGGATTTTCCATGTCCGGTAACCTTTTCTGCATACTCAGGTACCATTTCCGGGCGATGGATGATGTTTACAATAAACTTTTCCATATTACCTCCTTGATCTGTCGTAGTATCTATTATTTAAGCTGTGTACTCTCTTTCATCAAAACCTCATAATTCATGAGGGTCTGCTGCTTAACGCTTCTGCCGTCTATGATCCCGAACAGCGTTTCGCATGCTGTCATGCCAAGTTTTGCCACATCGTATTTAAGAGATGTGATCGAAGGCTGGTTATGATCAAGTATCGATGTATTAAAAAATGAAGCAACTTTGATGTCATCCGGTATCTTGATATGCATCTTGACTAAATTAGTCAAGATCGCATTGCATATCGAATCGTCCATGCCTATAATGCAGTCAACACGCTGTTCCAGCAGTTCTTTGACCGTTTTCTCGATCATGTACATTCCACTGACATTCATATGTATAAGATCTTGGTCCGGAGTCATCCCTGCCCGTGCATATCCATCCAAAAATCCCATAAGGCGATTATTATTGACCACATAAGTCGAATCGCCGCCTACAAGTGCAAGTTTCCTAAGTCCCTTAAGTAAAAGCAGGCTTGTAAGGTCCGTGCATCCACCCCTGTCGTCATTATCTACCTGTACAACTCCCGGAACATCTGTCGAACCTACCGTGACAAACGGGACCTTTTTCTCCGTAAGATAAGCTATTGCCTTGTCATGAGTATATGTCCTGCCAAGGATCAGTCCATCTACCTTGTGGTTTTCCACAAGTCGTACCAGACCTGATATATCGGAAGCACTGACCATGGAAACAAACACATCATAGTCCATACGTGCCGCCATGGTAGTAACACCCCATATACACGTCTGAAAAAAAGGCATATCCATAACATCCGATTCATCAGGCATCACAAAACCGATATTCATAGTCTTGGATGTTGCAAGACTTTGCGCAATTGCGCTGGGACGGTAGTTGATCTCATTGATATAAGCCATGACTCTGCCCCTGGTCGATTCGGATATCCTGCCCTTGCCGGATATTGCTCTGGAAACCGTGGTCTTGGATATATTCAGTTCTCTAGCGATATCATCTATTGTCATGTAAGCGTCCTCACATTCAGATTATTATAGACCGGGACAAAAGAAGTTGCGCCTGTTGTTCAAATCGGGATTCTTTCTTTGCGCAATCGGTTGTCCGCATAAAAAAAGAATAACACCACAGACTAATTGCGTCAATTATACAGTTTGTTCAATTTATCATTCGAATTTTTAGCATTATTCAATAAAAAAGGGATGACATCACGTCATCCCCTTATATTCAGGCATTTATTCGTTTATATCCAATATCCTGGCTGCTTATTCAGACATCCATTTCATCGTTGAAATGCTCTCTTTCATCATAAGCCTTCATATCTTTGGAATCTCTGTACGCGGTAAGCGCCCTGGTGTAACTGAAAGTATTTTGCGCAACAGTTACTGCTGCGCCAAGCGGATACTGATCCGGAAGGCCATCTCCCGCCGCTTCGGGTTCCCAGTAAAATATGCCAAGTCCCTTATCATAAGGAACCATCTTGACTGCCCGTATACTGTTTACGAGCAGATCGTATGATTCATCGGGCTTGGTGGCCGTTCCCCCAACCTCGCATATCATCACGGGTTTTTGGTACCTCTCCGCGTATTTGGTAAGATACAGGGCCGGAATCTCCGCTTCTATGCCATAATCAAACCAATACGGATAATGTGAAAAACCGAGTATATCCGTCTTCCCGCCGTATTCAAAGAACCGGTCGAGGAAATACTCACACCACTTCGAAACAGATATTCCCGCAAGATGAGTTATGACCCTGGTATCGGGAAAGACTTCTTTTACACCTTCATATCCGGCATTTAAACAAGCAACCAGGGTTTCCGGTTCATCCTTCATGCTTCCTTTGGGAAGAAGCATTCCGGGGTTTATCTCATTTCCGACCTGGACCCACTCCGGGGTTACATCATTTGCTTTTAGTTCCAAAAGAACATCCATCGTATGCTCTTTTACCAAAGAAGGAAGGTCATCTGAGTCCACCCATGCTTCCGGAATATCCTGATACTGAGGATCTGCAAAATGATCACTGTAATGAAAATCTATCATGACTCTCATTCCTGCGTCTTTGGCACGGACCGCGTCCTTGACAACATGGTCTTTGTCACAATATCCGAGTTTACAGATACTGCCGTCCTTTTTTTGCCAATGAGCATCCTTCGGGGGATTTACGAACACGCGAAATCTTACGGAATCTGCTCCCATATCGCGGGCAGCGATCAAAGGATCGACCCTTTGTCCGTTATCATCAACCCATTTTATGCCCTCGGCTTCGAGCTGACTCATCCAGCCAAGATCCACACCATATGCTATATGCTCTCCCAATGCAGCCTCCGATCATCTTTAAGTCTTATATCTGGGCTCCTAAGTTTGCCGGTAAGTCGCCGGGCTCCTAAGTTTGCCCGGTAAGATCAATACTCGCCGGGTTTTTCTTCTCCCCTCAAGACTCTGAGTCCGCCCTGAGCAAGTGCAAGGAGTTCGTCCTCTCCGGGATAAACGGTGAAAGGAGCGATCCACTCACAGTTGTCTTTAAGAGCCTGAACAACAACCTTATCATAAGCGATTCCGCCGGTAACTATGATCCGGTCAACCTTGCCCTGTAAAACACAGGCCATGGAACCTATATCCTTGCTCATCTGCATAATAAATGCATCTCTTGCAAGTTTTGCATCGGCGTTGCCCTCTTCTACCATCTTGTCAACGTCACGCATATCGTTTGATCCCACATAAGCATTGAATCCGCCGTTTCCGACAAGTTTCTTATATACTTCCTTCTCGGTATACTTACCGGAAAAGCACATTTTAACAAGGCTCCCTACCGGAACTGCGCCCGCTCTCTCGGGAGAAAATGCACCGTCTCCGTCAAGGGCATTGTTAATGTCTATAACACGGCCGTGTTTATGAGGACCTACGGATACACCACCACCCATATGAACAACGATCAGGTTTAAATCCTCATATTTCTTGCCTACCTCGGCAGCATAGCGTCTTGCCACGGCCTTCTGGTTAAGAGCATGGAAAATGGATACTCTGGGAAGTTCGGGAACTCCCGAAAGCCTTGAAGCAGGTTCAAGTTCATCAACAACAACGGGATCTACTATATAAGAAGGAACACCGATCGAATCTCCGATCTCTCTTGCAAGGATACCTCCGAGATTGGATGCGTGCTGTCCGCTCACACCAACCTTTAAGTCCTCAAGAAGCTTATCCGTTACAGGATATGTACCGCCGGGAATGGGCTTTAACATTCCGCCGCGTCCTACTACTACATTGAATTCTTTTAAGTCCATACCCTTGGATTCAAGGAATTTGACGATAATATCCTTACGGAAATCCTTCTGGTCAACTATGGTCTCAAACTGTGCTATCTCTTCAGTGGAATGACGCAGTGTCTCATCAAAGACAAGAGTCTCGTCCTCGAACACACCGATCTTGGTGGATGTCGATCCGGGATTGATTATCAGGGATTTGATTGCCATAAATACACCTCCAAATTACTTCAACGATTCTGCAACTACAGCTGCAAGTGCTATAGAATTAACCTTGGTCTCGCAATTATCGGACCTTGATGTTAAGATAACGGGAGCCTTAGTTCCGGTTAAGATATTACCGTTTTTCATGTCTGCCATATGGACGATCGATTTATAAACCAGGTTTCCTGCATGTATATCGGGGAAAAGGAGAATATCCGCATCGCCGGCTACTTTACGTCCAAGTGCGCCTTTTTCTTCGGCTGCTTCACGATACAAAGCTATATCCATGGACAGAGGTCCGTCTACTATACAGCCTGTGATCTCTCCCTCTTCGTTTAATCTGGTAAGTTCCGCAGCTTCAACCGTTACAGGCATCTTCTCATTTACAACTTCAACAGCAGCAAGAGGCGCTACCTTAGGCATATCTACACCGCAAGCCTTTGCTATATCTACCGTATACTTAATGATCCACTTTTTGTCTTCAAGTGTCGGATAAGGCATGAATGCAACGTCTGTAAGGAACAGAAGTCTGTCTATACCCTTTATCTCAAATACGCATACATGTGAAAGAGGAGAACCGGTACGAAGGCCGACTTCCTTATTGAGCACGCTCTTCAAGAAGGTCTTGGTATCGAGCAGTCCCTTCATATACATATCCGCTTTGCCTTCATGAACAAGTGAAACAGCCTTAAGAGATGCTTCAACAGTATCTTTCTCATCAATTATCTCGTATTCATCCATATTCATGCCAAGCTCAGCGCCAATGGCCCGAATGGCATCCTCGTCTCCGACCAATATGGAGTCTGCGATACCGCGCTCCTTAGCCGCTTTAACTGCCTCCAACACTGCCTCGTCCTGTGCGCATGCAACAGACAGTTTCTTCTTACTGCATTTCTCAACACGGGAAAGCAGATCATCAAAATTCTTGCTCATGATTTCCTCCGATCGTAGATTAAATAGTTATTTAGATGGGCTAAACATATGCCCCGAACTTCTAAATTATACCCCTCAGCAGAAACTATTGCAATAAAACAGAAGCCCTTAAGGCTCCTGTTTAATGCTGTCTGCAATATTTTTTTATTCAGATCATCAGCCGCCCTTCCAGACCGGAATAGTCAATGGCGTGTATACCTCCGTCTTTCATCTTAACAGATACAAGTCCGCTGCCGCCTGTATTCATAGGGTCCGAATATTTGATCTCCTTTATGGGGAATATCTCATCATGCTCAAAATCCTCATGTGACTCTTTGGTTATGACCTGAGATATGAGCACGTAAGGTTCTGCGCTGCCATAGAGTTTTTTATATGAGGCTGACGCATATATAACCAGGGAGCTTTCGGAATCGGGATTAGTGCCTTTGTTTTCCTGAATATCCAGATCCTCCCATCCATCATAGACGGTCATGGCAAGCTGTTTTAGTCGTCCCAAACGGTCAACACCTTTCAGGATGATGGCTTTTGCACCATCCTCTTCCATTCTGAATATCACGGTTTTATTGTCAGGGAAACCATATGATCCCAAAGTTACATTTACCGGTTCTTTATATAATCTGATGCGGTCTGCACGCATAATACCGTAAGGTACATCAAAGTCTGCAAGATTGATTGCCTGATCCCAGTGGAACTCTTCCTCAAGACTGTAATCAAAGAACTGTCTTCTATACAGCACTCCCTCTTTCAATCCGCCCCAAAGCGTCATATTTGCCCTTTCGGTCTTATTTGTGACCGGATCGGTCAAAAGGTACTGCATAGACTCGCATCCGGTGTCTTCCGGAGCCGCCTCCCATGGATATTTGGTATTATATGCAAGTTTTGAATAATTCCACATACCGTGGATATCACCGGTCATTTTAAGTACCTTGCCGGTACGAAGTATCGTAGTCCCGTTTGCGTTATGATTGCTCGTGCAAAGTCCCGGACCGTCACGTGATATCACGGTAACCTTATGGTCTGCGGATCCAAGTCCATTGTCTTCTTCCCACGATCCATTATTTTCTTTTTCTGTCCAGAATGGATGATCCTCGGGGAGATCCAGACATATGAAAGCCTTGCCGAGCCAAAGCGGGGATTCCGCACAGGAATAACACTGAACAAGAGGTGCAAACTGCCCGTAGAATCCCATGGTCGGAACTCCGTTAGCCAAAAAATCATCTCTTGTAGTAAACTGTAAGAGAGAACCCGAACATATCCTTCTTGCCAGGCCATAATCTACTTTAGGTGTTTTCAAAAAAGCATTTGCAGGAAATGAACTTGTTGATGCAAATCTATAGATATTGCTCCTGCCCCACATATTGGTCCAGCCGTCTTTATCAAAGAAATTCGCATAGTTTTCCATCAGGGCATTTGAGTATTCTTCATATTTAGCGGCTATGGCCGGAGCATTCTCATACCCGTACCACAGATTCCAAAGAGGTGCATACACATTAAACGCCCAGCATGAATAATAATCGAAGCTGTGTCCGTCCCTGTACCACCCATCACCGGCATAGTATCCCAATATAGCCTGAGCGTGATCCATCATGATCTCGCGGTCTATTTCATACCCATTCATATGAAGAAAAGCCATGTCCAGCATATTAAACAGGCGCCAGTTTTGAGGAACTGTAGGAGTGTGCGCATATGAAGTCAGAAACTTAGCGATCGTATCTTTTGCATCCTGAGTATATGTATCCCATATAGCTGCACTGCTTTCCCAGAGTCCTATGACAAGCGCACAGCTTTCAACGGTCTGCTGAAACGGTCTGACAGGATCCGTACACCCTGTCATCTTATAAAGATCCTCATAAGTCCCTACGCTTAAGGGATCGTCGGGAGTACAGACACGTAAGATATGACTTTTGTAATAATCTGCTACCCTGTATCCGTTTAAAACAAGGTCCGGATCGTCTTTTATCAAAGGCGCCGCTATAAAAAGAGAACGGGTAAGGCCCTCGAATATTTCAGCCTTTTCTTCTGCTTTTCTCCAGACACCTTCCGACTCGGCATGAGGATATGTTATAACGGTCTCGGTTCTTGGCATGACGACCGGATCCTTAAAATCACGGATATTGTCAAATACCTGACCAAGCATCCATTTAGCTGCGTCTATCCAGCTTTTTCTGGTAAGCCCCGTATAGGGACTCAGTTCATAGTCTGTATAAGCAGGTGTATATGGCATCTGAATACCTCCAAACTACCAAATGAACAATTCGTTACCCGTCAGCTTCCATATGGCTTCTATATAGAAATAATCACCGTATATGATCGGGAAATTGTGCTTCTCATCGCTCCATGCCGCACTGCACATGGTAAGAAGTTCATCATGATCCGGATCATAATCACAGTCAAATTCATCTATCAGACCGATAAGTCTCTCCGCCGCCTCACGGTAAGTACCGGATTTTCCACTCACATCCGTCTCAATATTTTTACATACATCGGAAAGGGCGATAAATCCACAGGCCGCTATCGCAGCCGCCGTCGAGTCATAGTTTGCGCTGTCAGCGGGCTGGTCAAAATCCACGGGCATGAGCCTGTCTTTGGGCATACGTTCATAAAAACGGTCCGCAATACGTATCGCAGTTTTTAAATAATCTTCATTACCGGTATGGATATAGCTTAGTGTAAATCCATACAGAGCCCATGACTGTCCTCTGGTCCATGAAGATCCTCTCGCCATACCCTGTCCGCCGTAGTCACGTACATATTCACCGTTTTCAGGATCAAACTCCACTATATGTCTCACCGAGCCATCCTCACGAACGAAATTCTTCATGGCGGTATCAGCATGCGCGACAGCGATCGCCTTAAACCTGGGATCCTTCGTTTTTTCCGAAGCCCAGTACAGAAGAGGCAGATTCATCATGCAGTCTATTATAGCCCAGCCTGTTGTGTTTTTACTTCCATCTCCGGGATCGTTCCACGCGCGGATAAAACAGCCATTGGCATTAAATCTTCCTGCCAGATTACCGGCTGCGAGCATCGCTCTGTTATATGCTTCGTGATCATTGTCCAGGCGGAAATGCGCCACCGATGTAGGAAGCCATTTAAATCCGTTATCATGATCCAAACCGATATGACTCATCAGTACACGATCAAGCTTATCTTCAACACTGATCGCGATTTCTTTAAATATGTCTTCATGGGTCGCATTATAGAGCTGCCACATCATTCCGCCCCAGAATCCGTTAGTCCACCAGTTTATCTTATCCTCAGACGACCAGTCATCAAACACGTGAGGCGTTGAGGTAGTATACGGGATCTTATCGGCATTTCTTTTTGCGACTTTCCTTTCTTTTTCTATTATTTTTTCTGCGATGGTCTTTAAATCTTTCATATGCTCCTCTATAAAAAAAGAGCGGGGATCTGATCTTCAAGAATCCGTCTCCCCGCTCAATCTAAACGCTTTGGTTATGATCAGGCAAGTATCTCCTTGACCGTATCTGCTATACGTGCATCTTTGCATGCCGGATAGAAATACTCCGCAAACTTTTCTCCGGACAAAGCTCCCTTAACAAGCTCCCTGTCGGCTTCGCGAAGAATATCACACAGGTCACGATATGTTACTTTTTTGAGTTCATCAAGGATCTTCTTATTTCTCTTTTCCGGAACCGCACGCTCCCTGGGATAGCCCTGTCCGCTCTCTTCGCAGAAGAGTTTCTCAAAGATATACTCAAGGTTTAAGTCGCCGCCCCAGCCGAATCCTTTGGCAAAAGGAATAGCTATCGTATTACCGTCATTGATCTGTGCAAAAGTATAGGCATCGAGTGCATCCTCGACATGTCCGCAAATAACACCCGGAAAAGAATTACATGCAAGCATTGCACCTTCACCCGTACCACAGCCTGTTATAACATAATCTGCCGCACCGGAATTAAGAAGGACTGATGCAAGAATTCCGATCTGTACATATGTAAGCTGCACAGCATCCTCTGCAGTATACATTCCGTAATTTACAACCTCATGTCCCATGGGTTCAACAACTTTCTTAAGTGCTGCCTCTATGACACCGTTCTTAGCCGCCTGGCTGTTTTCATTAATAAGTGCTATCTTCATTACTCTCCTCCTGCATTAGTTGTCTTGATTGTTTAATCGCGGCATTTTTATACCGCACTTTTTAATTATATATGTTTTGATGCTCTTTTAAAAGAATGATATTATACCCCCGTTTTGCCTTGACAAAAGTGCCTCTCTATCCTACAATATCTGTTGTTGTGAAAACGACACGTGTGTGTAGCTCAGCTGGATAGAGCACTTGGCTACGGACCAAGGTGTCGGGGGTTCGAATCCTCTCACGCACGCTGGTATGAAGCGCCTGAAGCCCTTATAAATACTGGGTTTCAGGTGTTTTCTTTTTTTCAAAAATAAAGTATCCAAGCATTCTGCGAATAAAGTTTGTCGGCATGGCGAGTGTGTTATGTGGTTCAACAGCGGGATTTTCGTTTTTGGGTTTTTCGCTGTCACGGAGAGTCATATCGTACAAAACACCTTAATCTTCTATATCCGACTATACTATTGTAAAACCTTATTCTCTGTAATAATAGAATTGATATATTCATAGGTCTTTTCTTTTATATGAACCTGCTCTGCAATTACCGAGAATCCGGAAATTGCCGTTTCAACCTCACTAATGATATCCTTGCAACGTCGTCCCTTGATTCCCATTTTGTCACCAGCTTCCAACAAATCTGATAAGCCGATTCCCAGAGTCTTTCCATTTACCGTCATCTGATGTGCCCTAAGCCATTTATTCGTAGGATTATACGAAAAAGTAATATCATACGCCGGAGAAAGAGTCCATTTACCAGATCGATCCATAATAAACGAAATATTTTTAACATGATCATCCTGATTAACTGCAAGGCAATTAAATACCATCCTGCGGTAGAACTGTTCTATCTCTTTGTAAGAAGATCTAAAGCCAAAAGGATTTTGAGTAAATTATCAACCTGCACGGATTCTCCCTGTTCCAGTCTGGATATTTATCATATATAATGTACAAATATTAGTAAGCTGTTAATTATCAGAAATTTTTACCGATATATAATGTAAGAGATAGAAAACATTTAAGAAAGGAATAAATGCATATGGATATCTCAGGATAAAGTGGGGATCACTGCAAAGTGGGCGGTGGTCTTCATTTTTTATTTATCCCTAAGAGATATCGTAAGAACATTAAGCCCAAGCAGGTTCTGATAACTCACATCGCCCGCTATCCTCATGACCATCTTTATTCCGATATTTACATCGGGGGTATCGGGATTTAAGTGCTTATACATTTCAACCGGATCAAACGGTTTACAGTCATCTTTTATCCTGAGCATTACTTCGCCATCCTTATAGACAATACGCGAATCCAGAAAATGTTTCCCCGCATCTTCTTTAAATCCAAAATCCACCACATTTCTCGTCATCTCCTCAAGACACAATGCGCAGTACATTGACGTCTTCCTGCTGATGTCATGCTGTATACAGAATTCCTGAGCTTTCTCTGCGGTCATCGTAACGTCGGACTTATCCGAAATATGCATTATAAGGCGGTCTTTATCTTCAACTCCGAAACCGTTTCCAAATATCAGCCACTCGTCCTTATCCTTAGGGAGACCGCGTCTGCAAATAACTGCATATACCGGATATATGAGTGCGGACAATAAACTGCCGATCGGAGTTGCCCACCAGATACCCACAGCCCCAAAAAGAGGTGCAAGTATGAGTGCGGGAACGACCACATTGGTAAATCCGTCCATGAAAGAGATAACATTCACGCATATGTTATGTCCCATAGCCTGAAGATAATTATTCTCTATCTGAACTATCATGATAAGAGGAGTCGCCACGGCATATAAAATGAAATACTCATATGCCAGTTTGTAGACTTCCGTATTTTTATCCGGAAAATACCATCCGACAATGATACCCGATACGAGCACCATAAAAGTTGCTGTTGCAAATGCGATCAGAAGGATCTTAGTAAAGCACAGTTTCATAAGACTCCTTAACGAATCTCTGTCTTCTTCACCACGGTATACGCTTGCAAGCATCCTTACGACAGCCCCCGTACCTAAGCACACGGATGTAAATATACCACCCACCATGGACAGTGCCGCCTTTGCAGAGATTCCATCCTGTCCTGCATGTTCTATTACGATCCTGTTAATCACAGGATCTCTTAGTGATAAGCAAAAAAGTATGAATGCCCCGGGAAATCCGGTCTTTAACAATTCACCCAGATCACTCCAGAGTATATTCTTAAGACTGAATTTCAACTGGCATTTGTCGGTAAAATAATACGGTACCAAAACAAGAAAATATATCCAGTTGCAAAGAGCCGTCGAAAGTGCAAGGCCGAATACACCCATTTTAAATACAACAACAAACACGATATTGAGTGTAACATTGGAAACTATCATCGAAGCAATGCCTATATAGTTTCTCTTACTCTGTCTCTCAAGCTGCAAAAAAGAAGCGATCTGCTGTGACAAAAGCTGTGGCAAAAACCCTATGGCATTACCGATGATATAAAGTTTAAGAGGTTCGGTCAGACTTGCATCCGCACCGCAAAACTTAGCAATACTTTCAGGAAAGATCACTGCTATAAGGATCAGTATGCAGCTTACTATGACAGCAAGCACGATGCTTAATGAAAAGATCCCTCCTGTCTTTTTAAGATCACCGCTTCCTATATATCTTCCGCTAAGTACGGCACTTCCGCCCGAAATCACCGCTCCGACCGCGCTCATGATAAATACCATCGGATAGAACAGACCTATAACACCGACGGTCATGGAATCCACAAAACGCCCCGCTATGATACCGTCTACAAGCGAGTTGATCGATCCCATGGCAGCGATCATTATCTGAACCAGAAGAAGTTTATAAAACAATTTATTATTCATATTAACCCCGGTCTATCAGTACTACAGAAAAATCATTAACATTTGTGCCTGTAGGGCCGGTTTTGATAAGCCCGCCGCACTTTTCCAAAATGTGATAAGAATCATTGTTATCAAACATCTCTTCAAAAGAAACCTTCATCTTATCAAGAGTATTTAAAGTATCGGAATCAACATAACCGCCAGCCGCATCCGTGGGGCCATCGGTACCGTCGGACCCAACGCTGAACACTGCCGTGTTTTCAAGACCGGATATTCCCCCGGCTGCTCCGCAGGCTATTTCCTGATTACGTCCGCCCATGCCTGTGCCCTTAATATGAACCACCGTCTCTCCGCCCAAAATATACGCGAGCTTTCTTCCGTCTCCCGCATGGGTTTGGGCTATCGCACCAAGCATGCTCCCAACCTCTCTTGCTTCGGCACATACACTGTCTGACAAAAACACGGTCTCATATCCCAGTTCCTTGCAGCAAACGGCAGCTGCATTGCACAATTCCCTGACACTGCCGATGACTTGATTTTCGCTATTAGTCACTTCTTTAGGAGTTTCAGTGTCCATAAGCATCTTAGCTTCCCGTGAAAGGGTTATTCCGTATCTTTGTATGATATCTAGCGCCATCCCGGTCGTGGATGTATCTGCGACAGTGGGACCTGAAGCTATCATATCCAAGGGATCACCAACTATATCCGACAGAATAATGCTGAATATTTTAGCCGGATATACCTTATCGGCAAACCTGCCGCCCTTTACACCCGATAATCTCTTCCTGATGGTATTTATCTCGTTTATGTCCGCCCCGCTGGCAAGAAGCTGTTTTGTGATATCCTGTAATTCTTCCAGACTTACCAACGGCTTTTCAAACAATGCGCTTCCGCCTCCTGACAAAAGAAATAATACAGTATCGTTTTCAGTTAAGCCTTCCGTAAGCTCAAGAACTTTTCCGGTAGCATAGACTCCGTTATCATCAGGAACCGGATGGCCGGCTTCAAAGCATTCAAAGTCCCGTATTTTGCCATTTACATGACCATACTTAGTTATAACTATTCCTTTTTTGTAAGAAACAAGTTCTGCCGCCGCCTTAGCCATACTGAATCCGGCCTTGCCGACTGCAACTATATATACACTCTCTCCAAGGTCTGTGTTTATAAGCGCACGTCGCACGGCTTCTCCAGGCAAGACTGCATTTATGGCATATTCGGTTATCTTATCTGCATCCTGTCTTAATCTGGTATTCATCCTTCACCGGTTTCTTCTTCGGTTATCTCCACTGCTCTCTTAAGCGCATCATCTATATGCGGACAGAAGTTTTCCTGCCCTATCTTCTTATCAAAGCCGGCCTTTTGTATTACATTAAGAGGCTGCTCGTTCACATGGGATAGAACTATCCTGATCCCCCTGTTCTGACAGTCTTCATAAAGCTGTTCAAGATTATGCATCGCAGTGGCATCGATCGCATTAACGCTCCTCATTCTTATAATAAGAACTTTGGTGTCCTTTTTAAAGGATATACTAAGGATCTTGCCTGCTGCCGCAAAAAACATCGGACCTGAGAACTCATAGACTACGGTCTTATCCGGAACAGTCCTAAGCAGTATACTGTCGGGATCGTTTTCCTCATCAGGTTCCTTCCAGCCTTCGACCTGCGTCACATCACTCATCCTCTTCATAAACAGAAGTGCCGCAAGAACAATTCCGACTTCGATGGCTATTACAAGGTCAAACACTACCGTAAGCACAAATGTTGTGATAAGTACGAGGATATCACTCTTGGGAGAGTACTTACAGAGTTTGACGAATCCTCTCCACCCGCTCATGTTATATGCCACCTGAAACAAAATTGCAGCTATACATGGCATGGGAATGAGTTTCGCAAGCGGCATCATGAACAGCACCACAATTACCAGCGATATTGAGTGGACCATTCCGGCTATCGGTGTCCGACCTCCGTTTTTGATATTGGCTGCAGTCCTTGCTATCGCTCCGGTAGCGGGTATCCCACCAAAGCAGGCAGATCCGATATTGGCTATACCCTGTGCGATAAGTTCCATATTGGAACGATGTTTGGAACCTATCATGCTGTCCGCCACGACGGCAGAAAGCAGTGACTCAATGCCTGCAAGAAGAGCTATGGTCACGGCATTTATAAGCTGTGAATGTATCATCTGGAAGGATATTGCGGAAAAGTCAAGGCTAAATGGCGGAAATCCTGCCTTTATATCGGTAAAAGCCTTGCCTATGGTATTTATATCAAGTTTGAAAACTTCAACTATCGTAGCAGTGACTATTACGGCGATCAAAGATCCCGGGATCTTCTTAAAAAACATCGGCCATATGATCAGTATCGCAAGTGCGAGCACGCCTACAAGTATAGCCTGAATATTAACGGTTGAAATATTGGACAGCAGTGCCGCTATCTTTTCACCGGTATCTATCGGTTTCTCACCGTTTTGATACACTATCCCCGTAAAATCCTTGATCTGCCCGATGAAAAGAGTTACCGCTATACCGGCCGTAAAGCCTGTCGTGATAGTGTAGGGAATGAATTTTAGCAGATTACCGAAACGTAAAAAACCCATTATGATAAGAAATATACCTGCCATAATGGTTGCGACCATAAGACCCTCAGTACCGTCAGTCGCTACGATCCCCGCTACTATGGTCGCAAAAGCCGCCGTTGGGCCTGCTATCTGAACCCTGCTTCCTCCAAAAAACGAGACCAGAAAGCCTGCAATTATCGCAGTATAGATTCCCGCTTCGGGGCCTACTCCGGAAGCGATAGCCAAAGCTATAGACAGAGGCAGTGCGATTATGGCTACTATAACACCCGCGACAACATCCTTTGCAAACTGAGCAGCTGAGTAATTCTTCATTACGGAAAATAATTTTGGTTTTAGTTTATCCATGTTTAGTCCTTTTTCTTTTTTTTATTTGATGATAAACACCGTAAATCAAATTATATCAAATATCACTTGCGATGTCCTTTATCCGCTAATATTATTAGATATATACCCAAATAAAAAGAATGAGAGAGAACATATGGCAAATTCAACCCGTTTTGACAGCTTTATAGCTGAAGAAGTAAACAAATACCAGGGCAAGCTGGTTCCCGTAAAAGCAAGTGTACTTGAACGCATCTTTGTAAGATATGTTGCCTGCACAAAGCTTCATCCAAACCCTTATGATGAATTCAGTGATGCCTC
This sequence comes from Lachnospiraceae bacterium, assembly GCA_024691305.1. Classification (GTDB taxonomy): domain Bacteria; phylum Bacillota; class Clostridia; order Lachnospirales; family Lachnospiraceae; genus XBB2008. The sequence continues at coordinate 212,994 of JAILNS010000039.1, read as the reverse complement.
CATAGGCCCCAACTATGAGATCATCTCAGGTTACGAACACCGGATCAAGGAATCGCGTGCACATGGGGATCCCGCATGGGACGATCCGATACTTGTGGAAAAAATGCTGCCTGAAGGATATCTCATACTAAACGGTCATCACAGATGGGCCGCAGCTACGAGATTTGGCGAGAAACGTGTCGGTGTCAAAATAGTCAATCTGACGCAGGAAACGGATATCAAGAAAATGCTTGAGATATCCCGTCACGACAGGCGCGTAGCCATAGACCTGGACGAAGTCATCTTTTTCCAAAATGATGCGGATGGTTCCGGAAATGCTGCTGAAGATCCGCTTCATTTTCCCTATAATAAGCTGTTCAAGGAGCGCTTAAAGACGGGTGTTCCGGCGCTGTTACATTATCTGTCCGTAAACGGATACGACATCTGGGTCTATACCTCGGAATACTATTCCATGGACTACATAAACAAGTTATTTAAGATGTACCATGTTGTCGTAAACGGTATCATTACGGGGATAAAAAGGCCGCACAAGATCGAGGCCTCAAAGCGCAGGGAACTGGAAAAGATAATGAATGCCAAATACACAGAGACTCTGCATATTGATAACGGCCTGGTACTCCTGACACATTCGGATTCAAAGGATTTTGAAGAGTTTGATCTTAGCGGTAACCGTGAAACCTGGGCTCAGGAAATAATGAACACTCTTAAAGAATTAAGAAGCAAAGAAGCAACAGGTAAAGATGAATAAAAAATCTAATTCGGAAAAAATGAGAGTATCTTTTGACCTGGATGAGGTCCTGTTTGTTCTTCCCGAGACTCACAAGACCGAACCGGCGCTGATATTTCCCTTTAACAAGATCTTTAAAGAACGGTTAAGACTGGGTACGCCTGCGCTCATCAAAGAACTGCAGGACCTCGGATATGAGGTTTGGGTATATACTTCGTCTTTTAGAAGTGAACGGTATATCAAGACCCTGTTCTTATTATATGGCGTAAGATTTAACGGTATCGTAAACGGCGACAGGCATCTTAAGGAAGTTCAGCGAAATAACAAAACCATCCTTCCGCAAAAACTCCCCAACAGATACCGTATATCTCTTCATATAGACGATGAGTCTATCGTATGCTCTCTGGGCAGGCAGTACGGATACCACGCATTCCAGCTTGAAGCACAGGATGATGACTGGAAGGAAAAAATAATAGCACGTGCTGAGGAAATAAAGAAGATCGACCATCCCGAATTGCTTGAAGATGATACCTGATCATGTTTCATGTATCGCCGCGGCTGCTTAGTTAAGGCTCGTGTGTTTTTTGCCGAACAGGCTTCTGACGGGCTGTTTTACTTTATCTTCCATGCCCTGTTTAAGAATATTTTTAAGAATACTGAAGGCCTCCGCATAAGATTTTTTGCGGAGTTCTTTTCTTGTCTGGGAGACGTCTGCATTAAGCAGATAGTTCTTGGTGATCGCTGCCATACGAAGTGTCGTAAGCGCATTTATGGCACCCTGAGTAGCGGAAGCCGCAACTATACCGAGAGTCTTACTTAGCGCACCCTCAGTGGCCATGGGAACCAGTTCTTCCATGTTCAGTTCCTCCAAGCCTCCCGCAAGTATCGTGATCGACAGCACCTTGATATACAGTCTCAATATCTGAGCATTACTGGGTCTGAAACCGCATATCTCGGTAATTCTTTTGATCAGTGAGAAGTTGGCGGATGCCATGCCCAGCATATCGTATACGGAGTTTTGGGACACTGCGGTTATGATAAAGATCTTCTTTGCAGTATCATATATTTCATGGTCAAGAGCCGGCGTGATCTTCCTCACAAAAAACTCTATGAGTTTATCATCTGTTTCATCTTCAAGTTTTAAGAAGCCCTTGACCTCTTCCTGCTCTTCCTCTGTCAGCTCTACGTTTTCAAGAAGATTATTGACCAGTTTCTTACACCATTTCTGTCTGGCGGATCCGTCTGCATTATGCAGCTTTTCAAGTGAAAAGATCGGGGCAAAGAAAATGCCAACCATAGGATATACGATCCCGCCTATCACCACTATGGCTATCAGTACATAGAAAAGTATCTCAAGAATGATATGTGCATTCCCAAGCTTTTCTCCTATCGTCAATGCATTGCTTATGAGTCCCATAAGGACTAAGATCGCTATCGATATAAAAAGAATTATCGTCCAAAGACCGTTTTTGTCATTTTTGTATTTTTTCATATCATCTCTTATCCGTGAACAATTCCAGTTTTGCTATCAGATCCTCCAGGATGTATCTCGAGTCCACATCCTTATAGATACGTATGACCGGATTATCTTCTTTTACCGCGGAAGAAGTATCCGGAAGCACTAAAGGAGCTTTAGTCTCATAATATCTTCCGCATCCCGGATTGATCGCGATAGCTATGGCGGGTGAGTCTCCGAGAGACCAGCTTTCTCCCTGTGTCCATCCTGCGCCTTCTAACATATTATATCTGATCAGATTGTCAAATAAATGCTCACCAATATTACCGCAAGGTCGTATTCTGCGTTGAATCTCTGATATTCCGATATTTACGGTACTGTAAACGCTCGAAGGAACCAGCCATAATCTAACACCGCTTTGCAGCAGTATATTGGCTGCTTCTATATCATTTGCCGCATTAAACTCCGAAAACGGAGCCTTTATCGGACCCTCCCCGTGGGTACCTATCCAGATAACGCTCATCCGATCCTTTATCCCGGACTCTGTCAGGATCGCTTTTGCAACATTGGTAACCGCTCCCTGACACAGGATAAACAGCGGCTTATCATCCTCTTTACGAGCCTCTTCTACTATAAACTGCGATGCCTCGGAAACACGGTCATCCTCATCAAGCGGTCCATCCTGACCTCTGAAAAAAGGTATCTCCATATCCATTATCGTAAGAATGGTTTCAATCTCACGATAACTTGACTCCATAGAACCTTTTTCTTTAAAATGCTCAGCTGTTATGCCTTTCACGATCAATTTCGGACTAAGGAGTGCATGAACTATAGCAAAAGGATCATCAGCCTCACATGCTGCATCTGTATCCACTATGACCCTTATCTTCTTATGATCCGGAACTTCATATTCAAATCCATTGATCATCTTATCACCTGTCCGTCATTTCTTCCTATGGCATATCCTTATATTATCTTACCATTTTCTTCCCGATGTTGACATCTTTTTATAGATGGTAGACAATAGGAAACCGACGATGGAGAATCATACATGAAAAAATATCTTAATCTGTTTCTTACCATGCTAAAAATCGGACTGTTTACCTTCGGAGGGGGATACGCTATGATCGCCCTTTTGGAAAACGAGTTCGTATCAACCAAAAAATGGATCAAAAAAGATGAATTCCTCGATATGGTAGCTATTGCGGAATCAACTCCCGGTCCCATTGCGATAAATGCGGCAACTTATATAGGATACACGGTCCTTGGTTTTTGGGGTGCTCTTACCGCAACCGTTGCGGTATGCATACCGTCATTTACGATCATATATATCATATCCCTGTTCTTTGATGCCTTTTTGTCACTGACACTCGTGGCATATGCATTCAAAGGGATCCAGGTATGTGTTATCTATCTGATCTTCACTGCAGGAATGAAACTCCTAAAAAAGATGGAAAAAAATCCGTTTAATATTTCCATCCTAATCATCGTGGTCGCCGCAATGGTTTTAACATCTCTTTTTGCAGTTAACTTCTCCACGGTGTATTACATACTGATCTTTGGTGCAACAGGTATATTCGATTATCTCATAAGCCTTATAAGAAGCAGGAAGGAGGCAGACAGATGAGTTACCTTAAGCTGTTTTTGACCTTCTTTAAGATCGGTGCTGTTTCATTTGGCGGGGGATACGGAATGATCTCCCTGATAAGGGAAGAAGTTCTTTCCAACGGATGGCTCGAAGAAGAAGACCTGCTTAACATGATAGCGGTATCTGAATCCACACCCGGTCCTATTGCTGTTAACATGGCAACTTTCATCGGTTCTAAGCAGGGCGGTATCACGGGCTCAATGGTTGCAACACTTGGTGTTATCCTGCCCTCATTCATAATAATCCTGCTAATAGCGGCGCTTATCCGTAACCTGCTTAAATACAAAGGTGTACAGGGATTCTTAAACGGCGTACGCCCTTGTATCATCGGACTTATTCTGGCTACAGCTCTCAATATATTTATAACCACTATCTTAAATATCAGCACCCTGTCGGATTTTGGAAACGATTATTCCGGTTTTAATATACGGGGATTCATAATCCTGATAATGATCATTGCGATAAGTCTTATCACAAAATACATACTGCAAAAAAAATCATCCCCGATCATGATGATAATCATTTCAGCAATACTGGGGATGATCGTATATTCTGTTTAAACTGATTTTTATTCATTTTTGTACACAAAAATAGTATATGGCGATTTATCATCAGAATAGCTTCCTACCAGATTAATCCCAAGTTCTTCCGTATTATCTATCTCTATACGTGAAAAGACATATTTTCCGCCTAAATCCCTGAAGGCTTCGGGATCTATAAGAAGCCTGTGATCATCGGTATCTTTAGTCCTTTCCGGACTCCATATGTTTTCTACCGTACCGGAGAACAGATACGCTCTTCCACCCCACTCATCATAGTAAGTCCTTGCCACTTCGGATTCTTCGAGTGCAGGTTCTATGACTTTACGGAATTCTTCTTTATATGACTGAAAATAATGACTTAAGCAACCGTCCAAAGTGGAAATACCGTTGTAGGATAAAACCGAAGGATGAAAACCGTAGGCCACGGAATACTCCCCGTCATAATCTATATCCTCTTTTATCGTTTCAAACAGATATTTAGAAAAGAACTCACCGTAAGACAGGGTTTCGGATGGGATTCCCTTAACGATCCTGTATGCATTTACATACACAGTATTATAGAAGTCATTATAAAGAGACTGCTTACCGATAACGACAAAAAGTGCGACCGCTGCCATAACATAAGACAGTTTGCGCCTGCGCCCATTAAAACATCTGTATATCACAATAGCAAGTTCTGTATACCATATGAAGGGATTGAAGAATATCGTACGGTTAAATTGCCATCCGTCAAGAGGAGATATGACTGTGAAGATGAGTTCACGCACCGGCCGGCATTCCTGCATGATATATATGAAACAGTTAAACAATATAAGGATAAACAGCCTGTTAAAATTGTCTTTTATGATATCTGCGTACTTTCTGTTCTTAATATAAGTAACGTTTAGAACAACCAGATATATCAAGACTACAGGAAGCACGAAATACTTATGAAGGTCCTCACAGTGGAAGATATTATTCACAAACCCGTCAATAAACAATTCACACAATTCGCCAGCGGAGCGGTTAACGAAGACCATGGTCTCTCTTATCGTTTTTTCTCCCGACATGAAGATAAGTCTGAAAAGGCGATATTCCAGAAGGATATAACCAAGGCTTAAAAGAACATCTGCGGTCAACAACCTGACCGCAACTTTCTTTTGGGATAAAGATCTGTACAAAAACCACAGAAAAAGATAAGCCACAACAAATATTCCAAAGAATGTAAAGTACGATAAAACAGGGTAGAAGAAGACACAAATATACCAGCGTTTCTGTCCTGTATTTTCAAGCCTTCTCACAAAATAGATCATCAGGGGAATAGATGTAAAAGAAAAGGCAAAAGCCGGATAAAGCGGTAAAAGTCCATATATAAGACTCATGACAACAACTATCCACTCATTGGCGCGATAATCATCACCAAGTATATCCCGCCCCAGCAAACATCCGCCTGTAAGTGCAATTATGATCTTTAAGAAATAACCGATGATGTATGCCGTAAAATTCGGAAAAACGGCATATAAAAGAGAATACAGATAATACTCCGACAAGAGAAAATCACGGTTTATGCCGCCAAGCAGCGGAATTGTCACATCATCTGAAAAAAAGGCATTATTATTTCTTAAAATCTGGTAATCCGCTATATGTATATCGAGATTATCGTGAATACCCAGATAAGTATACTGTTCGCCTGCAATCAAAAAAACAATGAGTTCACCGATCAGTATTAAAAAAACAAGAAACCAGTACCAATAACCGCAGAATAATCTTTTTAAGCTTAAACAATTTTTTGTGATCATATATCTACGGTATCAGAAATAACTTAATATATTGAGGGCGAAAGATTAAGATTATCTTAACATGATCACAAGCGCCTTATCATTTACTGTAAAGCGCCCTGTATTCCCCCGGAGACATATTTTTGGCTTCCTTAAACACTCTGTTAAATGTGGGAATGCTCTGAAATCCCGACAGCATAGCGATCTCCGTCAGAGACATGCTGCTTTCCCTAAAGAGCGATATTGCTTTTTCAATCCTTATCATGTTTAGCCATTTGATATAATTCTGCCCCGTAACGTTTTTGAAAATTCTCGAAAAATGCTCCGGAGTTATCCCTGCCATCTCGGCCATTGCATTCTGCGACAGATCATCGTCCGTAAGATGCGATTTGATGTAGTCGGTTACCAGAACCATCTTCTTAAGAGTAGCGGCCGACTGCACATGAGCATCATCTTCTTCCGGATGTATATCAGGTACCAGGATATCCCTGTTTTCATCAAGTTCTATCATAAACTGCAAGAGCAGCATACAGCATCTGCTTTCACGGTCTCTGACACCCGATAAGTATATATCTCGCATCTGATATGCAATATCCTTAAGTCTTGCACACAGTTTGGGATGAGAGTATATGCACAGAACATGAAGATCATGATAGAAATGCATTATCCTCTGAAAGTCAAAAAGAGAATTTGCAAAAGAATTACTGAATTGTATGATCAACGACTTCGACCTGTCGGCATCAAGTATCGCATGCATCTCCATGGGCCATACAAGCACAAAATCACCCTCCACCAGTTCATAAACCTGCTGGTTTACCTGATAGACATTGGTATCTCCCGGCCCCACAAGTATGATCTCACCATATGAATGCCAGTGCATAGGATAGTCTCTCTCCGGATATCCTGTGGACAGATTAAAGGCACTCACGCCGTTAAAATCGTATATTTCATACTGACTGAAATCCATAATTTCTCCGTATCAAAAAATGAACATGACATCATCAATTTACAAGAAGTATCGTAACAAATAAAACTGTATATTACAAACATAAACAAACACAACCCGCAAGGAAGCGGCTATATAGGAGGAAATATTATGAGTTTATTCAGCAAAAAAGAAAAGATCACACTGTATTCGGAAACCCAGAAAGATGAGTTTATCGACAAGCTCGAAAGAGCACATGTAACTTACAACCTGCACGAAGACAAAGACAGCGTATTCAGCAACAGCACCACCTACATCGTTAAGCTTAATGCAAGCGATTTAAAGAAGGTAATCTAATTTTTCTTATTTCGTGACTCCTTTGGAAAAGCCTCCGTTTAGACCCAACCGGGTCATAAACGGAGGCTTTTTCGTTATTTACAGATCAACTCTGTATGTTCCTATATCAGATTTTAAATCTGTTAACGGTATCTCTAAGTGCTTCGGTAGTCTGAAGAACGCCATCTGTCTTGGAAGAGATATCCTCCGAACCGGCCTTAAGCACTGCTGTACTTGCGGAAGCATTCTGCATCTCGGCAAAAATGGTTTCCTGTGTATCGGAAATCTCGGATATCGCATTATTCACGGTATTGATATCATCAAGTGCTTTGTTTATACCGGATGAAAGATCCTCGGATACACTTGAATAATACTCGGAGTCTTCCTTGTAGGAATTGGACATGTTCTCAAGTCTCTCATAATCAGGCATAACAACTTCATCAAGGAAGTTGATGATCTTGTTACTTTCATTGGCAAGCGCATTAACCGAAGTGGTTACCTGCTCTGTCAGAGCCTTAACTTTGTCAATCTGCAATCCGGTATCGGAAGCGAGCTTGTTTATCTCTTCTGCTACGACCGCAAATCCGCGTCCGGCTTCACCTGCTCTTGCAGCCTCAATTGATGCGTTAAGTGCAAGAAGGTTGGTCTGTGAAGCGATATCGGAAATAGCATCCGATACGGAACCGATCTCTTCGATAACCTTTGCTTCTTCAATAGCCTTGGAGAGATTTGTATGGCTGTCGTTTATTGTCTGGACTGCAGAATTCTTATTAGCCATAACCTCGGGGATCGTCTTGCTAAGCTTATCACCTATGGCGGCTGAACGCTCAGACATGTCGTCAGCTTCCTGAGTCAGATTTGATATCACCTCGGTGATCTTCTCACAACTTGCAGAGATTTCCGCAACCGAAGAAGTCTGCTGCTCCGTCTTGGTCGTAACAGTCTCTATTACACCTGAAACATCGGATATACCAAATGCCATGTTCTTAACATTATCAACCGTTACACGAATATCATCACCAATGTTAGCAGTCTTACTTTTAGTCTCCTGAATTGTTCCGATAAAGCTTTCCTGTAATTCGTTTATGAGGAATCTTATCTCTGCAACTTCGTTATCATATATCCTTCCGCTGTCACTTTCGGAAAGGATCCTCTCGTTTATGAAGTCTTTCATCTCGGAAAGAGGAGCCAACTGATTCTTAAGCAGGATCGAAATATATATGACAGCCGCAGCGATAGCTAAGATGCCTATTATCATCGGCAAAATAAGCAGTTTGATAACAGTACCTGTTATAACGGATACATTCTTAGCAACCCCCAGCTTCCAGCCTGTAGTCTCTACGGTTGAAAGGGCCAGATACTTGGTTTTGCCGTCATAGTCATGAATCTCGCTCACACCCACTGCGCTAAGATCAAAATCAACAACATCTGTAAGTATGGTACTGCCTTCTTCGGTTATAAGATATTCTGTTTTGGGGTGGGTTATTACCATTCCCTCTCCGGTAACAAGAAATGCTTCTTCCGTATCGGGATCTGACACGATAGCATTAACTTTATCAAGAATAGTCGTTGCAGATATGTCAAAAAGAATAACTGCCTCATGGCCTTCGATTTCGACCATCTTGGACATTGAAACAACGACATTTCCGGTAACCGCATCAATATAGGGATCGGAAAGTGCATATCCGTTTAATCCGGCTGCTATTGCGGATGAATACCACGGTCTTTCCGTAGGATCGATAGGGATGTCTGTTCCGTCATGAGTCCACGCCGCACCTATCTGGTTCTCACCTGTTGAGGGATTAACATGCTCATAATCATGATCATAACAGATATAATACTCCATAGCATCAGGATTAGATGAGATATTCTTTCCCAGAACATCGGTTATCGCCATAGGATCCTCATAATCCATATAGCGGATCTGATTGCTCAGAGTCTCTGCAATGGATGCCTGCTTCTCTACCCATGCATCGATGATCACCGCATTGTCTGAAGCTTTGACCTGAAGTGCTTCCTTGGATGACTTCATGGTGCTGTTTCGCATCGATACGGCGAGGATCGTTACGATCACCACGACCGCGATGGTGATAAATACGATCACTGCGGTACTGACACGATTTTTGATGCTGCCTAATTTTTGCTTGTACATAGTTGTCTTTACTCTCCTTTTTTATTTTATATAACCTTTTAAAGATTAGATATTTTAACTAAAAAAGAATATGGTGGCTTCCAATGATCCAGAAGATCATAACATCATTTTCCCACAAGTTTTATTATATCAAATTCGTCAGGATCAACACATATTTTTTGGATATGGTCTATTATCTTCTGCCTTGAATCAGACGGGCTCTCATTATAAGCCGACGTCACGGTCTCATATCCCCATATTGTCTCGGGCGGTTGAAGGATCGACACCGGCATTCCGTATTCTTCGCCGCGCTTATTGGTACGCCTCACAAAATCACGTATGACCAGATATGTCTGCATCTGCAGGTTTGTGATCGTACCCGGATAGTTCTTTGCACCTGTCTTACCAAATCCCGCCATTTTCTTTAGTTCTGTTGACAGTATCCTCTTATCAGGCCATATCATGTCCCCGTCTTCATCGGTATCCGTAAGAAGATCCATTATGGTCTTTTCTCTGCGATTAATAAGCCCGTCTTCCCATCTTGCATCAAAATCATATCCGTCACGTCTGTAGTTCGCAAAATACGGCAGCCATCTAAGACTTATAAAACCTGCTTTTTTGTCAAAAAATTTGCCGTATGCGATCTTCCCGCGACGGGCTATTATCTCACGCCACTTCCAGGGATCACGCTTCTCATCGTCGGTCCACCAAAACCGGGGATCCGTATGTTCTTCTACCGAAAAACCTCTGATCCCATTTCCAAAAAGGGGCACAAATCCGACTTCTTCTATATAATCTTCCAGATCATCAACAGTCCTTATACAACCCGGATCGTCAAAATCCAGACCGTGCATGATCCATTCGCCATTTTCAACGGACATTAATTTTCCTCGTTAATTATCGGCATTTTTGCTGATCTTCTTTACACTTAAACCGGGGCTTTTTCTTCAAAAACTATATCGGGATTTGACTCAAGTATAAGTTCTACCATGCGCTTTGCGTTTTTCTCTTTTTCCACCATAAGGATAAGCGGCTTCTCAGCGCCGTATTCCATTCTGACTTTATATACGGGAATACCTTTTCCGCAAGACATTGCGGGGGTAAAAGAAGATTTCACCATGCCAAGGGCCGTGATGGCAGACAGAGGCAGATACTGTCCGTTAAAATAAACAGCCTCTTTGGATACCCTGTACTGTTCGATGATGGCAGAGCCTTTTCTGTCCTGTCTTATATCGCCAATGGTCTTATCAGGAATGATGCTTTTCCATGCCATAGCCAGATAACCTCCGTGTTACAGACATTTATTTAATTATAATACCACATATTAATCCGGAACAGAATTACGGATACGCTTCAATGCATTTGTAAGAGGCGTAAAAAGAACAGCAGCACCGATGAAATTGGTGATACCATGAAGGATATCGTATGGAATGCCCGCAACCCACCATGCAAGGGCCGTGGCAGGGCCTCCCATAAAAAAATACGGAATGGAGCACATTGCGCCGAAGAAAAGTCCAAACATCGCAGCCAGGGTAACAAACGGCCACTGAGACTTGTATTTGCGCAAAAGACAGGTAAGAAGTACGAGTATGGGCCAGACATAGACATACATTATCGTCCAAAGTCCTATACCGTAAACTGCACATTCCATACCGACAAAACCCCATACCGCGATAAGCGCTTTGGGGCCTAAATACAGTGTAAAAACAATGATAAGAAGCGTGACAAGTTCCACATTCGGAATGCTTTGGAGCGCTACCTTAACTACCTCAAGTAGCGCTGCCATGACTCCGATCGTGGCTATGTCAGTCACTGTAAATATTTTTTTAGGCTGTTCATCTGAATTATTGTGCGGCATAGACCTCATACACAAATCCGAAAGTATCTCCGTCAGCTACAGGCTGTGAGTCAGCGCCATACATTCCGTACTCACCGTTTACCATGATGGACCAGTAAGCTCCGTCAGCATCATAGTCGGCAGTCACACCGTTGATCGCGGTAATATAAAGACCGTAATCCCCGTTGGTTCCTTCATACGAGAAATCTCCTGCTGCGGAAAGCTCATCCATGACCTGGCTTAAGAATTCGGCATCGGTCTTAACATCATACGACTTGGTCTGACCGTTATTATCGGTAACTTCTACCTTTACTGCTTTAGATCCGGTCTGAGCCTTGGGTGACAATGCCTTGTATACACCGAAAAGGATGCATATAACGGCAAGTACCGCTACTACTGAGATGATGATCTTGGTTGTTTTTTTCATTGTGTCTCCTCTCTGTAAAGAAAATCAGAAATTTCCGGTACAAAGAGAAGTCCAAATACATATCATGATTCTTAGGGTTTGGAATAAAAAGCGAATGCATATCAAATAAGCCCATTTTGACAGAATTTCAAAACGTGCGATAAACGATACGATCAATTACTCGTGACCCGGATTTCTCCTGTACCATTATAAACGGCAGGTCTCCTGGCTTAAGCGTCAACGCATCCGACCGCCTTCCCGGTTTCCCAGTGACTGTCCCGGAATTCACTTATCGTATCAACGTTGATTCCGGGCGACATGGTCGCACACTCTTCTTTCACAGTGACGAGTTCGCACAGGTCTTGCACCTGTTTCCCTATTCTCCGACGCAGCTGATACTTTATAGCCCGCCGGCACCGTTTACTTATAATATTCAGTTCCGATATATAGTAGCATAAATGATGACTCTAAGCAATAAACAGCCCTGTGCATAAGCACAAGGCTGTTCCATATTACAGTTACCACTTAAGGTCTAACACAATTTTGGGGCCTTCCAGATCATAATCCGCTATTTCCATCTCTATATAATTGGTATCATTATTCAGACCATATGCCATCTGACCCGAACTCTTATGTCCCGGAGTGACAGCCTGAATATAATCATGGTCTAACGGATAATCGTCAATAGTCATTCCGTCAGCGTCATAAGCCCTGAAAGAATATGTATTTACATATAGCTCATCATTATAATAATCATCAAAATCAAACGTATAAGAAATATTCTTACACTCGTAATCTATGAGAATCACTCTGTCCGGTTGGGAATCTGCATAATCACTTCTCTCATCGGTTTCCGAAACCCCATTGATCTTTACTTCATAATCTCCGTATCTTGTATGTACAGTTACGGTATCGCCGATCTCATATCTGATTTTTTCTCTTACCTTTGAAGTCTCATCATCCGAGGCGACCTCATCGGTATCCGTGTCGGTATAGGTGTCGACAGCGGTATCCGTGTCGGTATAAGTGTCTACAGTGGTATCCGTGTCGGTATCATAATCCGTATAGGTATCGGTGTCCGTATCCTGAACATAGGTCTGTGCATAATCCGATCCGGAATTATATTTTTCAAATCCCCCACGTTCCATGAACTTATTTATCGCAAAAGCCCATATGAACATCGTCAGAAGAAATCCCACTGATCCGATAGCGATGGAAGCCAGCCCGAGTTTCTTATTCGTGGGATTTTTCTTTATAGCCACTGCTCCGAGCGCCACGCCCACAAGATCAAGTATCCCGCCTACTCCCACAAATCCGGACAAGAAGCCTGCTATACTCATACCCAGGCCTATCTTGCCGTAAGTCTGTGCAGATTCATCGTCGGCAATATATCCGGGGATCTCACCATCATAAAACTGATCGTCGACAGTTCCCTGCCAATTGTTGTATCCTTGCTGCGTTGCTTGATCCTGCTGTCCGTAAACTGTCTGCTGTCCGGTAACCGCCTGCTGTCCGGTAACCGCCTGCTGCCCCTTTTCCGTCTGATAAGCTACGCCGCCTTTTGTCTTTTTTCCATGGTTATTCTGTTTACCCATGTCAGTTATCTGTCCTTCCTATATATCCTTTTGACCACTTTGTACCGGTTGGTCTTATAAGTATCCTCTCAAGTACTGTTCCGGGATCTAAAGCATATATAGTCAGTGTATTATGTCCCTGCTTTAATTCCATGGTCATAGTTTTTTTGTGCTCCTGGTCTACAGAAGCTGCGCACCATTCCGGACAGCTGTTTTCACCGCCCATATATCCTGCATCTACCATTGATATAACTATAATCTCACCATCGTTTGCGGCCGTACCAATGCGCAATCTGCCGCTTCCGTCTATAGGATTTGAAGGTGCACATATGAGAGTCACATCATAATCTCCGCCTTCCGGAGCATATATATTATATATTACCGATGGCGCATTGTTTATATCAAAATGACTGACCACCGGATATGCTTTGATGGCACTCCTGTATTTTCCAAGAGGGCTTAGTATCTCATATCTTCCGTCGGTAGTCTTGTTGTTCTTGTCAAAATCATCTGCGTCTAAGGTAAGTCCCAACTCATTTACAATAAATTCTTCAGGAATCCGTCCTTTGGCCTTATCCATGCAGGCCTTGGGTATCACGGGAATGAAATGTCCGGCATTTTGTAACATATCTTCATCATAGTTTATCGCGATAACACAGATATCAACATGTGCAAAATCAGTCTCTACCCTGACAGAAGCAACAGCCGGCTCTCCAACCGGTACTGCTTCGGACAACCTCTTTCTGTCGATATTTATCACCGTTTCGCACACGCTTCCTATTCCGGACATCGGATCTTCTCTTAACATATCGAGTTCGATCTTCTCTTCTCCCGGAGCGGGTGCTTCGGATAAAGTCCCTTCTTTTTGGGACAAGATTATCCAGTCCGCATCAGCCTCAGCCTTCCATACTAAATCCCCTGCTCCGGCATTTTCTATCGTAATGCCTGTATGATCGGTCTTAGGATCAAGGAATGCGGTTGCATATAAAGTCTTCCCCGTCCAGTCTCCACCGGCTGTCCAACGCTCGCCCTCTGATAATCTCACTATCATACGCGGTTTACGTGAAGGGTATACATATGTCCTTAGCGGATACTGTGCCTCTTCTTCATTCCAGTTGGTGAAACCTATATGTTCGGACAGCATGATGTTGTTCCATTTGCCGTCCGCAAGGTCATGATACATATCACGGAGAACTTCATCTGCCTTAAAGCATTCATCGGTATATTTGGCATATATATTTGCAGAAGGACATCCCATCTTGGCAAGTGATGCATTCCTTCCCGCACACAGATGCATATAGACCAGGTTTGCGGTGGCTCTTACGGGAAATCCTACAAGTTCCTCGTATGCATCATGTATCGGGGTATCCTCATATACTTCACTTAATCCGGATGCTTTTTGGTACAGATCAGCTGCCTTCCTTAACATATATGAAGCCTCTCCGTAATTAAAAGGATGATATACACCTGCATTTAATGCCTCGGGCTTGCGGCACAGATTAAGATAGGTATATCCGTCTATGAGTTCTTCTATAGCCGCGCGCTCACCGGCAGATACATACGGATCGCTAAACTGCTCTGCTACCCACTTATGCAGATATTCCTCTGCACTGTTCTTATTGGATGCTCCCCATTTATCATAGTCATATGCAAGATCCATGAAAAAAGAGATTGGAAGTTCCTGAGGCTTTAAATCCCCGGTATTTACTATCCATATCTTACGGACGCCCGCTTCGTACGCTTCACTCATCTGCTCCCAGGTCTTGGCTATGGTAGTTGAGTTTATCCATTCATAAGATACCGGACCGCCGTGATAGTCAAAATGGTAATACATCCCGAAGCCGCCCTTATGATCCCTGTCATCATCTGTGGGAAGTCCGCGCATATTGCCCTGATTATCCTCGCAGAGCATACAGGTTATACCGTCTAAACCATCCCAGTTCTTTAACCCCTCCGTCTGCTCATCGCCGTAATAATACTTCTCAACTTCCTTATAAATGGCGATCATTCGAGGAACATTATTCACATCGGGATCTATGGTCTCTGCGATCAGACTATTCTGTACATTTACCACGTCCTTCAGGTAATCTATATTGTCTTTTAAAGTTGCATCGCCCATGAGCTCGCTGTCACGTTCACCTCGCATACCCATGGTGACGATGTTCTCAAACTTACCGTTTCTTTTAAGACCGTCTCGCCAGTAATTGGTAAGTCCTTCACGGTTTTTGTCAAAATTCCATTCGGTCCCGTATACGCTGTCTTCACCCTTGACCATATCCCACTCTTCGCTGTGCCTAAGACACGGTTCGTGGTGGGAATTACTCATTACGATCCCCATCTCATCCGCAAGGATCGCATTCTCAAGCCCCGGACCGTCAAGTGAGAAATTGGATGTCCACATCGCAGGCCACAGATAATTACCCTTTAACCTGAGGATCAGTTCAAAGACATGTTCATACATCTTTGCGGTAAACCCGCCGAAATGATCAAAGGTCCAGTTTCCAAAAGAAGGCCATTCATCGTTTATGAAGATACCTCTGTACTCGACCGAAGGCTCTTTGGATATCATCGCATCTGCGTCTGTGATCGTGACATTTTCTTTTTGACCGGGGGTAACATCCGCAAACCATACCCAGGGACTGACCCCGATCAGTTCGGATATGCGCAAAAGACCATAAATCGTCCCCCGCTTATCGCTGCCCGCTATGACCAGTGCCTGTTTAGCGCCGTCATCATAAGGCACGATATCAAAAGAAAACACTTCTCTTTTGCCCTTTATCGAATGCTTATCGATAACTCCCGAACCGGCAAGATCATCGATAACATGACTGTGTCCGAGCGTACCTGCCACTATGACAGATACATCAGACATATCTCCCGCAAGGACCTTCCCGGGATCTGAGATCTTATCATCCACACTCCTGGTTCTTACATATAATTCATATCGCTCACCCGTTACGGTATATATATCCTCGCAGACCACGCCTGCTATCTTCTTTACCCCGGGCCACTCATCATCTGCGACGACCATCTTAACTTTTGGATTATTCTGACCTATAACAAAATTCATTTCCTACTCCACTACTCCGAATCCAAGGATAGTAAATTTCTTTCCTTCATCACCGGGCGCCATGCTTATTACCACTTCATGTTCAGCAGTTTCATCCCCGCTGTATATGATCACGGGATTACAGTGAGTCCAGCCAATATCAAGAGGGTTATATTCCATTACCTTTTTACCGTCTACGGTAACGACCGCCTTACCAAACTGCGCTAAGCCGGAATCTTTCATGACCGCAAGTATCCTTTTGCATACACACTTCATCACAAAAGGCTTCGGCTCCTTACTTTGACCCGCATAGTGCCAGTTATTCGGAAACTCGGGAACGGCCTTTACCTCGGAATCCATCTCGACTCTCTGGATATCATCATCAGTGCCTCCAAAATCACCTGCATCGATGATCGTTTTTACCTTAAGCGGATCGTCTTTTTTATCAAGGAGTTCCACATTTTCAAATCTGTCTCCAAGCACAGGTTTAAGCTTAAGGACTTCTTTGATCGTTTTTTCATAGGCCGACATATGATCCGGATATTTAAGATCCGAAACGCCTGCCCGCTCCATGTTCTTTTTTACCTGATCGATCAGATTCATGATGCAGTCGCTCATCACGATATGACCGTTGTTGCTTGGATGGAACTGATCGTAGAAATACTGGTTCTTGGATATCACGCGTCCCTCATCGGGCGTAAGATTAAACTGCGGACTCACGGCGTTCTTCACGCTGACCATAGGCACACGGTAATGCTCTCCTATGGGTATCATACGCTCCTGTAAATTATAATCATCCGAGAATACCGCAAAGATGAGCACCACAGCAGGATGCCAGGGAAGAGATAGTGCCTTTCGCACAAGACTCTCATAACATTCTCCGTTTGTCTCATCGCCTGCATCATTTACCGCAAATTCGATCACGATAAGGTCGGGTTTCTTAGCACCGTCCCTTAGGACATCACGCGTAAACCTGATCATTCCAAGTTCGGAAGGGGTTCCGCCCACACCTGCCTTGATCAGTTCGGTCTTATCATAAGAAGAATATTTATCCGCAAAATCATCTGCAAAAACCCTCGCATACGACTTCTCATGTATGGGGATCGCACCTGCTCCCTGAGTTATTGAGCCGCCGATAAATGCGAGCGTGATCTTTTCCCCTGCCTCGGCCTTTTTGATAAGTGCCCGGATTCCGGACTCATCTCCGGTACTTACAAGACTACGACTTATCATTTCTTTATATTTATCACTCTCAAAAGGCACATCGTTTTCCGCGATCTGCTCGGGAGCCTCAAATCCGTCGTTAAGATATAGTCTTACATCGACTGTTGCAAGTTTCTCCGGGGTATCGAATTCGAATCTGATCTGTCCGACTATATCGTCGGCCGCTTCCCATTTTTCATCCTCTAAGACTATCAGCTGTTCATTTCCGTCGGCCTTAAATGTGCGTATAAGATTCGTAGCGGGATCTGCGGGATCCTCCGGATACATCTGAAGGACAAAGGTGACATCTGCATTATCTTTTTCCGATACGCTCACGCCTATGCTGTGGACCAGTTTTCTAAAACCTGCCGTCTTTGGCATGAGTTCCAGGATTTCTTTGTCTGTCACATTTCCCACAAGTCTCGCCGAGTCGGCAAACCGTCCGTCATTTTCATATATGAACTGAATGCCACGTCCGTCCTCCTGAGGAGATGCAAATATCTGCTTGTTATGCATAACATAGAAGTATGGTCTTTTGGCCGTCGGATCCTTCGGGGCCTTAGGTCCGGGTACCTGTTCTGACATCTTTATCCCTCCTTTGATACTGAACTATATTTACCGTTTGATCTTAGTGTTAAAAACACATACAAAACTGATCACACCTTCTTTAAATTCAGCCTTGATCGTTCCGCCCATCTGCTTTACCAGGCCTTCCGCCACCGAAAGCCCTATACCGTATCCGCCTTTTTCGGTATTGTGAGATGCATCGCTTCTGTAGAAACGTTCAAAGAATCTCTTACATTCTTCCTCGCTTCCCTCTGCATACGGATTTGATACGGACAGTACTATATTTGACTTATTCTTTTTAAGGCTTACCCCTATATCTCCGCCGTCATCACAGTATTTGACTGCATTGTCGGTAAGGAGCGAAACCAGCTGCCTGACCTTACTGTCATCGGCGTACATCTTGATATCGGGATCGACGTCCATGGTGAGAGTCTTTCCTTCACTTGCAGCTACGGAACCGAAGTTCATTGCAGCTTCATTTACTGCAGCAGATACGTCTGTTTCCGTAAGTTCTCCGCTGTTTTCCCTCTCCTGACTCCTGGCTATCATGACAAGGTTTTGGATGAGCCCTTCCATGCGCTTGACCTGACGCATATTTGACTGTGTCCATTCAGTCTCACCGCCAAGCATCTCCTGCATCTCGGTATTTGCCCTTATTACCGCAAGAGGGGTCTTTAGTTCATGACTTGCATTGGTTATGAACTGTTTTTGTCTTTCGGCATTTTCTATCTCGGGTCTTATGATCCGCCCGGACAGTTTCCTCATGATCAAAAAAGCAAGGACCGAACCGATGAATATAAATCCGAGAGTCATAAACAGCATCTGCATCGTAAGTTTTACCTGGCTGGTCCTGTCGAGATATATAACTATGGTCTTACCGTCAGACATTTTTTCGACCTGATAATAATAACTTCCGAAACTCCCGAACTTAAAAAGTCTGTCAAGAGCTATACGGGCATAATACTCTGCGGCTTCTTCCGATGCGGAAGCGCTGTGAGAGATCTTCACATCATCCACACTTCCGTCTTCATTAAAGATTACCGAAAAATATCTGGTAGTATATACAAAATCAGGATTATTAAGTAAGGAATCTCCGTTAAAAAAATCAGAAAGTTCCCATTTCATCCTTTCCTCAAGAGTTATATCTTCCGTGCCGTGATGATGTGAATCATTTTCATCCGCAGGGTCCGATCCAACCGCATCCAACCCGCCTTCTTTAAGATCAGCCTCAGGAAGTTCTCCGCCATTGTCTATTATATAATCCATTATAAATTTTACTTCTACACGGATCGTCCTTAGCATGACTCCGTATATCATGCCACCCATGATGAACATGACCAGTGCAAAAGCTATTGTGGATACAACTATGAATTTTTTTCTGAGTGCGTTTATCTCTCTCTCGTTCATGTTTGATCTTCCCCGGTCGTCTTTAAGTCTGTCCGCTATCCGTCATTCTCTGAAGCGATGATCTTATAAGATATTCCTTTTTGACCTTCTATATATACCTTAGATGAAACAGCCTGAAGCTTGCGTCTTAAGAAATTACAATACAACCATACAGTATCCGAGTCAGCATCCGGATCGTCCGACCATACATGCGTTAACAGGAAGTTTTCATCGAGCTCTACACCGGCATGTTCAACAAGCATCTGTATGAATTCGAATTCCTTGGTAGACAGTCTCACGGTATTCTCGGAGACCATTGAAAAAGTGGATGCATCAAGACTTATATCCCCAAAAGACATAGCCTGTTTGGAATACTCTGTACGTCTCCTCGTCATGGCTCTGACTCTTGCCATAAGTTCCTTCATCGCAAAGGGTTTGGTAAGGTAGTCATCCGCCCCCGCATCAAGTCCCGCTACTCTGTCATCCACTTCGGATTTGGCCGTAAGGAGAAGGACCGGTGTTGTGATATTCATTTTTCTGGCGTCGTTTAGCACTTCTATCCCGTCCTTACGGGGCATCATGATATCTAAGATTATCCCGTCATAACCGTTTTGAGTAAGTTTCTCAGTGGCTTCAACGCCATCTAACACACTGTCCACGTTATAACCTTCGTGTTCAAGCATCGCCGTGATGACACGGTTTAAATCTGCCGTATCCTCGGCTAATAATATTTTCATATTTATGTATCCTCGGTTATCTCAGTCTGCCTATACGTATATCTTTACTCATTGCTGTTTATCATATCATGTATAGTCTGCATCGATGCATCCGTTGCAGCCAGTTCATCCGCACAGCGCTTAAGTTCACTGGTGATGAGCACAGTGTTCCCGGATATGTCTTTTTTATACTTGAGCTGATGTTCAAGCGCAGCCCATGTATCCATCGATATGGTCCTAAGCTGTATCTCCGCATAATAGATTCCGTCAACGCTGTCAAGCGTGCCTTCCGTCTCATCGCCTTCATAATACTGCGGAGTTATACGAAGTATCAGATGATAACTTCTGTATCCGTTAGGTTTCGCGTGACGGACATAGTCTTTTTCCCTGTCGATATATATTCCCGGAAGCTTTGCAATTTCCTCTTTTATCAGATAGATATCATCTATAAAAGTACATACTATGCGCACTCCTATAGCGTCTTTTATCTCCCTGACGGCGGACTCGCCTGTTACGGGAAGACCCTTTCGCACACACTTTTCACGCATGCTCTCCTCTGATTTAATACGACTGAGAACATGTTCTATCGGATCTTCGCCGTTTATCTCCCTGTACCTGTCTCTCATGGAATCGATATCCCGGACCAGTTTATCCTGTATTTTAGTGAGATTATCCAGATGACCTGCATATATGCTCTGCGATTGTGTCATTATATCTCCAATACTCTCCTTAACCATAAATTCAATATTACTATGATACCATATCCGCACCCTGTTCATGTATATATTCAATGAACTTCTGTGCTATATGTTGGAGAGGATGAGCGTCCGAATATATGAGTACATAAGATGCCCTGATACCCTTATCCGCTATCGTCTTTATCACCACCTTATTAGGATCAGATACTATATCTGCCGCAGCAGCCGGATATATGGCCACTCCCACTCCTGCCTTACACAGTTCATATGCCGTAAGAACGTTCGCGATCTTGGCCTTCACATGAGGAGTGGCTCCGTAAGGCGCCATTTGGTCACTTATCTCTCTGAGACGTGAGTCACGGGATGGGATTATCAGATCACATGCCCTAAGTTCCTTCATCGAAATAGTGTTGGAAGCTTTGGCTGCAAGCGGGTGGTCTGCAGGTATCATCGCAACCCATGGTTCGGAATAAACTTTAAGGCTGTGTATCCCTTTAGGGTCATAGGGTTCCATGATAAGTCCTATATCTCCGAGTCCCTTATGGATACGGTTTACGACCTCATCTGAATTTCCGTTCCACAAAGAAAACTGTACTCCGGGATAAAGTTTGGAAAATCCCGATATCCACTGTGACATAAGATGGGGTCCCTTACCTTCAACCTCTGCAAGATATAAGGTTCCCTGAAGACCGCTGCCCATATCCTGGATCTCTGCGACCGACTGATCTGCAAGCGACAATATACGTGAAGCATAATCTCTAAAAAGTGCTCCCTCCTCGGTCAGTTCAAGCAAATGATGTCCTCTTACAAAAAGAGGTGTTCCTAGCTCTTCTTCCAGATCCTTGATCTGTCTGCTTAAAGGTGGTTGTGCGATCATCAGTCTGTCAGCAGCTCTTGTAAAGTTCATTTCCTCGGCCAGAACCAGGAAATATCTTAAATGTCTAAGTTCCATACTGCTCCTCCATTATACTTAAAAAGTATTATACACCCTTTATTATATGTATTTTACGTATAGTCGTCAAAGGGATATCATAAAATCAACAAGAGGAGATAAACCAAAGCAAAGGCAACCGCCAAAGCTTACCCGGGTTACCTCCGATCGAAGCCAAAAGTTATAGTTTTTGTTTAAAAAGGAGGAAATTATTATGATGCACAAAATCGTAGAGTTCTTCAAAGATTATTACAACGAGTTTTCACACGCAGAAGGCTGAACAACCAATTAACAGTTTAATCTCATAATGCCAAGTTATCATAAGAAGACGGAGGGAGCGATCCCTCCGTTTTCTATTGTATCCGCAAATCCATATCCTATGTTACATACGCAATCCCGGATTCCCGATAATCCGGTCCTTGACAAATAAGATTGACCTGGGGTATATTTATATCATATTTAGATTGTGCGCAATCTTATTTTGCAAAATATTTATTCGGAGGTGTATCATGTCTGACAATTTCGACATACAGGAATATATGACTCACGGTGTTGAACGTGTGGTCTCCGATGCCATTAAGGCTACCCTGAAAAATCCACGTGAAAGTGCTTACATGGTCAGATTTGCAGCAGCAAGCAAAACAGCATCGGCTAAACGTAAATCTGCGCAAAAAGACAATGTACATATTCCGCCTTTTCTCATAGCCAGCATCACGAGCAGCTGCAACTTACACTGCGCCGGCTGTTATTCACGCTCCAATAACGCAACTGTGGATGAGGCCCCGGTCAAACAGCTGACCGATGAGGAATGGCTGAATATCTTCAATGAAGCAGACGATCTCGGAGTAAGTTTCATCCTTCTTGCCGGAGGTGAACCAATGCTTCGCAGGGATATCATCAAAGCCGCTGCCGAAAGGCCAAATATCCTTTTCCCCATATTTACAAACGGGACCTATATGGATGAGGAATACTTCGAGTTGTTTGACAAAAGCAGGAATCTCATCCCGATAATGAGTATCGAAGGAGAAAGAGAGACTACCGACGCAAGAAGAGGCGAAGGCGTATACGATAAACTCATATCCAATATGGATGAACTAAAAGACAGAGGTCTTATCTTCGGCGTATCCGTGACGGTAACAACCGAGAATGTCGCTGAAGTAAGTTCCGATGCATTCATAGACAAGCTTGCGAAAAAAGGCTGTAAAGCAGTTATATATGTAGAATTCGTGCCTGTAACCGATGAAGCATCTCATCTTGCACCCGGTGAAAAAGAACGTGAATATTTAAAAGATAAGATTGCCCATTTGAGACAAAAACGAGATGATGTGATGTTCGTATCCTTCCCCGGAGATGAAAAATCATCGGGAGGATGTATCGCAGCCGGAAGAGGTTTCTTCCATATAAACTCGCATGGTGGTGCGGAACCGTGTCCTTTTTCCCCGTATTCCGACATCAATGTAAGAGATACTTCCCTGCTGGATGCAATGAATTCAAGATTATTCAAGGAGCTGCGGGAAGGTGATTATCTAAAAGACGATCATGAAGGCGGCTGTGTCCTGTATGAAAAAAGGCAGGATGTCGCAAGGATAATAATGGGCGGAGCCTGAAAAGATCTCACTCCCATAAATCTCCCCAAACATCATCACAAAGTGAGGTACAATATTCATAAGAAAAAGCGCTGTCCTGTTTACGGATAGCGTTTTCTTCTGCCATGGCGGGATCATAATCACTTAACCGGTAAACCGTGACCCCGTCACGGCCTTCATGCAGATCCGTCACAAGCGCCGTCACACTGTAATCATCTATCACGACCTCACCGCTCTCATCTCTTGTAAGAGTGATGTGCGCCATTCCACCGACCATCCTGTTTGCGGTTCCCTGACCGGTTCCCGAGGTCCAGTTCACATAGTTTCCGAGTGAATAGTAAACGAGAGTCCTGTTATCTTCGCCCTCTACCCACTCTATGGGCTCGATCACATGAGGATGAGTCCCGAGCACCAGATCTGCGCCGTTATTGGCAAATATCCCGGCCCATTTCTCCTGATATGAATCGGGAGCCAGCCTGTATTCCGTACCCCAGTGAGGACAGACCACAACGAAATCCGCCAGTTCCCCCGCCTCTTCAAGATCGGACAGTACACGCTCCTCATCCAGCATATCCACTGCGTAAGGCATATCCGCAGGGATCTCTATACCGTTCGTTCCGTATGTATAATTTAAAAAGGCAATCTTTATCCCCTCTGCTTCAAGGACACTTATATGTTCCATATCCTCTTTGCTGTCATGAATGCCGAGGATCTCAGTATCCGGGTGATTTGTTTCCCAGTATTCGAAACAGTTATTAAGCCCTTTGGCTCCTTTATCAAGTACATGATTTGTCGCATGAAGCACCACATCAAATCCTGCATCGACCAGTGCATCCCCTATCTCAAATGAAGCATTAAATGCAGGATATCCGGATACTCCAAGATCTGTGCCTCCTATAATGACCTCTTCGTTTACAAGTGCTATATCCGCATCGGATATAAGGTCAGAAGTATTTGAAAAAATATGCGAATAATCATAAGTCCCGTCATCGCGCTCACTCGCTTCTTCTATGGGGGTATGAAGGAGGATGTCGCCTACCATGCTTATGGTCACTCTTACCGGTTCTTCTTCCGGTGCATCCGCAGCATCCGGTTCTTCTTCCACAGCTTCCGGTTCCTGTTGCGCGGCATCTGATCGGTCTTCCACAACTTCCGGTTCCTGTTGCGCGGCATCTGATTCTACCGGCTCGGATGACACTGCGACCGGCTCGGAAGTTTCTTCGACCGGCTCGGAAACTTCTCCGACCGGCTCGGATGGCACTTCGTTCTCTTTGCAGCCTGTCAGCATAACAGCCAGAATGCAGCAAACGATCACGGCACTTTTGCCTGTTCTTTTTTTACCTGTCGAACGTAAATGCATCAAATGCAAATGCCTGCTCCTTATCATCGCTTACAAACTCAAAATATACCGCATGTTTACCCGTAACTGCCCCTGTAAGTTCTCCGGTATACTCCTCCCAGCCGTCTTTTAAGCCAAGCGGGATCTCTGATTCCAAAGCACGGGTATCAGCCTTGATCTCGGATATGACTTCCCCGTGATATTCATCGATATGAATCCTGATCGTAACGGGACTTGCACTTTCTTTTGTATCACTTATCCCGTCACTGTCCGGTGCGGATATGGCTTTTATCCTTACCGTGACGGATGAAGGAGATATATCGCCAAACTGCAGGTAGCGGTATCCTATTGTTGCGCCGTCATATATATTTGTGATCGGGGATGAATAAATACCGGGCTCATCATATACGATCCCCATCGTGTAAGGCATTGATTTTCCATCGGTATTGTTACCTGTTATATATACCCGTCCTTCTTTTTTCATTTGAGCATATGTTTCATGGCTTATACCGCTTTCAGGCGTAAATACAGGCATCACCGTCATCTTGTGGGATGCTCTTTTGGCCAGGTCATCATCATCCCTGTCCCTGGCTACGCCTGCTGCCCCATCGGGACTTGAAACCGAGTAAATACTGTCTCCGCTCCCATCATACATATGACATGCATAGCCTGCGGAAATCTCCAGATACGCGTCTATTCCGTTTAGGTTTGCGCCCTGCGAGGTCATCTCAACAGGTCTCTGACTTACAGGCTGACCGTTCTCATAAGATATATCGCCTATATATAAGTGACCGTTTTGATCCGTATCCACGCTTATCTTCTCGATCATAGCCTGTCTCGTATACTCGTTCGTACCGGTCTGCCTGTGATAAAAAACAAACCATTCATCTCCCACCTGCATAATGGAGCCGTGATTGTTTCCCCACTGATATGTCATGATACGGTCAGGATGATCTCCTATTATCTCACCGCCGTTAAAACTGATATCCCCTCCTTCAACGAAACCACCCAAAGGATCATCGCTGTATTTATATGATAAGAAGCCGTTATTGTCAGCATACACTCCAAGCTCGGGAACCGGATGTTCATATCTGCGAGAGAAGATGAGCACGTATTTTCCGCAAACTTTTCTGGGACTGGATGCTTCAAAAAAAGCATCTTTGGGATCAGCATGTTCCGTCTCATGTACCCAGGGTGCATTGGAATGGCCTATCAGATGTTCGACATATGTACCTTCCTTGATCGTGGCCATATCGTCGTTTAATTCCGCAGCAAAAGAAGAACAAAATCCCCAATACGCATAAACCCTGCCATCATCATCAACCAGTATTCCGGGATCGAATCCAAGATCAGTAAGGACCGGATCCGTAAAAGGTCCCCAGGGTTTATCGGACCTTGCAACATAAACCTCACTGCCCTGTTTTTCTGCGACATACATATAATAGATACCGTCCTTGCATACAACATCCGGAGCATACAGTGGTCTGTCACTCATCGCTTTATAGCATGTACCGTGACATTTCCAGTCCGTAAGATCATCTACGGGAGCACTCCATACGACATAATCATCCCCGCAGTATTCAGATAGTCTGGTATCATGAGATCCGTATACATATACTCTTTTCTCGCCATCATATTCAAATACTCTGGGTTCTCCGTCCGGTACATGCTCCCAGAGCGGCATATACGGATTTGCACTTGCCAATTTCTTTTTCACCGGTCATTCCTCCATGATCACATAACGATCTGCAAACAAGCTTTTCCGATAAAGTAAAAGGGCCAACCTTCTGCAGGTTGACCCTCGGTTACGTTAAATACTTGCGTCCTTATACGGACATATCAAAATTACTTCCAAGATAGGGAGTAACTGACTGTTCCATCATCTTGACCATCTCAGCACCGTTCTCACGGAAATTATCCAAACTCTTATCAAGCATTGCAACTCCGATGTCCTGAGCTGACTTGTTTGCTGCCATGGTCATAGACATAGACGCGATATCGGGTGTAACCATCATTGAAAGATCCATTTTCCTACCTCCTATGTCTGCTTCAAATCCGTTTGATAGTACCTTTATAGTATCACTAATGATCGGAACATGCAATAACCATTCCTATTTTTGTTGATAATTCCCTATTTTTGTTGATCAAGTTTGATATTTCCGCTTGTGGTATCAACTTCGATCTTATATCCTCCGGGAATACTTCCGTTGATATCAACATCTCCGCTTACGGTATCATAATCTATCTCGTATTCACCTATCAGGTTTCCCTTCACATCACCGCTTACGGTTTCTATATCCGTTTCCCCGCATTCGCAGTCTTTTAATGATACTTCTCCACTGGTCGTGCTGATATCAGTATCATGTGACTTAAAGGTATCAAGTTTTACATTACCGCTTATGGAATCGATATCGGCACTTGTAACTTCACAGGATGATAACTCTATTTCACCACTCGTACTGTTCACATTGAGATTTCCCAGATCGGAGTCTGTGATTTTTATACTTCCTGATACGGAATTTATGTCCGTCCTCGAAGATTTAATGTCATCAACACTGATCTCTCCGCTCACACAGGCTATATACACATTTCCATATTCAGCTGCAGGCAGATACACATTGACACTTTCGTCTGACATATCGGGACGTCCCATGAACCATGTGAAAAATCCTACTCTGTTATACCATCCGCCTTTTTCCTTGTATTCGATCTTCAGAGTATTACCGCTAACCTTGATAACATGTTCAAAACTCTCGCCGTTGGTATATTCTACATAAGCCTTCTTCTGATCCGTAGGCATCACATTTACCGATGAAGAAACTTCTGCTATTTCCACATCCTCAAAATCATCATCTATCGTAGTGGACAGGCGCTCATATTTACCGCTGTCTTGAGCTTCGTTTGCAAATCCTAAACTGCCGTATCTTGCCTTATTGATACCGAGTGCTATACCACTGATTATGAGTCCAAGACCGATAAGCACACCGGCTGTTATAAGTATTACCTTAGTCGATTTAAGCATTTTCATCCTCCTCATTGTTCACCGTATCTATATTGGCAGGTGTCTGAACATATGTCGTGTCTGTGCTCTCACCCCGTCTGCGGCTGACAAACTTGTATTTGACCCAGCCTGCAAATCTTCCCATAAGCTCTATCATCCAAAGGACTGCTGCTTTTCCGGGAATGAACAGCAATACTACCAGCCCGATCAGGATAAGAGCAGCTCCAAGCTGTATAAGGCCTGTCATCCCACCGCCTCTGATGATAAAAAGCAGGGATGCTATTACCGCTCCGACACCTCCTATTCCCGCTGCTGCTATGGTAACTATAACCGCAAGTATCAGTGCCGCTATCGTAACTACTACCGCAAGTCCCAGTGCAAAAACAGTTATCAGAACAGGTAACCATACCGGAGCACCCAGTACTATAAGAATGATCTCCCATGCCCTTATGCCTTTTGACGGTTTTGTCCTGGCTTCAGCCTTGATAAGTTTGGGAAGCGGTGTCTCCATAAGTATCTTCCCTGAGATCTCATCGGGTGTCCCGACTGCGGCTACTGCCTGTTCCTCTGTAAGTCCATCCTCAATCCTGTCATCAATCGCTTCCGCATAGAAGTCCAGTGCCTTGCGTATATCTTCTTCATTAAGTCCGGCTATTCGAGCCCTGACTTCATTCAAAAACTCCTGTTTACTCATTTCCTTCGTCCTCTCTCGTAACAAACTCGTATATTGCCATGATCTCACGCCATTCTTCCCTAAAATCATTGAGTTTCTTAATACCTGTGTCCGTTATCTCGTAGTATTTACGAAGTCTTCCGTTATGTTCTACCGACCGGACCGTAAGATTCCCTGCATCTTCGAGTCTCCTCAGGATGGGATACAGCGTCGATTCCGAAATGGTTATATACGGTTTCACATCCTTGATGATCTGATATCCGTATGACGGTTCCTTACGGATCGCAGCCAATACGCATATTTCAAGCAGTCCGCGCTTAAGCTGTATTTCCATATATGCTCTCCTTTCCACATACCTCTTTATGCGTTATACTATATTACGCATAGTATTATGTGTCAAGGGGTATTTTATCAAAATAAAAAAATTTCCGGTCAGTGTCCTGTAACACTGACCGGGATATCGTAAGTCTAACACGCATCAGACTCAGCAATTCCTGTATATATGGTCCCTCATAAGCAGAATATCCGACGGAGCTACGGATAATCCATCAAGTCCGGTATCCAGAAGATCCCAGGTATATTCCATGTTTCCTGCTATCTCTCCGCAAAGGTTGACCTTGATACCGGCTTTATGCGCAGCGACAACTACCTTATGAATTGCCCGGAAAAGCTTATCATATTCATCATCTACCCTGCTCATATCTCCTGTTTCCCTGTCAATACCATATATCTGTCTGATAAGATCATTGGATCCGATAGAGAAAAAATCAGCATGTGAAGTCAGTTTATCGGCGATATCTACCGCTTCAAGAGTTTCTATCATGATACCCTGCTTAAAGCTGCATGCGCCTATATCCTGCAAAAGTTTCCATTTGATCTCAGCAAGCAGCGAATTTGCAGCCATCACTTCTTCGACACTCGTTACATACGGGTACATTATGCGAAGTTTTCCATACATTGAAGATCGTGCCAGTGCACGAAGCTGAGTCTTAAAAAGTTCGGGATGTTCAAGACATACCTGTATCCCTCGTTTCTCACCAACATCCAGATAAGAAAGTTTCTTGTCGCCGCCTATATCCAGTGTTCTTATCGTGACCGGTTTATCGGGACAGGCACTGAGTATCTTTCTGTATACAACATACTGTTCATCCTCTTCGAGGGGTGTATCCCTGTCCATATACATGAACTCTGTCCTGAACAGACCTATGCCCTCCGCATCATTATCCATGGCCTTCTTAAGATCGGCTATAGAAGCAATATTGGCATACAGATCGATACGTCTTCCATAAGACGTGAGTGTTTCTTTTCCTATCAGGTTTTTCAGTTCCAGCCTTGAGGGTTCGGAATGCCGCTTCATGTCCTCTTCGAAATCAACGTCGGGGCTGACGATCACATCACCCGTATCCGCGTTCACGTATACCGAAGTTCCTTCAACTATCTCATCAATATCAAGAGGTACCGATACTATCATCGGGATATCCATCATATGGGCAAGTATGGAAGCATGAGAATTAGGGCTTCCTTCCACGGAAACTATTGCTAAAACCCTGTCCTGATCAAGAGTTGCCACATCACTTGGCAGGATCTTATTTGCTATAAGAATATACGGATAATCATCAGAACCACTATCTTCACTGTCTATATTCTCTTTAAGAATATCAGACATCTCACGCGCAATATCCCTGATGTCATCTGCTCTGGCACTTATATAGTCATCGTCAATCTCCGAAAACTTGCCTGCCATAACTTCGCCGACATACCTTACCGCTTCCTCTGCAGACATATTTCCGTCTTCTATACACAGTCTCGACAGATTCCTGAATTCACTTCCGTCGAGTATCAGTTTATGCATCAGGAATATCTGAGCAGCATCTTTTCCCATCCTTACGCCGGCATCAAGAACCAGTTTATCCATACGTATCTTG
The DNA here is from genome assembly GCA_024691305.1 of Lachnospiraceae bacterium. Lineage (GTDB taxonomy): Bacteria > Bacillota > Clostridia > Lachnospirales > Lachnospiraceae > XBB2008. The sequence goes on along the minus strand of JAILNS010000039.1, from coordinate 182,581 downwards.
GTTTCATCGATCGCTTTTTCAAAACGTATCAGTTCCTCCTCGATACGTTTCTTTTCGGCTTCGCTTTTTTCGGCTTCAGAGTTTTTAGAAAGCGTATTTACCGGGGTATTGTCTTCTCTTTTTTTGAATATACATGCGGGGCCGATAGCTACACCTTTGCTTACCGGAACTCCTTTATATTTATTCATATAAGTACCTCATTATTATCAAACATGAAACCTTCTTTGAAGCTCATCCGGAACGGTCCTGCCCTTAAAGATGATCGCGCCTATGATCCCCACTATTCCGACAAGCATACAGATCACCCAGAGAACCGTCCTCTGACCGGTGATCAACATACATAAAACTCCCATAACTACACAGATGAAACTGCATCCCAGCAGATATGGCATGGCATTGTGGGCCTTATCTATCATCATGAAGACAAAAAGCAATAACTCGGATCCTATCGCTATCGCCGGCATTATATACCAGAAATAGATAGGTCTGATATCCTTGATGATAAGAAACGTGAGCATTACTAAGATTGCTGCCCACCATGCATTGGTCGAGACAACTTTTGACGGATTATGATGTCTGTGAATAACGGCTGCAAGCCACATCTCGCCGCCTATTGCCCATACGCATACGAGCAGACTCCAATGGAAGCTCGTCCGTATATCCAGCAAAAATTCACAGGCAACACACACTACCATCGCAGTTAGAACAATAAACATCTGGATCTTATATAAAAGTGACTGTTTGCGCAGCAGCTCACTCGAAGGATATATCTCCTCATCCCCCTCACCCTGAAGAGCGTTCTGGCATAGCGGACATTTGGTATATCTTCCTTCAATATGCGCTTTACAACTGGGACAATACTTCATTACCTGATAACCTCCGTAGCATTTACCGTTATATCAAGTCCCATATCAGACAGCATCCTCACGAGATTTTTGATCGTTCTGGTATCAGAGTAAGCATTTGAAACACCCATTTTTAACCTTCCTCCGTAGCTGAACAGAGTAAAAAACAATTCCGGATGAGCACAAAATGCCGTTACCTCTTCGACATAAGGTTTTAATCTTTCATTTATCGGTATCTCTCCCATATTTGAGATTACAAAAGAAACCGTCTTATTTTCCTGCTTTGAAAAATATCTGACCACAGGCTGCTTAACTATGAGAGGCACCATTCTGATGAAAAGAAGTCTCTCCAGTTTCTGGTATGAGTCCATCTGCTCCGCGATCTTTTCGGGCTGCAGATTTTCCTTAAGTTCGACATCGATCCTCTTTGCAATATCCTGTATCGTATCTTCGGGCTTTAATACACTGCTCACATGTATGCTGTTAAAAAAGTTCCTGGATGTCTCCGAAGGAAAATATTTCCTTAAGTTCACCGGAATGCTCGCCGTGATCGGAAGTTTCTTCAAAAGTGCCGGCATATCCTTATACATGCTGAGCATGATAAGTGCTCCGAAAAAACCTGTCAGACCGACGCCCATTTCCTTGGCCATATGCCTGACCTTGTCACAGTCCATGCTTATTTCCATAAACTGCAGCTGGTCGTATGGAAGCTTACGTCCTCTCGGATGATAAGCTTTCACCGCTTTATGCTTGGTTGATTCTTTTTTGTCATAATACTGCTTATAACTGTCCTGAGTAAGATCCGCATCAGATGCTCCACTGCCGGTAGTTATATCGGACAGAGTATCCGGATGAGCAAGTTTTAGATACTCTCCCAAAAGAACATTAAAAAATTCAAAGGCTCCGGTACCGTCACTTAATGCATGAAACATATCAAGGTTTATACGTTTATTATAATAGGTCACCTGATAATGCAGTATACCGCTATACTCATTCCCGTACAAAAGAGGACACGGTCTGCCTGTTTCCTCACGCACAACCGGTTTGACATCCGTAGTCTCTATATAATGCCAGAAAAATCCCCTCCTGATACGCACCTGGAATTGCGGGCGTAAACTCACGGTATTCATAAGCGCCTGTTCAAGGATTTTGGGATCCACTTTTTGATCAAGAGTGCATCCTACTCTCATACTCCTGGTGTCTCTGCGATTAAATGATGCCAGAAAAACCTTGGCGACATTATCTGTTTTATACCATGTTGATTCACTCATAGTTTAAGCTCCCCTATGAACTCTTTGACATCATCGAGGGCTTTGGACGCTTTGGGCATGGGCACGAGCTGAAATACGTGCCAGCCTCCGTTATATATCTGAAGCCTGGTAATGCAGCCGTTCTTGTGTAATTTCTTGTATAGTTGTTCACTGTCTCCTCTTAATATCTCATTACTTCCAACCTGTATGAGTGTAGGAGGAAGACCGATAAGATCGGCATAAAGAGGACTTAATGAAGGATTGGTAAAATCAGTCTCACCGCCTGCATATGCGTTTCTTACGCCATATACATATTCCTTTGTGAGCATCGGATCTATATCCTTACATTTCTCATATGTCGGTGAAGTTACCGTCATATCCGTCCAGGGACTCATAAGGATCAATCCGGCAGGAAGTTTTCTTTTTTGCGACTGAAGGACCAAAGTAAGTTCCAACGCAAGATTCCCACCCGCAGAATCACCCACGATGATGATATGATCCGCGCCGTATCCCAAATACATCAAATGATCCCATACCGTTATCGCATCCTCTATGGCAGAGGGATATGGGTTTTCTGGAGCAAGCCTGTACTCAAAACTGCATACCTCAAGTCCTGTATGCATTACAAGTTTACCGGCCAATATACCCGCATAGCCTAGTCCTCCGCAGGTATACCCTCCTCCATGGCAATACAAAATGACTGTATCCGTCCGGTGGGGGAAATCGGCCTTAGCCCATTCTATGGGTATTCCGGAAACATCATCACGTGTGCGTGATACACCTACTGCAGGAGTAATAAGCTTGGAGAGTCTTTCCTGTGAACTTCTCTGTTTGTCGAGATTCTCCTTACGTTCGGCATCGGATACCGATATCACCGAATGTACAGCCTTTACCGCTTTTAGAACAGGATCGGTTTCGGGATTATATTCTTTTTCCTTGCTGTGAGGTATTACTATCTTCATGTGTCAGTTTGCTGCTCCGATAAAATCAAAAATGCTAAGCTGTCCGGATTCGGGTAGTCCGCTCAATATGCCAAGGTCTGAGAGTTTCTCGACGTTGGTCTTGGAAGCCTTAGTCCTCTCCCTGAATTCGGCCTTGGATATAAAAGGTCCGTCTGCAGCTGCTGCGGCTATCGTCTCCGCAACTTCGGGGCCTATACCTTCTATGCTGGATAATGAAGGCATTATCTTGCCATCTATTATCCGGAATCTCTTGGAATCGACTTTGAGTATGTCTATAGGCATGAACTCATAGCCTCTTGCATACATTTCCTGTGCGATCCTCATGTCCCTGTAAGTATCTTTTTCACGTGCACTCAGCTCATTGTTATTTGACTTATAGCGCAGCTGCTCAAGATTCGACTCAAGCCTGTTTTTGCCCATGGCCATAAGTTCATATGAAAAACCCGATGCTCTGATGGTAAAATACGCAGCATAATAAGCAAGCGGATAATAGACCTTGCAGTATGCTATCCTGAGCGCCATTATTACATAAGCAGCGGCATGTGCCTTGGGGAACATGTACTCTATACGTTCACATGACCATATATACCAGTCCGGCACATCATGGGCTATCATGTCTTCTTTCCATTCGGGCCACTGTTTGCATTTACCGCCGGCCACCTTACCCTTACGCACGTTTTCCATGATATTGAATGATTCAGCAGGGTCTAAGCCTTTTTGGATCAGATATATCATTATATCATCCCGACAGCATATCGCGGTCGAAATCGTTGCTTTACCCTCTCTGATAAGGGTCTGTGCGTTATCTCCCCAAACTCCCGTACCGTGTCCGAGTCCCGATATACGGATCAGATCAGACATATACTTAGGTTTGGTCTCTATAAGCATGCTCATCGCATTATCGGTCCCAAACTCAGGTATTCCAAGACACCCCAGTTTGGTTCCGGGAATATCATCCGGAGTTATACCCAGTGCTTCTGTATTAAGGAATAACGACATGACCTTCTCATCATCCAGCGGAATAGTCGTCGGATCAAGTTCCGTAAGGTCCTGCAGCATACGCATCATGCTGGGATCATCATGTCCCAGTATATCGAGTTTTAAGAGGTTATGATCGATGGAATGATAATCAAAATGCGTCGTGATGATATCCGTATCCATCTTGTTTGCGGGATGCTGTACCGGTGTAAAGGTATATATCTCTTCCCCCATGGGAAGTACTACTATACCACCCGGATGCTGACCGGTCGACTTACGTATCCCTTCACAGTGCGATGCTATACGCTCGATCTCACACCTTCTCTTGACCATATTTTTTTCTTCAAAGAAATGGCTCGCATATCCGTATGCGGTCTTTGAAGCCACCGAGCCTATCGTACCGGCACGGAATGTCTGTCCGTATCCGAATATGACCTCGGTATATTTATGAGCTTTGGACTGATACTCTCCCGAAAAGTTAAGGTCGATATCGGGTTCCTTGTCGCCCTTAAATCCAAGGAATGTCTCAAAAGGAATATCGTATCCGTCTCGATTAAGAGGATGTCCGCATTTGGGACATATCTTCGGAGGCATATCGGTACCCGCCATTCCGCCAAATGCCTTGACCTCATCCGAATCAAAATCAAAATAATGACATTCGGGACAATAATAATGAGGGCTTAGCGAATTAACCTCTGTGATCCCTGCCAAAAAAGCGACAAAAGATGATCCGACAGAGCCTCTCGATCCAACCAGATATCCATCCTCAACAGACTTCCACACAAGCTTCTGTGCGATTATATACATGACCGCAAAACCGTTACCGATTATGGATTTTAATTCCCTCTCCATACGCTCGTTTACCACATCCGGCAGATCAGGGCCATATATTTCATGAGCCTTATTTTCACATATTTCCCTAAGCTGTGTATCGGAATTTTCTATTACCGGAGGGCACTTATCGGGTCTTACGGGCGACATCGAATCTATCATGGACGCGATGTATCTGGTATTTGTGACCACAACTTCATATGCTTTTTTCTCACCGAGATAATCAAACTCCTTAAGCATCTCGTCTGTGGTACGAAGGAATAACGGATGTGAATCGTCCGCATCATCAAAACCGTGTCCCGAAAGTATGATACGTCTGTATATCTCGTCTTCCGGATCCATGAAGTGGACATCGCAGGTTGCGACTACCGGTTTGTTCCACTTCTCACCGAGTTTTACTATCTCACGGTTTATGTTTCGTATATCCTCTTCATTATTGATACTCTCATACTTGTTGGATACTATCATGAAGCGGTTGTTTCCTACCGGCTGTATCTCAAGATAATCGTAGAAGCTGACTATATTAGCGATAGCCTCATCTGACTGTCTGTCCAAAAGAGCACTGAACAGCTCGCCCGCTTCACAGGCACTGCCCACGATAAGACCTTCCCTGTATTTATTTAGCTCGCTCTTGGGGATTCTCGGAAACCTCGAAAAATAATCAAGATGAGATTCACTGACGAGCCTGTAGAGATTTATGCGCCCTATATTGTTTTTTGCAAGGATGATACAGTGATAGGTCTTTAGACCCTTTATCACATCCGTGCCCTGTGCGGCGTAATCATTTAAACCCTGAAAGTCTTTTATACCATTACCCGCAATTATATCCATGAGTTTGAGATATATGAGGGCGGTACATTCCGCATCGTCAACGGCCCTGTGATGGTGATCCAGATTTACGTTTAACATCTTGGCAACCGCATCAAGCGTATACTTCTTATGTCCGGTAAGAAAGGCTCTGGCTATGCCAAGTGTATCAACATAGGTATAGTCAAAATCAAGACCGAGCACAGTCTTCATCTTCTCACGGATAAAGCTTACGTCAAACTCCACATTGTGTCCGACGAGCACGGTTTCGTTATCTCCGATAAACTCAAGGAACTTGGGAAGTGCAACGTCTATCTTATCTGCGTCTATCACCATGTTGTCATTTATGGAGGTCAGTTCCTCTATCCTGAAAGGAATAGGTATCTCCGGATTAACAAAACTTGAAAACCTGTCTATGACCTCCCCGTCCTTGATCTTGACCGCACCTATCTCGATGATACGGTCATTAACGGGAGAAAACCCCGTAGTCTCAAGGTCAAACACAACATAGGTCGAAGATGCGATATCTTTGGATTCGTCTCCGTTTGCTATTTTTCTTAAGTCATCTACGATATAGGCTTCAACACCGTATATCACCTTGAAGAAATCCTGTTTGTCGGTCACTGCATCAGGATCGTCCGCATGACTCTTGCGGTATTTTTCCCAAAGGTCGGACCATGTATGAAATGCATCGGTAAATCCCTGCACAACACCGTGATCGGTTATGGCAAGTGCAGGCATACCCCATTCATATGCTCTTTTTACAAGGGCTGAACAATCCGAAACTCCGTCCATCTCACTCATCTTGGTATGACAGTGAAGTTCTACTCTCTTGACCGGAGCATTGTCCCATCTCCTGGTCCTGAAATCCGGTATCAGTTTGATCCCCGAGACCGAACCGAGCAAAAGCTCATGATCATAAGAATCCATCTGGCACTTGCCATGGACCTTCACAAATGTTCCCTTTGCCACATTATTACACAGTTCGAGAACCTGATCGTTATGTATGAAAAGCTTAACCTTGATACTGTCCTCAAAATCCGTGACCGTAAGTATTACTATGGTACGTTCGTTTTTGATCTGAGTTGTTTCTACCGAAGATATCATCCCGCGGATGACACAGTCTCCTATCTCACCTTCTATGTCGCTTATCGGTATGGCATCATCCGTTATATCCTTACCGTATATAACGGAAGGATCTTCACTGTTACGTAAGGGACGGATCTTATAATTTCTCTTGTCTTTGTCTTTTCTGAATTCCTTTCCGTCCTTGTCGCCGCCGGCTTTCCCGGTGTCTGCTTTTTTATCGTCTTCACTCGGAGGTATTGCTCCGGGAACCGTATGGGATACGATCTCCGTATTATTTTCAACCCAGCTTCCGGTCCATCCTTTGTTCTCGTCCTTTTGTTTTTTCTCCTCAAAATGCATATATATCTTGGCATCCATGCCGCATCTATCGGTGAATATCCTGGTCAGCAAATCCTCAAGTTCAGGAGCTTTTCTTTCTATATACACCCCCGATTCCAGGGTTATATCCATAGTATCCCCGGCAGGAAACTCAACCTTTGCATTGCTGATAAGATCATAAAGGATATGATCTCTGCTCTCGATCTCTTCAAAAAGGGATTCCTTGTAAACATCATATAATCTGGGAAGATCATACTGGGCTGAGAGATGAAATTTGACCAGCAGGTAAAGTTTAGGGCCCTGTCCGGAAAACATCTTAGTGTATATGATATCTTTTACCGTATTCATCTGCCTGTATGTGATAACACGGTCACTGGATAAATATATCCTCATTTCGGTCTGCCCGGGGTTCATGGACACACGAACAACAGAGACCTGCTTAAACAGGTCTCCCAGTAAACCGTCAAGTTGTATATTCGGAAATACTTCGTAAAAACTTTTTTCTTTCATAAATATCTATATCCTACTTCCAATTAAGGAGTTCATCTCTTAATGCATCCAAAAGTTCATCTTCGGGAACTTTACGTACTATCTCACCATGCTTGATGAGCAGACCTTCACCTATACCGCCGGCTATTCCTATATCCGCCTCTTTGGCCTCTCCCGGGCCGTTCACCACGCATCCCATAACAGCAACCTTTATATCAAGCGGGATATCCGAAACCATGGCTTCAACCTTATTGGCAAGTCCTATAAGATCGATCTGGGTCCGCCCGCAGGTAGGACAGCTGACAACCTCGATACCGCCCTTTCTAAGTCCCAGAGTACGCAGGATAAGTTTGGCACTCTTTACCTCCTCTACGGGATCTCCTGTAAGTGATACCCTGATCGTATCTCCTATACCCTTTGAAAGGATGAGTCCAAGACCGAGAGAAGACTTGATATTACCGCTCCACAAAGTGCCCGATTCTGTAATCCCGACATGCAACGGATACCTTGTTTTCTCCGCGATAAGTTCATGGGCCTGTGCACACATGAGAACATCCGATGATTTGATGCTTATGACTATTTCGTCATACCCTGCATCTTCTATCATCGATACCTTGTCAAGTGCACTCTCCACGATTCCCTCTGCCGTTACTTTACCGTATTTTTCGATGATATTTTTTTCAAGTGATCCGGAATTTACACCGACACGGATAGGGATATTTCTTTCTTTTGCACACTTAACAACATCAAGAAGCCTGTCTTTGCCGCCTATATTACCGGGATTGATCCTGATCTTGTCTGCCCCGTGCTCCATGGCAGCGATCGCCATCCTGTGATCGAAATGAATATCAGCGACTAACGGGATATGTATCGCCTTTTTTATCTCATCAAGAGCATTGGCAGCTTCGATCGTCGGAACCGTGCATCTGATGATCTCACACCCTGCTTTTTCAAGCTTTAATATCTGCTCTATGGTAGCCGCAGCATCCTCTGTATGTGTATTGGTCATGGACTGTATAAGTATGGGGTTTCCTCCGCCTATGACCCTGTTTCCTATATGAACTGTTTTAGTATTATCTCTGTACATAGCCTCTCCGTAAGTAAATTTCATACATAAATAATTGTACCACATAGCAGTGTCAAATTCGAGATTATTACACACTGACCCTCAGCCAAATTACACACCTGCCCTCAGTCAAATCTGACCGGTATTGTACGCCTTAAAGTTTCATTTCCTTCCGCGCTTATATAGTCTATCCTAAGTACTCCGTCGGAATTTCCTATACTTTGTGCATCTATGACAAACCTTACATCACCATCAGATACATATTCGGAGTTCGACTTTAGGAGCATCCTGTTTCCGTTTTCATCAAGTATACTTAAAGGCAAAAAAAGGGGCTCATCTTCACCCAAAATACCGGTATTTTTCTCTTCTGCATAAGAAACTGAGGGGGTTATAAATCCGCCAACTCCCATTCCAAATATGATCCCCGAAAGCAAAGCTCCCATCCACAGTCCGGGAAACCTGTGGCTGCTTAAAAATATGCTTTTTCTTATCCTTATGAATCTCCTTGGCTTAATACTCCTGATGCCAAGTATCATCCATGCCCCGCATGATATAAGAAGTCCGATGTCTCTTAGTGAGGATGGTCCGATCAGGTTTTCATACCCTTCCTGTCCGCGACGAGTTGCGATCCCGTAAAGAACCGTCTGTATGAGGCCGAATACGCCGTCCGAATAAGCCTTTAACCATGCATAAATAAAAGGAAATATACATAAGGCCATAAATGCTGAGAATAATACTTTATATAAAGTATCCGTATATCCCCTCTTGTTAAGAGCCCTTAGGACCTCTTCCGCACCGGAGTAACGCTCGGACTCATTTCTGTTTACGCATTTTGATATAACATGCGCTAAACCGTATGATATTCTCGGGACTACAAGTCTTATTTTTTCCATCGTATACGGAGGTTTATTTAACATCCTTCCGCTCAGACAGCTGTACATAACTGCACCCCACGAATAAATATCGCTTCTTACTCCCGCATGTCTGTGCCCCGTTATCCCTTTTTGCTCCGGAGCTCCGTATCCTGCAGTTCCGGCCGTCATCATTTCTTCACCAGCATACTCCATAAACAAGGCTGTTCCGAAGTCTATGAGCTTTATATGGCCATCGGGCATCAGCATTATGTTTGACGGTTTAAGATCCTGATATATGAGCGCAGGCTTCAGATTATGAAGATACTTAAGTACTTCAAGTATCTCTTTACCTGTTTTTATCGCCTTTTTCTCGGACATCGGTCCATGGGTCTTTATATATCTTTCAAGATCTATTCCTTCGATCCATTCCATTATCAGGCATTTTTGATCTTTGTATTCACATATATCAAGAAGTCTGGGAAGACCCCTGTGGTCAAGGTTTCGCATTACCAAAGCCTCTCTTTCGCCAACACTCTCCGTGATCTTTATTGCCACACTTCTTTCCATCTGTTCATCATATCCTCTGTAAACACTTCCGAATCCACCCTGTCCCGCAAGGTGTTCTATACGATATCTTCCTCCTATGATCTCCATATTTTTACCTCCTCATAAACACTGCACTGCGATTATCACTGCCTCCGCGCCTTCCCGCTTCGTTTCCGATAGCTGCAAGCCGTCTTACTATACGGTCTTCGCTTATATCTTTGCCAAAGCTTAAGGATTCGGAGAGTTCACTCATCTGAAATCCGCCTGCAAACCCGTCGCTTGCAACCAGGATTCCCTCTCCGCGATATATCCTTCCGGTTATTATATCCGGCATAAAATACCCCATGCTTCCAAGACACCTTATGAGTTCTCCCCTGTTATTTATGTGATCTTTGGTAATCTTTTTCCCTCCCCGCTTAGGACTTATGATATAAGCTGCTGAATCTCCCAGATGCACACATACATACCGGCCTCCCCATATACAGACGCAGGTACATGTAGAGCCCCATTTGATATCAAGTTTTCGAGCAGTATCCGAAAGATCCATATGGCAGTTATACAGACTCCTGCACAGACTTCTTTTGATCCGCCCGGGAGCATAAACTCTCATATGTATTCCTTCGGAATAAAACCATCTGACAAGGCACTGCGTGATATAACCGCTCACTATCTCTCCCCGATACAGTGAACCTATCCCGTCGCATACTGCCATAAGGGTACAGTTACCCCTGTCTGTGAGCACCTCTTCGTATGCAACGGAGTCTTCGTTAACGCTGCGTTCACCCACAGACCAGTAAATTCCACTGACCATATGTTTATCCTCTTTTCAATTAATAATAATTGGGGCGTTTCATAAGACTGAGACGTCTTATCTTAAGGACTCTGAACCGGTCCTTTGATCTAAAAGTATATCACGCCGTATACCTGTTGGCAACGGCGCTGTATTCTATCCCAGATATTTTTCTATGATATCATTTAACAATTTCTTATCTATCGGCTTCGTGATAAAATCCTGCATGCCTTCACCCAGTAGAAACTCCCTTGTGCCGTCTATGGCATTTGCGGTAAGTGCTATGATCGGAACCGTGGCACAGTGACCTCCAATGTCACGTATCGCATGTGCCGTCTCCACTCCGTCCATAACAGGCATCATATGATCCATGAAGATGCAGTCATAGTCATTATTTTTGGCAAGTTCTATCGCAAACATCCCATTATCCGCAAGATCTATCTCCATTCCGTAAGGAGAAAGCAGTCCCTTGGCAACCATCAAGTTAACCTTTGAGTCATCCACTACGAGAACATACTTGTCAGGATGTTTGGTATATTCAAACTCTTTTTCTTTTTCCTCATATTCCAGATTGTCATCTCTGATCGCGGTTGCGACTTCTTCGCCTATCGGCTCATACTCATCCAGTCTCTGGAAATAGGTAAGATGGAAGACCGTTCCCTTTCCGTATGTACTCTCAACCGTAATATCCCCATCCATGGCCTGGGCAAGTCTTAAGCTTATCGATAAGCCAAGACCCACTCCCTGTCTCGTACGGTTCTTATGTGTATCCACCTGGTTAAACGCATCAAATATATTCTTAAGGTCTTCTTCGCGCATTCCGATACCGGTATCGGCTATATCAACAAATATCCTGACGCCGCCGAATTCCCGTTCACCCCACATCTTAAAATGTATATATCCGTGCTCGGTAAACTTAACCGCATTACCTAAGAGGTTAATGAGTATCTGTCTTACTCTCAGTTCGTCACCTATGATCTCTTTGGGAAGTTCGGGATCCACATCCACGATATACTCAAGAGAGGTGTTTGCTATCCTGATCATTATGATGCTGTTTACAGCCTTGATCATCTCGGCAAGTAAATACTTATCGTCTACAAGATCGTTTTTGCCCGCTTCAATCTTGGAAATATCCAGCATATCATTGATGATTCCAAGAAGCGTATCTCCGGCCTCACGAATATTTCTAAGCTGCTGATGTTCTTCCTCTCCTATATCCGGATCCTCCAAAAGAATATCGCTCATTCCTATGATGGCATTCATAGGGGTACGGATCTCATGGCTCATATTTGCCATGAAAGCGCTCTTTGATTCGTTTGCGGCTTCCGCTATGGTCTTGCTCTCATTCATCATATGAAGAGCCTTTTGCATATCGGTAACATCCTGTACGAAACAGATGGTATACATCTGATCTCCGAATTCATCATAATATACCGTACTGGACAGACGGCAGAATTCTTCGGTATTGAGTACTTTATACACTTCCTCACTTCTTGTCTCACCCAGCAGTTCATCTTCTTCCGGAAGAGATACCAGATCATCACGGGTAAGTCCAAGCAGTTCATTTTCATCTTTGTTAAAATAGCTCGGAGCGATCCTGTTCCACATGGCGATACGTCCATCCTCATCAATGATGAGTACCGGAACGTTAACGTCTCTGAACACATAACTGCTTATATTGGTCTCGGAAATACCCAGAGCCATGTATCTGCGTGATACACGGTAATGTATGATAGCGGCTATAAACGCTGCGATGGCACTGCCGGGGATAGCCGGCATGTCAAAAAGAGAAGGAACCAGTGTATCCAAAGTATATCCCGCAAACATTATCGGTCCAAAGAGCATGAACCTGTTGATTATCATGCGCTCTCTTTGATGACGGGTACAGTTTCTCCAGTACCTGATCATCACATAATAAAAGACCAGTGCTGCCAGGATAACCGCAAACTGGACATATCTGCCCCATGTCATCTTGCTCACATACCAGTATCCCCACGGGGTAGCCTGGAACGACACAGATTCCTTATCTATTATCTTGATCCAGCTTACAATGGCAGCTCCTAAAACCGGCACATAAAAAACATATCTTCTTATCACGGGATAACCCGATAACTGTCCCACATATTCAAGTATGGCCACCATATAAATATATACGCCTGCCAGAGCGATCGCCCTTGCGATATAGGCAAATTCATCATCATAGCACAGTCCCATCCAGGCATATCCCGTATCCCAAAGATATACACTCACAAAAAGGGCAAACATCCTTCTGCCGGCTTTGACATTGTTATCCTGCTTAAGGATCTGAAATCCCAGGACTATGGCTATCATGGCCATTCCGTATATTGTTAGCGAAGCTAAAGCACCCGATGCGTATATGCTCATCTTTACCACCTGTCACATGCGTGTCAGTTAAAAAGCCTGACTATATCATGATACATCACAACTACCATCAATACCATAAAAGCAAGCATACCGGCCAAATGAATCACACCTTCTTTTTCGGGAGGAACCCTGTGTCCGGATATAAGCTCGATCATGGCAAATATCAATCTCCCACCATCCAATGCAGGTAAAGGCAAAAGATTAATGATCCCCAGGTTAACACTAAGAAGTATCATCAGGTTCATCATAGTCAGTATAACACTGGAAAGTCCGTAGGGTTTAACTTCTTCGTAGGTGTCACTTACAACTTCAGCCATCCCCACAGGTCCTGACAACGCTTCAACACCGACTTTGCCGGTAAAAAGCATGCCAAGGGACTTAACCGTGTATCTCATCCAGTACTGAACCTCATAAAAAGAATATTGAAATATCTGAAACGGATTGCATTTAAGTATCTCTACCCCGCCTCTGAATCCTATATAATATCTGCCGTCTTCCTCTGAATATTTGGGAGTGAGTATCACGGTTGTCTTTTCACCGTTTCTCTCATACTCTATCTCCATGCTTTTTTCACCTGAATACATGACGGATATCATGCTCACTTCACGATACAGATGTATATGCTCACCGTCGATCCTGGTTATCACATCACCTTCCATAAGACCTGCTTCTTCGGCAGCGGAGCCTTCCATAACTTCTCCGATGACCGGCAGATCGGCTCCGGTAAATCCGACAACGATAAGTGCCAGCACAAAAGCAAGAAGAAAGTTTGCAAACGGGCCCGCAAAAAGGGTGGCAGCTCTCTTGATCGCCGATACATTGGGAAATGAATGCTCATCAAGCTCCGCCTCATCATCCGTAATCCCTTCTGCTCCGTCAAATATACATGCGCCGCCAAGAGGTAAAAGCCTCAGTGCAAACAGCGTTTCCCCCTTGTGAAAAGAAAACAGTTTGGGGCCAAAACCTACAGTAAACTCGTTAACCCTGATACCGCACAGCCTTCCTACGATGTAATGTCCGAATTCGTGCGAGATTATAAGTATTCCTATTATCAGCAAAAAAAGGATTATCGTTACTATCAAAGCAGTGCCTCCGCAAATGCCTTAACTTCTTTTTCGACATTTAATATATCGTCAACATCAGGAGAAAGGATAACCTTATGTTTCTCCATGCATGATGAAATTATCTCCGGTATCTGTACAAACCTGATCCTGCCCTCTATGAGCATTTTTACCGCTGCCTCATTTGCGGCATTAAATACGGTGGGCATGCTTCCCCCAATCCTGCAGGACTCATATGCAAGTTTAAGTCCGGGAAATGTGTCTGTATCGGGTTTCTCAAATGTGAGACTTCCAAGTTCAAACAGATCCACTCTGTTTATATCCATCGGTCTTCTGTCAGGATAATACAATGCATACTGGATCGGAAGTTTCATGTCGGGAGCACCCAGCTGCGCCATGATCGCACCGTCCACATACTGTACCGCTGAATGAACTATACTCTGCGGATGTATAAGTACGCATATGCTGTCAAGATCCACATCAAAAAGCCACTTGGCCTCCATTACCTCCAGTCCCTTATTGCAAAGAGAAGCGGAATCTATCGTGACCTTACGTCCCATGGACCAGTTGGGGTGCTTAAGTGCATCTTCCAGCGACATATTCTCAAGCTCTGCGCGGGTTTTACCCCTGAACGGTCCGCCCGATGCGGTAAGAAGTATCTTCTCAAGTCTTTCCTTTGGTTCGCCGTTTAGCGACTGAAAGATGGCACTGTGCTCTGAATCCACGGGAAGGATCCTTACACCGCATTCCTTTGCCAGAGGCATTATGATATGCCCTGCACAAACGAGAGTCTCCTTATTTGCAAGTGCGATATCCTTTCCGGCCTTTATCGCGGCTATCGTAGGACGTATGCCTATCATACCTACTATTCCGGTTACAAGAACCTGCGCATGAGGTTCAGTGGCGGTTTCTATCAGTCCTTCCATTCCGCTCACGATACGGGTATCTGTATCGGCAAGTCTTGTACGCAGTTCCCCTGCATCGCTTTCATCCTCACAGGAACACAGATAAGGCTTAAATTCCCTGACCTGTGCTTCTAACAGATCTATATTTTTGCCGGCGGAAAGAGCCGAAACGCAAATATCTTTTTCTTTTCTGACTATGTCTAAGGTCTGGGTTCCTATAGAGCCGGTAGACCCGAGTATCGCTATCGTCTTCATCTTAAGTCACTCCATGGATTCACAGGAATACACACAGCATATATACAAGAGGCGCTACGAATATCACCGAATCAAAACGATCCATTATTCCGCCGTGTCCCGGGAGCAGATTTCCGTAATCTTTGATGTCATGGTTTCTCTTGATCGCAGATGCTGCAAGATCTCCAACCATGGATATTAATGACCCGCATATACAGATAACTGCCATGATCAGTATGAGCTGCCACTTTTCCATTGAAACCAAAGGCCCTAGCAGGAATGTCCCGTAAATACAACCGGTTATGACCGATCCGGCAATTCCTCCTATTGCGCCTTCTATGCTCTTTTTCGGGGAAAGTTTGGGGGACATCTTATGGCGTCCGAATTTGATCCCCACAAGGTAAGCACATGTATCACATACCCACGAACATATAAATACAAGCCACACCAGGACATGCCCCATCTCCATGCTCCTGATCATATATACAAATGAAAGCATCACCGGACAGTAAATAAATGATACAAAAGATGCGATCGTACGGGTTGCATCATATCGGGGATATGTCAGAACATAGACACTCATATGTCCCATAAACACCAGTATTATAAGGCACAGTCCACACAATCCGAATTTTTCTTCGGGAACAACGGACAAAGCCCTTAGTTCAAGCAAAGCATACCACAGGAGTGTACCTGTGATACCTATGGCTTCCATAAGTCCCATGCTCTTTTGCGATCTTACTCCGAATGCGCCTGTCAGTTCATAAAATCCCACCACCGAAGCAAAACACAGGAGTATGAGAAGGAACTCTCTGCCGAGGAGTATCACGCCTATCATCAGGGCGCCGCCTATGATCGCAGTGAGCGTTCTTTGTGCGAAATTGCTCATGAGTTCTTGACTCCTCCAAATCGTCTGTCTCTGTGTGTATATGCTTCAACGGCCTTCTTCAGCTCTTCAGGGCCAAAGTCGGGCCATGCTACATCCGTAAAATACAGTTCTGAATATGCGATCTCCCACAAAAGGAAATTTGAAATGCGCTGCTCTCCGCATGTTCTTATGAGAAGGTCGGGATCGGGAATATCCGGAGCATCAAGATGCGCACTGATAAGATCCTGATCGATATCATCAGGTGTCAGTTTGCCATCCGAAACTTCTTTGGCTATATTTCTTACGGCTCTTCTAAGTTCATCCCTTCCACCGTAATTGATTGCAAGTGTAAGAGTCACCCTGTCATATGAGGCGGTATGTTCTTCCACCTCCCTTATAGCTTCCTGTATATCAGGATCAAGGGCAGATCTTTCTCCTATCACTCTTATGCGCATATTATTCTCATCCGCATCTTTGGTACAGGTTTTTAAGTAACTGCGAAACAATTTCATCAGGGCTCCGACCTCTTCGGCCGTCCTGCTCCAGTTCTCGGTAGAAAAAGCATATAGCGTGACATATTCTATTCCTATCTCGCCTGCTGCCCTGGTAACATCAGCAACTCTCTTAGCACCTTCGGTATGTCCGAAAGTACGCGGTTTCCCCTGAGCCTTGGCCCATCTGCCGTTTCCGTCCATTATGATAGCCACATGGCGTGGTATCTTAAGTTCTTCCTGCATAATCCTGCTCCGTATTTCTCATATAAACAGATCTTATAAAAGAATTCTCATAAAACATAAAAGGGGCTGTCAAAGCAGCCCCCGTCTGTGTCAGACTGTCATGATCTCTGATGATTTGTCTTCGCACAACTTGTCGATCTTGCCTATATACTTATCCGTAAGTTTTTGAAGTTCATCCTCGAGACTCTTTACTTCATCTTCGGAAACATCCTCTGTTTTGGACAATTTCTTAAATGCGTCATTGCCGTCACGTCTGATATTTCTTACAGCAACCTTTGCTTCCTCGGCTTTTTTCTTAACATCCTTAACAAGTTCCTTACGTCTTTCCTCTGTAAGTTCCGGGAAAACAAGTCTTATCACTGCACCGTCATTGGAAGGAGTGATCCCTACATCTGATGCGAGTATTGCTTTTTCAATCTCTTTTATCAGGGTCTTCTCCCAAGGGGCTATCTGTATAAGCCTGGGCTCGGGAACCGTGATATTTCCGACCGACTGGATCGGTGTAGGAGTTCCGTAGTAATCTACCTTGATCTTATCAAGTACATGCGGATTGGCTCTTCCCGCCCTTATGGAAATATAATCTCCCGAAAGATGGTCAAGAGTCTTCTCCATCTTATCGCTATATGCATTTAATCTTTCATTCATAAAAATACCCCCTTTTACGTCATACAGTAACTTTGGTTCCGTTAAATTCCCCCATAACGGAATTGACTATACTGTTTTCTTCGTTTAACGGAAATACCCACATGGGCATCTTGTTGTCCCTTGCAAGGATCGATGCTGTCATATCCACAACCTGCAGATTCTGTGCGATAACATCATCTATGGATATCTCATCGTACTTTTTCGCTGCAGGATTTAACTTGGGATCGGAATCATAGACTCCGTCAACTGCCTTGGCGAGAAGTATCACATCTGCATCGACTTCCACTGCCCTTAATACCACTCCGGTATCAGTTGAAAAATACGGATGTCCCGTTCCGCCCGCAAAAAAGACGACCATTCCTTTGCCAAAATATTTATTGGCACGATCCTTGGAGAATAATTTGGTAAATGAACCACATTCAAAAGGAGTCAGAATTGCGGTCATCATGCCTTCGCTTCTGAATATCTCGGATACATAGATGCAATTCATTACCGTTGCAAGCATTCCTATCTGATCCGCCTTGGTACGATCTATATTCTCACTCGTACGGCCTCTCCAGAAATTGCCCCCGCCGATAACGATCCCTACCTCAATACCCGATTTCGTAAGTTCCGCTACCTGAACAGCTACTTTACGAACGGTGTCCTCATCAAAACCGGTCTTTTTGTCACCGGCTAAGGCTTCACCGCTGAGTTTAAGCATTATTCTCTTCATGAACACCTCGTTATGCTATCAGAATGACTTCTTAAGTTCTTCAAAGAAGGATGTAGGATTAACATCGGCATAAGCCTGTGAGCACATACCTTCTATAACTGCACCGTTATTGATCTGAACATATTTGGATTTGATGTTACCCATGACTATGGCAGAACCGTCAAGGATAACCGGTCCCCTGACATCGATATCACCCTTTACAGCACCTGCTATAACTGCGCTTGTAGCAGATATATTGCCTATGATGACTGTACTCTGTCCGACCTTTACCGCTCCGTCCGAAAGAACATCACCGTTCATCTGAGCTCCCTCGGCATATACTTCAGCAGCCTTGGCATTACCTTTTAATGTACCGGTAATACTAAGTTTACCGAGAGCACTTACATTACCGATGATACGTCCGACAAGATCCAGTGATCCCTGAGTGGTTACATCTCCGATAACTTCCATTCCCGCGGTGATAACAGCGGTTTCATCCAAAACCTGCTGACGGTTTTTGGAAGCGGTATCGCCGCTTAAATATTCCTGTACTGCCTGTGCCGCCTGATTGTTTACAGATGATTTAACAGGAGGTGTAGCCGGTTCAGGTATTACGACCGGTTCGGGTGCGGGCTCAAATGCCGGCTCGGGTGCCGGTTCAAAAGCCGGTTCCGGTTCAGGCTCGGTATATGCTTCCGATTCGGAAATAAACTGATCATTATCAGTGCTTTCTCCCGCTTCCATCTTATCTAACATTGCACTTAAATCCACATCCGGCAATGTCTCTCCTTCGGTGCTTTCCATGCCTTCTTCCTCCGGCATCATTTCGTTGACTGCCTGTGACAGATCATCTTTGAGGTCTGAAAAAAATCCCATTTTCGTTACCCTTTCTTATAAATATTATTCTCTATGCTGAATTGGAAATGTGTCATCATTTATAGCCATAAGCCTGGTATCATCCATGGCCTGTACAGCCTCTATTATGCGTGGGAGTGCCTCTACCGTAGTATGCTTTTCCGCAGCGTCATGCATAAGTATCACAGCCTCACTGTATTCCGGAAGATTTGAAACACAGTTCTCATATATCCTGTCTGCACTCAGTATGTTTCCCGAAGCATCTCCCGAAACGATATTCCAGTCAAAATATGTGATATCCTGTTCGCTCAGATATTCGATCAGTTCTTTCATATCCACCGTCGATGCGGTGTTTGAGCTTCCCCCGGGAAACCTGTAATATCTCGACCAGACGCCCGTGACCTCATACAGATACTCCTGAAGTCTGGTCAGGTCTTCTATAAAAGATTCCTTGGAAGCATATACCTGAGAATACCTGTGACTGTACGAATGCATTCCAAGCGTATGCCCTTCGTCCACTATCCTTTTGTATGCGGCTACCGATACTTCATCGGTCTTGCCTGTCACAAAAAAAGTTGCCTTGACATCATATTTTGCAAGTATATCAAGGATCTCACCGGTATTGGAACTGGGTCCGTCATCAAATGTAAGATATACTTCGCGTACATCAGTAACGTCTTCTTCCGTATCCGGAATAACTTCATCTGTGCTTGCGGACTCTTCGGTACTTTCCCTTTTTGAGTCCGTCACATCGGAAACTGTATATACGTCCTTGGTCTCGTCGATATAATCGATATCGTCCCGCAGCTGTTCCATAGATGAAAGCAGTTCATCATACCGTGTCTGCAGATCGTTTAATTCTCTTTTTGTGTGAATGAATAACGATAAAAATATTATCGAACACAAAAGAGGTATCAATATCGCAATAAAGATCGTTACAGGTATTATCTTTTTGAGCCTGCGGACGCGATTTCGCCTGTACTCGGCATATTCCTGTTCATCCATACTTTACGATATACTTCCTACAATATACTTCCCTTAGGCCCACTTTACACATATGTACTATATTATCATATCTTTTTGCCCTTTGCACCACCAAATGATGCACCGTCAAGAATGTTTGTATCAAAGGTAAATGTCAGTGATTTCTCTGTGCGTGCACGCTTTTTTGCCAGTTCTACCATTCTTGTAAGAAGCTCTTTGTATGGAATTCCCAGAGGTTCCCACAGGTAAAATGCCAGAGAGCCCGGGATCGTATTTATCTCGTTAAAATACAGTTCCCCATTGTCCTCATCAAGCATGAAGTCGATCCTTGCAACACCGTTACATCTAAGTGCCTTAAAGGACTTCACTGCAAGCTCACGGACTTTTTGTCTTAATTCATCGGATATATCGGCAGGTATCTTTCTTGAGACAGAAGCCATTCCCTGTGACTTACCGCCCTTTGATCCGGATACATATTTATCTTCATAACTTAAGATATCCCTGGTATGCAGAGGTTCCTCACATTCAGAACTTTCAGCATAATTCTCATCTCCCAGTACCGAGCAGTTGATCTCTCTTAAATTACTTATGGCATGTTCTGCAAGGATAACTGAAGCATATCTGTATGCGTCATCGACAGCGCATAAAAGCTCATTTCTGTCATGCGCTATGCTGATCCCGACACTGGAGCCCAGATCGACCGGCTTGATTATTACGGGATATCCAAAACGCTCCTCGATCATATCGGCAAGCTTCCCGGTTTCTTCATAGTCGGACATGGTATAAACGCAACCGTCAAGAACCGGTACACCCACATCCTTTAATACAGTCTTGGTCACGTACTTATCCATACCTACTGCGGATGCACACACATCACACCCTACAAACGTGACCCCGAGTGTCTTAAAAAATCCCTGAAGGGCTCCATCCTCAACATTTGTTCCGTGTACCACGGGAAATACAATATCAACTCTTTTTTCATATCCTTTTTTCAACAAATGCGACGGGTATTCACGCATATATACCACATCGTTATCATTTGTCCATATGACCTGTACGGAATTCTTTATGAGTGCAGGAATATCCTTATAGCTCTCAATCTTGCCGATACCCTCGCCCACATAAAAAGTCCCCGATTTGGTCATATAAACGGGCGTTACGTCATATTTGTCCGTATCCATATTCATATAGGCCTGTATTCCCGATATTACGGATACTTCATGTTCAACACTGCGCCCTCCGAAAACAAGAGCTATCTGAGTCTTCATAAATTTCACCTCTTTGATCTGATCTAAATTTAGGTCTAATAATTATCGGGCAGATCATTTTCCAAAAGAATATATTTCATGCCATCGTAAGAAATGCCCTGTGCATATGAATATGCATCCTCAAATCTGTCAAACACCTTGATACGTGCTTCATCAATACCGGCCGAAACCGCTCCTTCATATATAGGGATCGCCCTTCTTCTTCCGACAAGAAGTATATGATCGCATACAGCCGCCGCATGTCGACCGAATTCTCTGTTGTACTCTTCTTCCTTATCACCCAACTCCACCATTCCCGGTGTGATCATGACCTTAAGGCCCTTGAACATGTCCAGAGTATCGAGTGCCGCACTGCTGCCGACAGGATTTGAATTATATGCATCATCTATTATATACATATCACCGCGTCGTATCAGTTCCAGTCTGTGTTTAACAGCCTGAAGACGTCTGACCGGAATACGCAGTTGTCTCAAAGGTATCCCAAACTCATGTGCCACCGCAATAGCGCCTACAACATTTATCACATTATGGGCACCTATAAGCTGCATCTGATATGATTCCCTCTCACCGTCAGGAGTGCATATATCAAAAGATGTACCATGTTCGTCAAGAGTAATATTTTCGGCTTGATACCCTTTTTTTGACCCTTCCGGTCCCATACCGCCTGATTCCGAATAATACATTATGGGATCTTTGTATTCTCCGGCTTTAGTCAGCACATATTCATTATCCCCGTTTAAAAAAAGCTTACCGCCTTCGGGAATCGAATCTGCCAGTTCATATTTAGTCGAGATTATATTGTCTATTGTATAAAAAGTATCCAGGTGCTGGGGACCTATCGATGTTATGATGCCGTGATCGGGATGTACCAGTTCACACAGTTCCTTAATGTCACCTACATGCCTTGCACCCATTTCACATACAAATATATCCGTACCGGGCTTTAAATGCTCACGAACGGTCCTCACTACACCCATAGGCGTATTGAAGCTTTCGGGAGTTATGAGCACGTTGTATTTTACGGAAAGGAGTTCCTTGAGATAATATTTAACGCTTGTTTTTCCATAACTTCCCGTGACACCTATGATGCTCATGTCCGGTGCATCTTTAAGTCGTCTTTTGGCATCATTTATAAAATGCGCATTGACTCCTTTTTCTATAGGTGTATTTATCACATTACATATTACGCATGAAACAAACTTAAGGCTAACCACGGTAAGCAAAAGAGCCTTAAATACAACAAAAGCACACTCCGGACCTGACAATTTCAAAGCCGTCACGGTTCCGATCCCAAGAATAATAATGTCTGTAACGATAATACATGCCGTAAGCCTTTTTACCCTGGCGGTATAGACCAGTTTCTTTTTGACCGACATGCCGTTTAATGCCCTGTATACCACGATGATAAGCATAAGCCAGAGCCACACCGGGATATCGGCAGCCACAGACCGGCCCAAAAAAATGCTGATAACGGACAGCAAGATGCCCGCATAGAGTACCCACTGACGCTTCATATACTTATGAAGCCATGACATATGCTCACGGTTTTTATATCCGTTTAACTGAAACATATGCAGATTATATCTGATACAGTATATATATGCGATCACTGACAATATAAGAGTGATCACGGTACGTATAATAAGTGATATCATTATATTTCCTTAATAAGATAAGCGTTTATTATATTTGCAAAAAGTTCAGGATTTTCCGCATATGAAAAATGTCCCGTCCCCGGAATTATCGCAAGTCCGCTGTTGGGGATCTTCTCTTCCATGATATGTGCATCCCGTATCGGAGTAGCAGTATCCTGATCTCCCCATATTAACAACGTATCCTGGGTAATCTTAGGCAACAATTCCGTAAGATCCTCATTTACGGCCTTGACCATTGTAACGCGCATGGTCGGACTGGCAGAACGGTAATCGGCCGATCCCTGTTTGCTCTTCCAATCGTCAATGATCTCCGGAAACAAAAAGTATATAAACTTATTGTCAAACAGTTTTTTTAATATCTTATATTTTTTTTGACGCCGAAGCTGCGCCCGCGTACGAACAGGAAGAATCCCCGCGGAATCTATAAGGATGATCCTGCTTATCTCAAAAGGCAAATGATCTCTGGACGCAAGACGTATTATGACCCTTCCACCATAAGAATGCCCTATGAGCATAGCGCTTTTTATATTCAGTTCTGCCAAAAGGTCACATACAAAGTCCGCATACCGTTCAACATCCCAGGGAGTATCAGGCTCATCACTAAGTCCGAAACCCGGCATATCAAACTGTACAACCTTAAATCTGTCTCCTATAAGCTTTGCTATGGAATCATACAGAGTATAACCTGTTCCCCAGCCCTGAAGTATCAGTGCGACCGGAGCGGAATCTCCTTCAAGCCCGCTTATGCAATATGCTGTTTTTTGTCCTTTTATATCAATATATTCATTCATAGCCACAGGCTATATTTTACTCCATTTTGCTCTACAACAAAAGACCTCCGGCATATACCGGAGGTCAAATATATAATACAGTATTATTTTACTACAAGATCAGCCCAGTCATCATCGGGAACGATAGCTATATATGTCTTACCTGTATTGAGTGTAATCTGCTCACCGGTACCGTCATAATATCTTGTGATATCGGTCTCTGCAAGCTTACTCCATGTAATATCGACAGCTTCACCGCCTGTTATATAATATCCGGGCATATTCTCTGCCAGAATATTGAATATCAGATATCCGTTGTCATCAAGCTGTGAGAATGTACACTTTTGAATGATAACATTGGTAAATGTAAGCAGTTCCTCATCTTCACCATCCTTATGCTCTTCTCCGTACTCGGAATATTCATAAAGACCGGTCTCCTTGTTATAAGAAAGCTCTGAACTGTTATGAGGGAACGGAAGATCGATATATTCCGCAGTCTTGGTATACCCCTTATATGTTTCTCCAAGTACGTTGGGCTTGGACGGAAGTGCAAAAGTATAATGTGTTCCGGGATTATATTCATCGTATTCGGTAGAATAGCTTGAAGCGGCAAATTTATCTTCCAGATCACCCTTCATGATATACTCGGTATACTCAGTTGCCTTACCGTTGTTCACACGTGAGAATCCACCGGAGAAATGGCAGCAATAATCTCTGGCAACATACTGGTCGATATAGAACGGTCCACCATCATGTACAAGACATGCATTCCATTCCGCAGCAAGGAAGAAATTGGTAGGACGTGCAGAACGTATGGATCCCATCTGCTCGATCGATCCCCAATCCTTCATCATTACCATCATACGGGTAATACGGCCGTTTAATGTGGAATTCATAAGTTCATATACGATATCAGCTTCAGCTATACCAAAATGAGGAAGTGCAAGTGACTCGTTATCAACCATAACTGCTATAGGTCTCTGATCCTTGATCTCTTCAGGGATAGGAAGGTTGGTAAGTTCACTTCTTATATATCCTTCCGGAAGTTCGTCTGTGATCTCTTCTTCCTCTTCCTCTGCTTCTTCAGGTTCTTCAACAGGGGGCTCCTCAGGAATTGCTTCCACGGTAACAGTCACTTCGGGAGTTTCCTCGACAGTCTCTTCCTTACCGCAGCCTGTAACAAGCACCGCAGCCATGACAGCTATGCAAAAACCTGTCAATAATCTCTTCTTCATAATTCCTCCTAACTTTCACGCAATATGGATATAATATCCTGCCATGTCTTTCGCGCATCAACGCATATAATATATCATATCGAATCTAAAATCAACCGAACAAGGGATTTAATTTCGGATTTAATACCAAACCTGATAACATTTCTCTTATCCGTCGATCTTTATAACTTCCATGGGGTCGATCTCTTTTCCATCCTGGCTCATCTTATATGCGAGTTTGGTATTATTTCCCTCAACAAGAGCAAGTATCGCTCCCTGAAGTACCTCGTCTCCTTCTTTTATAAGAGGTGTGGACGAAGTATAATACTCTGTCACATATCCATTCTCATGATCTATTCTTATACAATAGCCGTAATCAGTATCGGGAAGGACTTCAATTACTTTTCCTGCTCCTGTGGAGATAATGCTTGTGCCCTCACTGCAACTGAATATAAGGCAATTGGGGTTCTCCTCACTGACTGTCATGGATGCTGAAGCAGAAAGGGGAAATCCGGAAGGGTAATGGGCCGCATCGCTTTCTTCCTGCACCTCATTTTCCTGCTGCACCTTGGTATTAACGGTATTGCTCAGAATAGTTACTTTATCGGAAAGTGCAGTGTTTTCAGCGGTAAGAGTTTCAACCTGTGAACTGAGTTCCGATACCTGAGCATTAAGAGTTTCATTATCAGCTTTATATGCCTTCCTTAACGAATTATTAATTACCCATCCAAGTATCGAAATACCAAGCGCTAATGCGATCAGGATCGCAGCCGTACGGACAAAGCCTCTGCCGATGCTGACCTGATGAACTCCACCCTCCTTTTTGTTGTCAACGAACAACATGAGGTGATATTCTTTTTTATCTTTTTTCTTCTGAGAGGAAGGTGTCTCCTGTGCTGCAAGTGTTTCCTGTACCGGAGCCTCTTCCTGTACTTCGGGTGTTTCCTGCGCCGGAACTTCTACCGGTGCTTCAGGCGATTCCTGTGCCGGAGCCTCTTCCTGTACTTCTGGTGTCTCCTGTACAGGAGCCGCTTCCTGTACTTCAGGTGTTTCCTGTACCGGAGCCTCTTCCTGTGTATTGTTTAACTCTTCTGCCAAATCAGTTCCTCCGCTTTAAAATGGTGTCTGATTGTAACAAATCTGTAACATTTTATCACATAAGACTTTTATATGCAAATCGGACAAATCTCTTTACAC
Organism: Lachnospiraceae bacterium; assembly: GCA_024691305.1. GTDB lineage: Bacteria > Bacillota > Clostridia > Lachnospirales > Lachnospiraceae > XBB2008. The sequence goes on along the minus strand of JAILNS010000039.1, from coordinate 156,284 downwards.
TTAAAGTTAACTGTGCTATGCTTTGCAAGGTATGAAGAGTTTAGTTTTCTTCATATTTGTCAGTTTCATTTACTTGGAGGTACACAATGAACAAGGGCACAGTAAAGTGGTTCAACAACCAGAAGGGTTACGGCTTCATCTCAGATGAAAACGGTAACGACGTATTCGTTCACTACACAGGACTTAACATGGACGGCTTCAAATCTCTTGAAGAAGGCCAGGCAGTTGAGTTCGAAGTTAAAGACGGAGAGAAAGGTCCTCAGGCCGTAAACGTAACCAAGTTATAATCGATTTGCTTTTCCATTTGTTACAAATATATGTGATTTTCAGAATAGCTAATTGTTATGACGTAAAAGATCCCCTGCTTATGGCAGGGGATTTTACTTTATATGGATTCTTATCTTATCACTATCATTAATTGTTACAGTATTCTATGACTTTCTTAAATTCCATCTGACCGCCGAACAGATCCAGAGCCGATCCTATAGTGATATTTACCTTTCCGTATCCAAGGCTGTCTATCAGATATATGTCATCATAACTGTGTATACCGCCCGCATAAGTTACGGGGCAGCCGTCCCATGCTCCGAGCATTCCCACAACCTCGGCCTCGATACCAAGGCGCTTGCCTTCAACATCGACAGCATGGATCAGGAATTCATCACATGAGCTTTCAAGCTCTTTTAATGTTTTAAGACTTAATTCAACGGATGTATATCTTTGCCATCTGTCGGTAACTATCATATATTTCTCGCCGAGTTTTCTGGCTGAAAGATCAAGCACCAGATGCTCACGTCCTACTGCGGACACCATCCTGTCAAGAGCCGCAGCGTCGATCTCTCCTTCTTTAAACACATATGAAGTCACTATGACATGGCTTGCACCTGCATCAAGATACTCGGCGGCATTCTCGGGATTTACTCCTCCTCCTGCATGCAGTCCCCCGGGAAAAGCCTTAAGTGCCGAAAGAGCCTGTCGTCTGGACATCTCATACATAAGACTTTTGGATGAGTTTAAGATAATGACATGTCCTCCGTAAAGAGAATGCTCTCTGTACAGCTGCGCATAATATACCGCATCGTCTTCTGATACAAAATTTTCTTTTACATGTGAATCGTGCTCGTTTAGCGCACCGCCGACGATCTGTTTGACATGTCCGTCATGTATATCTATACATGGGCGAAATTCCATAAATTACCTCACTCACGTTCCCTGATGAGTCCTTCTCTGTACGCACTGAGAAGTTCCTCGAGCTGGGTTATCTGATCTCTGATATCCGCACCTATGTCGGTATCCGCTACTCTGCGTCTCATGGGATACACTTCAACCGAAATATCATCGGAAAATATATCTGATTCGTTGATTATGGCACTGTGTGCCGATTCAAAAGGTTTATGGGCAACAAGTCTCATTCCGTGGGAATTGCTTACGAGCGTATATCCGGCTATTCCGGTCTTGCCCTGATATGCCTTGGAGAAACCGCCGTCTATTACAAGAAGTCTTCCGCCGCATCTTATAGGTGTTGCGCCTTTTTTTACTTCGACCGGAACATGCCCGTTAACTATGTGGGAATATGCAGGCTGCAATCCGAACTCGGTGAGTATCCTGTCAATGACTTCTTCATTGTCAAGCAGTTTATAATAACTGCATTTGGTCTCCTTGTGAGTGGATTCATCCTCGATGAAATATCTCTCAAACGAAGCCATCTTATCCTTGCCAAAGACAGGTGAGTTTGGGCCTGTCCATATATACCACATTATATCGCGTCCGAATTCACGTTCTTCCTTGTCCCGGGAATAATAACCTTTTCTGGCATACTTCTCCAAAATGTCATAAAGTGCTTTTCCGGCATATTCTTTTCCATGGATCGTTACCCTTTTGAAATTTCCTTTTTCATCAAGAGGCACGCAGCCATGATAGAGCAGATTCGAATTATATACTTTATACAAACTTCCCTTAGAAAATAGAAATTTCACATGCCTGTTTAGCTTCTCGCAGTGCATAAAGGCATATTTAAGCCTGTCCATGAGTTCTTCTTCCTCAGGTGAAAGAGCATACGGGTCATCGGGATTTAATGTAGGCATATAGGAATCTTTAAGCTTATATGCCTTACCGTCCAAAAGGATCTCTCCCTTTTCAAGATCTATCTTATCAAGAAGAAGCCTGTCATTCATCTCAAATTCCGGATACTTCCTGATAAGCTGCCCTTCAAGCTTAAACTGGATAATGCTTATAGCCTTATGCATCTTCTCATCAAGGTTCAGATTGGACACATCATAATTATCGTCATATTTGATCTTAAATACACTTGTGTCGCTGTTTCCGTATGTATCAAGTGCAAATGTCGCAAGCGGTATCAGGTTGATACCATAACCCTCCTCCAATATCCTTAGATTGCCGTATCTGGCAGAAAATCTTATGACATTGGCAATGCAGGCAAGGCTTCCCGCTGCTGCTCCCATCCAGACGATATCGTGATTGCCCCACTGTATATCGACTGAATGATATGACATCAGGGTATCCATGATTATATGGGGGCCCGGACCCCTGTCAAAAATATCTCCCACGATATGAAGATGGTCTATGACCATACGCTGTATCAGATTGGCAAGAGCGATTATAAAGTCCGGTGCCGCACCGACCCTTATGATACTGTGGATGATCTCGTTATAATATGCTTCCTTATTTTGAATCTCCGCTTTTTCGGTTATAAGTTCTTCTATAACATATGCGAATTCTTTAGGGAGCGCTTTTCTAACCTTGGAACGTGTATATTTGGATGATACACGTTTGGTAACCTGAACAAGTCTGTGAAGAGTGATACGATACCAGTCTTCTATGTTATCCTCTTTTTCCTGTTCGATATCGAGTTTTTCCTTCGGATAATAAATAAGAGTCGCAAGACTCCTTTTGTCCTTATCGGACAGGTTCATCCCGAACTCTTCATCTATCTTGCGGCGCACAGTACCGGAGCCGTTTTTCAACACATGATTAAACTGCTCGTATTCTCCGTGTATGTCCGTAAGAAAATGTTCCGTGGATTTAGGCAGATTCAGAATTGCCTGAAGATTGATGATCTCTGTCGAAGCGGCAGCCGCATTCGGATACTGCTTCGACAGGCTCTTTAAATACATTAAATCAATGTCCGTCATATGATGTCCTAACCTATTACGTCACTCATTGAATACATTCCGGGTGCTTTGCCGGACAGAAATCTCGCTGCCTCGATAGCCCCTTTTGCAAATACGCTTCTTGAATATGCGGTATGGGAAAGGGTTATAACTTCATCGGTACCTGCAAAAATAACATCATGATCGCCTACTATGGATCCGCCTCTTACAGCCGAGATACCGATTTCCTTTACGGGACGCTCCATCCTGCGTCCGGTTCTGTCATAGACATATTCATAATCGTCCCCAAGCGCCTCTTTTGCAGAATCTGCAAGTGCAAGTGCAGTACCGCTCGGAGCATCGAGTTTATGTCTGTGGTGTTTTTCGACGATCTCCGTATCAAATCCTGCTTTACCCAAAACTCCTGCTGCTTCGTTTACAAGCTTCATAAGAAGATTTACACCAATCGACATATTTGCGGATCTTAAGATCGCAACCTTACCGGATGCATCGCCTACTTTGGATAACTGTTCTTCACTTAATCCGGTGGTACAAAGCACCACAGGGGTGTCATGAGCGATCGCATAATCTATAAGACCGTCAACGGCCGACGAATTTGAAAAGTCGATTATCACATCGGCGCTTATATTGCATTCGGATATATCATTAAAAACCGGATAGGGATTGGTTCCTTTGTCTACCTTATCCACTCCTGCCACGATCTGCATGGAATCGTCTCCGGCAAGAATCTGAGTGATAGTCTGTCCTATACGGCCGTTTGCACCGTGCATTATCACACGAATCATAATCTGTCTCCTTATAATCCGATCACAGGATACCGTAATCTTTCATTGCTTTTTTAAGTTTCTCTACGTTTGCAGGTTCCATGGGACTAAGCGGCATACGAAGCGGTCCCACGTTCTTACCCATCAGATTCATTGCAGTCTTAACAGGTATGGGATTAACCTCACAGAAAAGAGCGTCTATAAGTGCTATGGCATCAAGCTGTGCCTTTGCGGATCCTGCAACATCACCGTCAAAGAATTTCTGACATATATCATGTGTCTGCTTCGGAGCAACATTACTGAGGACCGAGATGACACCGATTCCGCCAAGTGAAAGAAGGGGCACGATCTGATCATCATTTCCGGAATAAAGATCAACCTTACCGTCAGCTAAACTCATGAGTTTTGCGACCTGTGATATATTGCCGCTGGCTTCTTTGATACCCACTACATTTTTTATTTCCTTACACATTCTTGCTGCTGTATCGGGAGCTATATTACAGCCTGTCCTTGAAGGAACGTTATAAACTATCATGGGAATATTGACATTGTCGGATACTTTTTTGTAATGTGCATAAAGTCCGTTCTGTGTAGCCTTATTATAATAAGGTGTTACAAGAAGAAGTCCGTCGGCACCATATTCCTCGGCATCCTTGGACAGATGCACCGCTGTATCGGTACAGTTGGATCCGGTTCCCGCAACGACGGGGATACGGTGATTGACTCTCTCAATACAAAACTTAACAACGTCCACATGTTCCTCTTCGCTCATGCAAGCGGATTCGCCTGTGGTACCGCATACTATGATAGCATCTGTTCCGCCTGCTATCTGCTCTTCAATGATCTCTGCGAACTTATCATAGTTGACGCTTCCATCCTCATGAAAAGGTGTAACGATAGCAACGCCTGCTCCCTTAAATATTGCCATTTTTTATCCCTCCGTAGTTATGGTTGTGACCTCATCGGCCATTGAATTAAGTACAGTTGAAACGGTATTACCCGTCATTATTATATCAGTCTGATCACTCTTAAGTGCCAGAAGTTCTTTTAATTCTTCACCTGTGATGATGCCATTATCCACCAATCCGAGAACTTCGTCCAGTATGAGCAGATCGCATTCACCGGTTTTCAATACCTTTCTGGCATAGCCTAAACCGTTACGGATATTGATGATCTCCTCTTCCTGCTCTTCATGACTTAAAGACTCAAATGCCGCTTCGGATTTTTCGAATCTGAATACTCTTATCTCAGGCTCTAATCTGTGCAAAAATTCGGAATCCGAAAGTCCCTTGTTCTTAAGAAACTGGATAACTACAACTCTGCCTCCGCGGCATGCCGTCTGCACTGCCCTTCCGAGCGCCGCAGGAGATTTACCTCTTCCGCTTCCGCTATAGATCCTTATGATACCTTTCGCCATCACGTTTTCCTCCGTATCGCAACTTACAGATTAAGTACCGAAGTTGCTATTCCAAAATACACGAGCAATGACAACGCATCCACTATAGTTGTTATAAAAGGCGATGCCATGACCGCAGGGTCAAATCCTATCTTCTTGGCTATCATGGGCAATGTACATCCTACAAGTTTAGCCATAAGTACTGCACATAGAAGCGTAAGGCATACAACCAATGATACCAGAACTGTCTTTCTGTCTAAAAGCAGCATCTTGACAAAGTTAGCAGATGCCAAAGTAATGCCGCACAAAAAAGCTACCCGCATTTCCTTCCAGATACATCTCCAAATATCGGAAAACTCTATCTCATTAAGACTGAGTCCACGGATTATGGTCACCGAAGCCTGTCCGCCGGCATTTCCGCCCGTATCCATTATCATTGGTATGTATGCAGTCAGCACTACACACACCTGCAACGCATCTTCAAAGGATGTAAGTATCTTGCTTGTAAAAGTAGCGGATACCATCAGCAAAAGGAGCCAGGGAATACGTTTTTTCCAGGTTTCAAAAACCCCGGTCCTCATATACGGCTTATCGGTAGGTACGATAGCGGCCATCTTCTCCATGTCCTCCGTTGCCTCGGCTTCCATGATATCGACAACGTCATCGACGGTAATGATACCTACCAGCCTGTTTTCGTTATCCGTAACAGGCATTGCGGTAAAGTCGTATTTCTGGAATTGTCTGGCAACCTCTTCCTGATCCATGAGGGTATTAAGCGATATAACGTTCTCATGCATTATATCGCCGATCACCGCATCGGGATCGGACAAAAGAAGATATCTTAAAGCGACGGTACCTATAAGGGTACGCTGCGCATCAAGCACATAACATATGTTGATCGTCTCCGAATCAACACCTATCTTACGTATCCGTTCTATCGCCTGTGAGACCGTGAGACTGTCTTTTAGGTCAACATACTCCACGGTCATGATGCTTCCGGCCGAATCCTCGGGATACTGAAGCAGATGATTTACATCTCTTCTGGTCTCCGGAGAAGCACTGGCAAGAAGTTTCTTCACCACGTTTGCAGGCATCTCTTCAAGAAGATCCGCGGCATCATCGGCCATAAGGTTATCTATGATGCTGCCGGCATCGCGTTCGGATAGCGAAGTAATGATGTATTGCTGTGTATCAACCTCAAGGTGTGAAAATACATCTGCAGCCATGCTCTTTGGAAGTATACGGAACATTTTAAACTGTTCCTCATCTTCCAGTTCTTCCATCACGGCAGCCACATCGGCTTCATTAAGTTCAGCGGCCTTTTGACGAAGGCGAGTATATTGCTTGGACTCTAAAAGTTCTTTAATTTCTGTCAGAAGATCGAGTTCTTCATTTTCGTCCATCATGCCCTCCTTTCATTTCGTTCAGGTCGGCTGACCTTTGATTTTTCATATGATAACGGTATACGATCACATATCGTAGTACCCGTTTTCCAGCACCTGTATCATGGCCCTTCCGGAAGAAACCTGTGTGACCGAGTCCAAAACACTGTCTATCATACGGTCCGTTACCGCGATCACGGTTTCCACCTCTTCGGTATATGTCGTATCCCTGATAATAATATCACTTTGTTCGAGATATCTGCGAATTTTTTCTGCGCTGTTGTAATCTCCGCGGATACTTATAAGACTGCCTTTTTGCATATGCCTTATCTGGGCGGCATTAAGTGCGGCATTTGCAGCCTGGGTATATGCCCTGACAAGACCGCCTGTGCCTAACAGCGTTCCTCCGAAATATCTGGTGACTATTATAAGGGCATTTCTAAGGTCCGCATTGTTCAGACAATCAAGAATGGGTCTTCCTGCCGTACCGGAAGGCTCACCGTCGTCGGAACATCTGGTGATCTCACCGTTATCTCCTGTTATGTATGCATAACAATTATGTCTGGCATCCCAGTATTTTCTTTTTACCTGATCTATAATGACTATCGCTTCCTGTTCCCCGGATATAGGCATGGCGTGCCCGATGAATCTGGACTTACGGTCTGTATATTCACCCTCTCCGGGAGATTTAATAATATAATAGTCATCCATAACGCTATATCACTGAGCGGGCGCTTCCGCAGCCGGTGCTTCTGCCGCAGGTGCTTCTGCCGCAGGTGCTTCTGCCGCAGGTGCCTCTGCCGCAGGTGCCTCTGCCGCAGGCTGTGCCGCCGGATCCGCAGTCCCGTTCGCCGCGGCTTCTGCCGCCGCCGCAGCCGCTGCTGCCGCGATCCTCTGCTCAAGTTCCACTCGCTGAGCAGCTATGATCGCTTCATAATCCGGATTTGCAAAGAACTCAGCCGTATGCTGGCATACTGCCTGTGTTCCCTGAGTTATGCTCACTTCGTTACCGTTCTCATCAACAGTCGTGGTAGTCGTGGAAGATCCCGAGAGAAGTGACGGATGTTCCTGAGGAAGTCTCTCCGTTATACCGTGATAAGAGAACGGACAGCCTTCTGCTGCAGGACAGTTATCGTATGCACATATCTCTCCTTCATAGTGCACATCGCAGGTTTCTGTCGGAACCGTACCCTCTGCAAAATACTCTGTGTGCACCGCAGCATCACATAGGCCTGCTACCGGAAGCTTTCCGGACCTTGAACAAACGGATGCGGTAATGATACCACTGGGAACAGCAAAAGAAGTGCCCTCAAGATCCTCATGTATCCTTGACATGACCTGACGCCATAATTTTTTGGCCAGGTTCTTCTCATCGGAAGAAGAAAGTTTGACATTGTTATCATATCCTGCCCATGTTGTGGCGGTATAGTATGTTGTATATCCTGCAAACCAGACATCATTATAATCGGAAGTGGTTCCGGTCTTACCTGCTATCGCGGTTCCTCCGAAATTAACAGATCCGCCGGTACCGCTCGTAACAACATCTTCCATTGCATCGGTAAGAAGAAATGCCGTAGTCTCTTTGATAACACGGTGTGCATTAAGTTCGGTATTATCAAGGATCACATTACCGTCATGGTCGACAACCTTGGTATATAACTTAGGCTTGATGTAAAGTCCGCCGTTTGCTATCGTCGCATAGGCTGCATTTAATTCCTCGTTTGTAACACCGTCAGTGATTCCGCCAAGCGCAAGAGACTGGGTAATATCGGAATAAATCTTAACACCGTCGGAAGTATTGACTTCCCTGCTTTCAACCAGTGTCGTAAATCCGAAATTCTGAAGATAATCAAACCCAAGCTGCGGCGTTATCTGTGTAAGAGTCTTAACTGCAATGATGTTCATAGACTCCCTGATGCCTTCACGCAGAGTGGTAAGTCCCCTGTATTCTTCTCCGTACCAGTTTCGTACGGGACGGCCGTCGGAATAATTAAACGGAGCGTCATTTTGAACATTTGCAAGAGTAAGTCCTGCACTGTCAAGAGCCGGAGCGTATGTGGAAACTATCTTAAATGTCGACCCGGGCTGTCTGGTCGTATCTGTCGCACGGTTTAGAGTACGGCTTGCAGACTTCTGTCCCCTGCCACCGACCATCGCAACTACCTGTCCTGTGGTCTGATCTTCGACCGTGATCGATACCTGCGGCTGTGGTGTAAGAGATATCTTCTCATCGAAGACTTCTTCTCCTTCTGCCAGAGTAGCCTCCTGATATGCCGCTATATCGGCATATGCATCCTCCTGGCTAGAATAGATCAGGTTATAGGAGTTATCGAACTGCCTGAAATATGTTCTGAACATTTCGGTACTTGTATTGTAGAAATTACCGTCAGGCTGTTGCACCGTCATCTGATAGTTCAGATACCATTTGGTATTTGCCGGGAAGTACTCTGGATTTGAAAATACATCATCACATATCGACTGGATCTTGGGATCCTGTGTTGAATAGATCTTAAGACCACCGCTGTACAAAAGAGTATATGCCTGGGTCTCCGTATATCCTGCAGCAATAAGATCTGCCAGTACATCATCGGTAAGTGCATCAACAAAATACGAATTGACGGTCTCATCCGCAGTCTCTGAATCTATAAGTTGTATACGGGAATAGACGTCGTCTGCCAGGGCGGTATCATACTCATCCTGGGATATATACCCCTGTTCAACCATCTTCCTGAGCACCTTCTCTCGTCTTTCCGCATTTTTATCGGGATGGGATATAGGATTATACCTAGAAGGGTTCTGGGTGATCCCGGCTATAACTGCGGATTCCGAGAGTGTAAGTGTAGATACATCCTTGCCGAAATAACGAAGTGAAGCAGCCTGAACACCAAGAGTATTTTGCCCGAGGTTTATGGTATTCATATAGTTTATGAGAATATCATCCTTGCTCATGACCTTCTCAAGTTCAAGGGCAAGGTACTGTTCCTGGAATTTACGTTTAAATTTATCTATAAGTGAGGATTCACTGGTCCAGTCGGTAAAGACATTGTTCTTAAGAAGCTGCTGCGTGATCGTGGATGCTCCCTGTGAAAAATCACGCTGTGTAACCGCAACAACAGCCGCACGTATGATACCCTTAACATCGATACCGTTATGCTCATAGAATCTTTCATCTTCTATCGCTACAAATGCATGTGTAAGATCCTCGGGAACCTGATCCATCGAAACCGGAATACGGTTGGAATCGGTGGATACAAGTTTGGCCGTCTGATTACCTTCCACGTCATATACAAATGTAGAATAACCCGAAGGCGTAACATCTATATTGCCAATATCGGGAGCCGTAGCTATTATGCCTTTGAAAATACCGATGCCACCGCTTGCTCCCCATATCACAAGCGCCAGAAGCCCCATAATGAACAATTCGGTCGCAAATATGGCGATCTTTCTGAACATCTTAGGACCTATAGCCTTTATTTCATTCTTTTTTTTGTTAACGCCTCTGCTTGTAAAATTCATAGTGATACTATACCACAATAACAGTTTAAGGTCTATTTACGACCCGACATGTTGGCGCGCTTACGAAGGGTTGGATCAAGTATCTTTTTGCGTATCCTAAGGCTCTGCGGAGTCACCTCAAGAAGCTCGTCGGTATCTATAAAGTCAAGGGCCTGTTCAAGGCTCATAACCTTCTTTGGAGTAAGCCTTAAAGCTTCATCCGCACTTGAGCTTCTGGTATTGGTCAGATGCTTGGTCTTACATACATTAACTTCTATATCCTCGGTTTTGCCGGATTGTCCGACAACCATTCCGGGATAGACTTTTTCGCCGGGACCGATAAACAGCGTTCCTCTCTCCTGAGCGTTAAACAGTCCGTAAGTTATGGCTTCACCTGCTTCAAACGCAATGAGAGATCCCTGCTTACGATATGATATCTCTCCTTTAAAAGGAGCATATCCTTCAAACTGCGTATTCATGATACCGTTGCCCTTGGTATCCGTAAGGAAGTCTCCTCTGTACCCGATAAGACCTCTTGAAGGCATATAGAATTCAAGTCTGGTATAACCGCCGGCTATGGGATTCATTGCCTTTAGTTCTGCCTTTCTGATGCTCAGTTTTTCTATTACAACGCCGGAAAACTCCTCAGGTACATCAACGAATACTTCTTCCATTGGCTCTAAGAGTTTACCGTTTTCATCATGCTTATAAATGACCTCTGCCTTACTTACCGCAAACTCATACCCTTCTCTTCTCATATTTTCGATAAGAACTGAAAGATGCAGTTCACCTCGCCCCGATACCTTGTAGCTCTCTGTTGTATCCGTTTCCTCAACGCGAAGCGATACATCTGTATTAAGCTCTCTGAAGAGCCTGTCGCGTATATGTCTTGAAGTCACATATTTACCTTCCTGTCCGGCAAGAGGTGAATCATTAACAATAAAATCCATTGATATCGTAGGTTCGGATATCTTCTGAAAAGGTATGGGTTTGGGATCCTCGGGAGAGCATAAGGTATCTCCAATGCTTATATCGCTTATACCCGATATGGCAACGATGGAACCGATGCCCGCCTCTTTAACTTCAACTTTGTTAAGTCCGTCATATTCGTATAATTTGCTTATCTTGACCTTCTTACATATATCAGGATCGTGATGATTTACGATCACAACTTCCTGTCCCGTCTTTACCGTGCCGTTATCAACCTTTCCGACTCCGATACGGCCCACGTATTCGTTATAATCGATCGTACTTATCAGTACCTGTGTACCGGCATCGGGATCTCCCTCGGGAGCCGGGATATGATCTATGATCGTTTGGAAGAGAGGTGTCATATCCTTGTTTTTTACCGTGAGATTGGTAGTCGCCGATCCGTTCTTGGCAGATGCATATACAAAAGGAGAATCAAGCTGCTTGTCATTCGCATCAAGATCCATAAATAACTCAAGCACCTCTTCTTCAACATCTTCCGGTCTTGCTTCGGGACGGTCGATCTTGTTAATACATACGATGACAGAAAGATCTAGTTCCAATGCCTTTTTTAATACAAACTTAGTCTGAGGCATAGGACCTTCAAATGCATCAACGACAAGTATTACGCCGTTTACCATCTTAAGTACACGTTCAACTTCTCCGCCAAAATCCGCATGACCGGGAGTATCTACTATATTTATCTTGGTACCGTTATATGTAACGGCGGTATTCTTGGACAGGATCGTTATTCCGCGTTCTCTCTCGATCGCACCGGAATCCATAACTCTTTCCGCAACCTCCTGGTTTTCGCGAAACACGCCGCTTTGTTTTAGCAACTCATCCACAAGCGTTGTCTTGCCATGGTCTACATGTGCTATTATCGCTACATTTCTAATATCTTCTCTTGTCTGTTTCATTTTGATCTCTTCTCTGTTTTAGTTCTTTCATAGTTATATATACACTCTGCGCATAATCCATAGAATAATACACCCTACGGGGAATCATGGCAAGTCCCGATATCCGTATGCCCGATCCTGTTCCCGTAGGATCTGTCAAAGTGCTATTAACAATATACATGACCGTCACAACGCACTGCTATTATGTAAACCGTAAGACATGTGCATTCTCCGCATTCCGGAGTTCTTCCGACGCGGACCGCAATATGCGTCGCTGACGCAAAAAGGCTGCGAGCATCTGCCCGCAGCCTTAATTCTTGTTTATTTAGTCTTCGATCTTGTCTTTGATCTCATCAACCTTATCTTCTACGGCATCCTTAACATCTTCTGCCTTGTCTTCCACTGCATCTTTAACATCTTTTGCCGCATCTTTTACATCATCGGCAACGTCTCCTGCTGCTTCCTTAACCTTGGCAAGTTCCTCATCAACAGCATCCGTTGTCTTCTCTGCAGCCGCTTTTGCCTGAGCTTTAGCTTCTTCTTTAGCTGCCTCTTTGGCTGCCTTTGCTTCTGCCTGAGAATCCTTGATCTCGGTGATCTTTGCTTCAAGATCGCTTATCGCCTGTTCAAGATCTGCTATAGCCTTAACATTTTCGGATACCTCTGCGGACGGAGCATCTTTGTATTTGCTGAAATAAAACTCTCCGAGAGCAGCATAATTGTCCTTAAGTGTTACCTTGTTTGAAGCGATCTGGTTCTTAAGATTGGAAAGTTCTACCGCATCCTTGGCATAATCTTTTGCTTCCTGTGCCTTATCGGAAATAACATCTCCAACCTGCTTGCCTGTGCTTGAAACGAAATCTGTAATTTTGTTAAATACATCTGAAAAAGCCATTTGTAACCCTCCTAAACTATATTACCGAACGCCTGCAAACGTCCTTAAAATCGTGATAACAGTTTATCACAACGGCCATCGTTTCTCAATAAGATTAACAAGTCTTAATCCTTTTTTTACAAAGAATTAATGACCAACACTCATAAGCAGCTCCCTTATCTCCTGAGGTGAAAAAACATAATGTGCATTACAGAACTGACAATTTAGTTCGGTATCCTTACCTTCGCTTATAAGTTCTTCGAGCTGGTCTTTTCCCATGCTGAGCAAAACTCTCTCCACCCGGTTTCTTGAGCAATTGCATCTGAATGCGATATCCCTGTGGTCGGTGATCTCAACATCGGTATATGAAAGTATACTCTTAAGCATTTCTTCGGGGCTAAGCCCCTGATCAAGAAGGGACGTGACCGAAGTTATCTTTGAAAGTGCGTTTTCAAGTCCGGATATACATTCTTCCGACGCAAAAGGCATAAGCTGGATTATAAAGCCTCCGGCACATCTGACCGTATTATCCCTGTTCATAAGGACCCCCAATCCAACACCCGAAGGGATCTGCTCGGAGGAGACAAAGTACTGTGCAAGATCCTCACCGATCTCTCCTGATACAAGTTCGGTCCTTGAATTGTACGGCTCTTCAAGGCCCATATCCTTGATCACGGTAAGATACCCTTTTCCGACAATCCTTCCCACATCAAGTTTTCCCACGGGACTCGGAGGACACATGGCCTGTGGATTTATCGCATAGCCTTTAACCCTTCCCCTGCCGTCTGCAGTAACGACAAGACCTCCGACAGGACCGTCTCCGTCTATCTTAAGCGTAAGAAGTTCATCCTCTTCTCCAAGCATCGAACCCATCATCACCGCTCCGCTCATCAGACGCCCCAGAGCAGCCGTGACTACAGGTGAGGTGTCATGAGCCTTCCTTGCTGTCTCCGTTATCTGTGTCGTAACTGCGGCAAATGCCCTTATCTGTGCATTATCCGCTATCGCTCTTACCAAAGTATCCATCAGTGTATATCCTCTTTTCCGGATTCCCTCGCAACTACACATACGCGAAGAGAACCGTCTGTCACTTCACCTTCCGTGTCCGAGTCAAAAGCCTTAACAAGTTTAAGCCCCGACTCTTCTATCAGTTTAAATATTTCTTCGGGATAATAACCCTTTTGAACATGGGTCTCCTCGAATCTTTCATATAAAGCCCGGGGCCCGTCTTCGTTTCCTTCACCGTTATTTGCAGACCCGGTATCCACACGTCTGTATATCGTAAGATCATATTCGTTTATATGATCTTCATCATCGTAATAGTTTTCCCATATAAAACTGGCTTCCGGTCTGTTCTCCGCTATCACGGTATTGCCAAGCTCATCACGATAATATCTGACGGTATTAAAATCAAATACGAACAGTCCTTTGGGATAAAGATAATTATTCACAAGATGAAATGTCTTTAATACATCTGCGGGATCGGTCAGATAATTTAAGGAATCGCAGACGCATACGAAAGCGCCTGCGGTGGAATAGAGCTCAAACTCTCTCATATCCTGATTAAGATACAGGATCCTGTCTTCATCCGCTTTGCCATCCTCATGACCAAGTGCAACTTCAAGCATCTGTTCGGATGAATCTATGCCTATGCAGTCGTAGCCATACTCTTTTAAAAGTCTGGTAAGCGTACCCGTACCGCATCCTAAGTCCACAAGCAAAGAAGCCTCGGCCTTTAGTGCACTGTCTTCAGGTATGATCCGTTCATCATACTGTTCAAGCAGTTTCCTTATCCTCTTAGCCCACTCGGAATAAGGTACATTGTCCATAAACATTTCATAGACATAAGCAAAATCAGAATAACTGTCCATACTGCGTTACAGCCCCTTCGTTATCCGGTTATACCAAGCCATGCACCAAAGCCAAGGGTGCAGATCACACCTACTATAACGCCTGCAAGGGCAACTCCGCATATGACCGCTATGATACTGTCCTTAAACTTCATATCAAGTATGGACGCTGCAAGAGTTCCGGTCCATGCTCCGGTACCGGGAAGCGGTATTCCGACAAAAAGCATGAGTGCGACAAAGAGACCGCGCCCCGCCTTTGACTGAAGTTTTTCTCCGCCCTTATGTCCTTTTTCAAGACAAAAAGTAAAGAACTTTCCGATCACCGGTTTATCTGCTCCCCACTCCAATACCTTCCTTGCAAAAAAGAAAATAAACGGAACCGGGATCATATTACCTATAGCTATAAGAATATATCCCAGCAAAAGATTAAACTCAGGATTGGCTGCCTTAAATCCGTATGCAAACGGGATCGCTCCCCTGAGTTCGATAAGGGGGACCATCGAAATAAAAAAAACTGAAATGTACTGTTGGATCGTTGTCATCTGTTACTCCTTTAAATAAATTATTACTTTCCTGTTATCGGTTCAGTATCTCTTCAAGTGCCGAATATAATTTATCCATCTCTTCGGGTGTGCCTATGGTTATCCGAAGATGATCGTTTATCCTGGGTTTATCAAAGTACCGCACATATATGTTTTGGTCTCTTAAACCGTTAAATATATCGACTGCCTTATGCGTTTTGTGTTTTGCAAAAAGGAAATTCGTCGATGATTCAAGCACCTCAAACCCCATTTCCGTAAGTCTCCGGGTTGCTTCTGTTCTTGTATTTATTATCCTGTCAACCGTCTCCGTAAAGTATGATCTGTCATTAAGAGAAGCCGCTGCGGCGCCTATCCTTATGGAATCATGACTCATCGTATATGAATTGATCGAGAACTTGACCGCTTTTAGGCTCGCTATTATATCCGGTGATCCAAAAGCAACACCTATACGTGCTCCTGCCATGGATCTTGATTTTGAAAAGGTCTGTACGACCAGAAGATTATCATACTTATCTATAAGAGGAAGCGCAGATACTCCTCCGAAATCTATATAGGCCTCATCGATGATGACAACGCTGTCTTTGTTGGAAGATATTATCTTTTCAACCGAATCGATATCCAGGCATATTGAAGTCGGGGCATTGGGGTTTGCGATAACGACACCTCCGTTTAACTGCTCGTAATCTTTGATGTCGATCGTGAAATCATCTTTAAGCGCAACCGTCTTGTAAGGTATGCGGAAGGTCTCAGCCCATACCTCATAAAAAGAATATGTGATGTCGGGAAACAGGACCGGTCTGTCGGAATCAAAAAAAGTAAGAAACGACATCGCAAGAACATCATCGCTTCCGACACCCACAAATATGTTATCCGAAGGCACGTTATAAAACTCCGATAGCGCATCCACAAGAGAGGTTGCATTGGTATCGGGATACTTGCGCATGATGGCATAATCGTCGGCAAGCTTCCTTAATGCATCCGCAACACCGGGAGCCGGCGGATAGGGATTTTCGTTTGTATTAAGTTTTACGACATCACCGGCCTTAGGCTGTTCACCCGGTACATAGGGTGTTACTTTTCTTGTATTATCTTTCCATGACATAACCTGTATGTCCTCCGTATATATATTTTCTCCTGTCGGCTATGGCACTCATGATCCTTCTTTTGCCATACCCCTGTATTCGGATGCCAGTTTGCTTTCTCCAATAATATCGTAAATGTCGGCAAGTGCATTTAGAGGGATATCGGATCCGGCATGTATACTTAATATCGGCGTTACTTCATGCCACGCATTATAATACCATATCGCTGCATCATCGTAATTATTTTGTGACATATAATATGCGCCAAGTTCACAGCATATTTCTGAATTACATTCTCCTGCCATAACCTTGACCACATTGTTAAACATTCCGACTGCATCACCTTTAAGTCTGTGATATCTTGCAAGTATCGTGCAGGCTTCTATGACCTCTTCGGAGGTCCTTCCCGTATCGGCAGTGACGCTATACATATATTCCGAAAACTCTTCGAGTTCGTTTATATCGCCCTGCATATACAGTTCTCTGGCAAGGAAGCCTTCAAGCCGCTTGGAAATGTGCTGCCCTTCCGATATCATCTTTTTAAATACATTAAGGTCCCTCCCCGAATGCAGGGACTCAGGTCTGTGAGTAATAACAATATCACTGTCTATTATCACGGGATCAAGATCTAATGTTTCATGTATGGGATCCTTAAATACTATCGGTCTGATACGCTTAAACAGTTTGGGACGCAGTTCCTTGTCAAAGTTATATACGGTTCCCTGATCCAACTGATTGCCATAATACATCTGAACCACATCAACCTTCTCATCCAGACATGATTTTAGCGCCAAAAACATATCGACGTTCTCACCCTCAAGTATCTCGTCCGCATCGG
The DNA here is from genome assembly GCA_024691305.1 of Lachnospiraceae bacterium. Classification (GTDB taxonomy): domain Bacteria; phylum Bacillota; class Clostridia; order Lachnospirales; family Lachnospiraceae; genus XBB2008. Next base: position 139,062 of record JAILNS010000039.1, on the reverse strand, counting down.
CCGTATAAATGTACTCACAACTTGCCTTAGAAAGAGCAAAATTACGCGCTTCAGAAAAATCTCCGGTCCATTTAAACTCATATACCTTATCCGTATATCTGCGTGCTATATCCATCGTATCATCATCGGACCCTGTATCAACGATTATGAGTTCGTCCCATATGGTCCGAAGTGAATCAAGACACCTCGAAAGCACCGAAGATTCATTTTTTACGATCATACATACAGAAACCGTTATCATAATAAGCCTCCTGTATTACATAAGCCAAATAACTTTTATAATTCTACACTATCATATTATTTTTGGCTATAGACAAGGATTTCTCTTCTATGTTATCCTATATCCACCTGTTGTAAAAAGAAAATTAAAGTGAATTGACCGGGGAAGGACCGGACAACTTTTATTTTGTTTTTACGGGAGGTTTTTTTATGTCTTTTTTTAATAATGGGTTGATGTTTAAAAAAGTCACCCTGATCTTATCTACATGCTTATTCTCGGGAATCCTTTCAGCATTTACCTTTCCGATAAGTACATATGCGGAGGATCCTGCAATATCCGGAGTCCCGGATTTTACAACAAGTGTTACATCTGTCCTATCCCACTCACACAGAGGAAGTTCAGATCAAAACGGGGGATGCTATACCGTTCCTGTGTATCACACTCACAGCGGTGACTCAACTTCGGGTGGTGCCTGCTATTCACCGCATTATCATACCCACGGTTCCTCATGCTACTCGACTTGTAATTACGTACCGGTAGGCTTGAATTTTATCAATTCCGAGTCTTCCTGGTGTTCGCATCACGGAGACACCGAAAAAGTAAATTATACAGTAACCCTAAGTCATTCTTCTTGCGGAAGAGGGCTGGAAGACACTGCCGTATCCATAACCTGTACAGCATGTGGAGGCCATCCCTATAACAACGTTCCGCGGTCGCACCAATATCTTACATGTAACAGGGGCGGATCAATAGAGTATTACACCTTTTCCTGTACCAAAACAGAAGGCGAGACAATTGACAGATATGACGCAGGATGCGGACTAGATGCAAAAGAATATGGCAGCATAACACTGACTAACACAACACCGGGATGGACAAACGGACCTGTCATACTTCAGGGAACAATAGACGATCCGGAAGGGATACTTTGTGCAGACGGTTATGGGGTATTAAGTTTCGATGCAGCCTCCGGGACCATATCCGGATCGACCTCTGATACAATTACTGTATCGGAAAACGGAGTGTATACTATGAACATCTCCGTCGATGATTCAAAGTTTGACTCGGCTCAGGCTTCGGTAATGCTTAATGTTTCCAATATCGACACCTCTTACCCTGTCATAGAATCCATAGATTACGACCGTTCAGACTCATGGCTTCATGAATCAGCAGTAAAAGTAACAGCCAAGGACATACAGCCCGATGGAAGTAACGGGAGCGGTCTGCATGAAGAAGCCTATTCGTTTGATGGGGGTATCACCTGGCAGGCATCTGATACATATACTTTTAACCAAAACGGGGAGTATACGGTATGTGTCAGAGATAATTGTAACAATACGGTCTCAGAAACCTTTACAATATCCAATCTTGATAATGAAGGCCCTTCTGTCACCTATGACTATACCCCTAAGACATGGTATGAAGGAACCGGAAGCAGAGACTATACATTCACAGCCACAGACGACGGCGCAGGACTTGACGAAAATCCATATTCCTATGACAACGGGGAAACCTGGACTGATGACAACACGATATCAAAAGACACATCCGGAAGTTTTACCGTACTTGTTAAAGACAGTATGGGAAACATCACAGAACTTATAATAGATAACACATACAGTATCAGACCCCCGGCTCCTGAATCCGGAGATAATGACGGTGATGGTTCATACAACGATCCGGGTGATAACCCCGGAAACCAAAACTCAATTCCTACTGTCAATGATCCGTCCAATATGCTAAAAGAGGATCCGGATGTGGATTCGGAAGAGAATGTAATCGAAAAAAATGATGATACCGATACGATATTATCCGATACGAAAGATAACACCGAAACCGATGATACATATCTTACCGTCACGTATACTGACCCGGACACTCATATGGCGGATGATGAGACCCGCACGGATACAGTTTATTTCGAACAGATTCCCACATCGAATGGATCCCCGGGCCTGTTGGAAAGTCCTCAAACCGCCAAACTCACACCTTTTTATAAGAACAGGTTATTCATTGCCACCGCATCGGTAAGTGGTGGACTCTTGGGACTTTCGCTTATGCTTTTGGCATTCCTTTTGTTATATTCCGGCGTGATCGTTTATACATATGACGGCAGCAAATACAGGCTTACGGGAATCGTTCCCATCAGAAGATCGGAACGCGGAAACTATATACATATCGGTACAGACCTGATGGAAAGAGCTTATTCGGCTAAATATAAACTAAAACTCGGGCGTATATATGTTATGCGGCGAAAAGATGATCCGCTTCTTATAAAAGCTGATGAAGAATGGTATTCGGTAAATACCGACAGATTTGTATACACGATAATAAAAAATACGGAAAAGGCGTAAAGATCACTACAAGATGCCGGCAGGATCATCTGACCTGTCGGCGTCTTAATTTGGATGCTGCCATCGGAAGCAGGATACCCGGGATCAGATATAAGTATTTCCATGCGTACATTCCAAGCGGCAGATATGTATATACAACATCGCTGTGAAATGCTGCGCTGTCAAATGCATTGTCTACTGCAAATGTCATACAGATCCTGTAAGCCACAAGATTTACCAAAAAGAAAACCGCGATATGATGCATCATGATATCAAAACTGGCTGTCCCTATATCATCGAACATATCCCCAAAAGCCGTATCCTCTATAATACGTGATATCCTTAGCCAAAACCATGTTCCGGTGATCACGGTCAGGTAGGGCATGACAGGGATACTTGCAAAAGAAGTGCACCATACCGCACTGAAATTAAGCCTCCCACCGGCATAGACATACAGAACAAACTGGATCAGACATATCAGACCTATACATAAAGCATTGGGGATCTTTACTTCCGCATCCTTTATATACCTCCGGTATATGATCCCCATTTCATATACGGGAAGCATAAAAAGTATGCGCCCCGGGGTCTTATAAAGCCCCCATACATGTCCTCCCTGTGCAAGATACACGGTTGCTATACCGACTGCCAAAACAGGAACAAATATAATCATATCTGTCATCAGACACTTCTTACGTTCATCCGCAACTTTGGCAAATAGCAGGGATATCACTTTTCTTCCCAGGATATTTAATACTTCTATGATAAAAAGTGCAGGTACAAACCATGACGGAAAATTCAATCCAAACTGATGGCCTCCCAAAAAAGGTTCCAAAAACAGATTCCTGAGGTTCAGCTCACCGCAGTAAGAAAAACCGTTCATAAAAAGAATCTGGGAGATAACACCGTATATAAGATTAAATACGTAATAAGGGAGCAGGAGTTTTAGAGCTTTATGTCCGATATAAGACATGATTTTTTCTTCATGAACCGGATCATAAAAGTATCCCGACACAAAAAGAAAAATCATCACATGAAATGAATAATACGGAAATAAACCGAATACCGACAGTTCGTTCATATCCAGATGGCCGAGTACAACAAGAACAATGGCGATCCCCGTAAGTATCCCCATTGTTTTATCTCTTTTTTCGGATGTTTCCGTTTTGGTAAGAGTTCCATTCATGCTTTTCATATATTTACAGGCTCCGGCTGATCCCGGTACACCTGTCTTCCTCAGGGTCAATATATCAGATTTACATTTTCCGGCATATGATCCTCACCTATGTCAAAAGACCATATGGAATGCCCCGGAAGCCTGTGCTCGGTCAGATAGTATTTTCCGTCTATACATCCCATGTAGTACGGAGTTCCGCCACCCACAAAATATGAATAAATATCGGTATACGATCCGTTCGGAAGGTCATTTAAGGACTCTGTGAATATTATGGTGGCAAAATCCTGATTACCGTTCACATCGGTAGAAACCGTAATATAATATCCTCCGTCAACAGGCATTATCTGTATCATGCCTGCCAGTTCGGGAGGTACTGCATATCTGTCTACGACCTTAAAATCCGATATCCTGGCCTCTATGATCTGGCTGTTTCCGGACACCAGATAAACAGAGTCACCTTCGATCGTAAAGCTTCTTACATAAACTCCGTCAAGTTCATCCAGCTTCATGATCCGGCTTATATACATCTGAGATGATCCGGGATCATGCTCAAAAACATACATTTCGCCGGTCATGGAACTCCATACATAAAAACAGGAGTCTGCCTCGTTATATACTATGAAGTGCGGTCTTGTACCGACATTTTCAAAAACCTGGGTATTGGAAAAGACATTTCCGTCATATTCAAAAACAAGTATACGTCCGCGTTCCGTATCATCGACAAGATAAACCTGACCATCACTTGCGACGGTATGCCCCTTATCTATATCGGAAGTCATGACATACCATTCATTGAGCGGAGCGCCCAGATTTTCGCTGTAAATGACCTGATCGTTATAGCAGTCGACTATAAAATACAGATTTCCTATCTTAGTGATCTGCGTGGGAACACTTAAAGCCGTACCAAGATTGTTTACAGGCTGCAGTGCCTCTCCCCCAGGTGTCTCAGATACCTCATTTGTATAAGAAGCTTCTATATGGGTATCCTCGGAATTGGTCTCTCCGCAGCCGTTAAAAAAAAGAACTGCCGCCAGACAAACCGCTGTGGGAATATATTTAAAAATCAATTTTTTTTCTTTTTGCAAACTCTTCTTCCTGTCCTATATTTTTTTCATGACCTCGGATATACTCATACCGTTTTCTTCCGCGATCTTAGCTATATCATCATACTCGGGTTTAGATTTGGTGATCCCATAACCCTCACCGGTCTTAAATCTCACCGGACCGTAAGCGGTATCGCGCTTTTCTATATGAGTCTCCATATAATGTCGTTCAACGCTCCTGCGTCTTATGCCCCATGTAGAGGTATGTATAAAGAAAAGCTTTGTCATCTTCTCTTCATCTTCATCTTTACAAAGCACGGTCAGCATATATCCCGGGCGGTTTTTCTTCATATAAACGGGAGTAAAGTACACATCAAGAGCCCCTGCATCGCGCATTGCTTCAGCGGCAAACGAAAGTGCTTCTCCTGTCATATCATCGATATTGGTTGCAAGCTCCGTTACTCCGGTACGAGTGATATTTTCACAACCAAGCACCGCACGTACACAGTTTGCTCTTTCAAAATCCTTTTTTCCGCAGCCATATCCGGTGCGTTCTATAAGAAGTTCCGGCATGTTAACGTACTCTTTTACAAAATACTTAAGAAGTGCAGCCCCTGTGGGTGTACACATCTCACCACGTATATCGCCGGCATATACCGGAATATTCTCAAGCAGATAAGCCGTAGCAGGAGCCGGCACAGGAACTATGCCATGCGCACATCTGACCTCTCCGAATCCCGTGCGGACAGGCGATGCATATATCTTACCGGGGGCTATCATTTCGATAAGTCTGCATACACCGAGAACGTCTATTATGGCATCCTTCATTCCGACCTCATGGAAATGAACCTCGGAAACATCCGCGTTATGTGCCCTTGACTCCGCCGATGCGATCAGATCGTATACGGCGCACGCATCTTCCTTAACCTTACCCGAAAAAGAGGATGCATTTATCATCTCATGCACATCCGCAAGGGATGCATGATGGTGATGGTGGTGGTGCTCATGCTCGTGGTCTTCGTGGTGGTGGTGATCATGATCGTGATCTTCATGGTGGTGATGCTCATGGTCATGATGATAGTCGTGGTGATCGTGGTCATGCGCCGCACATTCCTCAACTCCGTCTATGAGTACGCTCATATGAGTTCCCGCTATGCCGGCCTTGGAATCGGGACGCGCTTCTACCGTTACGCCATCAATTCCCGCAGCATTTATCTCTTCAATATATTTTTTTCTGTCGCTCTCATCAAGCAGTTCATACAAGGCGGCACCCAGCATATCTCCCGCTGCACCCATACCGCAATCTATATACAGGATCTTTTCGGTTTCTGTGTTCATATTTCCTCCATCATCCGTTTTATCAAAAAACTTGCTCAGGACTTTAAAACTCACTCGGGACTTTGCATCTGATTGATACGGGATGCAGTTACTGCTGCCCCGAATCCGTTATCGATATTGACCACGCTGACACCTGCCGCACAGGAATTGAGCATGGAAAGAAGTGCGGATACACCTCCGAAACTTGCACCGTATCCCACACTTGTCGGAACAGCTATGACAGGACATTTGACCAGCCCGCCTACCACACTTGCAAGAGCCCCTTCCATTCCGGCTATGACTATGATAACACGGGCGGACTTTAACTCATCCTCTTTTGAAAGGAGTCTGTGAATCCCGGCAACTCCGACATCATTTATAACTACTGTATTATTACCAAGTAATCTGGCTGTGATCTCGGCTTCCCTTACCGTTGGCATATCACTCGTTCCGGCCGATACTATCGTTATATTTCCGACCGGTTTCATATCATCCTTCCGGTCCAGCACACCGATCCGTCCGTCTTTATCATAAAATAAAGTATGAGCAGTATCATAGTCCGTAATATCTTTGGACTCCATCTGCCCTGTCATCTCAGCACCGATCGAGTTTGCAAGATATTCTGCGGATTCAAACGATAATCTTGTAAAAAGTATGGAATGCAGTCCTCTCTCAAGCATTGCGGAAGCAATTCCCGCTATCTGCTCCCTGCTTTTATGTCCGCAGTAAACGACCTCCTGCATTCCGGTTCTTTCTTTTCTGTCCAGATCTATATTTGCAAATTCAAGGTCCAACGACTTTTCATCATTCATATCAATTTACACCCTGTGGATCGATCCCGGCCGTATCGTTATTTTCATATTGCAAAACGACAGCCAGTCTTTTTTTAACATAATAGTATGCGGGTATCAAAAACGCATCCGCAAAAAGCCATGCGAGCGGACTTGCAAGAGCTGCGCCGTATACACCGAACAACGGTACCAGTATCATTCCTGCAAGAGTTCTTGCGATCATCTCTGCAACTCCCGCAAGGATAGCAAGCCTCGAATAGCCGAGTCCCTGAATAAGGAAGCGGAATATATTGACCATGGCAAGAAGTATATAGGAAGCAGAATTGGCAAGCAGGAATAAACGTGCATTATAAAGCAGTTCTGCGGAAGGATCCGTCACAAACAGTCCCGCCAGTTTCGCTGCCCAAAAATATAATATCACAAAAGAGACTATCGCATATGTAAAACCTATGATAAGACAATCCCGCAGGCCTTCTGAAATACGATCCAGTCTCCTGGCACCCAGATTCTGTCCTCCGTATGTCGTCATGGTAGCACCGAGTGCATCAAAACCGCAGGCAAAAAACATACCTATCTTTCCGGAAGTCGTCATTGCAGCAACAACTTCCGACCCGAGCGTATTTACCGAAGACTGAAGGATAACTCCACCTATAGCAGTAATGGAATACTGCAGCCCCATCGGGATTCCCATATTACACAGATTAAGTACTATCCGGCGATCCAGCCCCCACTCACCCTTTTGTACCCGCAAAAGAGGATATCTGCAGATCATATAGATCAGGCATGCGATACCGGCTATGGTCTGACTTAATATGGTCGCAAGTGCCGCTCCGAACACTCCCATCTGAAGTTGAACCATAAAGAATATATCCAGACCGATATTTAAAAGTGATGAGATAATAAGAAACACAAGCGGAGTCTTGGAATCCCCCAAAGCCCTTATAAGACCCGAAACAACGTTATAAAGCATAGTCATCGGGATACCGATAAAGATCACAAGTATATATGTATAAGCCATATCGATAATATTCGACGGTGTCTTCATCAGCCGCAGGATATTATGTGCATTCAGGCTTACCGTAACCGTAACGGCAGCGGCAAAAAATAAACCCACCCACAGACAGTTTGCAACACATCTGCGCATACCTTCATAATCTTTTGCGCCGAACTTCTGGGCTACAGGTATAGAAAATCCCGAACACAGACCTATGCAAAATCCTACAACGAGGAAGTTAACCGAACTGGTGCAGCCGACAGCAGCCAGTGCGTCCTCGCCGAGCACACGTCCGACTATCAGAGTATCAATTATCGTATAAAACTGCTGGAACAGATTTCCCATAAATACCGGAATCGAAAATGCAAGTATCAGTTTGGCGGGACGTCCCTCCGTAAGGTCTTTTACAGTCGATGCTGCGCTCATATTTACACACCTCATTTGGTTTAACGTATTACCGGGTATTATATCATAACTCCCATTGGCGTGATATATGATATAATGATTAAAAATTTTCTTGGAGGAAAAATAAATGAATTATGCCGAAGAATCTCTGCGCCTGCACGGAGAATGGAAGGGAAAGATAGAAGTCGTATCCCGTGTTCCCGTAAAAAATAAGGAGGATCTTTCACTTGCTTACACTCCCGGTGTAGCACAGCCCTGTCTGGAGATTCAAAAAGATATCGATAAATCCTATGAACTCACAAGACGCCACAATATGTGCGCAGTCATCACCGACGGTTCTGCGGTACTCGGACTCGGTGACATAGGTCCCGAAGCCGGTATGCCCGTAATGGAGGGAAAATGTGTTTTGTTCAAATCCTTTGGAGACGTCGATGCATTTCCGCTTTGTGTAAAGACCAAGGATGTGGATGAGTTCGTAAATACCGTGGCACTCATATCCGGTTCTTTCGGAGGCATCAACTTAGAGGATATCTCCGCTCCCCGCTGTTTCGAGATCGAACGTAAATTAAAGGAAAAGACCGATATTCCGATCTTCCACGACGACCAGCACGGAACCGCGGTCATAACCCTGGCAGGACTCACCAATGCCCTTAAGGTAGTAGGCAAGAAAAAAGAAGATGTCAAAGTTGTTACATCCGGTGCGGGAGCTGCTGCTGTCGCCATAGTAAAGCTTCTCCTCTCAGCAGGCTTTAAGAATATTACGATGTGTGACAGAAAGGGCGCGATCTATGAAGGCCGCGAAGGTCTAAACTGGATAAAAGAAGAGATGTCCAAGGTAACAAACCTTGAGAAAAAATCCGGAAGTATAGCAGATATGCTCGTCGGTGCGGACGTCTTCATAGGAGTTTCCGCTCCGGGTACTGTCACAACCGAAATGGTAAAGACTATGAACAAGGATGCGATCATTTTCGCATGTGCAAATCCGACTCCCGAGATCTTCCCCGAAGATGCAAAGGCAGGCGGTGCGGCCGTAATAGCTACGGGACGAAGCGATTTTCCCAATCAGATAAACAACGTACTTGCATTTCCCGGAATCTTCCGCGGAACATTTGACGTAAGGGCAAGCGACATAAATGAAGAGATGAAAATGGCTGCTGCCAAAGCTCTTGCCGGGCTCATTTCAGACGAAGAACTTAACGCAGACTACATCATTCCCTATGCATTCGATCCCAAGGTAGGTCCCGCCGTTGCCAAGGCAGTCGCACAGGCTGCAAAGGATTCGGGAGTTGCCAGGATCTGATAAGTGATCAGGCAGTGCTTTTTAAATCCGGACAAACATAACAAAACGGAGACGGTTTAACCCGCCTCCGTTTTTTGTAACCCCGATTTAAAGGAAAATTATTTATGCAAAAGGATTCTCGCTCGGATAAGGAAGTGATGCAGGCTGATTATAGCCGATCTCATCAAGTGCTACACCGATATACTTAAATACCTCATACAGTGCCTTTCCGTAATGTCCGAAAGCAACTGCTCCGTGGTGAGGATAGTTCTTCTGAATAAGTACATGGCGATAGAATCTGCCCATATCCTTAATAGCGAATACACCGATACCTCCGAAAGATCTTGTGGCAACGGGGAGAACCTCGCCCTGTGCAACATAAGCACGAAGGATATTATCGGAAGTCGACTGCAGACGATAGAATGTGATCGGTCCGGGTGCGATGTCGCCTTCAAGAGTTCCGTTGGTAACTTCGATAGGAAGTGAACGTGCCATGATAGCCTGATGCTGCATCGAGCAGCTTGAAAGCTTCTTGGAACATGTATTTCCACAATGGAATCCCATAAATGTATCGGTAAGTGTGTAGTCGAATTTGCCCTTGATAGACTCTTCGTACATGATCTTGGGTACCGAATTGTTGATATCAAGAAGTGTAACGATATCATCCGAAACTGCAGTTCCTATATACTCTGACAGGCATCCGTAGATATCAACTTCACACGATACGGGGATTCCGCGTCCTGTAAGACGTGAATTCACATAGCAGGGAACGAATCCAAACTGAGTCTGGAAAGCCGGCCAGCACTTGCCTGCGATCGCAACATATTCCTTGGATCCCTTATGCTCTTCGATCCAGTCAAGAAGTGTAAGTTCATACTGAGCAAGTTTAGGAAGAACCTGAGGCTTATTGTTACCGGTTCCGAGTTCTGCTTCCATATCCTTAACTACATCAGGTATACGGGGATCATCTGCATGTTTATTAAATGCTTCAAAAAGATCAAGTTCAGAGTTCTCCTCGATCTCAACACCGATATTGTAAAGCTGCTTGATAGGAGCATTACATGCAAAGAAGTTGAGCGGTCTGGGACCAAATGATATGATCTTTAAGTTCTTAAGCCCTACAACTGCACGTGCGATCGGAACGAAGTCATGGATCATATCGGCACAGTCACCTGCATCTCCTACCGGATACTCAGGGATATATGCTCTGATGTTACGAAGTGCAAGATTGTATGATGCATTGAGCATTCCGCAATATGCATTGCCTCTGCCTGCTGCAGTAACCGATTCGTAATCCTCTTCTGCTGCTGCGCAGAACATAACCGGACCATCAAACTGCTGAGCAAGCATTGTTTCGGAAATCTCGGGACCGAAGTTTCCAAGGTATACGCAAAGTGCATTACAGCCCTTGTCTGCAATATCCTTAAGAGCATTCTTCATATCGATCTCGCTCTCAATGATAGTTACGGGACACTCATAAATATCAGCTGCATCATATTTAGCTGCATAAGCATCTGCAACGGCCTTTCTTCTTCTGATGGTAAGATCAGCGGGGAAGCAGTCACGGCTAACACCCACGATACCGATCTTCACTTTAGGTAAATTGTTCATGTTTTGAATCCCTCCTTAAACATTTTTATGATAACCTTCTTTAAACTATTACTGTATTAACTTACTGAATCTTGGGAAACAATTCCTTCACTGTAGGATATATCTTCTTAAACTGCTCATATCTGGCTTCATATAAAGCTGCAAGTTCCGGATCGGGCTCTACGGTATCAACGACCTTAACGATTGCATCGGCTGCTTCCTGAACCGAAGCATATTCTCCGCATGCCACTGCAGCAAGCATTGCTCCGCCCATTCCCGGGCCCTGTTCGCTCTCTATGATATCAACCTTTATATTCATGATGTTCGCGATCATCTTCCTCCAAAGAGGAGACTTGGCACCGCCGCCGCATATCTTGGTACGCTCAAGCTTGATACCGAGGCTTCTTGCAACTTCCAAACTGTCGCGAAGAGCAAATGCCACGCCCTCAAGAACAGCCTGTGTCATATCTGCACGTGTTGTATCCATCGTCATTCCGATAAATGTACCTCTTGCAAGAGGATCATTATGAGGTGATCTCTCACCCATCAGATAAGGCAGAAAATATACGTGATTCTTACCAAGCTTATCATCCGTTATCGCCTTTTGTTCAGCCACAAAATCTGTCGTTCCGACGATATCTTCTTCCCACCATTTATTGCAGCTTGCCGCTGATAACATACATCCCATAAGATGGAAAGAACCGTCCGCATGATCAAAGGAATGAAGCGCGTTATTCGCATCAACCCCAAATGTCTTGGATGAGATAAATATAGTTCCGCTGGTTCCCAAAGAGATATTGCACGCACCGTCACCTACCGTTCCGGTACCTACAGCTGCAGCGGCATTATCGCCTGCACCTGCAACTATTTTGACATTTTCGGGTATTCCGAGTTCTTTGGCTATCTCGGGAAGGATATCTCCTACAGCCTCATAACTCTCAAACAGTTTAGGAAGCTGTTCTTCCTTAACAGAGCAGATATCGAGCATCTCTTTGGACCACTTTCGGTTCTTAACATCCAAAAGAAGCATTCCCGATGCATCCGATACATCCGTGCAGTGAACGCCGCTTAACTTATATGCAATGTAATCCTTGGGAAGCATGATCTTTGCTATCTTTGCAAAGTTCTCGGGTTCTTTGTTCTTGACCCAAAGTATCTTCGGTGCTGTAAATCCGGCAAATGCGATGTTTGCTGTATACTCGGACAATTTATCTTTACCGATCGTATTATTCAGATAGTCGGTCTCTTCGGTAGTACGTCCGTCATTCCAAAGGATAGCGGGGCGTATTACATTGTCATCTTTATCAAGGATAACAAGTCCGTGCATCTGTCCGCCAAAGCTTATTCCCGCAACCTGTGATCTGTCTGCCCCGTCAAGCAGTTCCTTAAGGCCGTCCATAGTCTGTGTGAACCAGTCTTCAGGGCTTTGCTCACTCCAGCCCGGATGAGGAAAAGATAAGGGATATTCCCTGCTGACTATCTTACGAATATCACCTGAACCTTCCATCAAAAGAAGTTTAACTGCGCTTGTACCTAAGTCTACTCCAATATATAGCATATTGCCTCCATTCCGGGATGATAACCCTCAAAATATATGCAATTTGACCAAAAAGTGCACAATAGTATTTTATGCTATCGTGCACCCTTTTGCAATGTTAATTATTGTCATTATGCTATCAAATATTTACATTTACGTACTCTCCCCATCGCTCAAGAGCCCCGTTGCCCCTCTGACTTCGATCACGGGTCCGCCGGTTCCGTTTATATAATCTCCTGTAATGGTCACACTCCCGATGTTGTCATCCTTGGGGATCTCATACATGATATCTAACATGAACTCCTCTATGATCGAACGAAGTGCCCTTGCTCCAGTATCCCTTTCAAGTGCCTTGTCAGCGATGGCTTCGAGTGCGTCATCCGTAAACTTAAGATCGACCTCATCTATCGCGAGCAACTTTTGATACTGCTTAAGGATCGCATTTTTAGGCTCCTTGAGGATCTGGACAAGCATGTCCTTATCAAGTCCCTGAAGGGTAAATACCACCGGAAGTCTGCCTATAAACTCCGGAATCATACCGAATTTACGCAGATCTTCCGTTTTGACCTGCTTGAGTATATCTGCGGACTTGTCCGAATCATCTTTTATTACCGCTGAATAACCGATACCGGTCTGTTTGTTTAGTCTCTTTCTTATTATATCCTCAAGATCCGGGAATGCTCCGCCGCATATAAATAGGATATTTCTTGTGTTGACAGTGGCTAGCGGAACCATCGCATTCTTAGAATTCGAACCTACAGGCACTTCCACATCTGCGCCTTCAAGGAGTTTTAACATACCCTGCTGTACCGATTCACCGCTGACATCACGGGAATGAGTTTCCGCCTTCTTGGCTATCTTGTCTATCTCATCGATAAATACTATACCCTGCTCAGCCTTACCTACATCATTGCCTGCTGCCGCAAGCAGTTTGCTGATAACGCTTTCTATATCATCACCGATATATCCGGCTTCCGTAAGAGAAGTGGCATCGGCTATGGCAAGGGGCACATTAAGAAGTTTGGCGAGAGTCTTGACCAGATATGTCTTACCGCATCCCGTAGGACCTATCATGAGCATATTGGACTTCTCTATCTCTATATCGTCCATGGTATCGGTAGCCACACGTTTATAATGATTATAAACAGCGACACTCATTACCTTTTTGGCATGTTCCTGTCCTACCACGTATTCATCCAAAGAAGCCTTGATCTTGTGAGGCGCGGGTATGTCTTTGATATCTATGATGGGCTTTACTTTTTCACCTTTTTTACGTTTCTTCAGTTTCTGCTTATTGGGTATACCGCCCTCACCCTGAAGATCGCTCATGTTGAGTATGCTGATATTGGGGTTATTCAGAAGTCCCTGATAATCAAAGTTTGACACGGTACTCATGGTCTTGCTCATGCAATCTTCGCAGACACATATCCCCTGCATCAGATGAAACATCTTGCCGGCTTTACTCTCGGGACGTCTGCATATGAAGCAGACTTCCTCACGATCGTCGGTATCATCCTTGTCATCTGTTTCCTCACGGTCGTCTGTATCATCCCTGGTATCGTTATCATCATCATCGATCACTTCCCTGTAATCGTTATTTTTTATATCATCATTCATTTTATTCACCTATTGTATGCCCGAAAGCAATGATCCGGGCCATTTACTGTACTTTCCGAATTTTATTGTGCCATTTTTCGGAAATATATAAAAGTCATTTTATTATTTTTTTCTATTTTTTAGGAAATCATAATACCCATTTTTTGAGGCCGGGTATAAGGCTTACGACCCATGCAATCGCTACCGAAATGCACAGATCAAGAAATGTGATCAGAGGCATCGAGATAAAAGGCGAACATACGGCTGCGGTGAACCCTATCTTTTTAAATACTATGAGGCCGAAATCGTGTGCCATATACACCCCGAAGCTAAGCCCTGAAAGCCAGAGCACCAGCCGCATGATCTTTGTATTCGGATCAACATCTTTGAATCTTTCTTTGAAAAACAAAAATGCGGCAAGCGAAAACAGAGGCACACCCGCCGTGTAGTACTCATGATATTCGGAATTCGGAAACTGTGCGACAAGAACATATATCGTAGTGACTGCCACAGTGAATAAAAATCCTGCAACACCCAGTCCGTATACAATCTTTCTTGCCTTATCCGTAAACTCTTCGGTGCCGAAATAGTATCCCGCAAGGTAATAAAAAACATAGCCGGTAACAAACTGAAACTCGAGCCTTTGCGTGAACTTGGCAGTGTATTCATAAATGTGAGGGATCATATTGATACTGGTCAAAAGATAAGAGACCAGATATGACACGATCAGAAAATACTTAAGAGCCTTACGGTCTCTTGCTATCGGACGAAGTGCGGGGGTGATGATATACATGGGGATGATTATATACATATACCACATGTGATAATGTCCCCAAAAAGTATCATGGATCAGTTTCTGCCACACGCCGTTTGAGAGAGTCCTTTGTGTTGCAAGCCCGCTCGTTATGATCGCATATAAAAAAGACCAGAAAAAGAATGCCGCAAGCATCCTCGGAAGGTATCTTGTATATATTTTTTTAACGGGAATGTCGCGTCCCGGATCAAGGAAAAGATATCCGCTTATCATAAGGAATACCGGTACACAATACCTTGACATGATATCAAAAAGATTAAGAACCCCCCATGGATAGATTGAGAATGGGCCGTCATACCAGTTTATCGCTCCCACGTGTATGACGATAACGGATATCATCGAGAATACCCTTGCTACATCTATATAATATTCTCTTTTGGGTGCTGTGGTTTTTTCAGCGTTCATCCCCTGATTATCCGACATGTCTCTCCTTTTTTCATTTAGTCCAATAGCCCGGTTGTGATGACAGGATCTTTCGTATCCCGTTTGGGATCACACGGTATATTTTGCCTAATTTAAATCCCAGCAGCCGGGATGCACAGTTCATGATAAATCCCGGTATCAGATACGGCTTATGTATGGACACAAGATGGCTTATACATCCTTTTACCATACGTATCCCTTCGCTCTCTGAAGATATCCCCGAAAAGACTTCCGGATGATCGGTCTGGGATACCGCCAGGTCAAAATTTCTCTTAAACTGTTGTTTACAGGTGTAATTATGTGAATGATACACCCTTGCATCAGCCGTATATGATATAGAATATCCTTTTTTAATAAGACCTGCCGCAAGGATCATATCTTCATTAAAAATAGTTTTTTCTATAAATCCTCCGGCTTCATCATATGCGGATCTTCTGTACGCTGCACAGACATTTGAGCAAAAGAAGGTTTTTACCCCGAGTGTATTTATATCTTCTTTGGATTTGACCAATGGTTTATCGGGATAATTAAACCCTCTGACATATTTCTCTGTTTCCGATGCGCCGGGTGCGGGAAGCTGCCTGGCATAAGAAACCGCTATCCCCGGATCCAGTTCAAGAGGACTTATCAGATTCTCTACCAGAGTTTCATCGCACGGAAGAGCATCCTGGGTCATCATTATAAAAAATCCGGAATCACTGCGAAGCACTGCTTCATTACGAGTCTTTCCATGATCAAATTCTTCGGGAGTTATATGTATAACACTGACGATCGTTCTTACCGATGCGGGAATGGAATGATCTTTCATAAAAAGGTCATACTGCTCCCGTCCGGTATTAACGATCTGAATATGAGAAACCGGACGCGTCTGTTTACCCAGAAGTTCCAGACATCGGATAAACCGCTCGTCCGGTTTATATGTCGGTATAATGACATCTATGTTGTGCTCATTTATGGTCATTCATCAATTACCAAGATATGTATGAGTATCGGCATAAACTTTTTCGGAGCATTGCTTAACGGTCTCTGAGGGCTGGTAACTCTCATCCCCGAAAAGGAACCAGTGAAGCCACTTGACATTATTTTCAAGAGTAACGGGAATAACACACGATCCCTTGGATCCGATGGAACCTGTCGCTCTTAAACTCTCATTGGGGAATCCGTCCTGTCCGACAACCTTATACTTATTGATGTCACCCAAAAGAGAAATGATATCTTCAAGATCAAGCGAAGTATATACTTCACCGAAAATATTATTTGCTATCTCGGTAAGCTGGCTGACGGATGCGGTCTGTGCCTTATCCATGCATGCAAGCAATACTGTACGCTGTCTTTCCGCGCGCCTGAAGTCATCTCCCGCCGTATATCTGATCCTGCAATAAGCAGTTGCCTGAAGCCCGCTTAAAGTCTGGACACCTGCCGTCGTTACGGGAACGATATTGTCATTTAATTTTCCGCCGCCGTCCTCATCAAGGAACATACTTCTCTGATAGTTGTTTAGGTGCTCTATCTCTGCATCCTGCACATCTATGGAAACACCGTTTAATGCGTCAACGACATCTATAAGCCCCTGGAATCCGATCGTTATAAAGTCGGTGATATTCATATCCATGTTCATGTTGAGCATGTTGATAGCCTGCTCGGGACCGCCTTTTGCATAAGCGGCATTACATTTATTATAGGTATCGTTACCGAGATTCAGATACGTGTCACGGTATACACTTACAAGTCTTATCTCACCCGTATCCTGATCTATACTTGCTATCATTATCGTATCGGATCTGGTATTCTTGGTGAGCTGGTCCTGACGGGAGTCAACACCGAAGAGTGCTATGTTTCTAAAGCCCTTCATCGTAGTTTCTTCCGCCTGTTTTACCGTTTCGTTGATGACTATGTCTTCCTCGGCTATCTCCACCTTACCGGTCTCGGTCGTTCTGGTGGTGATATATAGAATACCGCCCGCTGCAGCAAGGATGACAAGTTCCATTATGAAAATGACTACCTTAAGACCGGCACTCATTCCTTTCTTTTTCTTTTTTCTCCTCTTACGGTTCCTGTTGTCAGATGAACTCATAATAAACCTCCTGTTGTATCATATCCTGAAGATATATATATGTTTTTAATAAGCGTTTTTATCAATAAACATTCTAAAGACCGTAAGAAGTACGATCTTAATATCAAATCCCGGAGTCCAGTTCTCTATATAATAAATATCGTGTTCAACACGCCTCTTGATAGACGTATCGCCTCTGTATCCGTTTATCTGAGCCCAGCCGGTAAGGCCCGGACGAACCTGATGTTTTACCATATACCTGGGTATCTCTTCCTTAAACTTTTCAACAAACTGCGGTCTTTCGGGTCTTGGCCCGACCACGCTCATATCACCTTTTAATACATTAAAAAACTGCGGCAGCTCATCTATGCTGAAACGCCTTATGAAATGTCCTACCCTGGTAACACGAGGGTCATCCTTGGTGGTCCATTCCTTGGATTCGGCTTCTGCCTTCTGCACGACCATAGACCTGAATTTATACATTTCAAAAGGCTTATTGTGAAGCCCTATCCTCTCCTGCTTAAACAATACCGGTCCGGGAGAAGTAATCTTGATCGCTACTGCAGTCACAAGCATTACAGGCGATGATATAACAAGTGCCAATATTGAAAATACCAGGTCAAATATTCTCTTGATTGCCTTATTAAACGGATCTGCAAGCGGCACATTTCTGATATTCACAACACTTAAGCCAAGAACATCCTCGGTATAAGGGTTGGTCGGAAACAGTGAGTTATAATCCGGAATGAACTTGGTATGTACACCGGACTTCTCGCACATCGAAACAATCTTTTCCAACTTGTCATAATCTCCGAGTGCAAGCGAAATATCTATCTCATCCAGTTTGTTCTCCGGGAGTATGTATTCCAGGTTATCTATAGTACCTATGACCTTGACTCCACGATACAGTGTCCCCGCCGGCACATGATCATCCAAAATACCCCTTATAACATATCCCCACTGTGGATTATTGCTGACACGATTAATGTATTCTTCTCCTGCTCTGGAATATCCCACCATCAAAATATATTTGACGTTATATCCCTTCCTGCGGAAGTATTCAAGTACGCTTCTTAAGATACTTCGAAACAGTGTGGTAAGTACTATATTTATTCCGAAGAACATAAGGATCAGCGATCGTGAGAAATGTATCTGCTTAACAACATACAAAACTACGATGATACCGATCATACCTATCAGGTTTGCCTGGAATATATTAACGATCTCATACCGTCTGAGAGTTGCTCTCTTCGGAGTATACAGATTCATCATGTAGTACAGGACCACATAACCGGGCACAATAAACCACAAAGCCATCATATACTGCTCGGTAGACAGCCCAGGTGGTTCGTTTTGCCATGGTGCTCCGAATTTTAAGTACCAGGCAAGCAGATATGAAATTGCCACCACTACCGCATCGATAACAAGATGCAGATGGTTAAATGTTTTTTGATGATCTTTAATCATACACAATCATAATACAACATTTAGTCAAGAAAAACATCAACTTCACAATATTTAGTAAAAAATAATAATATGCCCCCTCAGCCGAATATCTCACGTATACGGTGATCGAAGGTATGTGCTTCCGTTATCCTTTTAAGACCGTTTTGCGCAATCTCTTTACGTTCGTCTTCGTGTTTAAGATAATATCCGCACTTATCCAAAAGGTCCGGAAGAGATTCAAAAGAGACGTAATCCGTTCCCTCTTCAAAAAACATCTGCATATCACCGGCATAAGATGTAAGCAGGAATCCACCCGCTCCCATTATATCAAAGCACCTTAAAGGAATTCCGTTCACAATGCTTCGAAGTGAGATATTTAAGTTGATACGGGTCTTGTTATACACTTTCGGAGCTTCCAGATACGGATCTGTTTCCCCTTTATTTTTGCACCCTTTTATATCTATGGACCCATCATGCGTATAAAGAGAAACCCTGTAGCCCTCACCACTTCCGGTGCCAAATGTCCTGCCAAGGGCAGACATCATCTGGAATCTTTCTTCCGAAGTGATCTTCCGGTTTATCACAAATTCGGAATAAAGCATTCTTTTTGTCATAAAACTTTCATTTGTCGGTTCTAACGGAAGTGCTGTGTGCATATCAGCCATAAGCGTATCGTTTAGGCACTTTCCGGCCAGATCCACACCGTAGATCTGCTTTTGTGCCTCCATCAGGCCTCTTAAATATCCTTCCGTATAGGCAGATATGCCTTTTTCAATCATCCGGTCATAGAAATTATGCTTTTCATGATAAAAAGAACCGATAAAAGCAATATCGTTCACAAATCCCTCTGAGTCTTCTCCCGGCATCTTAAATCCCGCGATCTGCTCAGAAAGCCTGTCAGGCGCTGCGGCCATAGGAAGAAATTTAATATTCTTTACTCCTACCGACTGTAACCTGTAATAAGTATCCGTATCAAAAACATAAACATGGCTGGTAGGATAAGTAACACTCATGGTATACAACTGGGAGCTTGGATTGTCATACACCCACGAATAGTAATCAAACCCGTGCTCTGCAGCAGCCTTGCCAACATTTTCAAAATAATTGATTCCGAAAACCAGATCGCAGGAATTGTCCCTCATGGCAGATGCCACTTCATTTCCGATATCCGGACCAAGCAGCCCTTCCTGTGAGGTTTTTAAAAGTATAACCTCATGACCGCATCTGACCATAGCGTCTATTACATCACGTGTCCCTAAATTTTCCCAGCTCAAAAAAAGAATTTTCATATTTTTTTCCAAAAAATGAATCAGTTACTGTTCGGATATCACCCTGATCATGGAAACCACCCTGTTCATGATCATATTTTCACTTAAGGCTGCCTCATAACCCGATCTTGCTATTTCCTTCCGCTCATCTTCATGTGTAAGATAATATCTCACTTTTTCACAGGCATCGCTCACATCTTCGTACACTTCAAGATGCTTTCCGGCAACAAGTCCCTCCGGCATATCATTCCTTACATCCGTAAGCAAAAATCCCCCGCAGCCAAGAACATCCCATATTCGCTGCGGAAGACCTCTTCTTATGGGACGCATCGTTATGTTCAGATTTATCTTACTCCCCGCAAAAACCTCGGGCATTTCCCTAAGCGTGGAAACTCCGCCGTGAAAAGCGATGGCAGGTGCTATCGATCCAAGTCCTGATATATCGCTTCTTGTGAACAGATGTAAAATATCAATGTCCCTGATGCTTTCCGAAACCGAAGCCAGAAAAAGCAGCCTGTCCCTGACCGTAAGTTCCGACCCAAAGCAGGTATCCACTGTCCAAAAAAGCGGAATATCTGTGATCATATCCTCTTTAAACTTAAGTGCTTCAGGCATATACTCTTCTAATGCATCGACGGTTTGAGACAACTCTGCAGACGAAGATAACGCTATTGCATCGAGAAGATCCATCCCCCCAAGTACCTCCTGGGCAGCAATGATGCCATCACAAAATCCTCGAGTGCGTTCCGGCAGTTTGGGTGCTATATCCCGATATGGGTTTTTTTCATTATATAAAGAGCCGACAAAAGATACGCCGTATTTATACTCGCTAACTGTATCATCCGACGGTATGAACGGCCTCGCCGCATCGGATATTTGGGGATTTACCCCGAGCGGAATATGAAAAATACGTCCCGGATTTTCATTTTTCAAAAGATCATACTGCGCGGAGTCAAATAAAAATATACGGTTGCATTCATTTCTTACCGAAACGGAAAACAGTTCCGCAACCGGACAGTCTACGGTGATGCAGACATAGATCGTATTTAATTTCTCACAGATATCCGATATATAAGGAAAAAAATTAATACTGAATACAAACATAGGCCTATTCTTAAGAATATATTCCGCAATAGTCGTTATTCTCACATCACCGGGGATCGATTTTTCCCGGATCTCCATATCATCCTCGATAACTTCTATTCCAAGCCTCGTAAATGCATCGATATATCCCGGTTCGCATATATTGTTGTATCTGTGAAAAACGATATTCATGTGTTTATCTCCCTGCCTTTTGCCATGATATCGAAAACCTGCTTAAGTTCTTCCGCAGTCATATCAGCATATCTTAGCACAAACCTGTTTTCAAACTCAGGCTTATGCTTATAACAGTAGTTATTCATCGCGGATATCTTAATTCCGTGATTCTTTAGCCATGAAAGATATCTTTCATCGTCTGCAGGATCCCCCTTGGTAAAATTCAATATCAGCCGTAATCCCGCCTGATCATCTTCAATAAATGCATGTTTTGCAAGATCCGATACCGCAAGGACTTCCTTATACATCTTCCTTAAGATCCTGTATCTGTTTCGCATCCTGCCTATATGTCTCTCATAATACCCTAAAGATATGAACTGTGCCATCGCAAGTTGATCAAATGTAGATACGGTCCCTGACAAAAAAGAAAGCCGCTTATTATATACTTCATTAAGTCTGTCCGGAAGTACCATATATGCCATACGTATCGAAGGTGCGATCGTTCCGCTGAAAGTATTCATATATATAACCCTGTCTCTGTCAAGACTCATAAGTGCGGGTATAGGCTTTCCTTTAAAGCGAAACTCGGTATCATAGTCATCTTCTATTACATATGCATCGGTATTATGCGCCCATTTGATCAGGTTCTGTCTGGCTCCTGCGCTCATAACGGCTCCAGTGGGAAAATGATGTGAGGGTGAGGTATGAACAAGAGTTGCCCCCGAGACGGATAATCTGTCTATATCTATCCCGTCAGATCCCACCGGTATTCGAAGGACTTTCATCCCGTTATTCTCATATATAAGGCCTGCCGCCCTGTATCCGGGGTCTTCGACCGCCACCAGACGGTTATGTCCCAAAAGCTGTATTATGACGGAATGCAGATATTCCGTACCGGGACCGACTATGATATTGTCAGGAGATATCTTAAGATTCTTCGAATTAAGCAGATATTCAGCTATGGAGTTTTTAAGTTCAGGCACTCCCGATGCCGGAGGCGCAGTACCAAAGTCACTCTCTGCATCATTTAAGACCTTCCGTATCAGTTTGGTCCACGTCGAATACGGAAAAGAATCATATATAAGTCCGCCGCTCGTAAAATCATATATTATCTCCCTGTCTGTTTTTTCTCCGGTGACGGGAACGATCTGCGAGTCATTACGTGATGTATCTTCGGGTTTTGTAAGGATATTATCGGTTGCAACAAAATACCCCTTCCTAGGTTTTGATTCAATATACCCCTCTATCAGAAGCTGGGCATAGGCATTCTCAACGGTAATTACAGCTATACCGTTATCCGATGACATTTCGCGTTTGGAAGGAAGCCTGTCTCCCGCCTTCAGTCTTCCGCTTAATATGTCATCCCGAATACATCTGTATATGTATTCATATATGGGGCTGTTGCCTTTTTTTGAAAAATCATAGCAAAGCATTTATATATCGTCTCTGACCTTGTACTTTTTTCTTGTTTTGGGTATATTGATAATGCCAGTATTAGTCTATCATACTGACTGTGGTTAAGACAATCTTTATCCGGGAGGCAGTTATGAAAAGAGTGATCACAATACAGGATATTTCCTGCATAGGCAAATGTTCATTGACCGTAGCTTTACCGATAATATCCGCTCTTGGCATAGAATGCGCCATAGTACCCACTGCGATCCTCTCAACACATACCCAGTTTAAGGGATTTACCTTCAGAGACCTTACAGACGACATAGCCCCCATAAGAGAGCACTGGCAAAGAGAAGGTTTTAAATTTGATGCCATTTACACGGGTTATCTCGGAAGTGAGAGACAGATAGATCTCGTGGAGGAATATTTTAAGGCCTTCAAAAAAGAAGACGGCTCCTGCCCCATAATCGTAGATCCCGCTATGGCCGATTACGGGAAGTTATATACAGGGTTTAACGACAATTTCCCCAAGGCTATGGCAAAGCTTTGCTCTTATGCGGATGTGATCCTTCCCAATCTCTCTGAAGCTGCACTAATGACGGATTCCGAATACCCCGGGGAAGATGCTTCCGAAGAAGATATAATCGCACTCCTTGATAAATTAAAGGTCCTCGGTGCTAAAAACGCAGTTATAACCGGCGTGTCCCTGTCGGACTCGGAATTTGGATTCTACGGTGTAAATACCGAAACCGGTGAATATTTTAAATACGGTGCACCGAAGGTACCTTTCCGTTCTCACGGAACAGGTGACATTTTTGCATCCACGTTTACCGGAACCTATTTAAACGGCTATTCTATATTTGATTCTCTCAAAAAGGCAGCGGATTATACCGCTGCCTGCATTAAAAACACCTATGAAGATCCCGAAAGGGTAAATTACGCAGTCAATTTTGAATACGAATTACCCGGGCTCATCAAACAAGTTTTACATACTCACTGAACATCTCACCACGTTGTTCGAAATTCTTAAAATATCCGTACGAAGCAGAAGCAGGGCTTAAGATACATGCCTTTCCTGCCGGTGTGATCTTTCGTGCCTGCTTAACGGCCAACTCCAGTGTTTTCTCATAATATGTATAACTGAGATTGCATACCTGATCATATATCCTTCCGCCCGAATCATAGGAAAAGATATACCTAAACTCAGGATGTTCCCGTACGTAATCTACCAGGATATCATAATTTATGCCCCTGTCCATACCGCCTATCAAAACAGTATAAGCATCCGGAACCGATTCAAGTGCCTGTATGGTGGCTTCGGGTATGGTCGAAATAGAATCATCATAGTACTTGATGCCGTCGATCTCTCCGATAAAAGACAATCTGTGAGGAAGTCCCTCAAAATCGTGAAGTGCATTAACCGACTCTTTTCTGTCATAACCTAAGATCCCCGATACAGCCTCCACCGCAAAGTTAGCGTTGCATGCATTGTGTTTGCCCAAAACCTTAAGCCCAAAATCCTCATTTACCGTATCGGGCATACGGATAACCTTAGCCCTGGTCGATATTTCGGGAACGTTCTCTCCTACGAGCAGATAATCATCCTCTGTCTGATACTCCGTTATATGTCTCTTGGCTGCAAAGTAATTTTCATATGTATCGTAGTAATCCAAATGTTCTTCATGCAGGTTTAAAAAGATCGCTATATGAGGTGATACCCTTACATGGGCAAGCTGATGACAAGACATCTCAAAAACGACTATGGTATCAGGTGTTATCTCATCAAAGTAGTTTAAACAGGGCTCTCCGATGTTTCCTAAAAGGATGGTTTGACCGGGATATACACGAGTTAAAACATGATTTAGCATGGAGGATGTCGTGCTTTTCCCTTTAGTTCCGGTAACTCCGATCACCCTGTCACGGTACTCTTCCAAAAAGAGTTCCGTCTGGGACGTATACTTTGGATCATCCTCATCCATCCGGATCCCCGGGCTTTTGATCACATAATCATACGAGGAATCGTCAAGATCTTCTTTTTTTCCTTCAAAAATATCAACAGCCGCAGGTTTACAGCATCGGGTAAGGAAGTGTTTGGTAGACTGTCCCTCTCTTCCGTATCCCCAGATAAGTATTCTTTTGCCCTCAAGCTTATCAACTACGCCCATCTATGTATCATCTCCTCTGCAGGTTAAAGTTTATCGTTTATCACAGGCTTATTTGTCTCATATCCATTTCTCACAGGCTTATTTGACATAATAATGTCTGGCTATCCACTTGGATAAACCGTCAAGTCCGGGATAAACGATACGCTCGCTCATGTTGAGCTGATCAAGCATATCTCTTACTCTCCATCTTAGGTTTGCTTTGATGACATACTTGACCGTATTCTCGGTCTTTCTGTCCAAAAAATCCTCTATATCAACCATTTGCATTGGAACGAGTGAGAAAAAAGAATACTGGTTTACGATCCTCTGATTAATAGACGGAGGTTCTATGATCACCATGGCATCATCGCCCATATCCGAATCATATTCCGCAAGGGAATCAGCTGCCTCCTGCAGCATATCAACCGAGAAGATCGTAGACTGTTTGCGATTGACTATCTCCTGATATCTTTCAGGAAGAAGTGACTGCATTTCGCCCATATCTATGCGCCATACCATGCAGTCATGTTCTTCCATCAATAACATATTATCTTCCGCAGTAGCAAAATGCAGTCCCACGAGTGCGGAATGAGTCCAGTCAAGCAACCTGGTGGGCAGACCGTAATGCTGCCCGAGTATCATCTGCCTCCATACGGATTCGGCAATCGTGGGATCACCTATCACCGCATATTTGGCAAAATTTTCAAGAATAGCCGGTTCAAGCTGTTTCTGAAGATGTTTGCAATTCCTGTGAAGGCTTGTCTCCATCTTAAAAGATGAATTCGGCATTCCTCTGTAAAGATAAGAATTTCTGTATCTGTCCAGATCTTCTCTGTACTCCTGTTCGGTTATAAAAGCAGCCAGAGCATCCAGATCAGATATTGTAATTTCTTTAATCATGATTCAATTTCCTGCGCATATGAAATAGATTTTATTTCTATAAACAGTATAACATATTTGCAGAAAAAATCAGTACAGTATAAACGTTCTTTTAAACGCTTACTGTCCCAGAACCTCAGCAGCTTCCTTCATAAGATCTATTATAGGCAGGTGCTGGGGACATACTCTTTCGCATTGCCCGCAGGCGATACAATCCGAAGCCTTGCCGCTTCTTGATATAAGACCCTGATAGAAGTTCTTGGAGCGCCAGTCATCGGGATACCTGCGAAGGGTATTGATAGTACGGAATACATCCGGAATACTGATCTTCATAGGGCATCCGTCACAGCAATACTTACAAGCCGTACATCCTATCTGAGGCATTCCAAGAAGAGATTCCGTAACCTCGTCTACCACCTTCATCTCCTCATTACTGAGGGGCTCGAAATTCGTAAATGTACTTAAGTTATCCTTCATCTGCTCTTCATTGGACATACCTGAAAGGATCGTCATTACTCCCGGAAGGGAACCAACGAATCTAAGTGCCCATGATGCAACAGACTTATCGGGTCTTACGGCTTTAAACTTAGCTTCGGTTTCAGGATCCATGGAAGCGAGCATACCGCCTCTTACAGGCTCCATTACGATTATCGGTATATTTCTTTCATGAAGGATCTGGTAGAGTTCTCCCGAACGTACTACCGGATTGGTTCTGTCAAGATAGTTTAACTGTATCTGAACGAATTCTACCTCGGGATGATTATCAACTATCTCTGTAAGAAGTTCGGGGCTTCCGTGGAACGAGAATCCGAAATGACGGATCTTGCCTTCTTCCTTCATCTTCATTCCCCATTTAAAGCAGTCATACTTTACATAGGTATCATAATTCGAGCCGTCTTCGATAGAATGAAGCAGATAAAAATCAAAATAATCCACCCCGGCACGTTCAAGCTGTTCATTAAAAAGTCTGTCAACGTCGCTTGCCTGTTTTATCTCCCATGCCGGAAGTTTGGTCGCAAGCATGAAACTGTCTCTGGGATGGCGCTTAACAAGAGCTTCTCTCGCCTCCACTTCGGACTTTCCGCTGTGATAAACATAAGCGGTGTCGAAATAGTTAAGTCCGGCTTCCAGATACGCATCCACCATGTGGCATACCTGCTCATGATCGATAACTCCGTCTTTTTCCGGAAGTCTCATAAGACCGAATCCTAATTTTGACATTTTGCTAAGATCAATACTCATAAATAATCCCTCTCTTTAAACAACTGTACTGTAACCTCTATAAAAACCGTATTCGGATACGGCTGATAAACCATATAATAAATATAGCAAGTTTCACGATAAACTTCTATAGTATTAAAACCTTTTTTATGTTTATTTATGTTTATTCGGGTTTATTACAAATTTTTTTATTGGACTCCGTCGGGAATCGTATCAATGATCTCTTTTTTAATACGAAGCATGAAATAGACAGTACATATAAGAGACATGATTTCTGCGATCGGAAAGGACCACCACACATTATTGACATTTCCCGTGCGCGACAAAAGATAAGCTACCGGAAGAAGTACAATAATCTGTCGCATGATAGAGTTTATCATGCTGTATACACCGTTTCCAAGGCTCTGGAAAACCGAACCCATTATTATACAGACAGCTGCTATCGGAAAATGAACCGCTATTATACGAAGCGCCGGGACTCCCATCGTGAGCATATGTTCCGATGCATCAAAAAGAGCAAAGAGTTTATCCGGGAACAGTTCAAATACAAGTGTGCCTATAGACATGATCGCTACCGCAAATACAGTCGCAAGCCTCATCGTCTTTATCATCCTGAGCCTGTTCTTTGCTCCGTAGTTATATGCAACTATAGGCACCATCCCGTTATTTAATCCAAACACCGGCATGAATATGAAGCTCTGTAACTTAAAATACACTCCGAACACAGCTACCGCGGTCGAAGAAAATGCTCCCAGTATACGGTTCATCCCATATACCATAACAGAACCTATGGATTGCATGATTATGGAAGGAAGTCCTACCGAATATATACGCCCTATCGTATGAAGATCAGGTTTAAACCCCCTAAAAGATATGGTCACCTCTTTGTTCAAACGAAGGTTTATGATCACAGCCATAAGTGCTGCAATTATCTGCCCCGTAACCGTAGCTATCGCAGCTCCGGCTATTCCTAAACGCGGTGCCCCGAGAAGCCCGAAAATAAGTATGGGGTCTAAAATTATATTTATAACCGCACCGGTCATTTGTGTGATCATGTTATAAAGAGTCTTTCCGGTGGATTGCAAAAGTCTTTCAAAGATGATCTGCATATACACGCCGAAACTCATCGTGCAGCAGATCGTAAGATAAGTCACTCCGTAATCTACGATCTTACCGTTGTCTATCTGACTAGCATAAAAAGGTTTGACCAGGGTAAGTCCTATGACCAGAAAGACAGCATAACTAACAAGAGCCAAAAATATACCGTTGGTTGCGGATTTATTTACCATTTCGGTATCGCCCTCGCCGAGGGACTTACTAAGGAGCGCATTAACGCCCACTCCCATACCGATCCCGACAGCCATCATAAGTGACTGCATGGGAAAGGCAAGAGATACAGCCGTAAGAGCATCCTCCTCGATCCTGGCAACAAATATCGAGTCCACAACATTATACAATGCCTGAACCAGCATAGAGAGCATCATGGGTACAGACATTGTAATTAGCAGTTTATTTATGGGCATCACGCCCATCTTGTTTTCTTCGGCAATATTCGCATCCGCCATAGGTATTATTGATCCTCGCTATATCCTCTTTTATCCAGATAATCCTCAAGCTTTGCCACCATATCCGTAAGTTCGACGGGCTTGGAAATATAATCGTTAAATCCTGCTCTTAAATACTTATCTCTTGACCCCTCTATCGCATTGGCCGTCAAAGCTACTATGATAGTATCCTCGGAAGCGAGTTTTTCTCTGCGGATATTGTCCAGGGTCTCTATTCCGTCCATTTCGGGCATCATATGATCCAAAAATACGACATCATACTGTTTATTTCGCATATACTCCAACGCCTCGGCTCCGGACATCGCCTCATCGGGAACAATGCCGCAAAGTTTAAGGTAAGCGCGGGTAACCTTTTGATTCAAAGGATTATCGTCCACAACAAGTATTTTTGCTTCAGGCGCATACAGCTTAATATGTTTTTTCGAGCGGATATCTCCAAGTGACCTTCTCTCCTTATAGCTGCCCATAGGTGTACGGTCGGCGATCTTCTGGCTGATATCAAACCAGAAAACCGAACCGGAGCCATATTCGCTTTTGACATATATATGACTGCCCATAAGTTCAAGAAGTTTATAAACTATAGACATTCCAAGGCCGGTCCCCTCAACATTACGGTTTCGTGTAACATCGAGGCGTTCAAAGGATTCAAACAGCCTGAACTGATCTTCCTTGCGTATTCCTATACCGGTATCACACACCTCTACATGTATCCATATACTGTCTTCATTCTTGGGATTGAAGCTATCATTCTGGGAAATCTTAAGGGTTACCTTGCCCTCATCCGTATACTTAACGGCATTACTCAGAAGGTTTATCACAACCTGGGTGATACGCATATCATCTCCGATAAGTCTTATCGGAAGTCTCTCATCAACTTCTACATCAAATTTAAGATTCTTGGCTTCCGCACTGCTTGCGGCGGAATTTACCAGATTGTTGATAAGCCCCACCAGATCATACTCAACCTCGTAGATCTCCATCTTACCGTCTTCGATCTTGGAGAAATCCAAAATACTGTTTATAAGAAACAGGAGCGTCCGTCCGGATGTCTGTATTGCGGAGGCATAATCATATATATTATCATCATCGGTCTCCTGCATTATCATGGTGTTCATTCCAAGAACCGCGTTGATGGGAGTCCTGATCTCATGCGACATCTGCGCCAGGAATCTGGTTTTGGCATTATCCGCTGCGATAGCCGCGTCAGCGGCATTTCTCATCTGCTCATTATAATTGTTGATCGATTCTATATATTTACGCTCGGTCGTTACATCACGCAAGACGAGATAATAGCCGACATTTTTCTTACCGTCGTTTATATATTTTATATTGATCTGGTATGCCTTACCGCCAATCTGCATGAGTTCTTCGTCATACTGTTCATCATCGATAAAACGTGACAGATATCCCCCGATCTCTCTAAACTCATTTATAGTCTCATTAAGAAGATGGTCTGTCTGTGCATCCACCAGCTCAGGGATCATCTCCTGTGCGGTTTTATTTGCTACAAGCAGCCGGCGCTTCAGATCAAAACATATAAGTCCGTCGGCACCTTCTTCAAGTACACTGACGGCAATATCACCGGATATACTGTACAGTCTTATCCTGTGGGCAATGAACAAAAATGCTACCTCATTTATTATATACGTCGCAGGAGTAAGCTCGATAGACTTGGTTATCGCTCTTCCTCCGAAAAAAGCAATTACCGCGAATGCCATGAGGATAGCGAGCAGATTCATATTTTTTAATGAAGCATCACGCTTCTTTCTATAACCATATATGAGTGCGATTATGGTCGCCACCATATATCCGACTATCATTATATAGAAGATCGTATGTGCCGGACCGTACTCTTTTACAAGGACGCTTACACCGTTTTCATGTATCAGTTTCACATCCTTATAAAATAACCCGTTATGACCCATAGTAAGCGTACTTAAGTATATCGCAAGGGATATTGCAAACGCGGCCGTAACCAAGCCGGGCTTAAGATTTATATTGCACAGATTGCAGACTACGAGAAGGACTATGAGCTGAAGAAAACAGCCACCGAGATAGATAAGCTGGTTTCCAAGTATCGCAGTCTCAAGATTGGTGGCAGATGCCAGTTTGATATATCCGAGAAGATCTATGGGAACAAATATAAAGAATATCGCAAAATATATATCCATTTTCTTTTGCCATCTGACAAAAAGAGTAAACAGAGTAATTATGGATAAAGCAAATAATACATAATAATATGTCAGTATCATATATCTAACCCCTTAAATCCACGAAACAACATACCTTCCGCATAACGGGATACTGTAAAGTATATCATACATGCTACGCTCATGACAACGAGAGCAAAGTTCGTATAAGCTCAATAAATTGTGTTATACTGTACCTATCATGCGCGTAAAAAATTCTATGAAAAATATGATATATATTTATGCGTGTACGCTCCTGATCGCGATCATGAACTTCGTGGTCCGCAGGATCTTTCTTGACGTTCTGACCATTGATTATCTGGGATATGACGGGCTGTTCACTTCCATTTTCAGTTATCTTAATCTGTCTGAAATGGGGATTGCCTCCATAATCACCTATCATATGTATACAGAGATAGCATCGGATAATACTTTACAGATACGCAAACTCCTGTGCATTTACAAGGTAATCTACAGAGTCGTCGGACTGTTCGTACTCTGCGCAGGACTGATAGTGAGCATCTTCCTCCCTGTTATCCTCGCAAAGCAGAATCTTACAGAAAGCTGGCAGTTCATATATACCATTTACTATATGCAGCTTGCCGCCACACTGTGCACATATTTTCTTGCCTACAGACGCATACTTTTCATAACTCACGAACGCATATATGTATGCACTTCGGTAGATACGGTCATCAATATAATAAGCGTCATAGTTAAAATGATCATATTGCTTAAACTGCGTAACTATATCGCTTACCTTGCGGTTTCTATAATGACCAATATCGCAACAAACCTTATCATATCGGTCTATTCACACAAAGAATATCCTGAGATCACACGTACCGCAGTTACCCGTGATGACATACGTGCGCTGAATCTGTGGCATGAAGTCAAAAATATGATGGCCACCAAGATCGCCACGACGATATACGGAGCTTCGGATGATATCATCATAACCGTCATTCTGGGACTTACCACAAACGGTATCGTTAGTAACTATCGTATGATCTCCTCGAAGATACTGGAGTTTATAATCTCTGCTTTTAACTCACTTCAGGCAAGCATCGGCAGTCTCATAAATGACAGAGAATCCGAAATGGGCATTCCGTTTTTTAAGGCTCTTGATCTGTCCGGTTTCTTTCTGGCACTCGTTTCAGCCTCAGGGGTAATGTGCGTATCCCAGGAGTTCATTCTATTATGGCTCAAAAAACCTGACTACCTGCTGCCCTATGCCTTTGTTGTACTGCTTTCCCTGAATCTGTTCATAGCCATACAGAACAATCCCATGAACTATTTCAGAAATACGCTCGGACATTTTGAAACTGACAGAAACTTCATGATAGCAGCCGCTGCGGTAAATGTGATCTTATCGATCATATTAAGTATCCGTTTCGGAATCACCGGGATCATGGTGGGAACAGTCATCGGCCATCTTCTTATCTACATGGGAAGATGTGTAGTCGTGTTTAAATACTTCATAAAAGAAAGTCCCGTAAGATATTATCTTACGGTCCTCTTTAGAATGCTGCTACTCATCTTAAGTGTTACCTGCACCATGGTCATAGGAAATGTCTTGAAACCCCACATCACAAGCCCGCTCGCCTTCCTGTTGATAAAAGGTATCATAAGCGTAGCTGTTTCCGTCCTTATATTCACAGTCTCATATTGCAGATCGGACAGTTTTAAAACCATACTGCATTATGCAACGATCGTGAAGGACATGATCAAACACAAAAAATGATCATTTATTTATAATTATCCTTAAATGCCGTTGCCACATCACGCAGCTGATCTATGATATCTTCGGGAGATGTAATGACTATATCGGGACCAAGTCCGAATATCCATCCGAAAAACTGATAACTTACAGCGACCTCGACTGCGATCTCACTTCGTCCGGCTCCAACACTTCTTATAGAAATATCCTTTCCAAACCGGTCTATAAATATTCCAACTTTCTCATCCGGGAACTCTATATGAACCCTTCTGACCTCGCCGCCATACATACCGAAATTCTTGGAAGCATATTCACCAAGATCCGAATCTTCGAATTTATCTCTGCCCTCACGCCTTGATTCGGCCTGGCCGATCTTAAGCATCTTATCTACTCTGTAGTGTTTGATCTTATCAGCTTCGGAATCATAGGCTATAAGGTAATAATTTTCATCGGCCCAGACAAGTGCCCAGGGACTTACTTCATAAAACTCTCCGTTCTTTCTTGGAACAAGCTTTTTGTCGGTATCCCACGAGCAGTACAAAAACCGTATCTTTTTATTTTCAGCTATGGCAGAATGTATCGCATCGACCGAATAATATATACTCTCATTCATGGTTTTGATACGATCGTTTATGAATACCTGACGTTGAAGCTGAATCGCTTCATAGCAGCTGACCTGAGTCTTCAGCTTATTTATCAGCTCACGGCTTTTTTTGAGTGTTATAAACCTGGATGCCTGTATGGAATCTATAAGAAGCTTTATCTCTGCCAGTTCAAAAGTCCTCGAAACCACACGGTATACAAAATCCCTGCCGTCTTTTTCCTTTACTATTTCCAAACCCATATTATCAAGTTCGTCAATATCACTGTATATGCTCTTTCGTTCGGCACTTATATCATATCTTGCAAGTTCATCCATTATCTCGGACATGGT
Organism: Lachnospiraceae bacterium; assembly: GCA_024691305.1. GTDB lineage: Bacteria > Bacillota > Clostridia > Lachnospirales > Lachnospiraceae > XBB2008. The sequence continues at coordinate 105,472 of JAILNS010000039.1, read as the reverse complement.
GATACCATGTTCCGCATCCGTCTTTTCGAGCATGATCTGCATAAGCCGGTATAACTTGAGTTTCTGATTTGCGCCTTTGGCCATATTATTTTCCTCCGATCACATCAGGGTCATGATGATCAAAACAGGCATGGATATCATAAGCGGATATGCATATCTTAAGTCGGCAACAAGAGGCGTTGCTATCATTACCGTAAGCATTATGGCTACAACAGGAAGATATACAAGAAGTTTGTATATCTCACGGTTACGGTTATTATCCTGACCCGTACGTTTATTTTTAAGTATTATGATGGCAATACCGAGCATAAGTAACTGGAAACAGGCTCCCGGACTGTAGAGTATCGCATAGACAGGGATCATTCTGTGCAGTTTAAAAAGGATCTCATTTGCCTTAACCCTTATGGTCTCTCCCATAACCGGCTGCGGATCGAGTCCGCTAAAGTTTGGCAAAATACCGTAAAACTCGGTCTGTTCGGGAAACATGGTCGTATAATACCCCTTTGTGACATCGGCATATGCTTCCAGATAAGCTATAGGATTTTTTAACCCCAGTCTGATCCACAAGCCAAGATATTCTGCCTTATGGCTTTCAAGGTATGCACTGTCTCCGAAAATGAGCCACTGTTCGGTAGGGTCAGCACCTCCGGGAGTATATTCGTTTCTTAAATAATCGGTTTCATTTATCCGCTCTATCATAGCCATATCTTCGGCAGAGATATCGCCGTTATAAGCAACCACTCTTGCTATCTGCTGAAGCGGTATGGGAAGATTATATGCAAATGCATTCTTACCTACTCCGAACGCTTCCTGAACGGGGCCTTTAAATACTGCGGAAAAGATCATAACTGCGAGCATGACTGTAAGAACAGGATTCATCTTCTTCCCGCCCTGAGATAAAGCCGAAGTTCTTTTTTGTTTAATTAACCGGAAAACCTCAATAACCACGATAACAATCGTAGTCAGGATAAATGCATAAAAACCGTTATGCCTGAAAAGACAGGTTCCCAGTCCGCTCACGCATAAAAGTACGATATCGCGAACACCGACGTTCCTTTGGTCCTCCGATATGGCCTTACTGTTTGGAATAAAAACCCATATTCTGTATACGGTCACCAAAAGCACCAGCACCGAAGCTCCAAAAAGGACATCCTTCCACATGGTTATGGAGTAGGCGATATTGTAGGGGTAAATGATATATCCAAGAAACAGCAATACACGTCCGGTTCTTCCTATCCCCATCTCACCCATGCTCACTATCATATAGGCGACAGCAAACGAACACAGGATCATCTGTGTAAGAGTATAAAAGGCTATCCCTCCGTAAATACTGCCTGTGACTGTCCAACCAAGATAAACAAGAAACTTGATCAGTAAAGTATGCATCCAGGGATGCTGGTCGGTATACGGTTCTATACCCAGGGCCTGATTCATCTGGACAAACGAATCAACCGTCATCGTTCCGGGGAAGTTCATCAAAAACAAAGGCAAAAGACAGATAAAGATGACCCCGGCATAGATGAGCATCATCTTAACTGAAAATCTTCCGCTTAACGGCTTCCCGCCCCGCTCATAGGAGTCCGCATACAAGACCCTGTTCACGCCATCGGAACAAACTATATATATAAGTATCCTTCTTATCGCAAAATATAAAAAAAGATATATTCCCGCAAGTGTAAGGGCCGCATAGCTTCCGGTAAAAAGACGGTTTTCCATTCCTCCGCCAAGTTTGTCCGCTGCATATATCGCATACAAAAGCGTCCATATAGCGGAAATGATATGTGAAGCACATACGATATCGTGAGTTTTATAATCATAAAAAGGAATATTGCCGCCTTCGGATGAATTCTTTTTTTTCAGGATCCCGTAGACAATAACAAACAAAACCCCCAGAAGGATATCCGAGGAAGCAAAATCTCCAAGATTGTAAACTGCAAAGGTTATAAGAAAAGAAATGATAAGATTTATGATATTTTTGGAAGTAATCGTATTCACAAAAACCACACCTTAAAAAATTAACTATGAATCAACGATCTGATCGTTTAATCTGTGTATCTCGGGTGCTTCGTATCTGTCCATGAAGTCATATCCCAAAAATACTTTTTCATCGGCGAATTCGAGTGCATCCAAAACCGTAAATACGGATACCAGCCGGTCCACATGAAGCTCGGGCATGAAGTTTAACATCTCCATCGGAAATGTGCCCGGAAGTATCATAGCTTCCGGAAAGATCGGAGAATAGTCCAGATAATCTCTGGGGTGCTGTTTGATTATTATATCCGTTTCTTCGCCGTCTATACTGCCGTATGCATTCATGATATCCTTGAATATCTTAGCACGTGTTTCAAGATCGCACAGCGGTTCCGAAAGGATCATTACCTTTTTTCTTCCCGAAGCTGTCTTAAGTTTTGTCCGTACCTCATCGGCATTTTCAAGGAAAATACCCAGAATGAGTTCCCTGTCATCGGAAGTGAGACTTTCCTGTAACGGCCTCCTCGGAACTTCGATATATTTGGGGCATGGATATTCTATGACGGAAAGATCGTTTACTTCCATGTCGATGCAATACCTTCCCCAGCCGTTTTGAATAAATATGAGTCCCGTCGATGACAAAAATGCCTTCAGTTTAAAATGCCCGTTGTTGTCGACCCTGGCCTGATCCCCGTAAAGAATACAGTTAAGTCCATCCTCAAGTGCATGATATCTTATCTTTATATAATTAAGATAATAACCTATCGGATCGGAATCACAGAAAACATAAATATCCCTGTAATCCTTAAAGTCAACCGGAATATACTCTTCCTGAAGCTGTCCCAGGCGTTTCGTAAAACGGATCCTGTTGATCATGTTGCGGACAATGTTTCCGGTGTCGGTCTTTAACGGAACCAGCTCTTCAAAATATGTATCCGGTTTCTCGTCATATTCAAATACATCCTCAAAAATTCTGCTTGCCACAGCCCGGTCCTTAAGTGAACCGAACCGGTTACTCATCAGTGACAGCACAAGCGAAGCCGTTCCGGGAGTCTGTATTTCACCCCGGTCGGCGCGCCTTCTTATATCCAGTTCCTTAAGGCATGTCACATACACATGATAAAAAGTATGACATACATAAATCCTGTCGTGCATCTTACCTTTTCATATCCCTGTAGAGCCACAGCAGTCTGTAGTAAATATAAAACAATAAATGATTCTTCATCTGCATGGATATAAGTTTCTTTTCTTCGGGATGGATCCTTTCACAGTAATAACGGTTATTCTCAAACCCGGGAAAAGCAGCTTTCATTTCACGTGCAAGATCACGTGTAAATCCATAACAGCCTTTAATATGCATTCTCTTTGGCATCGCAGAAAACAAAGTATTTACATAGAACAAAACCGTATACAAAAACTCGATCTCATCATGATATGTTTCTATATATCCCTTAGTCTTTGCCTCGTCAAGAAGCTGTCTTCCGGCCACTATACGGTCCTCCAGATTTTTCTTTGAGATCGTATGTACCGTCGAGGAATCATGCTGATAATAATAATACAACGGTTCCGGGATATACTCAAAATGTTTCACCCGAAGCATCCAGGTATTGCTGACCGCATTGTCCTCATAAAAAATATTCTCAGGGAAGACATGTACCCTTCCGTCGTCTGACACCTTAAGCTCTTCTTCGTTTTCCCCGAATATTATCCTGCGTCTGTATATTTTGACGACGAGACTGCCGGTATCCAACAAAAGAAGCCTGTACTTTTCTTCATCCATAACACCGGTCTGAGCCGGGGTATTATTATGTACGACCTGCCCGGGTGTAAATGTATACTCATCTACCAGACTGTAATCACAGCCCACCATATCGGCGCCTGTTTCTTCTGCTTTTGATAACAGCCTTTCATAATAATCATTTGTCACCCAGTCATCCGCATCGATGAATCCTATCCATTCTCCGGATGCATGGGCAAGTCCCAGATTCTTGGCACCGCCCTGATGAAGGTTTACCGGACACCTGTATGCCTTAAACCGTGAAGGATACTTTTTTTCATAATCACATAATATACGGTATGAATCATCCGTAGAACGATCATCCACGGTTATGATCTCAATTTCGGAATCCGAAACCGTCTGAGCCTCCAATGAATCCAGGCAGTGTATCAACTTGTCATCTGCCGCCATGTTATATACCGGCACTATAACGCTTAATTTCATATATTATCTTCCGCGGTTCCCAAAATTTCACGAAGTTTGTCTTCAAACACTTCAACCGTATATCTCATATCTTCTTCATCATATCTTTGATCTATATAAAAAGCCAACATATTGTCCGCAAAGTATTTGGAATTGCCACAGACTTCCGCCGCCTTAGCATCTATGGGCCAAAGAACGGGAGCATAGACTCCGCAGGAGGCTAACTTTTGTTCAAACCTGTCACGTGTAATGGATCTGCCTGCCGCATTTGCAGAATCATTTCTTATCCTGTCGATGTCTATCACCACAGGAAGCATAAACGGGCATTCGGGAATTCTTCCGGTATCATTTATAAACCTGTAATAGGTTTCATATCCGAAAGCATCCTTAAATAATCCGACCAGTGTCTTAAAATTCTGTCGTCTGATACTTATGATCTTTCTTTCATCTATATGGGATAACATACCGGCACTCAGACCGGATATCTTAAGCGGATTCTTCCCGTCATCCAAAGACTCTTCTGCGTCACTCAGTTTACGCCTGAATATAGTCTTTAAGGCCTTATCCCGCATGGAATCATCTATATATCTTTTTTTGTCATTTAATGCTTCCAGCCTGAATGAGCAAAAATCACTCTCACCTTCGGATATATGTCCTTTTAGGATCCGGTCGGAAATAACTACCGCACCGTCCGGAACACCCAGCCATTTACGTATGCTCCCGCAAACATAATCGGCTTCGGATTCCTTGGACAGGTACTTATCTTCGTCAAATACCGTCTGTGTCACATCGACTATCAGGACCGCATCCTTCCTGTGCTCTTTTATACTTCGTGCAGAGGCGTCCATATCGGTCAGCCCAAAATGATCCATCATAAGAACAACAGGTATGGAAGCCGTATCCATGATCCCGGTAAGATGACCGGTATCTATGTTCAGATCCTCTTCTAAGCGATAGTACTTTAAGTCAAGCCCCCGGACCGTAAACGGTCTTACCATGGAATCGCACGAAAGAGCAGGCATAAAGACTGTTATATCCTCTTTTCTATTACCTCGCTTATTGCCATATCTTTCAATGATATCGTCAGCTATATAACCCAGGGCATCTCTTCCGCATCGGATATAATGTGTATATTTGCCCTGGTGTTTTGCCTTATCTTCTATTTCAGATAAAAGATCGGTATCTCCGTTTTCGGAATAGATCTCAAACTCGCTTCCTATCTCGCGTTCTTTAGACGGTTCACTCATTTTCAAGCCTCTCAAATTCAAATTTTATAACGCGAAGCGCATCTTCGGCATTGGCAGCGGCTTCTTTTGCATCTTTTCCGCCTGCTATAACATGTCCGAATCTGCCGTTACTGTTTGTAAGTATTCCCACTTCATCTCCGGGCTTAACATACAGCTCTACCTCGGTAACACCGGGCATCGATCCTGCAATGTCCTCTCCTTCGATCGAACTTATCCGGTATTTCTTCCTGACATCGGTTGCAATCTCCGAATTTATGCCCGGCACAGCCTGACCGCTCCCCAGATACATGAATCTGATCGCAGATCCTTTGTCACATACGGGGGTGCAGTTTACCTCATTTCCGATAACACTGTCCATGCAGCATCCTGTCATATCAACTCCCGTTGACATCGGAACAAGTTTGGATGTGATAAAATCCCCTCCCATACGTGCCGCTATCTCAACAAGTTTTGCACCCTTCGGAGTAACCTTGATCTCTGCATGACACGGACCGTTTTGCATACGTATGGCTTTAACGGCGGCGATCGCCACACGTCTTATATCTTTCAGTTCGATATCCGGAAGTACCGAGGGTTCGGTATGACCGGTTTCTACGAAATACGGGAGGTTGGTAACCATTTTATCCGTAATGGTAATGATATGGGGTTCACCGTCTATGGTGAATATCTCTACACTCACCTCGGGGCCCTCCATATATTCTTCCACCATCACGACTCCGCTTCTGGAAAAGCCATGCACGTAGTTATATATATTTTTCAAAAAGCCCACGGACCTGTTATTTAGTGTATCAACCAAAACAACCCCTCTGCTTGCGGCATTATCCGCAGGCTTTGCAACGAATCGTTCCCTGAATATCCTGGATTTTCCGATAAAATCCTCCATCGAGTATGCGGCGTAAAATTTCGGTACAGGTACTTTGCATTCCTGCATTCTTCTTCTCATACGGTCTTTATCCGTAGCGCATATCGCATCCTCATACTCCAGATCTCTTTTCAATCCAAGCTTTTCATTTACCCATGCCGCCGTTCTTACAGGCATATCACTGGTAGATGTCATGATAAAGTCGGGTTTATATTTTTTTGCGGCAGCAAGTACAGCCTCCCTGTCTATCGTACTTATGCAGAGAAACTCATCCGCAAAAGGGATACCGACAGCAGAAGGATTGTAATCAAGTGCATAAACATACAGGCCGTTTTCTTTGGCCTTTTGTATCATCGGTATCTGAAGCGCACTGGCTCCCAAAATAAAGATCTTTTTCATACATTCTTCCCGGACCGGTCCATCCGGATAACTATAATTCCATAAGTGCTTTTGCTATACGCCCTGCGCCTTCACCGTCTATAAGTTCGGTAAGAGCATTGCTTTTAGCTTTTCTTTCCGTAGCAGACATCCCGTTGATGTCATACAGAAAATCTATGATCCTCTCCATGCACCTTCCGGAGCTGACCCTGAAATCGCCAATATAAGGCATGAGTCCCTCCCTGTCAAAGTACATAGCATCGGTCATCTGATTGTCTACAAAAACATAACTTGCCGTGACCACTCCGACTGCACTCAGTTCAAAAAGTGTAGTCCCCGCAGACGATATTGCAGCCCTGCAGTCCTTCATTATCTGTGCCACATTATCAACACTTTGATGAAGAATGACACTTCCATCCTTTACAGCCTTTTTGACTGCATCCCCGGGTTCATAATATCTCCCGGCAAGAAGGTGTATCCTTCCCGGTATACAATCCGAATATCCAAGTCCACGGTCATCTAAAATGCCCTCGATCATGATATCTGCAAGACCTAAACTATCAGACCCTCCTGCGGTTATCATGAGTCCGTCTCCGGTAGATCTAAGTCCCTGTCTGAACTGTTCCCTAAGAGGTATGAAAGCCGGTCCAAGATACAGTTTGGTTTCTTTGGGGTAGATGATCTCATAGCCAAGAGAGACCGCCGCCGGGCAATAATTCACAACGGCATCGACCGGATACGCACACTTACACAGATCATCCATGTACATGACATGCATACCGGCGTTTTTAAGATCCAAGAAATATTTTTCGGTCACACTGTAACTGTCAACAAAGAGAGTATTGATATTTTCTTTTTTCAAAAAAGAAATGAGATTATCAGTCTCCGCTTCTTTATCGCTATAGTCGGAATCCAGAATATGTACATCAAACCCGTCATGATCCGTATATGGTCTGATCATTTCATCGGATGACACAAAGATCACTTCACAGCCAAGCGTTCGAAGTTCTCCCGCAATCGTGAGGCATCTCATGACATGTCCTGTTGCTATTATTTCATTGGTATCTGTGCGTATCGCTATCTTTTTACTCAATCATACTCCTGTCAAGCGGCGTACCCATGCAGTGATCCGCTTTAAATTTTTTTCCGATCATCTCATCGTAATATTTGGGTTTCATTCCGGATATATTATAAGCACGTATGCTCCGAATATTATCTGAGGTGACAGTATCTCCCGCCTTTACGTCCTTTACGATAAAAAGAGAACGTCTGCAGTGTATCTCGTCTGCCTCCCCCTCTGTAACACCATAGAAAACCTTCCCCATGGCAAGTTCCGCATCATGCACCGCCTTTACCATATCTGCAAATTCTCCGGGTTCCATGCTAAACGCGGAATCTGCGGTAGGGATGCTCCGGCTTAAACAAAAGTGCTTCTCTATGACCGCTGCTCCAAGAGCCGCAGCAGCAACAGCAGCAGTATGTCCCATGGAGTGATCGGAGAGACCCACGGGAACCTTAAAGCGTTCTCTCATGTCCGAAATGGTACTTAGATTAAGATTGGAAGATACCGTAGGATAAGAACTGCAGCATCTTAAGAGTATGATATTTTCATTTCCTTCCGAACGTATGGCACTTACTGCATCGTCTATATCTTCTGCCGATCCCATGCCCGTAGACATTATTACCGGTTTGCCCGTACGGGCTATGTATCTGATAAGAGGGATATCCGTAAGTTCAAACGAAGCGATCTTATAAAACTCCTCGCCAAGGTCTTCAAGATAGTCAACAGACGTTGTATCAAACGGAGTGGACAGAAAATCTATCCCAAGTTCCTCACACCTCTCCTTTATCGGTCTCATCCATTCCCAGGGCGTATAAGCATCCTTATACAGATCGTGAAGATTGTATCCGTCCCATAATCCGCCGTGAATCTGAAAGGCTTCGGTATGACAGTCGATGGTAAGTGTATCTGCTGTATAAGTCTGAGTCTTTAAGCAGTCCGCACCCGCTTCTTTTGCCGCATCCACGATCTTTAAAGCCTGCTCCAGAGAACCGCCGTGGTTGGCGCTCATCTCGGCTATGATATATGCTCTTTTGTTCTCAAGACAATCCTTAAGTTTCATATCCTGCCCTGCTCCTTTAGGAATCTGTATTTAAGTTCGGCAAGTAACCAGTCACTCTCAGTATCTATGTCCTGTGATTCTACAGGATCGATTATATAAGGTATGGATTTTTCCATAGTCGTATCTTTTTGTATCAGGAAATCGGAGTTCCTGAAGATATAAAACTGTCCGCATTCGTGATAATGCTTTTCAAGATCCTGACTTCTTGTGGAAGCATATTCGGGATGGAGCATCTTCACGTAACCATCCTCGTCTATATACAGACCACGCTGCGGAGGATAAGTAAACTCCTGCATCGGAACTATGGACTGTGCCCCGCTCTCCCTTAGGATATCGAATGCATCCTTAAGTTTATGTGCATTTACAAAAGGTGCCGTGGGATAGATACAGCATCCGTATTCAAACTCACGCCCCATTTCCGAATAACGCATAAGTACTTCACTTATGACTTCTTCCGTAGTAGCGGTATCCGAAGCAGTGACTTCCGATCTCAAAAAAGGAACACTTGCACCTGCCTTACGGGCAATCTCCGCTATCTCCTCATCTTCGGTAGAAACCATGACCTCATCGAATATCCCCGACTCTAGAGCAGCCTCTATGGAATAATTCATAATAGGTTTACCGCAGAAATCGCGGATGTTCTTTCTCGGTATTCTCTTACTTCCTCCGCGTGCGGTTATCATCGCTATAGCACTCATTTGAATAACTCCTCGTATATCCACATTTTTATCGAATATCTGTTCGATTTTTATTGACTCAGAACATTTGTTCTGATATAGTTAAAAGTAACCCGCAAACCACGATAAAGAAAAGGAGGAACGCTCATGCTCAATCTCAACGATTCAAAGATCAAATATAATATCATAGCAGTCGACTTTGACGGAACGCTTTGCGATGAGTGTTTTCCTCATATAGGGGAGCCTAATCTGCCTCTTATATATGCCCTGCTCGAACAGCAGCGCAACGGCAATAAACTTATTCTCTGGACGTGCCGGTGCGGCGACAGGCTTATGGAAGCAATAGACTGGTGTGCCCTTCAGGGGCTGTTCTTCGATGCAGTCAACGAGAATCTTCCCGAGATCATCGATATGTACGGAAGTGACTCCCGAAAGATCACTGCAGATCTGTATATAGATGACAAATCCGCCCTGCCTGCGCTCTTATCCTGATCATGCATATCAAATTCCAATAATCTCACTCAAGCCCTGCGTTTCATTATACCATTACACATTGGCTTTTGCTATCTTCATAGATTTAGTGTATCATCTATCTTGTGGTTAAAGTAAGATTCCAATTATCGGAGAGGGGATCAGATGGGGAAAAAATCAGTTAAAGAAGATAAAAATATCTATTTTGAAAGCCGTGAGGAAGCAGGACTTACCAGAGCACAGGCCAGTGAACTCATCGGTACCATCAGTGAGAGTCGTCTGGAAAAGCTCGAAACCGGAAAAACCGCTATATATCCCGAAGACGTAGTGGATCTTGCCAGAGCATACAAGAAGCCGGAACTGTGTAATTATTATTGTACTCACGAGTGCCGGATAGGCCAGGACAGTGTTCCCGAGGTCAGGATGTCTTCTCTGTCCGAAATCGTTCTTGGAATGCTTTCCGCTCTCAATTCTCTGGATCGTCAGAAAGAGCGGCTTATAGATATCACTGCAGACGGAGAAGTATCGGATGACGAACTTCCCGATTTCGTTCAGATCCAAAAACAGCTGGACCAGATAGACCTTACCGTGGAATCCCTTAAGCTCTGGGTTGCAAATACCATTGCGGAAGGCAAGATAGACAAAGAGAAATTAAAAGCTCTTTCGGAATAAATGTAAAAATATAAGCCCGCGGTTTTCACCGCGGGCTTTTTGCTTGTCTGTGTATGGATATTAAATACCTGTCATTCTACTTCATCTACTGTGCCGTCTTTTTTAACAACCTCAAGTTTGCAACCGAAACCGAAAGCTGCTATAGCACCTGCGATCAGTGCCCAGGGAGCTGCTGCCAGTCCAAGGATTCCGCCTACGATACCTACGTTTACGGGAATGCTAAGAAGTATCTCATCTTCCCTGCGGATCTGGATCTTATCAACATTGCCTTCTGCTACTGTCTTTTTGAGTTTTTCGATAGCCTTTTTGGTCTCGTCTTCAAACGTTCCGGTTGCCTTAGGCTGTATAAGCTTTATAGCCTCATCAACATCACCGTCTGCTTTCTGAAGAGCCTCTTTTGCTGCCTGATATTCAACTCCTGTAAGCTCCATTACCTTTTCAACAGCTTCTAATGTAATTTCCATTGTGTTCTCCTTTCACAACAATGACATCGTTTATGATATTGATTATATACTAACTAAAACCAAAATATACATCAATATCGGCAAATTAAGATATCCTATTTTGCCATTGGTGAAGTATCACCGGTTATCAGCGTCAGTTTCTTTTGCCGAATATCCTAAGGAGTCTTAGGAATATATTGATAAAATCAAGGTACAGTTCAAAAGCCCCCGAAAGAGCCATGACCTGAACATGACTGTCATCCACATATCTGGCCCTCTTTGATATTTTCTGGATATCATATGCCGTAAGTGCAACAAATATTACAACTCCGACAACGGAAATAATGAAATCAAAAATTCCGTTACGAATAAGAAATGCATTTACCAAAGATGCAATTATGATACCGATTATTCCCATAAAACATATACTTCCGACGGAGGAAAGATCCTTTTTGGTCACCATTCCGTAAATAGCCGTGATCCCAAACATTGCAGCGGTCATGAGAAAAACCGCACCAACGGATGAAAGATCGTACATCCAGAATAATATCCCGAGAAGCGATCCCGTCAGATAAGAATAAACCGTAAATAATATTGCAGTGAGCGGAACATTGTTTTTGGATACCGCTATGTTAGACACGATGACGATGGCAAGTTCCGCAACAAACAGGATTATAAGATTGTATCTTCCCCTCATGAGCCATTCGGAAAGCACACTCGGAGCCGCAAATGCCGCAATAGCGGTCACGGCAAGAGCAGCCATCATATACAGGAATGATTTGGCTACAACCTCTTTTTTCAGGATCTCCTGTACTGTATCCACAGCCTGATATGCGCTGCTGTTAATACTGTCTATCATACTCGTATCATATTTATCGTATTCGTAGTCCTTATATTCGTTTTGTTCCATTGCATCCTCCTCATAAATTAAAAGCCTCTTTGTGTCATTAATGTCATTCTAACACAAAGAGACCTGGGAGTGCATATTCAGTTACTGCTTCGCCCTATATCAAAATGGCACTTCACTATACCAAGATCGACTTTTGACAGTATTCCTCCGTTATCGATAAAATCCACACTGTCATCGTCATTTAATCTGATGGTAAACTTCTGCTGGTTTATGGCAGTAGGAGCAAGAAGGGCCATCTTAACTCCGTTCTTAAACCATTCGGGTCTGTCAGTCCGTCCCTGCGTTACCTCGGATGCGTCCTTGGACCTATGCTCTTTTCCCTGATCCCTACCGTATCCAACGGCTATCGTGATCACCAGGCGCTCTCCGTCCATAACGACAGCCTCGGTATTTTTTCTGTTGAATGTTCCGGTCCAGCATGTATTTAATCCGATCTGCTGAAGGAAAAGAACCAGTTTTTCGCCGTAATACCCGACTCTTTCATCCAGATCTTCATCGTCTTTTCCCACGCAGGCTATCACACTCGGTGCAGAGCCAAGGCCGGCGGCTCTGCTAAACAGTTTATTATAGGTCTTACCCGCATCTTCTATAAACTGAAGATTAAGATTTCCGGATTCGTTCAGTTCCCGGATCTTGTCATTTATCAGTTCAACTTTATCCTGTTCTATGGGTTTGTCTTCATATGAACGCACGGAATGTCTGCTGATGATCGCTTCTGTTTCTGTCATGATCCACACCTCAGATAAACTTTGCTGCAAAGCTTTTTGCTTCGGCAAGTTTTGCTTCATCCGGTTTGTTCTTTGCATAAAGTGTTTCCGGTTCTACTGCAATTCCTTTGGCTTCCAGTCCATTTTTCAACAGATCGAGTGAATGTTTCGACAGCCATGATGTTGAAAATACAACTGCCTTTTTTACCTTGGATCCATCGATACCTGCGAGATAATCCTTCATCTTCCGGTCCAGACCGTATGCATACAGTGCACCTCCTATAAACAAAACGTCTGTCTCTTCGGTGATGGGTGCTTCGGGTGTATCCACCGAAACTGCGGGAACGCCTGCTGCCTCTGCAATGGCTTCGGCCAGAAGTTTAGTATTTCCTGATCTTGAATAATATCTTACTGCTGTCATAGTCTGCCTCCTTGTTTTATACAATTATATTGCGTACAATCTAAATATAATTTACTACCGGGCAGACCTTCTGTCAAGTCAAAACTGTCACCCTTCCATTAGTACCGTCTACCATTACCATATCTTTATCTTTGAGTTTTTTGGTAGCATCACCTGTTGCAAGAACCGCAGGGATACCATACTCACGAGCCACTATAGCGGCATGAGACAGCGTTCCGCCGGTATCCACCACGACTCCGGCTGCAAGTGTAAAAAGAGGAGTCCATTCAGGATCGGTGTATGTACAGACAAGAATATCTCCTTTTGAAAGCTTACCAAACTCTGCAGGCGAAGTGATCAGACATACGGGACCGGAACTTTGTCCTATGGCGCCTCCTATACCTTTGATCTGTCCGTCGTTGGTTGCAAGAGCATCTTCCATGCATTTATTCCAATATGCTTTGGCAAGAGGCCTCTTTTCCTTTCTTTTTTCTATGATCTTAAGTGCCGAGGATGTATCTCCGGAATCACACATTTCATATAATTCATCCGAAAACAGATACAGCAGATCCTCATATGAGATCCCGACAGCATCCGAAAGTTCTCTTAAAAGCCTTCTGCAAAGTTCAAATTCGCTCTCCCACAGATACTGGCTGGCTTCTCTTATATAGTGGTAATGTCTAAGAGCGGTTACCTGCTTTTCAAATTCCCTGTACTTTTTGGAAGAGATTGTGTTTTTTACCCTGCTCATCAGATCCTCATATTTCTTCCGGCTTTCTTCCTCTGTCGGAACACTGCCTCCCCCGCTCTTTATCATGGGACGGAGCACACATATGAAGCGGTCTTTATCCTCACGCCAGGTCCTGGATATGAAACAGTAGCAGTTATAATCCGATTTACTTCCGAATTCATCCATAAATTCGGACAGCATCCTGCCCAGTTCGGGATATTTCGCACAGATTTCTTCATAAGAATGCGTATCCACATAATCTGCCATGGCCTTATCCTCGTTTACGAACCCGGATATTTTCACAAGTCTTCTGTTGATATCCGCGGTCACATATGATAATCCCTCAAGAATGTCATAAGAGTTTAAATCCTTATCAACCTTCTTTAGGATCTTATTGACCCTGCTGCCTGTGACTGCATTAGGAAAAAGAGCATATAAAAAGCGGTCATATGCGGTTTTGCCCACAAGATCTCTCATGCGTTTTAATGCACTGCCAAGTTCTTTTACGCTCTTATATGAACCTTCCTTTTCTTTTTCAAATCGTCTTGTACACTCGAGGAGTGAAGCATCTGCATTTTTCATATTTGCTTCACTGTCATTTATCCTTTTTAAATATTTAGGGACATTAAAGATATTCCGGGTTATCTTCATCTTATTTGAGTTGATCCTCGATATCCCGTCTTCATCTATCGGGTAGAGTCCGTCTGTAAAATTTATACCTATTTCGTTAAACAGGACTTCTTTTTGATATCCGACGTTTCCGCCGTAGTCATGATCCAGAGGGAAATACGGTGTAGGTGTCTTCTCAAGATTAAACAGTACTCCTTCCCTGAAAGAACCTTTGGCAGGTTTTACTTTAGGAAGCCCGACAAAATCCTCATCGGTATAAATCTTCTCCCGTTCGCCGCCTAAGGTCGTAATGCTTCTTGCCTGCAGGATATATATCTTATCATCCGCAAATGCCCACTCTATATCCATGGGATGACCGTAATGGTTCTCTATCCTCATGCCTTCTTTCACAAGACGAAAGATCTGGTCATCCGTCATAACACGCTTATTTCTAAGTTCTTTCGGAACCTCTTCTTTATTGGTTCCCGATCCGCTGTATACGATGCGTACTTCCTTGCTTCCTATATGCTCTCTTAAGATATTCCCTTCTTTGTCGGTTATATATTCATCAGGGCTTACTATTCCGGATACGATAGCTTCACCAAGACCGTATGAAGCATTTATATGAACATTTCCTGCATCCCCGGAAGGATCACTCGTAAACATTACGCCCGAGAAATCAGATCTGACCATTTCCTGGATCACAACGGCAAGCCTGACCCTTCCGGTGTCATATCCCGTATTCTTTCGGTAACTGATGGCCCGGTCTCCCCAAAGGGAAGCATAACATTTCCTGACAGCCTCCAATAAAGCTTCCTCTCCGGATACATTTAGATATGTTTCCTGTTGTCCGGCAAAACTGGCATCCGAAAGATCCTCAGCGGTTGCGGATGACCTGACCGCTACCGGACTGTTAAGTCCCTTATACGCCTTTATGATCTCGTCTTTAAGAGTACCCGGAAAGATTCCGTTTACGATTATCTTCCTAAGTGCCCCGTTGTCTTCATAGCTGTATGGATCGATCCCGTTATGCTCCATATATGCATCATATGCATCGGATGTAAGAACGACTCCATTAGGAACCGGGATTTTGGCAGAAGTCATTTCGCCTAAGTTTGCCCCTTTGCCTCCCGCGGTTTCAACATCTTCTTTAACTATTTCACCGAATTTCAACACTAATTCAGACTTCATCACTCTTCGTTCTCCTTTTTATTATCAGTATTTAAAAATTGATGCCATGCAGGAAATCCAATCATGACGGAAAATCCCAGTGCAAGGATACTTGCGACCGGCTTACACCATATGAGTCCGTTTAAACCGAATATTTGAGGCAAAATAATGACGCTCGGTATAAGGAAAAGACCGTTCTCCGATATCGTAACCATGGTCGCCCTACCGAACTTCCCGATATTTTGAAGAAGCATTCCGATCAGAATGTAGTATCCCATAAAGGGCATTATAATAAGCTGCGCCTTTAACATATCCGTTGCATAAGGTATTACATTTTCGTCCCGGGTAAATTTGTATACAAAAGATCCGGAGTTAAAATATATGAGTGCAGAAGAAGCAATAAGAAAAACGGTCACTGTCATAAGCGTAAGTTTAAATGCTCTTTTTAATCTCGCATATTTTCCCGCGCCGTAATTAATGGCACATACAGGCTGAAAGCCCTGACCGAAACCTATGACGAGGGCATAACATATATATGCTATCCTTACGGCTATGGTGATGGCCGCTATCGCATTAACTCCAAACATTCCGGCCGTCCGGTTTAACAGAACTGAGGATATACTGCTTATTCCCTGTCTGCAGAAATTAGGTGCACCGCCCTTTAGTATCTCCATGGTATGAAATCTGTCAGGTCTTCCTCTTTTTAATTCGATGGGTACGTTTCCGTCCCTGCCCGTACTTCTCCAGAGAACGATCACACCCATGATCTGTCCGATGAGACTTGCATATGCAGCACCCTGTATGCCCATATTGAGGATATGGATAAATACAGGATCCAATATCATATTTATGAGCATTCCGACAAGAAGACCGGTCATCGAGGCTCTGGATGATGCAGCAAGTCTTAATTCGTTATATAAAATATTGGATATGATCATGAAAGGAACGGAAATGACAGTGATCTTAAGATAACTGACAGTTGCATCAAGAACGCCCTGTGATGCACTGCCTCCCAAAAGAAATGCAAGAGGCTTTACAAATATGATCCCCAGGATGAGAATAACAACTCCCGTTATCAGGCCGAGAATAACTCCCTTCGCGGCCATCGTCTTCGCGTTTTCTATCTCTTTTTTGCCAAGCATACGCGAGATGTAATTGCCCGATCCGTATCCGAACCAGAATCCTATTGCCTGTACCACCGATATAAATGTATATACTATACCTACCGCTGCAGTCATA
Source organism: Lachnospiraceae bacterium (assembly GCA_024691305.1). Lineage (GTDB taxonomy): Bacteria > Bacillota > Clostridia > Lachnospirales > Lachnospiraceae > XBB2008. The sequence goes on along the minus strand of JAILNS010000039.1, from coordinate 88,663 downwards.
TCGGTATTGTTAAGCTTACCGACAAAATAGGTATCTGTCATGGAATAAACGGTTGCCACCATCATCCCGATCATCGAAGGGATCGCCATCTTAACAAGAAGAGGATAGAGTTTTCCCTCGGTCAGTTCCTTGTATCTTCTGTCTCTTTTTTCCTCATCCGTAAGCCTGGTGTCGTTCATAGTGTGTAAGTTCTGAGTCGTTTATATATGAAAGTTCCGAGTCGTTTATTTTGGTGCTACATGCAAATATCTTTTGGTCTGGGCATCACAGTATTCCCTGTATATACCTGCAAAATATTCTTCGGGAATAAGATCTGCATTGGAAAACATCACGGCTCCCATGACTCCGGAATAAATTATTCCGTCTATATCGCATTCAACCCTATATCCGTTTTCTTCCCAGTATGTGACGAGTTTCCTTAAGAAGTTGCGGTATATTTCTCTGCCTTCTCCATTATCAGGTTCGTCTCTTTTTGCAAAGAATTCTATCGATCCACTGACGTGGTTATTAAAGGCCTTGTTTTCCTTAAGATGCATTCCTTCCCTGTAAAGGATATCCGAAATATACTTAACGGGATCTTCAAGCGACCCTTCTTTTGTTTCAAGCATAAGGTCTGTCTTTTCCCTGATCCTTAACAATACAAGGTCTGTTACAAATTCGTCTTTGTCTTTGTAAAAAGTATAAAAACCGCCCTGGGCTATTCCGGCCCTCTTAGTCAGTTCTCTGATGGATACGTTTCTTATCCCGTCCTGAGCAAGCAATACCAGTCCTTCTCTTCGAAGCTTGTCTTTTACCTTATCCCGTTCTTCTCCCGTAAAAGCTTTTCCCATATTTCCTCCGTAAGTCCCATTTAAATAGGCTATGAACATTTTAGTCTTATGTTCATAGCCTGTCAACCTAAATATTTCTATCCTGTTTATATGACTTAATACTTTATATATACTACTATGTACTTACATGACTCTTATATCGGTAAGCACACACTGGTCTCCCGAAAGAGCAACATAAACCTCACCGGCTTCTTTATCGAGTATGGTAACGTTCTTAACCGATAGCCCCAGATTCTCGGTTGTTACGGTTATCCTGTTCCCTCTCTTTCTTAAACTGACGATGCATTCCATACCTTTTTTGTTGCGTTCTTTCCATACATCCCAGCTTTCAAATCGGTCCGTTTTTACAACGGACAGCTTGTTCTCTATATTCTCATCATCATCAGCTATCTCACCGTCAAGTCTTACCATGACATATTCGCGATAGTTCGGACCGTACACCTGCTTATCGTCAGAAGTAAACAAAACAACCGAAGGACAATGCCATACAAGATGTGCGGTAGGAAGACTCATTGTATGGAAGACCAGCCTCATACCATCCACAAGCGGCACACTGTTGGTGGCAGCCGTGCGATATCCGTCGATCTGAACATTATTAAGGTCAGACTCTAACCTGTCCGTATACAGAACCTCTTCGGCTATACGAGGGATATCTTTCTCTCCTACTTCTTCTTCGGTTTCAGTGACTTCAATGTTGCTTATCCTGCAGTTTTCTCCGGTGATACTTATATAAGCGTAGCGACTGCTGTCCGAAAGTGCCGCAATAGCTTCTATATGTTTATCCGGTCCGTCCAGTTTGATGAGTACATGGTCCTTATATTTGGCAGTTTCTATCTCGTAATTCACTCCCGAGCCGAAATTACCTGCTTTTAGCAGATCCAGTCCTTTTGATACATCGGTCACATCGGCTTTAACTTCCCTGGCCCTGGTGCAGATCGTATGTCCGTCAAACCATATTTCTCCGTACTCCGTATATCCCGTATCAACTATTGCCTGTTCGGTAGTGTGTACACGACGGTCGAGTGAATCAAATAATATGACGGCAGGCATGGAATAACCGTTTTCACTGTCCTTATTGCTCACGAAATGGAATTTGATCTTCGTTTTCTTTTGGGATATACCGATACCGTCCGAGATCTCACTTCTGTAATCGGTACAATTAAGTTCCATACTGCCTGTATATTCTTTTTTCTCTCCCTCATATTTAAGTAAATAATCAGGATCGGCATCGATCATGGCAGCAACAGCCTTTGTATATTTGGGATCGAATTTAAGTCCCGACTCCTTGATAAACTCTTCCCTGACTCTGGTCTGCGGCAAAGGATCCCTGTTATCTACGGCAGAAGCCATTTCATCATATGCATCTGCGACCGAAATGATCTTAGCTGCCTCCGGGATCGCATCCCCCTTTAATCCATCAGGATATCCCTTTCCGTCATATCTTTCATGATGATAATGTGCACCTTCGCTAAGATAAGGATATGCCTCTATCTTGGAGAGTATCTTTTCTCCGGCTACGGTATGGGACTGGAATATCTTCATGCTTTCTTCATCCATTTCTCCTTCTTTAAGAAGAACCGAATCGGGAATAAGGATTTTTCCCACATCATGCAAAAGTGCGGCAAAATAGACCTTATTACTTTCTTCTTCATCCATACCGCTGCGGGTTGCTAAATCTCTTGCATAGTTTGCAACCCTCAAAGAATGACCATGGGAATGAGTCTTTCCTTCATCGACGGCCTCAGCCAGTGCCGTGGCGGTCTGCTCAAAGAGCCGGCTCATATTTTTTTCCTGTTCCTTCAGATATTCAACTTCCTGTCTGTGAGCTTTTTCATATCTCTGATTCATATCTATGAGAGAGAAGATATAAAGAATTATGCCCATGGCTACGATCGTCATGTTATTTATGGATATTCCGTACATCACGCCCTGGACCACAGCAGAAACTATAGATAATAAAGTAAACAGAATAAGAGAGAGACTGATACCTTTGCTTAATTTTTTGCCAAATTGTATGATCACACTTAAGTCGACTATCAGTGCCACAAAAGGTATGATAAATACTAAATAATATCCCGAAGCCCTCTGGTAATGATTCGTCTCATCAAATGTATAAAACAAGCCGGTAAACTGTGAGATCACAACAAGAACTTCTCCAAGTACAAGAAGTATTAAAACAATTATCAGCCGTTTGGGTACTTCCTTTAGCTCGCACTCATTGGTCATAAGATCGGCAAGATATAAATTAAAGGCCAAAATAGTCAAAAAAGTCATAAAGAAAACCATAAAATTACTTATTCTGACCATCCAATATCCGGTTGTACTCACATCCCCACGGTATATATATGCAAAACGGTCAAATATGATCAGGATCGCTGCGCCAAGTTCCAATATTGCCAGCGCAATTTTACGTTTCACGGTCATATTGATGGAAAGCAGGACAAACAAAGCTATGATGCCGCTTATCCCACACAGCACAAGCATAAAATTCAGTTGGTGCGCTCTTACAAACTCATACATGACTTATCCTCATTATTTATGGAGCAAAAAATAATCGTTTAATGTATCAAGCAGTTCTTTTTTTTCGATATTCTTAAGAAGGTATCCCTCGGGCTTTAAAGCTACTACGGCCATGACGCTTTCCTTATCATTCTTTCCCGTAAGGAAGATGACCGGAATGTTTCTGGTCTCCTCATCGCTTCTTAACATTTCAAGTACCTGAGGTCCGCTGGTGACCGGCATCTCATGGTCAAGCAATATGAGATCGACCTTGTTTTTTCCAAGCCATTTAATGGCCTGAAGCCCCGAATTAACCATTGAAACCTTGTAAGTATCTTTTAACCATTCCCTTACAAGCGAAAGATAATTTGCATCATCATCTACTACAAGGATACTTTTCTTGAATTCCCCCGACTCGAGTTTTTTGAAATGATCCACAACACAATTCACAAAATCATCATTATCGATTGGTCTTTTAAACGCCTTATATATAAGATCCTCCGGTGACTGTTCGACGATCTGGTCTATGTCCGGCTTTTCTCCTATAAATATGACCCTGACACCTTCATCAACATTTTTATCCATAAGAAAATGCATGACATGTTCCGACGGTCTCTGGTCTTCTTCCATATATGCGACCACCAGACCGGTACCTTCCCAGGAATCATGGATGTCATTTACATTCCACGATTTGAATGAGCACTCAACTCCCGCATCCTCCAGTTTTTTTTCAAGGACCCTGATCATGAAAGTTTCTTTTTCAGCGATCATCATAACCCGATCATTTGACATTTATACGCCCTCTCTTTCAAAACTCTTTTGTTTCGTTCAAAGTTCTTCGTCAGCAATGGTTTCCAGTTTTTCCCAGTCAAAACTCTTAAGCAGTTTTTCGATCCTTTCGATCTTTTCGGCATCTTCTTTGGGAAGTCTGTATGCCTTAAGTTCTCCGAGTATCATTTCCACCGCATCATAGTCCATGCCCGGAATGACTTCCTTAAGTGCATTGTAAGCATCTTTAAGTTCTGCGGTATCTATCATTTCCTTATCATCATCTTCATCATTTAAATGAAGCCTTGCAAGTTTATCTTTATATCCAAGGTATTCCTTCATAAGGACCGGGTTATTTTCATCTATAAACGCAGTATCCTTCTTGTTTCCAGCTTCTTCAAGTTTCTCGGCAAGTTCCGACAGTCCCATCGCTCCGATTATCCTGGCCGATGTTTTAAGTGCATGCACCTTTACGGTGTAAAGCAGTATATCTTTTTCTTCATAAGCCTTTTGAATGACTCCGGCATTTGAATCTATCGTGTCATTGAACAGATTGAGTGAAAACAGGTACGATGATATGCCACCTGAATTCTTAATCCCCTCATCGACATTTATGCCCTCGGTTTTCTTTATCCACGCCATATCTTCGGGAATTTCTTTAAGTTCATTTTCACCTGAATACTCTTCCGGTTTCATCACTATATTTTCAGGAAGGTGTTTAAGTATGGTCTTTTCCAATGTCAACGAATCGATGGGCTTGGCCAGATATCCGTTAAATCCCTTGGATTTATAAAATTCCTCACCCGCTGTGGTATTGGCCGTGAGTGCATATACAGGAAGATCGGGAGCAAACTCTCTTATATTTTCGAGGGTTTCTATTCCGTCCATTCCGGGCATCATATGATCAAGGAATACAATGTCATAGCTGCCATACTTTACTTTTTCGATACATTCCGGACCGCTGTCGGCAGTTGTAACAAATACTTTGGTCGCCTTAAGGAGCCCCTTTATGACTGCAAGGTTCATAGGATTGTCATCCACAACAAGGACATCTGCATCGGGTGCGACAAACTGTGGAACATACGGACCGGCCAGAGTATCCTCCACATGTTCGACAAACTCTCCCATCGGCTTATTATTAACTATCTTCTGCTCAAGTGTGAGTATGAACTCCGAGCCCTTTCCGTACACACTTTCGCATCTTAAAGTGCCGTTCATGAGTTCGGCAAATCTTCTTGAGATATCCAGCCCCAATCCCGTGCCCTGTATCGCACTGTTCTTCTCTTCATCAAGCCTTTCATATGCTGTGAAGAGTTTGTCCAGGTCTTCAGGTTTAACTCCTATACCGGTATCTTTTACGGAATATCTTATCTTACAGGTATCATTGGTCCTTTCTTCCATAAGGACACGCAGTGTAAAGCCCCCTGCATCGGTATACTTAACCGCGTTTGTCAGAAGATTTAAAAGTACCTGCTTGATCTTTCCCGCATCACCATACAAAGAAACAGGTATCATCTCATCAATATCGATATCAAAGAAAAGATCCTTCTCTTCGGCCCTGACTCTTATCATGGATATAATGGAACGGAAAAGATCCGCAACATCATATTCCTGTTCGACCACGTTCATCTTACCCGACTCTATCTTGGACATATCAAGCAGATCGTTTACCAGACCTAAAAGAGAATCGGATGCACTCTTTATATCAAATGCATAATTCATGATGGACATAAAATACGGTTTGGGAACATCGGTTGAATCTTCACGCATGATCATTTCATCCATTCCAAGAATCGTATTTATAGGTGTCCTGATCTCATGAGACATATTTGCAAGAAATCTTGACTTGGCTGAGTTGGCACGCTGTGCCTCATCTCTTGCCTGTCGTATTTCCTCATACTGCCTCCGTATGATCGTTCCCGACAAAAATCTCCAAACGATAAGACCCGCAAGTGTAACAAGCAAAAGCCCAACAAGTATCTTACTCAGCAGAAGTTCGTATAATCTGGGCTTCCTGGTTATATTGAAAGCTGCATCCTGCAATACCTCTCCGCTCTTATCGTCTATGGTTTGAATATGAAGTACATAATCACCGTATTTAAGTCCTGTATATTCAAGTGTACTCAGTTTGTTTTTCTTGACTGTGATACCGTTATCGGAACCGCCTTCCAGATACAGCCGGATAGTAGGATTTGACAAAGTATAATCAAGTACTGCCGGAGTTATGGTGATACGCCCCGTCTGTGCCGGGATCACGTATACGCCCTGATCATTCTGTGTCAGAAGATTATCATCGCAGTAGATCGAACTTACCCCAAGTTTGATATCACCCGTCGTATCATAGAAATGATCTATATTAGCCCAGCTCACACCGCTTCTGGTCGGTATATAAAGGTTCCCGTTTGCATCAAGTTCCGCGTAAGAATATGTCGTTGGACTTCCGGACAATCCGTTCTCGACAGAGTACAGACTGTGATCCGTGATCTCATTATTTATCATCTCATCAACGCCGACCACATACAGACCGTTAGCCGAAAGTATACAGTTATGCCCCTCTTTATCCGGGTAGATACCGTAATTGTACGTATAGGGGATCGTCGATACATTATAGACATTTCCGTCTTTTATATAATCGATCGAATTTGAAGTGATGACCCATATAAGATCGTTTTCATCATCTTTTTGTATCCTCATCACAACATCGCTGCTTAAGCCTTCATCTCTGCTTATATGCGATATTTCACTTCCGTCTATGATATATACTCCGTCACCGTCGGTCCCTACATAAACCTTACCGTCATCTACGGTCAGGGTCATAAATACCGTGTTTTTGATCCCGTCGTTGGCATTAATGCTCTTAACGACCTTAGTCTTCTCAATGACTGCAAGGCCTCCGTTTGTTCCAACATAGACGGTTCCGTCATCGTCTATATAGGTACATCTGACTTCGTTACTTGGCAGGCCCTTATACTTCGTAAAGTTGATGATCTGCCCGCCTGCGCTTTGTCTGACGAGACCGATATCGTTTGTAAAGACCGATACCCACAGATTGCCGTCTGCATCACTGTCTATGCATCTTACTCTGGAATTACCGATGTATTCGGTTAGTTCATTCTCTACGGGATTATATTTATCATCCAGGATAAGCAGCCCGTTATCGGTTCCCATATAGAGCATCCCGTTATACAAATGTGTTACATTGACAACCTCATCGGGAAGATTTGCCATATCAAATATATCCCGGAAGTTTCCGGCAACCACCTTCATCGCTCCCTGTGTCGAGGAAGCAACCCAAATATTGCCCTGATAGTCTGATGTTATCATTTCGATACCGCTGTTTACGGGAACCCTGTCCACAAGTCTGAAATGATACTGACCATCCAGATATCCAAACTGTGTAGTGGAAGCAGCCCATATCCTGCCGCATGCATAACTTAACCAGTGAATATTGGTAACAGGAGATGTCTCTATCCTCATCATATGTTCCACATCATTACCGAATTCGCCGTAATAAATGTAACCATCCACAGTTCCGATATATACTTTTCCGGGATTATTGGGATCTGCAAGTATCGAACCTATAGGTTCGGTCCCGAGTTTGCTGCTGGAATAAAAGTCCGATATCTTACAGTCGTTTATGGAAAAGACGTCTCCGTCCTTAGTCTGTCCGTATATAGTTCCGTTTGAATCGGAATCAAGCCTTAATACTCTTGAGGTTTTGAGACGTTCATCGTCTATGGTATTAAGCCTCATATCCGTATCGATGTAGCATACTCCTGCAGTTGTACCTATAAAAACATTACCCTCGTGGTCTTCCTCAAAACTCCTTATGGAAGATGAAGGCAGTCCCTGTTTATATGTAAAAGCGGTAACTTCACCTTTGTCTAAAACCAGCACACCGTTGTCGTTTGTACCGAACCATATCCTTCCGCGGCTGTCTTCAAACAGCCCCCTGGCACTGGTAAAGCCCAGAGATTTGTCCAAAGATTCAAAAGAATCGCCATCATAACGAATAACACCGCTATAACCGCCGATCCATATATATCCGTCAGAGTCACACATTACATAATTTGCATCGGAAGTTGGAAGACCGTTTGTGGCGTCGTAAAGCTCTGCAGTGTATCCGGTATCCGGGATCTGTCCCGTAACCACATATCCGCCTCCGTTTTTTACCGTCTTTTCACTTCCTCTTTCGTTTTCGGTCTGTTCGGCGGTTGCGGCATAAACCGTTCCGGTAGCTCCTGCAAGATAATAAAATGCACAGAGCATGGCAACAGCTAATCTGATCATTCCTGTTTTTTTAACTTTCATTTGCCATCCTCCGTCACGAATCCTGATATTTCCTAAGAACAGCCTTTACTTCATCCAGGGAATCCATAAACACCTCCACACATTTGGGATCAAACTGTGTACCGGAGCCTTCCTGGATTATTCCGAGAGCTTTTTCAAGCGGAAATGCCGGCTTATAAACACGCGGAGATGCGAGTGCATCAAACACATCTGCAACCGCCATTATACGGGCAGAAAGCGGTATGACTTCTCCGTGCAGTCCCTCCGGATATCCTTTTCCGTCCCATCTTTCATGATGGTATCCCGCCATATTTCTTGCTTCTCTAAGGTAACTTTCTCCCTTTACCGAACTTATGGCTTTTTCTATGATATTTTTGCCTGCGGTGGTATGGGTCTTCATGATCTCATATTCTTCATCCGTAAGTTTTCCGGGTTTATTTAACACTTTATCTGAAATGTTTACCTTACCCACATCATGAAGAGGCGCGGACATTTCCACATCCGACATATATTTGGGAGTGAGTTTTTCGGCGTAATATCCTTTTTTCTTAAGGCCGTTTAAAATGATCCTTACATATGCGGCTGTCTTCTGAACATGCGCACCGGTATCGGAATCCCTGCTCTCCACCATGTCCGCCATGGTTACGATAAGACCGTTTTGCATCTGTGCCGTCGATTCGGTATAATGCCTGATCTCTCTCATCTGTTCAGCCGTACCGGCAGCCATCTTACATAGGGACAGATACATCTTTTCTATCTCATCGTCAGTCCGTACATCAAGTTTTCTGAGTTTCCTGACCTGTTCATCTATTTTTGCCTGATCATCACCGGCCTCCACAAATCCGTCGACACTTGATGCGATACTGCTTATCGGATATACGGTATAGTAACTGGTAACCCATACCGAGCCTACAAGTATCAGGATAACAAAAGCTGATATTATCAGTACCATCTTGATCAAAAAGGATATTCCGTATTGAGTCATATCCGATATGGACACGTCCACACCGGTATAGCAGACACACTTGCCTTCGCTGTCATATACCGGCTTATATACGGATATAAAACGTCCGGATGAACCACCAGTTTCAACCGGTTCAACCTCCTCACCCGCTCTTAATCCCGAAAGAGCATCTCCGAATCTCGAAACGGAGTATACCTTTTCGGCAGGGGTACGACTTGTATCCCCGGTGGGCACTATATCAAAAACAAAATAATATCCTTCATCTTTAGTGAATTTGATCACATACAGGTTTTTTATATCAGGGGAGCTCTCCATTATCTTAGCAAGCATATCCCTTGTTTCTTCATATCCTTCGATTTCTCCGTCCGTTGAGATATACTCATCGATCATATCGGCATCAATGACTTCTGCAGCCAGTTCCACGATATTATTTGCCATATCGGTATGTTCGGTTTTCAGATAATTGAAAAACAGTGATAAGCCAACCACTCCCATCACTATCAGGAATACTATTGATATCACCCCAAAAAGCAACGTGATTCGTGTACGTACAGAGTGATTTACATCCTTACTCCACTCTCCTATTGCCTTTTTTTCGGATTTTGATAAGGGTGCCTGTTTCCATCCGCTATTCGTTATACCTATCCTTATCTTATCCGGAGCCAGCCATGCAACAAAGAGTGCTACCAGTGCACAAGCGCCTTTATCAAGAATGTTGATCAGAATGTTTACGATAATATAGACTATGAGCGGCGGAAGTCCCAAAGCATCTTTCACGGCACCGATAGCATCCGCTATACCACTGTTTTGCGGACTGCCGAATAAATGCCACTGGATCAAAGCGCCCAATATCCCGCTTACAACTGCCAATGACAGTACAAGTGCAATATATCGTGTTATCTTTTTTAAATGATTTTTGTTAATTATCCAGTAAGTACACAATGCTACTGCGGCATTCATTACCGCAAAATATAATGCATTGTGATTAAACAGCGTACATATCAGATTGGATAAAACTGCGGTCATAACACCGGGGAAAACACCGCCCAGAGCAGTAACTCCGATAGTTCCGATCGTGTCAAAATAAAACGGAAGCCCTGTCTTATATGTAACAAAAGACAACAGGACGTTGACGGCTGTACCTATGATGGCACATATGGCACGCATCATGCTGTTACGATCTATTTGGGTAAAGCGGTTTTTCACTTATTGATTCCTCCGTTTTTACACGCTAAAAACGCCAAAGGGACCTGCTGTTTACTCAGTTTTCTCCCGGCGTGTGAATCCAGATCATATATATATAGATATAATATCATAAAAGTATCTTAATAACAGCGAAAATAAGCGACATTAAGCAACTTTTACAAACAAATAGACCTTTTTTATAAACAAAAAAACCGTGAGATGTGATCTCACGGTTTGAGGTATCAGTCATTTTCAAAAAGCGGCGTTGAGAAATACCTTTCTGCAGTGTCCGGAAGAACCGTGACGACCGTCTTGCCTTTTCCGAGTTTCTTAGCAAGTTTAAGAGCCGCAGCCACATTGGTTCCCGAACTTATACCGCACATTATGCCTTCCTTGCGCGCCAGATCCTTTGCGGTACTTATCGCTTCCTCATCAGTAACTATATATATATCATCATAAATACTCTGATTAAGATTCTTTGGGATTATCCCGTCTCCTATGCCCATCTGCAGATGAGTACCTATGTTTCCTCCCGCAAGGATCGCGGCATTTTCAGGTTCGACCGCCCATATCTCAATGTCAGGATACTGGGCTTTTAAGGTTTCTCCTATACCGCTTATCGTTCCGCCTGTCCCGATTCCTGAACAAAATCCATGTATCGGACCGGCAACCTGTTCGAGTATCTCAAGTCCCGTATGGTGTTTGTGTACCTTGGGATTCGCCGGATTCTCAAACTGCTGCGGGATATAGACTCTCGGGTCTTCGTCTGCCATCTTAAGTGCCGTCTGCAGGCACTCATCCATACATGCACCTATATCACCTGCATCATGCACCAGGATGACTTCAGCTCCGTAATGCTTAACAAGCAGTCGCCTTTCAGCGCTGACACTGTCAGGCATTATGATCCTTGTTTCATATCCCATGACCGCACCTATAAGCGCAAGACCGATTCCCTGGTTACCGCTCGTAGGCTCGACTATTATCGTATCGTCATGGATGATCCCGTCTTTTAAGGCTTTTTTGATCATATTGTATGCGGTACGCGTCTTTATGGATCCGCCTACGTTTAAGCCCTCATATTTTACCAGCACCTCTGCGGCATCAGGATCGTTCATCCGGTTAAGTCTGATGATCGGGGTATGTCCTATATATTCCAAAACATTTTCACATATCATGATCTTTTTCCTTTTCAAATAATCTTATCAAAAAATCATATATCCTCTCACCGGTCTGTTATATATATTACCGGTGAATTTTAAGACCGAAGTTAATAATACTGCTTATCTTAAAACCTGGCAAGAATTACCTTGGGTATCTGTGATATACTATACCGAACGATAAGTGAGGTATATATGAACGAACTAAACGAAACCCGTAATAAGAAGAATATCTGGACCGTCTTTCCCGTAGTTGTGATGACTGCACTTTTTTGCTGCATCCTGTGGGGTTCCGCAACCCCTGCTATAAAGATAGCATACGAACTGTTCGGTATAGGTCCGGACGATACCGCATCCAGGCTTATGCTCGCAGGTGCAAGATTTGTTCTGGCCGGACTGATGACCATATTTTTCGGTTCTCTTATCTCCCGTAAGCTCCTGATACCTGCTAAAGCATCACTTAAATACATCTTTTACCTCTCCTTGTTTCAAACGGTCGGACAATACTATTTCTTCTTTCTCTCCCTTGCTCACACGAGCGGAGTAAGAGGATCCGTCATAAACGCTTCGGGTAATTTTTTTGCCATCCTGCTTGCCATATATCTTTTCCGCACGGAAAGAAGAAGCATCAAAAAAATCATAGGATGTATCATCGGCTTTTCCGGTATCGTAATGATACTTGGAAACGGAAGCGACCTTTTAAGCGGACAGATCACACTGCAAGGAGAGGGTGCGATGCTCGCAGCTGCCCTGTTTTATGCTTTTAGCGGATGTTTTATAAAGATCTTTTCAAAATACGAAAATCCGGTGATCTTAAGCGGATACCAGTTCATGCTGGGCGGTGCGGTTTTATTCATAATAGGTCTTTTTATGGGCGGCTCTCTTAATTTCCCGGGCATATCCTGTTATATGAATCTGGTATATATGGGATTTATATCTGCCGGCGCCTATACACTGTGGGGTATACTTCTTAAGCATAATCCTGTTAGCCGTGTTTCCATTCTCGGGTTCATGAATCCCATCATGGGTGTACTGCTTTCCGCAATTTTTCTCGGTGAGAACAAAGAAGCATTTTCCTTAAGAGGTCTGCTTGCTCTTCTCCTTGTTGTCGCAGGCATAATAATCGTAAATCTAAAATCTGAGCAGTCTGTTAAATGATGTCGTAAACTCTGTCTTTTTATCTTACGATAAGTTAAAATATCAGATAACCGAAACAAAATCCCAAAGGAATCTATTATGACAAAGAGCACGGATGAAACACAAAAGATCCGATCGGCATCGGATAAGGCATATAAGGTAATACATTTAATACTTTTTATACTGCTTGTCTGCACGGCAACATTTTATTTTATTGCCCAGCACTGCATTCATAATCCTTCTTTCTTCGATCCGGAATGCGAAGTATACCCTAACACATGGACCCATACGGATATAAACGGAAACACCGAGACCATAACATCTGTCCCTGCCACTATAGATATCACCGGTGAGGACATCGTTCGCTTAAATACCGTTCTCCCGGACTCCATTCCCGATGAATTCTATATCTATTACAACACCGGTAAAAACTTCAGTGTGGAAATAGACGGTGAACAAAGAGAATCCTACGAGATCAGGGTGACACCATATGGAATAAACGCCAAAAACATGTGGCTTCCCATTAAGATCAATCCCGAAGACGCCGGAAAGACACTTACCATCGTAAGATGGGATCTGTTCTCTGACAGTCTGGTTCTCCCGGTATGCTATATCGGAAACGATCATGGTTTCTTTTATACTTTATTAAAGGCTAACCGTTTCATACTTTTACTGGCATTTTCGATCCAGATATTCGACCTGCTGGTACTGATACTTTGTCTGATCTACAGGATATATACCAGGAAGAGTTTTGCCCTTCTCTATCTGGCCGTAGCGGTATTTGCAGCATCGGCATGGCTCATACTCGACAATTTGACATATCCTTTTTTGTATGATAACTATTTTGTGGACGGAGTTACCGAGTTTATGATCGAACTCCTGCTTCCGTTCCCCTTTATCCTGTATCTTAATATTTTGCAAAAACGCAGATACCAGAATATTTTTAATATCGTTAACATTGTAGTCATAATAGATTTTCTGGTATTTTCATTCATGCATTTCACAAACATTGCAGACTTTAACAGTAATCTTTTGCTGATCAATCTCATCACTGCGATCATAATCCTGATCACGCTAATCATCGTGGTCTATGATCTTTTTGTAAAAAAGAACAGGGACTATACCATAATAGCCATAGGATTCCTGACATTCATAATGTTTGCGATAATCGAGATAATACACAATTCCATCGAGGGTCATTCCAATGACGGTTCATATATAGTTCTCGGACTCATATCCCTGTTAGTCATATCCATATATCATGAAATGTCCAATATATACAAGATGAGCATCCAGACCTCCGAAGCACAGGCATCAAATGCAGCCAAATCGGCATTTCTTGCCAATATGTCCCACGAGATAAGAACTCCCATCAATGCGATAATAGGAATGAACGAGCTCATCTTACGCGAGGATATAAACGACACGGTCAAAGACTATGCTCAAAACGTAAAGGATGCGAGCATATCCCTTTTGGAACTCATAAATGACATACTCGACTTCTCCAAGATCGAACAGGGTAAGATCGAATTTGTATCGGAAGAGTATGATATCTCAGAGCTTTTACGCAGTGTGATAAATATGCTCCGCGTCAGAGCACAGGAAAAAGGTCTTGAACTTGATCATGATATATCGGACAAGCTTCCCCGAAAACTCATCGGCGATTCAAGAAGGATCCGCGAGATAATCATAAATCTCATGAACAATGCGGTTAAATATACTGAAAAAGGATCCGTCACATTAAAAGCATATATGGGTCAGACGAATGATCCGGATAATAAAGAAACAGCTCCGGCTCTTATAATCTCCGTAAAAGATACCGGGATCGGTATACGCGAAGAAGACAAGGACCGTCTATTTAAACAGTTCGAAAGACTGGATTATAAAAAAAATAAAAACATAGAAGGTACAGGACTCGGTCTTGCGATCACAGCCAACTTCATCAAAAACATGGGCGGAAGCATAACCTGTGAGAGCGAATACGGTAAAGGCACGGAATTTATTGCCGTTATCCCGCAGAGGATAGCCGATGAAACTCCTATCGGAGAATTCAGCGAAGAAAATCGAAAGACGGACAATGAAGAACACAAAAATGATCTTGATACCTTCCGTTGTCCCGATGCAAGACTTCTCGTCGTGGACGATAACAAGATCAACCTGATAGTGGCATCAAGGCTGCTCAATATAACCACACCCAATGTAGACTGCTGTAAGAGCGGTGCTGAAATGCTCGACCTGATATGTAAGCAAAAATACGATATCATCTTCCTGGACCATATGATGCCGGGTATGGACGGAATAGAGGCATTAAAGAAGTCACATTCGACAGCCGGTAACCTAAACGAAGATACTCCTTATATTGCACTTACCGCAAATGCAATATTAGGGGCCAGAGAAGAGTATCTGTCAAACGGATTTACGGATTATCTGAGTAAACCGATGACGACCTCCGACCTGGCCCGCATTCTCCGCGCTCATATTCCGGCGGAAAAAATAATATCTCAGTTGTAAAGTGTTTCAGCCATGGCTGCTATTTCATCGGCTGCACGATGCAATTCGCCTATCGTGGCATCGATCTCCTGCATTTCAGCGCTTTCATTCGTCACGCCTTCACTGATCTGTGTTATCTTGCCGAGCATATCTTCAACGGAATCATTCATGGTATTTAAGATATCGGCTATCTGTCCGGTGGTTTCTTTGGTTGAGTTGGACAGATTCTGTACTTCACCTGCAACAACCGCAAAACCTCTTCCCACTTCTCCTGCACGTGCCGCTTCAATGCTTGCATTTAATGACAGCAGATTGGTCTGGTCTGCGATATTCTGAATACTGGTAATGATACCCATTGAAGCATCAACCGACTCTTCTATCTTTTTGGCGGATTCGGCAACATCTGTCTGACGTTCTGCCATATCGTTCATCTGCCTTGTTGCGGAATCGACTGTCTTGGCTATCTCGGTGATACCGCGTCTTAAATTCTCTATATTAGGAGCCATCTCATCCCTGAATCTCATAGCATTTTTCTTTTCATCGGATATATCAAGGATAGTTCCGGCGGCCATTAGCGGTGTACGTCTGTCAGATGCCCATACAACATGACTCGAGGCACGAACCCAGACGTACTCACCGTTCTTATGTTTCATCCGGTATTCCATATCAAATACGGTCTTTCCGCTGGGATCCGACAGTTGCTGTCCCATCTGTGCCGAAGCGTTGGCAACATCATCCGGATGTATCTTGGTGATCCAGCTGTTCATTATATTCGGAAATTCAGGAGACGAACCGGAGTATCCAAGTATGTTCTTGAACTGGTCGGAAAAGACCATGGGAGAGTTTGGATCACCTATATCGTATTTAGTCAGATCCATGGACCATGATCCTTCAAGCATCATAAGTTCTACTGCAGTCTGACGCCTGTGATCGTGTTCAAATACCTCTTCGGCCATCTTCTGATCATGAATATCCGTAAATGTTCCTATAAATACCACCGGGGTACCGTCTTTTTTTCTTATGCATTCACCTGCCGCATGAAACCATCTGTAATCCTGATTTCTGGTAAGCAATCTGTAATCTATATCATATTTGGCTCTTCCGGTCACATCGGACGCAGCCGCACCGAAAGCCGCAAACACCGATTCCATTTCATCGGGATGCATAAGTCCCCCAAGTGCGTTAAGGTCATCGGGCAGTTCCGCAACAGAGTATCCGAGCATTCGCCTGAATTCATCGGAATACCTGACGCTGCTCTGGTTTCCCTCATCATCGTAGTATGCTATCCATATGCCAAGATGTGTACTGTTATTAACTGATTCGAGCATTTTGAAATTAAGGTCAGACTTGATCTTCTCAGCTTCCAGAGCCTGCTCAAGCTCTTCTATTTTAGTCTCCAAGTCTTTAGATGAAGCGTTCATACTCTTTTTCCCAAACATAGTATTATCCTCCATATAAGATTTGTAATTAACGGATATATAGAGTATATCAAAAAATAATCTGACACAACAGTTAATTATTGCTAATTTGACAGTATATTGTTTCTCGTAAATATTTTTTGTTAATCAGATGTAAATAGTATTACAATGATATTGTATTAGTGTATACAATCCGGGAGGATAGTTATGGCTAAGATAAAACGCTGGCTGGGTCTGGAAAAAAGGAGTGCTGATATAAACACTTTTTTTGACACCGCCAATTTCCGTTCAAGTATTTATATGTCGGTTGTTATCATCGTACTTGAAGTATGGATGCTCCTAAGTTTACTCAAACGATGGATAGCCGGTGATCCCACACGTACCAGACTCTGGTTCATTCAGCATTTTGCATGGTATATGATACTTCTTACAACAGCTGTCTGTATGCTTGTCTATGCGGTATTCTATCTGAAAGGCAGATTCAAAAAAGCCATCCCCGGCAAGATCATCATGGCCATCTTTTCCGCAGTTTCCTTATACTTCGGTATAAGCGTTTCATATTCGGATTATACCAAGGGTGAGCAGATCCTCTGTTTTGTCATGATGGTCATCTTTGTTGTAGGACTTATAAACTGGCGGCCCGTGGTCTCAATACTGCTGTCGACTTTCGTTTTTGTTCTTTTCTACAACATGATGAAAAATGCTCCCGAAGTAGTAATGTCATATGCTACCCAGGTCAATTTCTTTACTCTCTGGGTTTCTGTCGTAATGCTTTCGACAGCCGTTTATTCACAGCGTCTTTCCGAAGCGGAAAAAAACGAAAGTCTCGAAACATCAGCCATACGCGATGAACTGACCAGCCTTCCCAACATGTCATATTTCAGAAAAAAAGCAGGCGAGATCCTCGCGGAAGATGGTCCCGAAGGAAAGCTTTTTTTATTTCTTGATATAGCCAATTTCAAGGCCTTTAACGAAAAGTACGGATTTGATGCCGGAAACGACTTCATAAAAAGTACTGCCCAGAAAGTTAAAACCTACTTTGAAAACGACCTGTATGCCAGATATTCCGATGATCACTTCGTGGTACTTACAGATAAAAAGAATATCAAAAAACGCCTGAGTGACCTTACCAGGGAGGTCAGAGGGCAGCATGAGTCAACTCATCTGACATTGAAAGCAGGAGGGTATTCTCCCGACAGTGCATCATACGATCCTTCAATTGCACTCGATCATGCAAGATATGCATGCTCTACGATAAAAAAACATTTTGACAGTTTCTACTGTGAATATGACAACGAGATGGATGAGGGATTTCATAAAAGACAATATATCATCACCCACCTTCGCAGTTCCATAAGAAACGGGTACGTCAAGGTGTACTACCAGCCTGTTGTTTCATCTAAAGATCATACCCTTTGCGGACTGGAAGCTCTTGCCCGCTGGATCGATCCAAACTACGGTTTCTTATCACCGGGCGAGTTCATACCTGCCCTCGAAGAATACAGACTGATACAGTATCTTGACCGCGCTGTACTCGAGCAGGTATGTAAAGATATCCGAAGCAGCATAGATTCAGGAAGCAAGCCTGTGCCTGTCTCGGTTAATTTTTCACGTCTCGATTTCGAACTGATGGATGTATGTTCACAGTTAAAAGAAGTCATAAGAAGATATGATATACCGGCAGATCTTCTCCATGCAGAAGTAACGGAAAGTACTCTTACCTCCGATGCGGGAAATCTAAGATCGACCCTGCAGTCTATCAGAGATCTCGGCATAGAATTATGGCTGGATGATTTCGGAAGCGGCTATTCATCACTTAATGTACTTAAAGAGTTTTCTTTTGATATGCTCAAGATCGACATGGTCTTCTTAAAGAATTTTAACGATAACGATAAATCAAAAGCCATCTTGGACAGTATCGTCAAGATGGCCCGATCGATCGATATTAAGACTCTTACCGAAGGCGTTGAAGAAGAGTCCCAGGCCGAATTCCTAAAAGAGATCGGCTGTGATCTTCAACAGGGCTATCTGTTCGGAAAGCCGATGCCTGTCGATGAATTAAAAACTAAATTCACTCCCTGATCACGATCCTTTCCTGACCGTATGGATCGCTGTAATTTGAATCCGTTCCGTCTTCAGAAATTTTGATCATATAATCAATAAGTGCCTGATTATCTATACATACTTCATTAAGTACCAATTTGGCTTCATCAAAAGCCGTATATCCGTCACCGTTATCAAGCAGCAAGAACGCATGACTTGCCACGGAATATTTAGCCGCCGGATCTATCGGCTTTCCGTCTACCATGACATTACTTACTCTTCGTTTACCGGATGATATTCCTTCCATAAGCGCATCTTCACTGGATATACAAGGAGAATCAATGCTTGAGTCTATCTCATATGTAAGTCCCGAAACATGAAGGAATCCTCCGTTTTCCTCGGGTACTCCTCTGGCACCCCATTCAAGAGCATCCAGGATCTGTTGTCCGGTAGCTTCGATCACGCAGATCGCATTATTAAACGGGAATACCGCAATGATATCACCGTATGTAACATCTCCGGCATCGATACCTGCTCTTATGCCGCCACCATTCATAAGCCCGATATCGGCTCCTGTAGCATCGCGAAATGCATCCGCACTAAGATCACCTAAATTTGTCTCCGCACGTCTTACCATTCTGACAGGATTTCCGCTCGTATCCTTTTCCACGGGATCGTTGATAGTAAATTCAAAATCCGTATGACATACTTTCTGATCGAGAATCACACTGACAGAAGCAAGTTCTTCATCCACCTGTTCCTTTACTGGATTCTCTATACCAAGCAGAGTAGGCATATCAGTATCATTTGGCCAGCTTACAATATCGGTCTCTTCTATTCCTTCAGATGTGATATGGGTGTATCCTATGCAGTTTAATTTGGTTCCTACCGCACTTCTTACAACTTCTTTTCCGTCCTTATTCTTCATGACAACCTGCTCGGTATCATGACTGTGACCATCCAGAAAAACATCTATTCCGTTTGTATGTGAGATCACATCGGCGTATGTCCAGGGCTTTGCCGTTTCTTCAAGTCCCATATGACCTAAAACAAAAACATAATCCGCCCCATCTGCGCGTGCCCCATCTACGGCCGACTGGACTGCATCATATACGCCCTGACCGTCATCATCCTGCATAAAGCCATATACTATCTCTCCAGCTTCATTCTGGAAGTGAACGGGGTTGGATGATGTAAGTGATTCTGGAGTAGTAACCCCGACAAAAGCTATCTTTATACCGGCTGCTTCCACGATCGTGTAAGGATCAAATACCAGATCTCCCATATAGTTAAAATTGCAGCTTATATATTTAAAATCAGCCATATCCGCAAGTTTTAAAAACTGTTCCATACCGTAATCGAACTCATGATTTCCGGGGATAGCCACATCATAACCCACAGCGTTCATCAACTTTATATTGGACTCACCTTTTGTTAAGGTCCCGATAGCTTCACCCTGTATAGAATCTCCGTCATCTACCAGTATCACATCATATCCCTGTTTCTCATAATTTTCTTTTATCAGTGAAAGGCCCGCATATCCGAATCCCTTAGCGACACCACAGTGGACATCACTGGTACACAAAATGATAACCTCTCCATTTGGAGTCACTTCTTCGCTTACATCCTGCACCGGCTCCTTTGTATCGTCGGTAGTATCTGTACTTTCGGTAGTATCTGTACTTTCGGCAGTATCTGTACTTTCGGCTACTGCATACGCACTTTCAGTTGACGTATCTGTACTTTCGGCTGATGTTCCCGCAGTCCCGTTAGAAGCACAGCCTGACATCGATAATACCAGACATGCGATAAGGATCATTGCTATGATATTATTTTTTGTCATTTTCTTCATTAGTCAACTCCTGTAGAATTTTAAAATTTATAGCCGCATTCTCTGCAGAACTTTCCGCCTGTTACCTTTGCTCCGCATTCGGGGCAGAAATTCACTTTCGCATCTGCCCCGGCCATGGACATTCCCATAAGTCCGACACCGCTCCCAGAAGGATTTGCGGCAGCCACAGCCATTGCCTCGGCACTTGCCGAAGTAAGGATGGCAGCAGCCATTTCGGGGTTTGTTGCTGCAGATGCCTTTTGGATCTCCCGGATAATACCCGTATCATTTTCCGTGATATTAAAGCTGCTAAATCCCAAAGACAGGATCTCTATCCCGCGAAGTTCGCGCAATTTAGCGTTTGCCGCATCTTTAACCTTAGCCTCTATATCATAAATGATATTCCCAAGTTCGGACGTTCTGAAACTTTCATTGGAGAATCCGCCAAGTGCGGTCATTATGCATGTATTAACTTCGGAGTTCATCTGGGATATAAGATATGAAACCTTATAATCATGATCGACATTTCCTATAAGCTGTTTGTATATCTTAGCAGGATCACATATACGAAATGAATATAATCCCGATACGACAAGCGAACAGTCTATGTCAAGGTTTCTGTCTTCATCATGGATCCTGAACGGGATCTGTGTTCCGTTGCCGAAAGGTACTCCCGGGATCTCTTTAAGGTTCATGTAATAAACCCTTTGAACCACTCCCGCTACTTCACCGCCAAAAGATATCCTTCTCCCGACTTCCCTGCCAAGAGTTTTTAATGTTGCGCCGCCAAAGATTCCCGGTGAGACTCCGCTTTCATATACATTCTCTCCGGGTTCCATGAATGTTGATATGACCTTGCCTCCGCTTACGACTATCGCACACTGACCGTCCGCTACCGCAATTATCGATCCGTCGGTTATCATATCCGAATCTTCCTGGTTTGAGGAATTGGAGGAAGTCATCTTTATTCCCCTGACCATCATCGTATCGGCGGGGATCGCATTGCATATAAAGAATTCCTTCCACTGATCGGCCGCAAGCGAACTCACGGAAGCAACTGTAGCCTTGATTATTCCCATCTAATCTTCCTTTCGCATGTAAAAAAATAATATATCATCGTGACCAGTATTCGTTTACCAGACTTCTAAATCCAAGTTCTTTTAACTGCTTATATTTTATACGATAATTACCTTTATAGTGTTTTCCTTTATACAAAAAACGTATATACGAGATAAGGTATTCATCTATTTCCTTAAGGCTTTCCGTAGTATTTATAAGCGGAAAAAACCATTTCGACCATGAAAAATCTCCCTCTTCTTTTATATCATAAAATTTAGCATTAAAACTACGAATCATAACAAAAGCCGCTTTTTCAAACGGTACTTCTTTTTTGATCCTCCATCTGTAAACAGAATGCGCTTTTCTTTTTATCTTGGATTTGATCTTTCTTTTGGTATTATCGGAAATATCAATAGTGCCCCGATTGTATTTAAATCCCAGAAACTCCCACTCTTCTCCGGGCGATATGAGTTTGAACTTCTCCCCGTTTATTGTAAGCCCCTCTTTGCCGATCATATCCGTAAGAATATCATTGCACTTAAGGGCCTCTTCCTCAGTATCCGTAAACATGAGTATATCATCCGAATATCTTAGATACAGGATATTTTCATTTTCAAAATACCTGTCCATACCGGTAAGATACAGGTTTGCCAGAAAAGGTGCTATGGGAGTTCCTGCCATAACGCCCCTTTCTCCCCTTATCAGGATGTCATTTTCCGGATCATATGCCATATCCACAGATAGCAGTTTACACAAAAAACCGGTAAGTTCAGGATCATCGCTTATAGCAGACTTTAACCTGTCACACATCCTTTTTACCGGGACCGAATTAAAATAATCATGGATATCCGACTTAAGTACATACTTATCGTCTATATCCGGAACGGAAAGTATCCTGACGACTGCTGTTTTGGCGTTTTGATCCCGTCTGAACGAATAACATGAATCTGAAAACAGTCCATCGTATTTGTGAAGCAAAAAAGAAAGGAATTTAAGGACCCACACTTCATCATCTTCAAATAAGTATACGATCCTTTTTTTGGATGACCCACCCTTACTGATCCTGGCAATCCTCGGAATACTAAAGTCATATGTACCGTCAAGTATCCCCCGGGCTATGGGAAGATACCGTTTATTTAGGATCAAAGAATTAAGAGAAGCCAGTTCGTTCTTTGACAGATGTCCCGATGCTTCTCTGTTATCATAGAATTTCTTCCATTGAATTTCGTCCGGCAGTAAATTTAACAGCGTTTCCATGATCCTTGCAATAAATATGGGATCAAATACTTGATCCCATACATAAGAGAAATGGTTTCAAACCATGCAATGGTTGACCGGACTGAACAGATACCTGATGCCTGCAAACCATAAAATGATATCTGCTTTGTCCTCCGCAGGCGTACCTATAAGTACATTCTCTTTTAATGATTATAACGATTGCATTTTAAAAAGTCTATTTCATTTCACGAACCGCTTCGTTAAAGTTTTACGAACCGCTTCGTTCGAGTTTAACTATCCCGGCTATAAGCTTCGCCAGGAAAAATACGATGGCACATTCATCCTCCTGCCATATGCGTTCGTTACGCTCCTCGGTGCATATGATATATCCGTATGTCTCAGGTAATATCCCTACTCTGACTAAAATCGAAGAGCGCACCTCATGCTCCGAAAGCGCTTCATACAGCTTGGAAGATATACCGGCAATATCCGTTACCGAATGATATATAAAAAGATCTTCATCTGTCGGAAGTTCCAAAGTTCCGACATCAACATTAACTCTCCTGTCCATCGCATCATGCATTATCCCTTCGGAATCTATCAGATAAAGGGTCTGCATATTGTATTCTTCCTCAAGGACCGGCAATGCGGCACACAATTTATTAACTATGCCTTCTGCGGTTTCAAAGCGTGTTATGATCTCATTCATGCAGGTATATATACCGCGCTTTGCCAGTTTTTTTATTTCAAGATTCTTGTGTTTTTCTTCAACGTATATTATGTAACAGTTTCTGCCTTTGTTCTTCCCGCGGTAAAGAGTTTTATCTATCAGTTCAAACAGTTCGTCATAGTTATCGGAATCGGAAGGATAGGTGGCACTTCCAATTGTACCTGTGATAAAAGGACTGCACTCTTCCATATCATAATTGATCCTGAATACGGTTTTTAAAGAGTACATACCCTCATAAAATATCTTTTTTTCATCATAGGAAAGATCGACAAGATTGACTATGAGCAGTTCATCGCCTCCGAAGCGGCCGACAATGCCGCGTTCGCCGACGTACCTGACCATATTTGCGGAAACATCCATAAGCACCTTGTCACCTATACGATGTCCGTAAGAATCGTTTATAAATTTGAAATTATCAAGATCTACTATAGCAAAAGTAAAAGGAATATCGCTATCTATCAGCCACTTGGCATACTCAAGTGCATATGCCCTGGATACCACGCCCGTAAGAGGATCCAGTATATCTCCGATCGTACTCTCATCCAGTATCTTATCGAAGAACTTAAAGTGCCTTAATCCTTCTTCCGAATAAACCTGCTGAGAACTCTCGGAAATACTCTTCTTATTGACGACATCGGTAACATCCATGAAACTGCCGACCATACCGACGACCTCGCCGTTTTCGTATATCGGTGATTTGGATGCTATTATGTTTCTCTCCTGGCCCCTGACCTCGCATGTGCCGTGTACCTTGTATGTACTTTCACCTGCAAGAACTCTTAATTCATCCTGTTTAAAAGGTTCGGGATCGCTGTGCCATCCCATATCTTCATCGTTTTTTCCGATGATCATATCTTCGGACTCAAAGCCGTAATAATCTAAGAAAGCCTTATTTGCTCCCAAAAAACGCCTGTCTGCATCTTTCCAAAAGACACAGTCCTGAGCTGTATCGATTATTTTTCTAAAAAACGACTCGTCCACTTTTGTTTAGACACCCTGAAAAAATACGAATCTTCCGAAAAATATAATATCATATTTTTATTGATTATCGTAGTGTCTGTATAAACCGGAATTTATACAGGTGTATACCTGAATTCATACAAGGGATCTGTCATTTTTGAGGGATTGCGAAAAAAAGTTCTTCAAGCAGCACCGCCAGTCCCTCGGTATGTTGGGAATTATCCGAAAGATCAGACTTCACAAAGAAATCATCTCCTGTCTGAGGATCGTATTCTTTATATATACCTTTAAACCGGTCAAACATTTCGGGAACATCAAACATATAACCTATAACAACAACCTTACCGGGATCCGTAAGACTTACGGCATTTCTCACGCTGTGTGCCATAAGATCCAGTTTGGCATCTATGATCTTATCTGCTCCGGGATCGTGTAAACCTATCCATTCAGAGACATTCCTGTATGTCATACTGTTGCCCTCACTGAGCCATTTGCCAAGTATGGGCATACTCTCAGGGGATCTAGACGCACATTCTTCTATATCCGCAATGATCGCATGCGTACTCACCTCGGTTTCAAGACATCCGTATCTTCCGCAGTTACAGAGTCTTCCGTCTTTGCCTGATGTCATATGACCTATCTCGGCAGCCATTCCGTTTGCCCCTTTATATATACGGTGATCCACGATGATCGCAGAGCCTACGCCGGGACCCCATTTTAAGATAAAGAGATCATCCTCGCTCCTGCCTCGTCCAAATTCTATCTCACCCTGGGCATAGGCCTTTAAGTTATTCTCGACCAGAACCCTGCTGCCCAGCTGTTTCTCAATGATATCTTTAACGGGAACCTCCTCGGTCCATATGTTAAAACTGTTAAGGCTTCGTCCGTTTATGTGGTCCACTTTGCCCGGAACCGTAACTGCGATACCAAGGATCTTATCAACGCCCGTACCTTGTTTTTTTAACATCTCTTTGCAGGCGTCGGTAACACGTTTAAGAAACGTTTCCGGACGGGCTGCACGATCTGTCGGAACAGTATCGCCTGCATATACTTTTCCCTTAAGATCGGTAACGGCAATGTATGTTTCCTCAGACTCTATATCTATGCACACTGCCTTCTTAAAGTCATGGTTTAGATCGAGCAGGATCTTTTTTCTTCCGGCCCGCTTTTCTTCCGCTGCCTCACCCAGTTCGACTATTACACCTTCTTCAAGAAGTTCGGTACAGATAAGCGTAACAGAGGCAGCTGTAAGCCCAACCGCCCCTGCTATATCTTTCCTTGACATTGCACCATTATTATTAAGTAAACGAAGGATAGAAGACCGGTTGTTAAATTTGATGTTTTCTAAATTTATTCCCTGATATCTCATATCTCTTATTTTAATACCATTATTTAGTAACGGACAACTTCCATATCAAGCATCTGCCCGAGTTTCTCAAGTTCTCCGGCTATCTTACGATACACGACAACGTAGTGAGGCTCCCATCCGTTCTTTATCGTTTCCCTGACTATCTTTTCAGCAGGCTCATCGGTCTGTACCACGATCGAAGTTCCGTTAAACTGTTTGGGTTTGTCCAAAACCCTGCCCTCTGCGATAAAGAATCTGAAGTTTCCGTCCGGAGTACGTCCTATCCTGAATATTGTAGCTTCATCACTCGGTTTACATCCAAAATCCATGACCGGACCGATCTTTCTGTTAGGATGAACGCCGACTGCCGCACCGGTATCACAGTGTGCAAGATTACAAGCGGCCATCCCGCAATGCCAGAATGTAATGGTGCTGTCATTCTCATCCATTGAGACGGGGTCTCCGAAGAATGTCGGCATTCCCGTTACCGCGGTCCCTATATACATGGAAAGCGCGCCGTATACGTCCGCTTCGCAACTTGCCGGTATGTTTACCGCATTCAAAAGAGAAAGTACCATGCACACGGGCGTACCAAACTCGGTAAAGAAATCGGGCCAGCATCTGGACGATACGGCTCCTATATTATTATCTTTGACATAAGCCTTATATGCCTTGTAGAGTCTTGCAAAATCCCTGATATTTTTTTCGGGCATAGCATCCAGACCTACAACCTGCTTTGTTGCTTCCTTAAGATCAGCCTCACACTCTTCGTCGGTATAAGATTTAGCCTTCTCAATAAGCTCCCTTGCTTCTATTGCTTCTAAGGTTACACCAAACCGGCTTAAGAGTTCTGCATCAAGTGCCCTGCCAAAGCCAAAGCCCTGAGGAGTATGCCCTATTGCTGACATCTTAAGTTCCTTTAACGACACCTTAACTTTAGCTGCAGTTATCGTGGCTTCGATTTCTTTTTTGACATTTTCTTCGCCCGGACCGCCGAATACATGCTCGAATCTTCCCGCACCGCGAAAAGCACATATGGTATTTGCCGCAGAATAAGCTCCGGTCAGAGAGTTGCTTCTAAGCCTGGTCCCGTCTATGACAGGTTCTCTGAGTGTCCACAAAAGGATCGGACAGTCAAAATGCTTTAATACCTCTCCTGTATATGCAGCATTTGCAAAAGTGATATTCTGTAATATGACCAGATCCGGATCTTTATCGGATATAAAAGAACTTACCGAATCCACTGTAAGTAAAATATCATCCGGAACGACTATATCCGTATCTATGGATCTAAGAAGTTCTGCCGACTTATCAAACTGTTCATGTGCGGTGACCATTTCGTAGGTACCGACACCTATGGGAACATATATTACCTGAAACTTCATGTTTGCCTCCTCAATACTTAAGTTCTTTGTTCTCACCAAGCAGTCCGGGGAATGCCCCCTGCTTAATGAGCGGTTCCCTTTCGGGATGTGCTATGACCCATTTGTTAGTCTGAAGAAGAAGTTTGTTTTCTCCTTCTCTGTTTACGGGCTGATGCTCAAGAGGAGTGTTTGTTCCTCTCGGAAGGACCACAACTCCCTTAAAGCCCTCATCACACACCTTGCACGGGGAAAGATGAAGGGTGGTCTGATACATCTCGATCACGGTATTTTCAGGAACAAAGAAAACAGTTGCATCCCGGGTCCTGTATGTCCCATCCGGTGCGATCAGCCATGTGTGTCCAAGCACCATCATAAAACCGGTGACTGCTATGTTTATCTCGCTGCCCTTATGGTATTCAAATCCATTATATGTGGAATTTTTACCGTTACAATACCCTATCTGGATCGGCATACCGCCGTATATCTCATTTTGTATACGGTCTGCGATATTTATCTTTTCCATTTCGGGTACCGACGCGACGTAAATATTACCCTGATCCGGAATATCCGTGTGGTCTTTCAGATAGTCACAAAGACTGCTTACATCATAACCTGTTATGACTCTTCCGAATGACTGAAATTCAGGTTCAAACACCGAATGTATCTCTACATCATTAACTTCATTTAAATGGTCCAGCATGATCTTTTACTGCTCCCTTACAACCTTGATCGTTGCCCTGAAATCTTCCTTGCCCATGCCTTTATCAAGTGCGGTCTGATAGACTCTTGCGGCATTTTCTTCACCCGGCATGGATACTCCACATTCTTTAGCCAGATTACAGCATATATTAACATCCTTAGCCATGTTTTCTATCGAAAAAGCAGTTGAATAATCCTCCGCTTCAAGCTTGGGAGCCTGTCCGTCAAGATAGAAATTCTGACCGCCGCCGTATGAAATGGCTTCGGCAAATGCAGGTATCGTTATACCGTTTGCTTTTGCAAGAGTGATCGTTTCGTTGACTCCGTTCTGTATCTGTGACACAAGAGCATTGTGGCAGATCTTCATGACAAGACCTTTACCGTTATCACCCATGCGTACAACATTCTCACCCATGTATTTAAGTATCGGATAAGCCTTTTCAAAATCTTCTTTGCTTCCGCCGACATATATTCCAAGGGTTCCTGCTATAGCCGCCGGTTTACTCTTAACTACCGGAGCATCTATAAAATGTGCGCCCGTCTTTTTGACCATCTTGGATATCTCAACGGACACACTCGGATCTATCGTGCTCATATCGATACAGAATTTACCCTCGCCCAGTTCATCAAGTATGCCTTCATATACCGCACGTGAATGCTCACTCTTCGGTACCATCGAGATTATCACATCACAGTTACGGGCAAGCTCTTTTGAGTTCTCACAGGCTACCGCACCTTTGGATGCGAGCAGATCCACCTTTTCTTTGACAAAATCAAAAGCATATACCTTGTCGTCATGTTTTTTTACTATATTCTCACACATGGACTCGCCCATTATACCGAGTCCTATAAAACCTATCTTCATCGTATTCTCCTTTCGGCTGTATCAATCTTTTGCGGTATTATCCCAGGCGTCACAGAAGGTCTTTAAGCCCTGTGTGGTATATGCATGCTTCATGCAGTCTTCATAAACCGCAAGTCCCGTTGTGACTATATCTGCACCTGCAACTGCGCAGTCCGCTATCTGCTTGGGTGTACGTATGGCAGCACAGATGATACCCGTCTTGCCGTAATAACCGTAATTTTTATATATGGTAACTATGTCCTGTATATACTGTTTGCAGTCTTCACCGTTTGCTTCCTTCCAGCCTATGAAGGGAGATACGAACAAGGATCCGTTCTTTGCGGGAAGTATGGCCTGTGCGGGTGAAAAGACTAGTGTTACGTTGGTCCTTATTCCTTCCTGCTCAAGTATCCTGGCTGCGGATATACCCGATTCGATCGCCGGTATCTTGATAACGAAGTTAGGGCTTATCTTTGCTACTTCCCTGGCCATCTTAAGCATTTCTTCGGTATCGTCAAGATGAGGGTTGATCTCCACCGAAACGGGAAACTTATCCACACCCGTGATACCCTCTTTTTCTATCCAGCCTGCTATGTCCTTTATCGCGGTCATAAAAGGCTTCCCGCTCACCATGATATGACGGGGATTGGTAGTCACGCCGTCGATACCGAAAGAATGATAAGCCTTATCGATCTCATCCAATTTTGCACTGTCCAAAAAGAATTTCATAATATTCGCCTCCTAAACGATTTTGAGTAAATGTTTTTTTATATGTACTCCTGTGTTATGCGTATTTAGCACAGGCTTTACAACGTTCCGAATCCGGGCCATATAAGCATGGTCACATATCCGACTGCTATCGCGGTGATAACGCGAAGTGCGGCTACTATAAGCCCGTTTTTTAACAGTTTTGACGGATCAAGTCCGTATGAAACCGAAATTGCACGAACACTGACGGGAAGTAACGATTCAAAGTTCATAGCCATCGCTGTCGTAAAAATATAAGGGATGGCATTTAATCCAAGTTTGTCTGTCACTCCGATCACTATCGGAAGAGTCACCGCTGCAGATACCGTTGAGTTGGTCATCTCCGAGACAAGTGATGCAAACAGTGCAAACATTATTATTGTCCCGAGTCCACCCTGTAAATTTGCTCCTGACAAAAGATCTGCTATGGTGTCATTTGCCCCTGATCCGGTAAGGATCTGTCCGAGAGCCAGACCACCGGCAAAAAGGAGCAGCATTCCCCACATGACTTCCGTCTGTGCTTTTTCCCATGTGAGGAGCATTTTCTTTTTTTCCGCGGATACGATGATAAAATTGGCAAATCCGAGGATCAGAAACAGATACGCCGGAACCAGCCCCGGTAAAATATCCGCATACAAGGGTCTTAAGAATGACCCGAGCATCGCAGCCACAAACAGTACCAGGCTTATCTTTTCATCTTTTTTCATCGGACCGAGTTCTGCATAGCAGCGTTCAAAATACTCTTTTGTTCCGGTCAGGGAACTGACCTTCATCGGCTTAAGCAACATCGCAAGAAGTACCACTGCGGTCGCAATGAGTGTATACGGAAGCATTCTGATAAGCCAGTCTATATACATGAACTCATGTCCGGTATACTCTTCGATAAATGCTATCGCGGTAATGTTCATCGCACCACCGAGCGGAGTCCCTGCTCCGCCGACCTGTGAGCCCCATGCGATCGCACAAAGGATAGGCGTTGCTGCCTCACACTTGCTTATATCTTCATAGCCTGCTGCCATGAGCATTGATACAGCGATGGGTGTAAATATCGCAACCACTACAACATTTGGCATCATATTGGATAAAACTATAGCCGCAAGAAGCCACACTGTTATCTGTGATCTCATGGATGGTCCTATGAGTGACAGAGCCTTTAAAGATATTCTTTTATCAAGTCCTATCTCGCTCCATGGTGCCGTCAAAAGGCAGGAGCCGAAGATCAGGATTATGCTGCCTGACGAATACTGGGATATTACCGTATCCATCGAAACTATGCCGAATACCGCATTTATAACTACCGGCAAAAGTGCGGTAACCGTTATATCCACCGGTCTGGTCACCCACCAGTAGATCATCCACATGCAGGTTCCCAGTCCTTCGGCTGCTTTAAGATCAATGACACCTGTCTTTCCGAATGCCAGTGTGACTGTTGCAAAAAGTAACGGACCTGCGATCAAGTGGATTAGTTTAGTCTTGCTTTTCATCATGTTCCCTTTATTTTATTGCGTTTTCTTTTTTCCAAAGGTCATCGTATTTAAATCCGGTAACCTTTTCGCATATCGCTTTTTCTTCATCGGTAGGAACGGATGTGTCTTCACCCTTCCTGCGGTTTATATCTTTTTTGATCACGTCATATTCCTTTTTGTTCATAGGGAATATCACGGCAAAGATTATCGTAAGTACCATCATAAGGATAGGTATCCAGACATAAAGCTGTGCGATACCCGCCTGAGTCGATGCCGACTGTCTTAACTTGCCTGCTGCCAGGTTCTCGTCATAACCTACCATTGCAAGCAACAGGCCGATTATGGTCGAGCTTAAGCCTGTAGCGATCTTACGCACAAATGTAGCCATTCCCGAAACGGTACCGGGTCTGCTTATGGAAGATATCAGTTCGTCCACATCTGCCATGTCCGAGAGGATCGCATATATACTTACGGATGATGCCGCCATGCCTACGCCAATGATGAATGAAAGGATCAGGATGATAGCAAAGCCCGCCGTATTGTCGGCTGCTCCTTCATATGAAAATGCAAGAAGCGCTATGGTCGCAACTATCCTTATCGGGAAACCGACGAGTATCGGAAGTTTCTTGCTGGTTTTTCTTATGACCGTGGAGAATATGATCGTTCCCGCAAACTGTGCAAGAAGCAGCACTCCCATAAGAATCGTAAATCTGCCTCCGGAATATGCATTTAACACATCGTCCACATAGTAGACCGCAAGACCCGTAACGAAATCTGCCGCTCCCTGTCCTGCAAGGAATATGCAGATAAACATCTTAAATGAAAAACTCTTATATACGCTGAATGACTGTGAAAGACTCTTGGCAAGCGGTACCTTAACGGGCGGCTTGTCCTTTTCCCATGTTCCGAAGAATGTTGCAAGGATGCAGATAAGGAAGAGTACCGAAAAGATGACGGCTACCTCGAAATATCTGCCCGCATCGGTATTGTCCTTGATGATTATCGTAGGAATGAGTCCCGCAAGGATCGCACCGAAACTTGAGAATATGGTTCTTACTCCGGCGAAGTGTGCACGCTTGGCATAGTCATCGACCATATCCGGAAGAAGCCCGTTGTAAGGAACCATTACGATCGTAAATCCGGTGGAAAAGAGCATGTACATAAGGACATAAAACGTATACTGTCCTGCCGTACCTGTAATCCCGGTAGACATCCATAACATCAAAAATGTGATCGCGGAAACCACGCTTCCTATCAGGATATAAAATCTCTTGGCTCCGTATTTTGACGAAGTTCTGTCTACGATATTTCCCATGATCGGGTCGGTTATAGCATCCCACACTCTTCCGATAAGGGGGATCGTTCCGGCAAGGGCCGGTGACATACCGAGAGCCTTGGTAAGAAATACCGTAAAGAAAGTGCTGATTATGACGAATGCGCCGCCACCGTATATATCAGCCATACCATATGCGCATTTTGATAAAAATGAATCTTCTCTGTTTTTTTTCATACCTTTTCCCCAATACTATTTAATGATCGACATCAGTTCCTCAAACACGGGTGATCCTTTTCTTATAAATACGGGCGGCTCACCGATGGGGGATCCTATCTCAAAGGTTCCCTTTCCATACTCCCTGCCCGTAAATAAGTGTACCCATCTGCCTTCAGGCAGTTTAACCGGTCTTTCGGTCGCCCCTTCTTTCAGGATCGGAGCGACCAGTATATCCTCTCCCAGAAGATACTCCGTAGTTTCCGTATAAGCCCATGGCTCATCGTAATGATAAAAAACAGGCCGCATCACGGGAGTACCATGTTCGGTTTCTTCCTGCACCAGAGCCTTTATGTATTTTCCAAGACCCGCGTGCAGTTTAAGGCAGTGAGCCGTGTGCGAAAGTGTTTCTTCATCGCAGTCAAACTGTATATTGTTACCCGGCTGGTTTCCTTCATGTGTTCTCCATAACGGTGAGAAAACATTCATCTCTTCCCAGCGCATCAATAGTTCTTTGGATCTGCGCATATGCATGATCGTCGTGTAGCCGCCCGCATCCGAATGTGCTATTCCGTATCCTGACATTGCAAGGGACAGCGTTGCGGGGATCACTGATCCTATACCGTCATCCACTGACCAGTCCACATGCTGATCACCTGTCCACATCATCGTGGAAGCTGCTACCGTTCCGGTAAATCCTGCCCTTGTAAAAAAGAATACCTCATCGCTCACACCGCACTCTTCTATAGCTTCGCGGTTTAACTTAGCCCACATGGCCGGCCACTTGTTATGCAGACTCTTTGGATCTCCGTTATAAAGCACTGCATCCGTCGGAAGATATTCACCGAAATCGGCCATCCAGCCTCCCATTCCGATACCGATCATGTTTTTCTTGATCAGTTCCTTGTACCAGTCATAGGCCTTAGGATTTGTAAGGTCTATCATGGCGGCAGGAAATGTAGTTATAGTGACCAGATAATCTTCACCCTTGTCGTTTTTTACACAATAACCTTTCTTTGCAGCCTCGGCATATATCTCTTTTTCAAGTGCAAGGAAAGGATTTATATACCCGAGGAACCGGACTCCCTTAGCTTTCCATTCAGAGATCTTCTCGGGTAATCCCGCATACTGTTCTTTGGAATATACCCAGTTCCACATGACCTGATATCCGAATCCGGTACATCTGCATCCGCACCAGTCCTGGCACCAGACGCCCGATACCTTTCCGCCGTATTTTTCGATCCTTTCAAGTTTGCGGTCTATATTCCCGCAGCCGTCCATGCCTTCCTTAACGGAATCGCCGTCCCTTACCCAGTCCTGGATAGCAAGGATCCCTCCTTCGTATATCCAGTCGGGAAGCTTCGTCTGTCTGCCAAGGAGGGCTGTGAGTTTTTCGGATACTTCCTTAAAATCTTTGCCTGTCTCGCTTATTATCTTCGGCGGTTCCTGCGTGTAGATCGTAATCCGGTCGGGTCTGGTAAGATCAAATTCCGAATAGGTACACACATCGGCGTGTACATAGTAACGATCGGAAGAAGTAAATGTCGGCTGTACATAGTATGATTCATACTTACCAAAGGGAAGTTTATTATCGGGGCGTTTACCAAACAGTTTCTCTTTGATGATCTTTTTGGAAATCCTCGAAGTATTCTGGTGTTCCGCTACCCATATCCTTACCTTCTGTCCCGAAAGATCAAATTCCGAATAGGTTTCGCCCAAGCCATAGATATGTTCTGCGGGATCTTTTGACAGTGTCAGATAATACCTGTTTATTCCTGATGCCACAGCTTCTTTGGACGGTGTACATACAAGTTCGGTGCGTCCATCCTTTTCGGTTAGGAGGATCCTGATCTCAGAGCCCGAATGAGCTTCCGTATAAGTCAGTTCACATCCCTCAGGCTTATCGGACTTAGCAGTCTGAACACATTTTGTCCGCCAGTTTATCTTCTGTTTGTATTTAAAACTTCCTCTTTTCATAACAAAACGGTTCTCACCGTTTCCTACCTCAAGAGAAATATCATGCCAGTCGATTATGTCGATCCCTCCCTTCCGTGCAGCCGGTCTCATATATAAATATCCGTATATTTGGGTTTGATTAAAACTTTTAATTAATTATTATTGTACTCACACTCTTATTATTTCTCAAGTAAAATAACCGTCAAAAAAACACGCCCTGATTTGTGCATATCTACATATTTTTTTGATATACAGCCGGTGTAACTCCGTACTTTTTTTTAAACGCCTGCGTGAAATGGGATTGTGACGAAAAAGCAAGGACAAAGCTGACTTCCTTAGGGCGCATTCCGCCTTCCATGAGTTTTATGCTCTCCTTTAATTTCTCATCGATGATATGATCATGCACGGTTACTCCGGTTTCTTTTTTAAACAGTACACAAAGATAGTCTTTGGAAAGATCTGCGATACCGGCAAGGGTTTCTATAAGTATCTTTTCGTGAAGATGTACATGAATGTAATGAAGTGTCTTTTTTATGCCCGGAGAATATGACTTACCCATAGAACCCTCTACCATTTTGACAAGCTCCCCGGCATATCCTGTAAGAATACCGATACATGTATCTGCATCACCTGCCGCATCTATGCTTCTTATGCACATATCGCTGAAATTATATGCATCGGTTTCATCAAGACCGCCCAGGATAGCATAGTGGATTGCATTCGCAACGACGGTTACGGCCCAGTATTTAAGCCGCATCGGTTCGCTGCCTGCAAGATGCCCGGTGATTATCACATCAGATAAGATATCGTCGATAAGAGCAGACAGTTCCACGGAATTGCCCTGCTTAATCGCATTACACATTGCGAGTTCGTACTTAAAAGGCAGATGTGTAAAGCCTGTTTCCCTCTCTTCAAAAAGTATCTCCCTGTCCCTTGTCTTCCCTATGGATACTATCTCATATCTGCTTTTCATACCTGCTCCTTTACAAATAGGTTCACATGTTTATATTGTATCGGTTTTTTGATACTTTTCAAAGTTTTCTTATATAATTTTGACTGTCCAAATATGATAATCAAAATAAGCAAAACTATTCCTCACAGTTCACAGCAAATAATATCGTATATTCGGGGGTTAATATGGATAATAAGATAAGTAAAAGGACCAAATTAAGCTACTGTGTCGGAGCCACGGGACGCGATGCTGCCTACACTCTGGTAAGCATGTTCGTGCTCACTTATGTACAATACACGATGAAACTTACCGTCACACAGTTCTTTGTGATCTCATCTGCCATGGTCATCTGCATGATATGGGACGCAGTAAATGACCTTATGATGAGTACGATAATCGAAAACAGTCATTTAAAAAGCGGAAAATACAGGCCTTTTATAATCGCAGGTGCGATACTGAATGCCATAGTCATAATCTTAATGTTTACGGTAAGGCCCACCGGGTGGGGATTTGTTATCTTTTTTTGCATATCATATCTTCTCTGGGGAATGAGCTATACGATAAACGACATAGCCTATTGGGGAATGCTTCCCAGTCTTACGAGTGACCCCGATGAAAGAGACGGGCTGGTAACACTGATGGGTATATTCGTATGCATAGGACAATTTAGCGTTGCGGGAATAGTTCCCATAGTCATAGCGGGCAATGCGGTAAATGCCTTCAGGGTGACAGCTCTTATCACGGCTTTGGCTTTTGTACTGTTTCAGACACTGACCTATTTAGGCGTCACGGAAAATGAGCGAAAAGACAATGCTGATCAGGTATCTCTTAAGAAAATGGTCACTATACTTAAAAGAAACGACCAGCTTATCGCCATAGGCATAGCTTATATTCTGTTTTGCGTTGGCCAGCAGCTTCTTCTACTCCTTGGGGTCAACTTCTTTTATTTCGAATTCGGATACTCCGGAAGCGGAGACCTCATAACAATATTCACGGTAATGTATGGTCTGGGAACCCTTACAGCTCAGTTTGTATACCCGGTCCTTACCAAAAAGATGTCCAGAATGAAACTGGCACTTACATGCCTTATGATACTGATCGTATGTTATCTGTTGTTTCTTTTGCTTGGGTATATCCTGCCTATGAACCTGATCCTTCTAAATTCAATAGGCTTTGTGATCTTCTTTAGTCAGGGACTTCTTAATCTCACCATCATAGTCATGGTCAACAACACGATCGAATACGATGAGTGGAGATTCGGAGAACGTCATGACAGCATCATCTCCGCGATC
The DNA here is from genome assembly GCA_024691305.1 of Lachnospiraceae bacterium. Classification (GTDB taxonomy): domain Bacteria; phylum Bacillota; class Clostridia; order Lachnospirales; family Lachnospiraceae; genus XBB2008. The sequence continues at coordinate 51,927 of JAILNS010000039.1, read as the reverse complement.
CGCTCCTTTGCTTCCAAACTCTCCGGAGCTCTTAATCAGGGGGCAGCTTCCCTGATCCTGATAGTCAGCGGTATATATGCCGTAAGCCAGGGAATAAGCGAACTCGAAGTACAGATCGGAAACGGTTCGATAGGACGGGAAGAAGCCCTTAAACTCGCTGACGGCTATACTTCAGGCGTGCTCCCTTCACAGACACTTACCCTAAGACTCGGAATGGTCCTCGTTCCGCTCATAGTCATAACGCTCGCATACCTGATGATCAGATTCAGATACAGAATCGATGAAAAAGAATATGACCGTATGGTCAGGGAAATAGAGCAAAGAAAAAGGGGAGAGGCAGGATGAATTCAAAAAATATGAAAAAGGCAGTAGAAACTGTCTCCAAAATGACGCTTGAAGAAAAAGCAGGAATGTGTTCCGGGCAGGATTGCTGGACCACCAAGAGCGTAGAGCGTCTTGGAATAAAAAGCATAATGTTGTCGGACGGACCTCACGGATTAAGAAAACAGATCGATGCCACAGACAACCTGGGAATAGGAAAAAGTGCACCGGCAACATGTTTTCCGACAGCAAGTCTTCTGGCATGCAGTTTTGATACAGACCTTGCATTCAGAGTCGGAGAGGCAATCGGTGAAGAGTGCATAAAAGAAGGCGTATCGGTTTTACTTGGACCGGGCATCAATATAAAAAGAAGCCCGCTTTGTGGCAGAAATTTTGAGTATTACAGCGAGGATCCCTATCTTTCAGGCAAGATGGCCGCAGGTTTTATCAAAGGTGTTCAAAGTACCGGAACGTTTGCATGTCTTAAGCATTTTGCTGTCAATAACCAGGAAAAGCGACGGATGCTCGTAAATGCCGTAGTTGATAAAAGAGCACTTCACGAACTCTATCTTAAAGGCTTTGAGATCGCCGTAAAAGACGGAGAGCCGCGCGCTCTCATGTGTTCCTATAACAAAGTAAACGGGGATTATGCGAGCGAAAACAAATATCTGCTCGATGATGTCTTAAGAAAGCGCTGGGGATATAAAGGACTTGTGGTTTCCGACTGGGGTGCGGTACATGACCGGACAGAAGGTGTTAAAGCCGGCCTCGATCTTGAAATGCCTGGTAATCTGGGAGTAAACGATGCAAAGCTCATCAAGGCTTACGAAGACGGAAGTCTTACGGCCGAGGCTCTCGATAAGGCAGCGGCAAACGTATGCGGCCTGGTGTTTGATGCTTCGGATGTTAATAAAGAGAACAAGGAGTTTGACCGGGATGCCCACCATGCTCTTGCAGTCGAAGCTGCCGCATCTTCTATGGTCTTACTTAAAAATGAACACGATATACTTCCGTTATCCGCGGGAAGCACGGTTATAATAGGTACATTTGCCAAAACTCCCAGATACCAGGGCGCAGGCAGTTCAAAGGTCAATCCCTTCTGTATAGACAGTCCTATCGAATGCCTGAAAAAAGAATTTCCGGATCTTGAGTATATCTGCGAATATGACCCTGCCATCGCAGCCGGAGCAGTCTGTCAAAAAGACAATGTCATCATATTTGCCGGGCTCCCCGAGGACTATGAATCCGAAGGATTTGACAGGGAAAATATGGATCTTCCCAAAGAGCAAAACCGCCTCATAGAAGAAGTCGTTAAAGTTAATCCCAATGTCACGGTCATACTTATGGGCGGCTCTCCCGTAAAACTGCCCTGGGCGGATAAAATACCCGCCATCCTTCTTTCATATCTTGCAGGCGAAGGTGTGGGAACCGCATTGACCGAAATAATAACAGGTAAAACAAGTCCTTCGGGAAAACTTGCCGAGACCTGGCCCGTAAAAGAAAGTGATGTTCCATGTGCAAAATATTTTCCCGGAGACCGTGATAATGTTTTATACAAGGAAGGAATATACACCGGCTACAGATACTATGATACCTTCAATATAGAACCTCTTTTTTCTTTCGGACACGGCCTTGGCTATTCAGCTTTCAGCTATGATATAAAACGAAAAGAGATCAGTCTGGATTACAAAGAAAAAACAACGGTTTCTTTTGATGTCACAAACATCGGAAGCATGGACGCATCGGAGATATCCTTTATTTTCGCATCACATGAAAACAAGACCGTGTTCATGCCTAAGAAAACCCTGATCGGATTTAAGAAAGAAAAGTATTTATCCGGAGAGACCAAAAACATAACGATAGAGATCGACACCTGTGACCTGGCTTATTTTAATACACTGACAGATGATTTCCATGCGGAACCCGGTATATATCATATATATGCGGGAGGAAGTATGGATACGCTCAAAGAGGTGCTATGTATAACCCTAAACTCTGAAGAGATACAACAACCCGATGTTAAATATGATGACTTTGAAGGCCGCCTGGGGTACTCCCTTCCCTTCCCGGCACTGCCGAGAAAACGTCCCTTCACCTCAGAAAACTGTCTTATGGATGCAAGCCACACTCTTACGGGCAAAATGATAATAGCCGCTGCTTCCAAAATGATGGGAGATGTCGAGTCCAAAGAAGAAGGCCAGTCCAAAATGATGAATGCCGCTCTTATGGAAATGCCTCTGTATGCCCTGCAGGCATCTTCTGCGGGAATGCTTACGGAACGGATGTGCGAAGGCATCGTCGATATCCTAAATCTTCACATATTACGCGGGCTCGCCAAATTCATAAAGCCGTGACTCACAGGCATATTCTTTTACCCTGTCCGGCTTTCATGTATAATTAGCGGTGTAGTGATCATTTATAGTGAAGGGAGAAAGATATGCCCATTAATCTTTGTATCAACCCTGACAGAGAAAAGTCCGTCATAAACCCCATGATATACGGACACTTCATAGAGCATTTTCACAGGCAGATATACGATGGGATCTATGATCCCGCAAATCCTTTGTCCGATGAAGACGGATTAAGAACAGACATCATAGATGCCATGAAAAAGATAAGGGTCCCGATCCTTCGCTGGCCGGGTGGGTGTTTTGTGTCAGCCTATCACTGGAAAAAAGCAGTAGGTCCAAACAGGACTCCCGTATTTGATAAGGCATGGCGCATAGAAGATCCAAACACATTCGGTACCGACGAATATATCAAACTGTGCAGAAAGATCGGATGCGAACCTTATATCTGCACCAATGCGGGTACCGGTTCGGCAGAGGAGATGAGCGACTGGGTCGAATATTGTAATCTGACCGATGAAGGTGAATATGCCAAAAAAAGAATATCAAACGGATACACTAAACCTCACAATGTTAAGTACTGGAGCATCGGAAACGAGAACTACGGGCATTGGGAAATAGGTGCCAAGTCCTCGGAAGAATGGGGACGGCTCGTACTGGAATCCGCCAAGATGATGAAACATGTAGACCCTTATGTACAGTTATCTGCAGCCGCGATCGCCGATGTTGACTGGACTTTTAACCTGCTAAAGACCTGCGGTCACTTCCTTGACTGGATATCGGTCCATCAGTACTGGGATATGGTTCCGGAGATAAACGAACTTGCAGACTACGATGCATGCATGGCATACACATACGAGATCGACAGGACCGTAAGTGAGGTTCGTGGTATGCTGACCGCTCTTAAACTGGAGAAAAAAATAAAAATAGCCTTTGATGAATGGAACTTAAGAAGCTGGCATCACCCTAATGTCCATACGATAACCCAGGGTGCAAACAAAGAAGACTACCTTACTCCCCGCGACAAAAACGACGATAACAGTTCATATACAATGGCCGATGCAGTCTTTGCCGCATGCTTTTTAAACGCGATGATAAGAAACTCAGATATCGTCGGTATGGCTAATTTTGCTCCGGTATTAAACACCCGTGGGTGTATTTACAGTTATGATAAGGGAATTGTACTAAGGAGCACATATCATGTTTTTGATCTGTATGTTAATCATATGGGAGATACTTATATTGATGTATGTACCGATAAGGGAGAACTGTCCGCTGTGTTACCCGTGACAGAAGTAAAAGACAAAAAGGGGATGACCCGGAGTGTTACTTCTCTGGATATATGTGCCACCGGGTCTTCGGAGTCAGGGGAGATCTCATTATCAGTCGTAAACAAGGATGCAGACACCTCACATGATATTAGCGTAAATACCTGCGGTCTTAAGAAAGCGATCCTGTATAGCATAAACGGTAAAGACAAGGATTCATATAATGATATAAACCAAAATGAGATAGACATCTCATCCGAAAAACTGCAGATCAGTGATGACGGAAAAGTATATATATCCGTAAAACCTCATTCGGTAAATGTCATCAAACTGATATAAATAAAAAGGCCCCGGCAGGGGCCTTTTCTTATGATCTTCTTCGTCTGTCGGCGTGAGTATTATAGTACTCTTCTTTGCACCGGTACATATCCTCATCTGCGCGGCCAAACACCGCTGCAAAATCCGTATCCGTTTCAGGATCAAATACAGCAACTCCCTTAGAAATGGCCAGATCCTCTTCGTATTTTTCGTTCTTGGAATTAAATATCCTTATCTGCTCATCGAAGTTTGCAAATTCTCTTTCTATCTCTTCTTTACTCTTTGTACCCGAAAGGACCACAAACTCATCACCGCCTATCCTGTAAACCCGGTTTCCGTCATACACGGTCTTTATAGTCATTGCGGCATCCTTGATCATCATGTCGCCGTATTCATGGCCCTTGGTATCATTCATCTTCTTTAAGCCATTGATATCAAATATATAGATCGTAAATGATGCCATCTTTTCTTTGATCAGACGTTCCTGTCTGCTTTCTTCTTCCAGATATGCGGCCTTGTTCTTTACTCCCGTCATGGCATCCAGATAAGCCTGACCATGAATATAGTCGATATACAGTTTCAGTTCGACACTGATCTTACGGATACTTTCCGCAAGTGTTCCTATCTCATCCTTGGATGTATATATTATTTCCTGTTCCAATTCACCTTTTGCTATACGAGTGGAAACGGATGTGAGTTCCTGAATGGGTTCCACGATCTTCTTCGTCATACGCATGGATACAAAGATCACAAGAGCAAGTGCTGCGGCAAAAATAAGTATAAGCTGTACGATCATCGTCATCCTGAATCTGAACAGTTCCTCCTCCGGAGTTGAAATTGAAAGAAGCATTCCGTTTTCCAGATGGTTTACCATGATCCTGTATTTGTCCGTTCCTGACGAATACCTGTAATTAAGTCCTGTATCGATATACTGCTGATCGTAGAATTTGCTTGCTTCGGCCATCTGTCCCGTAAAGTCTTCCTTTAACAATCCACCGGTATAGTCTCTGTGATACAAGAGATTTCCGCTCTGGCTTATAAGTGCACCGGTACTGTTCAGATAATCGATACTGTCTATGACCTGATGCACCAGCGTCATATCTATATCCATTCCGAGGACCCCCAGAAAATCCCTTCCAAGATAGACAGGGACCACATAGGATATCATGTATATATTGATATTTTCGTTGGAGTACGGTTCCATCCAAAGAGGAGAACCATGCTTTATCGGCTCATAATACCATCCCACATGTTCGGTATCATCTTCTTTGTACTGTAAAATATCTGTCGGCATAAGACTGTTATAATCACCGTTTCCGGTCACTGTCAGGAAAAATCCTGCGGTTCCCCCATATGAAACCGGGTCAGGTCTGAAATAGACCGCTTCCACATTTTCCACTACTTTGGCTGAATTGAGCGCTCTTTCTTCAAGGCTGTGATAAATGGTCTCTCTGTAGGCTTCGTTTGATCTATACTCTTTGATATCCACATTATCCTGCAGATAGTCTTCCAATACTCCTACCGCTCTTTCAACACCCGAAAAGTAAGTATCCAGTTCGGTGGTCTTTTCTTCACTTAGCAGCTGCATAGACTGAGAGGAATGTGCCTCAATAGCCATGATAAGATAATATATACCTATAAATGCCAATATCAGAAATACTGCCAAAATGGTTCCCACAAATGAGACGACCAGCCTGGTTCTTATCGACTTCATATAACTATCCTCTCTTTACGTTATTTCCACCCAGTTCTTTAACGAGATACATATTCTGTACCGCACGATAATAATTTTTTCTAAGCGTTTCTTTAAGCTCTATCGAGGTAAGACCAATCGAGACAGTAACTTCTCCGATATCCTCGATCGCCTTACAAAACTTTCTGCAGACTTCTTCGGCTTCATCTGTACTCATCTCAAAAAGGACTACGAAACTATTGCTGTTCCAACGTATGATCTGACTCTTATGACCGAATATCTCACGTGCACATCTGACTACGGAAGATATTATCCTGTCCGATCTTACTGTATTTTCTATACTTCCGAAATCATCAATACTAAATTCCGCAATACTGCCGTACTGTGTTGTATTTAAGGTTCCTCTCTCACCGTATGAACGTATGAAATAAGCTCTGTTAGGTAAGCCTGTCAGGCTGTCTATGTTACGGTCTTTGCTCTTAAAAACCGCAGATTCCGTCTTCATACTCTTTGCTCCGGCAAACAGCAGCATCATCGTGAATATCAGGATCAGTACCTCTGCAAAAAAGAACCTGTAATTGTAACCGGTTTCTCCGTAGCCCTCATCGCTTCTTACTACCAGATACCAGCCCAGTTCCTTGACATATTTCACAACAGCAAATCCGTCAACCCCATATGACTGGTATTTAAACTCATCATCCGTCGCTTCGGTCAGTTCGACTCCCGATACATAAGACGAATGAACCGCACCCGTCCGACTGCTCATCTGTACCAGGCCGTCGGCAGATACATAATCTATCCTGACCCCGTACTCATCCTCATACAGAGCAAGTAATTCGAGAATATCTACGGTCTCCACGCCGACACCGGAAACTCCCAAAAGTGTGTCGGCCTCATCTTCGACCCTGCCATCCACAAAAATTGTTAGTTTGTCCCTGTTTACCTGGTCGGTCGAGGATTCAAGTTCATAGTCTTTGCCGCCATCCAAAAAGATGGTATACCAGGTATCAAAAGAATCTTTTTCGGGATCGATGACCTTATTTAAGCCGACATAAGTATAGTATTTTTTGCTTGCTTCAGAGATGACGTAGACAGATGTAAATCCAAACTGTTTCTGAATGGAATTCAGATAAGTACGCATTTTTAAGATCATCTCATCTTCATCATACATATATTCGTTTTCAAGCATTTCACGAAGTATTTGATCCTGACTGATCATTCTGGAAACCGTGATCGGTTCCGAAAGGTCATCCAAAACCGCCTTATCTACAGTCTCAGCTATCAAAACCTTTCCGCGTCTTTCACTGTCATGGTCTATACCGAAAACAAGATATGCGACAACAGAAAGCGCAATAGCCGCTATGATAAGAAAACCTGCAAACCATTTAAATGGATTCTTTTTCATTCTTCCTCTCCGTCACTTTTCTATATATACTATCCCAAATGCATCAGTCCCACAGTTGACGGAAATAGATGCACATGTATGACGGGATATCACTTCATCAAAATATCCTTCCGTCATCAGTTGTTGTTCCAACTCTTTCAGGAAATGATCGTTCATCCCTATGGAACTGGTAAACACACAGGACTTGTCCATTGTTTCTATTTTTTTCAAAGTCTTATGTATATATGTTTCCCTTGCGCCGGTCATACTTCCCATATAACCGCCTACAGGAATCATTACATCATGTTTAACGGACATAACGGGATGAAACATCAAAGAGCGCATTATGCGTGCGGCTGCTTTATTGACACGCCCGACATATGCCAGATGATCAAGATTATCTATAAGGAATGATGTTTTGATCTTCGGACGTATGCTTTCAATGTATTCGACTATCTCTTTCGTATTCTTGCCCATACGAGCCTGCTCGTCGGCCTTGATAGCCATTAATGCCACTCCGCCTGAAACCTGTCCCGAATTAACGACAGTCACATTCTTCATCTTTTCAGCGACCTTAATTGCTCTCTCATATGCAACACTGACCTTTTTGGATGTGCTGATATATATGATATTCTCGGCAAATCTAAGATTTTTTTCAAAGAAAATACGGAATTCTTCTTCATCGGGTGCATTTGAATATAATCCGGGATGATCTTCCATATATTTTAATGCCCCTTCCTGGGATATCTCCGTATCATCCAGGAAGCTTGCACGTTCGGTAAATATCCTAAACGGAATAACGGGGATCCCTCTTTTTCGTGAAATATCAAAAGGCATATCTGACATACTGTCGGTTACTATCATGACCTTTCGTATGCCCGTCTGTCTGATCCTTCGTTCAATTAGACTCTCAACCGGGATCTTAAGATCGGTTTTGTCTGCTCTTAAATTATCATCTCTTCGTCTTCTGCGGTTTCCGGTCTTGGCTGCAAGCCCTATGGCATGAAGTATTTCCGAAGTAGCCGTGGGCTTATGCTGTATGTGTGCTATACTCCCCTCCGGAATGCTAACTTCTCTGTTCGCAAGTATGATGAGATATACATCCTTTAAACTTTCATAAAAGGGAACCGCCACTTCATAATAAGACTGCTCAACAAACAAACAGACCTTCGGATATGCATCTATGAGCGTTTTTATTTCTTCTTCATTTTTGACCGCATATGCCGGGATATCCAGTTTCTCCGTAAGATGCCTGAAAAGATCTTCGTAAAATCCACTGACAGCGTTATTTTGATTCATCCGGTCTTCATATACGACACAGATACCGGATTTCCTGTCGTATGACATACAGGGAACGGCATCGGAAACTCTCTGCGGTATACTGATGCTTACCTGCGTTCCTTCGCCCCACTTGCTCTCGATCTTAAAAAAACCATCCATGGCTCTTACAAAACCGCTGACAAGATAAAGTCCCATCCCAAGGCCGCCGGGTCTGTACCCTGCTGTTCTTCTTTCATCTATCTGTCTGATAAGTCTTTCCAGTTCATTTTTCTCTATTCCTATTCCCGTGTCTGTGACCTCGATACAAAGATTGCATTCATCTGCATGGAAACGGGTAAATACCCTTACCAGTATCCCGCCTTCCTCCGTGTATCTAAAAGCATTCAAAATAAGATGTCTTAATATCTTTATGATCTTTTCACGGTCTCCGACCATCGCCTTGGGGGTCATGGGATCTATGTCTATGACAAGATCAACGGATGACCGTGGACCCTCCGCACCTTTCTCGGGTCTGGCCTGTTCGAGCAGATCGATTATCTCATAGACCTCATCACGGATATCGATATTGTCCGATATCATATCAGAGAAATCCTTAAGATCCGTAAGTTGTGATCCCAATATATCCTCCATGGAAAAAAGACGATCCATGTCATACGGAAGTTTGTCATCACCGATCGTTTGGGATATCGCCTTCTTAAGGATCAGAAGTTCTCCCTTTGTATCATTCCCCAGTTTACCGAGTTCTTTGGCAAATACCCTGATCTGCTCTCTTGACAGTTCTTCCTTCTTTTGGGTCTTAGCCTCATTCTCTTCGGCCTGTAATCTTTCGTTTTTTCTTTCCGAAACAAAAAAGTGCGCTATCACTCCCGCAAGAATTACCAAAGAAGCCTGTAGTATCAATTCCGCCAAAGTAAGATCGTAGGCTTCCTCCCACCGTACTTTTGCCTGTGCGATATTAAAGAACACAGTGAAAAAATAAGCAAATACAGCCATCCATATCAGACTGCGAACGCGGCATATGATAAATACGAGGATTATGATGACTATTGAGACCGAAATGATCGTAAAATCCGACTGATGGATACCGTATATGAAATAACACAGCATCATAAACATGGCATACAACCATATACGCTGTATACCGGTATATTTTTGCATCAGATTCAGATACCAGGAAAATACCAAAAGGCATAGTACTACGGGAACTATAAACTTGTCCCAGCCTTTGATAAATGTCTCTGCTATGAGAAATAATGAAGTTATGGTAAATGCATATAAAACGACCAGATGTGCTACATCGGAAACATGATCTGACCGTGAATCCTTAAATTCCATGAGCATCACTCTAAATAAATAATAAAACACTATGATTATATCAAAAATTCATCATTATCTAAAGGTCTTGCTCCATCCTGATGACATATTTTTCAAAATCCTGTATGATACTTTAATATGGAACACATCGAAAACTTATACAATGAATATTACAGGGAAACAGATCCGGATAAACGAAGCAGCATACTTGATTCCATCGAAAAGAACGTTACCGCTTCGGGAAATCTTGATGAGCTTTACAAACTGACTTTTGTAAAAGAAATATATAAACTCAGATATACACCCAAAAAAAGACATCAAAGTGATTCGGATAATTTTCTTTTGCAGTGTATCAATCTCCCGTATCTTATGAAGAATGCGGTAATGGTCAGATTTATGATCAAAAAATATCTGAATGATATAAGCACCTCCCTGGGGCTTGACAAATATGATACCTATAAGGATATCGAAAAAGAGCAGTTATATCGTGAATACAGAAATACCGCTGCGTGTTATCTAAAAACGTGTGATGACGGCACCTACAGAAGCATACTCGGTATGGTAGCCACAGACGATGAATCAAGAAGCAGACAGCTGGTTGCGGATTTTTACGATATGACGATCGGTATTTCCGATAAGCTTGCCATAAAAGACCTGATGACTCCATGGAATAACGCAGTATTGGATGAACTGTTTGAAACTTCGGAAGAATACAAAAAGATGTTTGAAGAGATAAAATGATCTTTCAGAAATAATATACAGCCTTAAGACAGACCGTGGCAGCTAAAACAAAAACACAGGCGAATAAACCGCCTGTGTTTTAATTTGCTGATTATTTACTTAAAAACATTTCAAAGATCAGGATTTCTTTCTCTTGGACATAAGGTCTACCGTAACCGCACCGAGAAGAACCGCACCTTTGACGATCTTCTGAATATCGGTTGACCATCCGAACAATGACATACCGTTGTTCAGGATACCCATGATGAACGCACCGACAACGGCACCCATGATAGTTCCGGCACCGCCGGCAACTGCTGCACCACCGAGGTAACATGATGCGATGGCATCCATTTCGAACTGATCACCGGCCTTAGGAGTAGCCGATCCGTTTCTTGCCGATAATACGATACCTGCGACAGCGGCAAGAACACCCATGTTGGTATATACCCAGAAGAAAACCTTATCGGTATTGATACCGGAAAGCTGAGCTGCCTTTCTGTTACCACCCAGAGCATAGATCTGTCTTCCGGCAACAGTCTTACTTGTTATAAAGTAATACAATCCTACGATCACGCACATTATAAGAAGTACAAAAGGAATACCGTTATATCTGCCGATCTTATAGAATACGAACCATATGATGAATATGAGAACAGCATCTTTTACGATAAGCTGCCATGTAGGATTAAGTGCAAAATTATATTTTTTCTTGGTCTGGATTCCCTTAAGTTCATTAAAGACAACAAATACAGATGCTACCAGTGCAACGATTATGCAAAGGATATCGATAGTACCGTTTCCGAAAGGAACCTTGATAGAGGGAAGGAAACCTGCTCCGATAAAGTTATAATTCTCCGGAAGCGGACCCTTGGTCTGAGCTTTAAGGATCGTATATGTAGCGCCACGGCCCATAAGCATTGTTGCAAGTGTTACGATGAATGGCGGAACATGCATGATAGCTATAAAGAAGCCTGCGAACATTCCGCATAAAAGACCTATAAGGAGTGCCATGATTATAGCTACCCACATATTCGTCTTCATATCTACGAGCATGATACCCGAAACAGCACCGCAAAGAGCAACTACAGATCCTACACCAAGGTCAACGTTACCTGTCAATACACAAAGGAGCATACCAACCGCAAGAATGACAACATATCCGTTCTGCATTATCAGGTTATTGATATTTGCATATGACATATTCTTTCCGCCGGTCAGAATCGCAAAAATAACATAAACAGCAATAAGCACAATGAACATGCCGTATTGCTTCATATCCACATTAACATATTTTTTACTTTCCATATCATTCACCCTTTCTGTTATGTGCCATAATGCATTGCATTATCTTTTCCTGAGTTATTTCATCTTTTGACAATTCTCCGGCGATCTCGCCTTCGTTTATAACATATACACGGTCACAGGTTCCTATGATCTCCTGCATTTCCGATGAAATTACTATAACTGCTTTTCCTGCTTTGGCAAGATCGTTTATGACACAATATATCTCGTACTTGGCACCTACATCGATACCTCTTGTAGGCTCATCCAAAATAAGCACGTCCGGCTGGGTAAGCATCCATTTAGCCAGTACAACCTTCTGCTGATTACCTCCGGAAAGAGATCCTACTACCTGCTCTATGGAATTGGATTTAACGTTTATACGTTTCTTGTATTCTTCGGCAGCTACTATTTCTTCATTTTGGTTAACGACACCCTTTTTGGAGAAAAAGTTTCTGAGTGCCGCCATCGTCATATTCTGCTTGATACTGTCGATAAGGACAAGTCCGTACGTCTTTCTGTCCTCGGACACGTATGCAAGTTTATTATCTATGGCATCCTTAACGGAATCGAGTTTGACTTCCTTACCGTTGATCTTTACGGTTCCGGAAATCTTCTGTCCGTAGCTTTTGCCGAATACGCTCATCGCAAATTCTGTTCTACCGGCACCCATAAGTCCTGCAAGGCCTACAACTTCACCTGCACGGACTTTTATATTAACATCCTTGATCATCTGTCTTTCGGCATCATCAGGATGAAATGCATTCCAATTATCTACCTCAAAAATTACATCTCCGACTGTAACGCCCTCTCTTGCGGGATATCTGTTGGTAAGTTCACGACCTACCATACCCTTGATAACGCGTTCTTCGCTGAAATCATCGACGCCTTTTTTAAGTGTTTCGATCGTATGACCATCTCTTATAATGGTCAGTGCATCACAGACATATTCAAGCTCATTAAGTTTATGGGAAATGATTATGCATGTAACTCCCTGTTTTTTAAGATCCAGCATTATATCAAGAAGTTTACGGCTCTCTTCATCGTTAAGCGCCGCGGTAGGCTCGTCAAGAATAAGAAGGTCTACCTTCTTGGCCATAGCCTTGGCGATCTCGATAAGCTGCTGCTTACCTACACCCAAAGAACCGACCGGTACATTAACGTTTTCATTTTCAAGGCCAACCTTTGCAAGCATCTCTGCCGCCCTTTTTCTGGTCTCGGTCCAGTCGATAACTCCTTTGATCTTAGTCTGCTCATTTCCGATAAATACATTTTCAGCTACCGAAAGAAGAGGACTCAGCGCCAATTCCTGGTGTATTATAACTATACCCTTAGCTTCGCTGTCTTTAATGTTGTTGAACTTGCATTCCTCGCCCTTATAGATAACCTCACCGGAGTACGTTCCGTGACCGTATACGCCCGACAAAATGTTCATAAGAGTGGATTTTCCGGCACCGTTTTCACCACACAGACCGTGTATCTCGCCCTTTTCGACCTTGAGATTAACATCATCAAGAGCTTTAACCCCGGAGAATTCTTTGGTTATGTGGTTCATTTCCAAAATAGTTTCCGACATTCTGCACTTCCTTCCTTCTCGTATATTTTTCTTAACATTAAAAGATCATATTAAGATAAAAACGGGCGGCATGTTGATTGCCGCCCGTAATTGATTTCAAGCAATAAAATCGGGATTATTCAGATAACTGAGCTTCTGTGTAGTAACCACCGTCTACGATGATCTCCTTGTAGTTGTTTACATCTACAGCTACAGGTGTGCACAGATATGAAGGAACTGTTATCTTACCGTTGTTGTACTGCTCTGTATCATTGATCTCAGGCTCTGAACCATTAACAACTGCCTCTACCATTGTAACACACTTGGAAGCAAGAAGTCTTGTATCCTTGTAGATAGACATTGTCTGAGAACCTGCAATGATGTTCTTGGTTGCCATAAGTTCGGCATCCTGACCTGTGATCATAGGCCAGTTCTCTGAAGTGTATCCTGCACCTTCAAGAGCTGCCTTAGCGCCGTATGCAAAACCGTCAAATGCACTTGCTACGATGTCGATATCTTCATCAGCATAGAAACCTGTAAGATAGTTCTCCATGTTCTGCTGAGCAGTTTCCTGTGACCATCTTAAGATACAGGTATCTTCGAATGAAGTACGGCCTGACTTACATACTAAAGTACCGTCATCAAGATAAGGCTTAAGTACTTCCATAAGTCCGTTGTAAAGCATAAGAGCGTTGTTATCATCAGGTGAACCCATTAAGAACTCAACGTTCATTGTAAGGCCTGCTGACTTAACTGCATCAAGACCCTTGTTGCCATCTTTGGTAGCGTTTGCCTTGATGTACTCGCCGATTGCTGTACCAACACCCTTGTTATCGAATGTTGCATAATAAGAAACAGCATCTGTGTCCATAAGAAGACGGTCATAAGCGATGATCGGAATACCTGCATCCTTAGCCTGAGCTTCGACGTTTACAAGAGCACTTGAGTCAACTGCTGCGATAACCAGGCAGTTAGCACCTGCTGCGATCATGTTCTCGATCTGTGAAACCTGCATCTGAACATCATCTTCTGCATACTGAAGATCTACTTCATATCCAAGTTCCTCTAACTGTGCCTTCATGTTGGCACCATCGTTGATCCATCTTTCTGATGACTGTGTAGGCATTGCAACTGCAACTCTTTTACCTGCACCGGTTGTGTCAGTAGCTGCTGCGTCTGAACTTCCTGTAGCTGCTGTGTCAGTTGCTGCGCTCCCGCATCCTACAAGAAGAGTAGCTGCCATAGCTACACTCAGTATTACACTAAGTAACTTCTTTTTCATTTTCTACCTCCCTAATGTTTGGATTGTGTTCTCTTGATGCGTAAATTATTTTTGATTAATCTAAAACATCCATTGGAGTTTATTACAGTCTGACACTAATGTCAACAGAAAAAGTGTACTTTTCTATGCACATTGCATAATATATTTAATTTTTACATAAATAAATAAAGAAATTTATAAACTTTTACCATACACAAAATATAGAATCCGACCGGATGATCATTCCTTGTCTTCATCATCCTTTTTTGTGGATGACGCGTATAGAGAGCGCAGGGAAGTAACTATCAAAGCAACACCCGCGACGAGAAACAGCAGCATCACCGCAATAAGCAGGATCTTTTGTGCACCGGTTTTTAGGAGCATATCATCATATACCGAATAATCCGCATAAAGAAGATATGCTCCGACAAGTATTCTTACTATAAGGCTGAAATTCTGATTAAGTTTCATATTTTATCTCCTGTATTTAATATGACATAATCAGTATTATACCTTATATATCATGCCATCTTCCAGTTAGCTGTCTCAAGCTGGATATCTCTCATATGCTTAAAGATACCTTCGGGCTTGTTGTTTAATTCATCGGGAGAACCGCACTCTGCAACCGTTCCGTCTTTTAAGACAACTATCTTATCGGCTCCTTCGACCGTACGCATACGATGGGCTATGATAAGTACGGTCTTATCTTTTATCAGTTTGGATAACGCTTCCTGTATCACTGTTTCATTTTCAACGTCCAGTGATGCCGTTGCCTCATCAAGAAGTATTATCGGTGCATCTTTAAGAAATGCGCGGGCGATCGAAATACGCTGCCTTTCTCCTCCCGATAATTCCGAACCGTTCTCACCGATCATGGTAGCATAGCCTTCCGGCAGGTCCTGTACAAAAGAATCACAGTTAGCCAGTTTTGCGGCTGCCAGAACTTCCTCGTCGGTCGCATCTTTTTTGCCGATACGGATATTTTCAAGGACAGAGTTGTTAAAAAGCGTTACTTCCTGGAATACTATCGAATACATGGAAAGAAGGATCTCCGGATCGATCTTCGATATATCCATACCACCTACGGTTATCTTACCCGCATCAATATCCCAGAAGCGGGAAGCAAGTCTGGATACCGTAGTCTTACCGCCTCCGCTGGGACCGATAAGTGCCGTAACCTCACCCTGTTTAGCCGTGAATGAAACATCCGAAAGAACATTTGTATCCTCTGAATAAGAAAATCTCACATGATCAAAACATATATCATAACCGTTGTTTGAAAGTTTCTCTTCTCCCGTCTGTATCGGATGGGACAACACTTCATCAAGTCTTTCGCATTGTATCTCGGTTGCAATGATCGCGGCAAAATTCTGAAGACTTATGCTCATGGGATCATAAAGACGCGATACCACCATTAAAAACAGGAAGAAGGTCAGGATATCTATCTCTCCTTTTGCAAATAATATTCCGCCAACAAGAGCAGTTGTTCCTATTCCTATCTTTAAGAGCATCTGAGCACTTGATACATAGACTGCCATAGACACTTCTGTGACCAACGCCTGCTTTTCGACTTTATCTATCTTTAGATTTAATCCCTTTAAGTATTTTTCATCTGCATGATTGGCTCTGAGATCCCTCATGGATTCTATGCATTCCTGAATACCATCCTGCATTTCAAGACGTACCTCAACATTCTTTCGCACTGCTTTTTTCTGAAGCCCGGATGAAGAATATATGATCAAAAATGCCATAGGTATTACCCAAAAGCTGGCCAGAACAAGTCTGGGATCAAAAAAGAAAAACATGCTGATACCCATGATGATAACGGATAAAACGGCACCTATCAGCTCCGGGATCCAATGACTTGAAGCGGTCTCGATCTGCGAACAGTCCGCAAGTATATTTGTCGTAAGATCGGTAAGATTCTTTTTGGCAAAATATGACAACGGCAACTTTCTTAATCGCTCCGCAAGATTCTTACGCCTTATCCCGCTCTCAACATATGTTGAATAAAAGGTCGCATTGTACTGTATTTTCTGTGATATGGCTATGCATGCAAGAATAAGTATGGTCCCTGCTATATAAATGATGATATGAGACCTGCTCATCTCGCCCGACAAAAGATCCTTGATAAGCTGATACAATATACCGGCAGGCATCATCAGAACAATATAAGAAACCGTACAGGCCGCGCATGCCTTTATAAGACTCCTGGCACCCTCTTTAGATAACGCGTATTTGTGTTGTAATTTTTCTACCATGATCATGCACCTACCTTCCACTGTACTGACTTAACGTATTCATCGTACATAGATTTGTACCGTCCGTTCATATTCATTAGTTCTTCATGTGTTCCGGACTCGGTACAGCTTCCGTTTTCCAAAACAAAGATCATATCTGCATCCGTCACGGTACTTAATCTGTGTGCGATCATGATAACGGTCTTATCTTTTGAAAGTTCTTCAAACGCTTTCTGTACACTGCTTTCATTATCGGGATCGGCAAAAGCGGTTGCCTCATCTAAGATTATCACAGGGGCATTCTTTAAAAACGCTCTGGCTATTGCGATCCTTTGCTGCTCGCCTCCCGAAAGATAGGTTCCCTTAGCTCCGATCATTGTATTTATACCCTCAGGTAGTTTTTCAATGATATCCATGCACTGTGCTCTTTTTAGTGCGTCAATAACTTCTGCGTCAGTTGCATCCGGTTTTGCAAGGCGCACATTATCGGCGATAGAAGTTTTAAGCAGATGACTGTCCTGAAATACAAAAGATACATTTTTCATCAGTTCATCCGCGGAAATATCCCGTATGTCGGTTCCGTTTATGCTTATACTTCCGTCAGTCACATCAAAAAATCTTGCTATCAGCTGGGCCGTAGTTGTTTTGCCGCCACCGCTCGGCCCCACAAATGCCACATGAGAACCCGCGGGGATCTTCACCGTAAGCCCCTTTACCGCATCTTTTTTTGCACCGGGATAACGATAAGTCACGTTGTCCAGAACTATATCACCGGTCTGTAACATGTTAAGTTTGCCATCATCCTTAAGTGCTTCAATATCAAAAATGTGATCTATCCTCTCAATAGCATCAACTACTGTCATTTCCTGCTCGCCCGAGTATGCAAGCTTGGTCATCGCAACCGTAAGAAGCGGAGAAACGATGATGTAATACATCATATTCAATACAAGTTTCGGAGAAACTCCGTTCTTTCCGTAAAAATATGCACCTGCTATAAGGGCCGCAAATACAGCGTTGATCGCTGTCATAAATCTGACCATGGGGCCCGATACCGAATTTGTATAAGCAATGGCCCAATTCGTAAATTCATCTATTGCCTTTCCGAATCGTTTAAAGCTAAACACTGTCTGGCCGAAAGTCTTGACCACCGGAATACCACGAACATATTCAACACCTTCGTTTGATATCTCTTCCATCGCATTTTGGTAATATTTCATGTTCTCCTGCATCTTGGGTCCCATCATGCCCATGATGAATATAAAACCGATCACTATGGGGATCAGACATAAAAGACCGATCTTCCAGTCAAATGCAAGCATAAGTACCAAAAGACCAAAAGGAGTTGCTGCGGCTACTGCTTTATCGGGAAGATTATGTGCCACATACGTTTCAGTAGCGGCTGTAGAATCGTTTACAATGCGCCTTATCTTTCCGCTGCCCTCTTCATCAAATATACCCAAAGGAAGAGACATTATATGTTTCATGAGTTTTTTTCTCATCGTAGCCTGAATACGAAAAGCCGAAATGTGGGTACACATCAAGGCCACTATATATATCAGCATCGAGAGGATCATTATCCCAACTGCTTTCCAGCCCATCGCGGGGATCGTCCCGACCTGTGTCCCTTCTATCGCTACCTTTAGTATCTTCCAGATCTCATAATAAGTTGCCAAAGCTACCAGAGCACTCACTGCAGCCAATACGCGCCCCAGTGTTATCAACCCCCGATACCTGTCCATATAAGGTACCAGAAGTTTTAAAGCATTTTTCTTTACTTTCATCAGTTTGTTTGTCCTTTCATAAAAATATTCTTAATCTGTATAACGTATCCTCAATACTTCTTATCCATGGGGTTCCTATATTCCCAGAAGCTGATGCCACCCCGGCATAAAGAACGCTTCCACCGTGTCAAGGTAATGGTCTATGCGTTCTTCATCATAGTCATGCACTATCGGTTCAAGCAAAGCAGTGATATATGCACTAAGCAGTATATGCAGTTCTTCATGACTTACTTTTTTTACAGGGAATCCATGGGATTCTATACTTTTAAGTCCTTCCCACATTTTCTGCTCATGCTCTTCGACCATGGTATGAATGAAATTTTCGTACTTTGTTCCGGCACTTTTGGTAAGAAGAAGCTTAAATTCCGTCCGGTACGGAATTGCAACCTCGCGAACCATATCTATCTCGGACTGGCTGTTTATTCCGTTATAGTCATTTTCTTCAAGGCTTCTGTATGACTTCCTTATGTGATTCCCTATCCATTCCTCAAGGGCATCTATCGCAGGCTGCACCACCTGATAAAAAAGATCCTCCTTATCTGTACAATGACGATACAGTCCCGCAGAGGTGATCCCTGCATTTGCACCTATATCTCTGATCGAAGTTTTTTCGAAGCCCTTTTCCAAAAATTCATTTCTCGCAGCCTCCATTACACGTATATGCGTGTCTGTTTTATCTCTCGGCATATTTCCTCCTTTTTTAGTTATCAAAATATATTTTTGTTAACTAACAAAAATAAAAGAGACCTTACGGTCTCTTTATCTTTTTAATATAATGAATCTTATTTCGGTCTTTTAAAAAATCCTGCATGATGATCGGTCTGTTTGTTCTTACTGTTCCCTGATTTTCAGTTGTAACCGATAGCTAAATGATAAGTTATCGTGTTTAGTTATCGCGATTAGTTATCATGGTTCGCTAACGATGTTAGCATAGACTAACCGATACGTCAAGTGCAAAAATATACTTAGTTTAATTCTTTTATCATACTCGCAAATAATACCGGTTTAAGCAAAACCATTCCGGCATGTCAGTTCCGGGGTCATAATTCACACACCATTATGTACTCTTCTTCGTTCTCATCCACGATCTCAAATCCGACCTTACTGTACATTCTCACTGCATAATTTGCTTTTTGCACTGCCAATGATGCCCTTTCATATCCCTGTGACTTAAGGCTATCCAACATACGTTTCATAAGTTCGGTTCCGATGCCCCGGCCTCTGTATTCTTTATATAAAGATATCGCAAACGACGGAGTGTCATTATCAACATGGCCGTAATCGTCCATTATCCTCGTCCATACAGCCCCGATCACTCTGCCATCATCATCGGCAACAAGACAATTATCGGCTTTTTTGTTCCCAAAGTCTTCGTAATATAATTTAAGTTCAGGCTGATTTATAATATCCCTGTCGGGTGCCTCTACACCTTCGGGAATGAAAATGGCCTCATACAAAAAATCCTTTAAGACTTCCGTCTCACTCTCTTCAAGTTCTCTTATATTCATAAATTTCCTCTTATGTATTCGGCTGAGTTTCTTTATATATATTCAGTCAGGTTTTCTTTGTATGTCTCATACAGTTCATGAGAATACTCTTTTTTCATATCAGAATCTCTGACGATCTTCCATAACGCAGCAGCGGCCTTAAGCCGTTCTTTATAGACAGCAGTTGACTTATCGGTATGAAAATCCTTTACGAATTTATTCCATTTGAGTTCCGATCTGTCATATTTAACATATTCTTTTTTGCCATAATATATTTCGAGCAGATCGCCAAGTGTAAATGATATGTCATTTTCTTCCTTGACAGCCTTTACCGTTGCCACCATGTCCACATTGAATTTAAACTTCTCATCACCGGTCTGTGCAGAAAAGAATTCTCTGAATCTGTTACCGAATGTGAACCCGCACTCTATGAGACCTGTGTCCAAAGTCAGTTCTTTTGTATGGCGGTCACTTTTTTGTGTGTTTTTATCCCTGATTGTTTTTTTATCAGGAAGTATCTTATTTCCATCAAAAAAAGCTTCTATCACCTTAAGTAACTCTATCTTACTGCCGGATGACTTAAGCCCGTGTTCTTTACATATCCGGATCAGTTCTTCTCTGTACCAGTAATATTTTTCAAATTCCGAATAATCATTTATGGTGTCAAAAGCAGGTCTTTCCATGATCATTTCTCCCTATGGGCAGTAATGATCGTATAGCTGTTCGCATTCACAGTGAGTACACAACCATCAATACGAACATACCAGTTCTTCCCCTGCCTTCCGATAACTGCATTATCATCTGAGATCATCTTTCTGCAAAGGTCCAAAACATCCGCATCATCATTAAGAGACAGGTTCTTCTTTATCCTGTCCACCCCCATTTCGGTCGTATGTATACGGTCCAGATTGTTTAATAAGATATGTTTGTCCATATGATCAGATCATCTTGCTAAGAAGTGTATGATCTCCAAGTTTTACTGCCTTACTACCGGTAATTTTCATAAGAAGACTCTGTATGGAATTGCTTTGTGCCGGCACTCTTACCGGTACATCTTCATCAGCCAGGCTCTTACACACCTCATAGACACGTTCAAGAATAGAATTAATGGTAAGGGATGAATGGTCTCCCTCGGCATTTAAGGATTCTATTACCAGTCCATTATCATCCATACGGACAAGAATATGTCCAAGATAATTTTTTCTGTTATCAAAGGCCACAAAACTAAGATCATCGATATAATCATCGGAACTTAAAGAAGAGGCGAAACTTATCTGTTTCCATATATCTTCGGAAACATCAGACACAGAGACCATATTCAAAAGAACACTGTTTGGATTAGGCTTAATATCCGAAATATTAAACTCAAATAACGGGGTTCGCAGTTCTTCTATCTCCTCGAATCCGTTACCTGTAAGAAACTCATACATGCCATCGTCGGGCATTCCTGTCGTCTGTTCGGCGCTATCTGAAGGATCAGGGCAAGGCCTTACGGCATTGCATATTATCTCTGCAGCGCCCGCCGAATGTGCGATATCGGTAAGCATATCAAGAAGTTTGCCTGCCGCTCCGTTCATACGCCACTTTTTATTTACATATAAGTAGCGGATGGCCATGATATCACCTTCGACAACCTCTGCGGCAAGCACTCCGCATGCGGTATCGGTATCTTCATCAACGGCCCCCAGGAACACATCACCTGCCGACAGTACTTCATCCGGTACTGTCGGCAAAAATAATCCTGAATTTTCTGTAGTTATAAGTGTACTTATCATTTATCCGATCCCAAAATCTTTTCAATAGATTCTTTTCCGCCTTTTCTGATATTCATATTGGCGGATTCCATAGCATTATTGATCATGTCTAGCTGTTTCTGTACAACTGTTATCGCATTATCGATAGCAGGTCCGATCTTTTTTATTTGCGATTTGTTCATATTACGCATTGCGTAATTAAAGGTATTTATCATATCATTTGCTTCGCTTCGAAGTAGTTTTGCATTTTTTTGATCGATCATCTTCAGCTTCGGAGAATAACATACATTTTCGATACGATTACAGTATGACTCATACAAATTTAAGAGTTGAACAAAAAGGGAATTGCCTTTCGGGATTACATCCGTCAAATTCAGTAAAGACTTTTCCATCTCCGTAACGGAAGGTAAGTTCATTCCTCTCATCTCTCTGAATGCAGCTCTGGTACTAAGCAGTATTTTACCCGGAGATTTTAGCATTTCATCCTTACTTTGTATACCGGCTGCTCTGTATGATACTGAATCAGAATATTCCTGGTCGGTAGTATACTCATTGTCTATATTTATTACCTCAACGAGTACATTCGGCATACCATTTTTAACGGTTGGTCTTACAAATATAAGGGGATGATTTTGCTTTCCGGCGAAATATGCGGCATATCTTCTCAATACTTTAACATCGTTGCCCGAATATCCGTATTTTTTCTTTACGAATTCCGCTATGGGAGTGTTATATACATATACACAGTCAATAATATCCCTTATTCCCATCAATTCAAACAATTTTTCTTCTTCGGGAGTACTCTCACCGGCCCACAAATTGAGCGCTTCCGAAAATTTCTCAGCTTCCTTTTCAAATTTAACTGAGAATTTGCCTTTTTTACAGGTAGTCTTTTTAGCCTGCGTCATAAGTGATTTATCGATTGCCAGATAATCTTCCGTATCCATTTCTCCGTCATCCTGATACTCAAGTTTCGAAAGATCCAGTTCCTTTTCCTTTACTTCACCAAAAAGATCGCCTTCAGAAATATTTTCGTCTTCAATATAAATATCGTCAGACAGGGACTCTTCCGACTCTTTCTTTAATTCCTCTTTTTTAGCCGATACCTTTTTATTTGTCTCTTTTTTAGTTGCTACTTTCTTATCTGACGTTTTTTTGTTTGCCTCTTTTGCGGCAGGAACTATCAGGCTGTTTAAGTTCTCTTCTATGGTCTCCTTCTCGATATGCATCTTTTCATCGGGGATATAGACCATCTCGGTGATACCTTCCATGCCCGGATCAAGATCATCTTCTTCTCTCTTTACGGTGATGCCTCTTGTATGCGCAGCTGTATTACCTATAAGATTATCATCATATTCCTTAACTTCATAACCGCTCTCCACATCATAAATAAGATTAGGATATTGCTCTGTCATTTCCTCGGCTGTTTTCTTTTCGGATATCCAGTTAAGCTCGACCCTGTCACCCCTCTTCATCAGTTCATCCACTTTAGTATACTTCGGCTTGGAAGAATACGGGTACGAATCATAGTATTCCACATTATCGCCATTTATTCCTGTCAGAGTAATATAATGGGCATATGTTCCATGTGCCGTGAGCATTCCGGCTACAGAACCGCCGGAAATGATCTCGTTAAGTTTCTGTTTAAAGACAACTCTTTGATTGCTTAACTTAACATCATCTCTCTTATCAGTCTCATCGACTCCGGGAAGAATGAATACCGTCTTGTTGAGCATGACATCTTTTATGCCCTCTCCCTCAAGTTTCTCCATTATAAAGTCACCCATTTCAAAAATGGTTCCCGTTGTTCGTTTACCCGCTCCGGCATAACGGTTTACGTCTTTTACATAAGATGAATAAGTGCCCTTATCGATAACATTCCCAAATTTCTCCTCATCATACTTACGGATCATGGGTCTGAAAGCGCGGAAATCATACTGATTTACCCGGCGTGTTATTTTCTTTTCACCTTTTCTGCGAGCGATATACTGGTTTACCATAGCCGACCCGGCGCAGGCAAAACAGTTGAGCGTACCCTGACTCTCATATGCGGATCCCATTCCCGGTATATTCATTTTTACGTTATATACCTTATCGTCTTTATACTTAGGGATATCTACAACTCCGGCCTTTACGTTTTCTCTGAGGGTCTTATCTTTTGACCTGTAGTATCTCATGAGCCAGTCATAGTTCTCACGAAGTTCTGCACTTACGTCGTCGTTCCATGTAAAGTCGGTATGCAGTACTCCGTCCTGACCTATGATCTTAAACTCTTTCCTGTAATGATTGCTACGAAGCACTACCAGTTCGTCACGATCCTTTGGTACCGGTATTCCATGGTCTTTAAGGATCTTTTCCCGTCTTGCTTTTTCAGCCTTGGTATATTTTTCCTGAACAACTCCGGCGTCCGGGTTATTTGCTGCGGGAGAAGGTTTTCCGGCAGGTTCTTCTTTCTTTTCCTTTGTCCAAAAAGTATTCATCGGGGTAAGGATGGTCCCTTCTTCCTCGGTGGATTCCTTTTTCTCTTCAGCGTTAGCTACGGATTTTTCCTTTTTCTCTTCAGCGGTAGCTTCGGGTTTAGCCTTTTTCTCTTCAGCGGTAGCTTCAGGTTTAGCCTTTTTCTCTTCAGCGGTAGCCTTGGATTTTGCCTTAGCCGCTGCACGACGCAGTTCTTCTCTGTATCTATCAGCCGAATAATCATAATCCGCCTTAAATACCGACTCCAGGTCTTCATCAAATCCTGTAACCGGTCCTTCGGGATCATCATCATTTGCCAGATATTTCTTATTTGCCATAAGACCTGCTATCGGCTGATACAGCCTGCTCGCCATGAAGTGTTCTTCGTCCTGCTGCATGGTCTTATGGTTATATCTAATCAACACCTCTTTTATATTCATTTTCTTATAATCGTCGAGACTGAGTGCACCGTTAGCGGAGGTTTCTCCCAAAGTGGTAAGAGCAGTCAGTCTGTTGCTATAAGTAGTGAACACATTATAGGTAGCATGAAGATGTACCCTGAAATCTTCAAGGCTATTATATCCGTCAGGGTATTTACCGTCTTTTACAAGCTTCCCGAATTTTTCCTCAAGGGTGTTGAGATTCGATCCTATATACGCAGCGCGCATTTTTTCACGGATCTTAGAATCAGCATAAGCATCTTGAAAATTCTTAAGTTCATAATCTTTGGGATTTACCTTTTTGACCTCATTGTACATCTCGGTATAGAATTCCAGGCGTTCATCATCTGTACCTTTTAATTTGCGGTATAATTCAATGGCTTCTGCCGGAGTCCTGTATGCAAACATATCTCTGTCGGTCCTATCAGGTTCAACGATCTTTTGTCCTTTTCTTGCAAGGTCTGCCCTGATCGCCATGATCGATCTGTTACATGAATTTGTGTACTCCTGCTTCTGTCTTGAGAGATGATCAAAAATAAAGGCATTCTTCTGAAAATCTTTTTTACGTCTGGCCAGCTCAGCTTTGGGTATAGTGGATTCATGCGGATCCTCACCTGGATTTGCATCTTCTAAGGGCACATTTTTATCAATAGGGTAATATGCCGCTCTTATCATATCCGACCTGTTGGCATGTTCATCCTTGATATCCGTCAAAAACTTCTTATACAGTGAAGCGATATTGCCGGTAGGATATATCTTTAATTCCATCCCTTCTCCGGCTTTTTCGATAGTTTCCTTTTTCTGCTGCTCCGTCATAATCCCAAAAGAGGGATCGGCACATACCAGGTCATTCAACATCTGTGAGAACACCGATATTTGATGCATAAAGCGCAGTTTGGCTCGAAGTGGAAGCATCGTCTTATCGTCAAGAGTTTTTCCACTAAGCAAGGCCTGAGTTAAAAGTCCCTCAAACACTTCAGCTTTTTTGCATAATTCAAGATTATAATGATAGTTTCTTATTATTGCATCGTAATCGGAAAAAGCAAAACTCTCAATGTTGATGTTCTCAAAATCTTTCCACGCCTCTCTTAAAGCCTCATCAGAATACTCCGGAACTACACTTACCGGTACTTCTCTTAATGCATTTTCATGTGCGTATGCAAGCGTCATATCATTGGAAACACTGTTTATATTCCCGGCCTTTTCCTTTATAGCCTTTTGGGCAGCCTCATATTCGTCATCATTCATAACACCGTTTTGATGACGTTTTACCAAATCTGTCGATTCTTTGGAAAGTTCTGCGATCTTCTCAAGATACAGGACGTTTTCCCTGGCATAGATCACCTTATCACGCAGTTCTTTATTCTTAATAAGAAAAGGATCAGTCCATATATCCGTGGTCTTCATATAACTGAGAATTTCCAAAGATGTCTTGATCTGCCCGGGCATTTCTCCGCTGTTGTACCCATTCTTTTTTAAATAATTCTTATATGATTCAAGTTGTTTGCGATCCCATAAAAGATCAAAAGCCTGTCCTATGTCACAGTTGATGTTATCGACCCTTTTAATATAGTTTTTATACTCATTCTCAGACATCTTTGTTTTAAGTTGCTTTTTATAATCTGCCATCTGGGAACGACTCATTGAAGGTCCTTTTAATAGTTTATTATTTTCCGCGCGATGGGTATATATATATGAATTCTTTTTTCTTTTACCCTCGATCGTATTAGTGAGCATATATTCAAGATCTGATTTCCGATTTGCAGTTACAAACACAAACGGTATTTTAACTACGGATACAACTTCGTTAAAGTAATTAAGCCTGAAAATAAACTCACTGTCTTCCGGATTATCTTCATCGAAATACTTGTCCGATGCTTTTTCATCTGCTGCGACGATCTGTAATGCATCCTGCTCAAGTCCGCTATACACTGTATACTTATCACCGTAATTTCTAAAAAGAGCAGCACCGTCAATAACAGATAGCTGTCCAAGCAGGTCGCCAAACGAAGCATCCAAACACCTGTATGCATTCAGCAATATCTTTTTATACTCGTTTACCGCCCATTTAAAATCGCTGTTTAACTGCTTTACCTCATTGCTTTCAGGATCAAGTCGCTGATTTTTTTCAGCCGCCGGTGCGAACATTTTACATAAAATCTCTATCAGGTCGTCAGTTCCGTAATTTCCTGAGTTATATTTGTTTAATGCATGATAAATACGGTTTAATGCAAGGCCTGCATCTGCATGTCCCGTATAAGGATTTTTGAGTTGTAACGCGTTTTTTCCAATCCTTTTTTGTACTTCCTGTTGAATATAATCCATATCTTCCCGTTCGTATTGTTTCATTTTGCTTTCCGTTTTTGAATCCGTTAACCCCTGTTCGGATTTTAACTTCCAGTCTTCTCCACCGGTCAAAGGAATATTATGCGCGACAATTCTGATACCTCCTGCAAGATAATCACCGGAAGCATATGCTTTTTCCACATATTCCCTAAGTCCATCGGGATCAAGTTTTTTTAAGGCATCCTCCTGTAATTTTTCAGACAGTTGTTCCATCATTTTAAGATCTCCGGGATTTATCATTTCACGATGGGGATTTTTGTTGATCCTTATGAAGTTCTGACCAAGAACATATGCATTAACCAGTTTCTCTGCCAGTGCACGTTCCTCATCCGTACTGTTTTCATCGATTTTCATAGATAGTTCATCATCATAATGTGTACGGTACAACTCATCGTTCAAGAGTTCCTTACGCGCAATATAATATGCGGATACGGAGCGCAGCTCCTGCATCCGCTCACTTATCTTCTCTCTTAATTCATCGCCAAGACCTTCAAGATAATCGGGATTCTCACGCATAAGTCTGTCATATGCTCCGACGTACCCCACCAAAGCTTCAAGTCTTTGTGCCGACTGAACCATATGCTTGTCATCTTCAAAATTTATATCTGAAACATCTATACCAAACAGCCTCTTGGTAATGATATCAAGCGCAGCATTTCTGTCCCTGCCAACGATCTCACCCGTCTTTTGATCTCTGGACGTGCCCAGATACAGATCCAGCAGCTGCCTGTTATTTTCCACATCCTTTTCTTTGGTATACATAAATACCGACAGATCATGGAATGTCTGCTTATCACAGCCTATACGACGGTTATTCATCGCCTCGGTCATATCATCAAACATCCGGCTTCCGACCAGATTCTCACATTGGTTGATCGTTCTTGCACACTCAGCCTTTTGGAATAAACGGGATTTTGGATTATATATTTTTTTGCTTCTCTTAGTCTTACTTAAACGTTCTTTAGTTCCGACCCTGCTTCTGAAACTGCTTCTTAAGGCTGAACTCTGAGGTATATGAGAAACTGCCCTGTTCACACGCATTCCCTTTGATGCACGCAGCTTTTGTCTGAGTTCATTTACTCTATCGGCTTCTTTATCAGCTTTTCCACCGTTTTTCCGGATATATTCCTTTTCTTTTTGTATGTTGAGCAGGATAAGCCCATCGCCCACTACATCCAATTTTTCGCCGGCCTCGGTACGTCTCTTGATTTCCGCCTCGCCGACATTCTCGATCATGGCCCAGTCGTCCGCTATTTCATCACCGTCTGATCTGATGTCGTTTTTTTCCATCATCTGCTGTTTATGCATCTGCTGTTTATGCATCTGCTGTTTAGGTATCTTCTGTTCAGGGATCTGCTGCTCGCGAACCTTATGAACATACTCTTTTCCCGATACTGATCTGGAATCCAGCGTTTCTTTTGCCTGAGTATCTATCTTTGCATCAAATGTTTTAGTTTTTTTTATATCTTCCGAAACCTTTTCCTTGTTTAACCAATCCATGATCTGTTACCCTCTCTTATTTTTGGATTATCAATCCCTCTGTATATTATATACGCAATATGCGTCATAGTGGCAAAAAAGACGTCTGTATTTATACAAACGTCTTGAAAAAATAATATATGCATATATCCTGTCAGATTGAAACATCTATGGAAGAAGATCCCGAAAAAGTTCCGCTCATGCCTGATGTGTCTAAAGATACTCCACTTGTAACAGCCGGCAGCATCACAGGAGCTGACTGTATCGTAAATCCCGAAGATGATGATGTTTGCACATGTGTGTTACTCTGTGTCTGCAATTTGATCATACCCTTCAGGTAATCCATGTTGGCTTTTACGATAGCCTTGTTTTCAGAAGCTCTGTGCTTTTTCTTAAGTTTCTCAAGATCCTCCTTACTCATATGAGGATCAATGACCTCCATGCTCTCAAGCATCTCCATTGCTTCCTCAAGTTCCTTTAGTTCCTCTTCGCCAAACTTTGATATCATCTCATTCAGTTCATCAAGCATCTCTTCCGAGAGCTGTTCACTTTTTTCACTAAACTCTTCCTTAGCTTCCTCGAGCATTTCCATCCTTTCATCAAAGATGGCATCCTCCTGTTTGGCGATCTCTTCCTCCTTTGCGGTGATCATCGCATTCTTTATATCTTCACCCGTTTCTTCGGCTTTGTCTTCTCTCTCATCTCTTTTTCCTGTAATTTCCGCTATTTCCTCAAGTTCAAGATGATGTTTCTTTTTTCTCGCCGCCATCTCCATACGTTTGGCGTGAGTCAGGGCAAGCTGCAGTTCCTCGGCATCCCCTCCGCCGACGGATATCTTTCGTTTTATCTCTACGACCTTACGCTTTGCGGACAAAAGAGCACGTCCCGCACTAAGAGATGTCTTTGCTCTTAATATCTTGGACTGGACATCTTTATAATTGTATTTTAAAGGCTTGGTATATTTTTCTTCCGCTTTGCTCTCGGAAGCCTTTGAAAGATCAAGAAAACCGTTTACCCGATCGTCGGAAAACCCGGCAAAAACCTTCCTGCCGGAGCTGTCTTTAAAATCCGAAGTCTGCCCGGCTAAGCGGACCAGATCTCTTAACTGTTTGTTCCTTTGTTCCTGTTCGATATGTTTTTCGACTGAATTCGCAGAGTAACCGGATGCAAAATAAGAAGCATATGAATTCATGCCACAGATACCTGACATAAGATCCACCTCCTTGTGGATAAACCATGAAATCCTTTTCAGATTATAAATAATCTTTAAACATATATCGGCTTAATGAAGGCGGATCTTAACAGGTAATATTAAAAAACTTGAGAAAAATATTATAGATTGTTTTTTATCTTTTCGATCATTTCCGTATATTCGTCATCGGAAAGTTCTTTTTCGTGAGGATTCATCGCAAATACCCCGCCCCACTCATATCCGTCCTTATATTTAGGAACGATATGGACATGCAGATGATGCATTGTATCACCATATGCCCCGAAATTCACCTTATCGGGAGCAAAAACCTTTTTGATACATACAGCCACGCGATTGATATCCTCCGTATACTGAGCCCTTTCTTCGGCAGTGAGTTCAGTGATATCATCCACATGTTTTTTGCAAGCCACTATCACCCGGCCGGGATGACTCTGTTCCTTAAAAAGGATAAGTTTGGACATAGGAAGTTCGCATATCTTAATCCCGAACTGTGCTAACAGCTCGCCTTCGTCACAATAAGAACATTCAGCCATTATTTTTTCCTCCTGAAAGTAAAAGTATAAATACAAGATCGAGCACAACTGCGACCGCGATAGATGAAATCCCCGGATATATTCCGTAGTTTTGTGCTATCCTTCCGATCACCGAAGGCATTATTATTGAACCGAGGCTCGCAAGGGTTAATATAAAACTCCATGAGAGCGAATACTTCTTGATGATATCTCCGCAAAAAGAAACGGTTGTGGGATATATTCCGGCCATCGAAAAGCCAAAGCCCATTATGCATATCACGATAAATGCCGTGTTTCTTGCAAACAGGAGCAGAACAAAAAACATAACGATCCCTATGCCCATAAAAGGTAACAGTTTTTTCTTATCGATCTTTTCGGAAAGAAACGCTATGAGGAGACGCCCCGCCAGCATCATTATCCACAGAATGCTCGCAGTGATCTGCGACAATGATTTACTTATAAATCCGGTATCCGTAAAATAAGTGACCATCCACCCGATCACACCCTGTTCGGCACACAGATAGAAGAAAAGAGTAAGGATGGTAAGCCAGAATAATTTTTCCCTGAAAAATCCAAAACTCCTGTCTCCCCTGCTTTGATCATTACCCTTTTCATCCTGACCTGCTTTGGTATCAGACGGGCTTAAGGCATAAAGTGTAAAGCTTATTATGCCCATTATAAGCATAAAGATGCACCCTGCCTTGTAACCCATAGCTTCGTTTCTCGTAAAAACACTGAGTATTATAGGAAACAAAAATGCTCCCACCGAGAACATCGCATGAAGGCCGTTTAATATCCATGCTTTGCCGGGTGCCATCGCATTTATCACGGCATTACAGTAATTGCTGTTTGCACCTCTCGCAAATCCGGTAAGGAAAAAAGCAAGTGCGATCCATATATTGCTTTTGCCGGCCAATATCATGAGGTATGCTACCGGCATAAAAAAGTCAAATATCAGAATACTCTTTTTTCTTCCTATCCAGGCAGCAAGAGTGCCCGACAAAAAACTCGAGCACAGATTGCCTACGGAATGCAGGCTGACTATCAGACCTGCAAAAGCATAACTAAGTCCCCTGTCGTCTCTGATAAAAGGCAGGAGGGAACCGATGGACAATGCCATCATTCCGTTTATGACAAACGCAGTATAGGATGTAATGAAGTTTTGCCTGTTGACTTTATCTTTGAGCAGATCCATTATACGTATTCCTTAAGAGTCTTCCTGACTGCTCCTTTACCGCTTATGAGTTTGGCAAAATATTCTTTTACAAGTTCGGATAATCCCGCGCTCTTAAGGTCTGTGCCAAATATCTTCTCTTCGGAAAGAAGAGGATCTATTGAAGTCTTCGCCTCTTCGGCACTGCTTTCACCTATCTTCAGATCTGCAACATAAGGTCTTATAGTATCTATCATAGGATCTGAACTTAATTCAAATTCGTTTCCTTCATCATCGATACCCAAGAGATACCTGAACCACCCTGCAAATACGAGAGGGATAAGCTTAAGATCCCTGATATTTCTGCCTGTCTTTATATAATTCTTGATCGTTTCACCGTATCTTATCGGAAGTTTCTGTGATGTATCGGTCGCTATCCTCTGAGGCGTATCGGGCATGAAGGGATTGGGTATTCTTACATTTACAACGGTATCAATAAATTCCTTAGGATCTATGACGCCGGGATCTGTAACAACCGGAAGCCCTTCCCTGTATCCTATTCCCATCACAAGTTTCTTAAGATCTTCATCCTTCATCTCGTCTGCGATCTTGGTATATCCGAGAAGACAACCGTATACAGCCAGTGCGGTATGAAGAGGATTAAGGCATGTGCAGACTTTCATTCTCTCAACCTTATCGACTGTCTCTTTGTCGGTAAAGATGAAACCGCCTTTTTCAAGAGGCTCTCTTTTGTTAGGGAACTTGTCTTCTATTACCAGATACTCGCACTCCTCGGCATTTACAAAAGGTGCGACATATGTATTCTTAGACGTTATGACATTATCAAGGCCTTCTATATCATCTTTCTTAAGGACTTCTTCCACGGTGGGATCGGGTCTGGGTGTTATCTTATCTATCATTGTCCAGGGGAAAGATACCTTGCTTTCATCATTAACGTAATCAACAAATCCCTTGTCAGCTATTTGGTTAGCTGCCCATTCCTTTGCAAAGGTTCCTATCGCTGCGGCGAGCTTGTCACCGTTATGTGAGCAGTTGTCTGTGCTTACCATTGCGATCGGCTTTGCACCGTTTCTGTATCTTTCATATAAAAGAGCAGCTACCTTGCCCATGTAACTTGAAGGTCTTACCGGACCGTTCATAAGATCCTCTTCCACAGCGGGGAGAAGCTGTCCGTTTCCTCCGTGCAGACTGTAGCCTTTTTCCGTTATCGTAAAAGTGGCAAACTGAAGTGAATCCTTTCTGAATATCTCTTTTAATCTGTCAAATTCAACCTCGTTTTCGGAATCAAGTATGCAGGACTCCGCGATACTTCCCACAACGGTCTTTTCCACATTTCCATCGGCCTTCAGGGTCACAAGTATGGACAGATCATCATGCGGTCTGTACATTTTTTCGATGATCTCATAGTCGAATCCTTCAACTACCGTAATTCCTCTGTCTATAACACCTTCATTCAAAAGTTTCTGTGCTACAGCTGCCTGAAATGCACGAAAGATATTTCCGGCGCCGAAATGTACCCAGAACGGATTCTCTTTGGTTTTTGCTATCATTGCCTGTCTGTCGAATTTAGGAAGTTCGTATCCCTTATCTTCCCAGGCTTTTTGATCCTTGATACCTACGCTGTCCAGTCTCATGTCAGATCCCCCTTTCCGAATCTTTAACAATGGCTTCCCACAATCCGTTAAGATATGTTGCGCCAAGTGCCCTGTCGTATAAGCCGTAACCGGGCATAGCCTTCTCATCCCAGATCATTCTTCCGTGATCGGGTCTTATCGGGCCGTCAAAACCTATATCATATAAAGCCTTCATGATCTCATACATATCAAAAGTTCCGTCGGATGACAGATGCGCCGATTCCTCAAAATCGGTCGGTGAATTAAATTTAAGATTGCGGACATGAGCAAAATGTATACGACCTTTAAGCGAACGTATCATCTCGGGAAGGTTATTCTCAAGATTTGTTCCGTACGAACCCGAACAGAATGTCACTCCATTATGGGGATCATCTACCATCTTCATCATTCTGTGTATATTCTCTTTGTTTATGATTATGCGGGGAAGGCCAAACACACTCCACGCCGGATCGTCGGGATGGATAGCCATTTTGATATCATACTCGTTACATACAGGCATTATCCGTTCAAGGAAATATTTGAGGTTTGCAAAAAGTTTCTCGTCATCGACATCCTTATACATCTCAAATAATTCTTTAACTTTGGCCATACGCTCAGGTTCCCATCCCGGCATGACCGTTCCGTTCATATCACCGGCAATAGACTCAAACATCTTCTCAGGATCCAGTGCATCGACTGCCTCCTGGGTATAAGCCATGACCGTAGATCCGTCGGGACGGAGTCTTGCAAGTTCGGTTCTCGTCCAGTCAAAGACAGGCATAAAATTATAGCAGACCATATGTATGTCTTCCTGTCCGAGATTCCTCAATGTTTCTATATAGTTGTCGATATACATGTCGCGGTCTTTATCACCTATCTTGATCGAATCGTGTATATTGACACTTTCTATACCGGAAATATGAAGGCCTGCATCTTCCACGGTCTTCTTAAGTTTTTTGATCCTGTCTTTTTCCCACAGTTCTCCGGGCATAGTATCATATAGAGTAGTTATAACTCCCGTAACTCCGGGTATCTGTCTTATCTGTTTTAGTGTGACGGTGTCGAATCCTTCTCCGAACCATCTAAATGTCATTTCCATTTTGCTTCCTCCTCTGTCATATACAGATATCACGGACGATTTTGTGTCCTTTTTTCTCTGACAAGTCTGATGAATTCATTCCTGGTTTCCTGTAATACCCTGTTTGTCAGGATATATCCGTGATTTGCGTCCGTATATACTATTACCAGTGTCGGGCGCACAGTCATACTTAAGATATCCTTCCACGGATGCCGCTCATGTTTGGAGCCGACCGTTATATCCAACCCCCGGTCATTAAATACAAGTTCCATCTCATCCTGCATAGCCTTTGCCTGTTTTAATGAACTGATGTATATGACCAGAGGCTGGATCACGGTGAAAAGTGAAAGAAAGATAAGCATAAAAAACCTAAACCAGAAGCCCGATGTCTTCCATAGCGCAAATATGAGCACTATGGAAGATATTATGCAGACGATGTTTACGATAGCCGTATATGAAGCATATGCGTAATACATCCTGACCTGCCATATATCGGACGGTCTGATCTGATAGCGATATTTAAATTCCATTAAAAACTCTCCCAAATCAAGTTGCTTCGGCGTTCCTTAGAATTGCTTCGGCGTTCCTTAAAGCTGTTTAGCTTAACCAAACAGATTCGGCAAAAACATACTGATTCCGGGTATGAATGTGATCAGTATGAGCGCTATCAACATGCAGATATAGAAAGGAAGTGTCGCTTTTACAACTTTTTCCATAGGCAGTTTGGATACTGCCGATCCTATGAACAGAACCGCACCTACGGGAGGTGTAAGAAGTCCTATACCACAGTTTAATATCATTATGATGCCGAACTGGATAGGAGTTATACCTATAGATGTAGCAACCGGCAAAAGGATAGGAGTTGCTATAAGAATGATCGGTGCCATATCCATGATACATCCGAGGAGCAGCAGGATCAGGTCAAGGAGCAGTGCAATAATATAAGGATTGTTGCTGACTCCTACGATTGCTTTGGTCGCTATGTCCGGAACATGAAGTCTGGTCAGACAGTTTCCGAAAACTGCGGATGTGGCAATAAGAATGAGCACTATGGAAAGAGTATTTATACACTCATCAAGTGCCTTCCACACGCCCTTCCATGTGATACCCTTATATATGAATACCGATACGATCAAACTGTAGATAACAGCTATGGCAGCTGATTCGGTAGCGGTAAACACACCACCTACAACGCCGACAACGACTATTATGATCGCTGCAAGCGCCCATATGGAAATACTAAGCTGCTTGATCAGCGCCTTGAAAGAGAACTTATCTCCCTTTGGATAATGTCTTCTCTTTGAAATAATATAAGAACCGATCATAAGGGTTACTGCCAGAAGTGCTCCGGGAATATATCCTGCAAGGAACAAGGATCCTACGGAAACACCACCTGCTGCCATTGCATATATGACCATATTGTGGGACGGCGGTACAAGAAGGCCTTCGCATGATGATGTGATCGTAACCGCTGTAGCAAAGTCCTTATCATAACCCTGGTCTGCCATCATGGGGATCAGGATGGAACCGAGTGATGCGGTATCCGCTGAAGCTGAACCCGAAATACCTCCGAAGAAGTATGATGCCACGATATTAACCATTGCCATTCCGCCGGTCATCCAGCCAACACAGGCATTGGCCAGTGCGATCAGTTTTTCGGAAATACCGCCTTTTCCCATCAACACTCCCATCGTAATAAAGAACGGAACTGCCATGAGTGAGAATGAACTGATACCCTTGACCATAAACTGACAGAGTGAAGTAAGCGGATTACCCTCTACCAGAAGACACAGCACCGATGATAATGCTACGGCGTATGCAATGGGGAATCTTAAAAGGATCATCACAAAAAAGCTTATGAGCAAAACTGCTATCGCTGTAGTATTAATTGTCATTTATCCTTGCCCCCTTCCTTTGACTCTGTTTTATCCTCTTTTACAAAAAATGATTTTAAATGATTATAAAGTGCTTCGATCTCAAATATGAGCATCGCCACTCCGGCAAGTGCTACCGGGAAATACATCCAGAATCTGGAAAGCCACGGCATACTCTCGTATACACCCTTGCTTCCTATCTTGATGGCATATTCCCATCCTTCGACTATCATTATGATCGCAAGGATCAGTACGGCAAAATCGGCAAGTATATCAAGAACCTTTAAGAGTCCTTTTGGAAGATATCTGTCAAAAGCCGTCATTCTTATATGTGCGCCCCTGCGTATCGCAAGTGCGGCCGACAAAACCGCCATGTATGCCATAAGTGTAAGTACGACCTGCTCGGTCCATGAAGGATCCGGAATAAACGGAATGTATCGTCCTGCCACCTGAAATGCAACGACCAAAATATCCGCTATAAGCAATATCTTACATATGATTAAGACAACTTTATACACTGCGTCGTATACTGGCTTAAATTTATCTATCTTTTCAAATATAGCCGGCATAAAGTAGCTCCTTTCACTTTTCTTTGTAACAATATGGACACAGAGCCAATGTCCGGCACTGTGCCCATACGTTCATTACGTTATATGAGAGGTAAATTTATACTTGGTTAAATTATTTAGCCATATCAAGGATCTGCTGATACAGTTCAGCCTGATCGCTGGTATTCTCTTCTATGACTTTCTTACAAGCTTCCTGCCAGGGTGTCTTGTCGGTAACTTCTACAACGTTGCAGCCTTCAGCCTTGAGTTCTTCAAGAACCTTGTTCTCTGCTTCTTCAGAGATCTGACGGCAGTAGTCTGATGCAACCTTGGAAGCTTCTTTCATAGCTTCCTGCTGAGCTTCTGTAAGTGAATCCCATGCATCGTCAGTGATGATAACCTGAACTGCACCAAGAGTATGTCCGTCAAGGATTATGTTATTTGCAACTTCGTTGAAAGCGTTTGACTTGTAGTTTGCTATAGGCTGCTCTGCTGCATCAACAACACCGGTCTGAAGTGCTGAATACAATTCACCGAAGTCTACAACTGTAGGAGAACTTCCGAGTCCCTCTACCATTCCGTTCATAACGGGGTCGTTTGAAACTCTGATCTTAAGACCTGCAAGATCTTCGATACCTGATACGGGATCAACTGTGAAGAAATGACGGAAACCTTCTTCTCCGTAGAAAAGACCTCTTATGCCTGAGCCTTTCTCTGAAGGTTCACTCAAGAATTCCTGTGCAAGATCGGAATTGGCAAATGCCCAGAAATGCTCTCTGTCCTTGAAAGTATAAGGAATCGATAACAGTTTGCTCTTCTCTCCGCCGTAGCTTGTAAGTGCGAAAGCGGAAATTCTTGACATCTGGATCGTTCCTGCGCCACCGAGCATTGTATCAAGAACATCGTTCTCGGAGCCTAAAACACCTGATGCCTGAAGGTCTATTGTAATGGAACCGCCTG
This sequence comes from Lachnospiraceae bacterium, assembly GCA_024691305.1. Taxonomy (GTDB): domain Bacteria; phylum Bacillota; class Clostridia; order Lachnospirales; family Lachnospiraceae; genus XBB2008. Next base: position 14,224 of record JAILNS010000039.1, on the reverse strand, counting down.
AAAGCTTCTCAACTTCTTCTTTGAACTTGCTGTCCATCTGACCAACGATAGTATCAAGAGGGTTAACTTCTGCCATTACAAGTGTAACAGCGGGATCTCCTGCAGCTGCCGCATCCGATGCAGGAGCTTCTTCCTTAGTCTCTTCTGTTGTTGTCTCTGTGGTTGTTGCTTCTGTTGTTGCTTCTGTTGTTGCTTCCTCTTTAACTTCCTCTGTAGCAGCGCCTGTATCGGCCGGTGCACTAAGTCCGCAAGCTGTCATGGAAAAGGCTACAGCTCCGGCTAAAAGTAAGGAAACGATTTTTCTGGTTTTCATAGTCTTCTACCCTCCCTATGAGTTTAGTAGTATGTTCAGATTGTTGTTTGAATTCCCGGTCTCCTGTATTTGGAACTCTCACGGTCGCTCTGACATGTTAGTTGACGATATTATATTAGCACGCTGACATGTTAGTGTAAATTGTCTATAGTGTATATATCTTCAATAACCTTTTTGTGAAAATTTCATAAACAATACCAGAGTAACTGCTATTCCTCTTCAAACATATCCGGATATATGCGCTTCATCTCCTGAATATCACCGATGACATGACTTAAGTGATCTTTGAGAAATGCCCTGTAGCCCTCAACATCTCCTTTTTCGGTTAATGCGATAAGCTTAAGATGGTCGCTGATAGTTCTGTCTTTATTGGCATTCTCCAGGTCTATGAGCAGCCTGACTCTTCTGTAATTCGGAAGAGTGTTGGCTATTATATCGGCTGCAAGGCTCTTGCCCGCTGCAAGATATGTGATCCTGTGAAACTCATCATCATGCTGTATATATTCATAAGCCGTCTCGTGTACTCTTGGTTCGCTTCCCAATCGTTCCAGCTGTTTAACACATGCCTTCATCTTGGAAATATCATTTTGGGTCACTCCTGCAAAAAAGGAATCTACCATTCCCATCTCAAGTGACTTCCTGACAAACCATTCCTGTTCTATCCTTTCTACCCTGATCTTGGATATGACTGACTTAGATTGCGGAAAGATATCTACCATTCCCTCATCCTGAAGCCGCACCAGAGCCTCTCTTGCAGGCGTCCTGCTGACGTTGTATCTGGTTGCGATCTTGCTTGCGGAAACGGATTCTCCGGGTTTAAGGGAAAACATCATTATGTCTTTTTTCAGTCTTTCATATGTAGACTGATTAAGCGAAACATCCATATGCCCTCCTTAAAAACTTATATCAAAGAAAATCATCACGCTTAGGTGTAAAGATATCCAAAAGTTTTACTTCCGTAAGACAGTCGATACCATGAGGTACGTTCGGCGCAACAATGTAGCTGTCTCCGGCAGAAAGGGTAACATCCTTCTGACCTTCTTCATGATATACAAGACTTCCTTCAATAACATAGCCGATCTGTTCGTGGGGATGGGAATGCATCTCTCCCTTCGCACCCTTCTCAAACCGTAGTTCTACGTTCATGATATTGTCGCTGTAAGCAAGTACTTTTCGCCTGGTACCACCGCCCAGGTCCCGGTACTCTTTGTCGCTGTTTCTTACAAACATTGTCTTTTCTCCTTCTGATGAATATTAATAAAAAAGGTACCACCCAACTAACATGTTACTTGGATGATACCACGTATTTGTAAAACACTCCATACTTTTTTTAAATTTCCAGTTCTTTTAAGACAGCCTGCTCCATAACAGCCATATCCTCGGTCGGTTCAAACCTGGCTGTAACGTTTCCTTTCCTGTCTACCAGAAACTTTGTGAAATTCCACTTAATATCCGAAGTCTCTTCATAATCCGGATCCACCTTTGACAGTTTCTTTCTCATAAACTCCGCATCTACGGAATCCCCGAATCCATGAAATCCCTGCTTGCTCTTAAGGTATGTATACAGTTCCGACTCATTTGTGCCATTCACATCTATCTTTGCGAACTGGTCAAATGAAATGTCATATCGTGCAGTACAAAAACTATGAATCTCAGAGTCCGAGCCCGGCGCCTGTCTGTCAAACTGATTACATGGAAAATCCAGGATTGCAAACCCCTTATCTTTATACGACCTGTATAATCTTTCCAAAGTTTCATACTGTGGAGTAAAACCGCACCCCGTAGCAGTATTTACTATGAGCAGGACCTTGCCGCGATATTCGGACAGATCCCGGATGGAACCATCCATTTTACGCACATCGATACGGTAGATGCTCACGTTCTTGAGGATCTCTGAAACGCGCTGCATCATAGTTTTAAGATTATCTATATCTGTCTGCGTATCGCCGGTTTCCAGAGAATGATTTCCTCCGGATATCCTGTGCAGTTCTAACTTCTTTTCATTCGCAACCCGCTTAAGTGACGAAAAATCGGCATACGGATCCGCATCCGCGCAAAACAGCACGGCTCCTTCTTCATCAACAAAACCGCCTATCATCTCAAGCGGGGAAAAACATATCTGTTTGGCATTTAAAGACTTACGCTTGGAATAGGCCGTAGCAACAACAGTCCCGATGCTCTTGGATATAAAAACTATCTCATCTTCCGGATCATTACTTAGCTCACCGAGTTCTTTCTCCGTTATACTTAAACAATGATCGAGCGTCCTTAGCAAAAATTCCCTGTCCTTAAGTTTCTCCTTGCTCCATTCTATACCGGAAAAATCAATAAACTTAAGTTCATATCCATAAGCTGCTGCCATTTTTCCCGAATAGTATAAGAGGGGTCTGTCCTTGGTATATCCTACCCCCGGAAACACTACTGCAATCTTCTTACTCATGCTTTCCTCTTCCATGGAATACATCTGTTCACACTGTTTTTGTATTCCTCATATTTATCCCCGTATGTTTTTAGCAGCCATTTCTCTTCTGTATTCTTAAGCACAACTGTCATGATAAGCCAGTTGATCAAAAATGCGGGGATCATAAACACATTATGCCACATAAAGCTTATGCCGGTAAACAGCAACCACCATCCGCTGTACATGGGATTTCTGACCCACGCATATATCCCGTCCGTTTTTAGTTTATTATCCGAAATGCTCTCATCCATTCCGGACCTTAGTGCTCCGATAAACCATATGACCAATCCGCCGGCCATAAATAATACACCGGTGATCCTGAATATCCATATCCAGATGCCGGTCAGATTTCCTGCTTTAAACACATATACAAACAAAACAATAAATATAGCACAGACAAGTCCCAATACCATGACCAGGTAAGGACCTATTCCGTATAAAGGTAGTTTTTGTTCTTCTTTTACATAATCTTTCATTCTACTTTTCAAGTTCCATCTTAAAATCACACAGTTCATTACCGGCTCCGATGGTCTTCGTACGTGTGAACTTTAAGCCCGGCAGGCTTCCATATGTATATACATCATTTTCGCAAAAAAGAATATTCAGTTCGGGGCACCCAAGTTCTGTGAGATACTTATTATATGGACACTGTGTGATATCCATCCTGAAGGTCCCTTTTTCACAGGTATAAAAAATATTCTTAAACCCGGCAGATTCTCCAAACATCTTATGGCTCATGGGATCCCACATTTTGAGGAAGAACTTCTTAAATCCGGGGATCGATGTCATCTTTGCCAGGGATTTTCCCATCCCGACCGCTCTCTCCTTCATTGTGTCCTTTACGATATCATATGCCTGCTTTGGACATTCCTTTTTTAAAGAAAGATAGATCGCAGCCGTCGGAAATATGAACGAGTCGGTATGTGACGCAACTCTTTTGGGCAGATCCTGATGATCCATGTACATTTTTGCAAGTCTTTTGTGTGCCTGCTCCCAGACTCTGTCGCTTGCATCGGCGGAGAGTTTAGAGTCGATAGCCTGCTTAAAAAACTCTTTATTTTTCATTGTCTTTTTTACATTTCTCATGCTTTCCAATCCTCATTAAAAAAATGTTCTTTCATTAGTATATTTCTTACATCCCGTTTAGACTCACAGATCAAAACGATTTTGTCAGCCTGTAATCGCAACACTCATCGCCTTCCGCAACGGATTTTGTTCTCTTATAATCAATACCACGAAAACCGTTCATATACTCTTTATCCATACAGCAGATCATCTGTGTCGCTTCAGCCGTTCCCAGTTCTTTAGCCTTTTCATACAGCGGACAGCTTACGATATCCATAAAACACTTATCATTTTCGACCCTGTAATTTTTTACCTCATAACCGTCGCTTAGTTTTGCCGCTATCTTGTCCATATGTTTCCACATAAAAGACGGTATCCCCGGAAGTGCCGTGATCCTTCCGAATATTTTCTTTAATCTAAGTCCCGTCTTTGTTCCGAAAGCCCTGGTGACATCAAGTGCTTCCCCGGGCGCAAAATGGTCGACTGCTCGATATAATGCCACTGCTGGAAAAGAATACTCTTTGCTTGACTTATCTAAATCCGGTTCATTCCCGAGCAATTTCAGATACTCTTTCTTAGCATAATCCCATATTCTTAGAGCCTTGTCTGTTCCGTATCTGGCCGTGAGATCTTTCTTGAAATTCTTAAAAATGGATTTATCCAGATAGTTTTTCATCGATTCTACCCCTTATGTCTTTAACCTGTTGTCACATCGTTTTAGGAATTTTGTTAGCCTAAACTAACTAAATATTAGCACTCACTGTTATAAAAGTCTATTTAGGACTTATATATTCAGTAAAAGTATATATATAAGTACACCACTGTAAAAAAACCATTTTCCTGAAATGGTTCAAGAAAATGGTCCTATAGATAATTAAGATATCTGTGACAGCATATATTCTACAACACCGGGCAATCCGCTCTCCTTCCAGGTCCCATCCCGGGCAGTTTGGGAGAGTGGATATATGATCTGCATATCAAGCGTCTCTCCCGGAACCCTCCCGCTGCGGAGTGGTTCATAAAAATTATTTACAAAGTCCTCTTCAGTAGCGTTTTCAAATTCTGCCGGCTTCATATATTTAAGCTGCCGTTTGGTATTTTCGATAAGTACCGCAGCTGCCAGCCCTTTTAGTTTCTCATATTCATCTCCGGGTACATCGGTAAATATCGAAGGCGGGTCACAGCATACGATATGTTCTTTTTTGCGGTCGACTTTTATCCCAAAGCTCTCAAACGAATAATCTTTCTCGGTTAAAATAAGTTTCAGTAAGATCCCGTATTCCGTATAATACTGGCTTCTCTGATAATCCGTATCAAATATGAAATTCCCCAGAGAATAAAAGATAGCTTTATCTCCGATCAGCTCATAATTATTAACCACGTGAGGATGGTGGGCAATTACGATGTCTGCTCCCATTTCAAGAAATGAGATATATCGTTCTCTCGTATAAGGAGACGGAAGCGCGGTGAATTCCTCACCCGCATGAGCTATTACTATGCACCATCTGTTGTTGCTTTTGATCTCTTCTATCCGCTGTCTTATAAGATCATGATCGCTCCAGGAAAAACAGCCCGGAGTCTGTTCATCGGCTTTTCTGCAGGCACGCTGGTATCCGACGCCTATCATACCTATGCCTCCGGCCTCGTTTATGATAAGAGGCGCTGAAGCTTCATTTATATTCATCCCCGCTCCGAGTACCTGAGCATTATGATCCGATGCTATTTTAAGTGTGCTTTTGATCCCGTCAGGTCCTGCATCCATTATGTGATTGTTACATATGTTCCAGATGTCTGCACCGATCCCTGAGAGAAACTCAGATACTCCCGGATCCATGCTGTGCAAAAGCGAAGCCGCTCCGGTAGCCTGAGAGGATGAGACACTCACATCATAAAGCGGCCCTTCGACATTTACAGCCAAATGGTCGCACTCTTTAAGAAACGATGAGACCTCCGTATCAAGAAGGTCCTCGTCGTTCCATTTATCTTTCATGTACTTATCAAAACCTATATCACCGGTAAATAAAATAGAAGTTTTTTCTTTCATGATCGGTCATTATCATATTATTTTGATCAGGCAGCCCAGGGATCATAAGGCGTAACATTCTTTTTTCTGTAAAAAAGATATATCCCCAAGCATCCGGCACAAAGTGCCACTACAGATATTATTGTACCCTCGATTCCAAAGGACACACTGTAAAACGCACTGTCCGAAGCAGCTGCGGCGTCCAGTTTGAAGATTGAAAAAGGAGTAACCAGTCCGCTGTTCGGGAGTCCGAGGATTATGTTCTGAGTAAAGTTCCATGCAGTATGCGCTGCCATTGCGGCCCAGATACTGTCCATATAATAAACCATAAACGAGAACATTAATCCGGACAAAAACAGATTGATCACTGGAATTACACCCATCCCCGGGTTAAAGCTGTGCAATGCGGCAAACAGTAATGAATTAAGAAGTATAGGTACAGCAGGATGACGGTATCCCCGTCGTAAAAGCTGATATATATAACATCTGCATGTCAACTCTTCGGCAGAAGACTGAACAAACACAGCCAAAAAAATCAATAACAGCTTAACCGGCTGGAATGAATCAAAAGATATGCTGATATCCTTATTTAACATAGCTGCGATCGCACAGATCATATTAAGGCCAAAACCTATAAGCAGACCTATACCGAAGAACTTAAGCCTGTTACCTTTGGGAGCTGTCCATAAGGCTTTGAGCGCAGGTCTGTTCCTCTTAAAGATGACTATCAAAAGTATCATTGCGACCCATATGCCGATAAAGTTAAAATACATTACAAAGGTTTCCCAAAAGCCGGTCTCATCAGCTTTGACCAATCCGCTAAACGGCAAAACACAAAGCGGATATGCTAGGATCTCGCCAACAAGACCCATGACCAAAACAGCAGTCACCATTACAAAAAGCGCCTCATCGGTCCACCTGAAACGGTCGGTATGAATTTTCTTCAAAAATTTCTTTACACCTTCCATGTTGTTTAAATTCTCCCTCTTTAAATCTTATAAACAAGTTTTTTACAAAGCCCTACCAGATCATATCTAATGCCCTGCCTGCTCCATCTCAACTATTTTTCCGCCTTCGGCTTTTCTTAATTCTATTTTATCAGCCGTTTCCCGGAATATAGCATCGGTCGTCCATGTCAGTCCCCGCAGATAGGATACACCTTCTTCCTCAAGATACTTTGCGATCTTGTCGGTTGTAGTTTCATTCGTATAAACAACTCTTGACGGGGGAAGATAATGATACGAAAATCCATCGTCTCTTATCGCACCCTCCACAAGTAGTATCTGTCCTTCCTCGATATTTCTGTCAAGAACTCCGCCACCGCCGCAAAACATCACTTTCTTAACGCCCATCTCCTGAAAAAGATCCAGGTTTCCCGCACATGCGGGACATCCTACCTGTCCCAGTGTGATAAGCACGTTGGGATCATCAGTAAACCTGTAGATCTCGACAGGATTCTCTCCGGGTATGACTCTATCCATAATTATCAGGTTTTCATCCACGAGTTTCTTGACAACTTCCGGAAAGAACGTGATCACCATCTTGTCGGTATTAAATTTTCCGGGTTGAAAAGAATCGGGATTCAGTTTCGCTGTCAGGGCATCGTCAAATTCCATTATCGGATATTTGCTCTTTGTTAACATTTCCCCCTCCGATCATTGATGAGTCAGTCTGATCCGTCATAGTATTATGCTCATACACGCTATCTCTTATATTTTAGTAGAAATGGCATTATACATCAACAAAAACCATATGATCATGCTCTCACTCATAAGGCCGTTGGTAAATGCAAGTTTGAATCCGCTCTCGGGCATAAGCATTGAGATACCCTTTAGGGCAGCAAAGATAAAAAGAACATTTGTGAAAGCCATTCCTTTTTTATAGAGAGTATTTCCTGTGATCTGGAGATAGAACCAGTATATGAAAACAGGCAGCATGAAAGCCTCACACAGAGGGATCAGCCATGAAAACCCGTCAAATAAAGACTCGCAGATAACAAGTGCATCCGCTGCATATCCGTTATTATTAAGCCATGCAAACAGGCTTAAGATCACTACATAGATAAGGTGTAATGCGATCCATGGAGTAAGTCCGAATGCATTCAGATAGTGATATATTTTTTTCTTACGATCATCCGTGATATGATCCTGCAATGTAAACAGCGAGGCTCCGTAAAAAATGATCCCCGGAAATGCAAGAACCATTGCCAGCATATATCTCCATTGAGGTATAGCCGCTGTTCCTGCCGTAAGCCACTTAAGTTTCCCCGAAAATGCCGGATCCCCGTACATCATCAGCCAGTCTCCGGATCCAAAGCATATGCAGCCAAGAACTCCCGATAACAGTGCCGATCTTCTTTTTCTTTCTTTCATTGTTTTGTTTCTTTCTCACCGGTAAGACTCAGTGCACACACCAGATACAATGCAAGCCATCCTAAGGATTCCGTACCGGAATCAAGGCCCTCGGAAATAAGATTTAAGAGCTGCCCAAACAACATACCAAATACCGGACAGCAAAGGAAGAATATTTTCTTAACCGGAAGCATACCTTTAAGGACCATCCCTATCCAGCCTATAGTCACAAGCAGATCACACACAAGAAATCCCAATATCAGCGGGATCGCCTCGCTTTTTAATACCCTTATCGTCATGGCTACTGCAGCAGGGATATCACCTGTTGCTTCCATTCCCGCATTGAAAACCACCGGCAATATACATATACCTATATGTATGAAAGCAAAATACAAAATGCCTCCCCAGTTGGCAATCTTAAAGATCTTATATAATCCGGAATCTTTCAGCTCTAAGCGTTCATCCATCACTTTCATAAGTTCCGTTGCTGCATATGCAAACATGGCTGCACTCAAAAAACCAAGTATGGAAGATACGGCATATCTCCAATCAGGTGCCACATTCCAGGATATTCCCATATACGCCTCCGGGTCCGATGACGTACCCAAAGTCCCATACCCCAGTAGGTAATCTCCGATAATTGCCAGCACCATGGCATAACATCCAAAAAGTATTCTTTGCTTTGATCTCATAATTTCCTCCGTATTTGTTGTGGTTAGCAAAACTAACCGTATGATAAAATAATACTCCGCATAAAGCGGAGTGTGATCGCCCTAAGGCGTTATCAATATCTTATATTATATGTGTCGGTTAGCCCGAAAGCCTTCCTCATCATAACAAGTAACCCTCCGAACATCCATATATTTCCGATACTTATCCAGCCTGCTGTAAGAGCATTGGCAATTGCATGATTGCCTGCAAACTTCAAAAGCATGGCAGCTGCCATTCCGACCGGCAGACTGAATATCCAGCACCATCTCGGATACGGCGTATATCCTTTGGCAAATGCAGTTATCTGTGCGATGCTTAGCACAATGAAAAAGATAAAAAATGCAATCGTGCCCGGCAAAAGAAAATACAATCCAAAAGATAAGGTATTACTTACCGCTTCATCCGGACACATACTCATCATCCGGTTATAGTAGTAAACTACAGCAAGACACGGCACGTGGACCCCGCATCCGCCAAAAGCTATATATCCGATTATCCCGCTTCGAAGCATATGCGCATATTTTTCGGAATATGGTGCGATCAGTCTGTAAATTCCAAAGTAGCATAATCCTTCCAGCGGAATTCCTATAAAGCCTAGCATGGCTGACCATATTATTCTTCCGTCAGATATATCATCATAGGACGATAATTCCTTAGCAAGCCCGCTTAAGCTGTTATCCGATACGCCCCATCCAAGGAGCATATCTCCGATCAGGACCATTATTCCCGCTAAAAGGCCTATTATAAAAAGTTTACGTATCCTGTCCCGGTCAAGGTCATTTTTGATTCCGATATCATTGTAAGTAGTTTTTCGGTCCATATTTGCTTCCTGAGTATTATTTCTATGCCTGTTATATGATAACACCAATTGTTAGTTATGGCTAACTAAATTTAAGGATATTATGAATTTATTTATGGGGGCTTCCTCCCGCCTTATGCGAACGCATAGAAATCCGGTCGCGGGTAAATGTTGCTGCAAGGGATATGTTGCGGGGGATATGTCACTGCGGGGGATATGTTGTGTAGAAACGTCGATTTGTACCCTGGCTAATCTTTCCACCGTCTTTGAGGTACTTTTTCATTGCTATTAATGAATTGACCAGAATTAAAATATGATGATTTGTACCCCGGAAAGTATTTTCCTTATGATATAGGTACACTCATGAGTTAGTATATTTCAATAGAAAAAGAATTTATGTACCCAGAATCCGTCATTTGCTCTGACCGAGGTACTTTTCCGGCACTGGAATTAGCGCCTGATATAATAATAATGAGTTTTTTGTACCTAAATGAACATTCTTTTCCACGACAACTAATCCAGCACTGCTGTCCGGATTGTGACTGTCTTGATGAAATTCGTGAATTTACTATGTGTGTCATATTTTCCTTCCTTATTGATTGATGATTATTTTAATAGCAGTCTCGACGGGTGCTGCCCCCGCTATCCCCTGCGTGACAGGCATGTGACTCTGCTGACTGTCCCCGAGACTATAGTCGGCAGGGTAGGACCCGAACCTACAGCCTTCTCCTTAACAGGGAGCCGCGCTACCATTGCGCCACATGGGTATAAAAAAATCGTCCTTCGGTTTATCTCCTTAGGACGATCACACGCTACTTTATTAAGACCACACTTATCTTAACATCGTAATCGTCCTTTAATCTCCTCAATATCATCATTATGTTCGTGCATAAAGACTGGGCTTGAATACCGGACAAGGAGATTTGTATTCAGGCACAGCAAACTAAGCATATTCTGTGAATACGCTTTCGTGGTCGCTATTCGTTTTGATCTTAATTGTTGTGTTTGCATCTTTGTCCTCTAAATGTATATTTCAAAAAATAAGTGCCGTTGATCATTTCTGGATACCAAAAATAATCGAACAGGCACTTTCGATGTATTCATATTACTAAACCATACATTTTTTGAAATTTCTCAAATTTTTTTCAATACTTAATGACGTAATAGATCACATATGCCCAACCGAACATGCCATGGATGATTGCCCAGCCGATGGAATGCCAATTCACATAGCTAATGACCATTGCCATGGCGCTTCCGAATGTTATCCCTGTCTTGGCGGTTTCTTTTACATAGTGTTTTTCAACTCTCTTTTCTTCATCCATTGTCTTTTCCCTTTCATCACATAGCTACAAGCTGCGAGCGGATGCTCCTTACCTGGCGGATAGCTTCATCGCACTGTTTCTTTGCATCGGCGATCTTGGATTGAACGAATACATCTACCAGAAATCCGTCAAAGAAAAAGTCCGCAAATGTCAGAAAATCGTTGATGTGTATCGATGAGAATCCGCTCACATCCCTGAGTTCTTTGCTGAATCTCTGCAACGCATATCTGGCATCATTTATCTCCCGTTCGGCATTTGCCATCTTGGAGTGTTTGAACAGTCCGGTTATCACGTTTCCACCGAACATGTCGAGCAGTCCCCAGTTTCCTGCGCTATTCAAACATCCCCTTGCTCTCTCAAGATGTATGATCGCGTCATCCGCTGCCGAGATCGCTTCATCTATTTCTTTTCTTTCCGGGTTATTCATGCCAAAATCTCCTCTTATTGAACATATAATACACCCGGCAAACATCTAAATAAATGTCCACAGATGCATAATAGATGCCCCTAATCTCTCTTAAGTTGCAAAATGGCGTAACTGTTTCTGCCAGACTGTGACAGGCGGAAAAAGGTAGATTCATTATGGTTTCTGCAATGTTGCCTTCCTTGCCACAAGATGCAATCTGAATTTCTTTGCACTCTCAAGTTTTTCAACCTTAAGCCCGGCGGCATCGCAAAGCGCCCTGACCTCATCAAGTGATCTTGCAGCAACATCTCCATGACCGATAAGATTAGCCAGCGGCATCTCCGTGTGATTCATTAGCCAGAGAACAAGTTTAGGCGCTGTATAATCCTGAAGGATCAGCCTGCCTTCGGGTCTGAGAACTCTCTTTACGCTGTCAAAGAACTTCTGTGGATTTGGATAATGGTGAAAACTGTTTGAGCAGATGATCGCATCAAATGTATTTTCATCAAAAGGAAGATTTTCACAATCTCCCACAATCCAGTCGACCCCCTCTAAATTCTTGGACTTTCCCACTTCGATCATACGAGGCGTTATATCAAGGCCCGTATAATGCTTCGCCGGATCCTTTTCGTACAGAAGTGAGATCATCGGTCCTGTCCCACAGCCGCAGTCCAAAAGATCATGATATTCTTCCTTTTCAAGTTCTGATGAGATATACGGATAATCTTCTTTACACATTTCATAGATCCCGGCATGATCCGTCTCGTATATCTCAGCCGCTTTCGTAAATTCTTTTACGGTCAGGTTCTTATATTCTTTTTCTGTCCTCATGGCTTAAATCCTTCTTCATTTCACTCTCTTATAAGATCATACATATGAAACTTTTCCCCACAATTTCTAACTCTGTCAAGTTTCATCCCAAGGTGCTCATAACGCGCTGCTTTATCCTTATCATCAGTATCAAGTATGACTGGAATACCTTTCTTATCCGCTATTTTGTATACATCCTCAAGCATTTTTTTCATATGACCTTGCCTTTGGAACTCAGGCCTGACCACAAGCATCTCTATCCGAATGAATTTCCTTTTTGCTTTTCTCATTCTGGTTTCAATGGTGTTGCCTTCTGCAAAGCAGGCTTTGATAAATTCTTTCATGTTGGAAAGTCCACCGAGTGCCTTTTTCTCTGCTATTATCATTTTTATCCCATCAAAGAACCGGACCGCTCCTGCTCCCTCCCCGGAGAGCATAAGGTACCCTTCACGCCTGTCAGATGTGGTGAATAATAATCCACTTTTATACGCCGCCTGTGTTATTGCGTTCATGTACGTAAACATATCTTCTCTGGATCGTATATACTTCACAAGTCCAAGATCAGCCTCGTTGTACTCATAATCATAAAAGGCATCTGCTATTTGTTTTGAAATCTCTGCGACTTCTTCTTTATTAAGTCCAGTCAGTTTTATCACGTCATCACCTGCATTACTTTCTTGCAATAACCGTTATCCACGGTTTACTCTTATGATGATCTGATTTAACCTTGCTAAACCCGGCCGCCTTAAGTGCTTCTTCTATTTCCACAATGGTATAGCATTTCATTCCATCGATTATCTTCTCGAATTTTAGGCTTGTTTCATCCGTACCGTCTGATTCGTTGACAATCATAAAAACTCCACCGGGCTTTAATATTTTAGCCACCTGTGAAAAGCACTCTTTAAGCCCCGGCCAGAAATAAATAGTTTCAAAAGCTGTTGCCAGGTCAAATTTCTCCTCCGGCAACGTCAGCGCTGATACATCCCCCTGTCTCACTTCACATCGCCCGCTTTTTATAGCATCTGCATTATAGGCAGAAGCTTTACTTACAGAAACATCGGAATAGTCTATAGCGGTAACATGCGAAAATGGATATTTCTTCAGTAGTTCTCCCGCATTTCTTCCTCCTCCGCATCCTATCTCAACTATTTCCTCAGGTGTGATTGTTTTCAGGTGTGACATACCCCAGTCAGCCATCTTGGCATGTCCTCCATTCATACCATTTACCATCATCTTTCCAAGAAATCCTTTCGGTTTTCTTGTCTGACTCACATAATCCTTAAAAAGTCCCACTTCTCATTTCCTCCATTCAGACAGAAATTAATATTTGTTAGTAAATTGCAATTATGGTTAGTTATATCTAACACTGTATAATAACATTTGCCTGACTCGTTGTCCATAATGTATACAAAAAGCGGGTAGCCACGCCGAAACGCAGCTACCCGCCGTATGCATTTTTTCTAAGGTGCATGTTCCTTCTTTTTTTCTTAGTTCACATGTTATCACTCCGGACGGGCAAGATAGTATCCCTTTGATTCTTTCTCTCTGAAACCTCTGCATCTAATCAATCATCCAGGCTGTCAGGATTTAGTAGAAAATCAAATACATTCATTATCAGTACTCCATTATCATTATAAAGCGGTGCAATTGCATCTTTTGTAATGATGATTTTCTTAAAACCATCACCGGTGTTTAACAAAGACCTTTGTTCCTGATCCATCTTTTCTTTATCCGGTAAAGCATATGCAGATTGAATGTAATATCTTTTTGATCCTTTGTTACATACAAAATCCACTTCAAGCTGTTTTCTGATTTTCTTTCCATTTTTATCAACTTCATTCATCGTTACTACACCTACATCCACGTTATAGCCACGAACCTTTAACTCATTAAATATAATGTTTTCCATAGCATGAGTTTCTTCCACCTGTCTGAAATTCAGCCTGGCATTTCTAAGTCC
>JAILNS010000031.1 GCA_024691305.1 Lachnospiraceae bacterium | reverse complement strand
TATAGTGTCCGAGAAGTGCTGTCTCATCATCTCCGTATGCGGCATGTACATCAGAATATGCGGAAGTATAATACTCCGCATCGAATTTGATCCCGTCACCATAATCTTTTACTGCAGCAAATGCGTCTATAGACGGAAATGCTGCCGAAACGATCATGATGATACTCATCAGGGCTGCCAGAAAGCCTGACGTTTTCCTGTTGCGTTGCCTTTTCATTCTTTACTCTCCTCGTTTTTTAATTGGTATAAGATTTTAATATATGCTATTATAATGCATTTCCTATAAATTACATTATATTAGTATTTATTTTTTTTCATCTCATAGAGACGTTTATCTGCAAGTTCTTCCATTGTAAGAACAGATTCCGTTTCGGAATATATTGCCTGTCCTATGGAAGCTTTGACCGATAATTTAACTCCGTCAAGATTACGAGGGCCTTCAACCGCACGCATGATACGTCTCTTCATGATGGCAATATCGGATTCCGAAGTGAACTGATGGATTATTGCAAACTCGTCTCCGTCATACCGGCAAAGTACACTGTTTTCAGCCGCAACGGCAGACAGACTCTGCGCAACTGATGTAAGAAACAGATCCCCGTATTCATGCCCGTACCGGTCATTTACGGTCTTATATTGATCCATATCGACCAGATACAGTACAAAGTCGGTTTTGTTCTGACGGTACTGCTCTTCGTATTCCAAAACGATATCGTTATATGCACGTCTGTTAAGAACCCCCGTAAGATCATCGATCTGACTTAAGAATGATAATCTGTCCAGTTCTTCCATCTCATCGGTGACATCCATAAAATATCCTATAAGACCTACCACTTCTCCTTCGGAATAGATAGGACATTTGGATGCACTGATCTTTCGAAGTTTTCCCTTTACAATACATTCCCCCGGTACATCCCTGATGGATTCCCCGGAATTAATGACTTGCAGTTCAACCCTGCGATAAGGTTCGGGATCGATATGCCACCCCATGTCTTCATCGTTTTTGCCTATGATCTGGTCGACAGAATCAAGACCATAGTAATCCAAAAACATCTGATTGGCGCCCATGAACCGCCTTTCCTTGTCCTTCCAGAATATCCCGGCCGGGAAAAGGTCTAATATATTCTCAAGTAATACAGAATCATTAATATCGTGCATATCACCTCACATAATACTTCTTTAATAGCGTTTATTAACAATAATAACCATTCATAATATTTATACGTATGTCCGGTTAAGCTGGCACATATTTAATCACCGGCGTAATCTATTTTATCTTTCGGAAGGTAAGTTTCCAGTGTCTTTTCCAACCTGGCGCTCTCAATAGGTTTGGAAAGATAATCATCAAATCCTTCCGCAATATATCGTTCCCTTGCACCCGATATCGCATCGGCTGTTATACAGATAAACGGTGTATCCGCATTAACTCCGCCTGCATCCGTTTTAATATGGTTCATTGTCGTGGTCCCATCCATGCCCGGCATGCGCTGATCGATAAATATGATGTCATAATGATTAAGAGTTGCGAGTCTGATCGCCTCGGTCCCGCTTCTTGCGGTATCGATCTTTATTCCTATATTCTTTAAAAGTCCTTTGACCACAAGCAGATTTATCTGTGTGTCATCAACAACCAGTATCAAGGCATCATTTGCACGGAAAGGTTCCTTTTTGGTCTTCATGGAATTCAGGCTCTGTTCAAACCTTTTGCGGAAATCGCCTAAAGGTTTATCAGATACTATCTCCTGAGGAATTACAGCGGTGAAAACCGACCCCAGTCCATACTGCGATTCCACACTGATAGTCCCGCCCATCATCTTCACCAGACTGGCGGTTATTGAAAGTCCGAGTCCTGTACCTTCGATCGAGCTGTTTCTTTCGGTATCAAATCTTTCAAACTTCTTAAAAAGTCTGGCTTTATCCTCTTCCTTTATCCCTATGCCGGTATCTTTTACGGATATCACTAATGAGGTAAGATCCGGGTCTGTTTCTGAGCGACTTCTTTCCTCGGAAACAGCCAGGACCACCTTCCCTTTTTCCGTATATTTTACGGCATTATTCAAAAGATTGGTGATCACCTGGCGAACTCTGACCTCATCACCGCAGAGGGTTTCCGGGAGATTCTCATCCACTTCAACTTCAAATTCCAATCCCTTATCCTTAGCCTTAAAGATGATCATATTGCTTACATCATTAAGCACTGAGCTGAGTTGATATGACGCGTTCACGATCTCAAGCTTTCCGGCTTCTATCCTGGAAAGATCCAGTATATCGTTGATTATAGAGAGAAGATTCTTTCCTGCGCTGTCGATGTTTCCCGAATAAAAACATAATTCGGAGAACTTCTTTTTGATCAGGTCACTGCTTTCAGGAGGATTGTCCCTTGCTTCAAGGCTTTCCCTTAATATCATTTCATTCATTCCGAGGACGGCATTTATCGGCGTACGGATCTCGTGGGACATATTGGCAAGGAACTCACTTTTTATAGCATTTGACTTTTCCGCTGAAAATTTAGCTTTCTTAAGTTCCTCTCCCTCATACGTTTTTTGCATGGAACCGACGACGAGTACTATTATCATCGTAAAAGAGATCAATGTTACGGATACAACAAACAGCATCACAGCAATGATCTTGTAAGGATCTCCATCTCCTGTCCCACCGGTTCCGTTTCCCAGGGTATTCCTCATCCATATCGCAAGAAAATATCCGCCAAAACAGCATACTGCAACAATCGAGGAATACAGTGGCTTAAACAGGCTCATAAGATGCTCGTTAGGATAATTGCCGGATGCATTACTATCCCTTCCGTATAATTTCGTCAAAGCAAGCGGTATAAGAATAAAGCATAAACTGTCAAGAATACTAAGATAATTATATGGATCCCGAAACTCCGACGGCCAGTCAAAACAGGATGATGTCCATGCTGTATATTCTATCGTTATATAGGCAAAAATAACCACACTGGTATACGGAAATATCTTTTTTTCATCCCGATCCCTTAAATAGTATATTATCGTGTCCAGGGCCAGACATGCCGCCGCAGTTGTCCAAAACACCTGCCATATATTATTAAATATCCCACCAAACTGCAGGTACAATATAAGCTGTGCGATATTTACCGGAACCGGGATAAGTGCTATGGGAGAAAATAACCTGATGCCATGTTCTTTACGAATACACAATTCCATAAAAACAAGTACTACATAAGCCAGATTCCACCCAAAATATGCAAACATTGACGAAACATTCGGATAGTCATGCATTACGAGCATGTATACTCCCCAGTAATAGTTTGAAAGAAGATTTCCTATCAAAAATGCTATAGCATAAACATAAGCCTTGCGGGCATGTTCAAAGTATCTGAACAGGCACAACATAAGCCCTGCTATATTCATCAATATTGAAAAAATTTCTCCTGTAAGTTCAAAACTCAAATCAATACTCCATTCCTTGTATTGAACACTTTATACTTCAAACTTATAGCCCATCCCCCAGATAGTTTTGATAAGGTCTCCCTTATCGCCCATCTTTGCACGAAGTTTCTTTACATGTGTATCAACGGTCCTTGCATCTCCGAAATAATCGTAGTCCCATACACCGTTTAGTATTTTTTCACGGGACAGTGCTATCCCGGAATTTTCCATAAAATATGACAGTAGCTCAAACTCTTTAAAGCTGAGTTCTATAGGGTTTCCGTCTATCGTAACTATATGAGCGTTTTTATCAACCTTGATACCGCCTGCCTCAAGTACACTTTCAGCCTCTGCGCCGACGGATCTTCGAAGTATCGCTTCGACTCTTGCAACCAGTATCTTGGGGCTGAACGGCTTCGATATATACTCATCAACCCCAAGTTCAAATCCGTTTAGTTCATCATGTTCTTCTGATTTGGCCGTGAGCATTATGATCGGTACCTGGGAATATTCCCTTATCTGTTTCGTGAGTTCCCACCCGTCAAGTTTGGGCATCATCACGTCGGTTATTACCAGATCAAAATCATTTGTCTCAAAAAACAGGTCACACGCTTCCATACCGTCAGCTGCTTCCACTACTTTATATCCTGCCCTTACGAGAAAATCCCTTACAAGTTTTCTCATTCTGGCTTCATCATCAACCACAAGGATCTTATAATCATTCATCTTTGTCAGTACCTTCCGTTTCGCTCTTTTGTGCTTCAAGAGTCTTTTGTTCTTCGTGTGTAAGAGGTGAAACAATGTTAAGCTCACGTTCTTTCATCCGGACTGTATCTTCACGGTCCTTTAATTCCTGCTCCCAGTCGGCGTATTCGTTGATGATGGCGTTTCTGTAGTTGATCATGTTCGGTGTTTCCGACTTAAGGGCGATCACAAACATTGCGATAACAACCGCAACAAGTACACCTGTGATCATCATGGAAAAATAAAATCTTCCCTTATAAGGATCGGGTTTTCTTTTGGCAGGGCGGATACGTTCCGCAACCGAATGGTTCTCCTCGGATCTTGCAAAAACATTATATAAGGGGATAGGTCTTATCTCTTCTTCGATATATCCGCTTTCGAGCAGGATATTTTTAAGTTTCCCCATGTACCTCCATCCGACAGGTGTATGGAACATCTTGGTATCAAGTGCCTTATCATACAGTTGCATAACCTTGGAGGTATTGGCATAATTCATGTTTGAATCCAGGTATTCAATTCGTTCAAGTTCTTCTCTTGCAAGTTTTGCATCGGCAGCTGTTCCGAACACAAAACCGCCGACTATCATTTCGTCATTCATACGTAAAAACCGTTCTCCCATTTTTAGGGTATATATAATTTATTATACAACGGATTTACATAATATTCGACCAGAAATATGATAATATAATACAAAACAGCACACGGAGAATTCCTGATGAAATACGACAACTATATTTTTGATCTGTACGGTACTCTTGCAGATATCCATACAAATGAATCAAAGCCTTATCTCTGGAAAAAATGTGCAGCCATCCTTACGGAACTCGGCTTCCCATATGACCCGCACTCGTTAAGAGCCGATTATCACAGGTTTATCGAGGAAGAAACCAGGCACATGCTCGAAAGTACCGGATCCGGCCCCGATATCAAACCGGAGATAGATCTTCGCAAAGTCTTTCGTAAACTTATGAGTCCCTGGATGAGTGACGAACAGATAGATCTTTTTGCGATAACATTCAGAGTATTATCCAGAGACAAACTTACACTTTACCCGGAAGTCCCCGCGATATTTGACGCGATCCATGAAGGAGGCGGCAGAGTCTATCTGCTTTCAAATGCGCAAAGCTGCTTTACTCTCCCGGAGATCAAAGTTCTTGGAATATATGATATGTTTGATGACATATTCATCTCATCGGATATGGGCTGTGCCAAGCCGGATGTCCGCTTTATGAATATGCTGATCAGGAAACATAAACTGGATACAGGCAGATCTGTCATGATCGGTAATGATTATAACAGTGATATAAAGATCGCAAACAAAGTCGGAATGGACAGCCTCTATATAGAGACCGAAACTTCACCTGTACGTATTCCGACAAAAAAGATCGGAGCCACCTATGCAGATCTTACACACAGACAGCCCCGTCTTGAATATTTTAAAGAAAATCTTATATGAGTTTAGAATCGTCAATAAAACGCTTCAGGTATCTCTGTCACGCCTCTTGCGCGGCAGATCGCCGAAGAAGGTCCCTTATAGGAAAGCGGTCTTCCTTCGATATCCGTAACCGTGCATCCTGCTTCCGCAGCTATGAGTGCGGCTGCTGCATAATCCCACAATTGTATCTTCATCTCAAAATAAAGATTGCAGCGTCCCATGGCAACACAGCACATATCCCATGCTGCTGTTCCGGAACGTCTTAGATCTACGCAAAGCGGAAGTAACTTTTTGGCAATATCAAATGTTTTATCCCTGAGTTCGGTATAATACGGAGCGGTTCCGAATACGGCAAGGGATTCGGATAAAGCCGTATCAGATGACATTATCTTTTCACCGTTCATATAAGCTCCGCCGCCTCTCTGTGCCGAGAACATCATATCGTCAAAAGGATTGTAAATGACTGCCATAAAAGGCTGTCCGTCTTGTAAAAGTGCTATCGAAACTACGGAAGGACGATACGCATAGATAAAGTTCGAAGTTCCGTCGATCGGATCGAGCACAAAGCAAAACCCCTTACTCATCTTCTCGGAAAAGACATCCTGTCCGTCCTCTTCTCCGAGAAACGATGCTTCGGGACAGATAACGCCAAGTCTGTCTATAAGAAAAGCCTGAATCTTCTCATCCGTTTCTGTACAGAAATTTGCATGCCCGGATTTCTCCATTATCTTCGGATGCGATGCTTCAACCATGATATTTCCGGCTTCTTTTGCTATACTCTTTATTTCCTCTATAGTCATTATTTTTTCCCTGACCTGACCGTAACTTAAAATGTGACAGTTCTCGGAGCCTCGGTAAAGGATGAAAATGTGGCGGTCGCATCCTTAAAATACAATACTTCCGTATTATCATCCTCCGCTGAATACATAGCCTTAAGCGAAGGATGTGCATCAAGCATGTGTGCCTTGGCTTCTATACGGTCGTCTCTTACAAGAGTGCCTGCCACCCTAAGCCAGGTGCCATCCTTAAAAGCACATATCTCAACCTTGGGATTTGCCTGGATCTGCTTGGAAACATCCTTGGTCTTTCCTGTCTGGATATAGAGTTTTCCCTCAAATATATCCGCCGTCCCAAACGGTCTTACTCTGGGCTGATCCCCGTCAACGGTAGCTAAATAATACGTCTCTGCCTCTTTCAAAAACCTGTAAACTTCTTCCATGATATCTCCCTTCCATCACGTAAATATAGGGGCGATCAAAGATCGTCCCTGCCATCAGTATTCTTTGGTAATCGTATCTATCCCATACATTTCCATAAAAGAATTGAGTTCAGACTTATTTCTTATAAGCATGATCTCTTCAAACTTCCCGGTATGTATGTCCTTAAAACCGGCGACCTGTTCGCCGTTACATATGCTGCACTTAAGAACAGGTCGTTTGTTTTCACGATCGTATGTGCGCATTTCGGGTTCTTTTTTTCTGCCGAACATATCGGATCCTCCATAAGCAACATACTTATTATATTACATTTCCAGCCGGTTTCAATTATTCTTTGCACCGTGTGTTTCTTCGTAGTGTGCTCTTATAGGCGCAAGAAGTTCATCATCATCAAGTGCCATGCCCATCATCTTGGCAGAACTGCACTTACGGGCACAGCTTACCATCTTAGACATCACCCCGTAATTTATTTTAGTTCCCTCACTGTCATTTTCATATGTTACAGCACGGTTAGCAGCTACTCCAAACCGTCCCGCCACTTCCACGGCATCGATATTTGCTCCCAGGAATATGAACTCCCACTGATTTTTATTTTTCTTTTTTTCGACCATCTCCTTAACCTTGTCGTAGGAGTATTTTTGGCTCGCATTCTCCATCCCGTCGGTCGTTATTATAAAAAGTGTCTTTTCGGGACGTTCGTCTTTTGGCATGTTTTTTTGCACCTTACCTATATGATGTATCGCTCCTCCCACAGCATCCAGAAGCGCCGTGCATCCCCTTACGAAATATTCCTTATCCGTGATGGTCTCTACGGACTTTAGATCTCTCCTGTCATGAAGTATCTCGATCTTATCATCAAAGAGTACCGTGGAGATCATTGCCTCTCCCTCTTCCTCTTTCTGCCTTGATATCATCGAGTTGTATCCTCCGATGGTATCGGCTTCAAGACCTGACATGGATCCGCTTCTGTCCAAAATAAAAACTATCTCTGTTAAACCTTTTTTCATATACTTCCTCACTTTCCGCCGCTTCCGGCTAAGATTTGAGGCCTGCCGCACTTTCGATGCACTGCCTCTGCCTTCGTTCTGAGATAAGTATATTTAAAAAGGAGCATCCCAAGGTCGCTTCGCATGCGACAAATTTTATTTTTCAGTTCACGGGTTATCTCTGCGATATCTTTATGATGCTATACCTGTCTTTTAAAAGAAGATCTATACCCAGGCAATCCCAGGGGGCAAGTCCTATATTTGCAAATATGGTCAGATGTACACCGAACGAAAAAACAAACAGTCCAAATACTATACGTAACCACCCGAGTATTATCTTTTTCCCAGTCATATCATCTAAAATCCCAAGTTTGTCCGCTACCCGTTCATTCACCGAGAAGCGGCTGTTCATGCTCAAAAAGAGCAAGATTTATCGTATATGTGTCATATACTTCATTTTCTATGAAATACTCTATTATCAGATCGAATCTGCTGCTTGGAGACAGTGCATATCCTGCCCTCCCCAGCATGTCTTTGGTCTCATCAAGACTTAATTTAAGAGCCAGTGCAAAGGAAACCGCCGTGATCTTTTTGGGCTGATATGAAACATTGCTCCTGATCTTTGAAAACAGTTTCCTGTCTACATTTGCACGCTTATATACTTCGGTATCCGTATAGCCCTTTTCGTCTATAAGCCTGAACAGACTCTCCTGCCAGGTCTCGGCGACATTCTCCATGACTTCGTCGAGTGTACGCGCCGACTTTTTATCAGATACCGAATGAAATACCTTACCTGCATTTCCAAAAAGTTTACGTTCCCGGGTTCTGTTTTTCCCGGTTATTTCCGAAGGTCCGGTCGCAGATACCGATGAAGATGCCTGGACAGGTGTGGATTCATATTCAAAACAAGGCGCAGACATTGCAGGTGCCGCCCCCATGAAAGGAGCATCCCCGTACTCGATATCTTCATGTACGGATACATACTTTTCGTCTATATAAGCATCTACTCCGGTAAATATCTTATCCGACAGGTCAAATGATTCCTTATCAAATACGACCAGGAGGATCTGCATATCATGCTCGGCCAAAAATTCGCTGAAGGCCGAAATTGCAATGTTTAAAGCATCTGCTTTGGGAAATCCGTATGAACCGGTCGCAAGCAAAGGAAAAGCGATACTCTCACATCCGATCTCATCCGCAACGCTAAGCGAGTTTACATAACAACTTTTCAGTACATCTTTTTCACCATACTCTCCGCCTTCCCATACGGGACTCACGGTATGTATTATGTACCTGGCATCGAGTTTAAAAGCAGGTGTATAAGCGGCCTGTCCCGGTTCCATATCACCGATCTTCTTACGTTCTTCAAGGAGTTCACTCTCTCCCGCAGCCATATATATCGCACTGTCCGTACCACGACTGTATACAGGCTCAGGATTAGCCGTATTTACGATGGCATCCGCAGACACCTTGGTTATGTCATTTCTTATTATCCTAAATGCCATTTTGTCTCCCCGTTATCACATCTAGTCTTCTCCGACCAGATGCACCGTTATATAGTCATGTCCTGTCGCAGGCAGAAATTTTTTTGTAACATCCGATGTTGCCATCTTAAGACTCGATGTACAAACACACGGATGACACCCCAGATTCTCATCCTTAAGGACATCCTCGTCTATCAGTAGCTGCACGCAATGCTCTTTATCATTCATAAGCCCCATGATGCTCACTGCACCCGGCTCTATATCAAGATATTTGAGCATATCTTCCGGAGAAGCAAAAGA
Organism: Lachnospiraceae bacterium; assembly: GCA_024691305.1. Taxonomy (GTDB): domain Bacteria; phylum Bacillota; class Clostridia; order Lachnospirales; family Lachnospiraceae; genus XBB2008. The sequence goes on along the minus strand of JAILNS010000031.1, from coordinate 226,898 downwards.
TAATCTCGAAGAGTTTATCTGTGCCGATAACTCTTTGGTCTTAAACTTCTTGTCACCGGGCATCATGAGCAGGTAAAACGCTGTCTTTTGTCTGTTACACAAAAAAAGATTCTTACATATGACCACGCCGAGTATCGCGTCGATCTCATTACATGCTTCCATATTATCGGCACGTTCATGATCGGTCCGGTAATAATGTATCCCTAGCTTATCCAAAAAATCATATGTTCTTATCTCTCTTGGCAAACGCCCCTCTTCAATTTCGGGTCTTCCTTCAAGCAGTTCCATTTTCATCAACTCCTTATAATATCAGCCCACTCTGCCCGGGCTGCAGTCTTTAGATCATCGGGGGCTATATTTATCTGACAGCCGACCTTACCTGCGCTCACATACATATCTTCAAGGGCCTTAGCGGTTTCGTTTATCCTGACGGGGTAATCTTTTTTCATGCCTATGGAAGTACATCCCCCTCGGATATATCCCGTAACATCCTTGATGTCCTTAACGTGGATCATCTCCACACTTTTTTCTCCAACGCTTTTGGCTGCCTTTTTAAGATCAAGTTCGGCGTCTATCGGGATCACAAAAACAAAGTATCCCTTACCGCTCCCCTTGCACACAAGCGTTTTATATACTTTTTCGTGCGAAAGTCCAAGTTCGTCCGCTACATGGGCACCATCCTCAAACTCCTTACATTCATATGACATTGTTGTGTATGCGATCCCTGATCCGTCGAGGATACGCATCGCATTGGTCTTAGCTTCAGCCTTCTGTTTAGCCATCCGAATTCACCTCTAAACTGTTCTTTGTATTCTTATGATCTTTATTTGAGTGAAGATAACATACCGGATAATTCCATATAAAAGGGTTTAACATTATTCCGTATCGTAAAACCGCCCTGCAGACACATATGATCCCCGGTCACTGTGGGCATGATGTTCCACACTCCCGGTACGATTTCCATACCTTCCGTATATGTAACTTTAGGAGCACCAAAAGGAGCACCTGCGGATATCGTATTTACAAGACCGTCATTTGCCTGCCAGGATTCATCCAGCGGATATCCTCCGGCCGTACTTCCCGTATATCTGCTCATGATGATCGCGCCCTTCATAAACATATTCTCGGTGATCAAAGGATCCGGCGTAACCGTTCCCTTAGCATCAACCGTGGTCGAGCAACACGGATACGCAAAATAGTATACATCATCAAAGGTCGTTATCCGATCATTTAATTCAAGTGCATTATCGATATGCATATCATACGCCGCATGATCCCATTCCTGTCTTTCATCCTGTCGTGGTTTTGATGAATTCGATACTGCGTTGCTGTTTTTAATGTACTCTTCCGGTATCTCTATAGATGAAGCATCAAACGAGGGATCTTCATACAGATCATAAGCGGTCGTTCCGTTAGTCGGTGCTGCTATCGTAACTATGGCAAGCAGATTATCACCACCGCCTCCCTTAAAATAATCCGACAGTTCCGATTCATCCGTAGCCGCTATTTCTTCCGGCGATCCGTTTTTTAATATCTCGGAAAAAAGTCGTATCGTTGCTCCTCCAAAGGAATGTCCGATGATCACAAATCGTGAATCACCAAAATCTTTAAGTAGCGGTTCCCCAGAATAATCATATCCGAATCTTTCATGACCGGCTTTGGCACTGTGTGCAGCTCCGTAATCAACTTTAGTTCCGCTTAACTGTGCATACAGTTCGCATGCCCTGTCCCATGCGCTCCCCGTCGGATCGACCGATGCGGCATAGCTCTCATACCCCTGCTCGTTCAGATATCGTATGACATCTCCGCCACTCATTCCCCAGTACGGAAAATACTCATATCGTGTATCATAGCTTCCCCAGCCCGATAAACCGTGAACATATATAAATTTAATATCTGTCTTTAACGGCTTATGATATCCGGCCGACACGGATATAAGACAGGTAACGGCCATAAGTATACATATCCAGGCGGCAGTCTTTTTTCCCCCGATCCTGTTGATCATAAAAAACGGATATGGGCCTTCGACGCGCTCCTTATAATTCAAATAGATCATGATGATCCCATAGATGAGCGTTACTGCAACGGGAAGCCATATCCATATAAACCTTGCCCTTTTTTCCAAAAAAAGATATGACAATGTGGATATCACGGGAATGATCAGATGATGGAACAGTCCGCTTCCGCTAAGCATAAGTTCCTTAAGCCGCCCTGACATGGGTACGAGTATAAACGCCGTTACCGCAAATGTCATTATGAGCATACATACACTTAAAAACCTCAATACCTCAACATAGTCTTTTTGACCGAGCATGACGAGCATAAGCGAAGCAACAAGCGTTACAAGATTAGAGATCTGTGTATAGTATATGAAATTCTTTTTTAGCGTATTTCTCTTTATGCTCTTGAAAAAAGCGATCACTTCAAAGATCACTATTATAAGATTTACGATCCTTGCCATTATTCATCTCCAAATTTTTCACTTTGATATGCCTAAGATGTGTTTCTCCATGCTGTAAAGCAGGTCATTGGAATCATCTTCTATGTGCGAGAGGTAAGTCACTATAAGACCTTCATCCGGCAGTACATAGCACTTCTGTTTCCACTTTCCGTTTATACTGAATCCATTGCGGTATTTCCATATAAAATATCCATATCCGCCTTCCCTGTTCATCTGCTTTATCGAAGTTGCATTTCTTACATATTCTTCGGACAGTATCTTTTTGCCTTCAAATTCTCCCTTGTTTGCAAGGAGTAAACCTATCCTGCTGAGTCCGTTTACGCTCATCTTCATCTTGGAAGCACCGTAAAAATATCCTTCCGGACTCCTTCCGAGTTCGTACCGCTTTATTCCTAGCGGTTCTAATATCTCATGTTTAATGAACTCCGAAAGATCGCATCCAAGAGCCTGTGTAAGCGCTACGCCTGTAAGATATGCGGATATGTTGGAATAATTAAACTCCTTACATCCCGGGTCTGCAATATCGCAGGATAATGAATATTTAAGATAATCATCCCCTTCAGGTCTAAACGGCAGATCCGCAACTGACATCGTAAGAAGCCTTTCCATGGTTATGGCTTTCCACTGTTCTTTTTTTGCTGAGGACATCCGGTCAATATATTCTTTGGGCAGAAGCTCAGTCAAAGGATCTGCGATACCGATCTGTCCCCGGTCGTATGCAATTCCAAAAGCTATCGAAAGTATGCTTTTAGTCGCTGAGTATATATCGTATATATGCTCTTTTGTATCGCCGAAACTGTGGATCAGTTCTCCGTTTTCATATACCTCGACACCATATACCTGCCACTGTTTATCTGTAATATCTTTTATAAAACCGTCAAAATCCATATTTATCTTCGTTGCTCCGTATATGACAGAAACGGGGTTATCCTATATAATAAAAAAAGCTGAATTTTATCGCTCAAAAAACTTCCGCAACTTCGTTTTATCGCAAGACTTAACCGCCTTTCACATGCAGAAAGAGAACCGTATGAATACAAATGATTTTGAATTAAACGAGTTTGTCCTTACCAAAAAAACACTTCCGATCATCAGAGAATTTGCAGAACATATTCCCGGCGGATTTGTCATATACCAGGAAAACGAAAACAGGGATATCATCTTCATAAACAACGTGATACTTGATATCTATAAGTGCGATACTCTTGATGAATTTAAGGAGCTTACCGGTTATACCTTTACCGGCATGGTACATCCGGACGATTTCTCCAAGGTGCAGGATTCCATAGATGCCCAGGTTGAAGGGAAGCACGGAAGTTTGGACCATGTCGAATACCGTATCACCACGCGTGACGGCAAAACCAGATGGATCGACGACTACGGACATTTCAGCCATTCCGAAGATTACGGTGATCTCTACTATGTATTCCTTATGGATATAACCGAAAAACATCTTGCGATGAAAGCCAGATCCAGTTTCTTTTTCAGGATGTCACATGAACTTCTGACTCCGATGAACGCCATAAGCAATTTTATCAAACTTGCGCTCGGTCACAAGGATGATCCCTCACTTCTTATCGAATATTTGGAGAAGGCAGACGGCGCATCGGATAACATGATCGCTCTCATCGATGATCTCGTTGAGATAAACCGTGCTTCGATCGCACAAAAAGCGGCTGAAGGATCCTCTGATCCGGATAGCACCCTGAATGACGAAACCGGTAATACGCAGTTCAAAACCGATCCCGGAATCCATCGCGTACTTGTCGCTGAGGATAACGAGATCAACCAGATACTCCTTCAGACGATCTTAGAAGAAGCGGGATTTGAAGTTGAAACCGTAGACGACGGAATGCCTGCTTATGAGATGATCTGCTCTCATCCCGAAGGATTCTATAACATAGTCCTGATGGACATCCAGATGAAAAAAACAAACGGCTTTGATGCCACCCGCCTGATCCGTGAACTTCCCGGCTGTTCTGAGGATGAACTTCCCATAATCGCGCTCAGTGCAAATTCAAGGGATGATGATATCAGGGAATCCATGGAAAGCGGAATGAATGCTCATCTTGCAAAACCCTACGATCCCGTACAGATCGTAAGCACTATCAACAGATTCTGTCATTTACCGATCTGATATTTATTCCACCGGCTGATACTGCATCATCTCGTATTTTAACTTACTTCCTTCCCGTATATCTGCCGGGAGAAGTGCCCTTGCGACCAGTTTAAGATCATCGGATTCCATATCGGTACGCTTTAGATTCGCATAATCTCCGTCTATGCTCACAACTTCGTAATACCAGGTTTCAAACATCTCTAGCACCCCTTATGATCTATGCTGCAGGCCTGTCCGGTTTCCCCGTATGTTATGGGCAACCCCTTTTCCGTAAGATATCCTTCCCAGTCCGTAAATACTTCGCCGTCTTCTTTTACTATCCCGGGAAGCCCTATATCATGGATGGCTTTTAGTCTGTCAAATACCGGATCGGAGTCTCTTAAGATAAGAAAATCCTTTAAATGTCTTAATGATTCCGTTATATCCAAAAACTCATACTCGATTCCGTTTGCATCAAAATTCCTCTTACATTCCCTGCAGTCAGGACACATTTTGCTTCCGTAGATCTTTAACATTTTTTTCCTTTCCGATAAAACCTATCTTTCAGATTTCGATCATGTTCATGACTTTTCCTATGCTGTCATGAAAAACAAGATCTGCCTTTCCCTCCATTTTAGTCTTGCCCTTGTTGATTATAACCATATATTTGCCATGATACATATGCGCCAGTTGTGCTGCGGATCCCACTTCCAAAGAAGTTCCGCCTATGATGAGCAGATCAGAATAACGTATCAGTGCGACCGCTTCCTCGTATGCTCTTTGCGGCAGAAACTCTCCGTACAATGTCACATCCGGACGTACCATTTTCCCGCATGCCGGACAGTGCGGAACATCCTCTTTATTTTCAAAAATAAAATCTTCTCCGTACTCTGTATGACAACTGACACAGTAACTTCTCAGTGCACTCCCGTGTATCTCCCATACCTTCCTGCTCCCGGCCTTTTGATGAAGTCCGTCTATATTCTGGGTGATGACTCCGTCAAGTTTACCGGCCTTTTCCATTTCGGCAAGTTTCTTATGTGCGTCATTCGGTTTAATCTTCCTGCAGTCCAGATTATTACGGAAATAATCAAAGAACACCGAAGGTCTGTTGTCGAGACAATCATAACTCAACAGGTATTCCGGCTTATACCTGCCAAACTTCTTATCCTTCCTGTGGTAGAGTCCGTCCTTGCTTCTGAAATCCGGTATACCGCTCTCGGTCGAAACTCCTGCTCCCCCAAGGAACGCTATATGCTCTGTATCCGATATCATCTCATTTAAAGCATCGATCTTTTGCTCATCATTAAGACTCCGGAAATATTTTTCTTTTTCACGTTCGGAATTAAAATCAGGCAAAAGCATATTACTTATTCCTCTGTGCCCAGGCCAAAATAGAGTAATTCGTTATAACCGGCATTTGCGGCTTCACTTTCTTTTTTGGCTTTCCATGCAGCAATATCACTGCTTATGGCAAGCATCTCATCCACGACCAGTTCTTCACTCTGTGGCCTAACGTTATACAGATATGATGTCATGCGCCTCATTGCCTTGGGACTTCCAAGCTGCTTTGCGATCAATTCACCCAGTTCTTCATGAAATCCGAGTGCAGTGAGTTCTTTTATGAGTTCACCTTTTGCGATCGTCCATTCTTTCTGTTTATCTGTCATATTGATCCTGCCATCTGTCTGTGACTAAAACTCCTATTCATCTCGTCCGTGACTAAAACTCCTATTCACCTCGTCCCTGACCAAAACTCTTTTTTTGCCTTGTCTCTACGCCCAGGGATCGGCCGCCTTGGGGGTACGGATTCCCGTAAGAAGTCCTCTCCACCCTGTTGCAAACCACTGGTTTGTAGAGGGTTTTAATCTAAGCTGGATCTCACGCGGCGAATCCGCACCGCCTGAATATATCCACAGTATAAGGTATCCTTCCGAATCCCTGCTGTGAGAGTTTTCCATGATCTTAACGGTATAAGGCTTATCGGGCGTATAGTTATTGTCCGGTGTGGCGCCTTTAAAATATGATCTTGCTATATAATCATGCCCGTCCATAGCCCGGTCCTTCATAAACTGTTCGTCAAAATTGGATACATTGTCAGGACCGTTTAAAAGATCGAGCATCTGTTTTCCAATCTCCTTATCTATAGAATACTCATTGAGTGCAACAACAGTAAGTGCCGCTGTCGCATAAGGGTCGGTAAGTGCTGCTTCCGGCATGGCCTGCATCTGGGAAAGTGTGGTCGGAAGCGAACTTAAAACGATCTCTTTTACTGTCTGTCCTGCATTGTTGTTGTTTGGATCAAAAATGCCCATATATTCCTCCTGTGATGTATTATGAACTACGTGCTAGGTGTTATGGCTAGGTGTTATGGCTAGGTGTTATGGCTAGGTGTTATGAGTTCTGACATATCCGTCATTCTTACATCGTAACCTTCCATTTATTATAACCCAAAAAGAGCCCCTCTTCATCATGGTTTTATCGTACATTACCATTCGCCGTAACCCTGTGACCATTTTAAAATCATCTTCCATATCTGAATCCCTGCCCATTTGAATCTGTCTTCCCGCTCGAAGTCTATGCAATTCAAGTTTTCCACGAAGTATACCTTACAGTGTAAATTATGCAAAAAAAGGCATACTTTTCACCCTGCTGATACTTGTCCATCGATGGTAAAAAGTGAGTTGTATACCTTACAACAAAGAAAGTTCCAAAAAAGTCATAGATTTCTGTCCGCTAAACCTTGTCTCACTATTTTGAAAGAAAATTGTATACCCTACAGCAAAGATACTTTCAAAAAAGGCATACAATTCTTAAATTCAGGACTCAAACGGCCGGGAACAAGCCAAATTGTATACCCTGGAGAGGAAAAACTTCCCGCCAGGGTATACACATGCAAAAAAGAGCCCCTCTTCCACGTATGAAAGAGGGACTCGGGAGAGAAAACCGAATTCGGTCAGTTAACATCCTCTAAAACAGATCGGACAACACATCCGCATTCTCTTCAAATACCTTGAGTACGTATTTGTCCCAATGACGGGCATCCGAAGCAGAACTTCCGAATACGTAATCTTCCTGTCCGTAATCCATTACATCAAATCCCGGGATAGCCTTGCTTGCTCCGGAGGTACGATATGCTACGGCATCTGCTACCGAGAAACTTACACCGTTATCACTGTCATAACTTACCCAGTCCGATATATCGGTTCCTGTCGCTTCCGTTTCCGTACCGTTTGTGGTCTGTCCCACTGCTGCTTCCTTGGTGACTTTGACTGCTCCGTCAACATATTCGCCATACATCATATCTACATACAGAGCAAGTGAATCACCGAGTATCTCCGAAGGAACATGTCCTCCGTTCCACTGCCATTCTATCTCGGCATCCGTTCCCGCATTCAGCCATGCGATCTGAAGGTTCAGTGAATTAAACATTGATATATCACCTTCCGATGCGCCCATAAGTATCCTTGCCCATGTCGGGTTATTGGTTCCTTCCGCTCCGATATAATTGGTAGGATCGTAGAGTTCCACTATGTTATTTCCGTAATCATCTCCGGCTTCTACCTCTGCTATATCAGCCTGATATGCTTCAAGCATCTCTTCAAAAGATGAATAGTTTGCTGAGTTGGTCTTACTTGAAGCAGACTGTGTGGTACCTGCATCAGGGGTTCCGACCTCTTCTGTAGTTCCCGATTCGGATCCACTCATATCCGAAGGTGCTTCTCCACTCATATCCGAAGGTGCTTCCCCGCTCATATAAGAAGGTGCCTCGCCACTCATATCCGAAGGTGCCTCGCCACTCATATCAGGTGCGCCACCCTCACTGTCACCACCGGGACCACCGCTTCCCATATCGGGAGGTCCGCCTGCACTGTCACCACCGGGACCACCGCTTCGCATATCGGGAGGTCCGCCTGCACTGTCACCGCCGGGACCACCGCCCATGCCACCACCGGGGCCGCCCATTCCTCCCGCGCTGCCTGTGCTGCCTTTTGCATAGCGGCCCTCGATGAATGCCATTGCACGGTCTTCACTTGTCATGGATGCGACTTCATCATCAGACATTGCCGATCCGTCCGTGTCAAACCATGTCCAGTCTTCCGTATAATCCAGCCTTGCCAGATAATCGTTAAGACTGTCCTCAAACTCTCCCAGATACATGTCTACATATGTTCCATAATATCCGTTTGTGTCCGCATGCCCTTGTGCATCGTATTCTATGGTAAGAGCTACTGTTCCGCCTACTTTTCCGTCACCGTCTATATCATATCCTACCGCTTCCTCGGAAACTGAGAGGTTCTTGGAGTTTATATATTCCATATATTCGGCTGCGAAATACTCTGCAGTCTGTTTCTGGAAATCTGTATTGAAACTGTATGTGGTATCCATATAATATTCAAAAGCCATTGCTATATCGGCTTCTGCAAGAGATGTTATGGCACTGTATGCCATACATCCCCACATACCGTCGGATAAGGAAACTTCTTCTCCGTCTATTGTTACGCTTGTGATATAGTTTCCGTTTTCGTCTTTATACACACCTACGGCTCCGACCTCTATCTCATAATCATAGAAATCCGGATTATCGGAAGTTGCCGCAAGCATCGTCGCATGTGCTCCGCCTCCCGATCCGCCTGTTGATACGAAATAATCAACACTGCCCGGAAGATTACCAAGTAAAATATTGTATTTTACGAATCTTACCGCATTCTTCTGGTCCACAAGACACGACGGTGCATCTCCGGTGTATGTTCCGTCGGAAAGAGTACTCTGCTTACCTCTGTTTCCGCATGCGACATTGATATATCCTTCTGCAGCATAGGTGGATGAAGCTGTCTGATTGGTCTGTTCACTGTAGCCTGCTGCCCCTGTATTCACGATCACAGGTGCAGTCTGCGCTGTATAAACCTGACCGTTGGTGCTTGTAACAGAAGCATCGTAATCTATCACAAGTGTGCCGTTTACGGTTCCGCTCGTCTCATCAGCTTCACCGTCGCCGTCAGTATCTACGCCCTTGACATAGGCACCGGGAACGCATATCGACACGCCCTGTTCGTCTTCGATCTCGGGCTTAGTCACAGCCGTTACAACAGACAATGTCCATGCATCATCGGAATCGCTGTATGTCCACTCGGCATTCATCCTGGAAAGATCAAGTGCCTCCTCGATTGCTGTCATATCTTCTGTTTTTTCTACCGAAGCTTCTTCTGTTTTTTCTTCACTGCCTGTATCCTGTGTATCGGTATCAGGAGTTTCTTCGGTTGTTTCGTTTGACTGGGTTTCGGTCGCTGTTTGTGTCTCACCTGCAGTATCAGTGTCTGACTGACATGCACACAGACTTAAACACATCACGAATGTCATTATGAGCGCCGGGACTTTTAGATTTCGTCTCATGATAAACTCCTCCTTTATCATATGTTGAACATATGCTACAGGAGGAATATTGAAATTAGATTGAAAAAGATTAAATTTTCAAAAGACCATCTGAACAAGAAGCATATAGATAACTGTCCCACCCAGGATACTTATCAGGGAATTTCGCTTAAAAACCTGAAGAGTGACCACACAGATCACTGCTATAAGCTCCGGCAGTCCAAACGGATGGATCATTATATTTGTGTCCTTTAGGCAATAGACAACAAGCATCCCTATGATAGCCGAAGGGAGCACTTGTCCCAGATATGTAATATATGGAGGAATATTCTTTCTGAACACCAAAAAAGGCAATGCTCTTATGAGTGCGGTCGTAACCGCCATTGCCAAAACGATGACCGAGGGATTCATGTATCCGCCTCCTTTCTCTTCCTGAGAAGAGTAAGGACAAGTGTAATGAGAAGCATTGACGGTATAAGAAAATTGTCTCGTCCGAATATGACCAGGCTAAACAGCGTACATGCAATTCCCGTAACGGCAGGAATATGGTCTTTGGAACTTAACCACTGTTCGGTAAAAGAGGCAACAAAAAGTGCCGTCATCGAAAACTCTATACCCGTGGTGGGAAAAGGCAAAACCGTACCGAGAAGATTTCCGAGAACACTGCCGATAACCCAGTAACACTGATTAAACATGGATACATAGAATCTGTAACGGTTAGGATCTGCGCCTTTTGGTGTATCACCGTCACAAAGAAGAGAATATGTTTCATCTGTCAGGGCGAATATCATATATGGCTTATATTTACCCGCATCCTTATATTTATCTATCATGGATATGCTATAGAACAGATGTCTTGCATTGACCATGATCGTCGTAAGTATCACATTTATGACCGACGCTCCGCCCGTAAGCAGTCCGACACCCACATACTGCATCGATCCCGCAAAAACAAACAGACTCATTGATAACGTAAGGATAAGTCCGTACCCCGCATCCCGCATGAGTATACCGAATCCTATCCCTAAAACAACGTATCCCGCCATAACGGGTATGGATTTATAAAATGCCTTGCCTATAACATGATCCGACATCAGATCGTAACTTCCAATCCCTGTTTCTTATCTTTCGATCGGGAGTCTTACGCAAAAAACAATAAATCCATCGGGACATTCAACATTTATCGTACCCTTGTGCGCAGTCACGATAGCCTTTGCGATAGATAAGCCAAGCCCGTAGTGACCGCCGTTATCTTCTCTTGCTTCATCTGTCTTATAAAATCTGTCAAACAGCCTCTCACGCACATCTTCGGGGATAGCTTCTCCCATATTTTTCACAGAAAGTATAGCATGTCTGTGATCCTTTTTTAACCTTATATTTACCGTAAGATCCGAAACAACGTCAGAGGATGTGCTTCTTTGTGCGTCGGTATGACTTATGGCATTATCGGTAAGTATCGATATGAGTTGTCCTAACTGGCCACGGTTTCCTTTGACAGTAACACCCTCTTCTATATGTGTCTCTATCATAAGTCCATTCTCAAATGCGATACTTTCAAAAGGCAATACTTCCTGTTGCGTGAGTTTTGATAAGTCAACGTTTTCAAACGGTACGGTCTTGTTTTCTGCCCTTGAAAGATCGAGCAGTTCCCTGACCAGATTACCCATTCTCTCATTCTCATACTGAATGTTGTTTAACCATTCATTGTCTCCTGTCTGCCTTGCAAGAAGCTCCGCATTGGCGCTTATTACGGATATCGGAGTCTTTAACTCATGCCCCGCATCAGATACGAACTGCTTTTGTTTGATATCATTTTCTTCGAGTGGTCTTACTATCATATGTGCAAAAAACAAAGCAACAAAAAATAACGCACATACGGCGATCACACCGGCTATCACGGCATTTATGAGAACCTTGCCCATGCTGTTTTGAGTAAGTGCTATATCCATGAAGGCCTTCAGAACATATCCGTCTCTGTGCTCCACACAGAATATATAATGAGAATGAGTCCCCGTTCCGCTCCATACCCGGGGGATGCTTTCGGAAAGCGCTATAATATCCTCTTTTGTGTATGATCCGTTTCTTCCGGTATCTACGGCAAGAATCTCTCCGTCATCTGATATTGCGACCGAATAAAAGCTCGACAGATCAAACAGATTTCCTTCCGGATCTGCTCTTCCCTCCGGTGGTGCCGGTATATTCTCCCCGGGCAATGCTTCAAGCGAATATATCTCCACATACCGTTTTAGCATCTCCATATTTTCTTTTTTAAGGGAATTATAACTGGACACATAGACGGTACCAAGAGTCGCTGCAAGAAGCAGTATGGCTACCGTCATTATGGCAAGTATGATCCTGGTTCTTGTCTCACGAAACATCCGGGCACCTCAGTTCATATCCTATACCGCGTATAGCCTTGATCGTAGTTTTGGCATCCACAAAAGCAAGTTTTTTTCTGGTAAAAGACATATACACTTCCACGTTATTGTACTCGGACTCGCTGTCATATCCCCAGATTTTTGAGGCAAGCTGTTCTCTGGTAAGGATCTGTCCCTTGTTCATGATCATATATTCAAGGATACGATACTCTTTTTCACCAAGTCTTACGGACTGTGAGCCACCCGTACATGTAAGTTCGGCGTTTCTCTTATTTATTATGATGTCACCAAATGTCAGTGCATCTTCCTGATATCCCGTATTTCTTCTGGTCAGTGCGCGAAGACGCGCAAGGAGTTCCTTAGTCATAAAGGGCTTGGTCAGATAATCATCGGCTCCCGCATCAAGACCCATGACCTTATCATCCAGATCACTTTTGGCGGTAAGCATAAGGATCGGCGTGGATATACCTTCTTTTCTGGCACGGTCTGCGACCTTGTATCCGTTCATTTTGGGCATCATGACATCTAAGACCGTAACATCATAAGTACCGTCAAGAAGTGCATCAAGTGCCGCTTCTCCGTCAGATACCCGGTCGACGTCATACCCTTCTATCTTTAACAGTTCCGTCAAAGCATCTGCCATTCTTTTTTCATCTTCAGCCAAAAGAAGTTTTATCTTTGCCACCCCCGGTCCTCTTTGAATAATTCTATTATACCCCCATAGATTGAAATTAAATTGAAAAAAGTGACATCGCTCCCTTGACAATGCAGAACGTATGTTCGATAATGTATTTCACACCCCATTGATCCCGGGATCCGTGAAACTGTAGACAGGGAGGCTGCATTATGGAACATATTTATATTGCGATCGACCTTAAGAGTTTCTATGCCTCCGTTGAATGCGTCGAACGGGGACTTGATCCGCTTGATACAAACCTTGTGGTCGCAGACAGTTCGCGTACCGACAAGACTATATGTCTGGCTGTATCCGCAGGACTTAAAACTTTCGGTATCCCGGGCAGACCCAGACTTTTTGAAGTAATACAGGCTGTAAATGTTCTAAATGCACAGCGTCTGGATAATGCACCATACCATAGATTCCATGGCAGGTCATTTATTACCTCACAGCTTAATGAAGACCCGGGGCTTAAGCTTGATTATATCATCGCCTGTCCGCGTATGGCTCTGTATATGAAATACAGCACCGATGTATACCGGATATATTTAAAATATATCGCTCCGGAAGATATCCATGTATATTCATGCGATGAAGTTTTTATGGATGTGGGGGCTTATTTGAACATATACGGTATGACACCACACGAACTTGCCATCACTATTATACGCGACGTTTTATCCGCTACCGGTATAACCGCCACCGCAGGCATCGGAACCAATATGTTCCTGTGTAAGGTTGCAATGGACATCGTCGCCAAACACATGCCTGCAGACAACGACGGGGTACGCATCGCGGAACTTGATGAAATGAGCTTCCGCAGGAAATTATGGAACCACACTCCCATCACTGATTTTTGGCGTATCGGAGGAGGAACCGCCAGACGCCTTGACAGACTTGGGCTTCATACCATGGGGGATGTGGCCTTATATTCCGAACTGTGCGAGTCAAATCTGTACAAGGCTTTCGGGATAAATGCGGAGCTCCTGATAGACCATGCCTGGGGATGGGAACCCTGCACGATAGAATATATCAAGCAGTACAAACCCGAGATCAGGAGTTTAAGTTCGGGTCAGGTACTCACGAGACCTTATGCATATGACGAAGCCGCTATTATCGTGCGCGAAATGAGCGACCTTCTGGCTCTTGATCTTGTATATAAGCAGTTAATTACCGACCGGATGGTCTTAACGATCGGATATGAAAGCATCAAAGATCCTGATATTCTTGCATCATATAAAGGCGAACTGCATTTTGACTGGTATGGCAGACCTGTCCCGAAACATGCACACGGAACCGTAAACTTAGAGAAATATACCTCTTCATCACGCATAATAACAGGCGCCGTACTTGATCTGTACAACCGGATAACCGACAGAAAGCTGTACATACGACGTGTTAATATCTGTGCCGACAGAGTTACGCCGGAAAATGATATAGCAACTGAAAATCTCTATGAACAACTGGACTTATTTACAGACTATGCCAAAGAAGAAGAAAAAAGAGCCCTGGAAAACGAACTTCTCGCCAAAGAAAAGTCTCTTCAGCTGGCAACGATCGATATAAAAAAACGTTTCGGCAAAAATGCGATACTTAAAGGGACAAATTTCCTGGACGGAGCCATGACAAGGGAAAGAAACAACCAGATAGGAGGACATAAGGCATGAATGACTACAGTTCCATAATCGATCACAAGCATTACCGTTCAAAGACAAGACCGCATATGTCCATGCTAAACCGTGCGGCACAGTTTGCTCCTTTTGCTGCTCTGACCGGATATGATGAGGCCATAGACGATGTAACCTGTAATTTCGAAACGGATAATACAGACTATGACAATATAGATGATGTGTTTAAATACGAAATACTTCCAGCTCTGCGAGTTTAGATGCCAAAGTTACATGGCCCTCGGGCGTCAGATGCAGTGAATCTGTTTTGGACGGGTACACATATCTTGCCGCATCAAAGAAGATACAGCCCTTATCATTTGCAACCTTTTGATAAAACTTTGGAAAGCGTTTTGACTCTTCTATGGCACTGTCAAGAAATGCACCGTAAAATCC
Organism: Lachnospiraceae bacterium; assembly: GCA_024691305.1. Classification (GTDB taxonomy): domain Bacteria; phylum Bacillota; class Clostridia; order Lachnospirales; family Lachnospiraceae; genus XBB2008. The sequence continues at coordinate 211,849 of JAILNS010000031.1, read as the reverse complement.
GGAAGATCGTATATCGGCTCCTATCTGCGGCGGTGATACAAGAACGATCTTAGGTACATAACCCTGTTTCTCTTCGGTGAAACTTTGTATAATATCAACGAGTATACCTGCACCTTCAGCTATCTTTTCAGCTGTAAGTCCGAAGGTTGATTTAAGGTCGTTACTCCCGAGCATAAGGATCACGATATCGATCGGTTTATGCGAGTTAAGACACGGTTTAAGATAATCAAGTCCGTTCTTCCAACCGTCGACCGGATCGTCATAAATTGTAGTCCGGCCGTTACACCCCTCTTCGACTACAAGATAATCTTCTCCGAGGATATCCTGCAGCCTTCCGGGCCACCTTACATCTCTTGGATAACGCATCCCTGTCTCAGGGATATAACCAAATGTATTTGAGTCGCCGTAGCAAAGTACAGTTTTCATTGATAATACCTCAAAGGAGAACTCGTTCAAATGTGTACACGTTACTATATAGAAAAAGACATTCCGGCATTTGCGGACATATCACATAAGGTTAAAAATTCTGCTCTGGCGGACAGGATCATTCACACCATGGCAAAACCCATCATAACTTCCGGAGAAGTAAGACCCACAGATATCGTTCCGGTCATAGCTCCTGACAGACACGGTAACCGATCGGCCTTTCCCATGAAATGGGGTTACACTCTACCAAAGAGCAACAAGCCCGTTGTAAATGCAAGAAGTGAAACAGCTGCGGATAAGCCCATGTTTAAAGACGACTGGAGATCGCACAGATGTATAGTTCCATCATCATGGTATTTTGAATGGGAGCATTTCACATCCGCAGACGGTAAGACCATAACCGGCGACAAATACATGTTTCAGCCTTTGGGTTCAACTATCACATATTTATGCGGACTCTACAGATTTGAAAATGACTTTCCTGTATTTGCGATACTTACAAGAGAGCCTTCAGCTGAGATCAGACGCTTCCATGACAGGATGCCTCTTATACTTCCCGAAGACCGGATCGATGAATGGATAAATCCGGAATCGGTTCCCGAGGATATACTGCCCTATGTCCTGACTGATATTATTGCGGAACCTGCAGACAGCATCTTATGATCTGATCTCACTATCCGATCTTCACTTCCACTCTCACATCGTCATCTACAAGTTTTGCAAAAGCATCCGCATCCTCCGGTTTCCCAACGATATCCCCATAGTGCACGGGAATGGCAACTCTGGGTTTCATAGTATTAATAAGACCCGCTGCGGCCCTGGCATCCATAGTGTATGTTCCTCCTATCGGAATAAGTGCCACATCACATTTAACAGACTCTGCATTCGGTGTAGCATCGGTATCACCTGCGATATAGATACGTTCTCCCCAAACAGTGAGTATGTATCCTACCCAGCCTGCAGACTTAGGATGAAAAGGTTTTAGTTTGTTATATGCAGGTACTGTCTCAATATCAAGCCAGTCTATAGTTTCAGATATACCAGGTGTAACGGTCTGTATCTCTTTAACATAAGTATGTACTTCAGCGGCCTTACCCGACATCTTCTCAGGTACTACCATAACCGTATCGTCACATGCAACTTTAGCGATATCCTCCGGAGAAAAATGATCATAATGATCATGGGTTATCAGTACGAAAGCTGCATCGTGCGGTTCCTCTCTCATCCTAAACGGATCCACATAAATATTACCTTTTTCAGTCCTTATACGTATGCTGTTTTGAATGAACACATCTATTCTGTCTGTCATTTATTTTCCCCCAAATAAAAATCAAATGCTTAACGGACTTAACCGGTACAATATACCAGAAAACTCCCCGCCAAAAAGAAACGACGGAGAGCCCTCTGTATGTTGTAAGCATAAACACAATATTATTATACTCTTTGGAGTATATGTTTTCCATATTATCAGAAATATTTAAGAATTTATGTCCGGGATATTTCCTATAACCTGACCGGAAACACCTCCATATCATCCAGTCTCAGAAAAAGGGCTCCGTTTTTTAGTACCGGATTATATCCCATAGCGCATCCACCGTCTATATCAATAAGATTTGCCTGACGAACCGGTTTTAGGACATTTGGATTACCGTCATCAAATACATAGTCCCTTCTGACTCTTTGGACAGGAACATGTCCGGTTATAAATATGTAATCATATTCGCTGTAAACATCATGGCAATGTGTAGTGTCGCTTCGATACATTGAGCGCCACACTATATCCCATACCTGCTGATATCCGAGTTCGGAATAGATCTTATTCTCACATTCAGGTATATAATACGAATGGGTAAGGCAAAAGTGTGATTCACCTATCTGAAGGGTTTTTATTAGATATCTTGACCTAAGCCACTCAAGAAGTTCTATTCTCTCATCGTCGCTAAGATCCTCATACTCATAATAGGTCTCCATACCGCCGTTATAATAAAGCCAAAGATCCGAATCCGTACCGTCACACTCACAATACCCGTCGACATTAACAGAATTTAACATCAAAAACTCATGGTTTCCGAGTATCAGATCCATATTCGGATGATCTTTGATATGCCTGAGAATAGATATACCCGAGACTCCTCTGTCGATCGCATCTCCGACAACATAAAGAAAGTCATCTTCACCAAATCCGATCTTCTCAAGACCTTTCTCAAGTGCATCCTTATATCCATGAATATCCGACACAACATAAGTAGCCATAGTTTCTCCGCTAACTCTTTATATTTCAATCTCTTTTCGATTCAGACAAATTTGACCGCAGTTCCGTATGCCATAACCTCAGCTGCGCTCTGCATAACGGCAGAAGTTGCATATCTCATACCGATAACAGCATCCGCGCCCATCTTCTCAGCTTCTTCTATCATCCTCGAAGTAGCTATTTTGCGGGCATCTTCCATCATCTTGGTATAGCTTCCCAATTCGCCGCCAACCAGAGTCTTAAGTCCCGATCCGATGTCCTTAAACGCATTTACGGTCTGGATAGTACTGCCTATAGCAACTCCAAGCATCTCAAGATTCTTACCGCTGATCGTCTCACTCGTAACTATTAACATATTGATCCCTCCTATATGCCAACTTAAGCAGCTCTATGACTGCCACGATTCTAATAGTTCATCTGCCAAAAAACCGGATCTGACCTTCTTATCTTCAGTAAGCCCAAGGAGCCAGTCAAGTGATACCTCATAAGCGGAAGCTATGCGTACCTCGATACTTGATCTGACCTCCTCCTCACCCGAAAGTATTTTGGCAGCATCATCTTCGCTTATGCCAACTTTCTTAGAGAATTCGGCAATGGAATCTTCACCCATAGCCTCTTTGATCCTTTTTAAAAAAATATCTTCTTCGATCATCATATAAACTCAGGCTTGTCAAATGTAACGCCTTTATCAAGGAGGTAATCTATAAAACGCTTATAATATCCGGGTTCCATTTCTTCTGTCTCATCATGTGCATGAAGAAGCAGGATGTGGTTCCCGCCATCTTCAAGGAGCGCAGCACCGGACTCCGGAGACGTATCTTCAATACGTTTCCATACATCATCTATGGAAAAATCATTACCCGGCCGTATATTATACTCCGCGAAATCAAATGTCCACAATGTATCTATATCTGTGTCAAGCCCCTGATCTTTCCACCATTCATAGGGAATCTGAGTATCCTTAAGTTTATCAAATCCATGACTCTTAAAATACGTCTGTAATTCATTTTTGATGTCTCCGCCCTTGTCTCCGTACGGAAACCTGAACGGCCTGTATATACGCTTTACACCGGCATCTTCATAAAGTTTATTGAGTATGCCCTCATTTTTCTCTATCTCATTGATAGCATCCTCTAATGTCAGGTTTGAAAACGCAGGATGAGAATAACTGTGGTTTCCCACTATCATTCCGTGTTGCAATGCATAGATTGCATTGTCGTAATGCTTTTCAACATTTTCACCCACTGCAAACATAAGTGCCGTGATTCCCTTTACATTCAGATAATCCACTATGGCAGGTGTGTTCAGTGATGCGATATCATCTATGGTCAAAACAGCATGTATCATGATCCTCACCTCTAAAAAACATATTACATCAGCCTTTTGTATATATCCAGCATACTCTCTATCTGGTATTTGAGAAGCCATGCTGCACTGTTATATTCAGGAGTCGCCTTGATGGCAGCAATAAGTTCGGGATAATATTCTTCCGTTTCCCTGATCATCCTGTATATCCTGTCTCTGCTGAGTCCCCATGACATTGTGGTCAGGTTATTGCATCTGTCAAGACACTTGACCAAAGCTGCCTTAGGATTTGAAAGTATACTGTCATAATATGATCTGTTTGCTGCATCCCGGTCTTCATCTTTTGTTTTCACTCGTGTAAGAAGTCTTACAAGCTCCTTTGTTTCATCATTTACCGGGAGATCCTCCGGTTTTTTGCCGCAATCTTCCACTACATCATGTAACATGCATGCTGCTATGACCTCGTCCTCTATGATATCCATTGAGAGAGCATGACAGGCAAGATTTAACGGATGATAAATGTAAGGGACCGTCGATCTTTTTCTTTTTTGTCCCTCATGAGCATCTACAGCATAATCTATTGCCTTTAGCGTATTGTAAAGTTTGAAGTTCTTAGCCGTGGTCTTGACATAAGTCTTCATATGCTCCCAGTTATATATGGTTTCTTTGGTTTTGAAAACCTTTCGTCTTTCTTCGGCGATCGCAGAAACCGAAACATCGAGGATTTCAGCCAGTTTTAACAGATTGTCCATATCCGGCTTATACTCATCCCGTTCCCACGATGAAACCGCCTGGAAACTGATCCCTAACGATTCGGCTATCTGTTCCTGTGTCAGATTACGTTCTTCCCTAAGACTCTTGATGTTTGACCCTATACTCATATTTTTTCCTCCTTACATACTGATTGTAAGTGAAAATACAAATATATTGTAGCAAGTGCCGGTTTAGGTTTAAATATTTTTTTCAAGTTGTACTTGAAAATATCATATATCATCAAGATCATACTCACGCGCAAACCGGTATCCTGTATGGTTTATACCATGTCTGTCGCAGTATGCCCTGATCCAAAATACTTCTTCGTTCTCACAATCCTCATTGAATCTGTGATATGCCTGAACAAGCCTATTCCGATATACTTCTATCGTGATAAAAGGCTTATTGACATCATCCGCGCGACGCATAAAAAGGATTGTCGTGTCATTATTAATAATCGCATCCAGATAGCCGCTAAGACAATTTCGCATATACACTGCTTCGCGGCAAAAATCGTTGACTGTCTGTGGATATCTGATCACATATTCATCGTCTCTCTCCTGCCACTCATAACATCTCTTCCTGTTAGAGACACGGATTGCTCTGTCGTATTTGTCACGTTCAGACAGAAGATATACAAATAATTGTCTGTAATTAAACTGATCGGATACAAGACCTTCCGAATACTTCGGAAGATACTTCTCATATATGGGATCTATCCTGTTAACAGCCTCGATCTGTTCCAAGATCTTACGTCCCCGGGTCTCAGCATATATAAACCGCTTATACTGATTTTCGTGCCATACCATAAAAAGTCTCTTCCTGGCACTCATATAAAGCCTGCCGATCTCGCTTATCGTAAGCCTGTTATCTATAAGATCTCTTATGTAGTGGCACTGTGCATCATTCAGTTTTTCACTGAACATATCAGGAAATGAAGTCTGCAGTTTTATCACTCGTTTTCTGTAAGAATGGGCACTAAGAAGGATCGCACCCTCATGCGTATTTAATGCCTTGAGAGTTCGCATACTGATACCTTCATATATATCCGATGGCTTGCCTGCCAAAAGATTAAGTTCATCCATATATCCGGAATATGCAGCCAGATGATCCAGATTTGCCTTATACAATATTTCCTTGACGGTATTTGTCTGAAGACAGTTATAAATATGATCAAGGATTTTCATATCCTCATTATGATATGCCGGCATATGCCATCCCGGATATTTGTCGGAATACAGGGCATAGATACGACGTATCGTTTCATGAGAATACATGATATTAGCATTATTGACACAGCCTGTATCAAACACTCTCCTGTGTTCATACGGCCACATATGTCCTTCATGAAACGGAAACCTTATACACACATCCGGCTTGCGGCTAAAATTGGGAAAATGAAGATAGACCGTATCTATATACGGCTCGATCTGCAAAAAAATCAAAAAATCCTGATACCCCAAAGACATATCGGGAGCCATGTGTATACATTCAGCGATACATTTATCAACGATATCATCTGTAAGTTCTTCCGGTTCCCATGTATTAACATATCCAAATTCGAGCATGATGTTGACCCTCCTTTTACATCATACTCTTTTTATATGTCCAAAAAAAAGGACTTGAATTCATCTATGATCTATGCTTCTTTGGACAGTAGCTTCACCAACTAATGAACTTTTACTTTATAGCATCCTCATATAGCAACAGTGTTCCCGAAGGAAGTTCTCTTTTTTCATCAAAGGAAAAAGAATACTCTTTTTCGATCGCAGATAATTCTTCACAGTTTTCAAAATATATATCAGCCTCATACATACTCTCTGCGATCATACCATTTGATTGTTTGTATCTTATCTCATAGGTGATCGGAGCATTTTCATCGGACCACTCGGTCACATCGGTATAAGAATATTCGACGATACGGTTTAACTTTCCGTTTTCCAACTTATAACCGTTCACCCAGTAACTGCCCATCATTCCGCCCTGCTGAAACAATATACCGGATCCACTTATATAATAATCTCTCTGCCCCTGTCGTCCGTTTCCCGTAAGCAGATATCCCGGCTCATTTGCTTTAATGCCGTCCATATCATATGTATCAAGATGAATTGCCTGACCATCCAAAAAAGTATATATATCGTAGCCTGACCACGCCTCATCATTACAGTACATGACAAGTTCGGGTATATCATCATCATCCAGATAAATATACTCATACCCTATCACATCGGTACCTTTATCGGATTTCCACTTGTCTATCACGGCTTTATATGCCTCTTTTCTTGCCGAGTCGGTACCCAGACCGCAAGCGGTTAAGCTTATCATCAAGACTGCACATACTATCGGGATATATATCTTTTTCTTCATATAAGATAACCCCCTAATATCAGGTCCGGCTATTCATTCTTAAAAAAATGACATACTGCATCTGCCATCTCATCCAGATGATCATCAAAACAATGATTGGCATCTTTAACAGTTACAAGTTCGGCTTTTTCATACAGTTTGAGTGCATCCAACGCACACTTATACGGTACTGCTTCGTCACTGTCTCCATGTATGAGCCATACCGGTCCCTTAAAACGTGCAATCTCGTCCTCTACATGGATAGTCTGTGCTACACGGATATAATCTCCGGACAATTCCCAATCGCCGTTAGATACCGACTCGGGAATATGGAGCGGATCGATCTGCATGCCAAAAACCGTACCCTCTCTTGCAATTTCAGGTATCATCCAGGCCGGAGACATAGGAATTATAGCCTTGAAATCATCAGGGCACATACCGCCTATCAGCATCGTGAGCAGACCACCCTGAGAATGTCCCGCAAAATACAGATCCGTTACAAACCCCAAAGACTTTGCATACTTTACGACGGAAAGCGCATTGGTCACCCACTTATAAAGAGTATGATCCTTAAATTCTCCGCCACTTCCGCCATGTCCGTACATCTCAGCACGCAAAACAGCAACGCCGCAGCTTATCATCGCATCCTTAGCGGCAATGATATGTGCTTCTTCCATATGTCCGGTAAACCCGGGCACCAAAATGCATAGCGGACACTTATCCGCTCCCTTCGGCTTATCCAGCTTTGAATGTATCCCTATGCCATCACTGTCGATAAAAAATTCGTCCATTTTCATCCCCCATTTTATAACTGTTATCTGACTGTTCTTACCGGTTTGATATTCCGGTAATATATGTAATAAAGCAGGCAAAATCCCCTATCCGTTTTCTGGCATCTCCAAGCTGTTCTCTCCACGAATTATCCACACCTTCTTTTTCCATTATCCTGGATATGATATTTAAGGAATCTATGAAACTGTTATGCGCGACAGTACGTCCCTTATCGGCGGCGGCTCTTTGTACATTATCCATAACCTCCCACTCGTTACGGATATTCGTATAGTGCGCGGCGGCCTTTAGTACATCATACCAAAAGTCCTCTTTATCTTCCAATGAACACCTTTCAATTCCTGCCGCCATCTTAGTATATATGTCCAGTGCATCCTCTATTTTAAGAGCATCACCTGCCGCATCCTTCAGATATGCTTCGTAAGTATTGATCATTTTTCTCCCCTTAAAAAATTATGCGACTTGAATTTAACTTTGTTTAAACATAGGAATCACACGGAGTTTGTGAAGATTGATCTCATGCAGTCTGTCGATCTTTTGCTTTTTCTCTTCATCCTCGCATATACCTGTAAAAATATATTTATCAAGCATATCGTATGTAAATCCGAGTTTGTCCTCATCAGACATTCCGCTAAGACCATCGGAAGGTGTCTTATGCGTCAGTTCCCTGGGGATACCCAAAGCATCTCCCAACATACGCATCTCAGTCACTGTGAAATCCGAACACGGGCTAAAGTCCCCCGCAGCATCTCCGTACTTGGTGGAATATCCCACATAGTCTTCCGACTTATTACAGGTATTGGCAACTCTTCCGCCGTTTGGAAGTGACTGTGCCACTGCATAAAGAGTAGCCATCCTGACTCTTGGCGGTGTGTTTATACCGGCATCTTTGCTTAAAGTAACACCCGCATCATTCATCATCTGTCTGAATCCTTCCATGACAGGATGGATATTCACTATATGATATTTTATGCCGAGTGTTTCTACGACCTTCTTTGAATCATCTATGTCTTTTTGTTCACCGTCAGGCATAAGGACTCCGACTACGCGCTCCTTTCCAAGTGCTCTGACGAGCAGGTTCGCAACTATCGTAGAATCCTTTCCTCCGGATATTCCTATAACGGCAGATGCACTCCGTCCGTTTTCGTCAAACCATTCTTTTATCCAGTCCGTTATCTCATCAATCTTCTTTTTTGCATCAAAATCCTTAAGTGCTTCTATCATTCTCTGATCCCTTTACCTTAAATCGTTCTCCATTCTCCAATCGATACATCTTTGCAGATACTCTATATATTCGGGATTGTTGCACATTCCCTTGCCGTCAACGTCAGATATCTTGGCAACATCCATTCCGTTACATCTCGTAACCTTCATTACGATATTTAGCGGGGGAACTTTAGTATCGTTTGCGATATAAGTGCCTATACCGAATCCCACCTTAGCCTTACCTTCAAAGTGTTTATACAGTTTATCAGCCCTCTCAAAATCAAGACTGTCACTGAACAAAAGCGTTTTATTCTTCGGATCTATTCCAAGTTGCTTGTAATGATCGATCATCTTCTCGCCCCACTCGATGGGATCTCCGGAATCATGGCGCACACCGCTAAAAAGTGTTGCATATGTAAGCTGAAAATCTCTTAAGAAACAGTCTGTGGTTATGGTATCCGTAAGTGCGGTTCCGTTTAAGACTCCGTACTCTTTTACCCAGGCATCCAGTGCAAACCAGTTTGAATATGCAGGATTGTGTTTATGATTGCCCTGACCTATGCACATGATCCATTCGTGAGCCATGGTTCCTACGGGAGTTACATTATATTTTTTTGCCAAAAAGACATTCGATGTTCCAAGAAACTTAGATGCACCAAGGTTTGTCTCCTTGAGTGTCTTTACGGCAAATTCCTGTGCTTCGGCGGAAAGTCTTCTTCTTAATCCAAACTCACTGAATACCGCCAGGTTATAGGTTCCGTCTTTGACCTTGTTTACCTTATCATTAAGTCTCTCCCTAAAGCTCTCCATCAGATCATCATAATCATAAGCCATCCTGAAATAAACTTCATTTACTATCGCAAGGGTAGGTATCTCATACATCGAGGTATTAAGCCAGGTCCCCTTGGTCTCGATCGTAAGACCGCACGGTGCATCGGTTCCTATCGTAAAGTCATCGTATCTGGCCTGCCAAAGCCTTAAGAAGTCAACATACGAGCCCTTGATCCAAATGATATTTTCCAGATATTCCAGTTCATCTTCCGTAAACCTCAGTTCACAGAACAGTTTGATCTGACGCTTTATCTCTTCCACCATTTCCTTGGTAAAATGCACATCCTCATTCCTGCATTTAAAAGCCCATGTGGTCTTGTAATCGCTGAACTGATGATAAATAGCCTGCCCCATTGAAAACTTATATGCATCGGTTTCAAGTAATGATGTAATGATCTGTTCCATAATCCTGTCCTCTCTTAGTAAAGTTTATCGTTATGCAATCTGTATCTGACAGCTTTTCATTGTAGCAAGTGCTGCCTCATGTGCATCCACAGTGACTCCGGCACAGCACTTGGGATCTACGCTCACCGGGATTTCCTTAGAGAATGCCTTGATCAAAAGAGCATTGCTTACAACGCATATATCAGTACATACTCCTATAAGTTCGACACTCAGATCTCCGTTTGCGGCTTCTGCTTTTTGTCTGATATATTCCGCAAGTTCCACGCTGCCGAAGGTATACTTATCAAATATCCTCTTCCCCTCGCTAAGATGCTTAAGTTCGTGAATTATCTGCCATCCTTCGGTACCTTCTATACAGTGTACAACCGGTAAATTTCTGCCCTCCTGCGTTTCCATATAATTTTCACCGTGGGTATCTCTTGTAAAAACAACTGTACCGTCAAAATTTTCTATCTTTTTTACAACATCAGGAACTATAGCCTGTGCTTCACTGCTGCCAAGCGAACCGGTCACAAAATCATTTTGCATATCAACAACAACTAAAATCTTATCCATATAAATTCCTCTCCTAAATAATCGAAAATTATTTCAGGTCATATCTGATCTTTTTATGATCAGATTCAGCCATTTCTCATTTTCTCTTCCCGGGCGCACATCTTGTGTGGTCCAGGTTTTGATCACGTAAAGATTAGGAACGGACAATGCAAATTCAGCAAACGATTCTTCAGTAAAATCACTGAAAATCCTCCCATCCCGGATTCTCTCTCCCGTACCGTATTTAAAAGATGTATATATAACTCCATCAGACTTAAGTGCAACAAGCATTTTATCAAGCACTCCCTTAAGTTCATCTGCCGTCAGATGAAGTATGGATGCACATGCCCAGATTCCATCATACTTATCCTTTTCATTCAGTTCGGAAAAGAGCATATGGCTTACCCGGATACCCGTATATTCGGATGCTATCCTGCAAAGTTCTTCCGATCCGTCTATAGCTTCTGTTTCATATCCGCTGTCCAGAAAAAACTTAGTGTCTCTGCCTGAACCGCATCCAAAATCAAGGATCCTTCCATGAGCCGGTATAAGTTTAAGAAACTCAGCATAATTTTCACTCATATCAGACGAAACTGTATTAGAAACAAAGTCTTCGGCATGATCATTGTAATAACGGATCGTCCCTGAAAGTGCTTTGGCTATGACCGGAAGAATCGCCAGATCGGCAGGCAGCCAGTCTACGCTCATAAGCGATGAAGCATCAAGCCACCTTGCAGCTTCATGCTCAAGAAGTTTGATCTCTCCGCCCTCCAGAGTTGCCCAGTAACAGTTCATATGTAAATGAAACTCAGGGTAGTCATAATCTATAATGTATAGCAGTTCATGGACGCTGATCTTGGCATCAAGTTCTTCTCTGATCTCCCTTTTTAGTGCTTCTTCGGGTGATTCTCCATCCTCGATCTTTCCGCCGGGAAACTCCCACTTATCCTTATATGACCCATACCCGCGCTGAGTAGCAAATATCTTATTTTTGTTATCATAATTGTCACAGATGATCGCTGCGACGACATTGACATTTTTCATCTTATAATTCTATCACAGATCGACCAGATATATACCTACTCCTATGACTTTCATATATCCCTTATCCTCGATCCTATTGACTTTGGCCTTAAGTATTTTGCCGGCATCCATTAATCTTGCAAATACCGTATTATCCTTTTCCGGCACGTATCCGAGTTTCTTGTCCTGTTCATTTAAGATGAGTATTGCATTGGAGTCGAATCTGTTATCTTCCCTTCTCAATAAAAGACTTTCACCTTCTTTGATATTATCAAGAACAGACGCATCCTCTAAATGAGTGGTCCCTGCTATATAGGAATCGAACAGATGAATTTCCTTGATAAAGGGTTTTATTATATCACTCAGGTCATGTCCGTCTACTACGGTAACAAGATTCTGTTCATAGTCTGTTAATTCATTCGCCATGTAAATGTAACTCCCTTCGCTGCATATCCTGTAAGAATCGTTTCTAGTTCTTTGCTGTGATCCTCATATTCTTTAAGTTCATTTTTAAGCTCTGTCTTTTTTAGTTCAACCGCCTCTGGATCTTCCAAAAGATATTTATACTGATATGGATCTGTAGATTTGATCTTTTCGGTCTCTTCTTTTACCTCTTTTATCTTATCCTCTATATCCGGGATCTCTATCTCTGAATATTCCGGTCCGTTCTTGTCAATATATGCATTTATAAGTATCTCTGTTTCTTTCATGCTTTTTAGATCATTACATTTATAAGCGATCGTCAGTTTCAGCCATAATTCTCCCAGTTCATGACTCTCCTTAACAAGCGGATTAACATCGGGATGCAGTTTCTTGACCATTCTGTGATATATACGTTTGATCTCAAGCCGGTCTGCCTCGGTAATCCTTTGGGTATCTTTGGCATTTTCATGATCACGTATCATCCTGTCAAGTCGTGCATTATATTCTTCCATTTCTTTTTTCAGAAAATCCCTGAGAGCATCATGATCTATGGATTCCCCGCGATTTATAAATGCCTGGCAATACTCTATTGTTTTTTTCTTACGGATACATTCTATCTTGAGTTTAAAAACATCAAGTATCAATTGACCGAAAGTCCGTATATATTTCTGTTGGATCAAAAAAGCCTCTTTGCTGTATTCATCCCTGCGCATCAACATTTCTTCATATTCAGCATATGATGCATTTCGTATTCTTATGATCTCATCCGGCATCATTTCACCTCAAATCCATACAATTCATCATATATGCTCGTTAGTTTATGATCATTCAAAACAGCTTGTGAATAGAATTCGTCTCTTCCCCGAAACCATTTGCCGTTAAAGCATATATTACACTCATTTCCTTCCGCTACTACCTCTGTTTTTTGCCACTCTCCTTCATACAAAAAAACGATCTTACATGGCTTCTTTAAAAGATAATACATATCATAAAGATCAAAATAATCTTTATCGAACCCGATCAGTTCATACAGATCATCTATAAGCCACTTCATGATATTCAGATTTCCAAAAAATGCATTGTATTTGATCCTCTGTGCCAGAAAATCCTTGGCATAAAGATACAATTCCACAGCCTCGTCTTTTTGTCCGTATTTGACCCTTATCCTCGCAAGTCTCGTATATACTTCGGGAACAGGATCAAATACATTTCTCATGGTCCTGACTTTAGTATAGAGTTCTTCTATGATCTGCTCATATTTTTCCTCATCCTTATCAACATAATATCCATTCTTGTACATATCTGCGATCTTATATGTGGAAACCGGATCGCCCTTGTCTTTAAGGATCGAGAAATAATGAAAAGCCTTCTTATAATCCCTTTTGCCTGTTCTTCCGTAGTACCATATATAACCAAGGCCCTCATAGGCCGGATCATAGTCAAAAGCCGCCGCCATTTCATAGTACTTAATGGCTTTATCAAACTCCTTAAGTTCATAGTAATATCCGCCAAGATACATCATGTCGGCGGGATTGTGTTCCTCTTCAATAAGAAATCCCATTGCTTCGATGAACATAAATTCGTCATCTCCTGATGGATTATCGTTATCTGCGAAGCTGTTTACAATCTTTCTTGCTTCCTTAACTGTCATATTCTCACACCCCTGTATTTATCGTAAAAGTGCTTCCCTCACGGGTCTTTTTTACACGTATCTGCTGTGGTATCTCTTCTTTGAGTTCCTCTCTGTGGCTTATTACCCCGACCAGTTTGTTTGTGCCGGAAAGATCTGTCAAAACATCCAAAGCCGTATCTATGGAATCTGAATCAAGAGATCCGAATCCTTCATCAATAAAAAGAGCATCCATCTGAACTCCTCCCAGACTTGACGATACAGTATCTGATAAACCAAGTGCCAGACTTAAAGCAGCTTTAAAGCTTTCTCCACCCGATACGGTACCTACAGGCCTTGTGTGTCCCGTATAATTATCCAGCACTTCAAGATTCAGGAACGTATTACTCTGCTTACTTAATTCACCGCCAAGTCTGCGCAGTTCATACTGACCGCCACTCATGGGCATAAGTCTCTTGTTTGCAGCAGCTATGATCTTATCAAAACCCGCAGCCTGAATATACTGCTCAAATGTTATCTTCCCATTACCGCTTGTTCCTCGTACCAGTTCATAAAGACGCTTACATTTACCGTATTCTTTATGGGATTTTTCAAACTCACTTACCCGGGCTTTGATGTTATCACGTTTTTCAGTATTGTTATTTATCCTGTTTGTTATATCATTTACCGATTCCCTGATACCGGAAAGCAAAGTTTCCCTGTCTTTACATTCGTTTTTAAGTTCGTCCGAGTCTATAAAAGTCTTCCCTGCTGCATCATTTTGTGCTTGTTTCAACTGTACCTGATTGGTATTAACGGCATTTTTATAACCATTGATCAGATCATCCTTATCTTTTATAAAAGACTCACTGACCACAAGCGCCTGCATTTCATCAAGAGATCCAAAACCTTTGACCTTAAGTTTTTCATCAAGTTCTTCTTTAAGTTTTTTCTCATCTTCCCGCTGCATCTTCAGGGTTTCATCAAGTGTCCTGATTTCAGCTATGACAGCGGATAGTTTTTTATCGGCCTCCGCCTTTATATTAGCAGCTGTCTGAATTTCCTTTGTGATATCACGAAGTTCTGCTTCTGCTTCTGTCTTTGCATAAGACGCTCTTTCCCAATCAGGATAACTGAGTTCATCCAGAGATTTTAGTGTAGTATTAACCTCAATAAGACTATTCTCTGCATCATTCTTCCTTGCAATAAGAACATTCTTCTTTTCTGTGATAGCCTCGGTATCTTCGCCGGAAGCCTTTGTAAGTCTTGCCTCCGTATCTCTTAATGTATTTAGATCTCCTTCCAACTTTGATTTCAGCCTATTGTTGCTGCTTATCTTCTCGTCTATCAGATTACCTGCGTTCTTTAAAGAATCCACAAGTTCGTTGATCCCTAATCCTTCTGTCTTTATATCCGGAGTGGAATCTTCTATACAGTCAAGTATGTCAATTCTTATCTGCGCCTCATACTCTTCCAATGATATCTTTGCTTTTGCTGCCTCTGTATTAAGAGATGCTCTCTTTTCACTAAGTTCAGTTTCTTTGGATTTCAAAATCTCAAGTTCAGGCTCTGTGATATTATCTTCAGGAAGCTGTGCAAGTTCGGGATGATGAGTAGCACCACAAACCGGACATTTCTGCCCCTCTTTCAGATCTTTTGCGAGAATACCGGCACGATGACATTCAAATATCTTCATTGCGCTCACATATTCCTGATTTGCTCTTTCATATTCCTCAGCGGCTGACTTAAACTCATTTTGCCTTTCGGTAAGGATTTTTCGTCTGTTATCCCTTTCAGGAATTTTATTTTCTAAGATATCGGAAATACGTTCTTTAATATTATGTAAACTTGCAGCCTCTGCTTTTACCTTTTCGAGCTCACCGGGAGTCTCATTTAACTCTAACCTTGTATCATTAAGTGATCTTATCAAATCCTTTAATTCTTTTTCTCTGTCACTCAAGTTCCTTTCCTCGGAATCAAAATCGCCGATCGCCTTCTCAAGATCTTTGAGCTTGATTTTTAACTTATCCCGGGTATGATATTTTGTTTCTTCTTCAGTGATCCTGTCTATTATCCGTTTAAGTTCGTCCGACCGTACTGTAAGCTTCTCGGTTTCCGCCACACGTTCGTTTGCTCTTTGACAATCTTCCTTAGCAACAGTTTCCTCACCATGCTTGACTGCGATCTGCTCATTTGAAGTTCTGATTTCAGAGCTTTTAGCATTCCAGGCAACAAAAAATGGATTGACTTCCCTTGTCGCCATCTTTTGTCTGGTCAATACTGTTTCGATCTCATTTATTTCTTTTTTATGACCATCAAGTTCTGCCTTCGCAGTTTTAAGTTCATTAACTCTTTTGATCGCATTATTATTGGACTCAGCCAGCGTGAGTTTTTCCTTACACTTATTTAATTCGTCTTCAGCCTGTTTAAGGGTTACCACGGCTTCTTTTTTTGCTGCCTTGTCTTCCGTTATGATTGCCTCGATCATTTGTATCAGTTCAGCTGTTTTACCTAAGTCGGTATAAGAAGCTGCTCCGGACTTAAGGCTGTCAAGTTGATTGGCAAGATCACTTCCGGCCTTAGCTATAACATCATCAAAGTACTGAATTATAGCGCCTTCAAGTTTATCCCTCAGTACCTGGTTTTGATTCATTCTTTCCTTTAATTTGATCTCAATATTATTATATGGCTCGGTTTCAAAAATAGTACGCAGTATACCGGTTCTCTCGGATGTCTCGGTATTTATCAGATTAACAAATTCTCCCTGAGCGATCATTGCTATCTGTTTAAACTGCTTCTCATTTATATGAAGCAGTTCTTCTATAGCTCTTTTAACAGGTACGTGACCTTCGATAGGAGCTTTGCCTTCTTCATAAAATATGGCCCATTCTTTTTCCTCAATAGTACCTTCACCTCTGAGTTTATGACGCTGATAGGAAGGCTGTCTGTATATATGGTAGTTTTTACCCTGATGTGAGAAATAGAAATCAACATAACTTCTGACATCGTCCTTGGCATATTCACTTCTTAAGTGTTTGTCTTTACGATAGGTTCCACTGGAATTCCCGTATAATGCAAAAAAGATTGCATCAAAGATCATGGTCTTCCCCGCTCCTGTGTCTCCACATATCAAAAAAAGACCATTATCACTAAACTGTTCAAAATCTATTTCGGGCATCTCCCCTGCATACGGGCCAAATGCACACATCTTAAGTTTGATCGGCTTCATTTATAATACCTACCTCTCCGGCTATTTCTCTCATTATCTTCATTTCTTCGTCTGTGATCTCACTGCCGTAAACATTAATATAAAAATCACTGATAAGATCCTCAAATGACCTGTTCTCGGTTATTTCGGAAATATCTACGTCTTCTATTGTCTTTGTATGATCATTGTCATATATCAGTTTTAGGGTATTAGGATATGTCTTCCTGAATATTCCTATTGCATCGTTAATGATCTCGTCGTCTGTCAATTTCACATAAATATAGTCATCTGTATCAGTTATATTCTCTTCCTTGAGTAATTCTTTCATTTTTCCATTTAACTGACGAAATTCTCGTTTTGGCTTAAGTGGTATAAGGTCGATCTGTATATCCGATTTATCATTAATGGTTATAAGGGGGACAGATTTGTCCTTCCATATCTCACTTAATGAGTATTTAAGCGGAGATCCCGAATATCTGACTGTTTCCCTGCCGACTTTTTGTGGTGTATGAATGTGTCCAAGTGCAACATAATCAAACTTATCAAAACATTCATATCCTATCTGTTCAACAAAGCCCACATTTTTAGTTGCATTACTCTCCGATCCTGCTAATTCAACAGACCCATTACAACCGGTCACATATTGATGAGCGATCATTATATTGCATTTACTCTCGTCTATTTCCGTATTTTCTATTATCACTCTAACGGCATCTTCATAATTATTTATATTTGCTTTGGGATAAAAATGCCTGACCTGTGATGCCTTTACGAACGGAAGCATATATATATCAACCTCGTCCGGATCATTCTCACTTTCGGTTTTTAAAACATATTTCTTTAATTCTCCATCATAAACGGAGGATATATAAATGCCATGACTTTCCATAAATGTCCTTGCATAATTTAATCTCTCATCGGAATCATGGTTTCCGCTTATCATATATGTCTTAACTTCCATATGACTGAGACTAATTAAAAATTTATCCAAGAGCCTTGTTGCAGCCTCACTCGGAATGGATTTATCATAAACATCCCCTGCTACAAGGAGTGCATCCACATTCTCCCGTTTTATTATCTCAAGCACCTGCTCCAGGATATATTCCTGATCCTCAATAAGATCGTAGTTTAACAGTGATTTACCCAAATGAAGATCACCCACATGTAATAATTTCATATTCCGAATCCTTTCGATTACTGATCAATGACCACAGTCTCTTTTTATATAATATAAAAAAAATGTGATAAGCAAAACCGTTCTCATGCATACTGAAGCATTTCGTGTACTATGTTTCTCCTGTTACTCTTAGCGTAAAAAGTTTTCTTTTTGCCAAAATCCTTAGGCAGAGGATACATTGTTATGCAGTTGGCTGTATTTCTGTCAAATATGAAACAAAACCCATTGTATGCCAGTGCCAGACAAACATCATTCGTCCTGCAAAGTAAGAAATATCTGTCTATGGACCATCTGCAATCTTCATAACCGGTTCCGCGTTCTCTGGCCAGATTTATCATCTTCTCAGCCTTTTTTCTGTTAAGGCCGGCCCTTTCCTTAGCTCTGCTCAAACTGTGATAACTGTTTTCTTCCATCCACAGTGTATCTGTATAAGTACTCATATGTTTCCCTCCTGTTCTGTAGTCTTCATTGTTTTAAAAGACTTTTGCCACCCTACATTCAAAGGATAAAACATTTCAAGTACAATAAAACGGACGTACTCAGGATCATACGTTCGCCTTTAAGGTCGCTTTTAATACAAAAAAGCCGCGCACCCCAAAACCGGTCGCAGCCCTTAAATTATTATTGTTTATATATCTGATAGGATCTCAAATATGATATCACTCCTCCGGTTCCCAGCCTTTACATACATCACACCATCCTATTGCACCGGAAGCTGTTTCCAGTTCATTGGGAGTAAGTTTAACAGATGTATATTCATTTCCTCCCGCAGGATGAACGTACTCAAATCTCTTCATGGAAATATCGAGCCATATGGGGATACCTGTAGCTACACCAAACGGGCAGACGCCACCCGGAAGAAAACCGATCAGTTCTTCTACCCTGTCTCTTGGTACCATGGAAGGCTTGGTATGAAACTGTGCCTTGAACTTTGAACTGTTTACCCTTCCGTCCCCCGCCATGACAACGATAACGGGTTTTCCTTCTACAATAAAAGAAAGAGTCTTTGCTATCTCTGCTTCACTGCATCCAACCTGTATCGCTGCATGTTCTACGGTATCTATTGTCTCTTTATGCTCGGTGATACGGTTCTCAAAACCTTTACTTTTAAGTACATCATATACTTTTTGATCGATCATAGTCATTCCTCACGGCAGCTCATCGCTATATACTGTCGATCTTCATTCATCCAGCAGCCGCTTAAGGAACTGCTTTCGGTTATTGATGAACATCTCGGTTATCTGATAACTGTCGGTATCTTCATAGTCACATGTATGTATCTCGCCGTCATCAAAGCTTATTATCTCCGCATCCGGAATCCCAAGGAGTATGGGCGAGTGTGTTACTATTATAAACTGTGATCCTTCTTTAGCGCATCTTACTATCTCCATTAGAAGAGTAAGCTGTCTTTGAGGGGAAAGAGCGGCTTCCGGCTCATCGAGTAAATATACCCCATTGCTCCTGAAGTTACTCTGAGCCATGGCAAGAAAACTCTCACCATGAGATTTTTCATGATAGTGCTGGGGAATCCCTCCGAATTTGCTGTATTCCTCTTCCGCACTTGCAACATTATAAAAGCTTTCGGCACGAAGAAAATATCCCCATCCGGGCTTGCTAAATCCACGTATCAGACGTATAGCATCACACATTTCGGAATGTGAATCATAAGTAGAAAAACTGTAGTTTTTGGTTCCGCCTTCGGGATTAAACCCATATGAGACGGCAATTGCTTCAAGAAGTGTCGATTTTCCGCTTCCGTTCTCTCCGACAAAGAAAGTGATCGGTTTATGAAATTCCATATGTTGTATCTTGGATACCGATTCGATATTTCTTAGATAACTGGACTCCGATATCTTGTCCCAGTCTATTGTAAGTCCCTTGATATGCAGTTCCCTTTTTTCCTGAAAAACGGTCTCTACAGACATGTTAAACACCGATCACCTTGCGTTAAATACATTACTCTTCACAACCTTTGGTTCATCATGATGACATCTTTTAAGAATTTTTTCTTTTTCTCCGGACTTAAGATCTCATATTGATAAATGAACATATGCTCCATGATCTCGTTAGCGGATTTGGTACCGCAGTTTCTGATCTTCTTTAAAATATCGCCGTCTGAAGTGGCCAAAGCCAGTTCACCGATATGATCAAACCCCGCACGTTTTAAGCAATTATATGCCCTTACACTAAGGTCAAGAGCATCTATCGGAGTCTGTTCCAGTTCTTTGTTATAATAGATAGGAAAATTAAATCTGGCCCCTTTTTTATGATGAAGGCTTACCCCATCAAGTTGTTCCATTATCCCCTGCAGAGTCTGTTTGGTCTCGTTTGACATATCTGATCCCTCCGTATACATCCTTGATGACCTCTTTAACTCCATGGCAGGTGATATTTTCGATATCATCCTTACATGCAGTCCGGATCATCCTAAGTAAATACTGCAGGTTGGACAGATCATCCGATACCGCTACCAGATGAATATGGTTTTCCTTGGTAGTCTTATATATCTGACGGACAAAAGCTGTACGAGTAGCGAGGTATTCAACCGTATCATCAAGTCTTCCGGGTTTAGTCACGATATCAATGATGATCGTGTTCTCCTCCGGTCTGTCTATATAGGTGTTATAGCCCCTTATGATCCCTGAATCTTCGAGTTTGCGGATGCGTTTCATGGCTGCCACTCTGGATATTCCTATGGCATCGCCTATGTCCTTATATGACATTCGCGCATTCCCTTTTATAAGATCCAGGATCATCTCGTCTTTATTATCCACTGTCTTCTCCTGCTTTGGTCCTTCTTTCGGACCGGAATCAGCGTCGACTCTGATGGTCTAATTGTATATGTGTATATGGGGATAATGCAAGAGGGGCAGTTACGAAACGTAACCACCCCATTATGTCCATATTTATAACCTGATATCATCTGATCTTTATAGTATATCTGCAATCAGGATAACTCCTACAACCCCAGAAGGGACCATACTTTCCCTTTCTCTTTACCATATAATTACCGCATTCCGGACACTTCTTAACATCAGGAGAAGGATTGGCAATTTCCTCTTTCAGACACTCAAAGACCTTCCGGTTCATACGGCAGTCAAACAGAGCTCTGTGTGCACCGTCGGGACTTATCCCATAGTATTCTGCAAGATCCGTAAGTCTGTGATGTTCAAGGTTCGGTAAAAATACATTAGCAATATCGAGAGTATCTATCAGATCATTATCCGGTGTTTTACCCCAGAATTTCCATGCATCACGGTACAGGAACTTGATATCGAACCTGATTATATTATGTCCTACTAAAGGCAGACTTCCTGCAAAATCCATAAACATGGAGAGTGCTTCTTCAAAGTGCGGACAGTCCTTTACCATGTCATCGGTAATATTATTGACTGCACTTGCCTCCTTAGGAATATGCATACCGGGATTTACAAGCGTTGAAAACTCATCGACTGCTTCTCCGCCTAAAACCTTGACCGCTGATATCTCAACAACCTCATCTTTTTCACAGGATACACCGGTCGTCTCCAGGTCAAAGATCACATAATCCGGTACATATTTAAACAATACATTTCCTTTTTTATCAGACAGCATTTCTTACCTCACTAATATCTATTTTAGTAAATATCCTACTTCTCTCTGACTATCGAAATTATAACAAAAACCGCAAGTATGAAAGGATATATCAGGAACGGGATCAGATTAAAGCTCGGCAGTTTTGCTATATTGGATGCAACAAGAAGCTGGGCTCCGTAGGGTATGATCCCCTGCATTATACATGAACATGTATCAAGCAGTGAAGCTACCTTTCTTGGTTCCACATCATACTCATTACTTATATCTTTTGCTATGGGTGCAGCTACAACAATAGCCACGGTATTATTGGCAGTAGCTATATCCATAAATGCCGTAAGCAGAGCGATCCCCGTCATACCGCCACGTTTAGAGTCGGCTTTTTTCCTGATAAGTGAAAGTATAGCTTCGAATCCTCCGTTATCCCGCATAAGTGCTGCTACCGATGCGACAAGGATAGTAACTATCATGGTCTCAAACATACCCGATATTCCCGAACCTATCGATGAAAGTGCCGAAGCATATCCGAGTGAACCGGTAAGCATACCGATCGGTATGAACAGTATGATCCCGACTATCAGTACCAAAAACACATTTATCCCCAGTATCGACATGATAAGCACTATAAAGTACGGAAGTGCCTGCCAGATATTAAATTCAAACTCTCCTACCGCCGCACCGTTACTTATGACCGCATATACCGCAAGTATCACGAGGGTTATGACGGCTGCCGGAAGTGCTACATAGATATTCGTGCGGAACTTGTCCTTCATCGCAACTCCCTGTGTCTTCGTAGCCGCAATGGTCGTATCGGAGATAAAAGAAAGATTGTCTCCGAACATCGCTCCGCCGACCACAACACCTACGCACAGAGGAAGTGACAGATCACCGCCTTCTGATATGGCACAGGCTATAGGGACAATAACTGATATCGTACCGACGCTTGTTCCCATAGCCATAGATATAAGGCAGGCTATAAGAAAGAGTCCCGGTATCGCAAACCTGGCCGGAATAATGTTTAATAGCATGTTGGCCGTACTTGCGGCTCCTCCGGCTTCTTTGGCTATACCGCTGAATGCACCCGCAAGTATAAATATAAACAGCATTGTAACGATATTGTCATCGCCGATCCCTTCCGCACATATATGGATCTTTTCATCAAACGTACGGCCTCTGTTTTGAATAAAAGCGGCTATAAGCGCAATTGTAAATGCAAGCACTACCGAAACAACATAAAATCCCATTTGTCCTTCCGCCGGATTAATGTATTCAAAATAAATCCCGTTCCCAAGATAAAGTATCAAAAAAAGTGCGATCGGAATTAGTGCCCTGGGATTTGACTGTTTCGCATTTGTCTGCGTAATGTCTGATCGTTGTGCATTTTCATGTTCATTATTCGTGTTTTGCATATTCTTAAGCCTTTTCTAATGTTGTCAGCATAAATGATAAGATGTCCTATAAGATGTACAGAAACATATTTACCGGTCAGTTTTCATAAAGAGCGGCAAATTCCTCCAGCCCCTCTCTGATCGAAATATGCTGAGGACAGATCTTTTCGCACAGACCGCACTTTAGACACTCCGAAGCCTTACCGTGATTCATGGAAAACCTCTCATAGTACATATTGGTTTTTTGTCCGGTCACTGCATGAAGATTGAGTAAGCCGAAATAATCGGGGATATTGATGTTTTTGGGACACTCTTCCATACAGTATCTGCAGCTTGTACACGGTATCTTTATTGCCCTGCGAAGAACCGCCGCGATCTGTTTTGCGCAAGATGCTTCTTCATCCGATAAGGGTTTAAATTCCTGCATATAGGAAGTATTGTCTTTTAACTGCACAAGATCGCTCATTCCGCTAAGGACTATATCTACATTTTCAAGAGAAGCTGCATATCTTACGGCAAGGGATGCAGGAGTTACATCCGTACCGTAGAAATCAGTAAAAAGCTTCATGGCTTCCTCGGGAAGCCTGGCAAGTGTTCCGCCTTTTACCGGCTCCATT
Source organism: Lachnospiraceae bacterium (assembly GCA_024691305.1). GTDB lineage: Bacteria > Bacillota > Clostridia > Lachnospirales > Lachnospiraceae > XBB2008. Next base: position 187,985 of record JAILNS010000031.1, on the reverse strand, counting down.
ACAAATACCCTCTTGCCATGCTTAACTGCAGTAGCATAGCATTTCCCGGACTGTGCGACAGCATCTTCCCAGTCAAGATAGTTGATCTGGAGCTGTACAAAATCAACTTCCGGATGCTCATTTAAGATCATATCAAGAGTATCCGCATCATCATGGAAGGAAAACCCTATGTTCCTTACATGGCCTTTTTTCTTAAGTTCACTTATAAACTCAAAACCGCCGAATTTCTTTGTATTTATATAGCGATCCCTGCCAAGATTATGGAGCAGATAATAATCAAAATAATCAACGCCACACCGTCTTATCTGATCATCAAAAAATCTTTGATAATCTTCGGTTGACTTGACACGAAGTATAGGCATCTTATCCGCAATTATAAGCGACTCTCTGCTAAACCTCTCTATAACCGCCTGCCTTAAGGCATCCTCGGATTTTTCCCCGTGATAAGGATATGCGGTATCAAAATAGTTGAATCCGCGTTCAATAAAGATATCCGCCATCTGTTTAAACTCCTCTATGTCTATGGCTGTGGGATCATCTGCTTTGATAAGTGGCAGACGCATAGTTCCAAATCCGAGTTTTCTGTTCATTTCTTACTCCTATAAAAGGCAGGTTCTATTTAAATCCCCTCCCCTGCAAAAACACAGGCGGCCAGTATGGCATTGGCTTAGCCTGAGTATTCAGTTTGAAATCACAATAATCTCCATCCGAAAAAACAGTATGTTCACGGTACAGCGGTGCACCGAGTACGCCAAACATAACATAATCAAGGTTGCAAAGATACGGCATATATTCCTCATATCCGTATTTATGAGCAAACTCGGATAAAGGACAGTAAAGATTGTGATAACTGAACTGATATCCTTCTTCCGGTGGGATCTGAGTCTGTGTTACAAAACTGCCGGGGTTCTTTGCCGCATTGGCAGCATTCTTTGCATCTTTTTTGAGGAATATCCGGTTTAACAGTTTAGGTTTGATAAAAAGTTTTACCATGATCTTTCGCACTATACGGGGAATCTTTTCTGTCTTTCTCTCATATGACAGGACCATGATATGTGCGGAATCTTCTACGGAAACTCCATATCTCTTAAGCACTTCTCCCATCGAAACGTAAGTATATGCACCTGTCAGATTACCGGTACCGCTTACTTCGTCTCCTCCTATATACGGGAAGTTTTCAAGCATATTGCTTTCGTAATGTTTCCATATTTCATCAAACACTTCCGAATATGATCTGTTTGTGATCTTTTCAAGTTCAGGTGCCGCAAAACGCAGCATCTTATCTGCGCTTTTTTTGTATCGGGCTTTATTCTTCAAGTAAAATTCATGCATGTCTTAAATCCCCTTAATGATGACATCCTCCGTGTCCGCAGTCATGATCTGTGTGACCTTCATGTTCGTGATCGTGATGATCGCAGGTAGCGTCGCCGTTTTCCGGCAAGGTTCCGTTTATATAATCCTGTATAAGCTCATCAGCATCGCCTGCTGCACCGGCATAAACTTTGATGTCAGTCTCATTCATGGCAGCTATGGCACCGCCACCGATACCACCGCATATAAGTACTTCGGCTCCGAGTTCCTGAAGCATTCCTACAAGTGCACCGTGCCCGGTTTCACCCGTTTCCACTACCCTGCTTTCCGTAACCGTTCCGTTTTCAACATCATATAGCTTGAATGCAGGTGTTCTTCCAAAATGCGGAAAAAGTAGTCCGTTCTCGTAAGTTATCGCTACTTTCATATTTAGCCTCCTTGTTATGTCAACTTGTGGTTCTCGATTCACGTCAACCTGTAGCTTCCTCCCGGGAGCCACGCACTCATCTGCCGCCATTCATGATCCCTGCAAGGACAAATACAAGAGGTGAATTCCAATAGATAGTGATCTCATTGAGTGAATAGCAATCCTCATGATCCAAATAGCATTTCATGGGTGGCAGATCTTTAGGCAGTTTGCTTGCACGCTCATCCTGAAGACCTCTGTTGGGACCTCCCGAAACAAGGCCGGGCCATGGCTCATCGATCCCATCGGTCGCAGTAGGACGAAGATGCGGATGCTTGTACGCTTTATCACCGTTACCCGTTACATAGCTTGTATCCATACTGTTACAACCAAGCAGATAATCAATTCCCGCACGGATAACAGGCTTGTATTTTGGATCAGGATCCGTCTTATCGGTAACAGTCAATATCATCAGATACTTAAGAAGTTCCATATTGGAACCCCAGATAAAATCATCCTTGTCCATGCACAGCATAAATCCGTTCTTTGCTGCACTCTTACACAGCCTGTCGGCTTCTTCACAAAACGCCTTCCTTATATCGGAAGTCAGCTCATTATCTTCTTTTTTAAGCAAAAGAGAAAGTGATCCAAGGCCTCCTACTTCGGCCCATCCCATTCCCACAAGACATCCGGCTTTGGCACTGATATATCCGTGATTTCCGGAGTTCTTTGCTTTTTTATCAAAGTCTTCAAGTTCGGCCTTATATTTAGATGCATCCTCAAGATATTTCTTATCGCCTGTCGTTTCATACATTGATGCAGCCGCCCAGTATCTGTTTGAAATATCCTCGGCTTCCGTATAATCGCCGGTGCCTGAATTGGCGGGATTGGAAAAGAGCACGGAATCCTGGTTGTTATTTAACCACTCATAAGATCTATGTGCTGCGGCAAGTAATCTGTCTGCATAAATTTTATCATAATTCACATAAACAGTGTAGGCCAGTGCACAGATGGCAGCCATATCAGCTGTTGCCATGGATGAAACATTATATAAGAAAAGCTGTCCGTGATCATCCTCAGGCATCTGGAAAGGCGCATGATACTGGGTTGTTACCTTATGCCACACTCCACCGTCTTCCCTTTGCATCTTAAGAAGAAAATCAAGTTCAACCTTGGCTTCAGCCAGGATATCGGGAAGTGTTGCATCTTTGCCGGAACTTTGGTTTCTGTCATTTCGCTCACACTTAACCTTGGGAATATCAAATTCCACGTCAAGCAGGTTATCAAAGAACCTTATACCGTAAAGAAGATGTGCCAGAGCAACCGCTCCTGCCGTGGAATATCTTCCGAAGTCTCCTGCATCATGCCATCCGCCGGAAACATCTATCATATCCTTTTCGTCGCCGGGATCAAAATCCGGATTATATATCGCGGCTTTGGTCATATGACAAGGCTCATGATAATATACCCCGGCATATTCCTTATCCAGAGCATCTCCGCATCTTAGATAATAAAAGCATTTGCATATATCCTTCATCAGTTTGTCATATACATTTGAAGATACCGTAAAAGCTGAAGAGATGACATCACCTGACTTTATACGGTATTTCCCCTCTGTTTTCAAAGCGCTGAAGTCCGCTGTATATGTATCGTCTCCGGATATCTCGTCTGTACCGAAATGAGAAACGCTTCCATGGAATACGGAATTACCTTTTTCATCGACCACATCATACTCTTTTGCATCGTGATCAAATACCGCTCTCTTATCATCTTCGGGGTAAAAACCAACCTGATTAAGATAAACCTTCATAACAAACCTCCCTGACATTTCCTTATTTTACTGTAGGTTTAACCTTACACCTATATATATTTATAACACAATTCCCCCTGTATGAAAACCACACAGGGGGACTCAGATGTAGAATTTTATTTTTTACGGTCAAGTTCCGTAACTGAATGTCAGCTAAAGAGTATATTATTGAGTACTGACTCGAGATATTCCTGCTTGCCTGATCCGGGAAGTGCAGGTTTCTTCATCTTAGCTGCATACTCGGCTGCATCCTCAAGAGTTAAGCTGCGCTCTCTGATCTGCTTACCGATACCGCTCTCATAACTTGAATAGCGCTCTTTAACGAACTCATCGATACGGCCGTCTTCGATGATCTCGGCTGCCTTGATAAGACCGAGAGCAAATGTATCCATACCTGCGATGAATGCATAGAACATATCCTCGGGAGTATTGGAAGGACGACGGTTCTTGGAGTCAAAGTTGAGTCCGCCGCGGAGTCCTCCTGCTTTGAGGATCTCATACATAGCCATTGTTGTATCGTAGATGTTTGTAGGGAACTGGTCTGTATCCCATCCAAGGAGTGTATCACCCATATTGGCATCAACAGAACCCATCATATCTTCAACCGCACATACTCTGAGTTCATGCTGGAAAGTATGTCCTGCAAGTGTAGCATGGTTTGCTTCGATATTCATCTTGAAGTCTTTATCAAGGCCGTTCTTTCTAAGGAAACCGATAGCTGTAGCAGCATCAAAATCATACTGATGTTTCATGGGCTCCTTCGGCTTGGGCTCGATATAGAAGTCTCCCTTAAATCCGATCTTGCGGCCGTAATCTCTTGCAAGGGTGAACAGTGTGGCGATGTTCTCCTGCTCCATCTTCATATCAGTGTTAAGAAGTGTCTCATAACCTTCACGTCCGCCCCAGAATACGAAGCCCTTAGCGCCAAGCTTAACGGCATTCTCAATGCCCTTCTTAGCCTGAGCTGCTGCAAAGCACCATACATCTGCAGAGTTTGAACTTCCTGCACCGTTCATGAAACGGGGATTGCTGAACATGTTGCATGTGGTCCATAAGCACTTGATATCTGTACCCTTGGTCTTTTCAAGGATATAATCGGTGATCTCATCAAGTCTCTGATTTGTAACATTGATATCTTCGGGATCTTCGGGAATAACATCAACATCATGGAAGCAATAATACTTGATACCGAGTTTCTTCATGAACTCAACGCCTGCGTCCACTTTAGCCTTGGCATGCTCCATGGTTCCGGGAACCTGACCGAATGACTTGTCTGCGGTACCTACACCGAACATATCAACGCCCGTAGCACACAGATTATGCCACCATGCCATTGCAAAACTGAGATGATCCTCCATTGTCTTGCCCATGATGACCTTCTTGGCATCATAATACTTAAAAGCTAAAGGATTTTTGCTGTCTTTGCCCTCGAATTTGATTTCGGGGATGCTGGGGAAAAATTCACTCATGTAAACACCTCTTTCTTTAGTTTGCTTTGTACGACCTTTCGGCCACGTCATTGATAATATAATGCCATTATTTTTTATAAAAAAAATGACAATCTTGCTGTGATCTGAATATTTTCTTGCTATACTGTATATGACTCCGGATCATGGCACTCAAAAAACCATGACATCTGCCAAATGCCGGTAACGCGCTACCGAAAAAAACATACAGAAAGACTGATATCATGAACATAAGCGAATTTGAAATAGTCCAGCATGCCAATATGAATGTCCTCGAGATCTTTATGGTAGAGGTTACATCCAGAATGCTGCACGGACATGACGACCTTGAGATAGGGCTCTTGCTTAAAGGGGAGCTCAACTTAAATCTGCAAAACGACCAGATACGCCTAAAGGCAAATGACATATATATCTTAAACAGTTATCAGTTCCATTCCTTTACCAAAACGGAAAATGACAATCTTTTGATGGTCTTCCAGATACCTTCAGAACTCTACGGAAGGATAGAGACCGGTTTAGACCACGTATGGTTTCAAAATAACATAATCAGAAGCGGAAACGTACACAGACGCATACACTCACTCCTGCTTTCGTGCGCCGAGCTGTATTACAGTGATGTTCCGTACAAAAACGTCCAGTGTACCTCGATAATCCTAAACATCCTCTATACGATCCTTACCGGTACAAACCTCTCGGTAACCCCCGAACAGACCTCCATTTCGATGCATATAAACACCGGACGTCTGGACCGTATAACCGAATTCATTGCAAACCACTACACCGAGAAGATATCGCTGTCCATGCTCGCCGAAAAAGAGCATTTATCGGAGTTTTATCTTTCTCATTGGATAAGGGAGATGCTTGGACTCTCATTTCAGGATTACTTAAACCACTTCAGATTCGAACACGCACTTCGTCTGATAAACAGCGGTTCAAGCCTTGGAATTCTGGATATAGCACTTGATTCGGGATTTTCCAGCAGCAGATACTTAAATTCCGCTTTCGAGAAATACCTGGGAATGACGGTCAAACAGTATATGGCTTCCGACAAGACTATAAAGCCCAAACCGATGGAACTTCCCATAGATAATATTCAGGAGAGATATTCCTTTGAAAAATGTAAATTCGAACTTGAAAAAATACAGGGCTGACAGCTTTTATTTTTCAGTTCCGACCATCTTAGGTACATGAGCACCGTTAAATGTAACGACCGCAACAATCCTTCCCGTATCATCGGTAATGGTCACATTATAAAAACAATTGCTTCGGCCGTCCTTTATAAGTTCCGCTTCGGCATATAAGATATTACCTTTCGGAGCGGACATAAAACTGGCCTGACCTACTACGCTTACGGTAGCTCCTTCTTTTTCATAATTGGATGCTACCGCGAAAGCAAAATCCGCAAGAGTATAAATTGCTCCGCCCATGACTCCGCCATATGCATTTTTATGCATACCGGTAAGTTCCAGGCTGCACTTTGCGTAAGACTCTCCTATTGAATCTATCTTGCATCCGGTCAGTTCAACCGCATAAGAATCTTTATTAAAAATCTTTCTTGCTTCTTCTATCGATCCCATATCCTTAATCCTCTATAAGATACCACTCGTCGTCGTTTTCATCGTAATAATAGAATGAACCGTCCGATTCATCATAACAATACATCTCATCGGAAACCTCATCGTATATATAGATTATATTATCGATACATGTATACCACAGATCATCCTCATAATCATAAGTCCAGTCCTCTCCAAGTGAACTGTCGCTGTAATCACCGTAACAGCTGTCACTGTTTTGTCCGCCGCTTATCGTACATCCGTAATCTTCTTCATAGGTTCCCCAACCGCCCCATGAATTCTCAAAACCTGCATAATCATAATGGTCTCCCTGTACGGACGAAGATGCAAATCCGCCGAGCCAGTCTATGTATTCCTTATCGAAACCAAGTTCACTGTATACACCTTTTAATTCTTTATAAAAATACGGATCTCCGTACGGAAGCGAAACCGCAAGCCCCGTCAGTTCGTTTTTGTCGGATGTATGCCCGTAATAAGCAACGCTCGCCTTGAGCGCAGAGATAAGATTTTTGGCTGCATCGCTTGTAGAATCAACACTTTCTACCAGTGCCAGCATGTCACTTATGTAATAATCCGATAAAGTAACATTACTGCTGTCGGATTCCCACATATCAAATAGCTTAGCTCCACCACGCCCCTTGGAATGATGTTCGGTACTGTAGTCCTTACTCATAAGGACTTTCTCGTTTTGATATGCATATATCTTCCATGCATCAAACAGATTGCTTATCCTTGATTCGTTAAAAAGAGAAACGCAGGAAGAATCGCCGTAGAAGCTCGTCTCATTTGATTCAATGATACTGTCTACTATGTACTTGCCAAGAAGTGGTGTGGACATAGTGGGTGTTTCTTCAAACTGTTTCATCCAGTCGGAATAGCTCCATCCTATCTCAGACTCAAAATCTTCGGAAAGCAGAGTATACTTGCAATACGGTGACAGCGCATAGCAGGTTTCCAGATTGGCCATTATGCAGCAGTCCATTCCGATTATGTCAAAATTCACGTCGGAATTTTGAGAAAAAGCTTTCGCCATCTCTGCTATCGTAAGAGCAGAATCCTCCGACTGCCATTCATCGTATCCGAAACCGTAGACCGGCCCTCCGCCGTGGTCCCAGAATATGAACATATATCTGTCTGCGGGATATTCTTTTTTACAATAATCTACAAACTCGGATAACGTATCTGAAGACGTACAGTCAAGCTGCCCCAGATCATCCCTTATAAGGACAAGTTCTCCGTCGGATATCTTCCATGTCTGAGCGGTCCTTGATGAAATGCCGTGAGCCTGCCATTCCCTGGTACCCATAGTCTGGATTATTACATTTACATTTTGGCCTATACCTGAGTCAAGCATTTCATATATGTCACTCGAAGCCGCTCCCGCCTGGGATTCAAGATCGGATCCGTTCATGTATACCATGACCGTGGCTGTCCCTGATCGGGCAGATCCGGCAGATGAAACAGGTGATTCCGGCTCCCGGCCTTCCGTGATATCTCCTGCAGCAGTACTCGTAACATTACCCAGTCCTGTAAGAGACGGATTAAACCCCTGCGGGTTACCTGTATTTGCTGCTGTATGCACACCTGTTTCCGTATCGGAGTTTTCCGCAGATACGGCACTTGCACTTATTCCCTGCCCCTCTGTGTCGGGTGATATCTCATCTTCGCCTTCGGGCCATAACATTACGATTATAAAAAGTACCCCAAACAAAGCAAGGATACCGATGATCACCCAAAGTAATTTTTTCAAAAAGCCTGTTTTCTTTATCATGTCTTGTCTTTATCTTTTTTAATCCCCGGTCTTCTGTAATGTATCGCATCGTCGGGACATATCTTAACACATTCTCCGCATTGTATGCACTCACGATCGCCCACACGTACAACATCCATCGCACATGAGCTGATGCAGGCATTACATCCCGAGCACTTATCCTTATCCACTTCTATTCCAAAGAATGCGACCGGACTAAACAGCGAATACAGTGCTCCGAGCGGACATATGAATCTGCAAAATGCCCTGTAACATATCATACACATAAGAATACATACCGCCAGCACGAACACCTTCCAGGAAAAAAGAAAACCGATCATCCCTCTTAGTTTCTCATCGGCGATAACAAGAGGTATACCTGCTTCGAGTGTCCCTGCAGGACATATGTATTTACAAAATCCCGGCGCAAGTTTTATGACGGGGATAATTATTACAAACACGATCAGTATCACATATTTAAGATATGACAGCATACGTGTGAATTTATTCTTTTTGATCTTGGGTAGTGGGATCTTATGGAGAAGTTCCTGCAAAAAACCAAACGGACATAAAAAACCGCAGATAAGGCGGCCGAATAATATTCCAAATAAGATCAGTGTTCCAAGGATATAAAAGGGGAATGAATATGCTGACTTGGACAAAGCCCCCTGAAGACTTCCGAGCGGACAGGATAAGACCGCTCCCGGACAGGAATAACAGTTAAGTCCCGGTGCACAAACACTTTTTAATTCTCCCCGGTAGATCTTACCGCTTGCAAATCCGGTGAGATGACAATTATACAAAACCGCAGCGACAAGTTGTATATAACGTCTTTTAAAAGAAATAAAATGATCACGCAGACCGTTCATCATCCGATACCCATACACTCAAGGCATATCATGACAGCCTTGCTTTTTACATCAAAAGGGCCGCCGGTAAGTATGCCTGCAGCGATCATTGCTAAGGATACGAACAAGATAATATTTCTGATCAACGTAGTCTTTTTATAGTAATTCAAAATGAAATTCCTCCTCCGTCACCTTGGAAATCCTTAACTATTCCAGGTAAGAGTTCAATCTGGTAATGGTATCTTCGAAACTGGCTCCGTCAAGCATTTCCCCGATCACATGCCCATTACTGTCAACAAAAAACGAAGAAGGCACATATTGAAACGATGCTGTCACATTATATATGCTGTCACTCGTACGAAGATTGGTAAAACCGGCTCCCGCACTGTTTAGGATGTCATATGCGGAATCAACATTATTATCAAGTCCGTCATAGACATCGCAGACCACACCTATAAGGTTCACATTGGATGGGATCTCCTTATAAAATGCCGCATAATCTCCCATCTCCGCTATACAGGGACCGCAAAACGTTCCCCATACATGAACCACGGTGATGTCATAGTCCGAAAATATACTTTCATCCAGGCTGCTTCCATCCAGTGTAGTAGTCTTAAAACTGATGGTGCCCTCCGATAATTCCGAATCCGGAATGCTTACCGTTACTGCCGCACCGTTACTTCCTGTTGCGGGGGTGTCAGCGGGATCTGCGGTATTCTCAGAACCGGTACCCTCCGACTCTGAACCTCCTGCAATGGCGATTCCCTGCCCCTGCGATTCAGGGATTTCAAAAACCGCCGATGCTTCACCATCTGCCTGAGTCTCTTCACTTGCCTGCCCATTTACTTCTGCGGAGTCATCATCATCCGGTAAAAACATAAGCACAAGGAATAACACCCCGAGTACCGCTAAAATTATGATAAGTATTTTTGCAAATTTTTTCATGTAATGTTCTTCCTTACTCAAAGCACGTATTGCTGTTTGTAATCATTGAATAGTTTATCATAAGTATCGTTTTGTTTATAATCTTCATTTTTGCGGTATTCATGAGATGCAAAACCAAATGTATCCTGCTCTGACTCAAGCAGATCGACCGCAACATTACTGCAATGATCTGCGATCCTCTCATAATCCGTGAGCAGATCGTTTAATATGAACCCGTTTTGAAGTGTACATTCGCCTCTTCCCACTCTTTCGATATGGTTGGACTTGATCTCATCACACAGATCATTTACAACATCCACAAGCGGATCTATCTTGACGGCTTCTTTGGTATCCCCCTCTACAAAAGCATTGATCGTAATTCCGCTGAGTTCGGATATCGCACTTTCGAGTATGGCAAGCTCCTGCTCCGCAGGCTCCGAAAAACTCACCTTTTTCTCTTCTATCTCATCTGTTGCCCTGCCTATATTTCTGGCATGATCCGACATTCTCTCAAAATCCGACAGTACCCTTAAGTATTTGCTGACTTCCTTGGACTGTTCCTTGTTCAAATGGCTCTGCGATATCTTGAGCAGATAATTTCCGAGCTTATCCTCATACCGGTCTACGACATTTTCAAGTTCATACACCCTCTTGACCGTCTTCTTGTCATATTCCTGTCTGACAGATACTGCGCACTCTATACTGTCAAGTGCCTGAGCAGCCATGGAATCTATAACTGTCTTACTCTGGGTAAGTGCAAGTGCGGGGTGCGTAAGGAATCTGGTCTCAAGTCTGTCCATATCGGCCTGCTCGGCTGCTGCTTCCTCGCTTTCGGGAAACATGATGCATACGATCTTTTCAAGTACACCGATAGCCGGAGACAGAAGTATGACTGTAGCCAGTCTGTATAAAGTATTGGTGAGAGCGATCGTGATCATCGTCATCTTCATATCCATAAATCCAAAATGGAATATGGCATTTAAGACATAGAAAATTGTTCCGCAGATCACTGCTCCCAGGACATCTATGATCAGATAGACAAAAGCGGTTCTCTCACCGTTTGTATCAGCACCGAGGGCGCTTAGCATAACAGGTACCGAAGCACCGATTCCTATACCCATGAGGATTGGAAAAGCAACATCAAAATGGATCGCTCCGGTAACGGCCAGGGCCTGCAAAATACCGACCGAAGCACTCGCACTCTGGATCACTGCGGTAACTATCATACCTGCAAGTACACCTAAGAAGGGATTCGTGAACTTGGTCAGAAGATTTACAAAAAACGGGTCTTCTCTTAAGGGTTCTATTGCCCCGGACATCATACTCATACCATACATAAGTACCGCAAATCCGAGCATGATCCCGCCCACGTTCTTATATACCGCCTTTTTGCAGAACATGTAAAAAATGATACCGAAAAGAGCAACAATGCCTGTGAGTATTTCAGTATTGAAATAGCCGGCTATACTTGCTCCCGTACCGCCAAGGCTGTTAAGACACAGTATCCAGCCCGTTATACTGGTGCCAAGTATTGCCCCGAGTATAACTCCGATTGCCTGTTTAACCTTCATCATACCGGAGTTAACGAAGCCTACTACCATGACGGAAGTTGCTGATGACGACTGTATAACTGCAGTCACTCCGGTTCCGAGCAGCACGCCTTTGAGCGTATTTCCCGACATCTTGTACAGGATCATCTCCATCTTGCTGCCCGCGACTTTTTTAAGCGAACTTCCCATGACCGACATTCCAAAAAGGAACAGAGCCACGCCCCCGATAAGCGTAAACAGATTACTGATTTCCATAATTTTTTCCTCTCATACTCTCATACATAAAAAAGGACTTTTACCGTTTTCACGGTAAAGGTCCGTTATATAAAACAGAATCATCAATTGATGAAATACTGTTAAATCCGGTACTGCTCATGATGAAGCGAAGGTCGTTATTTACACGTGTCACGAAATCACACACGCCACGTACTCCTCCTTCCTCAAGAGAAGGCATCATGGAACGGCCTACCGCCGCAGCATCTGCACCGAGTGCCAACGCCTTAAAAACATCCGCTCCGGTAGCTATCCCGCAATCCACTATGATCTTTACATCAGTGCCCTTTAATGCTTCTTTTATCTTAGGAAGCACCATCATGGGAGGCACAGCATAGGGGAGTCTGCCATGGTGATGGGATACGATTATTGCCTTTGCTCCGATCTTTGCGCATTTAACGGCATCGGATACACTTAGCACACCTTTGACCGTAAAGGGAAGACCGTAATCTTCCACATAAGATGCCAGCATATCTGCTGTTTGTGGTCCCATCTTTTCACCCACGACCACATCATAGCCTTCACCGCCAAAGATATGGTCTATATCCATACCGATACCTGCAGCTCCGACCTCTTTGGCGAACTGCATCTGATCCCTGACCTTACCGTTGTCTGCGTAAGGCTTGATTATACGCACGGTATCGGCGCCTGTATCTGCGATCTTCTTAAAACCTTCATTTTCCATCATCCCAACGAAATTAAGTATGTTTAACTCTTTGGCTGCCAGGGAATATTCCTCAAGTCCGTTTAATTCCCTGCCGTTATAATTTGCAAGATGTGAAAAAGCAGGAGTCATCACGGGACTGTCATACTTTTTTCCGAAAAATTCTATAGCGGTATCCGCTACCACGGAATCTATGAGTCGTTCTTCTATCAGTATCGAGTCCATGTATTTCTCGGTTATGATATTGGCATCAGAGATTCTTTTATATTCCATTTATTATCCCCTTTAAAACCCCAAAATACCTGATATATTCTTCATCGGCATTCAGATGTTCCAGTATGATCGGCATGTCGTCATCCAGCCTGCTCATGGCTTCGGCATAGTATTTAACCGGAAACTCTCCGCATCCCGGTGCACATTCCTCCAGTCTTAATGTAAACTCTTCAGCCAGATGAACATCCTTGATATGACAGCTCTTTATCTTTCCACCCAGAAGTTTAACACATTTATCTATAAATTCCTCGGTATTAAAATACCTTTCGGCGGAATTTATCATATTGATCATATCCATATGTACGGCAAAGCGCTCACGTCCGACCTCATCGATCAGCCTAAGATAATCTTCCGGACCTGTGGGAACCATCCACGGCATAGGTTCCAGTGTAAAATATGTATTTTTCACATCTGCCCGGTCTATGATAGTTTGTACGGTTTCAATGATATTTTTTCTGGTCTCTTTTGAAAAATTCTCTTTATAATGACCGTCCCATCTTGGTCCGGTCGAACCCGAAACATTGACAGCACATCTTGCTCCGACCAGATCTGCAACCAAGTTCAACCTGTTTTTGTGCCCATTCTTCCGGTGATGTATGGGCAAGCGATGATGAAATACCAAGTCTCATATACTCCCCCTCCGGGTACTGGCCCTCTTATTCTATTCGAGCGCCTTCAGATACCTGTTATATTGTGACTGTTTAACTTCGGTAACTTCATTAAGATTCAGCTTGTCAAGTTTGGCAATATAAGCATCAAATTCGGTATCTATATCCATGCTTCCTGTTATGAAAGCGTTGTGACATTCGGTAACTTCAGCCTGGATATCGGGCATATACAGATTTACCGTATCACTCTCTTCACTCGTAGCATAAATTTCAGGCCATGGATGCCTTATATACTTACGAAGATCCGCGTTTATCTTTGCATGCCATGGAGCGACCAGGATATCCGTAGCCTCCACCGACTGTGCTGCAGGAAAAACAAATGCCGGATTTATACCAAACTGCTGCAGCCAGTCATTATCATTTCCCTGTTCCGTATATGACCTGCTGCCGTCTTCATTTACCGTGTAACTTTCACCTTCAATGCCCCACTGGTAATAGTCCTGACAGTGCGGAGACATTGCAAAGTCCAGAAACTTGACCGCAAGTTCTATCTGCGATGACTTGGTGCTTACCCCGAACATTCCCGATAGAGAATTACGTCCGACATAAAAACCTTCGTGCTCTCCCGACAAAGGTGCTACACCGACAAATGCCTTTTCTTCGGTTCCGTCATAATACGGAAGAACGTTTGAATACATCATCGACATAGCCCAGCTGTAATCAAATGCAACTCCGGTAAGATCCTTGGATATGCGGTCTATAACGGTATCACGGTCCAAGCTCATAACATTTTCTTCAAGAAGACCTTCTTCATACAGACCGTTTAAAAACTCAAGGTATTTCCTGTAGTTTTCGGAATCCGCATAAGTGTATGTCACTTTACCGCTTTCATCGGCCATAAAGCCGCTTACCAGATCAAGCCCAAATGCCGGTCCGAACATATACGGAAGAAACTCTCCCATGATACTCATCGGGATCTCGTCGTCCGGATCGCCGTTGCCGTTCATATCATTGTCTCTGAAATACTTAAGCATTTCAACAAAACTGTCAAGATCTTTGGGTGCTTCAATGCCTGCCTTTTCAAGCCATACATTGTTATACATAAGACAAGGCTGATAATCGTTTGCAACATTTAATCCCGGAACATAATATATATGTCCGTCTTCTGCCGTAAGCTCGGCCTTTTCTATCGGGTTTTCAAAAAGCCAAGCGGTATAGTTCGGCATATAATCAAAAAACTCATCAAGCGGCACAAAAAGCCCTGATTTTATATATACCTGATTTGGATCCGAATCGGGTATTTTGATAATGTCTGCATCGGTTTCACCGGAGCTGATAATAGGCGTTGCCTTGTCGGCATAATCATTGTATTCGATAAGCTGCCAGTTGGGTTCTACACCTGCTTCTTCAAAAACCTTTAGTACTATCGGCGCTTTTGTGATATCAACATTTGCATAGTTGGATGTCTGTGCAAGTATACTTATGCTTCCACCGTCTTTCGTGATCGGTGCTTCCCCTGTATATACATATCCTGTTGAATCCTCAACAGCTGCAGCATGCTCGATGGCCTCATCTACGATCGCTGTATCCGCAAGGCCATCGATATCCGCTTCATTATTTACTGAACCTATATTACCAAGTTCCTGACTGCAACCGTTTACTGTCCCGATGATCAAAATACAGACCATTATTGTCGATACGATCCTTCTTTTACTCATATACTGTTCCTCCCACTATTTCTGATCTTCCGGATCATCTCCATACAACCGTCCGGATCTATCTCATTTATGGCTTTAATCAATGTTTGTATAAGGTCGTTCATTCCGGCTTCATATGAATACTTCTTAAGTTTGTTCTCCACGTTTTCCATTGCATCCATATCAAGCATATCGCATGCTTCTTCAAGTTCGTCCATTGCCTTTATAAGTGTCTCACTTTCTATGAGTGGCTTATCTGACGATTCATCCTCTTTAAGCATATCATCAAAAGTGCCTTTAAGAGCATCAAGTATCCTGCGAAATTCTGTCATTGCTTCATCATTTCCGGATCTTATCTTATCGATATCACCGGTTTTCCCGGCCTTTTCAAGTTCCTCGGCCATATCTCCGAGCTGCATCGCGCCTATCTGCCTTGAGCTGCTCTTAAGTGCATGAACCCTGATCGTATAATCCGCCCAGTCTTCAGTGTCGTAAGCGTTCATTATACCTGAGAGTTTTTCCTCTCCGGATTTATAATACTCTCCGGTTATCTTCTCATATAAGTCTACCGTTCCGAGTGCGGCAATAGCCTTTGCGGTATCTATGCCCTCACAGTCAACTATCGTGCTTCTTCCTGCACTGTCTCCGGAAACCTGAACCGTACTTATACCTTCAGTCTGTATGATCTTTTCCTGAGGAAGCCATCTCTTTAACTTTGTAACTATGTCTTTGACATCGATGGGTTTTGCAACGAAATCATCCATACCGGCATCTTTAAACAGAACCTTGGCATCACTCATGACATTTGCCGTGGCTGCAATTATCACAGGCTGGACGATCATTCTTCCCATCGTCCTTATAGTCTTGGTCGCATCGACTCCGTCCATGCCTGGCATCATGTGATCCATGAGAACCACATCATATATATCGTTTCTTACCTTATCTACAGCTTCCTGTCCGCTTCTGGCCAGATCTATATGAGTATTAAGAGGTGCCAGCAGGCCTTCTGCAATAGTCAGATTGATATCATTATCATCTACAACCAGGATACGTGCATCAGGCGCCGTATAATCTATTACAAAAGCCTTGTTGTCAACATCTTCCACCACTTCGGAAGTTCTGTCGTTAAGGATATTGACCATATTCATGGTGGTCTCGGGGCGTCTCATTATCCTTAGATTATCCCTGTCAGAATCAGTCTTCGAAGCAAACCTCACAAGCATTATGCCGATGATATCGGGATTCTCATCAAGAAACTTCTTCGTATCATCTGTATACATCTCTTCCTCAAAGAACACATAATCCTTTTTATCAGAGGGTGTAAACTCTTCAAGTGACCTGATAGCCCTGGCTTCTACTCCAAGCTGACTCATTTCCCTGACAAATGCGCCCACCATATCGATATTGCTGTTAACAACGGTAGCATATTTATTATCTGCATCTTCGACTGCTATAACGTTTGTCGGATCAACAATCTTCTGAGGAACCTTAAACCAGAAGTCGGATCCTTTACCGTATTCACTGTTTACGCCAATCTGACCATCCATGGCTTCAACAAGCCTTTGCGAGATGGCAAGACCAAGACCCGTTCCTTCAACACTTCTGTTACGTCTTGAATCCACCTGCTGGAAGCTTTGGAAAAGCTTGCCAAGATCTTCTTTTTTGATACCTATTCCGGTATCTATGACATGATACGTCAGTTCAACCGTGTCAGAACCCGTCTTTTCACAGGATACCCTAACCCATACGAATCCCTCGGGAGTAAACTTTATAGCGTTATTGGCCAGATTTATGAGAACCTGACGGATACGCATCACATCACCGTAAAGCAGTTTGGGGATATCACTGTCTACAAGTACAAAAAGTTCGAGATCCTTATCCCCTACCCTGGTAGCAAGGATGTTTGAAATATCCGAAAGTTCCTCAAACAGTTCGTAATTCTCACGGATGATCTCCATCTTACCGGATTCGATCTTGGAATAATCAAGTATGTCATTGATTATATTTAAGAGGTTTCGTCCCGAGCTTTGGATCTGTCTTAAATAATCCATGACTTCGGGAGATTTTTCCTCTCTCATTGCGATCTCAGCCATACCGATAACCGCATTCATCGGAGTACGGATCTCATGTGACATATTGGCCAGGAAATCAGATTTCATCTTGGCTGCACGTTCAAGTTCGCTGTTGGCCTCCTGCATGGCCTGGAGTCTTGTGATCGAGCCTGTATTGTCATGAAGGATATAGAGAGTTCCTATCCCGGCCTTTTTTTCTCCGAGTTCCCTTACACTGACCTTGAAATAATATTTTTTATTATCGTTTTCGTACTCAACTACTTCTATGTTCTCAACGACCGTGGTATTTGAGAGCCACTCATCAAGTTTGCTCCTGTCCTTAAATTCCTCGAACATGCTTTCCTGAAGAGTATTCTTGATCATGTCATTGATATGGATCAGATCGTCGTTTGCATCATACAGTATGAGACCGTCACTCATGTCATTTGCGAAATTATCAAGTGACCATTCTCTTAATGTGCTTTTGGCAAAATACCGGATAAAGTACAAGGACACGACGGGGATAAAGGTGTGAATTATACAGGATATCCAGATCGGAAGCGAAAAACTGATGGTCATTCCCTCGATCAGACTGTATGCCAGCAACATTAAAATAAACACTATATATCTTAACTTGAAGATCTTATGTGTGTCTTTGATGCAGCTTGCAAGGATTATGATCCCGATAGTGATATTGATATAGATCATTATCCTGTATGAACGATAACTGAAAAGCAGACCGGTATATTTAGAATCCGTGGCTACCCACCACGCCTTACCGAAATATATCCTTTTTTGAAATGAAAAGATCCTCGCTCCAAAATACTGACTGACCGCAAGGTACGTCTGATAAACACATATAAGTGCCGATACTCCGATGAGAGGTTTAAACCGCTTTACCCCCTCTATCCGGATTATCATTATAAAAAAAGCAAACAAAAGCCACGCATGCAGTATATAATATGGCAACAGGATATAGCGAGCATCCCTTACACTTTGCGCAGATATCAACCCGGTACAAAGGAGATCGCAAATTGATACAATAAGACATACAGCTGTAAAGCCGTAGTTTCTTCTTTTATGCCTGAATTCTATGATGGCGCATGCCATAACGGCTAACGCAAACAGAATAAATAAAAACTTAAAACCCTGCATGAGCACTCCGTAAACATATATATTATATTTTACATCATATCCGGTGCAAATGGCAAAAAATGTGCATAAACTACAAATATTGACTTACTCGACGTATCCTGCAAATTTCACTCTGTAGATACGGTCAAGAGATTCATCAATACGGCTTTCGGATATCGTTCCGCTTGATACTGCTTCAAGTATCGCATTATATGCTTCCTCGAAGTTCTCCGGCATATATATGATATCCGCACCTGCAGTAAGGGCAAACATGGCAGCCTCAGCAGATGAATAGCTTTCGGTTATCGCTTTTTCGTTAAGAGGTCCCGTGACCACTACACCGCCAAATGCCATATCTCCGCGCAATGTCTTACTGATGACATATTCGGAAAGAGATGCCGGCATATGACTGCTGTCTGCGGTTATATATGCGACATTATTGGTCTGTATGAGTCCTGCGCCCGCCGTTGTACCGGTAATGTATGGCACGATCTGTGCAGACAGCTCCTCGGCGCTTATTTCTGATTCCACTCGTTCATCGGCTGTATTTAACGTAATATTTCCGGTTCCCGGAAAGTCGGTCATACACGCTGCGATCTTACCCGTAGATAATCCGCCGATCATCTGGGTTATCATCTCACAGGCAGCAACTTCATCTGAGCCGTAACAGTCATCTGCCGATACAGATGCTTCGTCAGATGTAAGAGACCCATTAGGTGCAAGGTTTAGATTAAATCCAAAATACGACATATAACTGGACATCGTAACACCGGCATTATAGGCATTTGCCGCATCACCTGATTCCGCGATCGTCTTTGGAGAGTCTATGACAGGTATTTCCGAAAGAGAACTGCCCGATAATACGCAGTTTTCTCCGCCGGCTTCCTTTATACCCAAAAACAGTTCATACTTACTCATATTCTTGGTATTATCAAGAAGTTCCAAAAGTTGTTCTTCCGATTCAAGATTCTTCCTGTCGTAGATAAGTCCTCCTACGGCATATTGAACCAAAGCATCTCTTGTACCGTCACCCGCTCTGGTTGCTGCACCGACTCCGGTAAGGGCTTCCGGCGTGACCATGAAGAGCTGTGCCACCTTATCCTCTATAGGCATCTGGCTTATCGTTGAAGTGACCATTTCTTCAAGATAATCCACTTCCTCAACCGGTTCGTTTTCTTCGGCGTAAGCTTCTTCCATAGCCTCTGCCTGCTCGGTGACCGTATCGGGTGCTTCTACCGTCAGGGCCTCCTGTTCAGCGAGAGCCTGTGCCTGTGCCGCTTCTTCTTCAGCAGCCAGTTGCTGTGCCTTTTTTTCATTTACCACTCCGACAAGTGCATGAACTCCGATGCCTATACCGGTCGCAAGGATCGCAAGTACCACGATCAATGCAGTATAGGCAATGATCTGATTACGTACGCGCCTTTTATGCCTCATTTCCCGCCTGTATTCGGGGGTATCTTCATAATCCGGATCGTCTTCCTGCTCTGCGTCTGTATTTGCTGTCTCAGCCTTTGACTCTGACACAGGCGGCTCGTCAGGTTTTGCATTTGCGTCTGCTTCTACATCCGCCGCCGCTTCGGTGTCCGCTTCAACATCCGCCGCCACTTCTTCCGCCTCAGCTTCTGCATCCGCCTCCGCTTCGGTTTCAGCCTTTGCATCGGCATCGTCCGAAGTGCTTTCAACTTCTGTATCCGCTTCCCCGGTTTCAGCTTCGGCCGCAGCATCCTCATCCATGGCTTCGCGCTGCTTGTCCGCTTCTTCAGCCGCCCTTGCATACTCTTCTATAAAATCAAACTTATCTTCGTTGTTCTTTTTTCTGCGGGATTTTTTCATAATATCCTGTCTCCAATATGCCCGGTAAATACCACATGAGGTATAAAATGGCACAAAAATACACATTATCTAGTATATTGTACAAGAAGAGATACATTCTTGCAACATAAATGGATCATTAAGCCCATAAATATCCGTAATATCAAAAAAGGTATCGAAAACTGCATAAAAATGCATTTTCGATACCCATGTTCATTGTACCCGATCCACCGACCTGATGATCTATGTGTCCTTTCATTCCTCCCCAAACATCTCGGTAAGTGTACGCCATCCAAGAACTGCGCATTTCACACGTGCCGGCATATGAGAAACGCTCTCAAGGATCCCGGCTTCTTCGAGTTCTTCTTTTTCTTCATCGGAGATACCCTCCTTTATCATACGCATGAAGATATCCGCAAGCCTGAGTGCTTCTTCTTTGGAACGGCCTATCACAAGGTCAAGCATGATATCTGCAGAAGCCTGTGAGATCGCGCATCCGTCTCCTTCATATGCCCCATCTGTGATAATACCGTTTTCATCAACCTTAAGATTCAGGATAATGTCATCACCGCACGATGGGTTAACACCCTCAAGGCTGAAATTGGCATCCTCCAGGCTGTGCTTATGATAAGGGTTAAGATTATGTTCATTTATTATCTCGTTATAAAAAGTCTCTGACATCAGTGTATCCCCATCCGGCCGCGAATGCCTGCAAGCACTTCCAAAAAGCGGTCCGCCTCCTCAAATGTATTATATACTCCAAAACTGACTCTTGTACTTGACATTATACCTATATGTTTATGCAGTGGCTGTGCGCAGTGATGGCCGGCTCTTACGCATATTCCTTCATCACTGAATATCGCCGTAACATCATGCGGATGTACACCCTCAACCTTAAACGCTATTATACCCATATGGTCTTCGGCACGCTCAGCCCCGATAATGGATATATACTTCATCTCTTTCATTGCATCAAAGGTATGCTTGGTCAGTTCTTTTTCTCTTTGCTCGATCAAAGGATAACCCAGATCCTTAACAAATCCTATAGCAGCAGCCAGCCCAACGGCTCCGCCCGCATTCACGGTCCCGGCTTCAAACTTATGAGGAACCTCTGCGTATGTCACACGTTCCTTGGTAACGCTTTCAATCATCTCACCGCCGTATAGAAACGGAGGCATCTTATCGAGCAGCTTATACCTTCCGTACAACACGCCGATACCCATAGGAGCATACATCTTATGTCCGGAAAAAACAAAGAAATCGACGTCCAGTTCTTTTACATCGGTCTTCATATGAGGAACCGACTGTGACCCGTCGCATACAATGATCGCACCTGCATTATGAGCCATATCGGATACGGCTCTGATATCATTGACCCTTCCGAGCACATTGGAAACCTGCGTTATGGCGATCAGTCTGGTATGCTCATTTATTAATCCATGTAACGTGTTCAGATCAAAGCTTCCGTCCGGTTCGCAGTCCCAGTAAACCACCTTCGCACCGGTGTGGTCTGCCACATTTTTCCATGGCAAAAAATTAGAATGATGTTCCGCCACGCTGACAATTATCTCATCGTCGGCTTTTATATTATGTAAACCATAACTGTATGCGATCAGATTAAGACTCTCCGACGCATTTCTGGTAAATACGATCTCTTCAGGACGTTCTGCCCCGATAAGCTCACACACCGCCGACCTCGCATCTTCATACGCTGCTGTAGCTTCCATGCTAAGATCATATAGGCCTCTCATGGGATTGGCATTGTGGTTTACATAATAATCGTTAACCGCATCGAGCACACATTGTGGTTTCTGGGTGGTGGCTGCATTGTCAAGATATATCGCACTGTTAGTGTTTATGAGCGGAAACTGTTCTCTTATCCGCTGATCGGCTGTAGTCATAATCTGCTGATCCTCTCTTTTGTGCTCTCATCTTCTATAAGTCCGGCTACGGCATCGATCTTTGCCTGAGCCATGAGCGCATATATCTCGTCTTCTTTAATGCCACGCGACTCCATATAGAATATCAGATTTTCGTCAAGCTGACCTATGGTAGCACCGTGGCTTCCTTCCACATCTTCTTCATCGCAGAGAATAAGCGGAACGGTCTTATTGACTATCGTATCATCCATGAGGAGTACCTCCTCGAGCTCCGCCCCCTTAGCACCGGCGCATCCCTTATGAAAATCAATGGTTCCCCTGAACAGTTTATACGAGGTGTCTGCCATAACACCGGACACGTGGATATCGCTTTCACTGTTTTGACCATCATGATTTGCGACATAATTCATATCCAGCCTGTGAGAACCCGTGAGTTTATATCCTATATCACATTTAAACGAACTCTTCCTGCCGCAAAGTTCACAGAATTCGCCCGAGTAAGTCTTCCCGCCACCGAGTATGAGCTGTATCCTGTGAAAATTTGCATTGTCGTCGCATTCACCGCCACAGTCATTGACAAACTCACATTCACTTCCCAGGTTCTGAACCTGAACCAGAGTCAGTTTTCCGTTTTTGCCCACATGATATTTATTTTGCAAAAGAAAATGTGAAGGTTCCTCACTGCCGTCTTTAGCCGTTATAAACTGTATCACGGTACAGGACGCATTCTCTTCCACATCAAAAAACAAAAGACTCGCCCGGTCCGTATTTCCCGAAACATCGAAATCCTGATATGCGGGTGTATTCACTTTAAGGCCTTCTTTAACCCTGTAATTATGAACTTTAAGTCCGGAGTCTTGTATCACTTCATCCAGTTCGTTTCCGAGACCGGTGCGATATTCCGAATAAGATTTTTCTATATTATGTAAACCTAAATCTTCTATTTCCACAGGCAGCTTTTCGGTATATTCATGAGTTTCACTGCTCACTTCATCCCGTAAATCAGCTTCGTTTACCAGAAGCCACTCCCATGTTCTTACAGGCAGTTTATCAACTTTCATCATCCGATGCTTCCTTTCATCTCAAGGCTTATAAGGTTATTCATCTCCACAGCATATTCAAGAGGCAGTTCCTTGCTGACATTATCGGCAAACCCTCTTACTATAAGAGCTTTGGCATCTTCCTCGGATAAGCCCCTGCTCATCAGGTAAAATACGGTATCATCACTGATACGTCCTATCTTTGCTTCATGACCGACATCCGCATCCGCACATCGTACGTCCATTGCGGGGATCGTATCGGATCTGCTTATATCGTCCACCATAAGTGACTCACATGATACGGCCGACTTGGCACCGTGAGCATTTTTGCCTATGACAACAGAACTTCTGAACGTATTGATACCGCCGCTCTTACTGATGGAGCGGGTATTTACGTACGAAGAAGTATCGGGTGCATTATGGACAACCTTGGTACCGGTATCAAGATCCTGGCCTTCTCCTGCAAAAGTAACACCTGTAAACTCCGATCTGGATCTTGCTCCGTTTAGTACACTCATCGGATACAGATATGAAACATGGGATCCAAAAGATCCGGATATCCACTCGATCTTGGCATCTTCCTTGCAGATAGCGCGTTTGGTATTTAAGTTATACATATTTTTGGACCAGTTCTCGATCGTTGAATAGCGAAGCGTTGAACGGTTGCCGATATATAATTCCACGCATCCGGCATGAAGATTGGCCACATTATATTTAGGTGCGGAACACCCTTCTATAAAATGAAGATAAGCATCATCCTCGACGATTATAAGGGTATGTTCAAACTGCCCTGCTCCTTTTGCATTAAGCCTGAAGTATGACTGGAGCGGAATATCAAGATGAACCCCCTTTGGCACATATACAAAGGAACCACCGCTCCATACCGCTCCGTGCAGAGCCGCAAATTTGTGGTCTGTGGGCGGAACGAGCTTCATGAAATGCTCTTTTATCATATCGGCATATTCGCCGTTTAGAGCACTCTCTATGTCTGTATATACAACGCCCTGTGCCGCAACCTCATCGCGGACATTGTGATATACGACTTCGGAATCATACTGGGCTCCGACACCCGCCAGAGATTTTCGTTCGGCTTCGGGGATTCCCAGTCTGTCGAACGTCTCCTTGATATCATCGGGAACGTCCTCCCAGCTTGTATGCATCCTCTCGGTATTAGGACGTACATATGTAACTATATTGTCCATATCAAGGCCGTCCAGGGACGGGCCCCAGTTTGGCACGGGAGTCTCATTATATATCTTAAGAGATTTAAGTCTGAAATCACGCATCCATTCAGGATCGTGCTTTTCTTCGGATATCTGTGAAACTATCTCTTCCGTCAGACCTTCGCTGACCTTATATGCATCAGCATCTTCAAACCTGAAGTCATACAGGCTGCGGTCTATATCTTCTACTTGTGTTTTTTCTTTCATATTATGTCAACCTTTTGGTTTAGCATTTATTTGCAGTTTTGTGTTTGCTTTTGCCTTAACGTATCGTACTGTTATGTCAACCTTTTGCTTTAAGTTGCTGCTTGACTTCACAGTCTTCGTTTTTGCAGTCATTACAATTTATGAAGCGTTCAAATCCCTTGCTGTTGATCTCATCTACCAATGATGCGTCACCATCATCCACGATACGGCCGTCAACAAGCACATGTGTCTTATCCACACTTAGTGCTTCCAGTATCCTGGTGCTGTGAGTTATTATCATAAGCGCTCCGCCGACCTGCTTCTTATATTCTTCAACACCCTTTGAAACGATATGAACAGCATCAACATCCAGACCCGAATCAGTCTCATCAAGGATCGCAAGTTCGGGCTTTAACATAAGAAGCTGCAGTATCTCTGCTTTCTTTTTCTCACCGCCGGAAAAACCCACATTAAGATCTCTGTCTGCATATGCAGTATCCATATTAAGAAGAGTCATGGTCTTTTCAAGTTCCTTACGGAAATCCCACATGCGGATCCTGGTCCCTGTTTTTAATTCAAGAGCAGTACGTATGAAATTGGCAAGCGTGATGCCCGGAACCTCTATTGGATTTTGGAATGACAAAAAGATGCCCATTCTGGCGATCTTATCGGTTTCTTCATCCGTGATATCCTCACCTTTAAAATAAATCTTACCGGCATTTTTTACATAACGCGGATCTCCTATGATGCAGGAGCCAAGTGTGGATTTACCTGCTCCGTTAGGGCCCATGATAACATGAACCTCTCCGCTTCCGACGCTTAAGTCGATCCCGTTGAGGATCGAAACATCATCGACACTCGCTTTTAGTCCTTCTATCCTAAGTAATTCAGCCATGTTCTTCCTTCCTTAAATAAAAATTTTTGTAATAAATAATTTAAAATTTATTTTATGCTTCCGCTCATAAGAGACATGCATTTATCACATAATCCGGCACCGTCGGGATGATGACCGTTGCACACGGAATAATTGCCACCGTCTATAATGAGTTCTCTGCCTTCTATCAACATATGTGCGACTTTATGTCTTGCCCTGTCATAGATCTCGGTAACCGTGGTACGTGATACGCCCATATGTTTTGCACACTGTTCCTGTGTAAGTCCAATCAGATCGATAAGACGTATGGTCTCATATTCGTCCACAGACAGTACTACATCCTCATCCGAGACTTCATCCGAAGTATAGGACAAGGGGGCAAATGCTTTGTATTTAGGTTCCGAGCAGATCTTTCTGCTTCTTTGAGGTCTTGCCATAAATGAATCTCCTGCCTGATATGCATTTGAACGTTTCCGACATATGTCGATAATTATTATATCATGTAATATTCCGAATGCAATACTTTTTATATAAAAACACAAAAATATAGCGGGCATCGATTCTACTTGATCGACACCCGCTATTTAAACGATGTATCCAATGGACTATACCTCCGTTTTACTGATCCCGTACCCTCTCGCATTAATTTGATATTCAGATATCTGTGGCGGCTTATTTATAAGCTTCCTTACCACTTTTCATTATGCACTCGATACTTTTTTGGATGTTAGCGTTCCATATTCAGTTTATTTATGTAATATACCCATTGGACTGTACCTCTTCCGAGTATTTGTTTTCAGCTACTATCCTTTCTGATCTTTAAACTCGGTTTTCAGTTACTGTTTTTACTCTTTTCCCTGAGTAATTGTTTGTTTATTATGTCTGTCTTTGTTTCTTTATGAGTCTATTATATCATTGTGTTTTTATTTGTCAACACATTTTTTAAAAATATTTATAATTTTCAGATAATTTACAGAGCAGCCGTTACAAATATATCATATATCGCTTTTATGGCTGTTTCGAAGTCCTGATTTGCCACTCCGATGATGATATTAAGCTCGGATGAACCCTGATCGATCATCTTAACATTGACATTTGCATGTGCCAGGGCGGAAAAGATCCTTCCCGCTGTACCTCTCGTGGATTTCATGCCCCTGCCCACAACGGCAATGAGCGCTATATCGGCTTCTATATCTACCGTATCGGGATCAGCCAGCCTGTGAATAGCACTTACGACCTGCTGCTCCTTATCCATGAACTCATCCTGATGCACAAATACTGTCAGGGTATCTATTCCCGAAGGAACATGCTCAAACGATAATCCGTAATCCTCGAATGCCTGAAGCACCTTACGGCCGAATCCTATCTCGGAATTCATGAGTTCTTTTTCTATATTGACCGAACAGAATCCTTTTTTGCCGGCGATACCTGTGATGACATATTTGGGTTTCTGGCATGTGCTCTCAACGATCCAGGTGCCTGACGCTTCGGGAGCATTGGTATTCCTGATATTTATCGGTATTCCTTCTTTTCTGACCGGGAAAATAGCTTCTTCGTGAAGAACACTTGCACCCATATATGCAAGTTCTCGAAGCTCTCTGTATGTGATAGTATCTATACTCTCGGGATTATCTATGATCCTGGGATCCGCTACCATGAATCCGCTGACATCGGTCCAGTTCTCATATACATCTGCTCTTATGGCACCGGCTACTATAGAACCGGTTATATCGGAACCGCCACGTGAAAACGTCTTGACCCTTCCGTTTGCATATGCTCCGTAAAAGCCGGGAATAACGGCTCTCTCACAGTCCGAAAGACGCTTACGCATAAGGGTTCCGGTAGCACTTGAATCAAACACTCCGTCTTCATCAAATCTGATGACTTCTGCAGCGTCCACAAATTCATATCCAAGATATGCGCTCATTATGCGTCCGTTTAAGTACTCTCCTCTGGAAGCCGCATAATCAACGCCTGCTTTTTCCTTGAATTTCTCATCAATGATCTTAAATTCATCATCAAGGCTAAAGTCCATTCCAAGCCCTTTGATGATCTCGTCATATCTTGCCTTGATCGCTGCAAGTTCCTTGGAATAATTCCCGTTTTTTTCAGCGATATCATATGTCTGATAAAGCATGTCCGTAACCTTGGTGTCTCCGGATCTTCTTTTCCCGGGTGCTGAAGGTACAACATACTTTCTGTCATCTTCCGCCTTGATTATTGCCGCAGCTTTCTTAAACTGTTCGGCGCTTGCCAGTGAACTTCCTCCGAACTTAACTACCTTGACCATTTTTTCATTTACTCCTCATATGCCTTTATTTTCCGGCAGGCATCATCTGCTCATATCTGCCGGATCATATTTTCAATAGATCAGATAAGTCTGATCCTGTTAATTACATCTCCGACTTTTGCAGCCGATGCCTCGTATTCGGTATTGTCGATTTCTCCGGTGACAAAAGCAAATTCCGATGCGATACCTGCATCTATGACCTTATCGATCTTAAATGCACTTTTGGCAGCATCCGCTTTATCTGCCGGAACTCTTACAAAATAAGGGCATCTGTACTTGTTTGCATCGGTAAGTTCCACTCTCTCATCATCCCAGAGAATCGTGATGCACTTACCCAAATGTCTTGCGCAGTCAACAACATCTGCCACAACTGCACTTGCTGTAGGAAGTTTGCCGGCACCACGGCCGTAATACATAGTATTATCCAGGGTATTTCCGTGTATAAATACAGCATTAAAAGCATCTCTGACCATATACAGGGGATGTTCACGGTCGACCATAAAAGGCGCCACCATAGCAAAGAATCCCTCATGGGTCTCACGGCTGAGTGCCAAAAACTTAACTGCCTTATTCATGGCGTGTGCATATTTAAGGTCTTCGGCACTGATCTTGGTAATGCCTTCAGTATATATATCTTCATAATTTACATAGTGTCCGCATACAAGTGATGACAGGATCGCAATCTTACGGCTTATATCAAATCCTTCTACATCTGCAGTCGGATCTTTTTCCGCATATCCAAGATCCTGAGCTTCCTTTAAAGCATCCGCAAAATCCGCACCGTCTTCGTCCATCCGTGTAAGGATGTAATTGGTCGTACCGTTTAAAATACCCATGACGAAGTCGATATGTTCAGCTGTAAGTGCACTGTTCATGGGTCTGATGATCGGTATTCCGCCGCCAACGCTTGCTTCGAACATATAATTACATTTGTTGCTCTGTGCCAGACGGATAAGTTCGGGACCGTGCGCCGCAACCAGTTCCTTGTTGGATGTACATACGCTTATTCCCTTTGAGAGTGCCTCTTTGGTAAAGGTAAATGCAGGCTCAAGTCCTCCCATGGTCTCACATATGACATTCATATCGGGATCGTTCACGATCGTCTTATAGTCATGTACAACTTTTGCCTCATAAGGATCTCCGGGAAAATCACGCAGATCGAGAATATACTTCACCTCTATATCCGCACCGATCTTTCGCTCTATATCCTTTTTGTTGGTTTCGATTACTTCAACTACTCCGCTTCCGACTGTACCGTAGCCAAGAACTGCAACATTGATCATATTCATGTCCTCTTATTAATTTATGTATCTTAAGTCCGCATCGATAAATACTGTTTTTACTTATAAAACAGAAGAAACCGATTCCTGCTTATAATCGTACAAATTAGTATTATACCACAACACTTCCTTCTTGTGCGCGTATCTTTTCAAAGTTCATATCAAGATATATCTTATGTGCCGCCGTGATCATGATATTTTGGGCAAGCCGCTTTATTAAAGCATCATCGTCACATGCAGCCATCTCTTTTTTATCAAAGACAGCGGTAAGTACCTTCTGAAATTCGATCCTGAAATACTCATAGGCTTTATCCACGGAACAGGTTTCTTTTTGCATCAAAATGATCGTGTTTATATCCTCAAGAGAAAGCACCGTTTTGGCTATCGCTATAAATATAAGGTAAGCGATCTGCTCTCTTCCGTATTGTTTTTTTACGGGATTGGGGATTATTCCCTTTTTAACATAATTACTTATCATGGATCCGGTAAGTTCGGCTTCTCCCAAAGATGACAGATATTCATTTATGTATTTGGAAACCTGTTCCAAAAAAAGACCGACATTGGGTATCTCTGTAAACTTAGGAAGGGCCAGACTTTGTGTAATGTTATCGGTTCCTTTTTCCGTATCGGTAACTGCTTCCGTATTATCTTCTTTTTTTCTCATATTAACGATCCTCCGTGGCACCCGCAAAACTACGTATCAATAACGTTCTGAGGTTAAATACTACTCCGTAATAATAACACTGTATTGTATATTGAGGCAATCAAAATCGCTTTACAAGTTTTCGAAAAACTCTTGACAGGGTCATGATATGGATATAATATACTTATAACAAGTTTTTCAAAAACCGATTATAAGTTAAGGAGGTTGCTTAGTTATGGTAAGAACTAACGGCTCATCGGTGATCGCCGACAATAAATACGAAACCGCAAATATCGTTCAGTTCGCAGGCGATACCGTAGATAATATCAAAACTTACGCTTTCCATGCCAAAGATCCGGTAAGTGCCCTGACACATTTTATCGGCTGTATAGCAGCTATCGTATTTACACCGGTACTTCTGATACATGCTTCGGACAACGGTGCATCAATGAAGGATCTTATAGCCTTATCAATTTTTATGCTCAGCATGATCTCACTCTACGGAGCCAGTGCTTCTTATCATGGTTTTAATGTTCCGGGGGAAGCCGGGCTTAGATTAAAGAGACTTGACCATATGATGATATTTGTGCTGATCGCAGGTACTTACACACCCATATGTGTGTGTGCCATGGGGACCGGGGGAGTTACTCTTCTGTGTGTGATATGGAGTATCGCATTCGCCGGAATGTGCTTTAAACTACTATGGGTAACATGTCCGAAATGGGTTTCTTCGGTAATATATATATCCATGGGATGGGTAGTGATCTTTGCAATGCCTACACTTATCGGTTCTGTCAGCACAGTTTCTCTGGTGTGGCTTTATGCCGGAGGCGTCATCTACACGATAGGCGGCATCATATACGCACTTAAACTGATACGCTTTAACGATCGTGACAGTCTTTGGGGTTCACATGAGATCTTCCACCTCTTCGTTATGGCGGGAAGTTTGTGTCACTTCATATGCATATACGGACTTTTCTGACCGCAGCCGTTTTTAATACGGAGATATAGACACCTCGCATGTCTACATCCATATATCGCAGGTTTTACCTGCATGCAAAAGGCGCCATGCTCCACACATGACGCCTTGATTCTTGTCTTATCATTTAAGAAGATTCAACTTATACGGCAAAGTCTCCACGCTGAAGTCTTTGCTTTTTCTGTGTACTTCTCCGTCTGTATGTACCCACAGTTCTCCGCTTGTACGGATCCTTACCTTATGAGCCCTGGTACACTCTATCCCCTTTATAATGGTATGTTTACCTTTAAAAGCAAGGGGTATGCCCATAAGTATCGAACTCTTCTTCTGTGCGTTTATTATGCACAGATCGAGTACTCCGTCTGTCGGGTCTGCATCCGGGCAAAACATAAATCCGCCGCCCTCATACTTATTCTGCATTATTGCTATAAACAAAAATCTGTTCAACTTAACCGGATCGGCCGAGTCCAGTGTATATGAAATACTTACTCCGGTGTCAGTAAGAAGCTGCTTTAATGCTATTGCAAGATAAGTAAGTTTTCCGAGGCCCAGCTTATTCAGTATTCCTTTGATCCCATCGGTATGCATCGCTTCTTCACAAACTGCCGCATCGAAGCCTATACCGCAACTTACATCAAATCTTCTCGTGATGGTTATCGGATTTCCGGAATCGTCGACTGCATCCAAATATGTCAGCACTCCTATATCAACAGGTAAAGGAGTCTCGCAATTTAAAATGTTCTCAAGCTGTTCAACCGGATCCTTGGGATAGCCGAGTGCTCTAGCAAAATCGTTGCTTGATCCTGTAGGTATATATCCGATACTTATCCTGTCAAAATCGATTATTCCCTGCAAAACCTCATTCATCGTACCGTCTCCGCCTACCACTATAAGATTGATATGGTCATATCCTTCCAGCGGATCGGTCAGTTTTGCAACTATCTTCACGATATGTCCGGGATATTCCGAATATATCATGCGGTATGGGATATCGTACTTTGTAAATACCGGTTCAAGTTGTTTCCAAAGTTTTATGCCTTTTCCGGATTTGGAAGCCGGATTTATTATTATGTGATACATCTTAGTTTAAAAACTTGATTCCTTTGATTATAGGCAGATCTTTGGACTTACCCTGGAATGCCCATATGATAGCAACAATCTCAACAACAAAAAGTATAACAACTATGATACCCGTAGCGATCCATCCGATAATGGGGATGATACAGGGAACTATCGCGAGGACTTCAGCTATGGAAAGTTTGAGTGCCTGCTTAACATGGAACTTAAGATACTTCGAATCCTTAACAAGCATTGCAACTATAATCCCTATGAAGCCAAACAGATATGCGCTTACTGCAAACAGTTTATTATCGGAAACGTCATCTGCGTCAAACTCGGATGTATGATCTGAAGGATCTGCATAATACTGCTGCTGATAAGGCTGCTGGTAAGGTTGTTGAGCATATCCGCCCTGAGGCTGTCCATATCCGCCCTGGGGCTGTCCGTATCCGCTCTGAGGACCCTGATTATAGCCATTCTGGGGTCCCGGTGCCGGTGCAGGTGCAGGTACCGGAGTAGGTGTCGGTGCTGCTTCGGGGGCAGGTGCTGATGCAGGAGCTGCTTCGGGTGCAGGTGCTGCTTCGGGTGCAGATGCTGATGTAGGTGCTCCGCAATTGGTGCAGAATGTGGTCCCATCTTCTAACTGTGTTCCGCATTTAGGACAAGTGATCATTTTAATCCCTCCTTAGATCTAATACAAATAATCTGTCTGTACTTTATGAATTGTTTATACAAACAACATACTTATTTTACTTTTTTAGATAAATAAAAGCAACCCTGATTGCACGCACAGACCTGCCTATGATATATTGATAGATACGTACATTAAACTGATTAGGAGGAAACACAATGTATTCTTTGGATGAAGTAAGATTAACCGATCCCGAGATAGCTGATGCGATAGTTGCCGAGCAGCAGCGTCAAAACAGCCATATAGAGCTGATCGCATCGGAAAACTGGGTAAGTAAAGCCGTTATGGCCGCTATGGGATCTCCCCTTACCAATAAATATGCCGAGGGTTATCCGGGCAAACGTTATTATGGCGGATGTGAATGCGTAGATGTAGTCGAGGATCTCGCAAGAGAAAGAGCAAAAAAACTTTTTGGTGCAGAATACGCAAATGTTCAGCCGCACTCAGGTGCCCAGGCCAATATGGCAGTATTTTTTGCGATCATGGAACCCGGTGATACTTTCATGGGAATGAACCTTGATCACGGCGGACACCTCTCCCACGGCTCGCCGGTCAATTTCTCGGGTAAATATTTTAACTGCGTACCTTACGGTGTAAATGCAGACGGTTTCATAGATTATGATGAAGTAAGAAGGATCGCAAACGAATGTCATCCCAAACTTATCGTTGCAGGAGCTTCCGCATACTGCAGAACGATCGACTTCAAGAAATTCAGAGAGATTGCCGATGAGGTAGGTGCTGTACTCATGGTTGACATCGCACACATCGCAGGTCTCGTGGCAACCGGCTTACATCCCTCACCGATACCCTATGCGCACGTTACCACAACAACCACACACAAGACTCTTCGCGGACCCAGAGGCGGACTCATCCTTTGCAGTGAAGAAGTTAATGCAAAATACAATTTCAACAAGGCTATCTTCCCGGGAATCCAGGGCGGTCCTCTCATGCATGTGATAGCAGCCAAGGCTGTTTGCTTCAAGGAAGCTCTCGATCCTTCATTTAAGGTATACGCTCAGAACATCGTAGATAATGCCCAGGCACTGTGTAACGGTCTTATGAGCCGCGATATCAAGATCGTTTCCGGCGGTACAGATAACCACCTCATGCTCATGGATCTTACTCCTTATGAACTTACAGGTAAGGTTGTTGAAAAGCAACTCGATGAAGCTCATATCACAGCTAACAAGAACACCATTCCCAACGATCCTCAGAAGCCGTTTGTTACAAGCGGTATAAGACTCGGTACTCCCGCTGCTACTTCCAGAGGACTTAAGACAGATGACTTCGATAAGGTTGCAGAAGCCATCAGTTTCGTGGTTAAAGAGGGTGAAGCAGGAATACCCAAGGCAAGAGCTATCGTGGATGAACTTACCGCTAAGTATCCTCTTGTTCAGTAATTCTTTTATTTAGTTATTCTATTTGGAAGAAATATATAAAAGCCGCTGTTGCAAAATAGCGGCTTTTAATTATCTTAATCTTGAAGTTTCAAATCTTTTACGAAGGTTAAGTGCCTCAACAAGCTGCTCGAACCTTTTACCTACGGGATTTTCCGGAATCTCTATATCAAGCGATATCGACATTATATCGATCATCTCATCGGTTATCCTGTATTTAAGACGGTCACATACTTCCAGTTTTTCAGCGTAAGTCTCTGCATCAAGAAAGGCTTCAACATCGGGATCCAGATGTACATACTCCGCTTCCGGCTGCGATTGCACGGAAGGAGCGGGCCCGGCTGAAGGTTTTGCTGCCACTGAAGGTTTTGCTGCCACGGCCGGCTCATCTGCCACGGTGTCATCCAAAACAAGTTCAAAACGATATTTCTGTGTAACATTCGGATATTTATCATGATCCACTTCACTCATGAACATTTCAAGTGGTCTTACATAGAACCTGAAATCCTCATACAGAGCCTGATACACCACGCATTTATCTCCTGTTTCGGAGTCAATCGCGATGCACATGATCTGATAACGGTTTCCTTTGAAATGTTTGTATATCTGGAACGGTTTAGGTTCTCCTCTCATATCTGCTCCCCTTCATCACTTGAATTTCTCTTTACTTTAAGGTTCATATTAACCGTAACTCCGGATCCTACTCCTTTTACCTCTTCGGTATCAATATATCCGTCCAAAAATCCTGCCAGTTCTTTGGTCCTCTTTATACTGTGCTTACGCGATGCATCCGCATCATCTTCCACGGTAAGCTCGTAACTTCCGATTCCTTCATCGGATACGAAGAACTGTTTCAGAGCCAGATATATACGTCCTTCTTCTTTTACAGCGCTGTAAGCATCCTCAAGCAGTTCATTTACCATCTCCCCGATACATCCCTCATCGCAAAAAACAACGTCAAATTCAACATCTTCCGTATCCACGGTAAACTCGATGTTCTTTTCTTTCATTTTATCCGTAAACTTTGCTGCTTCCGATTCCACGGTTTTCTTTATATCCATTGATGCTTTGAACGTATAGGCATTTCCGCTATATGACTTTTTTCCGTCAACCGATTCTGTATCATTAGAGGCACGTTTATTGCGATCGTCTTTTACTGAGGAAAAAAGATTACGGTAAATGAGATAAACCATAATTAGCAGGATAACGATGATCGCGATGAAAAATATGTTAGAGTTCATATTGGCTCTTCTTATTATCTTCTCCTGTTCATTAAGGAAAAGTCCTCCATCGACATCACCGTAATACGATCTTATATTATTAAGAGCCATCTTAACCTTACTCTGTGATATCGCTGCTGCGACAAGCCCCGCCACGATACTTACAAACGCTGCTATTCCCAATAAGAGCGGCAGGCGTGAAGGTTTTTGGTTATCAGATGTAATCTTACTCATGATCCGCGAATCCTTTCAAAAGAAAAATCTCTTTATAGTATACCAAAAAATCAATAATATAGTGGAATTATTTTGAAGTTCAAGGTATACTATACAAGACAACTAAACATATGTGATCCAAACAAAAAATAATTGAATCATTGAGGAGGACATTATGAGCAATTACATACTGTCATGTTGTTCAACAGCCGATGTTGATCAGAAATTTTTTGACGAAAGGGATATCCACTTTGCATGCTTCCATTTTTCATTGGATGGTGTTGAATATCCGGACGATCTGGGTAAGTCTATGCCCTTTGACAAGTTCTACCAGGCTATGGCAAACGGTGCAATGACCAAAACATCCCAACTTAATGTTGAAGAATTCGTAGAGTATTTCACACCCTTCCTTGAAGAAGGAAAAGATATTCTTCATCTTTCTTTGAGTTCGGGAATCTCAGGTGTTGTAAACGCAGCGCGTATTGCAGCTGATGACCTTTCGGACAAATATCCGGACAGAAAGATATATATCGTAGATTCGCTGGCTGCATCCGCAGGCTTTGGTCTTTTCATGGACAAACTTGCCGACTTAAGAGATGAAGGAAAAACTCTTGAGGAAGTCAGACGTTTTGCGGAAGATAACAAAAAGAAAGTAAATCACTGGTTCTTCACCTCGGACCTTCAGTATCTGGTGAGAGGCGGACGTGTATCCAAAGCCGCCGGTTTCTTTGGAACTGCTTTAAGCATCTGTCCTCTTCTGAACGTAGACTATGAAGGAAAACTTATTGCACGTGAGAAGATCCGTACCAAGAAGAAAGTCATCGAAGCCTGTGAAAAGAAAATGGAAGAACTCGCAGACAACAGACTCGACTATTCCGGAAAAGTATTTATTTCAAATGCATACTGCTATGATGATGCAAGAGCCCTGGCTGATATCATCGAAGCCAGATTTCCCAAGCTTGCCGAGCCCGTACGTATTTATTCTATCGGAACAACCATAGGTTCACACACGGGCCCGGGTACAGTTGCACTCTTCTTCTGGGGAGATGAGAGATATAACTAAGATCAAAAGATCGTAGTTGATCAAACAGATCACTTAAGGATATAAAGCATTTCAAAAGCCACCGTGGTTATTTCCACGGTGGCTTAGTTTATACTTATTATTATATGATTTCAATTTCTCTTTGGTCCGGTTGTTTTTATTTTTCTACGGTCGCACCTGCTTTTACGATCTCAAGGCCTTTTATTGCGATTGCCTGCTGTAATACAAACGCCTCACCGGAAGTAGTTGCCATTGTATCGTAGTAAGATGCATCCTGACCTTTTTCGGTAAGATAGGACTTATAATAATCTGCATCTACAGTGGCACCTTCTTTTTCAACTATAGCCTGCCAGATCATATTTACCTTACATGTATCCTTCGCTTTATCCTTGAGTGACTGATAATATTCATCCATGGTCATTCCGATATAAGATTCAAACGAATCATATCCTGCGGATCCGTAATAGCTTTGATACATCTGGTTCATATATTCATATGACTGCTGATCGTCATACATCTGTATACCTTTAAGCGTCCTGACATACTTTGAAGGATATGATTTAACGGTTGTATTCTCTGTAAGATAATCCTTAATGTATGTTTCAAGATTCTCATCCTCATGGGTAGATCTTACATACTCTCTGTACTCTTCAGCCGTAGATGCCTTGTCGGAAAAATTCTCTGCAACAAAATCATCATCAAATACCTCAGGTTCATATACACCGTTTACATCAACCGTAAATACAGCATCCTTACCTGCAAGATCCGCACTGGCGTAATCTTCGGGGAATGTAACATTTACCTCTACGGTAGAACCCACATTTGCTCCTATAAGCTGCTCTTCGAATCCTTCGATAAATGTACCGGATCCGATCGTAAGCTTATAAGAATCAGAACTGCCGCCGTCAAATTCTACACCATCAACAGTACCGACATATGCGATCTCAACATCGTCTCCGTCCTTAACGGTTGTTGCCTCGTCTGTATTAAGTGAACTGTATCCTGCAAGAAGACTTTCGATCTCGGAATCTATCTCTTCATCAGTAAACTCTATCTCACTGTACGGAACCTTTATATTCTTATAGTCCTCGGGAAGCGTGATCTTATCGGATGCGGTTACTCCTGAAATATATCCGTTTTCCGCAAGCCCTTCCGAATAATTCTCATTGGGTACAACCTTGTCAAGCTGTTTGCTTACAAGAGCAACTATGCCCCATATAACAAGTACACAAACAACTGCAAGACACACATATCCGACTATGGAAGCAGTCTTTGCTTTACGTCTGGCCTGCTTAACTTCCTTACGGCGCTGCTCGCGCTTTACCTGACTGTGAGACTTGATATCTTCAACTGTCTCTTTGATATCGGACGAAGCGTCATTAACTGTCTCTTTGATATCTGATGTAATGTCGTTGGCTGTCTCTTCGATATCTGATGTAATGCCGTTGGCTGTCTCTTCGATATCTGATGTAACTTCTTCGACCGTATCGTTTATCTCTTTAAGTTCTGAATCATTCATAATAACAACTCCTCGCATATATTAATACAACGTTAACAGTATACAACACTTTTTGACAAAAAAGTATGAAAAATTGGTGAAAACAAGATCACACCGGTCAAATTGCGACCGGTGTGACTCTGTTAAATCATTTTACTGTTTCCGATTGCCTGTACTTATCAGCCTTTCTTTTTCTTACGCATTGCGAACCATGCGCCCATCATTGCTCCTGCCGAAGCCATTGCCGCTGCAAATGCCGCTGCGTTTGATGCATCACCTGTCTGAGGTGAACGTCTTGCTCCAAGGACTGATCCGTTAGGTGCACGTCTTGCTCCGAGTACCTGTGAAAGACCTGCAAGAGGTGTAGGTTCGTCAGGTATCGTGTACGGAGGCTGGGTAGGAACATCAGGCTCTGTAGGAGGTTCTTCCTCCGGAGGCTCTCCGGGTGTTCTCGGAGGGTTGGAAGGTTCACGATAGTAGTTGGTTATCGTATAAGCCGTTCCGCTGCCTGTTACGGTTACTGTGTATCCCAGTATCTGGCTGACTTCACGTACTCCATATTCTGCTCTCTGACCCGAACCGTCTGAAAGTACTGTAGAAAGTCCTGTCCATGTATGACTCCAGCCGTTTGCTGCACTTAAGGTAACCATCTCAACATCACTGCCGTTTCTTGTAAGTGCCACCTGGATGGAGGCAGGTCTTATCTTAGCGGAATCATTGTTATCATCCCATACCTTATATACGGTAAGTTCAGTTTCTTCAGGTCTGTAGGTATTTGTTATCGTAGTATTTGTGCCGTCAACACTGACTGAGGCTGTATATCCGGAAGGTACCGATACTTCTTCAACACTGTAAGTGATCTTGTTTCCGCTCTTGTCATTTACAGGCAGGTTCTTCCATGTGTAGGAAGCTCCGTTCGTATTATCCAGTGTAACTATGGATGTTACACCTGCGATGTTAGCCTGTGTACCGTTTGCAAGAAGTCTGAACGCTATGCTTGCAGGTCTGCTCGCATAT
This sequence comes from Lachnospiraceae bacterium, assembly GCA_024691305.1. Lineage (GTDB taxonomy): Bacteria > Bacillota > Clostridia > Lachnospirales > Lachnospiraceae > XBB2008. The sequence continues at coordinate 149,299 of JAILNS010000031.1, read as the reverse complement.
ACATTGTCCTGATCATCCCAAACCTTGGTAACACTCATCTGAGTAAACTCAAGAGGGTTCTTTATCGTATAACCGTCTATGGTAGGTTCACCGTATCCGAGTACTCTGCCAAGCTCTCCGATGGTATAAGTATGTCCCGAAGGAAGATCGTAGAACTCAAAGTTCCAGGTATCTCCTGCTGTATCAAGCCATCTGAAGTGTGCAGTGTCAGCACCTGTTAAGTACTGTTTTCCATCCTGGTAAAGAGCAATGACTGCAGCAAATTCTGCCGATCCGGGTCTGTAACCAACTACATTGCTTCCATCATCCCAGGTCTTAAATCCGGCTACGGATGTATATCCGGTATTTATGATGGTAGCCGTGCTTCCGTCAACGTTTGCAACCGATGTGTAGCCTTCGGGAACATTTACTTCCTGTACTGCATAACTTACCTTGACTATCTCATTTCCTACTTTTGCATACCTCGGAAGATCATTTACGGTAGTAGTCCAGTTATTGGAGTTGCCAAGTGTAACTGTTTCATACTGATACCATTTATCACTGTCTGCACCGAGAACTTTTCTGATCCTGTCAAATACGGATGTTGCGGTACCCTTAAGTTCTACGCTGCTAAGGATGTTTACGGTTATATCCGAATGAGTTGTTCCTTCGGGATCTCCCAGCCACTGCTTATTCACGGTAAGGCTCAAAGGATCAAGCACATTCTTGATGATGATATATCCGTTCTGACTGTAATCCACTACAGGCTTTCCGTTGTTTGATGTGTTATATTCACTAAGCTGTGAAGTCTCTTCAACGGTATATACTATCTTGTTGCCATTTGTACTGTATATAGGCAGATCATTAAATGTGTATTCCCAGTTGTCGGCAGCTTTCACCTGAACTGTCTTATACAAAGTACCGTCTGCATAGAGGGCTACATCTACATATCCGTTTCCACCGAAGTATCCGGGATCATTCTCCCATTTCTTGATAACAGTCAGCTTGGTAAGGCCAAGGTTATAGATATCTGCCGTCAGTTCATCATCTCCGGTAGCAAGTACCGCATTAGTAACCTCTGCACCCTGAGCATCTACCTGTATGTATGCGGCACCGTCGGGTATTATCTCAGTTACATAGTACTTGATCACTTCACCCTTGTAATACTTAGGTAATGCCTTATCTTCTGCCCTGACAACATATGTCCATGCAGGAGCACTTATAGTAGCTGTCCTTGCGGGAACTACTGGGGATCCGTCTGATATACGGCCTTCTACATTAACCTGAACCGACTTGGCTGTTGCTGCTGCATTATTGCCATACCACTTCTTATTAAGGGTCAGACCTACATACTCCGGTTCATGTGTATTGGTTACTGTCTGTTCGTATGTTCCTTCACCCGTTACAGTTGTCGTATATTCGTCAATGCTAAGTTCAGATACCGAATAAACTATCAGCTTTCCGCCTTCATACTTAGGAAGACCGGTAAACTCCCACTTCCACAGATCATCTGAAGTAACAGTCAGCTTCTTTCCTTCAACCGGATTACCGTTAGCCAGCAGCTGTATTTCAATGCTTGAAGGTCTTAAGTTGTCATTATTATCATTATCATTCCAAACCTTCTGGCCGGATACCGTAACTGTTTCAGGCTTATGAGTATTGGTTATGTTATAACCGTTTACACTCTTTTCATATAACAATACTCCACCGTCATTCTGAACAGGTGCCTCGTCAATCGTGTATTCGATCTCAACACCGTCTTTGTACTTGGGCAGATTGTTGAAACTCCATGATGCACTGCCATCTAATGCCACAGGTACTTCAAGTGTCTGTGAAATGCTTCCGTTAGCCTTTAAGTATACCGTAATTGAAGAAGGTCTTACTCCGTCCTGATCATTTGAATCATCCCAGGTCTTTTCACCTGATATGTTTACCTTTTCAGGGATATAAGTGTTAGTGATATCATATCCGTTTATAGTGGTCTCATACTGTCCGTTATGACCTTCTTTGACAGTTATCGGATCCTCTGTGATGGTATATTTGATCTCCGATCCGTTTGCAAATTTATCAAGTCCGGTAAACGCATAAGACCATTTTTCTTCACCATCTGCTTTAACTGTAGCACTGCGCACGATAGTGCCGTTTGCCAGCAGATTAACATTTATACTGTCAGGTCTTACACCATCCTGATTATTGGAATCATCCCAGGTCTTTGTTCCGCTGATATCGACCTTTTCGGTTTCATGAGTATTCACTATTGACCAGATATTCGTACCTGTACTTGTGATCTCAGTGGTGTATCCGTTAACCGCATCCTCTTTTACGCTGTATTCGATCTTCTGACCGGATATATATTCATCAAGATCTTTAAATGACCATGAGTACCCGTTCTGAGCGTATGCAGGGGTACTATCCACTTCTTCTTCGCCGGCATACAGCCTTACTATGATCGCATTAGGTCTAAGTCCATCCTGATTATCATTATCAACCCATGTCTTGGTACCTGATACCGATACCTTGCCGGGGGTATAACTGTTAGTGATAGTAAAGTAAGGATTGGCACTTTCCATACTTCCTGCGATCACCGTTGAATAATCGGTAACCGAATCTTCGGTAACGGTATAGCTGATAGCTTTTCCGTTACTGTATTTAGGAAGATCGGTAAATGTGTACTTCCAATCATTTGATCCATCGAGAGTCTGGCTCTTAATTTCAACTCCGTCAGCAAGAAGACGAACTGTAACCGACTCCGGTCTCTTACCATCCTGGTTATCACTGTCTGACCATACCTTTACAACTCCGATATTTGTTGTTTCGGGTGTACGCTTATTGGTAATAGTCTTACCGTTATCACTGTATACCGGTTCTTCATAACCTGTAACTGCAACTTCTTCTACCCTGTATGTAATAAGTTTGCCGTTTTCATATTTAGGAAGATCCTCAAATGACCAGTTCCAGCTGTCTGCACTCTTATCATCGGGAGTAAGTGTCATAGTCTTATATATAGTCTTAGATCCGTTCTTATACAGATTAAGAGTTATACTTTGCGGTCTTGCTCCGTCCTGATCGTGATTGTCATCCCAAACCTTGGTTCCGCTTACCGAAGTAGTCTCAGGAGTATATACATTGGTAAATACCACACCTGTAACATTACCGTCCGAATCTGCGGTTCCGGCTGATGTCATGGCACCTGTATACTTATTTGCCTGAACTTCCTCTACTGAATACTGGATCAGTTTTCCGTTTTCTTTCTTAGGAAGCTCCTCAAATGTCCATGTCCAGTTCGAATCCGGTGTGGCTGTGGCTTCGCTGACCTTTTCTTTTGATCCGTTGACGTTCTTATAAAGAATTATTGTCAAACTATCAGGTCTTATTCCATCCTGATCGTTTGCATCTTCCCAGGTCTTTGAACCGCTTATTTTTAACGTTTCGGGAGTATGCTTATTGGTAAATACTATATTACTTATATTTCCGGTACTCTCATCGCGGTCACCGGCATCGGTAGAAGTCAGTTCATATCCACTGTTTTCGGGAAGTATCTCCTGAACTGTATAACTGATCTCAACACCTCCGTTATATCTGGGCAGATTTTCAAAAGCCCAGTTCCATGAACCGTCATCGCCTGCGCTAACGGTTTTAGCCTGTCCCTGGGCGATTCCATTTGCATATAACTGTACCTGAATACTGTCAGGTCTTATTCCGTCCTGATTCTTGTTATCATCCCATGTTTTGGAACCGCTGATGCTTACAGCTGAAGGTGTATGAGTATTCGTAAATACTATGCCTGTGATATTTCCGGTTTCAGGATTAACGGCACCTTGAGTCTGATCAGTGAGTTTATATCCTTCTACCGCTCCCTCACTGACAACATATTTTATCTCGACGCCGTCTCTGAATCTGGGCAGATCAGTGAAACTCCACTCATAACCGGGAGCCGTCGCCGTAGCAGTATGCTCTATACCCTCAACATTAGTTGCTGTTAATTTAACTGTTATAGTGCCGGGTCTGATGCCGTCCTGATTACCGTTATCATCCCATACCTTTGAGCCGCTGATACTTATTGTTTCAGGCTTATGCTCATTTGTGATGGTAAATTCATTATCCTTGCCTTCAACCGCAGCGATAACGGTAGTATATCCGTCTATCGCCGTTTCGGTTACGGTATAAACAATTCTTTGTCCTACCTGTCCTGTCTTATATTCGGGAAGTCCCGTGAAGCTCCACTCCCAACCGTCAGCGGCTGTGACTGTCGTCGATCTTACATATTCGCCATCCGCATAAAGATTTACCGTAATGCTTTCGGGTCTTGTTCCGTCCTGGTTATTCTCATCGCTCCAAACCTTATTTCCACTCACATAAGTTTCACCGGGAGTATAAGAATTGGTAATGGTGGTCACTCCGTCTGCAGATGCATAAGAAGCTGTATAACCATCGATGGTTTCTTCCGAAACACTGTATACTATTTCTTTTCTGTCAGCATATTTAGGAAGATCTTTAAATGTATGACTCCAGTTGTTACCGGCGTTTAATGTAACACTGTCTACCTTATTTCCGTTTGAAAGAAGGTTTACGGTTATGCTTGCAGGTCTCTTATTATCACGGTTGTCATCATCATACCAAACTTTGTTAACACTTATCTGAGTCTTTTCGGGAGTATGGGTATTGGTAAATACCAGACCTGTCAGGTTATCTTCTCCGTCAGCACTTGTTGCCTGATATCCGTCTGCCGGTTCCGTGGTATACCCTTCTACCGGAAGTTCCTTGACCGTATAAACTATCTTCTGACCGTTTTTTTCATACTTATTAAGATCATCAAATCTCCAATTTAGCTGATCATCAGTTGTAGTCCGTGCTACTTCTGTATTGTTGGCATAAAGAACTACTGTAACATTCTCAGGTCTCTTACCGTCCTGATCATTACCGTCAACCCAAACCTTTGATCCTTCTATGCTGATCTTTTCGGGTTCATGTGTATTGGTAATGTTGTAACCGTTAACTGTAGTACTGTATCCTTCAACCACTTCTTCTGTAACGGTGTAGTTGATGACAGTTCCGCCTGCTTTCTTCGGAAGATTATTAAAACTGTAATTCCAATTTCCGGATTCATCTGCCGTAACGGGTTTTGTTTTATATACTTCACCGTTTGCCAGTAGTTTTACAGTAATGCTTTTAGGTCTAAGTCCATCCTGATCTTCATTATCAACCCATGTCTTTGATCCGGATATATCAACCAGCTCAGGCGTATGTTTGTTGGTAAGACTGCATGTATATTCATTATTTTCGACATCAGGCTGTACATAGGATACCGAATATCCGGAAGGAACACTGACTTCTTCAATGGTATAAACTATATTCTGTCCGCCCTCTTTCTTGGGAAGATCATAGAAAGCAAATTCCCATTTACCGTCATCGCCGACAGAAACTACTGCACTCTTTCCTTCTACAGGCTTATTATTTGCATATAGCTGTACAGTTATGGAAGCAGGTCTTAATCCGTCCTGATCATCGGAATCATCCCATATCTTACTTCCTTCGACTATAACCGGATAAGGTGTATGCGTATTGGTAAATACCAGTCCTTCAACTGCCGTAGTTTCCTTTGTAACAGGTACAGTGATGGTACGATTTGTCGGTTCAACACTGTATCCCGTTAATTCAGTTTCTTCTTTGACTGTATAATTTATAAGGACTCCTTTTTTATATTTAGGAAGATTTGAGAAGCTCCACTTCCAGTCATTAGTTTCGCTGGCTTCAACAGCGGAGATCCTTGTTTCACCATCATATATCCCTATAGTAACATTTTTTCTAAGTCCATCACGATCATTATCATCAACCCAGGTCTTAATACCGCTTACGCTTATCACTTCCGGCTTATATGTGTTGGTGATATCGGTTCCGTTATAAGAAACTGCATATCCTTCCGCAGTCTTGTGAGTCGCTGTATCTTCACCGACTTCGTGTACGGAATATACTACCGGCTGATTATTCTGTTTGGTAGCAAGTCCTGACCATGTATATGTCCATCCGTTTGCTTCATTTAATGTCTGTGTATCATATACAGATTCAGATGTGCCTACCGTCTTGATCAGCTGAACTTCTATACTTTTAGGTCTCTTACCGTCCTGATCATTATTATCAAGCCATGTCTTGTTAACAGTAACGGAAGTCTTATCGGGGGTATAACTGTTGGTTATCGTGATACCTGCCGAATAATCATAATGTCCCTCAGCATCAGGCTGTATCTGTGTGATCTCGGTAGAATAGTTCTCAACCTGCTCTTCTGTTACGGTATATACTATCTCCGATCCACCTGAATACTTCTCAAGCTCATACTCATCAAAGTTCCATGCCCATGTAGAGGAATCTGCGTTTGCTTCGGTGGAACCTGTTATTGTCTTGGTTGCAAATAGTTCACCGTTTGCATACAGTTTTATGGTGATACTTGAAGGTCTCGAACCATCAAAGTTATTCTCATCATCCCAAACCTTGGTGCCACTGATATTAACATATTCAGGTTTATAGGTATTGGTTATCGTAAATCCGTCTTTTGCATTTCCGGTTATCTGCGACTCATACTTATCTATGGCAACTTCATTGATCGTATAAACGATCTCTGTACCTGCTTTTTTAACCGGAAGTTCGGTAAATTCGCACTGCCAGTTATTGTCTGCATTAAGAACTTTGGTATCTACAGGTTTTTCAAGATTTCCATCCGCAATAAGTTCAACGGTTATGCTCTGTCTAAACTGCGTATTTTTGCTGTCACCTTCCCATACCTTTTTAACCTTGATCGTTGTTTCTTCGGGTTCATGGGTATTGGTTACACTAAGATGATCGGCACTGTAAGACATCTCATATCCGTTAACGGCCTTTTCTTCTATTGTATAAGCAATCTCTTTGCCGGCCATATTGTACTTAGGAAGGTTATCAAACGACCATGTCCATCCGTTTGCTTCCGTTACGGTCACAGGTTCAAATCCGGCATCCACACCGTCTGCCATAAGTGTGATAACTATGGATTCAGGTCTCAATCCATCCTGATCATTCTCATCGACCCAGGTCTTCTTACCGGAAACAGATACGCTTTCCTCTGTCAGGTTGGTAAATGTAGCATTAACGCTTGCTTCACCTGATGATGTAGAAGCAGAGTCTAACTCATCCGAATAAGCGGAATCGCTGTAATATGAAACTGTAGCTACACGGCCGGTTCCATTTGAATCACGAGTAACTTCAACCTTTACATAAACCGTCAAGGTCGTATATAAAATACCGTCATTTGAAAGGTAATAGTTGGATCCTCCGCGCTGTACGAAATCGCAGTTTTCGGGAACGGACTCTCTTATAGTGTAATAATATGTTCCCTCATTACTGTATGTTATAGTTCCAAAGCTTGCTTCGGGAGCTGTTCCTGATACAGATACAGTCGAATTTTCAGGCATGGGATTTGCTGCATCTGTTGCATTATTACCTGATGCGGTAAGAGCAAAATCAAATGTCTTATCTGCGTAATCTCCTGTCCAGCCTTCAAATGCCTTGGTAACCTTAAGTTCAACAGAAGGTCTGTTATAATATTCATTTTTCAAATTGATCTGAGCCATCTGCTCATCAAAGGTAAAGGTTCCTGTTGTTCCGGGTTCATCGGCCGTTACAACTTCCGATGTAGAACCGGACTCTGATACAAGCCAGTAAACAGTGTTGCTGAAATCTCTGCCTTCTACATCAGTGCCTTTTTCAACTATGTAATATATACCGTAAGGAATATCATTAACGGTATATACGGATTTTCCTTTATAATCCGCACGAGTGATAGTGTCTACAAGAGTATTGGTCTCGGCATCATATAATTCAAAAGTAATATTGTTAAGTAATGCCTGATACTGAGCCGATGAAAGCCCGTTAACACTCTTACCTATACTCAGACTGCCTTTTCCGTTGGGGGTATTGACTATCGTATACCCGGACTGTGGAGTACCTGTTACAGAAACTGTATATGTCTTTGATCCGACCTTAACAGCAGATACACCATCCGAAGAAGTAACTTCCTTGTCATTAACGCTGACTTCTCGAACCGAATACTCAATAGCATTTCCTGATTCATCTTCTACAGGCAGGAATTCGAATATTCCGTACCATCCGTTTGAGCTGTTAAGTTCAAGTGTAGTATCGTATGAATCATTTGCAGCCACATCAGAGTAAACGTTCCCATCCTTATATGTAAGCTGGACCATAACGGTATCATCTGTATGAAGATCCGCACCGTCGGACCAGTCTTTTAAGACTTCTATGCTGGTAGTATTCTCAATACTGTTATGGAATGAAACATCGGATGATGATACGGAACCGTCAGTCTCAACCTTTGTATATGAGACACCTGTAACCTCATATGCATTTGATGCTGCATTGAGTGCCACCGATACGGTAGCTGTTACAACGCCCTTATCATAGATCATTCCGTTGATATCACCCTCCACCTCAGAAATGGTATAGGTATATGTTCCGGCCTGATCATAAGTTCTGGTCGAGAAAAGGATCACACCTGCAGCATCATTGGTAGCTGTTTCAAGCACATTACCGTTTGCATCTTTAAGTTCAAAATTAAACTGGCCTGCATAATCAGCTATATCAGCTCCGTCAAGAAGTTTGCTAAGCTGTATCTGGATCACTGCTGTATCGGGCATGTCCTGATAGATGTTATGCCACTCACCACCGCCATATGCATAATTACAAACCATCCAACCGCAGCAGGCGGTGCCCCATTCAGCCCTTGCATACGGTGCTATAAATGTACCTGCTACCGAGCCATCAAGCTTTACATTACTTGCAGCCGTGAAATCAAATATCATACCCTGTGCAAGAGGTGCAAGATACTGTGTATTTTTACCGTCCCCGTTACTAGTGGGGGTATCTGATGCTGAATAATTATATGAACCGTCATTACAGAAAAAGTATTTTCTGACTGTAACATTCGACTTATTTGAATGGAAAACTATGGTCTGACCTGAGTATTTATTTACATAGAAACCACCCGTCTGTCCGGCCATTATGTCATACATGCTATTGCTTTCTTCACCGGTGGAATTGTCCAGATCTATATGTATGGTTGCATTTTCATCAAACGCCGTGGTATCTAGAACGTATTTGTTGCTGTTGGTCCTAGGCATGGGTATCCATTCGCCGGAAGGAACGGAAGTTCCGCCGATCCAACCGTCAACCTTGGAAGCTATGGTCGCTTCATCAAGAACTATGATATTAGCATTCTTGGAGTCATCCTGCACCTTAGCAACGTCCGTGCTTCGTCCGAGATAAACATTTGATGCACTCAGATTATTTCTGATCTGCATGCTGTCTGCTGTTATAGAACCGGCATATATTTCACCCGGAGCATTGGAAAGATCACCGCCTACCGGGCCTTGACTTCCTGCATAATTCTTGGTTGCAAAGTTAGTCTGTGTATCTCCGTGCTGTTCATATGTGCCTGCAGTAACGCCGAAATTTATTGCTCCGCCAAGAACGCTCTTGATATCTGTAGATCCGCCCGATGACATAAGAGATGCATCGATCACATACTCACCGTCAACTTCTCCTGCGGGAAGGGTCACTTTGAAGAATCCAACATGTCCGTTTTCAAGATCCAACTTAATGAGTTTGTCATTCTGATATCCGTTCCCTCTGGGACTTATGTCCATGGAATATGAAGATGATGCATCTGCATACGCCATAAGGAATTCAACGTTACAACTGGCAAGGTCTTTAGGTGCCTTGGATGCGCCTGTCAGAAGATCCGATGTAAGTGTCCAGGTAAGTCCGCCGTTACTTACATCAAAATTCTCTGCGTCCATCTTCACAAGTGCATGTCCGCAGGTATCTCTGTTATAGTTTCCGCTGCTGTCGGTATCATATGCATACAGATATATCCCGTCAAACGTCGGATTACTGTCAAAATTGATAACAATGGAAGTCGAAGCCTCAGGAGTCGTTATCGTATATATCGAGAAGTTATCTGTAGCAAAAGCTACGCTTTCACCTGCTACGGAAACCTCTGCAGAAACAGTCTCAACTTTAACTTCACCTGCCGAAACGCTGGCATTTGCTGTAGTACCTGCCGCTTCGACTGTTGATTCATCAAGACTAAGATGATTAACAAGGATTTCGGAATTATCGGTCGCTTCTATCTCATCTTCAAGCTGTCCTCCGAGGAACTGCATATCGATCTTGACCATACCTTCGGCCGGCTGTATTTCTTCGGTCATTGTATCGTCTGTGTAAAAAGCGATATCATAAAGCAGTGTGTTCTTTGTAGTATATTCAAATTCTTCTGAATCAGCGGGTGTCTCACCCTTTGTATTCAGAGCTTCCAAATAAGAATCTACATCATATCCCGTTCCTGACGTAACGGGAGTTACCGCAAAGTATGCATCATCGGGGATCGCATTTGCATGCTGAAGTGTTGCGGTAACACTGACATTACCGTCTTCATATGTATAAGTAGTCTTCTTTCCGTCGGTATACTCAAAGAGTACGGTTGTATCCTCTTTTAACTTGATCCACGTTTCGCCATCGGTAGTATATGAATAATATGTACCAAGTCCGCCTATAGATTCCTCGCCCTTGATAGCTGAGACAACTGTATTATCTATAAGAGCCTTTACGTATGTATATTTTACGGAACGAAGGAGTCCGGTCTGAACCTTTACATCCTCTACAGGAGGAAGTTCGGGATCATCGAGAACGAGGATTCCGTCTGCATCAAATTCAGGCATCTCCATCTCTGTATATTCTTCATCTATCTCATCACCGAACTCATCAACGATCGTAGCGGTAAGCACTACGGATACATTAGCCTCTGCATATACGAGTGTAACGGTTATATCAGAGTCTATAAGGATAGCACCGCCTGCTGTCTCTAAAGTACCTTCTCCGTCCTCTATATTTATAGCAGTGATCTCTTCTATCCCTGCATAAGCGCCTATATACTCATAGCCCTCGATCATAAGCGGAGGATTCTGTGTGTCCGCAAGATCCAGGGTAGTCTCGAATTCTATATCTTCTATCGATTCATATCCTTCTATGGCATCACCGTTCTCATCGGTAACAACAAAATCGATATTGTAATCAAATACCGTAGACTCATATATAAGTTCGATATCGGCATCAGCCTCAAGCTCTACACCGTCTACCGTATAAAGAAGTATGCCGTCTTCCGTTTCTTCAACTATGACTTCGGTTATCTCACTTGCATCTATCTGTGCGCCTATGTATTCATAGTCTTCTATAACAGGTGCATCGTTGGATTCACCGGCTGCTAAATACATTCCGGAGGTTACTCTGTATGAATCAAGTACGTTGCCTTCAGTATCGACCAGAACTGCATTGACAAGTATCTGGTCTTCAGGTATTTCCTCTTCTAAATCTTCTGATTCTTCTGTTTCTTCTGTTTCTATATCATCAACTGTTACAAAGAGAGAGAGATCTTCATTTACCGCATCACCGGCAAAATACTCGATACCGTTTGCATCAAGCCAGTATGCGCCTTCACCTGTCTCGGGAAGATCAAGTGCGGTTCCGGCTTCAAAATCGGTACTTCCGAGTAAACTTCCGTCCACATCATAATATGTAACGGTATAAATAACAGTATCATCAGCCTCTGCCAAAGCTTCTGCTTCTCCGATAAGTTCCTCCTCGGATACAACTTCGGGGGCTACTATCTCGGTTTCACCGTCAAGTAAGGCAGTATCTACGCCTTCGGTGTCTATATCACCCAATCCTTCCGCATCCTCGACAAATCCCTCACCGTCTACTGTAGAGGCATATGCCTCAACAGACAGTGCACTGAGGTTTCCGGCAAACATGGTAAAGGACATAAATCCTACCAGCGCTTTTTTCCAGAGTTTAGTCTTTCTCTTCTTCATAGCCGTTCTCCAATCTCTCTTTGTTACGCTTTAAATCTCTCTTTTTTAATACGAAATCGTTTTAGTAACGGGCGCAAAGAGCCCATATATAAAATCCCTCAATACAAAAGACGTATTGAGGGGTTCAAAAGGTCCAAAAAATATATGATTTTTTTAAGTTTTTTATATGATTCCGACGGCTTTAAGCAATAATACAACGAGCATGATGGGTGCGACAAACTTAACCATGACTATAAAAAGTCCGCGACGGCCGAATTTTTCGCCGTTTTTGGTGATCTCGCCGATTATCTTCTCAGGTCCTGTGACCCATCCGACCAAAATGCATGTAAATATTGCAACTATAGGCATGAGCAGGTTATTGCTGACATAATCCATTATATCAAGGATCTGTGCTACGGCCCCATTTGGAAGCGTGACTTCAAAATACAGTTTATTGTAACCAAGGCATACAAGAAGCCCGAATGCCAATGCGATCACGCCTTCGATCAGAGTCGCCTTGACTCTTGTCATATGGAACTGATCCATAAAGCTGGACACTATCGCTTCCAGTATAGATACGGAACTTGTAAGGGCAGCAAAAAGAACAAGAGCAAAGAAAAGAGCACCTATAAAGTTACCTGCCGATCCCATTTTTTCAAAGACCATGGGAAGTGACACGAACATAAGACCGGGACCTGACGATTCCATACCCTCTCTGCCCATAAATACATATACTGCGGGAATGACCATAACTCCCGCAAGAAAAGCTATGGCAGTATCAAATATCTCTATCTGTCCGACTGACTTGGACATATTGTCTTCATCACGCATATATGATCCATAGGCGATCATGATACCCATTGCGATACTCAGGCTGTAGAACAGCTGCCCCATCGCATCCATCAAAACAGTAAAGAAGCCTTTTACGGTAAGCCCCGTGAAATCCGGTATGACTAGTACCTTAAGCCCGTCAAAACCTGTACGCACATTTCCGAGTTCATCGGTATGTGAAATGCTGAGAGCAAAGCCTGAGATCACTATGATCAACACTACCAAAAGGGGCATGATGACCTTGGAAAATCTCTCTATACCCTTATCTACACCGCCAAGTACAACGATCATGGTAAGGAACAAAAAAACAATGGTCATACCGACAGGTGAAGAAGTATCGGTTATGAATCCGGTAAAATACCCATCCTGTGCGGTCGAAACTCCCGATCCGGTAAGAAATGCCAGAAAATACTTGACTACCCATCCGCCGATAACACAGTAATAGGGCATAATGAGCATCGGGACTATGCAGGCGATGATGCCAAGCGGCTTAAACTTTTTCGACAGTTTGCCGTATGCCGTAAGCGGGCTCTGTCTGGTCATTCGTCCGATAGCAACCTCACTCATAAGGAGTGCAAAGCCAAACGTCAAAGCAAGGACAAGATAGACTACCAAAAACAATCCGCCGCCATCTCTTGCTGCGAGATAGGGAAATCTCCAGATATTTCCAAGTCCTACGGCGCTGCCCGCAGCCGCCAGCACAAAACCTATGGATCCTGTAAAGGAATTTCTTTCTTTTTCCATAAATGCCTTCCTCCTGCTAAATAAATAATAGCCCGGCCATAATCCTTATGCTCCGGGCTACGACTCTATTCTCAAAACCTGTATGTTATAACACTTTGGATAAAAACTCCTGCAGTCTCGGATCTTTGGGGGTATTAAAGAATTCCTGCGGAGTATTTTCCTCCTTGATAATACCCTCGTCTACGAATACCACCTTGCTTGCAACCTCTCTGGCAAATCCCATTTCATGGGTAACAACGACCATCGTCATACCCGAATCGGCCAGTTCTCTCATAACCTGCAAAACCTCGCCGACCATTTCAGGGTCAAGCGCGGATGTAGGCTCATCGAACAGCATAACCTCCGGATTCATGGCAAGACTCCTGACTATGGCTATACGCTGTTTTTGTCCTCCGGATAACTGCGACGGATAAGCATCTGCCTTTTCCCTGAGGCCGACACGGTCAAGCAGTGCCAGAGCATTCTCTTTTGCCTCTTCCACCGACTGTATCTTAAGTTTGACCGGTGCAAGAGTAATATTGTCCATGATCGTAAGATTGTTAAAAAGATTAAAATGCTGGAATACCATTCCCATCTTGCGCCTTATCTGGTTAACGTCAGCCTTGGGATCTGTAATCTCTTCTCCGTCAACCCAGATATGACCGCTGGTAGGTATATCCAGAAGGTTTAAGCAGCGCAAAAAGGTAGACTTACCGGATCCTGATGCTCCGATAATGACTATCTTCTCGCCCTTTTCAATCTCATAATTAATACCACGAAGTACATGGTTATCATCAAAATATTTATGGAGGTCTTTAACGGTTATCACTTTTCCTAAGCCTCCTTTCTATAAGCGACATCAGGTAACTAAGGAGCATTACGATCACCAGATAAATGATCGCTACACAAAACAGCGGAAGAAGTGCATCAAAGGTAGTACCCCTTATGATATCTCCGCCTCTGGTAAGCTCATTAAGTCCTATATATCCGCATATCGATGTTTCCTTGAGCAATGTGATAAGTTCATTTGCAAGAGCCGGCAAACATGCTTTCATTGCCTGCGGGATTATCGTATAAGTCATGGTCTGTACATAATTAAGTCCCAGAGATCTTCCGGCTTCCATCTGTCCTTTATCTATGGACATGATACCGCCTCTGAATATCTCCGCAACATAAGCACCGCTGTTTATGGAAAAAGTAACAACAGCGACCATCACCTTGGACTGCGCCGACACAAGTATTATGAAATACATGATCAGCAGCTGTACAAGAGCGGGAGTTCCTCTGATCACCGTCACATATAACTGACAGATCAGATTAAGAAAATTTAAGATGGCGCCTTTAACACCACGGCGCTCATTGGCATTTTGCTGATCATGGGCACATCTTATGATACCTATTATAAGTCCTATGATCACGCCAAAAACAAGAGCCAGGGCAGTGACCTCCAAGGTCACGCCCAGGCCTTTTGTTATGAACTTCCATCTATCATCGACTATAAAGTCTTGAGTGAATTTTTCAATTAAACCGTTCATGTTTTAAAATATTATTCTGCGGGAATGTACTTAGCGATGATGGAATCAAGAGTTCCGTCTTCCTTAAGTTCCTTAAGAGCTCCGTTTATAGCATCAAGCAAAGCAGTATTCTCTTTGTTCAGTGCTGCAGCATACTCTTCGGTTACATACTCTGTATCAAGGATCACAAGACCTTCGTTTGCTGCAACATAGCTCTTAGCGGGCTCGTTGTCGATTACAACCGCATCGATCTTGCCGGAGATAAGTGCCATAACAGCATCATTACCCTTGTTATACTCTTCTACATTCTCTGTTCCGAAATCATCACAGCAGTAGATATCACCTGTAGTAGAAAGCTGAACGCCTATCTTCTTGCCCTGAAGGTCATCGACGGTCTTTATATCAGAACCTTCCGGAACGATAACAACCTGAACACCTGTAGCATATGTATCTGAGAAGTTTACATTCTGCTTACGTTCTTCGGTAACTGTCATTCCGGCAAGACCCATGTCAGCTTTGCCTGTACTTACAGCAGTAATGATCGAATCGAATTCCATGTCTTCTATCTTAAGTGTAAGACCAAGTTTATCAGCTACTGCCTTGGCGATCTCAGCATCGATGCCTACGATCTCGCTTCCTTCATAATACTCATAAGGCGGGAAATAAGCATTGGTAGCCATTGTGAGCACGCCGTCTGTTACAGTAGTAAAAGCTGCATCTGATGAAGCTGTACTGCCTGAATCCTTTCCTCCGCAAGCACATAAGCTTAAAGCGCAAAGTGCAGCGAGCATGATAGCCATAATTCTCTTTTTCATAATTAACTCCTCTCCGCAGCCTATTTAACACCGGTTGGCTGCATAAACGTATGCGCTGTGCATACAACATTAAAAATTATATGTATTTTTAGTAAAAAAAGCAACCTGTTGTTATATTCTGTATGCATTCTTGCCCGAGCCTTTGGCTTCATACAGTTTGGTATCCGCAGCCGAATACATCGTAGAGCAATCCGAAAGCGGCACCTAATCGTTTATGACAGCTCCTACGGAAATTGTACACTTAACCTCATCATTAGCCCTGAAAGTATGATTAAAGTCTTCCATGATCTCACTTATGACCGACTCAACATAACCGGTGTCTGTCCTGTCTCTTAAATAAGCGCAAAATTCATCTCCGCCAACCCGGCATGCATACATCTCATCCTCGGGATAAGCAGACAGTATCTTTGCAAGATTTTTAAGTACCGAATCTCCCCTTTGATGACCGTACCTGTCATTTATCAGTTTAAAGTTGTCCATATCCATCATCAGGAAGCTTCCCTTACGGCCTTCGGAAACATCAATATCGACCAGTTCTTTAAAATAACTTCTGTTATACAGGCCTGTCAGTGCATCATGATGGGCCATTTCACGGGCATTATCAAGAAGCTGCAGGTGTTCCGTAACATCTAAGAACCATATCATAAATCCCTGGGAATATTTTCCTTTTTTCAGTTCTTCAACCGAAACCTCATATATCTTATCGCCGACTTCTATATGTTCGATCTCGCCTTTTAAGATCCCGGCTGCCTGTTCGTTTTGTCTGATATCGATGTTATGAGGAATGTCTCCTAAGATCTCATCCACTATACGATTGTGAAAACTTATATGATACCGGTCATCCACAACGAGCATACCCTCATGTGCCTTATCGATCGCATTCTCACTTGCAAGTGCCACAGAATCCAGAGTTCCGTAGTTGAAAAAGCAATTATATAAAAGAACGCCCGCTATGAATATGCCGACTGCGGGGATCTCATACCCTCCCGTTATCCCTGTAAGTGTGATACCGTAAGGAACCCAGCAGAATATCAAAGCCCACAGGATAAGACGCATTCTTTTGATCTCGATGTCCGACCCATGCTTAAATATATACAAGGCTATTCCCAAAACCTCAAGACATACAAAGACCATATATACGATTGTCAGATAAAATCCCGTGGAATGCACCAGTATCGGACGCAAGACCGTACCCGAATCATCCACTCCTATATACGAATAAAAGAAACCTGTCTCTCTGGTATTTATAAGTGTATATTCAAGGGCCATCGAGATAACGATATGTATCAGATAAACAAATCTTGGAAATTGTATCAACGAGCACTCCGACACAAAGAATATTACGGAAATAAAAAGTGCAAATTCACCAAAATACTGTACCAAGCATGCAAGGTAATATCCTTCTGCGGTAGTTGAGAGTATCTCAACAATAAATCCCACAACATATATCATTCCGGTGACCATGAAAAAGACTATGGCATTCTGACCCCTGGATGTTCTGGTCCGCAGGACCGCTTCAAGCATAAATATAATAGAAACCAAAAGTACGATATGAAGCCCCAGGTACAGAATCTTACCGCCCTGAAAATCGATCGTTAAGGCTTTTATTGCAACCAGAACAATGAAGTGAACCGGATAAAACCAGTAATAAAAGGTATTTCCGGGAAGTTTTGATCCTTTTTCTCCGTTATATACATATAAAAGAGGAAGCGCCAGCATAAAGCCGAGCAGATAAAACTTATCCCACCACACCCAGTCATAATGAGCGAAATGATAGATACTGTTTAGAGATATGGCAACCACCAGGAATCCGACCGTAACCAGATCACCTATGATAAACCATTTTGCTTTTTCTGCAAATGTCCTGCCGTAATAAAAAGCAAGAATAAATACGGAAGGAGTTATGATCCAGCCGCCTACTGTGGCAGATACCGCAAAAAGAAGTGCAACAAGAAGATATTTTTGCCATTTTTTAAAATTGGACTTCTCAAGCACAGTAAGCATAAGGAGTCCGAGAAGATAATCAAATATAATATTCTGCCGGTATCCGTATTCCTCTCCGAAGAACAGATAAAAAGGGATTATCGAGATGACCGCAGCGGATGCCATTCGGCCGAGATATTTCTTGATATCATGAGTCTTACGAAATCCTTCCGCCACAAAAAAACACATGATAGGAATCGTAAACCGCCCGCAAACATGCAGAAACTGACCAAGCGGGGAATAGAAATCCACAAACCCCCATGCGACATGATCGATCACCATGGATATGATCGCTATGATCTTAAGCTGTGAACGATTTAAAGAAAACTTCACTTTCATAGATTATGTAAACCTAAAATCAATACAACACTAAGATTTTATGTAAACTGATTACATATCATATTATTTCGTCACTTCGGTTTCAACCGCATCACCGAAGCTGTCATCATACAGAATATTATCCTGTCCTATCTCGTAAGTATCTTCTATTACTCCATGAATGACAGTACGCCTGCCGGACTGAAATCCTGAACACGTAGACAGCGTCAGAACTTTAGGTCTGTGACTTAAATCAACACTGTCAGGCCCTTCGGCGTATTCGTTTTTTTCAAGGATATAATCCATATACTCGTCATATGTACGGTTGTCGGTAGGACAGTTATATGTCTTACCCTTGGTATTCTCCAGATAATATGCAAAAACATGACATTTATACGCTCTCGTGGGCGTGTAATAATAAAAATACGGATCGTT
Organism: Lachnospiraceae bacterium; assembly: GCA_024691305.1. Classification (GTDB taxonomy): domain Bacteria; phylum Bacillota; class Clostridia; order Lachnospirales; family Lachnospiraceae; genus XBB2008. The sequence goes on along the minus strand of JAILNS010000031.1, from coordinate 130,813 downwards.
TAAGATGATCCCCTCTTCATTTCTGACGCGCTTTAAGGATCCGAACATGGACCCGTTTCGCATATTATGCCCGTAAAACAACGTTGTCATATCTTTAAGTTCCGGATTTGACCATGCATCTATAAATATACTGCCGCTGTTTGAAGGAGTCCCATCAAACGCCATATGCAGATAATTAAAATCAGCATCGCCATGGACTACGGGATAGCTTATGCCAAGTAACGGAAAATACAACCATCCGGTATAATCCCCATTCACTTCTATAAGACCGTCATGATCTACGTTCAGATACGGAAATCCCGCTTCGATCATCGCAGCTTCTTCTGTATCCTCTCCTTTATCACTGGCAAAAAGAGCAAGGCCGTCATATATAGCCTCTGCTTCCGCATAGGACTTATATATCTTGTACAGATTAAATCCGCTAAAAAGAATGACCCCTATGCACACAACCGGGACCAGGATATCCATGACTTTAAGTGCCTTCTCTTTCTTTGCTTTTTTAGCATTAGTGTCGGGCTTATCGTTATTATCTGCCGTGTTTTCCGGACCCTTTATTTCTTCGTCTGACATTTCATCCCCTCACATAGTCTTTTATTACCGGTCTGTTGATACAAAAACTACTAGCATTATAACACATAGTAAAAAACGATAACACGAAAAAAGGCATGTGCTTATAGCACATGCCTTAAATTTTCGTTTTAGTCAGATAATCTGATGTAGCTGATAATCGATCAGTTTATCAATATCCGAACTCCTCTGCCCAGTACCAAACACCGCCTACTTCATAAATTGCGATTCCGCAAGTTTTGAAACCGCCATCCATAACATTGGCTTTGTGTGTAGGTGAAGCCATCCATGCTGCTACAGCTGCATCTGCTGTGCTGTATCCCTTTGCAAGGTTCTCACCATACATAAGGTTTGAATTAACTGTCCACCAGTCACTTCCGTTGGGTCTGGTATGTGACCATGTAGTAACGATCTCCTGTGCACGAACCATAGCTGCCTGCTCAAGTCCGTCACTCCATGTCATCGATCCGAGTCCTGCTTTTGCACGCTGTGCATTGCATCCGTCAAGAGCTGCCTTAGCCTGTGCTCTCATGTTTGCTGAACCTTCTGCACCTGATGCTGCAACAGATTGTGCAAGTGCTATAGCCTCATCATCCATGAATACATGATTTGCATCATCTTCGGACCACTCACGTACAGCTGCTGTTGAGAAAAGTTCTCCCTGAGCTGATCCACAGCCTACAATTCCGATTACCATTGCACCTACTAATAAAAGTGATAATACTTTCTTCATAGTTGCGTCTTCTCCCTTCTGTAAGTAGAAATTGCTATGCGTTCCTTCCGCAGCATTTCTTGTACTTTTTGCCGCTTCCGCACGGACACGGGTCATTGGGATAAACCTTAGCTTCCTTGCGGATGGTAGTGGATGTCTTCTGCTCTTTGTAGAGTTCTTTACGTTTGTCCTCATCAAAGATCTCATCCCACTGTTCCAACTGATATAACCAGTCGGCATCAGCCGCTACCATGTTCTTGTAAAGAAGTTCAAGATCGAAATCTAAACTGACTTTCGTATCTTCATCCATCTCTTCGATAGGATTCGGAGTCTTAAGACTGTCGTTGATACCGTCCAAAAATCCGGTCATCGTCATGATGTCTGTATCATACTTCTCTGCAAGTCCTTTTACAGTGCCTTCGACAACTGTTTCAGGTGTTTGAAGAAGTTCGGCGTAAATTTCTTTTTCTTTTAGGAAATAATCCTGCCAGAGTTTCTGGAGAGAACCTCTGTCGGCTGTCTCCGAATACGCCATGTCGCGCCACTTTTTAAGCAATGTTGTAGCCATAATTATGCTTCCTCTGATTATAAAGACTCATTTGGGATCACAAAAGGTTCAGATTTTTTGATATTTTTTCAAAAAAAATAACACTTTCTCATAAAACCCCAAACTATAAGTATTTTACCACACACCCTTGTAATATTCCACCAAAAGATCAACGCACGCCCCGTAAGTCTCCCGCCCCAGTTCCTGATCATATGATTTCAAAAAAGAATCATATGTATCTGTTGCAACCTTATTAACGGGACTTTGTTTATATGTACTCCAGTATGCGGAATTATCCTTAAGATCCGTGATCACCTCTTCCGAATAAGTATCTTTTATCGCCTTCCACTGATCGGCGTCACCGCTTTTATATAGTGCATTCTGAAGATGGATCAGGGCAAGAAGACATGCGGAATATACATAATCCGGATCACCGTCTTCAAGACTTGAAACTACTGCGATAAAATTTGCTTCATCCTCTGCCGCTATTCCCCTCTGATGAGCAAGTTCATGTGCTATGGTAGAAGGAACCATGCATTCAGGTGAATCTGTATTAAAACATGCTTCCCCGGTAAACGGACTGTAGAATCCGGTAAAATCCAAATGACTCATAACTTTGGAAAAACAAATTCCTTTAGGACAATGACTTGTCCCGGCAAGTCCCGGGAAGGTTTGGGATATTTTATCATAGAGTATCTTTGAATGATCCGTGATCACATTAAGATCGTCTCCTTTTGGATAGATATAGTGTCCGTCCGGATCTCTTTCGACCAATACGGAATACTCATTCGCTTTTTGAACAAAAAACCGGTCCACCCTCACAAGATCCTCATGGAGTATCCCGTCGGGATCGGGAGTGATACCGCAGATTTCCTCAACACCCGGAGCATCATAGGTAAATCCCCATAGGATACAAAATCCTCCGTATATGAGCGATATGATCATGCATACGGTCACAAGCACGGATATTACAGGTCTTATGATGGACTTGTAACGAATTATGTAAACCAGTGTGCCAAGTAAATAAGCCAAAAAACAAGTAACGATCAAAACAATAAGCCACTCACAAACCGCTATATCTGTCCGGTCACATAAAGAAGCCAGAGTCTCATGCAAAGGATCTATATATTTGGCCTGGACAGCCCTTCCCTGTCCGGGAATATGGGTAAGGATTTTATATGCTAGGATCAATAATAACCCTGCAAATATAAAGATAAGCCTGAACCGGTTTTGATGTACGGTCAGGCTCAGTTTATTTTTATAAGAAGTGTTATCGTATTTACTCATTATCATCCGGTGTGTTTTCGTTATCGGCCTTTGCTTCACCGCCCATGTCAAAACTGGCAGGGGTGTGTTTGTGCATCATCGCACCATATGCCCACAAAAATACCCACAGCGCTATCGGAAGTGCTATCGTAACGATAAGACAGCTCCTAAAGTAAACACCGCTCTTGTCGACAAAAGCAGTTATAAGTGTGGCAAGTACCATGATCACAATTAAAACCACACCTATTATGGCTATTATCCTCTTCTTCATCCCAACGCCGTCCTTATATCCTCGATCATATCTTCTACGGCTGCTCTTGAAGCATCCGCATAATTTTCCTCTCCGTAAGAAGCATATTTCTCGTTCTTATAAGCTGCGATTATGCCTCTGGAAGAGTTTACTATGGCGCCAAGCCCGTCCTTATCAAAGAAATGGACCAGATCTGCGCCCTTTCCGCCCTGTGCACCGTATCCGGGCACGAGTATATAAGCCTTTGGCATGATATCACGTAATATGCGTCCCTCTTCTGGATATGTTGCACCGACCACGGCACCTACATAACTGTATGTATCCCCCATTATATCCATGCCCCATTCCGTGACCTTGGCACCGACTATCTCATATAATCTGCGCATCTTGCCGTCATCGCACAAAACTTCTCTGTCCTGAAACTCACCGCTCGACGGATTAGACGTCTTAACCAGCACAAATATGCCCTTACCTTCTTTACGGCAAACATCTATAAAAGGCTTAACACCGTCTGATCCAAGATAAGGATTTACAGTAGCAAAATCCTCATCGAATCCTGCAAGCAACCGGCTTCCGACCTGTGCATGTCCCAAATGTCCTATAGCATAAGATTCGGAAGTGGAGCCTATATCGCCTCTCTTTATATCTCCTATGACTACAAGTCCTTTTTCCTTACAATAATCAACCGTCTTCTTGTAGACCTCAATTCCGGGCAGACCAAACTGTTCATACATAGCGATCTGAGGTTTTACAGCCGGGATAAGATCATATACATGATCAACGATCCCCTTGTTAAAATTCCATATAGCTTCGGCAGCACCTTCAAGGGTCTCTCCTTTAGCCTCATATGCCTTATTTAAAATATGTGAGGGGACAAACTTAAGATTAGGATCAAGGCCTACTACGATCGGTGCTCCGGTACGCTTTATATTGGATATCAGCTTGTTTATCATGGTCATACCTCTGTTTATGATGTATATTTATTAAATCATGATTCAATTATCGTGTCTGTAAAAACTCATATTCTCTTTGTGCGGCCGTATCATCGGGATACAGTGATATATACTCACGCATAAGTGAGGAAGCCGTATCAAATTCGTGCATATATTCATATGCTATGGCCTCGTTATATTTGAGTGTCTGTAATATGGATTTGTCTTCGGTATTCATACCGGCCTGGAAGGAACTTAATGCTTCTGCATACCGTTCCATCTTCATCTGGCACAAACCCATCTGATTATAGATATTCGGAGAGTTATGATTCTTATCAAGATAAGTATTATAAAGACTTATGGCATAATTATAATCTCCCAGAGATTCATAAGTTCTCCCCAGGAAAAGGGTTATCTGGGCCTGGTCACCCTTGTCCGCCTGTTCAAGATAGTTTTTTGCGGATTCGTAGTTTCCAAGGTAATACTCAAACCTGCCATAATCATAATCTGAGATACCTGAATCCGAGGCTATACACTCACTTATGATCTCTCTTCCTGCCTCCTTGTATCCCTGTGCCGCCAGTATCTGATATATATCAACGACCATATCATTGTCGCCTTTGTTAAGATCTATGGCCGTGTGAAAGTCTGTATTTGCCGAGTCAAAATCACCGCTCTCAAGTTCTACCACACCTCTTAGATAATATGCATTAAATTCATCCGGTCTTAATGTGAGTATCGCATCATATACCGCCCGCGCCTCATCCAGACGTCCGGACTTATAATAAGCGGCAGCAAGGTAATAATTGATATCATAGTCCAGTTCTTCAGGCACACCGTCGCTGAGATTCAAAGCCTTTACAAAAGCATCTATAGCCTCTTCATACTGAAGCTGGGCCATATAGACCATGCCCTGTCCGCGAAGGATAAGTCTTTCATCTTCTCCTGCCTCTGTTGCTGCCGCAAACGCTTCAAGCGCTCCCGTGTAATTGAGTTCCTCTATCGCAGTCATTCCTGTATCGATATTTGAAACCTCTTCACTGCCGCAGCCTGTTATAATGCCTGCACATAACAAGAGCACCGCTATGCTTTTTACTACATCAGCCGATCTTATCATATTACACTGTTTTACTTTTCTTCTTTGCCGGAAATAACTTTTCGGATCACATACTGTGGAGAATTATTCATACTGATATACATTCTGCCTATATATTCTCCTATCATGCCAAGTACTATCAGATTCATGCCTCCGATAAGAAGGATGACCGCCATGGTAGAGCTCCAGCCCAAAGGGGTATTGGGATTATTTGAAAGTTTGACTATCAATACATATATCAAAAACAGGAAACCGACAAAAGCGGTGAAAAGACCGCAATACATAGCGATCCTTAACGGCTTTACCGAAAAAGAAGTAAATCCGTTGATCCAAAGCGCCATGAGTTTGCCAAAGGAATATCCGCTCCTTCCTTCCTGTCTTGCCCTGTGTTCCACATCCACATTGCATATCTTATTTGTAGAGCGAAGTACCAGTCCCTGAATATACGGATACGGATTCTGATATCTTAATATTTCATCTATTATGATTCTTTTGGCCGCAAAATAACTTGATATATAAAGTTCTTTGGGCTTATTGAGCATCGTTTCAGCCATATAACTGTTCACACGGCTTCCGAAATTCCGAAATGCAGAATGTGCCTTATGGTCATAACGGGCATATACCGCATCATAGCCTTCCTTTAATTTATCAATAAGCTTAACAGACTCACACGGAGGTGTCTGTCCGTCATCATCAAGACATACCACATAATCTCCGGTCACAAAATGAAACCCTGCCATAAGAGCTGCATGCTGCCCGAAATTTTTGGTCATATCTATTCCTGTGACCTCATCGTGAGCAGCTGCAAGTTCTTCAATGACGGATAAGGTGTTATCCGGGGATGAATCATTGACAAGGATTATCTCACAGGTACTGTCAGGCAAACCCGAGACAGTCTCTATGATCTCATTTACAACCCCTTTTATCGTTTTTTCCGACCTGTAGCACGGTATAACGTATGAAATCTTAGTCATTTATGCCTGTTTCCTCGCCTCTAACTGGGCTGATATTTCCTGAAGTTTTTCATCAGTAAGTATGTATTTACGCATAAATACCATAAGTCCGATAACAAGGACTACTATAGGTATTATGGTCATGCTCATACGAAGTCCCATCCTTGAGCCCTGCGCTATCTGACCCACCACCTGACTCTCGGTGTCTTTGCTTATATTACATACCTGTAAAACAATACCTGCAACAAATGCCGCAACACCCGAAGCAAGCTTTACAACGAATGTCTGCATGGAAAAAATGACCGACTCATCTCTCCTGTTATTCTTAAGTTCACCGTAATCGACGGTATTTGCCAAAAATACGGTGATGACTACATTTAACATACCGATCGCACTCATGATGAGAAATGCCGGTACAAGCAGGAAGTATACATTATCCTGAATAAAGAACGCTTCAATAAGGAGAATGGCATATCCCGCAAATGCCATGATAAAACATGTATAGAATATCTTCATCGTGTTCATGAACTTACGAAGAAGCGGGAACAAGAGCATCATGGCAAGTATCTGGAATCCGCCGCCGGCTACGTTGAACAATGTATAATTGTTCTCCCAGTTGGCAGGTGAAAAATCATATTTAAAAAAGTAGATCACAAGATTGCTTGTAACATACAAAGCAGTATTGACCATAACTATCGCAATGACCATAGTGATCGCCTGATCGTTTTGGATAAGAGCCCTGAACATATCTCCGATAGAGGCTGTTTCCATATCTACGGTAGATTTTTCTTTTATAAAAACGCATGTTATCACAATACAGATGATGAAAAGCAGCGCTACTATCAAAGCCATCTTGCTGTAACCTATGCGTTCATAATTGCTCTCATCTCCGCCGAAGGCATGTCCGAGCATGGATACCATCTTAACGGTCACTATCGATATGATCGCAGAACCGACACCGGCACATGATCTGGCAAGTGCGGAAAGTCCCTCTCTCTCCTTACCGCTCTCGGTAAATGCGGGAACCATGCTCCAGTAAGGGATATCCATCATGGTATAAGTCACACCCCAGAGGATATAAAAGATTGCCGCATAAGCTGTAAGTCCGGCCCCGTCAAGTGAAGGCGGTGCGGAAAACATCACAAACAAAATCACGGCATTGGTCACAGTACCTATCATGAGCCAGGGACGGAATTTACCCCATTTGGTCCTGGTCTTGGCTACTATTATTCCCATGATGGGATCATTAAATGCATCAAAGACACGGGCGATAAGCAGTATGGCACCCATTGCCGCCGCGCTCACGCCCATTATATCCTGATAATAATACAGAATATAGCTTGCCGAGAGCATGTAGACCATGTCTTTTCCGACAGCACCTATTCCGTATGCGAATTTTTCTTTTCCGGTTAGCTTTCTTTTATTCTCCATGTAATTACCCCCCTGGTCATTCAAGCCGCATTTTATTAAGTATAGCAGAATATCAAGTGTTATGTATATATATCTTCTTCATCTTCAAAAAGCGTCGGATCCCTGTAAAAACAACCGACAGGAGCGATCCCTTCGATATGCCCCATGGTCTTATATGTTTTATAACTGAATCCGGCCTCACACGCTATAGTTATCAGACCTATGGCAATAAAAACACAACAAAACAGCGGTGTAGAAAGCTTTAAAAGAAGCCCGCTCATTCCGAGCAGATATATGGTTATATTGGCAGCTGAATGCATAAGAAACGCCCCTGTCACGGTGTGCAGGTATTCACATGCCATGCACATCAAAAAGCCCATTATAAACCCGTATATGCCCTGCACAAGATTTCCGTGATATAAGCCAAAAAACAATGAACTCATGATCATGGATAAAATTACGGCAAATCTCCTCTTCATCCTGCCGTAAATGACAGTCCTGAAAAGCAGTTCCTCAACAGCGGGTGATACGAGGCCGTACAAAACCAGTCCAAGCCATATAGGAATGGAATACTGCGCCTGGGCGCTATCTTCATATGACGATATCTTCATGAGCCCGGAGAGTCCGATCAGTACGTTTAATCCTATAGCCATGCTCACAGCCTGTACGGCTATAAGGATCCAGCCGAATGCATAACTGTGGATCCTGTCGGAACGGTAAAAGGATATACCGTTTAGGTTTACATAATCCCAAATTGACAGTTCTTCAAAGTCACGCTTCATAAGAAAAATAAGCGCGATCGCCCCGATCGACATATCCAACAGGGAAATAATGCCCGAAAACAGCGCATCATGCGCTTTTATAACAGAATAAATCCCGGTGGAATATGAAGATAACAGCTGAAGCAGGAACATCATAAGGAATCTGGTTATCCCATGGACCAGATAATACACCACAAACGGGGTCAGAACATATATCGCTTTTTTTAATGATCTTCCCATAAACTCCTGTTTCCGAACATGTCAAACTCTGATGATCTTATCCATTTCAAACGAATAGATCAGTTTCTCCTTGACCGGGATATGCATTTTGACAAGCGCTTCTTCATAATAATCAAGCTGTGTCTTATACAGTTCGATAAAGCGCTCTTTGGTATGAACCCTGTCGGTCTTATAATCAAGTATTACCGCACCGTCTTCTTCTATCCAGTATACATCTATTATACCTTGTATAAGTACAGTTTCATATTCGGGATATTGCTCTCCCAATGCAGATGCAGGTATTCCCATCATGAAAGGTGCTTCTCTGAAAAGTCTGCCTGTCTGTTGAGCTTTGGCCATCCTTCCCGCTGTCTCACTGTTTATGAAGTTCATCAGCATCTCATGATCGGTTCTTTTATCAAATATACGCTTTTCGAGAAGAGAAATACGTTTGTCTGCCAAAAATGATGCGATCTGTTTATCAATATCTTCTTCCTTGTTCACCGAATTATGTAAACCGGCAAAATCACATAACTCGAGTATCCTGTGGAAAGCAGATCCGCGTACGGTAGCTCCGGGCACATCGACTGTTCCCGATATGAATCTGGGAACCGGTATATCGAATGCGCTCTTATGAGCCGCACCTTCTCCAGCCGCTTTATCCGTATCATCGATATCAGAGGCTTCTCCACTGATCATTTCATATGGTCTGTCCGCATCGTCGGGCATCGCAGCATGCTTAAGCACCGATACCGAGGTTTTGGTATATAATCCCTTAAGGTCATCATGGGGATATTCGTACTCATATATGGCATCTATCAGTTTTCTGTACTCACTGTCCTTAACCGCAGCACCTGCTTCCAAAACGGAATGTACCATAGTTTCGGCAAGTGAAGCATCCACAGCCTTCTCCAACTCACTTTCTTCATGCTCTTCGGTCATGGAGATCTTAATATGCATGGAGGCTATAACACGTTCACCGTGTTCGTCATCAAACACAATGCTGTCTTCACCCTCTTCATCGCATATACACTGCAGATACCAGTCTATGTATCTTAAATTAGACTTTGGTCTTTTGATCACCTTAGAGGTAAGTACATTATCATCATCAAGTATATGCTCGGGTTTTACCGCACATACGATTATCAGCTTCTCCATGGCGCGGGTCATTGATACATATAAAATACGCATTTCTTCAGCCAGCGTCTGATCATGTATATGGTCTGAAATATATCTGTACATGAGATTATCGTATTTTACACGGTTTTCTATATCATTGTCTTTGATGCCTATTCCCACACCGTGATCACAGATAACATTTCCTTTGGTATCCGTCATGTTGAACATGTTCCCGATTCTTGCTATAAACACCACGGGAAATTCTAAGCCCTTGCTCTTATGTTCGGTCATGATGCGGACAGTTTGTGTCATTTCTCCGTTGGTCTCGGCTTCAGCATCCTGTGTGGCGGTCTGTTCAAGATTATCGATATATCGTATGAAATTATACAGTCCAAAATACGAAGTCCCGGAATAATCCGAAGCCTTACGCACGAGCATATCCACATTTGCAGCACGCCTTACCCCGCCGCGCATGGAAGTCACAAGTGCCTTATAATCCGTTTCATCAAGAAGTTTTACCAGCAATTCCGGTACGGTTAAAAATTCCGAGTAACCACGGTATTTTTCTATCATTTCAAGAAAATCCCTGATCCTGTCGGTCAGATCCCGTTCCTTACTGTCATTACTGTCCTTATTATCTTTACCGGCCTTAGCTTCTTCACTGTCTGTATCTTTATCAGCGACATATTTGCACGCAGCGTACAGATATCCTTTACCCGGGCGCACCCCGGCTTCGAGCGAATCCCTGTATAAAGTGCTTATTAGAGCAATATCTTCGGTATCGAAGCCTCCTATGACAGAATTCAGTACTCCGTAAAAAGGGATATCCTGAAGCGGATTTACAACGATCCGAAGAAAATTCATCAGTGTACGGATCTCATAAGTTTCAAAATACCCTGTACTTCCGGTAAGAACAGCAGGTATCAGACGCTTTTCGAGTGCCTTTTTATATGTGACTGCATCATTTATCCCGGCGCGGTACAAAATGACGATATCTCCGTATCTAACCGGACGCATCTCTTTGGTTTCGGGATCTCTGATCTGCATCCTGCTTTCCATCATTTCAATTATCCGCTCAGCTATCACTTCACCCTCGGACTTTGCATCATCCTCACAGTCATTCACATCCGTAAAGATGAGCTCAGTGATATAGTCATCGTTGTCAGGGTCGGGATAATCCGCACCCGTTTTAAGTGCGGAATGCTCATCGTAGTCACAGCCCGCACTGCTCTCATTCATTATCTTTTCAAAAAGAGAATTACAGGAGTCTATAACCTGTTTTCTGCTTCTGAAGTTCTTATTTAAGTCTATCTTACGTTCTCTGGGATCGTCGTACTTATACTCACGATATTTGGATATGAATATCTCGGGTTCTGCCTGTCTGAAGCGGTATATCGACTGCTTAACATCACCCACCATGAACCTGTTGTATATACCCTCGGATTCACCGGACACCGCTGACAGGAGCAATTCCTGTATCATGTTCGAATCCTGATATTCATCGATAAATACATACTTAAAATGCGATCTGTATGAAGCCGCCGTATCGGTTAGTTCAATACTTCCATCATCATTTACATGAACCAGGATATCCAGAGCATAATGTTCGCAATCGGAAAAAGACAATATTCCTTTATCGGCTTTTGCAGCTCTTAACGCATCCATATATTCGGCAGTCACCTTGCACAAAGCCTTAATTGCCCTGCCGCTGTTTTGTATATGACGTACCGCATCTTCTTCACTGCCACTTAAATATCTGGTTTTTAGGGAATTTACGGTATCTTTTGCCCGGTCGCGATATGACTTGGCCTTATCCCTTAAACTTTTGTTTTCACCGGAATCTTTCTTTGAAGGGAGTCTGTCGAAAGGAATGGAAAAGACAAGGTCCCGGACTGTATCATAATCCGCCTCATCATCTTCTTTCAGCCTGTCGGCTACACCCTGTATGAGTTCATATTCTGACTCCAGGAAATCGATATAATCCTGATGTACGCCACCGGTTTCAGCTGTTTCTATTGCTTTTTTATAGATATCAAACGTTATTTCAAGCTTTGATATGGCTCTCTTTCTTACCATATCCACGATCCACCCCGACAATTTAGCGTCACTGTCACATTCATAGTCGCGGGAGTGTTTATCCAGCCATCTGTACGGCCAGGGATCCGATATTGCCTTGGTATACACCGAATAAATGGCCTCAGCAAGCGACGAGTCAGACGCCCCGGTTGCTATATGATCCGACAGATACAGAAAATCCTCATCACCACTTTCGTAGTTCTTCTCAATGATCTCATCGAGCACATCAGCTTCGATCAGCTTATTCTCTCCTTCTTCGGCGATCCTGAAGCCCGGATCTATATCAATATCGGCAAAAGAATTCCTCAGGACAAACTGACAGAATGAGTCAATGGTCGTTATACGTGCATTGTGTAACAAGGTAGCCTGTCTTTTGATATTATCATCGTCCGGATAAGCTTCCGCTCTTTTGGCAAGTTCATTCCTGATCTTCTCCCTCATCTGGGAAGCTGCTACATTGGTAAATGTGACCACAAGCAGGCTGTCGATATCAACAGGTGCCTCCGGATCAGTGACAAGCCTGATTATCCTCTCGACAAGCACTGCTGTCTTTCCGCTTCCGGCTGCTGCAGAGACGATCAGACTGCAATCCCTTGCATCTATAATGTTTTGCTGGTCTTTTGTAAATTCCATAGTTTAAGATTCGCTCTCTCCAAGCTCTTCTTTCATTTTCTTAATGACAGTATCATTATCCTCGCCGCTATACCTCACGCCGTTATACCCCGGGATTCCGGATGCAATGTGACATACAGATGCATAATCGCAGTATTTACACGGCAGATCTCCGTTTCCGACAACAGACGGTCTTACACTTATATCACCGTTCATTATCTCTGAAGCAAGTTCATCCATCTTATGTTCGGCATACTTAAGGATAGTTTCAAAATCTTTGGTATCATAAACCTTTGATTCGGATGTAAATGATCCGTCCTTTTTGTATCCCACCGGTACAACCGAAGAACCCGACGCCGTTTCCAGGGCCTTATCCATCATGGATACGATTTCCGGATCACTGTTCACAACACCCTTCATCTTAAGTTTCTTACGGACATTCTCAATGGATTCTTCACAGGTCAGTTCATGGTCGGAATCTGTCATGGGATCATCTATGTGGTAGTACAGCATTCCGGCAGGCACGGATCCTTCTTCCTCTTCCACAGCTCTGCTCATATATACTGCAAGCTGCATCATAAGACCATAGTACAGAGACGTTATGTCAAAATCCTTATTTCCCGACTTATAATCCACGATTCTTAAGTATTTCTTTTCATCCTTTTCATAAACATCCATCCGGTCGATCTTACCTGTAACTTTATAATCAAGGGCCGTTCCATCCGGAAGAGTCAACTTCCTGTCGGCACCGAACTTTTTTTCAAAATACTTAGGGATAAAATCACCTGAAGTGATCTGGTATTTTAATGTATCGATACTTCTTTTGATCACACGTCCTATACGCCCGCTAAGAGCAATGTTTCTGTGGCTGGATACAAGGATATTGTCGCCGTATACCGACATCAGCTTTTCTAATATATCATCGGCCCATTCGTTAGCCTGTTTATCGTCTATGATGTCCCATGTTATCTTTTCTTCAGCCATTTTTACGGAAAATGCTTCCAAAGCCTTATGATATACATCTCCCATATCTGACCGTTCAAAAGAAAACTCGGGACGTTCATATAATCTCAGACCGTAGTTTAAAAAATGAGCATATGCGCAGGCCGCAAATTTCTCAAATCTGCTTACCGACGTCTGCATAACACTGCCGTAAAGAGCGCGGGCTATTTGGTGTGAAAGCGGTGTATGCTCATAATGCATGGTACTCATGTTATATACTTTTTTGAATTCTTCTTTTTTCCCATGATCGCTGATGGCTCCGATAAGATCGATAAGTCTGTCCTGATCTTCCTTTTCAAGTCTTCCGGCTATATATTCACGCATCATATCCGCGCAAACCGTGATTATGGTACTCTCGTCGGTAGGTACCGTATATCTTCCGTATGTATGAGTTGAAAACGATGAGCGGACTGTAAGTTTGGGATATAGTTTACATAATGTAGAAATCAGATATGACGGTTGTATAGCTGTTCCCTTTTCATCCGCAGAAGCATAGGAAATGATAAGTTCCTCTGCAGGCTTACACATATTCATATACAGATAAAGTCTTTGTGTAAAGATCTGCTCCCTGGGCGTAGGCGCAAGCTCAATCCCATAAGAATCACTCAAAAACTCCCTGTCCAGATCTGAAATGATCCCTCCGGACGAAATATTACCCGGAATGTTATCGTCGCTGACACCGAGCAGGAACAATGCCTTAACAGCCTCAAGACGTGTACGGACTATATCTCCCACTACAATTTCATCGGCTCCCGCGGGGATAACGCCGAGTCTGATCTCGCCAAGGCCGGCTTCGAAGATATGAACAAATTCATCCCTTTCCATCGATTCGTCACCGCAAAGAGTGACTATCTGATCAAGGAGTTCGCAAACCTTAGTAAAGACCTGTTCATACTGCATCGCACGTACATGATCGCCGGTTTCCTTAAACGCCTCTGACATTGATATAAGGCGTTCATACATTCCGGTTTTGCTCATGAATGCATATAAAGAGGATGCATATGAGCTTACCTTGTTGTCAGTGTTATGTAAACTTATAAAATGATCATAAACTTTCTTGCGTATGGAATTTATCCGTTCAAGAGTCTCTGCCTGTATTTTAAGTTCCGCATCAGAGAGTTCCCTGTCAGCCTGACCGGTCGTCCATGTATGTTCATATGAAACCCGTCCCCTGATCCCGGTTTTTAATAAAAAGTTTTCCAGCTCATCGGTTTCCTCTGCCGAAAGGGGCCCAAAGCCTGTTCGTAAATGTCTTATTACCGTCTCTCTTGAATAGTCATATTTAATAACATCATATGCTGAGCTTATGGCTTCTATGAAAGGAGATAAAAGTATCGACCGGCTGTAATCCATATAGGCCGGCATTCCGAATGCCACAGCCTGCCTGGCTATCTCATCAGCGTACAAGGACATATCGCCTACAACGACTGCTATATCCCTGTATCTGTATCCTTTATCTATTATCAGGCTCCTGATACGGTCAAAAGTATCGGAAACCTCTGCAGCTACGCTGCCGGCTTTGTAAATACTGATATGATCGGGATTCTTATCGTAAGGCGTAACCTTATATCGAAATAAGGATCTTTCAAGATGATCAAGATCTTCGGGGGTATGCCCTAAATGATCGGTATAGATAGGATCCTCTTCAATAACAGAAGCCTCGTCTGCAAGTTTCTTTAACCTGTCAACGGACCGGTATGACAGATAAAACATATCTTCACGGGAAAGGTTATCGTATATATTCCTTCCATGTTCAAAAGTAAATGTGAAATATATATGTCCTGCCAGCGACATGAGTTCCTGGATCACCCTCTCCTGGATCGGAGTAAAGCCCGTGAATCCATCAAAAGCAATAACCGCATTTTTAACCAGTTCTGATTTATGTAAACTGCTACGGACAAGTTCAAGTGTCTCTTCCCTGGTAATATAATTATCCGCCTTATATGCCATAAAAGCACGATATATGACTTCTATGTCGATCAACTTAGCGGTAAGGGATATGCGTTCCTTAGTCTTTTCGATCATAAGGTGCAGATCGTCCGGAGTAACGGAATATTGCATAAACTCGGATATAACTGACTTTATCTCATGAATGAAACCGTAGCGGTCAAGTTTTGAAGACATGACACCAAGATCCGGAGCAACTTCCGAAGCGATCCGCCTGATTATAAGGCTCTTGCCCGTGTCGTCCAAAACCGGAATATCTTCTCCACCCACTTCTTCAAGTATGCGGTGAGAAAGACGCGAAAAACTAAGAACTTCTATAGAAGAAAATGCATGATCCGGATGCAGTTCTATCATCCTGCGCTGTGTCTGCATATTAAACTGATCCGGAACGATCAGCAAATACTTCCGTCCCGGATCATTAATGGATTCTTCTATCAGTTTACGCTGAATATATGTACTTTTACCTGACCCCGAAGGGCCGCACACAAACTGAATGGACATATATTAATCCTGTAATATCCTGACTACCTTGACAGGGGTTCGGTATCCGACATTGGACACTCTAATACCCGTTCTTGGATTCGATGCATGCACAACTCTTCCGCCTCCAAGGTATATTGCTACATGGTTGATCCTCCTGCCGTTTCCGTAAAAGACCAGATCGCCGGCCTTGGCCTCACCAAGGCTTATCTTGGTGCCCATATTGGCCTGAGCCCTTGAAGAATGCGGAAGTGATACCCCGTAATTCTTAAATACGCTCAGAACAAAGCCTGAACAGTCAGCCCCTTTAGTCAGGCTTACTCCACCCCATACATAAGGATTTCCGACAAACTGAAGTGCGTAATTACACAGATCGGCTCTTACATCCGAAACGCCCTCTCCATATAATACTTCGGTCATGGTAAGAGCGGTGTTAAGTTCGCTGGTAACTTCGACATAATCGGCAGAAACATATACAGTCTCATCATCCAGCATAACTGCAACCCAGTCGCCTTCAGTGCTTATATAGTCGAGTATCTCTCCGGTGGCAACCTGAGTTACTACCGGGGAATCGGTATTAGGCTCCTCTCGTACATTTAAGCCATCAGCACCGACTTTTACGATATCCGTTACAAATTCACGTACTCTGGTCTTGGCCTGTAGTCCTGTCAAAAGGTATTCACTCTTAACATATCCATCCACTTCACCGGAAGTTATATGTGTCCAGTCTCCTTCTTCTTCAAGTACCTCACATGCGGCATTCTTGGGTAGTTTACCCACCAGTTTGCCGTCTTCTCCGGGAAGAGCACGTATATTCAGATTATCGCTGACATTGGATATACCCAGATTCGTATATCCCCAGTTTGCACCTTCCATGGCTTCTCTGGCAGCTATATATTCTTCTTCTGTCTTACGCCCAAACAGGGTGCCTGCTCCTGCACCGGCAGATACATCAAACGCATCCTTGGCCGTTTGTATCTGATCATCTTCCGTATCTTCGGAATTATTCTCATCTGTTGTTTCGGTTGATTTAATACTCCCAAGTGCTGATGTGCCTAATACACTTAACGCTTCGTGCACAGAAGCAGTATTATCAGTACCGGTTTTCTCAGTACCTAAACCTGTGTTTGAGTCTTCCTTCGAAGTGTCAGCCCCCGTATTCTGCGAGGATGCTCCTGCTCCAAGTCCCGATATAAGAGGATCGTTTGAACCGTATCCGGAGCCCGAAGTACTTGCCGTAGAAGTCGGAACAAGGGGGATCACGCTTATGGTATTTATGGCATAAGCCTCTGATGCTCCACCTGTAAATACCGATACAGCCAAAGCCGCAGCCGTGATTAAGTTTACATAATATCTATTTTTCTTTTTCATACATCCTACCATTATGAATCACGCATTACTACGTTCATATAATTATAAGGTATCTCGATACCATTCTCCTTAAACGCACGGTTTATCCGCAGGTTTATATCACTTCTGACTTCACCTGTAATAACTTCCGGAAGATAATAAACCGTAGTTGCAAGCACCAGACTCGAATCGGCATATTCAATAAAATATACCGGACTGTAATCTATGCCTGTTCCGCCCGGATGTGCCGGGATCGTAAATGTGCTGTCTAAAACAGCCTTCTTGATAAGTTCCATGGCAAGTTCAACATCGCTGCCATATGCGATATTAAACTTCATATATACGGACATGATCGATGTAGATGTTCCGTGGCTCATGTTGGTCACGGCCATGGAATTGATCACACTGTTGGGTATGATGATGTCCGTAGTGCCTATGCTCTGCAGTACAACATGTCTTATGGTTATGTCTTTGACTATTCCGACAATACCGGACTCAAGCTCTATACGGTCTCCGATATCAAACGGTTTGCAGACACTTATCATGATACCGCAACACAAGTCCGATATAACGGACTGTGCCGCAAGACCTACCACTGCACCGACTATGGCAGTTCCCTGAAACAGGACCTTACCGAAATTATCGGTTGTACCGCTGTTATTAAATACCCAGAATACCGCAACTATGATTATCACGATACGCAGGATATTCTCAACAAACCTGACCTGTATCTTATTGTTTGACTTGAGGCGCTTGGAGAAAAAATAACGTTCGATCCTAAATACTACAGTTACTGCCAAAACCGCCCATAAAGCAGCGATAACGAACCTTATGATCCCACCTAATATGCCGACGCTCTCAAGCCAGGTATTAAAGTTAACCAGAACCTGTGTCATAAATTACCGTATCCGTTCAGCAATCGTTCGGAGTACTTACTCCTTCGGCTGCATCCTTCATATTCTGAAGCGTAGTCTCTGCTATGGACTCAAGTGCTTCCATTGTATAGAATCCCTGATGTGATGTGATCAGTACATTCGGGAATGATAACAGTCGTGATGTAACCGAATGCATCATTATTTCATCTGATCTGTCCTCATATACATTACCTGTTTCCTCTTCATATACATCAAGGCCTACTCCGAGGAATTTATTTAAACGGATTCCCTCTATAAGTTCTTCGGTATTGACAAGCGCTCCCCTGGACGTATTGACCAGGATGACTCCGTCTTTCATTTTCCTGATGTTTTCGATATTTATCATGTGATAGGTATTATCCATGAGAGGACAGTGAAGGGAGATAAGATCGCTTCGCTCAAGCAGTTCATCAAGCGATACATACTCCACAAAATCCTTAAGGGAAGGATTCTCGTAAACATCATATGCTATGACATTCATGCCAAATCCCCGGCAGATCCTGCACATAGCTGCCCCGATCTTACCGGTACCTACTATACCTGCTGTCTTTCCATACATTAAAACGCCGCGAAGACCTTTTAAAGTATAATCATTCTCACGTACCTTGTTATATGCCTTATATATACGGCGGTTAACAGCCATTGCGAGTGCCATCGCAAGTTCCGCAACCGATTCGGGTGAATATGCGGGAACACGTTTTACGACTATTCCCAGTTCTTTGGCCTTGTCGGTATCGACATTATTAAATCCGGCACATCTCATGAGTACGGCCTTAACTCCGCAATCCTTAAGTATCGTAAGAGTATCCGCACCGACATTTGCACTTACAAAAGCACATATCGCATCATATCCTTTTGCAAGAGTAGCGGTTCTCGGCTCAAGCTCATGATCGATATAATCTATATCGATATCAGGAAAAGAAGCTTCGCAAACCGGATCAAAAGATTTCTTATCATATGTTTTTGCTGCATAAAAAAGAAGTTTCATTATTCCTCCTGTTAATTCATACCTTATATCAGATCGGTCTATATGGATTCTCTGATCACGTCACAATACGCGCAGTAAAGTTAATTATACCATCATTCTTCTTTTTTCAAAAGATGATGATATGACATCCCGCCTGCGATATCGTGCTGCATCTGATCCTTCAGTTCTTCTATGCCTTCAAACTTACGCTCCGGACGAACGAAATGCATAAGTTCGACTTCGATATATTGTCCGTAAATATCCCTGTCATAGCCGTATATATAGCTTTCACAGCAAAGCAGCTCATCATCTATCACCGTAGGCTTAACTCCGACATTGCTTATTGCCGGATATACGCCCTCAGCGGTATATACTTTGGAGTAATATACGCCTTTGGGGCCTGTCATCTTATCGGGAGGTATTATCACATTGGCAGTAGGCATACCTATGGTACGGCCGAGTTTACGCCCATGAGCCACAACCCCGGAAACCCTGTAGGGTGAGCCAAGAAGCGCACTTACAGTCTCCATATCACCGTCGGATAACGCATTCCTTATCCTTGTGGAACTGATCTCCTCTCCTTTATAAGTAACCTTGTCGATTATATGACACTCATAAGAATTATCTTTTCCGAGTCTTTCAAGAAGGTCAGCGTTTCCAAGTCCCTTATACCCAAATGACAGGTCGACACCCGCCGTGATGACCCCGGCACGCATACGCTTAACCAGATAATCCGTCACGAATTCTTCCGCTGTGATGGCAGCCGTGTTCTGATTCATCGGAAATTCTATAAGGACATCGACTCCCATACGGTCAAAAATGAATCTTTTCTCGTTCGTGGTAGTAAGTTCCGGAAGGGCATGTCCCACAAAAAGGCTCTCCGGTGAAGGATTAAATGTAAAAACCACACTCTTAAGTCCCGGATCCTTGCATGATACTCCGACGATATCCTCTATAAGTATCCTGTGACCAAGATGAACACCGTCAAACTTACCTATAGCCACGGCCGAATCATTATTCAGTTGAAAATCAGTTATTCCCGAAATGATCTGCATGATCAGCACAAAAACATCTTGGATGGGTGAAGCAGTCCATCACCGATGTCATATCTGTAAATCCCATAAAAAAAACCATCCTCCCCGGATATCGCTACTTCTTCGGAATCGGATAATGTATTATGTAAACCTATATCCGATGTTGTAAGCACATTTCCGTTGGATGCTTTTTTTATACCTGTTTCAGTTACCTTTATCTGCTTCAGATCGGAAAAGAATTCCCCAAGCGTTACCAGGGCATCATTTATCCTGTCTTCTCTTACGATCTTCTCTATATCCTTAAGCTTCAGTGAATCTTCTACCTTGAAACGTCCGACACGGGTTCTTAAAAGATGCGACATAGCCGCACCACACCCGAGTTTTTCGCCTATATCGTTACAAAGAGTACGTATATATGTCCCCTTTGAGCACTTTACCCTGATAACCGCCCTGGGCAGGTCCATACTTACGATCTGTATGTCATATATCGTTATATGTCTGGCCTTTCTCTCAACGGTTATTCCCGCCCTGGCCAGTTCATATAATTTCTTTCCGTTTTGTTTAAGTGCGGAATACATAGGCGGTATCTGATCAATATCGCCTGTAAAAGAGGATATACACTGCCTTAACTGCTCTGCAGTGACATTTACTTCTTTCCCGGAAAGGATCTCTCCGGAAGTATCCTGAGTATCCGTCGTGATGCCAAGCTGCATTTCGGCTTCATACTCTTTGGTCTCATCCGTCAGCATATCGCAGACTCTTGTGGCAGCTCCGAGTGCAACACATAAGACGCCTTCTGCGTCCGGATCGAGAGTTCCCGTATGACCTATCTTCTTTTGATGAGTGATCCCTCTTAGCTTTGCCACAACATCGTGTGAAGTAAAGCCGGGTTCTTTATATACATTTATGATCCCGTTTATCATATCGGGCCGGTATCCTCTTTATATCGACAGCGTTTGCACAGTTTAACCCGCACTGTTCTTAAGCTGCTTGGCTATCTCTTTGCTTAAGTTATTTATAACATCATGATAGGTGCCCTGCATCGTGACACCTGCAGCTCTTGCATGTCCGCCGCCGCCGTATACGGATGCTACAACGGATGCATCAACTGCCTCGGAAGTACGCAGACTCACCTTGTACTCCAAAACACCGATCTCGTACATAAAAATCGCACAATCAACTCCGCGGATATTCCTAAGCTGGTTAACTATACCCTCAAGGTCACGGCTGTCTGCACCGTAGAACTCCATGGTCTTTTTGTCTACAACACTGACAGCACATCTTCCGTCCATAAAGAGCATACTTTCAAGAAGTGCACGTCCGAGTATCTGGCTTTGGATATATGTTTTCTCATAGAAAGTCTTCTGGATGACATTCGGAAAATCGATACCGTAACCGATCAGTTCCGCAACAGTCCTAAGTGTATCGGGACTGACATTTGAATACTGAAGTACGCCGGTATCATGGATTATGCCTATATATATCGGCAGTGCTATATCTGCATCCATATGATCATGATCTATGACCTGATATACAAGTTCCGCTGCGGATGCGGACTCGGGATAAACGTAATTAACATCGCCGCCCCCTGGCAGATTCGTAACATGATGATCTATATTTATAGTCTTTCCGGCCGACTCAAACAGTTCGTGTCCGAAACTCATTCGTCCGGGCTCACAATCAACACATATGAAGACATCATATTTTATGCCTGTCTTCGGTTCATGCATGATAAGTTCGGATCCTTTGATACAATCAAAATAATCTGCTATCGGGTCCAGATAGACATCTACCTGTACATCCGGCATACGTTTACGCAGATACAAAGCCAATGCCGTACAGGAACCTATACAGTCCCCGTCAGGTCTGACATGTCCGCTTACCGCTATAGTTTTTGCGCCTGCACATTCCTTAAATATGTCCATGTTTATCCGCTTCCATAACCTCATCTATCTTATGAGACATCTCAATACCGTATGAAATGGAATCATCGGCTATAAAAGTAATTTCAGGTGTGTTACGAAGGTTGATCCTCCTTGCAAGTTCACGTCTTGCAAAGCCTTCCGCGCTCTTAAGTCCTTTCATGGTATCATCCAGAGCTTTCTGATCACCGAGTACGCTGATCCATGCCTTCATGGTCTTAAGATCGGGAGCCACTTCAACTGCGGTAACAGAGGTAAACTCTGCTATCCTGGGGTCCTTGATCTCACTTCTTATGATATCCGCAAGTTCCTTTTGTACTTCAGCGTTTATACGTGTATTTTTGATACTGTTCTTACGCATTATCTGGGTACCTCAACCATTGTATATGCTTCAACCTGATCGAACTCGGCTATATCACCGAAGTCTTCAAATACAAGACCGCATTCGAATCCGGCTTTAACCTCTTTGACATCATCTTTAAATCTCTTTAAGGATGCCAGATTTCCTTCGAATATCTGCTCTCCTTCTCTGGTCACACGTACCTTGCAGCCTCTTACGATCTCACCGTCAAGCACATAAGATCCCGCGATATTTCCGAGTGCCGATGCCTTGAATATCTGACGTATCTCTGCATGACCTATGATCTTTTCCTCATATACCGGTGCAAGCAGGCCCTTCATGGCGGCTTCGATATCTTCGATCGCCTGATAAATGACCTTATAAAGCCTTATATCTACACCTTCACGATCTGCGGTATCCTTGGTCTGGGCATCTGCACGTACGTTAAATCCTATGATTATGGCATCTGATGCACTGGCAAGGATAACATCGGATTCATTGATCGCACCGACTCCACCGTGTATGCATTTAACGACAACCTCATCATTTGAAAGCTTCATAAGAGATGTCTTAAGGGCTTCAACTGATCCCTGAACATCAGCCTTTATGATGACATTGAGTTCCTTTAAGTTGCCTTCCTGGATCTTGTTGAACAGGTCATCAAGACTCATGCGGCTCTTGGTCTCGGCAAGCATCTCTTCCTTGTGCTGAGCCTGATAAGTCTGTGCGAAGTTACGTGCTGTCTTATCATTCTCATGTGCTATAAATACTTCACCTGCGGAAGGAACATCGGAAAGTCCGAGTATCTCAACAGGCGTGGAAGGTGTTGCAGCCTTTACGCGTCTGCCCTTATCATCCACCATTGCACGCACCTTACCGTGACATGCACCTGCGGATATGAAATCACCTATGTGAAGAGTTCCCTTCTGAACCAGGACTGTTGCTACGGGACCGCGTCCCTTATCAAGTTCTGCCTCGATAACAAGACCTCTTGCCTTACGGTTCGGATTAGCCTTGAGTTCAAGGATATCTGCGGTAAGAAGTATCGTTTCAAGCAGATCTTCTATACCTTCACCTGACTTGGCGGAAACATTTACAAATTCGGTCGATCCGCCCCAGTCTGCGGGGATGAGTTCATATTCGGTAAGTTCCTGTTTAACCCTGTCAACATTGGCATTGGGCTTATCTATCTTATTGATCGCAACTATTATCTCGATACCTGCTGCCTTAGCATGATTTATGGCCTCTATGGTCTGAGGCATTACACCGTCGTCCGCAGCTACAACAAGCACTGCTATATCGGTAGAGTTCGCGCCTCTCATTCGCATGGCCGTGAACGCTTCATGTCCGGGTGTATCAAGGAAGGTTATGCTTCTTCCGTTAATATTTACGGTATACGCACCAATAGCCTGTGTGATACCGCCTGCTTCCTTATCGGTAACATTGGTCTTACGTATGGCATCAAGAAGTGAAGTTTTACCGTGGTCTACATGACCCATTACGCAGATTACCGGAGGTCTGGGAGACATATCCTCGGTCGACTCTTCCTCTTCTTTAAGGAGTTCTTCGATAACATCGACTTTAACTTCTTTTTCGCAAATGATATCGTACTCTATCGCAATATTCTCGGCGTCTTCATATGATATCTCGGAGTTGACCGTAAGAACCTGTCCCTGTAGGAAAAGTTTCTTGATGATCACCGAAGGCTGCATCTTCATCTTGTCGGCCAGTTCCTTAAGTGTCATGCTTTCGGGAAGAGTGATCACCTTGATCTGTTCTTCTTCTACGACTTCTTCTTTCTTTTCGGGCTTAACAAACTTGTTAGCCTTGGAAAGATTCTTTCCGAAATCTTCATCCTCGTATATATGGTCTTTGCGCGAGCGCTGCTCTTTGGCTGCTACTCCCTGTCCTTTGCCTCTTCTTCCGCTGTCTTTGTTCTGGTTTTGAGGCTGGGGCTGGTTGTTGAACCCGGCAGATTTATCCTGCTTAAATCTATTGTCCGACCCTGCATTCTGTCTGCCACCTCTGTCGCCACCTTTATCGCCCCTATCAGCACGAGGACGAGGAGCTTCAGGCTTAGTGCCTTCTTTGAGAGTCGCTGTAACAACTGTACTTGAGCTTTTATCTTGTTTCCTGTGCGTTTCATTGGTTACCACCTCCGCAGGACCTGTCTTTGCGGCTCTTCTCTCTGCTTCTTTTTTCTCCTGCATCTGCCGCTGTCTTACATCATAAGGCTCATCATTTACCTGGCTGGGACGAACACTTGACCTTATCAGGGTATGATGTCCGTCATCTCTGCCCGGTCTGTTCCCTCCGGGACGATTGCCCTGAGCCGGTCTGGACTGATTTCCTCCAAGCCTCGAATTATTGGAGTTACTTACTATGATTATCTTGCTTTTTTTCTTTTTGGGAGCTTCCTGCCTGTTATCTCCGGAGCCGTTTGCGTTCCCGGAATTTTCCTTCTTAGGGCCTTCTTTTTTGGCAGGCTCAGCCTTGGGGGCTTCCTTTACTTCTTTTGCCTTAGGCTCTTCCGCTTTTTCTTTAGCTTTGGGTTCTGCCTTTGCCTTGGGTTCTGCCTTTGCCTTGGGCTCTGCCTTTGCCTTGGGCTCACCCTTTCCAAATGCAGCCTTGATCTTCTGCGCAGTTTCGTCATCAACGGAACTGGATGCAGTCTTTCCATCTATACCGTTATCTTTCATCCAACTGATAATTTCTTTACTTTCTTTATCAAGTTGTTTGGCTAGTTCATGTACTCTCATATACTTTCCTCCTCATAAACCGCAAAATCTAACGCGTTATTCGGTGAATTAAGGATCCGACTCTATACTCTTGTATATCGCTTTTGCCAGTCCCTCATCCGTAACCGCTAGGTTGGATCTTATATCCTTACCTATGGCCTTTCCGAGTTCCTCTTTTGTAGAATAGATCATAATCGGAATATCACGATATACACACATGTCATTAAAGTGTTTTCGTGTATTGTCAGACGCATCGGCCGCAACTACCACCAGACATGCCTGAAAACTTTTGATGGCGTTTTCGGTAGCAAACTCTCCCGAAACCACTTTACCCGCCTTCATGGCTATGCCAAGCATCGACAATACTTTGTCAGGTCTGCTCATTGGTCAATTCCTTTAATCTATCGTATAAATCATCGGATGTGTGACATTTAAGTGCTCTGTCTATACTGTGTCTTTTGCGCGCTGTCTCTATGCATTCAGTGTTTCTGCATATATATGCACCCCTGCCGTCTTCTCTTTGTCTTATATCGATAATGGCGTTTCCGTCATGGTCTTTTACAAGTCTGATAAGACCGGCTTTATCACTGCGATTCCTGCATGCCACACAACATCTTTCGGGGATTCTCATTCTTCGCTGTCTTCGGATACATCATCTGCGGGAGCTTCATCAACTTCCTCTGTGTAAGCTTCACCTGCTTCGTCTTCTACATACTCGGCATCTTCGCCTTCGTATCCTTCATCATATGCCTCATCGTATGTTTCATCGTATTCTTCATCATACTCATCATCATCAAACATGTAATCCTCATATCTGAATCCGGGAGCATCCTTAGCCTGAGTCTCCGACTTGATGTCTATCTTGTAATTGGTAAGTTTAGCTGCAAGTCTTGCATTCTGGCCCTTTAATCCGATAGCAAGGCTAAGCTGTCCGTCGGGAACGACCACCTTGGCGATCTTGGTCTCGGGATCCGCAAATACCGCAACGATCTTTGCGGGGCTAAGAGCATTCTCTATCATACGACCGGGGTTTTCATCCCAGTTTACTATATCTACTTTTTCTCCTCTGAGTTCGTCGACTACGGAATTAACTCTCGTACTGTTGACACCTACGCAGGCACCTACAGCATCAACATCGGGATTGTTGCTCCATACGGCGATCTTACTTCTGCTTCCGGGCTCTCTTACTATGGATTTGATCTCCACTGTTCCGTCCTGGATCTCTGCAACCTCTGATTCAAAAAGGCATTTAACAAGATCCTTATGTGTACGGCTTACAAGGATCCTGGCTGATCCTTTTTCGGTCTTCTTAACTTCAAGAACATATACCTTGACTCTGTCATTGGGTTTTAAGTTCTCACCCTTGACCTGCTCGTTCTCATTGAGTATCGCATCGGTCTTGCCCAGATTGATGGTAAGGTTTTCACCTACACGCCTTTGAACGACACCGGTCACTATACTTCTCTGTTTTCCTGAGTACTGGCTGTAGATAGCATCACGCTCTTTCTCGCGGATCATCTGCAGGATATAACTCTTGGCATTCTGTGCGGCTATACGTCCGAACTCCTTGGACTGCACTTCACATTTAACCATATCTCCGATCTTAGCCTTGGGATCTATCTCTTTTGCATCCTCTTCGGTTATCTCGATCGTATCATCAAATACTTCTTCCACAACTTCTTTCTCAAGGTATACGTGATACTCACAGGTATCTCTGTCGATCTCCACACTGAAGTTGTCTGATTTACCGAAATGGTTTGCGCATGCTCGTAAAAGAGAACCTTCGATCGCATCAAAAAGCACATCGCGGCTTATCTCTTTTTCCTTCTCAAGCATGTCTAAGGCAAGCTTTAACTCGGTTGCGGTATTATCACTGCTCATTTTGTTTCTCCTCCTTAACCTTTAGAGCGTTTGATCTATTAAAAATCAAGAGCCAGTCTTATCTGGGCTACCTGTTTTCTATCAAAAGTCATTTCCCCTTCTTCGGTCTCCGCCGTGATATGATCTGCATCATACCCCTTAAGGATTCCTGATATTTCCTTGGATTTCATTCCTTCGGGCGGCTTATAGAATTTGATCTCTATCTCCTCGCCGATACTCTTCTCCAAATGCCTGTCTTTGGTAAGCTTTCTTCCAAGCCCCGGGCTGGATACTTCCAGGATATATGCATCGGGAATGAAGTCATCCCGGTCAAGTGCATCGGACAATGCCCTGCTCACAGTTTCGCAGTCTCCGATATTTACCCCGCCTTCCTTGTCGATATAGGCACGAAGATAATAATCGGGGCCTTCCTTTACATACTCGACATCATATATCTCCACTCCGCATTCTTCCGCGATCGGGCGTAGGATCTCTTCTGTCTTGTTTTCGTATTCCGTATGTTTGGCCATATCGTCATCCCTGTTTATGATCTTTTGTACATGTACATACGTATGAACTTCCGCTCAAACTCCATACTCATGTCCGGGCAATAATTAAGTGGGCTCTTGCAAGCCCACTCAAACATTTAACATATAAAACCTTTATCTAATATACACCCGAAATACTATGTTTGCAAGAAAAATAAAATAATTCTTGCATTTTGTGCCGGTCCTTGTTATTATATTTAAGCGTCACAAATATCGGATGCATAAAAAAGACTATGGCTCGTTGGTCAAGCGGTTAAGACGCCGCCCTCTCACGGCGGAAACAGCGGTTCGATTCCGCTACGGGCTACTTAAAAACCCCGAAGCACTATGCTCCGGGGTTCATTTTATTTCTGCAGGTAGAGGCTCACCGATAATTTTCCGTGATCCGCCCTGGATACGATCATGAGTGGTGTGCTGTAAGTGTTTATAAACTTAAGATCCACGCTCTGACCGGATATCGTTGCATCCCATCCTTCCGGTACATAATCAACAGGTAATGAATGAGGATGTCTTTCGGTTGCAGCCAGGCCCACTGTTTTCATGCATGCATAAAGCGTAGATGAAACCTGGCATATTCCGCCTCCGAGTCCCTGTACTTTTTCCTTGTTCACAAATATAGTCGCTTCCTGATAACCGTTTTCAACGGTCCTTGCGGGAATTGTATTTGTGTAAGAAAACTGTGCCCCGGGCTGAACTATAACACCGTTGATGCCTGCTGCCGCTATCCCTACGTTTATGGCCCTCGGAACATTATCCGTGTATCTTGTCGTATAAGTGCCAAGCAGGGTGTATTCTTTTTTGTCTGAAGAATTACCTGCACCGGAATTTGCAGGCAGCGGAGATGCATCTCTTCCCTCTGCTATTCCTTTGGTCACATAGTGTCTTACATATCTAAACCAGTCATCTCCGAAAGCTGCATCCAGATCAGCATATCTTGCTCTGTATGCGCGTACATTAAAATCAGCACTGGCGCTGCGGCCTTCAGCTAGACCGTTTTCCATAAAATGATTTAATAAAGCTGCCTCACTGTCCCCTCTTGCTATCACAACATCGGGGTTATGTGCGGCATAGTAGGTCGCATCAAATACTTTTTTGACTGCCTGCTCATCCGATATCTCAGCTGCATACACGTTGCAGGTGTCAACCCATGTAAATCCCGCAAGAATAACCAATGCCAGTATCACCGATGCAATACGGCCTGACATCCTTTTCCTTCCAAACTTTTTCATTTACCTTTTCCCTGATTCCTTTTTTGTTTTTATATTAAGAGTCTTATTGCTTTTTTTGAGCAAAATCCTTAAGACGTACTATATAGAACTCCTGAGGCTTACGCACGCTGCCGTCTTCCAGCGGATCAAAAAAGAATGTATCAGTAAATGTCTCTGCAGCATCGTACTCATCGGTTTCGTCTGTCTCGGGATCCGTATAGTCGGTCACTCCTTTTTTGTCAAGAGCAAGTACCAGTCCCTCATACTCCGCAGGAACTTTGACCTGTAATTTGAACGTACCGATAACAGGAGCTTCTGCCCAAGTAATGGTCGTAAGCGGACTGTAAGTTACCGCCCATTCTTCTTCATTGACCCATTCGGATTCCGTCGTGCCGGTTATATGATAATCCATATCATTCCATGTTACGGTCGAATCGTATATAAGTCCTTCTTCGCCGTACAGATCCTGAACGCTAAAGATCTGACCTGTATAATCATCACACAGGAACATTTCCTCAGCCATCCAGTTGTAATACCACTTATGTTTAGACTCTGTCGAATTCGCCAATATACCGAATTTGGTAGGTACGTTAACGGTATACTCAATATCGTATGTTACATAGCCATCCGGATCGGGATCCGATACCTTACACTTACTAAGTGAATATGTCGCATTACCCTGCTCTATCTCCAGGGTTCCGTCGTATTTACGGAATCCGTCTTCCGTCTGCTGGTATACAAAACAAGGTGCCATAAGTCCTGTAGCGGAACTTACATAATCACATCCCTGCTCTTCAAGATATGTAACAACCACACCGACTATCAAAGTAGCGGACACATCCCTGTATCCCCAGGTCTCGTTTCCTATGTTTGCAACGATCTTGGTGGTGCCTTCCTTAAGTGCTTCGATATTACCGTCTTCGTCTACGGTACCTATCGTTTCGTCGGCACTGGACCATTTGACCTTGAAATCCATATCTTCGCTTCGGTGTTCAACTGTAAGTTTGGCAGTCTCACCCGGAAGGATATTTACAAGATATGAATCCAGCACATAAGTGGCAAAAACCTGATCCATGATAACATCCCTGGATTTCTCAAGGTTAGCGGATCCGGTTTTAGCTATACCATCCTCCAGTATCTTAATAGCCTCGGTTAGTTCTCCGCGCCCTATCGACACTTCTGCAAGACCAAGATATGCATCTGCGCTGTTATGGAATATCTTAAGTGCCTGATTATAAGCATCTTCAGCCTTATCCCATTCCTCGGCTTCCATATATGACTTAGCCATATCAAGCTGGGTATCCAGTAATTTGGTACGCATAAAAGCAACTGCTGCGAAAGCTAAACCTATAACTCCCAAAGCAATAACGATTCCGGCAATAACCTTGCCGATCTTTTTCTTCCGCTTTTTGCTTTTCTTTTTGTTCTTCTTACCCGTCTTTTTATCTTTATTCTGTTCGGGTTCGGCTGTGCCTTCTGCAGGTGCTGTAGTATCTTCTATAGGCACTGCTGTGTCTTCTGCGGGCGCTGCTGTATCCGCAACAGGTTCGGCTGTAGCCGCAACAGTTGCTGCGGCTTCGGTTGCTTCTGTTTCGGCCTGACTTACACCCTCAGTCTCTGCCGTTTCAGCCGGCTCCGCGTTTGCAGCCTCTGTCGTATTTACAACACTGTTTTCAGGTGTTTCAGGTAATCCTGATTCATTTTTCTCAACCATATCAGTATTCAATTCTTTTTCTTTTTTATTCTTCAGTTTAAACAATTTGTCCCTCGGATAAATTTTCATACGCAATAGTATAACACATAAAACGATTCAGAGAATAAAAATATCCCCCAAATGCACGATGTATGCACCGATTGCATACATAACCCTTCCGAACTATTTCTGTATTCAATACACTCAGACCCCGATAATAAATACAGCGGGATAAGCTTTTTTACTAATCCCGCTGTTCTCTACACTCGCTTCCCAATAATAAATACAGCGGGATCAGCTTTTTTTTACTAATCCCGCTGTTCTCTACACTCGCTTCCCAATAATAAATACATCGGGATAAGCTTTTTTTACTAATCCCGATGTATTTTCCTTCATATCTTGGTTATTTCCGACTTGATTTACATATGATTTTACATCGGAAATTCATGTCCTGCTTATTCTCGATGTTCGCTCTCAATTTAGTTTCAAAAATAGACATCGATACTAAAAGATTCCGCTATTATCGATGTTCCCACCCAATCAAGTCTCAAAAACAACATCGAAAATTCAAGATTTCTCTATTACCGTTGTGCCTTACGATGTACCTTACGCTCTAAAATCCATATGGACTCCACCAGCCGAAGTGCCTACAGAATCTCCACTCGAAACCCCAGCCGAAACACCGGCCTCAGCGCTGACCCCAAATCCCATGCTCTCATTGTATGCTTTGAGTTTGGAAACCAGTTCTTCCATGCTGTCTGCGGTTATGATCTCATAGTCATCGTTGTTAAGATACTTATCAAAACCGTCTTCGTCTATTACACTCTTTTCAAACCACTCATCGTGGTAACGATCAGGCATCCTATCGCGGTCGAATTCACGCTCTTCCATACGCTCATGAGCATTCTCGCGGCTCTCTTCTATGAACTCATCTCGCTTAGCTCTTTCCTGTGCACGTTTACTCTCGATCTTTTCTTCGCGTACTTCCTTTGCATGCTTCTTCTCGGCTTTTGCCTCGGAAGCCTTCTTCTCGGCCTTTCTCTCTGCACGTCTCCTTGCTACACGCTCCGATGCCTCGGCATTACCCTTCGCACATGCTGCCATGAAAGATGTCGTGCCATCACCGTTATCCTTCATACCGATCTTTTTGATATAAGGATTCTGTGCGGCTATCTGGCTAAGTTCGCTTCCTTTGGACTGAGCCTGTGATATAAGTGTCTCATATTTCTTACGGAAATTCTCGTCTGTAGCCATGCGTTCAAGTTTCTCTTCATCGATAAGTACGACCATTTTATTGGCATTTCCGTAACTTGCCGCATTGGATTTGGCAGCTGCAAGGGAATCCTTGCCCACGAGTACAAAATCAAGATTTCCGAACTTACTCTTAAGCTCTTTATAATACGAAGCAGCCGTTTCGGACAGTGAAACTTCACCGATCACCCGTCCATAGTCTGCATGGTCGGTGATCGAAGGTCTGAAACTGTTCCATGCCTTCTTAAGCGCATCATTAACCGACTCGGGACTGTAATATTCATATTTCACAGCTTCATCCGCGTAGCGCCCGGCCTTAGCAGCTTCATCCGCGTAGTGTCCGGCCTTAGCAGTTTCATCCGCGTAGCGCCCGGCCTTAGCAGCTTCATCCGCGTAGCGCCCGGCCTTTGCGGACTCATCTTCATAGGTACCGTTTGTTACGGCCTGGCCCTGCCTTCCGTAAGCGTCGGCTCTTAAGTATCTTTCCTGAGAAAAAGAAACACTTCCCGCCTCTTTGCTCCAATATGATCCTTCGGTTTTAACTTCCTGCTGTTTGTGATCAATGCCCGGTTTACGATCGGATTGAACCCTTCCCGGCACTCCCTGATAGGGATCAAAAGAAATATTGCTCATACGATAACCTCCTTGTTACTAAAAACGCATACCCTGTGATATGCACCGCAAACACTCCGTTGTCCGCAGCGATCATATGTTATTGTCTGCAGTAATACATATACCTCTGATTATATATCGGCCTGTAATCCCAAAAACTTAACCCGATATAAGCGATAAAATACCTTTTATCCCCTGCTCGTCATAAATATTCTTATAATATGCCACCTCGCCCTGGATAAGTTCATCTATCACACGCATACCCAGGAGTTCTACCGGAGCCTTGTCATCCGTCATAACTCTCTTTCCGGCTGCATAAGGAACCAGATTCTCATATATATGGTTCATCATTGCATTCAGTTCTTCATTATTCTCACATGCAATACCGGTCTGCATCTTATTTAGGATATCATGATCATCCGATGCAAAAAGCTCACGATTCGTAGATCCTGATACGTCCACAGTATAAACCTCGCTAAACACCGACGATATCGTATCAGCCAGATAATCGTTGATGCTTCCTTCACTCGACCCGCGCATATTCATATTTACCACCATGACTCCGCCCGGATTCAAATGGTCTTTTACAAGTGTGAAAAACTCGACCGAAGACATCTGAAACGGGATCGTGATATCCTGATATGCATCTACCATGATCACGTCATACTTCTCATCTATCGCATTAAGATAAGCGCGCCCGTCATAAGTGGTCACCGGCACGGAATCGTCGAGCTCAAAATACTCTCTGGCGAGGTCCGTGATCTTCTGGTCGATCTCAACGCCTTCTATATCCATCTCACCGAAATACCGGTTACACTGTGTCGCATAAGTACCGGTTCCCATGCCGAGTATCAGCATGCTCATGGGAGAATCTTTCTCATAAAATCCGGCCATAAGAGGAGCCGCCATGGCGTAGTCATAATACATCCCCGTGAGGCCCTCATCCTTAAGATAAACCGACTGCACTCCAAACAGCACATTCGTCGAAAGCACTACCCTGTTTCCGGATTCATAGACCTGGAGATAGTTATATACGGACTCATCCTCAACTGTAAGATCATTTTGCCAAAAAGCAAAGCTCGAACTGTGACCGAATATGATGCAAAAAAGATATATCACTCCGGTTACGGCCGCCTTGATAATGCCCTTTTTGCTCATATGGGCACTCACAAAATAAACAAGTGCAAGAACGAGGAGGATCCCCGCGAAGATAAGAAACGTCACCGATGTCCCGACTGCCGGGATACTGATAAATGTAGGCACGAATGTACCGATTATGCTTCCGATCGTGTTAAATGCCCCGAGCATTCCCACGGTCTTGCCGCTGTCATCCAGGCTGTCCACGGTATATTTTACAAGAGACGGAGTCACGGTACCCAGCAGAAAAAGAGGATATACAAAGATCACCATACAAGCGGCGAATGCAGCTATGATAAGGAAATTATTGTTTACCGCAAAGATCAGGACACCCGCGATACCGATGATTATGTATTTGCCGACAACCGGAATAAGTGCGATCCAAAGGCCCGCTACAACGATGCGTCTGTAAAGCCTGTCGGGATCGGGATCCTTGTCGGCGCTTCTTCCGCCGTATATGTTTCCGAGAGCCATCGCGATCATGATGGTCCCAATGATTATAGTCCACACTATCTGTGAGGAACTAAAATATGGAGCAAGCAAACGGCTTGCTCCAAGTTCAACCGCCATAACACTCATACCTGCGAAGAATTCGGTCAGGTACAGATATATCTTATTTTTTAATATTAATGGTTTCTCTTTCATATAATAATGGTTTACATAATGTGATGGTCAATGCGTCTTATTGGTTTACATAATTCAGCGATTAACTTCTACCGTCCCAACAAATATGTATAAATCTCCCTGTCTTCATCTTTGAATACGTTAAAGACCACTTTTTCCAAGGTTGTCTTGGTATTCTTTAAGTAGTCCCTCACCGTCGAGACTGCGATCTTTGCCGCTTCTTTATTGGGGAACCCGAAGACTCCCGTGGATATGCAGCAAAAAACTATGCTCTTAAGCTCATATATGTCTGCCACTTCAAGGCATGTCCTGTAACTCCTTGCAAGCTGTTCCTTATGCTCGTCTTCCAGTTCATCCGAAACCATCGGTCCTACGGTATGGATTATATATTCACAGGGCAGATTGTATCCGGGTGTTATCTTTGCTCCGCCCACGGGTTCCTCATACCCCTGCTTATCCATCAGTTCTTTACATTTAAGTCGAAGCTGGACTCCGCTCTTTGAATGGATCGCATTATCTATGCAGTTATGAAGCGGTATAAAGCAGCCGAGCATCTGCGAATTAGCGGCATTTACGATGGCATCGGCGCGAAGTGTCGTGATATCTCCCTGCCAGAGTATGATCCTTTCATCCTTTCCAAAAGGTGTAAGATCCTCCACATCCGTAATTCCCGCATTCTCATTTTCCGTACTTAAATATTCATCCTGAATACGTATGAATTCATCGCTGATGGGCTTGGGTTCACGCACATTCATAAACGCCCGGAGCATATCTTTCTGCTTCTGCTCGTCCAGTGGGATCTTCATATCGTCTTTTTCACCCGCTTCGTTTCTAAGATAATCTATAAGCCATATACGTCGCTCGGAATGAGTCATATCAGTCTCCTAAATGCATTTCAAAATACTCATCGATATTCTTAAGCCATTCGGCAGGGGGCATCGTCTTAAGCAGATATTTTTCAGGCTTAAGGGCAAGTACCTGCATAACGCTTTCCTTGTCATTCTTGGAAGTAAGAAACATCACGGGGATGGACGCAGTGGATACTTCGCTCCTGATCATCTCAAGTACCTTGGCTCCCGAGATAACAGGCATCTCATAATCGAGCAGTATCAGGTCGACCTTATTATTTGCAAGAAAGGTTATGGCGTTCATGCCGGAATTTGCTACATACACGCGGTAACTTGAACTTAACAGTGTCTTGATCATCCTGAGCATCGTAGGATCATCATCGACTATGAGGATCTTTTTGCGTGCTTCGATCGAATTTCCTGCTTCTACGGCCTTATCGAGTTCGATTGCAAGATCCTTGACATTAAGAGGTCTTGTCATCACATGCTTAAGTACATTCTCAGGAAGTATCTTTGTTACATCCTCGATCTCAAGATCATTTCCCACAACAAACAGTTCTATCTCATTCTCAAGTACATGGTCTTTGAGATATACCAAAAACTCATTGTCTCCGGTTATATCCGCATCAAGATACAAAACTATAAGCTTGGGCAGTTCTTCTATCTTGCTTATGACATTGACTTTTGCCTCTGCCTGTTCAACATCATAATCTTCTTTTTTCAGGCCGTTTATGATGGCATTCATCATAAAACCGTTCTCGCCTATGATCAGTACTTTTTTATCCATTACGATCCTTCCTTTAATATGCCGTCTCTGTCCAGTGCAGTGACCATATCTTTAAGACGTTCATACCGCTCCTGCTCGCCTTCGGGCATCCGGTAATCTTTAAGCATACCCATTATCTCATCCGCGGTGTCAAAATCGAAAGCGCTTACAGCCTCCTTCAAAGCCATATACGCTTCGTTTAGAGAATCAACCGGAATGACCTCGCGATCATCTGTTTGTTCATCCGCTTTATCATTATACAACACAGACAGTTTGGTCGCATAGTCACGATAATCCGATAAAAGCTTCGGAGTATCTTTGTTTATGATCTCTTTATCTTCCGCATCCCCGGCTTTTTCTAGATTTGCGGCAAGTTCACTAAGCCCCAGAGCACCGATAAGTCTTGCGGAACTCTTAAGTGCATGTACCTTGATCGTATATTCACGCAGGTTTTCTTCTTTCCAGAGCTGCTCTATCTGATCGGGGCCGGTCTTTAGGGCGACCATAAAATCACCTACGGCTTCTTTTAGGATTTCCTCGTTCATGCAGTTTGCAAGTGCCGCTTTTGCATCTATACCGTCTATTTCGGAATATGTCTTTAAGAATTCAGAAGCCGCCGCATCACCACCAGCCAGACCCTCTCCGTTTTCTGCAGCATATTTATCGGGATCGAGCAGCTTATCACCCGGCAGATAGTCGGCGATCATCTTCTCAAGTTTCACGGCGTCAACCGGCTTACCCAGGAAATCCGCAAACCCTTCTTTGATAAAGCCTTCCTTAGCTCCGGGAAGAACATTCGCTGTAAGGCATATGACAGGAGTAGCATGGCTCTTGTTCTCATCTTCGGACATGGCTTCCATCGCATGAAGCGTCTCTGTTCCGTCCATCTGCGGCATACGCTGATCCATGAAAATGATGTCATAAGTCTTATTTTTAACCTTATCCAGACTCTCTGAACCGCTGGTTGCCGTATCAACCTTAACTCTTGTAGGCTTAAGAAGCCCCTTTATTACGGTCAGATTCATCGGTGTATCATCAACGACCAGGATCTCGGCATCCGGTGCCACGAAACTTACATGATACTGCTCCATGCTGTCAAGGGATTTCTGGTATGTCTCGTTGAAGTCGCCTATAGGCTCCCAGTCTATTACTTTTTGCGTGATCTTAAATGAAAAATCGGATCCCTCTCCGTACACGCTTGATACCTCAAGTTCCGATCCCATCATATCAAGCAGCTGCTTAACTATGCTCATTCCAAGACCGGTACCTTCTATGGTACGGTTTCTCGACTCTTCTATCCTTTCAAAAGGCGAATACAGTTTGACCAGATCCTCTTCCTTGATACCTATACCTGTATCAACCACACGGAATCTTACCGATACCTCTTCATCGGAAATGCGTTCTCCGGAAACACTCATGGTCACGCTTCCTTCGGGTGTGTACTTAACCGCATTATTTAAGATATTAAGCACGCACTGTTTTATGCGGATCTCATCTCCGTAAAGTTTGTGCGGGATATCCGATGACACATCGATCTTAAGATCGAGTCCTTTGTCAGAAGCCTTGACCGCTACCATATTTATCAGGTCATTTATTGTTGAACTGAGTTCGTATTCGGTAGGTATGATCTCCATTTTACCTGCTTCTATCTTGGAGAAATCAAGAAGGTCGTTTATAAGGCTAAGCAACGTTTTTCCGGAGTTTCTTATATCTATTGCATATTTACGTATATCCTTGTCATCGCTCTCGCGTAGGATCATCTCATCAAACCCCAGAACCGCATTGATGGGAGTCCTTATCTCGTGGGATACGTTAGATAAGAAATTGCTCTTGGCCTCGGATGCAGCCTTGGCTACACGCAGATCCTCTTTTAACTGCTGCTCGCGCTTTATCTCATCGATATAACTGTTTAACTCCGTAGCCATTTTGGTAATGACATCATGGAGTGCCTGTATCTCATCCTCACTGTGAAGGTCAAGTTCCGCAAGTTTGTTCTCAACCAGAACCCTCTGATCCACATCATCACTGAAAGTCTCCATTATGTCTGTCATGTCTATGATGGGCTTGACTATCAGCCTCTGTCCGACATAATTGGCCACGAAAACTATGGGATGTATCACGCACATAAGAAGCATTATGAGCTTAAGGTCAAAAGATATACCCTGATCGTTCATCTGGAACTTACTGTAATCGCCTGTATTTCTGGCTGTTTCAAAAGCTTCGGAAAAATCAGATATTTCTGTTAGAGGTTTAAATCCAATGGCAGGCATTTGTCCGTTCATGGGTGCTCCGCTCCCGGAGTCTGTTCCTTCCACAGCCGAATCGTCCGAATCCGAGGTTGTCACGTTTTCTTCCGCACCCTCCTGTACGACAATACCTTCCATCATGTTTGCATGATAGTCTTCCATCATGTTTGCATGATAGTCTTCCATCATCTTTGGAACCAGGCTGTTTGCAAAAAACGCCGCAGCCACGCCCATAAATATGGCTTCAATAAGAAGCAGTGCAAAGATCTTACCCGCAAGTCCCCTGTATCCGGACCTTATCGATCTGCTTACCATGCTCACAAAAGTTTTGGAAGATAACGGAACACATCCGATCTTTAACTTTAATTCGTCACTGCACTTATAATCAAACCAGTATATAAAAAAGCATATGAGGATAGCCTGAGGCACTATATTGGTTATATTTGTAAGAAGCGATGATGCACTTGCCTGTGAGAAAGATTCGGCCGTAACAAGCACAAATATCAGATAGTAAAGCCATGACAGTATAAGTCCCGATATTATACCGGCTACGATCGTCCTAAGGATCGTTCTGCACGATTTGCGGATACTTATATAGCTAATGATATAAATAGTCACCAGGTGATAAAAAAGAAAATATGCATTCCCCGGCGATATGAGCATCGCTGCAACAAATGTCGGTGTAAAGCAGGCCATACCACCGTACCAGCCGTACATGACTGTCACGATGGATATCGGTAAAAGGTACATCAAAAAGGCCATTACCGATGCCGCCCTGGTCGTATCGGAATAAACAAAGCAAAACCAGTACAGGAAAATACTGATGAGCGCCATGGCTGCCACTATGCACGCCCTGACTATATGCCTTCTCCTTTCCTCGGGAGTGAGCTTGGTGAAAGTGATATCCCCGAACAGGCTTTCAAGTGTCCATTTACGATATTCCTTAAGCCTTTTTCTGCGATTGTCCTTATTTGCTATGAATTGTTCTTTAAGTTCTTTGCGCTGCGCTTTATCCATTTATGTAAGTTCTCCATTTACGCATTTTACTTAACAGATTATCCCATTTATACAAACAACCCCTCCAAAATAATTCGGAGGGGTATCTGTAAATCTTATCGAGATCGTACGTATCCGAACCGTCGTCTCTCAAATATTAAACCATATCTTATACTCTGAACTTGGATACATTTGCCTTAAGCTGTGATGCGATCTCTCCGAGTGCCTGAGCCTCTGAAACAACGCTTTCCATATTCGCATTAAGCTGAGCGATAGATGCGCTTGTCTCCTGTGTGGATGCTGCGTTCTCTTCGGATATACTTGAAAGAGATTCAACAGAGTTAACGATCTGATCCTTGCCCTGTGACATCACATCAACAAGGCTTGCGATCTGCTCATTACCGTCACGCATCTCATCGAGTTTGTTAAGCATATCATCAAACTTGGCAGTCATATCTTCAAGTGCTGCAGACTCTGATGTGGTCGCATCCTTGATGCTGGCTGTCAGGCTCTTGTTCTCTTCGGAATACTGGGTAATGGTGTTTAGCATGTTGGTGATCTCGCCTGCCATCTCATTGGATTCTTCCGCAAGGCTCTTGATATTATCCGCAACAACCGCAAATCCCATACCTGCTTCTCCGGCTCTTGCTGCCTCAATGGAAGCATTGAGTGCAAGGAGATTGGTCTGGCTTGCTATAGCGATGATGCCTTCTGCAGCCTTGGAGATCTCTTCAACCACGTCAGCAGTCTTTCCAACGGAATCAGCCACATATCCGGCCTTCTCGTTGGTAGCCTCATCGGCAAGTCTGATCTGTTCAAGCTGCTTCTGGATCTTAACGGATTCATCATAAAGTTCCTTAACTTTGTTAAGGTTTATATCCGCTGCTTCCTGAACTCTGTCGATGCTCTCACCTAAGTTAACAGTGATACCCGATGTATTCTGTACATCCTCTGCCATGACCATGGCACCCTGTGCAAGATCGTTGGAAGCTGCGGTGATGTTACTTGTGGTCTCCTGTGAATCTCCGATGCTTGTCTTGGTATTTTCAGCCTTAAGATCAACATCATCGGCACACTGGGTAACCAGTACGAGTGCATCCTGTAATGTTGCACGCATATCTTCTATATTGCTCTCAACATCTCTAAACTCGGTAAATGCACTATCCGCCTCTATCTTATTTGCAAAATCACCGGAAGCAACATTCTGGATGGATTTCTGCATGCTGCTTATGCTGAGTCGCATATTTCTGATAACGAATACATAGAATCCGGCTATGAAAAGGACGATTATGAAGAACCATACGATGCAGTTGATAACTTCTTTTTTCATCTGGCTCATAC
This sequence comes from Lachnospiraceae bacterium, assembly GCA_024691305.1. Lineage (GTDB taxonomy): Bacteria > Bacillota > Clostridia > Lachnospirales > Lachnospiraceae > XBB2008. The sequence continues at coordinate 90,469 of JAILNS010000031.1, read as the reverse complement.
GTGCGTCTTTTTCTTCAACTGCCCACTTTTCAGTAATATCGGAAAGTGAAGAAAGAGTCGTACGGGTTTCTTCAAAGTCATTGATGAAAGCGGTCCAGTCACCGTCCAATGCTTCCACGTTGTATGAATTATGCCATGCAACGATCTCTGCCTTAAATACGGATGCGTAGCTTTCAAATGTCGTAGTCTCACCGTCAAGCGTTGTACCGGTATAAAGATCGGCATTGGTGCTGGCAACTGCTATGGCAGCATCAAGTCTTTCTAAAACCTGTTCATAATTTGTGTTATAATCATCAAGCTTAATCGGGGCTACATTTGCCACCTCTTCTGCGGGAATATCACCCTCCGGAGCTGAGAACAGGTCATAATACTGAGTTGCACCCATCATGGACTGATAGAAATCTCTGTCTGCATTTAGCAGATTCTGACTCACATCATAGAGTGTCTCGAAGTATAACTCTTCGTCTTCCTGTACCGTCTTGTTAAGCTTGATAGAAAAATATGTTATGCTGATGATAACAAGAGCAAGCAACATCACTCCCAGACCTGCTACGGTAAATCTCACACTTATTGTTTTCTTTTTTTTCATTAAATCCACCTCATAATGACAAGTAAATAGTTGTCTAATTATTATATAAAAAAACTATACCGATAACAAGCAATAATATCAATTTCCAAGGTAATCTTCTTCGACGATTCCATAGTAATCAGTTTCGGTTATGTCGGGTGCCTGGTTTCCTTCCATATCAAGAACCAGCCTAAACTGTGTTTCATACAGTTCCTTATATATACCGCCAAGTGCAAGAAGATCTTCGTGAGATCCCTGCTCGGCTATCACACCGTCTTTTACGACAAGTATTTCATCCGCCTTAAGTATCGTGGATAATCTGTGTGCGATGACTATGCTCGTCCTGCCTTCCATGAGCATTTCAAGTGCATCCTGGATCGCATTCTCCGATATGGAATCAAGAGCACTCGTCGCTTCATCCAAGATCAGTATCTTCGGATCCTTAAGGATCACTCTTGCAAGCGATATCCTCTGCTTTTCTCCGCCGGAGAGTTTAAGTCCCCTGTTTCCGACCTCGGTATCATATCCGTTAGGAAGTGCCATTATCATGTCATGTATGCTCGCAGATTTGCAGGCAGCTATGAGTTCATCTTCCGTGGCATCATCTTTGGCATACAGGAGGTTATCACGTATCGTTCCGTTAAAAAGATAAGTTTCCTGAGTTACGACACCGATATTGGATCTCAGATATGCAAGGTCAAAATCCCTGACATCCGTCCCGCCTATAAGAACTCTTCCGCCGCATACATCATAGAGCCTCGGAATAAGATTAACGACCGTCGACTTGCCCGAACCCGAAGGGCCTACGACCGCATACATCCTTCCGCCCGGTACCGTAAAATTCACATCGGTGAGGATCGGTACCTCAGGAACATAGGAAAAAGCAACATGTTCATACACTATGTCCTTGCAGGTAACATCCGGTCTTACTCCGTTTTCGGGGCTTACGATATTGCTCTTCATATCAAAATACCCGAATATCCTGGTAAAGAGTGCGAGCGATCTCGTAAAGTCCACCTGTAAGTCAAGGAGCTGCTGAACTGGCCTGTAGAGCCTGTTTATAAGGGCTACCATCGCGGTTATCGTACCTACGGTAAGCGACTCATCCATCTTAGTGATGATAAGATATCCGCCCGCAAAATATATAAGGAGCGGACCTACCTGCGTAAACATGCCCATCACGACCCGAAACCAGCTTCCGCTCCGCTGTTCTTTTAAGTTAAGTTTCGTAACATTCTCGTTTACCTTAACGAACCTGTCATACTCTTTTTCTTCTCTTGTAAAAAGCTTAACGAGCATGGATCCGCTCACACTCAAGGTTTCGTTTATGAGCTGGTTCATCCTGTCGTTTTCGGCCTGCGAATCCGTCCTTATCTTCCACTGGTTCTTGCCTACTCTTTTGGTTGGAAGTATGAGAAGCGGAATGATAAGGATCCCCACGATCGCAAGCTGCCAGCTCATCGTAAAGAGTGCAACGAGCGTGGTTATGACCGTGGCTGCGTTTGATACCACATTGGATAATGTGTTTGATATAACGGTACTCACGCCGCTTATATCGGTGTTCATTCGAGTGATGATATCACCCTGTTTCTCTGTGGTAAAAAAAGAATGCGGCATGTACTGCAGATGATGATACATCTGATTTTTCATATCAAAGATGATACGCTGCGAGATCCACGCATTGATATAAGATTCAAGAACTCCTATGACCTGGGAAGCTATGAGTGTGGCAAAAGCGGCAAACAGGAGTTTTATCAGAAGCGACATGTCCTTGTTTATGAGCGCTTCATCCACTATCCGTCCCGTGATTATGGACGGCAGAAGTCCTATGACTGCGGATAAAAGGATCGCAGCAAAAACAAACACGAACTGGATCCAATACGGTTTAAGATATGACAGTATCCTCTTTATGAGTTTAGCGTCTACCTTGGGAAGATTGTTTTTTTCTTCATCGGTCAGAAAGCCTCTCGGCCCCAGCCCGGGTCCCGGTCCCGGCATAATTTACCTCCATGATCTCATACAAAACTTATAACCTGACCCAGTTTAACCTAAGAGCGTTCATGACCACGCAAAAACTCGACATGCTCATCGCTGCGGCACCAAACATAGGCGTAAGTTCCCATCCAAACAGATGGATAAAACACCCTGCTGCAAGCGGTATGCCTATGCAGTTATAGATAAATGCCCAGAACAGATTCTCGTGAATATTGGTCAGGGTTTTCCTGCTTAACCTTATCGCCGTGACCGCATCCATCAGGCTGTTCTTAACAAGTACCACGTCAGCAGCGTCTATAGCAACATCCGTACCTGCGCCGATGGCTATCCCGACATCAGCCACAGTAAGCGCCGGTGCATCATTTATTCCGTCTCCTATCATAACAGTATGGCCCGAAGATTTAAACCGTTTTACCATATCGGCTTTATCGGAGGGCATAACGCCCGCAACAACCTCTTTTATGCCGACACTCTCTCCTATCGCACGCGCGGTCCGTTCGTTGTCTCCGGTTAACATAACTGTGCGAATTCCCATATCATTAAGTGCGGCGATCGCCTGCGCGGAATCCTCTTTTACGATATCCGCTACGGCTATCATACCCAGTAGTTCGTTATCGTACGCAAAAAGCAACGGTGTCTTACCCTGTGCGGACAGTTCATCGGCTCGCCCCTTAATATCCTCCGGTACATTTACTTCCTGTGATATATATTTAAGGCTTCCGCCTGTCAGCGTACGGCCTTCATATACCCCTCTTAGCCCGCTCCCGCTTAAGACTTCAAAATCATCTATATCAGGGATCTTATCGGAATCATAAGCCTCGGTTATAGCACGGGACAACGGGTGCTCACTGTGAGATTCAAGAACATATGCAAGGCGCATAAGGTCTTCTTTACTGTGCATACCTGCGGGCACCGTATCTGTCACTGCGGGTTCTCCGCGGGTTATCGTTCCGGTCTTATCAAGGACAACTGTTTTGGTGCGCCCCGTAACTTCAAGTGCTTCAGAAGTCTTAAAGAGTATCCCGCACCTTGCTCCCCTTCCGTTTGCCACCATGATCGCCACCGGGGTTGCAAGTCCGAGTGCACAGGGACAGCTTATCACCAGCACCGATATCGCTCTTTCGAGTGAAAAAGCAAATTCACGGCCGATAAGCATCCATACGATAAAAGTGACTATCGCTATACCTATTACGGTCGGAACAAAGATGCCCGAAACCTTATCTGCCACTCTTGCTATCGGAGCCTTGGTAGTAGCAGCATCCGATACGAGTTTGATTATCTGTGAAAGTGTGGTATCCTGACCGACCTTCTCTGCCCTGCATCTTACATATCCCGATTTACTTATGGTTGCTGCACTGATGGTATCTCCCGAAGTCTTATCAACCGGGATCGATTCTCCCGTCAGCGCTGATTCATCCACGGCACAGTTTCCCTCAACGATCACTCCGTCGACCGGGATCGCATCCCCTGCTCTTACAACATATTCATCACCGACTTTGACTTCTTCAACAGGCACGGTAACTTCTGCACCGTCACGTATAACATTAGCCGTTTTGGGAGCAAGCGCCATCAAACTTTTGAGTGCATCCGTGGTACGCCCCTTGGATACGGCTTCAAGAAGTTTACCGATAGTGATAAGGACAAGTATCATCGCAGCGGATTCAAAATACAGGTTCATGCCAAGTCTTACGACCTTATCCATATCTCCCGCATTGTGTGCGATTATCATTGAAATAAGAACATACAGACTCCATACATAGGAAACCCCGCTGCCCAGAGAAACGAGCGTATCCATGTTGGGGCTTTTGTGTATCAGACCTCCGAATCCCCTGATAAAGAATATCCGGTTTATAAATATTATCGCACCCGACAGTATCATCTCTATTATGCCAACCGCAATATGTGAATCCGGAATAAAAGGGGGCATGGGCCAGCCAAACATCATTACGCCCATGGAAAAATACATAAGGACCAAAAGCACCGCAGCCGATATGATGAGGCGGTTTCTGATACGTGAAGTGTCATCGTCAAAACTGATCTTTCCCGAACTCACCTTAGCCTTGTAACCTGCCGCCTTGACCGCATTTATTATCACATCGGGTGAAACATCACCCTCAACGCTCATTGAATTTGTAAGTAAACTTACCGCACAGGAAGTTACTCCGTCCACACCGTTTACCGCCTTTTCGACCCTGGCCTGACAAGCGGCGCAACTCATACCTTTTACATCGTAGTTAGTCATGACTGTCTCCTCCGGAGTATATGATACATCTTATGACGTAAAATGGGCAAGTATAACCCCTCTGAGAATACAGCGTCAGCACGGGCACGACCCACCGCACAAGTAAATATACCCCGGGAGCAAAAAAAAGAAACCGCCATATAATGACGGTTTCCAAAAATTTCGATATGATCTTAATTTATTGTTTATGCGGGTGTCTGGTTAGCCTTAGCGATCTCTGCAAGAGAAGCAAATCCCTCTGCGTCATTGACTGCCATCTCTGCAAGCATCTTACGGTTCATATCTACGCCTGCATTCTTTAAACCAAACATAAACTTGCTGTATGAGATACCGTTAAGTCTTGCTGCTGCATTGATACGTGCGATCCAAAGCTGTCTGAACTGACGCTTGCGCTCCTTACGTCCTGCATATGCTGTAGCAAGAGCTCTCATAACTGACTGTTTAGCTACTCTGTACTGTTTTGAACGAGCACCTCTGTAACCCTTAGCGAGTTTAAGCACTCTGTTATGTTTCTTTTTGGCGTTTAATCCGCCTTTGATTCTAGCCATTTTATTTCCTCCTACAAATGATGAATGTCCTAAACCCGCAGATTATGCGTAGGGCAGTATCTTCTTCATATTCTTTACATTGGTTGCATCTGCCATAGCGGGATGACGCAGCTGTCTCTTGTTCTTTGTAGTCTTCTTAGTCAGAATATGACGTCTGTAGGCTTTGTTACGTTTAAGCTTACCTGAGCCGGTCTTGGTAAAGCGCTTTGCTGCGGCTCTGCTTGTTTTCATCTTGGGCATTTCTTTTTCCTCCTATATTGCGATTGATCACTTTTTCTTTTCGGCTAAGAACATAGTCATGGATCTTCCTTCAACCTTGGGCTCTTTGTCGATCACCGCCACATCGGCAAGCGCCTCGGCAAAATCATCCAGGATATGTTTGGACTGGGCCATATGTGCCATCTCACGACCTCTGAACCTGAGTGTCACCTTTACTCTGTTGCCTTTTTCAAGAAACTTGCGGGCATTCTGAGTCTTGGTATTAAGATCATTGGTATCGATATTGGGTGAAAGACGGATCTCTTTGATCTCAACGACCTTCTGTTTCTTCTTGGCTTCTTTCTCCTTACGGACCTGTTCGTATTTGAACTTACCGTAATCAACGATCCTGCATACCGGAGGATTGGCATTGGGCGCGATCTTAACAAGATCCACTCCGGCTTCTTCCGCAAGTCTCATAGCCGAAGCGATATCCATAATACCGAGCTGTTCTCCTTCCTCACCGATAACACGTACTTCTTTGTCCCTGATCTGTCCGTTTATGTACAGGTCATTATTGTTATTGTTGTTAATTGTTGTTCCCTCCGTAAAAAAAAGTGGATAGCATACCTATCCACTTCAAAGTCAAAACTCACACGGATCATACTCCGTTTGATATGTTGACACCGTGCGATGCATATGACCGACGGGTGAGAGCGGATACTCTGCTTTGTTAACAAACGCTATTGCGTACTTACATAAACTATCATGTAGTTCATGGGATGTCAAGAACTAATTATTCATAAGATCAAAATTGTTCATAAGATCAAAATGCTCCGAATCCCATAGGTCTTCTCTTAAACTCTTCAGTTCCCCTGGCATCTGTTTTTTCGGTCGCCTGGGTAAAGTCCATAGCCGTAAGTTTAATGCGGCCCTGGTCATCAAACTCGTTTCTAAGAGCTGCGATACCCCAGGTATTTTCATAGAGATTACGGACGAATCTTCCGTTTGCAAAGGTCTTTGATTCTATGATCTCATCGGAAAGCCCTTCAAAATATTCATGAACTTTTTCCTTGAACTTGCTGTCATAACTGAAGTCCTCTCCTATCATATTATAGAAGATGCCTTCAAGTTCGCTTCGTGAATAATTAGGGAATTCGATCGTCGTACGAACCCTGCTCTTTAATCCCGGATTTGATTCAAGCATCGCATTCATCTCATCCGTATATCCGGCCATGATGACGCACAGATCATCCCTGTGGTTCTCCATCTCCGCTATAAGAGCCGTTATGGCTTCTCTTCCGTAATCTTTGGAATCCTCTCCGGATCTGTATAATTCATATGCTTCGTCTATAAACAGCACCGACCCGTAAGCAGCCCTGCAGTATCCGCAGGTTTTGGGGGTAGTCTCTCCTATATAGCGGCCGCACAGATCCCTGCCTTTTATCTCGTAGAAGTTACCCTTGCTGAGTATTCCGGTCTCTTTCATCTTCTTGGCAATGATCCTGGCTATCGTTGTCTTGCCCGTTCCGGGGCTTCCGCTAAAGACCATATGTATGGTAGGTCGCTCGATATCCTTACCCTGTACCGCCATTTCCTTTTGTACCTCGATCTGATGGATAAGGGTATTTATCTTCTCTATCACAGGTTCTACACCGACCATACCCGCGATCAGTTCATCTGAAGTCTTATCTGCCCCGCCTAAATCTATATAACCTTTCAGTTCTTCGGCCTTTATCTCCTTACTGTCAAGATCGATGGATGTGTTGCTGATTTTTTCATATATAACAGACTCAACCATCTTGGAAAGAGTATTAAAACCGTAGAAGTATCCGTCATTTTTTTCAGCAACTATCGCCTGCTCTAAGATATCCGAACAATCTTCGGAGAATGAATACCCGTACTCTTTGACCTTCCTGAACATATAATCTATCAGTTGTGAATTATCGGCAGGAGGAACAACAAGTGTTTTAACAGACATGACATCGTTTAATACTTTAGCCGTATCACTTACTATTCCGGGTTCCATATAAGGGATTTTAAAAACGTATTGAAGATCCTTATGCGGTTTGCTTAGTTTTATCAGATATTCTTTGATCTTCGGAGTGTTTAACTCAGACATCCATTTGGTCAGATCGATGCCCAAAATAATAACTTCCCTTCTTACGGAGTGTAATTTTTCATACAGGCCAACCAGCGTATCCCAGTCTGCATAACGCTCTTCCCTGGAGTCATCTCTTTCATCTACCTTAAATACGGTCGCAAACCGGTCCAATTCTTCTTCATCAACATTCTTATCGGCAAAATAAACCTTAGCGATCTCCCGGACGAATGTTCTGAATCCATATCCGTCATCTATTGAAACAAGCAGACTTCTGGACCATAACAGGTCCTTATTTCCGGCCTCTTTAAATCTGGGGACTGCATTTTTCAGACTCTCAAGATAATCATTCAGCACATCACAGTAAAACTCGGTCTTTACCCCGGGCCTATCATTCTGACCGGGTTCTGCCGTGTTTATATCATCATCTTCTTTGATCGTACCCTGCTTATATATAAGATTGCTTCCGGGCTCGATCATTTTGGTAAATGCCACAACGTCAGGAATCTTTTTGCCGACCGAAAATGCTTCGGCCTCTTCTTTGGGTATAGCTCCCAGTGCATATTCCACGATCATCGGAACCGTCAGATTGCTCTGCCCGAATTCACTCTGTATAAGCGCATTTTCGCATCCCTCATCAAGTACGGCTTTTCTCTTCATGATAACAAGCTGAAGACCGTTCTTTAGAAGTTCCGGATCGATATTATGATCGGTCATTATCTTATAGGCTTCCCGGATATCCTTTTCGACCTGATCGGTATCTGAAATATTGTTTCGCTTATAAAAATCACTTCGTTTATCCGGTCCCATCTCATTTAGTTTGATAAAACCGTACAAAAGGCCTTCCGGATAATCGTCCGGAAGGCTTTTAAACAGAGATTTAGCCAGATCGTATATACATTCATACATTCCGCTCATTATTTATCCCCATAGTCCCTTCATTATCTCAGGATATGCCTCATCGATGATAGTAGACATACGTGCCATAAGTTCATACATTTCTTCGGCGCAGCTGTCAAGCTGAACGACTGCATCGCATCTGCAGCATACATCATTCGCATTTGGATCCCACACGAACTTGACCCATCTGTATGAATCGTTCAGATCATTACATATCTTAAATATCTTATCTATCTGATTGGAAGGGATGTTAACAAAATTTCTGCCCTCGATATGAGCATACTTATCCTCATCCTCGAAATACATAAACAAAGAAACGGAAGTATTCTTAAGTCTGAAACCTACCCTGATGATACCTCTTTCTTCATCTATTACATCAGGATTGATCTCATTAGATGAAAGATATGCCATAAATAATTCCATAGCCTGACTGTTCATTAACCTTCTCCTTTCAGAAAAAACTTATACTATCCCCAATTATAACATGACTATCTTTGCACATGAATGCTTGCCGCACTTGCCTCAAAAAGTTCCATGCGGTCGTAGTCATGGTTCTGTGTATATATTACGGTATAAGTCTTTGTACCGTTTACGATGATCATAAGACTTGTCACATGATTATCCGCAAGATCATATTCAACCTTAACCCTGAGTGCGGGTATATTGTCTATTTCATAAGAAGTATATTCTGTGATCGTAACATCTATGGCCTGACCGTATCTGCTTGCAAAGATATTCTCGACAGTCTCTTCAAAATACGCTTCATCCATAAGCTGAAGGGTATAATCCGCATCAAGTTCGGTATAAACCATATTGCTGGCATCGATCGGATATCTCTCGGTCACATACATTCCGGGATAATCCGGATCTTCTATGAAACCTTCGGGAAGATTATATGTGATACCTCTTGTAACAACTGCACCGTCGGCTACCGAAGTATCAAGCCCTTCGTTATTAAGTGCCTCCGCAGACAGATCCTTGATCTCTTCCTTATCCATCTCTGACAGATAATCCTTATCGGCGCCAAGATTTTCCACATTACGTACAACATCTTCTTCTGTGGCTTCTTCCAAGTCGCCTAACGGATTCTCGGTCACGCCCTCTTCGGATATGACTGTATCAAGTTCTGCAGCCTGGGCTGTCATATAAGTGCCGTCTCCTGCCATTTCTTCCACTACTCTTTCGGATGCAGATACATCAACATCGGAAAAGGCAAAGGCACTGAGTAACAAAGCTGCTGTGATCATAGTTCCTATCGCAGCGCCTATTATCACTTTTTTTGTCTTTCTTTTGATCTTTCGCATGGGATTACCTTTCGAACCTAACTTCATATATATTAATATAATACCGCTCTAAAAAGCAACTATCTTGTAACATTTTTGTAAACATTCCGTTAGATTCCCAATAGTCCAAAATTTCCTCTCTGGCATTACCGCTTCCAAAGAAAAGAAAACTGTCCTGTCCGCCGGCTTCTACCGTGCTTTTTAGTTCATCAATATCTTCCGTCATTACCATGGGCGATCTGTCACATATATCCCCGATCAGGGTCTCGTCGGTATATCCCCAGAGGATACTGTCATTATCCAGATAGTTCCACATGATCGCCTGAACCTGATTAAAATTGCATACTACCATCGTATCCGGATATTCATTTTGGACCTCTTCGATCACAGTGCCAAAATCTTTCATTCCCTGATTTTTACGTGCTTCTTCCCACCTGAACAGATTAAAGCAGCGCACGCACGAAATTATGTAAACCGCAATAACTGCTATCCACAAAACACCCCTGACACCGTATCTTGATATGTCGGATGTCACATTATAAGCAAGCGACACTGCAGCTCCCAGCCAAAAAATAAACATGGCCGGAAACATGTATCTGTATACGAAAACAGGCCTTATAATAACCGATGCCACGATCCCTGCCAAAACAAGAAGTATCAGGATCATCACAGAACCCGCCACATAAGTACATTCAAAGAACTGTTTCTTACGGGCATGGATAAATATGAATCTTCCAACCGTAAATACATATGCAAGGATCATCACTACCGCACATGCATAACTTAGAATGCTGTTTTCAAACTGCGGCATAAAAATATATTTGGCACTTCCCGCGATCGTCCTTACGGAAACCGGCTGGATCCAATAGCTTGCGGAAACCTGTCCGACCTGCCCTGACATGGCTCCTATCCACGGAATATAAGCAATCAGTGCAATTGCCATACATACGCACAAGGATATCCTCACCTTACGTCCGGCTCCCCTGACAAAACTTATCACGGTCGTTCCGACAGCTATGATACCGGCTCCTATCAAAGCATAATAATGAAGATACATACCCGCTATACCGTAAATAAGCATAAATATCATATGACGGTATCTGCCCTCATCCAAAAACTCCATCGCATGTATGAACATAGCAAGAAGAACAAATGCGCTCCATGAGTACATCCTTGCTTCGACCATATATTCACTCATATGGGGCATTGTCTCCATAAGTAAAAAGGCAATACCGCCCGCAAGCAGCCCGAAGCGTTTGCGTACATATGTGAGCAGATAAGCAAAAGTAAATACATACGGAATGATGGATGCGATCTTGGAAGCAACAACACTGCTCATACCGGTCAGCGGATGCAAGATTATGTAAACCAGCCTGACTATCAAATAATAAAGCGGAGGATGCACATCTGCAGAATCCAGTTCTATCATCTGCCCGAATGGTTTGGATGCAAGCTGTGCGGTAAACAGTTCGTCAAACCAGATATCTTCTGACAAAACGAAGCAGGCAGTCCTAAAAAGGACACCTGCTCCGATAATGAAACATATCAAACCGACTGCATCGGATATTCTGTTTATGTTTGTACGCCCGTTCCCGTTATCCATAATATCCATAAGGTGTCAAAGTATCCTGCCGTATGGATCAAAGTGAGAACAGAGTCTTTAATATGCCGCGGAAAAGTGTAGATCCCACGTTACCGCCGATCTTCTTACCGAACTTACCGCCTACTGCGCTTCCGAGTGCATTACCAAGTTCACGTCCTACCGTACTGCCGGCACTGCCTGCAGTAGAGGATATGACATTCTTAACCTTTTTCTTCTTGGCTGCTGCTTCTTTTTCGGCTGCTTTCTCAGCTGCAAGAGCTGCCTTCTCGGCTTCTTTGGCTTCTTTCTCTGCCTGCTTTGCTGCTGCGGCCGCTTCCTTTTCTGCCTGCTTCGCTGCTGCGGCTTCTTCCTTCTCGGCCTGTTTAGCCTTCTCGGCAGCTTCCTTCTCTGCTTCCTTGGCTTCTATCTCTTCCTGTTTCTTCTTATCTGCCTCAGCTCTTAATCTCTCGGCTTCAGCTTCTGCTTCCATATTCTTCCTGGTCAGGAATTCATATGCGGAATCTCTGTCAAAGAAGTCATTGTATCTCTTATAGAGTGCGCTGCCTTCTATAATCTGTTTTCTGGTAGAATCTTCTATGGCACCGTGATGTGACTGAGGAGGAAGGATCGAGGTCCTCTTAACCACGGTAGGAACACCGTCTGCCTCAAGCGTTGATACAAGTGCTTCACCGATACCGAGATTGATCAGTGTATCATAGGTATCAAAAGCATCATTTGCACGGAATGATTCAGCCGCCTGCTTAACAGCCTTGATCTCTGCGGGTGTGTACGCATGAAGTGCATGCTGGACCTTGTTACCAAGCTGTGCCAGTACGGAATCGGGAATATCTCTGGGAGACTGGGTTACAAAGAAGATGCCGACACCCTTGGATCTTATAAGCTTAACTATCTGCTCTATCTTCTCAAGCAGTGACTTGGAAGCGGTATCAAAAAGAAGATGTGCCTCATCAAAGAAGAATACCATCCTGGGTTTCTCAAGGTCACCTACTTCGGGAAGTGCTTCGTATAGTTCGGATATCATCCAGAGTAAGAATGTCGAATACATATCGGGAGAATTAACCAGTTCTCTTGCATCAAGGATCTGGATCATTCCCTTACCGTCAAGATCCGTCTTAAGCCAGTCATTTATATCAAGCGCAGGCTCTCCGAAGAACTGGTCTCCGCCCTGGCTCTCAAGTGCAACGATACTTCGTACTATAACTGCAAGACTCTGCTTGGACATATTACCGTAGTCAAGCGCAAGTTCTGCGGAATTCTCTTCTACATATGCAAGCATTGCCTTGAGATCCTTGGTATCGATAAGGAGCAGTTTGTTGTCATCTGCTATCTTAAATACTACGGTAAGAACATCTTCCTGAGTCTCGGTAAGTCCGAGGATCCTGGACATGAGAAGCGGACCCATCTCGGATACGGTAGTTCTAAGCGGCATGCCGCCTTTGCCGTATACATCCCAGAAGTTTACGGGATAACCCTTAAATTCAAATCCCTGGCTCATAAGATCGTACTGCTCGACCTTGGTCTTTATGAAGTCCTTTGACTCGCCTGCAGCACACATGCCGGCGATATCGCCTTTGACATCTGCCATAAATACAGGTACGCCCGCATCGCTAAAACTTTCAGCCAGAACCTTAAGACTGACTGTCTTACCGGTACCTGTGGCACCTGCTATAAGTCCGTGACGGTTACTCATCTTCAGTTCAAAATCGACTTCCTCACCGTCTGCCATTCCCAAAAAGATCTTGTTTTCTTTGATCATGGATAGTCCCCTTTAATCTGTTATAGTTTTTTAATCTTCATACGGATACGAGTGTATCCGAAACCTACCTGTTTATTCTATCACAAAAAACCATGCCAAAAAAGTATATAAAGTCATCTCTATTTTCTTGCAAATATCAGTCCGAAACTTCCCGGTCCGCAGTTTATTGATATCGCAGGAGAGGCTTTCTGGATACATACCTTATCAAAAATGATCATCCTGGATACTTCTTTTTTGATCTCCTCAAGCTCGGCCTTTTTCATGCCGGCATAAGTGATAAACAGTATACTCCTGTCTATATTGCCCGCATCACGGAAAGTTCTTTTCATATACTGTCTTCTGGTTCTTTCTTTTCCTCCGATCACGGCCGCGGATATTCGCATGCGGCTGTCCTTAAGAGATATCACAGGGTGGATCATAAGAGACGTGCACAGCCTGTTTATCCGCTCGGGCATCCTGCCACCCCGGTAGAGATAATCGGTACTTTCAACCATGAAGCTAGTCGATATACGTTCTTTTTTCTTAAGAAGTGCATCTAATATCACATCGGGATCTGTTTGCCCCGAATCAACCATCCCGGCTGCAGTAAGTACCATAAGTCCCATACCGCTTGAAAGATGTCCGGAATCAAATACCTTGACATTGGCAAAAGACCTTGCGGCCTCACATGCGTTTGCATAGCCGTTACTTGACCCGCGTGCCATCGTTATATGTATGATACGCTGCGAATAAGACAGCTGTTCCGCAAAGAAATTCTCATAGTCGGATACTTCGGGAGCACGGCTTCTGGCGGTTCTTCCCGTATCAGCCATATATCTGACCATAACATCGCCCTCGGCCTCATATCCGTCCGTAAAGATACCTGTATCCGTATATACCTTATATGAAAGCACAGGCACCTTAAAGCTCTGCAAGAGCCTGGGCGGAAGGTCACATACCGAATCCGTGGTTATGATGAGAGCTCTCTTACGTCCGGCTCTTCTGATCTGATCGACATTTTCGGATTCATCATTATCCGTACCTTCGTTATGGATAAGATCCTTAGGTAGAACAGCAGCGAGCATTTCTTCAAGCCTGTCAGGTTCTACGGGCTTGGTCAGGTACCCGTCAAACCCGGCACTTTTGTACATCTTCTGGTCTTCCGTGGCCGCGTTTGCCGTAAGCACCACTACCGGTGTTTCCCGGCACATACCACCCGCCTGCTCACGTATGGATTTAAGGCATTCTATACCATCCATTTCAGGCATCAGATGATCCATAAGAATAGCATCATAATGAGACTCCAGGGTAAGCTCCAGACATTCCGCACCGCTTTGGGCAGTTACGGTCTGAACCTGTGTTTCCTTAAGCAGTTTAACTGCGACCATAAGATTCGCACGGTTATCATCCACTATGAGCACACGTGCATTCGGAGCTTCAAACCTGCTGTGGTGTCTGTGTTCCGTATGAACGTTTCCGATCCGTTTGGGATCAAACTCACCCAGTAGTTCTTCTCCCGCAGCTTCCTGTTCCAGACTCACTGTAAAAGTAGATCCTTTGGTATATATACTGTTTACCGATACCTCTCCGCCCATAAGGTCCGTGAGCTGTTTAACGATCGAAAGTCCCAGTCCTGTTCCTTCTATATATCTGGTCTTTTCATCTTCAACACGCCTGAAGGCATTGAAGAGATATGGGATATTCTCCCTGCGGATACCCATGCCCGTATCCTCGACCGAATATATGACCTTAACCTTGTCCCCGGCCTTTTTTTCACAGTGTATCGACAGTGTTATGCTTCCTTCACGTGTGTATTTTACGGCGTTATTAAGCAGATTTATGAGTATCTGCTTAATACGGACCTCATCACCGAAGAGCATCCCGGGAAGTGTGGGATCTATATCAAGCTTAAACTCTATCCCCTTCTCATGAGCCCTTCCCCACATCATATTAACTATCTCAGAGAGCATCTCTCCTACATCGTATGCTTCATTAACGATCTCCATCTGTCCCGACTCAATCTTGGACATATCAAGGATATCATTTATGACAGATAAGAGTATCTTGGAAGCCGACTTGATATTCTCGGCATCGTTTGCGACTTCTTCCGACACAGCATCCCTTAAGATCATCTCATTGAATCCGATTATCGTATTTATGGGTGTTCTGATCTCATGGCTCATACTTGAGAAAAAGCGATTCTGCGCCATGTTTAATTCTTCTATCTCACGCCGTCTTTCTTCGGCATCACGGACTGCGGTCTTTTGCAGATATATCTCATATTCGACCATGACTATTATCATCACACAGACCATGAGTGCTGCTATGTATGCGGCGATATACTCTGTTACTGCAAGCGCTGTTCCTCCGGATGCATTCGTATAGAACATATAATGAACAACCACAGCAGTCACAGCCTCTATCGCAAAAAGAACATATTTGATCCTGCCTTTTATGAGCGTGACTATATATAATACTCCGGCTGCATACCACATCGTTACTCCGAGGTTAAAGTTCCCCCTGAGTGCATTCTCCGGGATTATCACTACGATCTCTATCAGCGCTATCAAAACAGGAATGATCCCGGGATTACCTCTTTTTAAGGCAACTATGACAAGAACAAGACAGATGATCATTATCCCTATCATAATAAGCATTTCATTGCCTTTTTCCCGCTGTCTCACATCCCATATAAAAGACGCAAAATAATATAAAAACATCGCGGGAAGGGTAAGAAACGACATTATCAGAAAATGGAGCATCTCTGTATTATTTTTATATCCGGTTTCCTTACTCGTCATCAGAACTTCCTTCGGGTTCAAACTCTAAGACTTCGTCCCCGCCATCTTCACCGGGACTAAGACTTATCATAAGATTCTCGTAATCCTTAATAAATCCGGGATGATTTGAATCAACATATGCTTCATCACCTGACTTGGCAGCTGCTTCTAAGTCCTTTGCTTCCTCAAAAACCTTCATGGCGCCTATGGTCTTGGAGGTACTCTTTATCGCATGAACTTTTATCGCATAATCTTTAAGTTCACGTGCCTCGTACAGTTCATTCAGTGTTTTGACCTTGGTCTCCCTGTCATTAACGTATTCTGCAATGAGCGCATTATACAGATCTCTGTCACCCATGCAGTATTTGAGTGCCAAAGCCTCGTCCAGTATAAGTGCCTCATCCGGTTTAAGTGCCTCGTCCGGTTTAAGGGCCTCGTCCGTCTCTCCTGTTTCGGCCCCGGATTCATGTTCTTCACCTATCATCTTCTCGTATACTATCGCAGATTTTGGAAGTACATGCTTAAGAACCCGCTCAAGTTCGGGCAGTTCTATGGGCTTGGGTACAAAACCGTCAAATCCTTCGGCCATGAACATTTCCTTGGCGGAGCTTATAGCATTTGCGGTAAGAGCGATCACGGAAATATCTTTTCCCGAATGAGCCATCTCATTTCTGATCCTCTTCATGGCTTCAACTCCGTCCATACCGGGCATCATGTGATCCATGAAGACCACATCGTATGTATTTTCCTTGCATTTTACGACGGACTCTTCTCCGCTTGCGGCAGTTTCGACTTCCATTCCGTAACTTTCAAATATCCCTCTTGCAACGAGCAGATTCATCGGCTCGTCGTCCACAACGAGGGCTTTTAACCCCGGGCACCTCATCTTCTCTTCCGCAAGGAATATACCCATCTCAAACGCATGATTTAAGAAGTTAGCCACCTGAGCCCCGTAAAAAGGTTTGGCAAGAAGGGTGATCCTCGGTCCTGTTTTTCCATCAAATCCCCTGTCGGCAACAACCGCTACATTCATCTTATCTGTAAGTGATTCTATATAACTGCGGTTTTCCAGATACTCTCCGGTCCCTACAAACAGATGGGTTATCTCAGATCGTTCGACCAGCGATCTTAAGTCTTCAATGGATTGCACCCTGCTAAACGGAACAGAAAGCCCGGATACGAGATGAGCGATCATCTTCATATAGTATTCCCTGACTTCCGTATGACCGGTCGTCATGAAACCAAGGAATCCTGCAACCTTACAATTATCCTTATCTCCTACAGACAGACATGGATCTTCATCCGATATTTGCTGGGGAATGCTTACTCTGACCGTGGTACCGACGTTTGGAGTGCTTTCTATAGTCATGACTCCGCCCATGCTGCTCACGAACCCGTTAACGATAGACAGCCCGAGTCCCAGGCCTCCGACCGCTCTGGTCTGTCCGGAATCCGACTGGTAGAACCTTTCATATATATGCTCAAGTTCCTCTTCACCGATACCTATTCCTGTATCCTTCACCTCAATGATCAGGTTTATACCGTATTCTCTTTTAACGGGAAATACATGGGCATATACGCCCCCTTCCGAGGTGAATTTATATCCGTTTACGATCAGATGCCAGAGTATCTTCTTGATCTTGTCGGCGTCTCCGATAAGTTCCGACGGAGTCTGCGCCTCCATGTCAACTACCAGATCCACTCCGTGATCATCGGCAAAAGACAACTGTGTCAGGCAGTCATTTACGAGCGAACCGATCATGTAGCGTTCGTTGCTGACAGATAGTTTGCCCATATCGATCTCGGTGTAATCAAGGATATCCCCCATCTGCTCGGCAACACGGTGCCCCGCTTTGGAAATTGCGGATACGTCATCAAGTATATCTTCAGGCAGATCTGCTTTTTCCAGAATGGAAGAAAGGCCCATTACGGCATTGACAGGCGTTCTGATCTCATGCGAGACATTTGCAAGGAAGTTATTCAACCTGTCAGTCTGGACCTTAAGCTGATTTATCTCTGAGCCTGTGCGGCGGATCATCTCATTCCATTTATCTATGATCGTACGTGCGATCCAGCCCGCCATAAGGATCATGGCTACATGAAGCATTGCCCTGGTCACGATCAGGCTGTCAAACTTCTCACCCGCTATGATCATGGCGATGATATCATAAGCAAATGTTATGAAGAAAGTCACCTGGCACAGCGCTATGAACGCCTTTTCGCCGGACATGGTGTAGAGCATAATGACTATGCTCATGACTATGGCTATATCAAAGGTACTCGTAAGATGTATCCCGTAGAAGAAATACGTGACCATCATAAGCACGGAATAGACCCAGAGCCTTCCCTTATTGCTTAAGCGGCTCTGTATATGTATGATCCATGCACCCGTAATACCTGCGCCAATAAGCAGGATCGCCCATTTTTCCCAACCCATGATAAGAGACTCTGCGGTCAGTATCACGGAAAACATGGTATAGCTTAAGAGGATCATTATATGAGAAGATTTATACAGTTCGTTCTCTTCGGAATTATTATTCATATCATTCTTCCCGCATACTGTACTGAGTATCTTCATCGATCAGTTCAAGCATTATTTCAGCGAATTTAGGATCGAACTGAGTACCTTTTCCGTTGACTATCTCGGATCTGACCTTCTCCTGAGGAAGTGCATCACGATAACTCCTTCTGCTGGTCATTGCATCGTATGAATCGGCTACTGCTATTATCCTGGCTTCTTCAGGTATATCTTCACCGGTAAGTCCGTCGGGATAACCTTTGCCGTCATATCTTTCATGGTGCCATTTAGCGCCTATCACAAGTTCGGGCATCTCCTTGATCTTGCCAAGTATCTTGGCCCCCTGTACAGGGTGAGTCTTGATGATCTCATATTCCTTATCATCAAGAGCTCCGACCTTGTTGATGATCGCATCCGATATACCGATCTTGCCCACATCATGGAGCAGGCCTATCATATATATCTTATCCTGAGCTTCCTCATCATATCCGTATCTTGCTGAGATCATGCGCGCATATTCAGCCACTCTTCCGGAATGACCGCTCGTATACATGTCCTTGGCATCGACCGCAGATGCAAGTGCCTGGATTATATGAAGCGACAGGCTTTCGTTCTCTTCTGTCTTCTCACTGACTTCACTCTTTAGATGGTTCTGGAGCCTTATCAGACTGATCGCATGTTTTACACGCATTATAAGTATCTCCGGAACAAAAGGCTTACGTATAAAGTCCATGGCCCCCATGACAAAACCCTGTGTCTCGGTCTCATCATCATCATTTGCGGTAAGGAAGATGACGGGTATCCTGGCGATCCGCCCTCCCCTGGATGTAAGACGCTGCATGGTCTCAAAGCCGTCTATTCCGGGCATATTTACATCAAGAAGTATGAGTGCGGGATCATGATCCTGAACATATTCGAGGAGTTCGGTACCCGACCCTATGCATTCGACATTCATGCCTTCTTTTTTGAGGATACGTTCCGCCATCATGAGATTGCTGTGATCATCATCCACGACTACCACAAGATCTGAATCGCTGCCTGAACTTTTAATATCATGACGTGAGTCTGAGGCTATCCTGTCATACTCAAGTTCAAGTTCGGTCGCAGGGCCCTGGTTACTCTTTTTCCATGCTCCCGACATCCTGTTTATGACTCTGTCTATATGTTCGGGATTAAGTTCGGGCAGGAGCAGAAAAAACTGGTCGATGCCTATCCTGACCATGATATCGCTGTTTCGTAAGGTGGTCTGTATGACTTCCCTGAAAGAATCCGCCACTTCTTCCCTTTGCTCATCCGTAATATCCTTGTCCTTGTGACACAGAGTAAACAGAACCTTATATGCGGAAATATCATATCTTTCCAGGTAGCGCATCATATAACGGTATACATTTCCAAACGCCTCACGTCCCATCCACATAACGCTTTGGGGAATGCTTCTTTCCTCAAGCATTTTGGACAGGGTCTTAAGATCCATATAGGCTCCGGATGCATCCGTCATGGCATTTAAGTGTTCGTCATGATACAGAGCATAACCGTGCTTTCCGTTATCTTTTACCGTATACAAAGCCTTGTCGGCCATGTTAAAAAGCTCATCCAGTTCGGTTCCCTGTTTTGGAACGGATACGGCACCTATAGAAACACCGAGCGGTATCCTGTGATCTTCTCCGAGCAGTTCCTTGGCCGCATCCGTAAATCCGTCATTTACCCTTCCTGTAAATGAGGCTATATCGCTTTCTCTTTGCATGTTCAGGGCAAAAAGCAAAAACTCATCGCCGCCTATTCGTCCGCAGATGCTGCCTTCTGTCATATTTGCGCGCAAAACATCCGCAAACTTGACCAGAACGCGGTCTCCCATTTCATGACCGTACATATCGTTTACAAGCTTAAAAGAATCAAGATCTATCATACACAGACTTCCGAATTCCTTCAGACACATGGAAGATATCTGTTCATTTGCGGGATCCTTGGTCAGAAATCCCGTAAGGTCATCATGAGTTGCCTTTTCTTCGATGCTTATCATCTTTTTGCTTGATGCGATTATATTGGCAACTCTCTGTGCAAAGATATCCGGATCGAAAGGCTTATGAATAAAGTCCGAGACCCCCATCTGGAAACCGCGCATTTCATGCTGACGGTTCTCATCTGCAGTAAGAAATACGACCGGAACAGACCCCGATCCGCTGCTCTCTTCATAGTTTCTCAAACGGATGAGCGTATCAAACCCGTCCATGTCGGGCATCATTATGTCAAGAAGCACGATATCCGGTTCACCGTGTTCCTTAATATATTCAAGGAATGTGTTTCCCGATTTAAGTGCAGTAACGCGCATCCCGTTCTTACTTAATATACTCCCCGCAAGTTTCAGATTTTCGGTATCATCATCAACGACTATTACCCAATCAGCCACTAATCCTCTCCTTATTCATGACAGCCGACAGTTCACCGGCCAGTTTGGCATACTCTTTCATAAAAGGCTCATGATGTTCTTTAATATAAGAAGCATTTTCCTCTGCGGCCGCATCTTCAAGTCTTTTGGCTTCTTCCGAAAGTGCCGTAGCGCCTATTGTTCTTGATGTGCTCTTGATGGAATGTACGAGCACCTGATATTCCCTGTATACATTTCCTTCATAATAGGATTCAAGTCTGGTACTCTTATCTGCGTATTCGTTTATATAATCTCCCATTATCTCAACATAGAAAGCCTTATCCCCGTAGCTGTATTTAAGTCCGGCTTCGGTATCGAGTCCTATGCCTGCAACTGCATTTATAATATCGTCTTCATATCCTTCCGGATAACCGGAAGTGCTATCATCATTCCCTGCCGGTGCAAACTCCATTATCTCGTCATCAAATTTGGCCATTACTGTTTACTCTCCCTTACTTGTTGTATTTCTTATTCTCCATATATCCCAGGAATTGATTTATGATCTGGTCTTTATTTGCCCTGCTCATGATGTAAGATGAGCCATCGTTCATATAGACAACGTCTCCGACTATCTTCTCAACATGATCCATGCATACACTAAGACCTCTCTTGATCAGCATGAACCTGTCCCGGAAAAGATCATATACAGCCGAGAAACCCATATGGACTCTCTCGGAATCGCCATCCGCTTTGGTTATGATCGTATAATGCTTATCACTCTCTATCCTGAGGACACTTTCGGGAGGGAAAATAAGGATCTCCGAACCGCTCTTTAGCATGATAGGGGAGTTGCTTCTCATCTCCGCTGCCAGATTAACTCGTGCCAGAGCCTTGACCACATCGATCTCTTCAAAAGGTTTAACCAGATAATCTATAGCCTCAACCTTGAACGCATCGACTGCATGTTCCTTACTTGATGTGCAAAAGATGATATCTGTCCTTGGAGAGATCGCTTTTAACTGCTCCGCAACATCAACACCGAATTCACCGGGCATATACACATCAAGAAATACCGCGTCGAATTTCTCGCCGTTTTTAAGTGCATCGATAAGATCATGTCCGGAAGGATAATAATCCGTTTCCAGATCATTACTCAGATCCATAAGAGCCCAATTGATCCTCTTGGCATCTATCTTGCTGTCATCACATATCGCTATACGCATATGAATCACCTGTTTATCAAAAAACTACACTAAACTGTTTCTAATGTACCATCATAACATGATCCCATACGAAACTGTGCACGAAATGCTGCTTTGTGTGCACAAAATGCGAAAACGTTTGAATACAGGCTCTTTTGTTGAATTCATGCTTTTATATATTCATTTCATGTAAAAGGGAACCACTCAAATGAGCAGTTCCCTTTTACTCCATCCCTTTAACCTATGTATAAGCATTTATTCAGTAGGCTGATTCTGATTCTTTTTCTTATTATCAGTATATTTATAGACACCCAGGCCGGCTGCAGCTGCCATTACCACAAGAAGCCATATCCACCAGGTGAGGGCTCCTTCTTCTATAGACTGAGCCGCAGGAATCTCTCCTTCTTCTATAATTGCTGTTGCAGGCTTATTATCTGTGCTTTCTGCAACGGCCTCCTCAGCCACATCAGCCTTAGCTTCTTCAAGATCGCCTGCAAGAGCTACCTGATCATCTCCGATCCGTACATTTCCGTTACCGTTTGCTGCAACGGCTCTTCCTGCACCTGCATTTCTTCCTGTTCGTGCTCCTGCCACACCTGCTTCTACGTTAGGAGTAAGTAGTGCACCAGTGCCTTCCGGTACTGAACCTGCTACACGTGTGGGTACGGTTGAAGGAGTTACGGAAGGAGTTGTTGATGTACTGCCACCGGCATTAATATCACCGGAAACCTCTGTCTGTATATCTTCGCCTGTTGAAGGAGTTGCGGGAGTAACGAACTTAAATGTAGCCTTGGCTGCTTCTGCTGCCCTATCTGCTTCTTTCACGGCTGCAGTTGCTGCTTCTTCAGCTTTACCTGCTTCTTCCTGAGCCTTCTCTAAACTGGTCTCAGCTGCCGCAAGATTATTCTTCATATTCTGAAGTGCTTCTTCGCTGACTCCTGCTATCTTCTGCATTGCCTTAAGTGCGTTAATTGCCTCCATGACTTTATCATATGCTTTCTGCACTTTTTCATTCTTAGCTGTAAGAACATCTAATGCCGCTGTTGCATTTGCAACTTTCTGGTCTGCTTCAGCCTTTTTTTGTTTAGCATTGTCTGATGCATTCTGGAGTTCTGTCTTGTTATAATTTACTATAGCATTTAAATCATCATATAACTTTTTCTCCTTATTATTTACAGTGTCAGCTGTTATGTCTTTATTGGCTTTATAGTAATCCCATTCCTTGCATAATGAAGTGTATGTATCCGTATATATCGGTATTTGTTCGGTAACATTATGCAGATACACAACTACTTTGCGTTCTTGTTTAATATTTGTATAGTAAGCTGGTCTCTCTAAAACGTCTTTAGGTTGTCCATTTACAATAATGGTTCTATGGCCAAATATTGGATCTACTAATGTGTCATCTTTATTGACAACACAAATTTTAGTTTTCGTTTGTCCGGTACTATTATCTATATATGAATCTACATAATAATATTCAGTTACTCTATCCAATTTATTATCTTTAACTATATGCTCTTCGCCATTATCATCAGTATAATAGTATTCAGTACGTGTTTCGACATTATAAAGATAATTTTTTCCAAATCCCCACTGGTCCGGGATATAATATCCATACTGATCCTTTTCCACATATTTATAGTTTTCCTTTTTAAGCTTTCGTCCATTATAATAAGCATCTACAAGAATCGTTCTCTCACTTACCGGCTGTTTAATGCTTATTTCGCTTTTATAATAGTAATCATTTTGTGGCTGTGATTCTTTATCCTCTTTTAATTTTGCATTTTCAGGAATTGTTACTTCTGTTCCGGATTTATCAGTATAGTAAGATCTTATTATTACCTCCTTATTTCCGACTTTAGTCTGTTTAATCTCACTGACATCAAGCCACCCATAATATGATGCATAGGTAAAACGCCTGGTAACAAGTGCATCATCAGGTCCGTAAGTAACGGTTATATTGCTTCCTTCATTACCAAATCTTATATCATTAGTGTCTATTCCCTCTTCATACAGCTTGAACTTGATCAGCTTTTGGGCCAGTTCATCATTGGCTGACGATAGGTTGCTAGAAGCAACAACATTAAGATAAGGTATATAATAAAAGTTGATGTAATCTTTATAAGCATCACTCTTTTTCTTTTCCGACTCATTAACTTCGACTATAAGATTAGCCCTTTCAAGGTCTTTTGCTGCCTTTGCATAAGCTGCCTGATTATCCTGGGCTAGTTTCTCTGCATCCTCAAGAGCCTTCTCTGCTTTGGTTACAGCATCTGCTGCTTTCGACTGCTCGCTCTTTGCCGTCTCAAGCCCGGTCTTTGCCTCACTCTGATCGCCTTTAGCCAGCTGAAGTGCATCCCATGAAGCGGAAATTGCTGCTTTAACCAACCCGTCACCGATACCCTTGGGATTTCCGTTGTCGTCAAGAATCAGGTTGCCTTTCTCATCCAAAAGAACATTTTCCAAGCCATATGCTTTTATGAGTTCATCAAACTTATTCTGTGCTGCTTCGACTTTACCTGTAGCATCATCAAATGCTTTCTGTGCTGCTTCGACTTTCTGTGTAGCCTCATCAACAGCACCTTGTGCATCAGTCACAGCCTGCTCAGCCTTGGCTTGTTCTGCCTTTGCCGCATCAGCCTTGTCCTTTGCATCGCCGGCTATCTTTGCAGCCTCATTTTGTGCCTGTATTGCAGCAGCCTGGCCCACATATGTTGCAGAAGCCATACTTTCGACCTTATCTGCATCTGTTTTTGCTGTATTCATATTTGTGACTGCTGCACTAGCTGCTCCTTCAGCTGTAGTCGCCGCTGTCGCTGCAGTGTACGCCAGGGAACCTGTTAATGTTATATTTGTCCCTTCAACGTTATCTAATTTATCTTCATAATTCTTTACAGCCTTGTCAGCATCAGCATTGAGTTTATAAAGATCCTCTACTTGATCTTTGATACCTTCAATCTCTGTATTTCCTTCTGTTGCATCCTTGCCCTCCAATGCTAAATCAGCATCGGTCAGCTTCTTATCTATTTTCTCAATCTTAGAATCCGTTGCATCCTTAACTGCTGATGGGTCAGGCTTAGCTGTGTCAGGCGTAGCTACTGTATCCTGTGACACTGGCGGAGTCACCGGTACAACACCGTCTAAAGTCTCAACCATAGACACTTCCGGTTGCGTTTGTGCAGTTTCTTCATAATTTCCACCCATTGCTGCTTTTACGGCTTCATCTGCTTCTACAGTGGCTGTAACTGCATTACCGGAAGTAACGGTGGCAGTACTCGGAGTAGCAGCAGTCTGATCCACTTTCTGCTGGCTGTCAGACTGAGATACATCCTGATTGGTATCACCTTCCGCAAAAATAGCCATAGGCTGTGAAAGTGCCATGAATGCCGATAAACCGATTGTGATCGCTTTGATAACTTTCTGACTTGCCAAGTTCTTTTTTCTCACTTTAAATCCCTCCTATAATAGGTAAAGTTGATGGACTATAGACTTGGCTCGATGGAGCGGGCGTTCCAAGAATTATAGATTTATATGATTCCTTTGAGCGGTATTTATGCCAAACCACTCAAACCGATGTTAATGTATCATGGTAAATCAAGCTAATACGAATCTGCGCACGAGATGTATGAAAAAAATACACGAAATGCAAAAAGATTATTTTTTACTCCAAGGGCGTCCCAGAAGACACGCTATCAGGAAGTTAACGAAGACTATTCCGGCAAATATTACAGCCCCCATGGCATAACCCCAGTTAAGGAATCCGTACCAGTCATTACTCTCGGGCCACGTACCAATCCCGTTCACTGCTATGTTTACGACATATGCTATCCCATATACCGTAGTTGTCGAGGATGCAATGATGCATTGTTTAAGGCCTGTCTTATGTTCATGGCGTGCCGCAAGATATTCCGCCATACACAATAACGGAACGATCAGATGAAAAAAGATATTGGAGCCGTGATAGAAGTTACTCCAACCGTAAAGCGGCCCGAAGAATCCCCCCACTACAATTAATGTGAGCGAGACCGCCGAGGCCGCCGTAAGTTTGAGAGTGCTTAAATAACGCTTGTTTTGTCTGTCAAAAAAAGACTGTACCACCGCAACGATACCTGAAAATACGTTGGATAGCACGGTATAAAACTTCAGATTTTCAAATCCCGTTGCGGTCAGTCCGGTAGCGCTGACCTTATTGAATACCATGACTATGACACCGATAATAGTCAGCACTATGATCATTATATTTATGATTCTCCGGACTTTTTCTCTCATTGTTTTAAGTTAATTATCATTTGGTAAAGAACTTCTGAAGGTCTGCTTCAGTAGTATCATCACCGATAGTGATAAGTTCTGTTCCCGTAAGACGTGCAAACATAGCGATATCCGATCTGTTAAGTGCAGTCGAGATAACGGAATGATGAGCACCGCCTGCATAACACCATGCAGCTGTACCGATTGCAAAATCGGGTTTATGACGATACATGATCCTGGCTACGGGAAGCTTGGGCATGGGCTTAGGCTGCTTAACCAGTTCTACGTCTGCACATATGATCCTGAAATGATCACCCATATCAACCAGCGTAACCTGGATACCGTCTCCTGTCACACCGTCAAATACAAGTCTTGCAGGATCCGACTTTCCGCCGATTCCAAGAGGATGTACCTGAATCTCCGGCTTATTTACTGCAAACTGCGGGGGAACCTCAAGCATATGTGATGCAAGTTCAAGTTCCTGTCCTTCGGTCATATCATATGTATAATCCTCGATAAATCCTGTAGCACCGTCTCTTCCTTCAGCCATCTTCATAAGGATAGCGGAGAAAGCACTGATCTTATAATCGCCTTCGGGGCCAAATCCGATACCCTTGCCCATAAGGTTCTGGGCAGCTATACCGGGCAGCTGGTTAAGTCCGTAGAGATCCTGGAAGGTATCCGTAAAGCAGGTCGCTTTATTTTTTGCAATGAACTTCTCAAGGCCCACTTCATATCTTGCCTGCTCGCGGACCACGTCAATGCGGTCCGTAGCCATGGTGTACTTGCTCTCGTACTCAGCCATCTTGGCATCAACCTCAGCATCCGTTGCTGCATTGGCAAGTTTAACCACATCACCTATACCGTAATACTTAACTTCCCAGCCGTACTTGATCTGGGCTTCAAGGCGGTTACCGTCTGTTACGGCAACATCACGCATGTTATTTCCAAAAGTTGCGATCATGGTGTTCTTAGACAGATTGATAGCCTTTGCAACCTGTGCGAACTGGCAGATCCTGGCAACTACATTATCGTGCTTGTAATATCCTGCAACTACTTCATGAGGTATTCCGAGTCTTGCAACTATATAACCGTACTCACGGTCACCGTGTGCAGCCTGGTTCAAATTCATGAAATCCATATCGATCTCATCATAAGGAAGTTTCTCGTTAGCCTGTGTATGCAGATGGAGCAGTGGCTTGTTAAGTTCCTGCAATCCCTTGATCCACATCTTTGCGGGAGAGAATGTATGCATCCATGTGATAACACCGACACAGTCATCGTCATTAACGGCCTTACGCATATTCTTAACGCAGATATCAGCCGTTTCAACAGTGGGCAGAAGTTCAATGTCTACAATACCCGACAGTTTTCCTTTAAGGAATTCGACCATCTCACGTCCGTCAGCTGCTACCTGTTTGAGACATTCCTCACCGTACAGATCCTGGCTGCCGATGATAAAATACAGTTTTTCCATTTATTTTCCTCCTTGGTAAAATATTTTAAATTCATCTAAATCAATAATACTACCTTATGGGTGTTCTTGTCGATTAATAAATAATAAATTTTTACATTTCGGGATTATCTTTTCCGATGACCTGAAACCACAGGTCGTTATACTGTGCATATCCGTTGATGCCCAGCGATCCGTCGGGATATACATCCTCCTCGGTCATCCAGAAAGTCGGACTCTTCTCCGGCTCTCCGTCGGGAGACGATATCTCTATAAGACAATGTACTCCGTTCATATCCATATTCAGTTCCGACTCGGGTACATCAAGTTTGATGATGGAATTATCTTCCATCTTGGATGAATCTATGGTCCAAGTGGCAAGTTGTGTCATGCCGTCTTTGGTGCTATCTCCTTTTTCGCCGTCTTTTCCGGTTTCGTCCTCTCCGGCCGGGGCACTTCCCTTATCGCAAAAAAGAACCACATCAACCGTTGCGGTATTTTCCCGCATATATGTAGCTCCGTAGAGCCATATCTGTGTGATGATCGGGGCATTGCTCACAAAGTCCTGGGTTACGATAACGCCCTGTGTGATCTGCCCGACGGGATAATCTATATCAAAATCAATCTGACTCATCTCATCGATAAGTTCTATCTCATCGGGTCCGCCTGCTGCCCCGCATCCCGTAAGTGCCAATATGAATGAACAGAGGACGCAAAGTCCCCTGTATCTTAAACCGTTTTCTTTTGCCATATCTGTCTATCCTGTCTGAATCAGCAGATAAAAAACTGATATCCGCTCAGCCATCTTCCGGCAGAAATTCAAGGACATCTCCCTCTTCGTGCATGTTTATATCCGGAGCATCCGAATCCCCAAGAGCTTCTGTTATCTCTTCCATCCTGGCCTTATACATCCCTATCATACGGTCATGCTTGGCTTCCACTGTCTGAGATTCGCCTTTATTTGCCGCACTCTCGAGCAGCGCTGCAATATCCGCAAGTTCCTTTATTCCGATGGTTTTGGATGAGCTCTTGAGCGCATGAACCGAAACCGCATAATTCTTCCAGTCCTTATTCTCATAATAACTAATAATATGAGGCAGTCTGGTTTCCCGTCCCTGTGCGTAATCCAAAAGGATGGATTTGTACAGTTCGTCGTCATACTGACAGAATTTCAGGCCTTCCTCGATATTAAATCCCGCTTCGGCCAGTTTAACATATACAGGATCATTTTTTATGATCTGATCTACCCGTTCATCGGAAGCAAGCCTTTTCTCCACGGATTCCATTTTTTCATCAGGCAGATACTTCATCAGCATATGCTCTAACTCCATGCTGTCTATGGGCTTGGTGATGTAGTCCGTAAAGCCTTCCGCCAGATATCTTTCTTTTGCCCCGACTACTGCATCTGCCGTCATGCATATGATCGGAGTCCCGGTGTTTGCTCCATCTGCCTGTGCCCTGATAAGCTTAAGTGCCTCGCTTCCGTCCATATTGGGCATACGCTGGTCCATAAGTATCGCATCATATGTG
Source organism: Lachnospiraceae bacterium (assembly GCA_024691305.1). GTDB lineage: Bacteria > Bacillota > Clostridia > Lachnospirales > Lachnospiraceae > XBB2008. The sequence goes on along the minus strand of JAILNS010000031.1, from coordinate 61,197 downwards.
GTTTTTTTGCACATTTCTACCGATTCTTCTCCGCTGTCGGCTGTATCGATCTTTATCAAAGTATCCCTAAGAAGCCCTATAACTACCTTAAGGTTCATCTTGGTATCATCTACTATAAGGATCCGTGCGGAAGGAGCCCTGAATGATTCCGTGTAGGCCTTGGATTCTATCATGTTCTGTCTGAATCTGTTCTGGAAATTGCCGATAGCCTCATCAGAGGTGATCGTCTGAGTCAGATCTATGATAAAGTCTGAACCTGATCCGTATTCGCTTTCCACACGGATACTGCCGTTCATCATATCAAGAAGGCTCTTGGTTATCGCAAGTCCCAGTCCCGTACCCTCTATCGCACTGTTTGACTTAAGATCGACCCTCTGGAATTTGGTGAACAGTTTATCTATATCCTCGGACTTAATGCCTATACCCGTATCCTTAACGGATATGGTGAGTGCAACCTTGGAATCTTCCAGGCGCTTTCCTCTGACAGTAAACCTTACGCCACCTTCCCTGGTGTATTTCACTGCATTATTCAGTATATTGGTTATGATCTGCCTTACGCGCACCTCATCGCCGAACAGCCCGTCCGGAAGCGTCTCATCCACATCCACCGTAAAATCAAGATCCTTGTCCTTGGCCTTGTAATAGATCATATTACTTACATCATTAAGGACGGAACTGAACTGGTATTCGGCATTTACGATCTCAAGCTTTCCCGATTCTATTTTGGAAAAATCAAGTATATCATTGATTATGGACAAAAGATTATTACCGGCACTCGCAATATTACCAGAATAAGCCCTGATATTATCAAATGACTCCTTGACCGATGCCCGGTCCAAATATGATGATCTTTCGTCGAAATAACTCTCCCTTAGGATCATCTCATTCATTCCGAGAACAGCATTTATGGGCGTACGGATCTCATGCGACATTTCCGCAAGGAAATCACTCTTGGCTTTGTTGGCCCGGTCTGCGGACTCTTTCTCCAGCTTAAGTGCCTTGGCTTCATATGCCGCATTTTGCTCTTCTACGAACATTTCCTCTATACGTTTTGAATAATTCTTCTCGTTCACATATCCGAAATAATAGAAGAAAAAGATCAAAAGATAAATGAGTGAACATATGACTATATTGATTATGAGCTGCTTCCACATCTCGGCATACAGTTCACGGCTGCTTACTACTATGACGGCATACCACTGATCCAGAACCTTACGGACAAAATACGTGTTCTTACGCCCGCCCGTTTCAAGCTCAAAGTTTCCGTTTTCCACTTCCTTGATCTTATTCAGGATGAGCTTTTCTTCTTCTGTCTTATTCAGATACTGTCCCTTTTTCGTCTCATCCCTGTGCGCGATAAGCAATCCGCCATTGTTTACAATGAATCCATACCCTTTTTCTTTTATCTGAAGTTCACTGATCATATCCTGGATATGGTTCATGGTGACGTCCAAAGACAACACATCCTTGCCGTTTGAAAGCATTCGGCTGATCGATATGATCACAGCCCCGGTCTGTGCATCCACATACGGGGATACAATGGTAGTTTCACCGCCCGCCTTGATCGCATCCCTGTACCAGTCACGCTGTGTGGGATCGTAGTCTTCGGGTGGCACCCAGCCTACTCCGTCCAGATACTCTCCCCCTACAAAACCATATATCCCGGTGTAATTCTCATCAAAGTACTGCTCCTGGTTGGTGGATTCTTCAGTGATGTACCGGAGTATCTCCTCCGAAGTAGCCCCGTTATGGCTCATATGATCCACGGAGTCCGCGGTAACCCACAGCGTACTCTTCGTCATCTCAAGATAATTCTCAAGTCCCGCAGCCGCAGCCGATATCCTGTCTTCTCCGACCTCATTGACATTAGCGACCGCAACATCCCTGATCGTGCGCGATGTATACACCACCATACCGACCATCATGCAAAAGATGATGATCATAGGTACCAGTATGGGAATCTTTCTCTTTGTTTCCTTTGCCACGCAAACACTCCTATATCAAAACAAAGCCTTGTCATCATTTTACACAAAACAGGAGCATTCGTCACTAATTATAATAGAAGGTGAATCATTTAAAACATATAATAGGACGTGAATCATTTAAAATATTTTTATTATGTCTTGAATCTCTTATGAATAGGATGTATAGTATTTGTACAAGTTGTACGTTTTGTGCGTTATTCCTGCGGAGAGTATGATATGATCACTAATTCCTATTACAAAAATGCCAGTGAAGTGCGTAAAAACTGGAGTCTTACAATAGACTCAGTGGTTCACGACAGACCCGCTTTTATCAACAGAACACATGATTATGTCGCTATGCTGGACTCGGGTATGCTTGCTGAGATCCTCAAGGATTATAAATATCATGTATCGGTCGACGATGAAAGTGATGGCAGTATAACCTGTTACGTTGCAGAACTCGAACTTGTCGAAAATGCTCCCTCCAAAAAAGAATGCATCGCCAAGATCATCGATGCGATGAAGGATTATGCACTAGACTATTATAAAGAATTCAATTACTGGTCAAAGGCTCCCAATCGATCAGCACAGGTCCCTTATATCCTTAAATTGCTTGTCAGTACCGATGATATGATAATGGAGGATATTGTATGCCAAAGTGGAAGGAACTGAAGAGATTCCTTTGATTCCAAAATATAAACATAATGTTCATGATCTGTAATTCTATATAGTTCGGAGAGACCTCGGAGTACATTTATGCGCAGACCACTTGCGACCGCGGGTCTTATTTTTATTCTTATTTTATTAATAATACAGCTTATATTTCCCCTGAATATAGCAGACTACTCCTCCTATGACGGAAATATCATAACCGTAACCGGGAGACTGTCCCGCGTAGAATATAAGCCAAAAGACGATGGTTTAAATAAGATATGGTATTTAAGTAAAGCCGATTCCGGTTCGGATCACATTGACACGGAACCGGACAATGAAGTGATCACAGGCACAGATATAATCCCGGATAATGATATGATCATGTGTTATATGGCTGAAGATACACCGGAAACTATGCTTGGAACCATCGTTACCGTATCGGGAAATGTAAGGTCATTTAGGCCTGCGACCAATCCGGGACAGTTTGACGCAAGACGATACTATGCCATTGAACATATTGCTTTTTCCATGACAGGTACCAGGGTATTATGGTGTGACAGATCGGATATTTCACTTAATTGGCGTATCAAAAACCGCCTTAGCGTGATACGAACCCGGATCGGTGCACTCTGTGACCTGTGCTTTGATGCAGATGACTCTGCTCTCATTCGAGCCATGCTGCTTGGCGATAAATCCGCTATGTCACCCGATACCAGATCTCTTTATTCCCGAAACGGTGTGGCGCATATCCTGGCCATATCAGGCCTGCACATCTCAATGCTTGGTATGGGGCTTGTCACCGTCTTAAGAAAATGCCGTATCCCGGCATTTGCATCCTCCGTCACAGCCATGATCCTCATGATCATGTATGGTATGATGACCGGTATGGCAGCTTCCGCAGCCCGCGCGATCATAATGTTTTCACTTAGAATGACAGCTGATATTGTGCATAGAACCTATGATATGGCCACTGCCCTGATCATCGCTGCAGTTCTGATACTTATAGATCAGCCTGCATATCTGTTCTACTCGGGTTTTCAGTTTTCGTTCGGTGCCATATGCGCAGTGCTTATGATACTTCCGCTCCTTGATGATATCTTTCCCAAGCTTCTTTCAGGGAGTCTGTCGATAAACATAGTCACTCTTCCTATCTATCTTCATAACTATTATTACTTCCCAATGATCTCGGTTATACTCAATCTGTATATCATCCCACTTATGAGTGTTCTCCTTGGATGTGCCATGATCGCACTGGCAGGATGTGCGATATTTATTCCTCTTGGAAAGATCCTGTCGTTTCCGACACACCTTATCCTGCTGCTCTATGAATGGTCATGCAGACTGGCAGATCTTCTTCCTATAAACCGCTTTGTATCGGGCAAGCCCAAAACTATATCGCTTGTTATTTATATATTCCTTGTTGCGATCATCCTCTTATTTAAAAAGAAACAGACCAAACTCCAGATAATCCTGAATCTTTCTTTTGCGTGTGTTATGTTAACCACTTCGCTTAGAACAGGGATAGATATCGAACTCATAGATGTAGGCCAGGGTGATGGTATATACATAACCGATAACTGTGGAACAGACATAATGATCGATGGCGGTTCAACCGATGTCACGGATGTGGGAACTTACAGGATAGCTCCTTTTCTTTTTTCCAAAGGAGTCTCTTCACTCGATGCCGTATTTATAACGCACCTGGACGCTGATCACTATAACGGGATACTCGAGATGGTAAACGACCGCGGTCTTACAATGCCCAAAATAAAGGGCCTCTATCTGACTTCATCAACTCATCTGGCAGGCGGAGAAGCATACACAGAACTTATATCCGCCGCCGAGAATGCAGAAGTCCCTGTATACACGGTTATCGCAGGCGATAGATTTAAATGCGGCGCTATCACGTTTAGATGCCTTTACCCCGACAGTTCATGTACCGGCGAAGACCCAAACAGTGAAAGCCTGGTCCTTGATATGAATTACAGGGATATCCATATGCTTTTTACGGGGGACCTGTGCGGCGTGGGTGAAGAAGCGCTTACAGATATGCTACGTGGAAACAATATGCTTAAGGCTGAGGCCGGCGGCGCGTCCGATAAAATAACAGATGTATACTATATCCTGAAATGTGCGCATCACGGCTCTAAAAGCTCAACCTACGACGATTTCCTGGATGCCCTGGGGCCCGATCTTACCTTAATTTCCGCAGGCCGCGATAACTCTTACGGCCATCCTAATCCCGAGACAATAGAAAGGCTGGATGCAAGAAACATCCCTCACTACTGCACTATAGACTACGGTGCACTTGATATACACATACAGGGGGATACCGTGGAAGTTATACCGTTTATCAATGATCCATAAACCATATTTATCACTGTTCCACAAATTTCCTGATACCCCCTTCTCTATATGAATCATATGAACACAGAGTTTATAAACGCTTAATAATTTTAATAATTTTTTATTAGCACTCACCCTTGACGAGTGCTAACAGTGGTGCTATAACATAATCAGACAGAGGAAAACAGAGATGTTCCGAAGTCAAACAACAAACAATCAACAGTTTACCACCGAACGCATAAGCAGTCCGGCGGACAGCAAATATGAAGGAGGTAATTATGATGTTAGCACCTAGTATTTTTGGAGACGGTTTATTTGATGATTGGTTCAGATTCCCTGATTTTGAAGACATCGACCGCACAGAGAAGAAGTTATACGGCAAACACGCCGACAGACTCATGAAGACAGATGTACATGAAAAAGACGATCAGTTTGAAGTTGACATCGATCTTCCGGGATTTACCAAAGACGAGATCCAGCTTGAACTGAATGACGGTTATCTTACAGTCAGTGCTTCCAAGTCTCTCGACAATGATGAAAAAGACAAGAAAGGCAAACTCATCAGACAGGAGCGTTTTTCAGGCGCAATGCAAAGAAGCTTTTATGTAGGCGATCATCTCACCGAAGAGGATATCAAGGCTTCATTTAAGGACGGCGTCCTGAACCTGAGTATTCCTAAGAAGGATCCCGAGAAGATTCCTGAAAAGAAATTCATCGCCATAGAAGGATAAACCTACCTTCATCGCCATAGAAGGCTAAAAATATTTCTAATCCCCCTTAGAATATTTACCCTACCGAAAAAGGCTGCAGTCAAAACTGCAGCCTTTTTTATTTCCATCTCTTTCGAATCCGGTTTATATATCTCACGCGATTCACCGGATCAATCTCCGATTCACTGATCACACTCTATCCTCTCACTCAACAATATCAAGGTTTCTGTCAAACTGTGTATTTAAGCTGACCGTTTCCCTGAACATCACATCCGAATCCGAATCGATCAGAAATTGGACCTTATTGACACTGCCAAGTTCTATCAGTGAATCCACGATCGAATATATCGCAACATCATTGGTCAGATTGTTAGGCGGAGCCAAAAACGATGTGTCAAGGTTTACATAACAGGTTCCATCCTGTGTTGTTACATTTATTATCTTCGTCTGTGGATTCATGACAGGATATCCCGCTTCATCTTCATGCGGGCCTTCAAGCAACTGTCTTACAACTAGTTTGTCCATCGATATGTTTCCGGAATAAACTACGGTCCTGTTTACTTTGACCAGACCATCTCCGCTCTCGTTGGCAAAATACAATGTAAGCTGCGTTTTCTCTTCCGGATTGATCTGCAAACCGGTATTGTCCAGGAATGTCTCTGCGCTTAACGGCCCCAAAACCATTCCTTTTGAATCAAGCATCGGCGAACCCTCTACCATTCCCAAAACACTATCTATCTCCGGTAACTGTGTAATGGTCCTGGTTACGGCTGCCATCACAAGAGTTCTGGTGAGCACATCCCGTTGTCCCATATCATAATCGAAGTCTATGACCGCCTGAGTATCTACAAGAACGGCTGATACAAATCCGCTTTCCGGTCCGAGCGGTGCCCGCATCTTTGCCATATCAGGTGATTCTGAGAGCCGCTTCACGACAGCTGCCAGCTTTGCCTCGCCCGTTTCATAACTGTCCAGATCCAGCACCCCTTCATAGGACACCAGACTGTCAACATCCGGATTCAGATAAAAAAAAGTAAACTTTTTCTCAGCAGACGATATATCAGCATTGCTTTGACACGCAGTAAGCGATACGATCATGGCCATCGACAGGACAAACGATATTATTTTTTTGATAGATATGCGTTTCAATATGTTATGTAAACTCCTACTCGTCTCCACGTCTCCACTAAGCAACCACATATACAAGCGGTATCCTTACCGTAAATGTGGTTCCTTCGTCAACTTCCGATTCTACAACAATAGAACCCCTGTGCATTATGACAGCACTTCTGGTTATGGCAAGACCAAGCCCGGTACCGCCGATTTCTCTGGAATGTGACTTGTCTACCCTGTAAAATCTTTCAAATATATGATCCATGCTCTCCTCCGGTATTCCTATACCGGTATCGGCAACGATTATCTTAAAATACTGATGATCCGCATCGAGTGTTACACTGACGGATCCGTTTTCTTTATTATATTTGATCGCATTTTCAACCAGATTTGTTATGACCTGGCTGATCTTCACCTCATCTACCATGGCTGTAACCTGGCGCATGGAAATGAACTCAATCTCAACATCCTTCTTTCTGGCGATAGGTCTGAGTCTCTTGAGTATTAGTTCAATAAGCGAATTTATGTCAACCTCACTTATGGACAGTTCAGACGAGGTTTTATCCATTTTTACAAGGCTTAACAGGTCAGATATGATCTTGTTCTCCCTGTCAATCTCATTTGTTATGTCACCCATAAATTCCCTGTATAATTCCGCCGGAGCATCTTCCTGCACCAAAAGAGAATCTGCAAGAACCTTCATACTTGTCATGGGAGTCTTAAGCTCGTGTGAGACATTAGCAACAAATTCCTGTCTGGAATCATCAAGCATCTTCATACGGCTGTATACGGAATTGAATGCCTCCGATATCCTCTCCGTCTCAAGATAGTCTTTTACCATTACCGGATTGCTGGCATATCCTTCTTTTACATCGGATATTGCGGTATTAAGCCGCTTAAGCGGAGCTGTCAGGATCAGGCTTGCAGACAGCGCTATTACGAGCAGCACGACAGCCACCAGATAATTAACAGTTCTTGAAACATCCTTAAGTCTGTCCGATGTATCGTTTATCGTATCAGTCGAAACCGAGGTTAACATAACACCAAGGATTTTGGACTCTACCGTACCATCCTCAAGCGTGTTATTTTCCACTATGGGCATGGATATCTCGATATATCCGTCGGTATCATCGTAATTGGATATGGTCTCTCCCTTGAATGCCTTGATAACTTCCTGTGAAACTATGATCTTGTTCTGGGATGTTCCGTAGGTGTCTTTTACGACCCGAAGATCCTGGTCTATGATAAGAATACGACCGTTATATAATGTGGAAAGCTGGGATAACTCCGCATCTATACTCTCAGACGAGTTGACCTGCAGATATTTATAAGTGATCAGATGATCGGATATGATATGCAGCTGATTCGCTATATTTGCAGTTCTGATATCGACTGCCTTTCGCGTATAGCTGTTCATTAGAATGTTACTTAAGATGACACAGGGAATGAGACCTATGGCAAAAATAATGATAAAAAGCCATAGTTTCATACTTCTAAGGATTTCTATACGCTCTTTGATCCAATCCGGGATTTTGTTCATGCCAGGTAGTAACCCACTCCCCATTTGGTCCTAACATATACAGGTTCTCCGGGAGCCTGTTCTATTTTTTCTCTCAGACGCCTGATATGCACATCGACTGTACGTCCGTCTCCGGGGTAATCACTGCCCCAAACAAGTTCAAGCAGTTTGTCCCTGGTATATACCTTGTTCGGATTATTTACAAACAACTCAAGAAGATCGAATTCTCTGGCTGTGAGATTTACTTCTTTTCCCTGGATAAATGCACGTCTTCCGGCAATATCTATCTTTATATCGCCATGTTCAACAGTTCCTGCATCGGCTATTGCTTCCTTGATCGCGTTTCCGGACACGCTCTTATGATCGATACGGCGCATTATAGCCTTGATCCGCGCTTTTACTTCCAGGATATTAAAAGGCTTGGTGATGTAATCGTCTGCTCCGTATTCAAGCCCCAGGATCTTATCCATATCATCGCTCTTTGCAGTTAACATAACAATAGGAACGTCCGAAAAAGCTCTCACTTCCTGGCAAACATCGTATCCGCTCATCTTAGGCAGCATCAGATCCAAAAGCACTATATCATAAGGGTTTTCTTTGATATACTTAAGCGCTTCTTCTCCGTCATATGCACAATCCACTTCAAGTCCGTCCTGCTCGAGTGCAAACTTTAGTCCCTTTACGATCAATTTTTCATCATCTACTACCAGTACTTTACTCATAACTCACATCCATTATCATTTGCTGCCGACTGTAATCTCATCTTTAAATTTATTATATGTCGAATCTCCTATGCCTGTCACGTTTTTGATATCTTCTATGGAGCCGAAGTTCCCATGAGCCTCCCTGTAAGCTATTATGGCCTCCGCCTTGGTCTCGCCTATCCCTGTGATGCCCATGAGTGCGGTCTTATCAGCCGTATTAATATTGATAAGCCCGGGGGACTCTGCAGCGGCCGGAGCATTTCCCCGATATTCTACTGCCGAAATTCCTGCTTCCTCAAGCGCTTCCACTTCATCTGCCGTAGGAATGTCCAGCTTCATTCCGTCCGAGATCACCATTGCGAGGTTTACATAATCTGTTGCAGCCTCATCCGTAAAGCCTCCTGCAGCATCGATTGCATTATAAACTCTGTCTTCCGGATCCATTTCATAGACACCGGGTTCTTTAACTGCCCCGCAGACATGTACAAAAACATGCAGATCTTCAGATTCGTCCGTGCCATTATCAAGTCCGCTCTCGTCGGATTGAAGACCGGCCTTCGGGTCAGAACCACTTCCGTCAGTTCCGCCGTTGTCTACGGTTTCCGTTCCGCCGTTGTCTACGGTTTCCGTTCCGCTGTCCGTTCCGCTCTCCCCGGATTGAAGACCGGCTTTCGGATCAGAACCCTCAAGCCCCACATCTGCAGACTGCGCACCGCCTGCTTCGACACTCACTCGGTATAACCCGGAATCCCTTGCGCTGCATCCGCACAATAAGAAACTCCATACTGCCAAAGCAAGGGCTATTAGAATAGCACGTGTTATAAAAGTATACAAATGCACACTTTTCTTTTTGTATTCAATTATCTTCATTTGCGTAGACCTCTCATGTATTCATGAGGGAAGCCCCCTACGCGCATATATATTTACCGCAGATTTGCGGACAAATATCCAAAAAAGCAAAAACTTACTCAGAAGGGATCGTATCTTCTTCTATTATCTCATCCTCTTCCACAACTTCTTCCTCGATGACGATCTTCTCTTCAGTGACCTCTTCGCCCGTAACCTGAAGTTTCATCTGCTCGGAAAGTTCTTTCAGACACTCATTTGCATCCGCACCGTCCCATACCGACGCAAAGATAAGTTCCAGATTGACCCAGTAATTACTGGTCTCAAGCATCTTGGGAAGAGGGATCGACCTCGTATACTCGCTCGCAAACACCGAAAGTTCGGGATCATTATATCCGTCAAAATATGATTTGGAAAGCGACGAAACCTTACCGGTCCACTCATACAGATCCTTGGGATCCTGGCTGCACAGATAGTACGCAAAATCATTAGCCTGTTCCTTGTGATCCGAGTATCCGTTTATGGCTATCGCATCAGTAACCGACATCGAACGCGCCGGAACAGCTTCACTTATATTGGGCAAAGGAGCGAACCTGTACTCAAAATCAAGTTCTCCCTCATCAGAAGCTTCTTTAAGCATCCTTACAGAGTCAGACGTAACTATAGTCATAACGATACGGCCTTCCTTGAAGTCTTCAAGCACTCCGCTGTAACTTACATCATCCGTGCTTATCGAGAAGAACTGATTCAGGTTCTGATATGTCGTAAGACCTTTGATCGCATCCTCGTTATATATATCTATCTGTGAGGTGTCATCTCCGTGAGCCCCGCCGACTTTTATGGAATCTCCTATAAAAAAGTAATTATAAAAGATATCGGTAACTGCCCACTTAAAGATCGTATCAACGCCCTCAGGTGCATCGAAATTGTTGGACAAAACAAGAAGTTTGTCGATGGTCACGGGAAGATTCTCATCTATATATGCCGCCACATCTTCATCGGACACCATTGAACTGATGAGTTCATCCTGGGCTTTCTTTGCCTCTTCCTCAGCTTTCTTTTTATCCTCTTCGGATGTCGTGGTCTTGGAATCCGTTGTCTTCGAATCGCTTGTCTTGCTGTCCGTTGTCTTCGAATCGCTTGTCTTGCTGTCCGTTGTCTTGGTCTCTTCGGTCTTATTCTCAGCCGCTTCTTTTTCCTGCTCGGCCATCTCCGCGCGGATCTCGGACTCTAATGTGTTTCTGGCCCAATCCTCCAGGTAGGTATAGTTGTAACACAGAGCGGAACACTCAAAAAACATAGGATAAGCGACCATTGAATCCTTATAGGTTATGGCATTTATGGCCGTTTGAGGAAACATGGATACGATATCCACACCTTCAGGCGGCTCTATGGGATCTGCAAGCCCTGCAAGATTGGCTTTTTCCAGAGTATTTCCTGTAGTTATGAACAGATCGGGAAGTTCTTCATCACTCATTGAAGCATCCGAGATACCCTCCAGATACTCACGCCCCGATACAAGCACGGGTACAACTCTGATCCCTTCGTGCTCGGAGGCGTAGTTTACGGCGACTTTGTTCAGATAATCGGTCAGATTCTCGTCCGTATACCATATGCGCAGTGTGTCTTTGCCTATCTCGTATGTAGCGGTTTCTTTGACTTCTTCTTCAACGGGATAGGTTATTTCCTTCCCGCTCGCAGCTACACCAATAATAACACCTGCAATCAATAAAACTGCCAGTATTGCAGCAATTCTTGACTCTATGCTATGCACACTCTGTCTCCTCTATTGCCTGTGTGAGTATATCTATCATCTTGTCTACATGCTCTTTTTCAATTATGAGCGAAGGCACGAACCTTAAGATGTCGGCCCCTGCGTTTATTATGATAAGACCTTTGGAAACAGCACAGTTTATGATATTCCCTACGGGTCTGTCACATTTAAGCCCCTGCATAAGCCCCGTTCCGCGTCTTTCAATGATAAAATCATATTTCTCTACAAGTTCATCAAGCTTCTTCTCAAGATACGGAGCAACTTCGTTTACATGCTCGGTTATCTTATCTTCTTCATATATATCCAGGACCTTGCTTATGGCTGCGCAGGCCAGAGGATTTCCGCCGTATGTGGTTCCGTGATCGCCTGCAGTAAGAGACTGCGCCGCAACTTTCTCGGTCATCATGAACGCACCTACCGGCACACCGCATCCAAGTGCCTTGGCACTTGTCATTATGTCAGGCTTAACACCGTATTTTTGCCATGCATACATATATCCTGTCCTGCCCATACCGCACTGTATCTCATCAAGTATGAGCAAAATGTCACGCTCATCGCAAAGTGCACGCACCTTTCTTAAGAAGTCTTCATTTGCAGGCACGAGTCCGCCCTCTCCCTGAACCGTCTCAAGTATGATCGCGCAAGTCTTATCGCTAACGCAGTTCATGACCGAACCAAAATCATTTAAATTGGCAAAACGGATATTTCCGATCATAGGCTCAAAAGCCTCACGATAGTGCGGATTTCCGGTCACCGACAGCGCACCGAATGTACGGCCGTGGAATGAATGCTCCATGGCGATTATCTCGTGATCGGTCGTATTGTCTTTTAGATATGCATACTTACGTGCCGCCTTAAGTGCCCCCTCTATGGCCTCTGCACCGGAATTGGTAAAAAACACACGATCCATACCCGAAGCTGCCTTGATCTTACGCGCCGCCTCGATCGCGGGCACATTATAATAATAATTCGACGTATGGATCAGTTTATCTATCTGTGCCTTAAGTGCCTCATCGTATCCCGGATAGTGGTATCCGAGTGCAAAAACCGCAATCCCCGATACAAAATCAAGATATTCCTTCCCTTCCATATCATAGAGATAAACGCCTTCGCCTTTATCAAGCACTATCTGATACCTGTTATAAGTATGGAGCAGATCTTTCTCCGCTTCAGTTATATATTCCTGCATATTCATGGGTTGCCTCCCGATAATATATTATGTAAACCGTGATTTCCTTAGTTGTTGTTGCGCGAATTCATCTTCCGTCTTAACATTATGTAAACCATCGCAGTTTATTTTGTTATGTCAACCTTGTCTTCGCCGGTCATTTTGTTATGTCAACTTTGTCCTCATCCCTGATGATCGCCGTTCCGATACCCTGATTAGTGAATATCTCAAGCAAAAGACAATGTGCCATTCTTCCGTCCAATATATGCACGCGGTTTACTCCCGCTCGGATGGCACTTGTACAGTTGTTAAGCTTGGGAAGCATTCCGCCTCCGATCCACCCGTCACTTATCAGTTTGTCTGCTTCACTTGCGGTAAGTCTTGAGATGAATGAAGACTTATCGTTTATATCCTTGTACAGACCTTCTATATCGGTAAGAAATGCAAGTTTCTCGGCTCCGACAGCTTTGGCTACCGCACATGCCGCATCGTCAGCATTTATATTGTAAGTATCAAAATTCTCATCTATCCCGACAGGAGCAACTATAGGCAGGAAGTCTTTTTCAAGCAGATCGTACAGGATCTTGGGATCTACGTCCGTAACTTCCCCGACATATCCTATATCCTGACCGTCCGAATATTTCTTGGTAACTTTGAGAAGTCCGCCGTCTTTTCCGCTGATACCTACAGCTCTTACACCGAGTTCTTCTACCATTCGGACCAGATTCTTATTGACCTTGCTTAACACCATTTCAGCTATTTCCATGGTTTCCGCATCAGTCACTCGAAGTCCGTTCACAAATTCGGATTCCTTACCTACTTTTCCGACCCAGCGGCTTATCTCCTTACCGCCGCCATGCACGATGATGGGTTTAAATCCTACGAGTTTAAGCAGTGTCACATCCTTGATGACATTTAACTGCAGTTCTTCGTTACTCATGGCCGAACCGCCGTATTTAACAACTATGATCTTGCGGTTAAACTCCTGAATATAAGGAAGCGCCTCCACAAGAGTCTCGGCTTTGGCGGTTATCAGGTCCATTTCTTTTGAATCCATTTCATTCTCCAATCATTTCGTATTTATTATTATCTACTTAATTATTTTCTGCTTAATTATTTTCTACTTAATTATTTTCTGCTTAATCATTTTCTACTTAATTCTTCTGTTTATTATCTTTCTTAACCATGGTGATCATGTCCATTTACATCGGAATTTGCATTTTTTATTCTTTCGCTGTCCATCACTCGCTGATATTCACCGGCTTTACATCGGAATCGGCTTTTTTTTCTCTTTTGCTTTCCATTACTCCCTGGTATTTACCGGCTTTTAATCGGTATCGGCATTTTTGTATTATTTCGCTGTCCATCACTCGCTGATATTCACCGGCTTTACATCGGAATCGGTATTTTTTTACTATTTCGCTGTCCATCACTCGCTGATATTCACCGGTTTTACATCGGAATCGGCTTTTTTGTATCATATCGCTGTCCATCACTCGCTGATATTCACCGGCTTTACATCGGAATCGGCATTTTTGTATCATTTCGATGTTCATCTTCCTCTGCCCGTCAACTTATCGACACATTTGAAAGACAACCAGCATCGATAATTCAACAATTACTCAATTTCGATGTATATGCCCCGCTCATCCTAAAAAATAGACATCGGGATTTGCTGAATCTCTTAATATCGATGTAAAATCGCAGATTTTGCATATTTTACATCACCATCGCAAGCACAGGCCGCATCCGCACTCCGGATCACGAGTTAAACGCAGTGATATTATCGGTATTCAGCGTAAAATCGTAATAGTTAAGGTCTTCACGCTTAACCCATCCGATCTCTTTCCAGAAAGCATTGCCTATATCATTGATGGTAAAAGCGATGAGCGATACCTTGTTGATATTTTCTTTTTTCAGGGCCTCCATGCAAAATACGACCATGGATTTGCCGATCCCGCGAAGTCTGTAGGCTTCATGAACGCATACGTGATACAAACATCCGCGTCTTCCGTCATGCCCGCAAAGTATGGCGCCTACGATCCTTCCGTCCTCGATCGCAACCACGGAAGTGTCGGGATTACGGTCAAGAAAGCGCTTGACTCCTTCATATGAGTCGTCGATGCTTCGTATCGCAAAGCCGCGTATTGTCATCCACAGTTCCTTGACCTGCGAATAATCATCTATTGTCATCTTACGGATTTCCATAAATAAACTCCGATCACGGGAACACGGGCGGCATATCAAGCCCCGTATCCTCTGCCAAGCCAAACATTATATTCATATTCTGGACCGCCTGTCCGGCTGCTCCTTTGACGATGTTATCAAGAGCGCCCATCATGATGATGCGGCCGGTCCTTTCGTCGATCTTAAATCCTATATCGGTGTAATTGGATCCTTCAACCCATCTTGTCTCGGGATTGGTTCCGGCGGGAAGTACTCTTACGAATTTTTCTTTATCATAAGCTTCCTTATATATATTCATCACTTCTTCCTGAGTCGGAAGTGAACCGTCTGAGTGCTTAATGAGCGTAGCATACTCGGTAACCAGGATTCCCCTGTTCATGGGAACCAGATGAGGCGTAAAGTTTATGACCACTTCATGGCCGCATGCATATCCGAGCTGTTCCTCGATTTCGGGAGTATGTCTGTGGTTTGTTACTCCGTAAGCTTTGATATTTTCGTTAACTTCACAGAAGAGGTTCTGTGTCTTTGCGCCCCTGCCTGCTCCGGAAGTTCCGCTTTTGGCATCGACTATGAGCGTATCGGTATCTATAAGCCCTGCCTTTACCATGGGATAAGCCGTCAGTATGCTGCAGGTTGTATAGCATCCGGGATTTGCAATTATCCTCGTATCCTTTATCGCATCACGGTTGATCTCACACAGTCCGTACACAGCTTCCTTGATATACTGCGGAGCCGCATGTTTGATGCCGTACCATTTCTCATATACATCAACATCTTTTATCCTGAAGTCGGCTGACAGGTCTATGATCTTTGTATTGGATAAGATATCGTCATTAACAAGTCCTGCGCATACACCCTGAGGAGTCGCAGTAAAGATAACATCTGCTTTTTTGGAAAGATCCGCCATAAAAGAGGAATCTCCGTCGTCTATGCAGGCTAAATCGACTATCTCATACATATTACCGTAGACTCTTGAAAAAGCCTCACCCGCATATCCTCTTGAACCAAGGAACACGATCTCCGCATCCGGATGGACACTTAATATCTTTACAAGTTCGGCTCCGGCATATCCGGTAGCGCCTACTATTCCGACTTTGATCATTTTTTCATCTCCTGTCGCCTGTTTTTGACCATAACTATGGCATTGTAAAAAGCCTATCCTCTAATATATCTTATTTATTTATAACAAACAAGTAATTTAAGCCTAAATTGCCATATATATTCCTTGCGTAAGATAGTGTATCTGATGTAAACTAAACTTTGTGTACTGTAATACCAATCACTTACGAGGAGGATATATATAAATGAAAGAAAAGGTTATACTTGCATATTCAGGCGGACTTGATACTACCGCAATCATCCCCTGGCTAAAAGAGAACTTTGATTACGATGTCATCTGCGTTTGCGCTGACTGCGGTCAGGGAACCGAACTTGACGGACTCGAGGAGAGAGCCAAGGCTTCAGGTGCAGAAAAGCTCTATATCGAAGATATCACCGATGTTTTCTGTGACGAATACATCGTTCCCTGTGTTCAGGCTCACGCCGTATACGAGAATAAATATCTGCTCGGAACCAGTATGGCTCGTCCCGCAATAGCCAAGAGGCTCGTTGAGATTGCACGCAAGGAAGGTGCTACAGCGATCTGCCACGGTGCTACAGGCAAGGGAAATGACCAGATCAGATTTGAGCTCGGTATCAAGGCACTTGCTCCTGACTTAAAGATCATAGCTGCATGGAGAAACGATAAGTGGACCATGAACTCCAGAGAAGAAGAGATCGAATACTGCAAACAGCACGGTATTCATCTTCCTTTTGACGCATCCAGCTCATACAGCCGCGATCGTAACCTCTGGCATATAAGCCATGAAGGTCTTGAGCTTGAGGATCCTGCAAACGAGCCCAACTTCGACCATCTTCTCGTTCTCGGTGTTACTCCCGAGAAGGCTCCCGAAGAAGGCGAGTACGTTACCATGACTTTTGAAAAAGGAATACCCACATCGGTTAACGGCAAAAAGATGAAGGTTTCCGATATCATAAGAACCCTGAATGAACTTGGCGGAAAGCACGGTATCGGTATCGTGGATATCGTAGAGAACCGTGTTGTCGGAATGAAGAGCCGCGGCGTATATGAAACCCCCGGCGGAACCATCCTCTACGAAGCACATCAGCAGCTTGAGGAACTCATCCTCGACAGAGATACATATCGTGTCAAAGAAGAAATGGGTAACCTCTTTGCTCAGATCGTTTACGAAAGAAAATGGTTCACTACTCTTCGCAAAGCAGTTCAGGCATTTGTTGAGTCTACACAGCGTTATGTGACCGGAGAAGTTAAATTTAAATTATATAAAGGTAACATCATCAAAGCCGGCACAACCTCTCCTTATACCCTTTATAACGAGAGTATCGCATCATTTACAACCGGTGATCTCTATGATCATCACGATGCAGAAGGCTTCATCAACCTCTTCGGCTTATCCTCCAAGGTAAGAGCCATGAAGATGCAGGAAGTAACAGGAAAGAATATTATATAATGTCATATCGGATCATCGCAGACAGCTGTTGTGAGCTGCCGGACGAACTTTATAGCGATCCACGTTTTGTCAGGATTCCTTTGGAACTTGAAATAGGCGAATACAGGATCAAGGATGACGATTCATTCAACCAGGCTGATTTCTTAAAAAGAGTAGCAGCCTCCGAAGAATGCGCCCGTTCGGCATGTCCCGCACCCGAGGCATATATGGCTGCCTACAGCTGTGATGTAGATGATATATATGTGATCTCTCTGGGCAGCAAGTTGAGCGGTTGTTTTAACTCCGCTACGCTTGCAGCCCAGCTGTACGAAGAAGAACTTGAAGACGAATTCGGTCCCAAGAACTTCCATATAATCGATTCGCAGTCGGCAGCATCAGCCGAAACCCAGATTGCACTCAAGATCATGGAATATGCAGAGTCAGGAATGACTTTTGATGAGATCTGCCCTGCTATCGATGCCTTCAGGGATTCTGTCAAGACATACTTCGTTATCGACAATCTTGATACCTTCATCAAAAACGGAAGGATCAAGGGTATCAAGGCAGCTGTAGCCACTACCTTAAATATAAAACCCGTTCTTACCGGTGTTGACGGAGTAATCGAACAGCTCGGACAGGCTATCGGAATAAAGAAAGCCCTCCGTCAGATGGTTGACATAATACATACAAGACATCATAATAACGAAAAAAGACAAATAATCATAACCCAGATAAACTGCCCCGACCGTGCAAAAGAACTTGCCGATCAGCTGCAGGATATTACAGAAGCACCTGTTATGATATTAGCCGGAAGGGGCGTAAGTACCACCTACGCCAATGATGGCGGAGTGATCATAACGATCTAGTTTACATAACTTTCGCCACAGCCGGATCGTTGACGGAGGTTTACATAACTCAAACCTATTCATCCGAAGCGTTCTCTTCTGCTTCCAGAACCGCATTCATGTACTTTATCCACTTGTTTTGAACTTTGAATTTTCTTCCGTCTTTCAGAATGACTTTGCCAAATCCGGTTGACATAATGTAATCCTTATGTGCCAGCAGATCTTTTGGCAAATAGAATATTTCAGGAAATTTCTCACATCTTATCTTCAGATTTTCAATATTTTCGGAACACGATATCACATCTCCGTTTTTTAAGTGCACATCGACTACGATATCTCCTGTTTTCTCTGCATAAAGAAACTCGTCCGGTTTTATATGTTCTGTTTTGTCTTTTCCACGGATATCAAGCTTGGGCTCTCTTTCAACGGATGACTCCACAGCCTTATCGATCACTTCTTCAAGTTCCTCAACCTTGATCGGCTGCCTAAGGATCAGAACATTATCTTCTTCTGTCAGTTCTCCGGATAAGTCGACCTTGCCCGGACACAGCACTATCGTGGCAACTACACCCAGGCTTCTGAGTTTTCTTATGAGTTCTACACTTGTTAAGGAATCATTTAAGAGATCTATGAAAAAAAGATCATACATGAAAGGGCGGGCCAGCAAAGCTTCTTTGTTCCCGTATGACTGCACATAGTATGGTATGGAGGCATCGATCGCCAGGCGCCTGTCCGCACTTCTTCCAAGTAACCTCTCAAGCTGCTTGCGATCGGCAGCGACATCCATACACACAGCTATATGCATTATATCCCCCCCGGAAATGTCAAAATAGTTTGAACTGAACAGGTGAAAGATAAAGTACAACGACTATTATCACCTGCAAAATGACGATCACAGGCATTCCGTATGCAAAATACCAATGCCTCGTCTTATGTCTGAACAGATACATGCCAAGACACGTTCCAATGGAGCCCCCTATAAGCGCCACCAGAAAAAGATGCGCTTCGGGTATTCTCCATGCTCTTTTTCTCGCACGGGCCTTATCTGCTCCCATCATTATGAACCCGATCACATTTACTATGACCAGATATATTGCTATCCATATAATAACGTTCATTATTGAATATCAGTCTTTAAGACTTGCTATAACCTCAACCTCACATAATACGTTCTTGGGAAGGGTTTTTACAGCGACACAGCTTCTTGCGGGCTTATCGGTAAAATACTGCTCATATACAGCATTAAAGGCCGCAAAATCATTCATATCGTCTAAGAAACACGTAGTCTTTACCACATTTGTATAATCACATCCTGCAGCCTTGAGGATCTCTCCTACGTTCTTGATGGCCTGATGCGCCTGAACGGTTATATCACCCTCTGCGATCTGTCCGGTCTCAGGGATGATCGGGATCTGTCCGGATGCATAGAGCATATCTCCGGCGATCTTAGCCTGTGAATAAGGTCCTATTGCTGCGGGTGCTTTATCTGTTGATATTGTCTTCATTGTTCGTCTCCTTCATCAAACTCTGCGGTCACATAGAATCCTCTTTCGTTGGATTCGATCTTAGTTACCGTCCCTTCTCTCGCCATCATCCTCTCTCTGATAGGGATATTCCCCGACATGGCCAAAGACGGGTCTATTGTGTAATAGTAATTACTTGGCAAAACGCCCTCTGTCACTGTCACGTGATCCCCTTCTTTTAAGAGCCCGGGGCGTTCCATCTTAAATATCATGCTTCTCATAATTTCAATCCAAAACTACACATCAGTCCGGTACTAAACTTTAGTCCGGTACTACACATCAGTCCAAAACTTCACATATAGCCTTAAGCAGCTCATCATAGGTCTCATAAGCGGGAAGATCCGGATATTCAGCCTTGATCGCATCTGTGGATTTAAATAAAAATCCCGCCTTACTGTTAAGTATCATTCCCAGATCATTAAATGAATCACCGCTTGCTATGGTATCGTATCCTATGCTCTGAAGCGCCTTGACCGTCGTAAGTTTGGATTTTTCGCATCTCATCTTAAATCCGGTGATCGTACCGTCTTCTGCGACTTCAAGGGTGTTGCAGAATATCGTGGGCCATTTGAGCTTGCGCATAAGAGGCTGTGCAAACTGTGTAAAAGTATCACTTAAAATGATCACCTGTGTCTTCTCTCTTAAGGCATCCAAAAACTCACATGCTCCGGGAAGCGGATCTATTGTTGCGATCGTATCCTGAATTTCCTTAAGGCCAAGTCCATTCTCTTTTAAAATACCAAGCCGAAAGTTCATCAGCTTATCATAATCGGGCTCATCACGGGTAGTTCGCTTAAGTTCGGGAATCCCCACCGCTTCGGCAAAAGCGATCCATATTTCGGGAACAAGTACTCCCTCAAGATCAAGACAGACGATATTCATTTAAGACCTCCTCATTATATCCAGATAAAGTTCGCAAACAGACGCATTTAGGTATGAATCAACCCAGGGTGCCGCCGCTCCAAGTGATATGATCTCCACCAGAAAAAGGGGAATAAAACTCAGATACAGCATTGCAGCCTTGCTCATATGCCCCTTCATGATCTTGGGACAAAGGCTTAGGATCTCCGTAAAACCGCGATCGGGAAAATCATGTATCAGATAATAGGCCGGCAAAAAAAGCACGGTGATATAGAGTATTCCTATGATCGCTATGAGCACACCCGCTGCCATCATTACGATAAACGCTGTCTGCGGGGTATTTTTATAAAGCATATATGCCACTATCAGAGGAAGACAGGTTATCAGCTGCAACCCGTCTATTACCATGCATACGAGTACTGCCTTATCGGTCTGGTTTTTGAACGCGTAAAAGATCATGCTTGCGTAGGCAGGCATGTCACTTCCGATATTCAGATACATATATGCCAGGCTGGATGTAAACACACCCGAAATGATAAATCTGATGGCATAGAATATGATTAAAGAAACCAAACTGCCTGCACCTGAGTTATTCATAGATGCAAACAGCCATGATAAGATAAGCAATATAACATTCATCCATATATAAGCACGCACGGTAACACCATAGCGTCCAAACATATGAACTCTGGCCTGACTCTTAAGTTCGGCCGGATTCTTGTATTCCTTCATCAAAATATAACCAACGTACCTAAGCTATACGGCAAAATCAACATTGGCTCCCCTGAGTGCGTCGCCATGCTGTGCCTTCATATCCTGCTGGTACGGATTACCCTCATCGCTGTATTTTATCTTGGTAGTTGTAAGGCCGCCGGACACATAACTGGTGCCACACTCAGGACATATGGCTGTATGTATGGCCACACTTGCCTGTAATACCTTACCGTTATTCTGAGCCGCCTTGTCATATGCGTTGACTACATGCTCCTGTTCGTGAGCTCTGACTCTGGTGGCAGCTTCTCTCGGATCCATATGCTGTGCCGATTTAAATGACACCATCTCATTGGAACCGTCCTGATATTTCCTGTTTTTGCAGGTTTCACATTCCGCGGGGGATGATTTACGACCCGGGCTGACTTTGGTATCCTCGCCGGGATTGAGTACTGCACCTGAAGTTTTATCTGCTCCGCTTACACCTGCAGAGCCGGTACTGTATCCGGGAAATGCACCCCACATACCATAACCGAAGCCTGATCCGATCCTAATACTCATATGGCATCCTCCTTTCCGCAGAAAATAATACTACCAATGTACATTATAGTATAACATACATTGGTAGTTTTGAATACCTCTAGTTACAGTTTATCTGATGTGTATGGTTAACTTTTTGAATCATCCTAAACCGGATTTTTTGATTTTTATCCTTCCATAATATCGGGTACCGGAAATGGAATTACATTTGTAGGTGCATTTTGACTTGCATTCCAAAGAGTTAACTTTTGCTGCATATTTAACCAGCTCTCAGGTGAAGTGTTTGTTGCTTTACTTATCCGTAACGCCATTTCCGGGCTTAAAGAAGCTTTTTCATTTACAAACTCAGACAATGTTTTTCTGCTAACACCTAACATTTGTGCCGTATCTGTAATAGTTAAACCTAAAGGTTTCATTACATCCTCCAAAAACACAGTTCCCGGATGGGTTGGTTTTCTAATCATGTTGCCGGTCTCCTTTCAATGATAGTCCATATAATCTACCAGATATGCATCCTGTCCCTCAAAGTAAAATGTCATACGCCAATTTCCATTAACAGTAACCGACCACATTTCTTTTTTATCGCCTTTTAACGAATGTAATCTATACCCCGGTAAATTCATATCCTGTGCACAGTTACTGGCATCTAGCCTATCGAGCATTCGTGCTAATCTCGGGGCATGTTCTGGCTGTATTCCTTTTTTTGATCCGTTTTCAAAGAACTCTTTAAGCCCTTTGTGCGCAAACGACTTTATCATATAGCAATTGTAACCTGTAACGTTATGGGTGTCAACATCGAAATCAAATCAACCTCGTATCATATAATCCTAAATAGTAGATTTCCGGGATTTTAAAAAAACTATGAGATAGGAAGTTTATCCGTAAAAGGGATTCCGACCGTTTCCGCAAAAGTCTTGAAATCCTGACCGTAAAGGCGCTCAAAGACCGAGTTAAATGCCGCATACTGTTCAGGATTGGTAAGAACCGTATATACGGACACGGAAACTATCGCAATATTAAGAACTATAGCTGCGATCCCGACCAGGATACCTATCTTGGCCCTTTGGTGCAGCATTCCGTTTGCATCTCTGGACACAACACCCATCACGATCGCTATACCGCCGAATATGAACGGCAGATATACCGTCCCCATTACCGCCGTAGCTACCGCTATCACGCTCAATACCATAGAGGTACTGTAGAGCAGGGTGTTTGGTTCTATATGAATATATATGCGTTTGATATACTCATCGCCGTTTTCGGGGCCATTTTCCATGCCGGGCATTTCGTTGCCGGCGTTGTCCGGATATTGACCGCTTCCGGTGGATCCGTCCCCGGGCGTATGTCCGTTCCCGACTGCCTGTGCGTTTCCGGCTGCCTGTGCGTTTCCGGGCCTCTGTCCGTTCCCGGCTGTCTGTCCGTTCCCGGCTGCCTGTCCGTTCCCGGCTGTCTGTCCGTTCCCGGCTGCCTGTCCGTTCCCCGATGAGTTGCTCTTCCCGGTGGCGTCATCGCCCTTTGGCTCCGGAACGTACCACGACCCCTTTTCGGGCTTATCATTATTATCGTTATTCCAAAAATCCAT
The DNA here is from genome assembly GCA_024691305.1 of Lachnospiraceae bacterium. Classification (GTDB taxonomy): domain Bacteria; phylum Bacillota; class Clostridia; order Lachnospirales; family Lachnospiraceae; genus XBB2008. Next base: position 37,640 of record JAILNS010000031.1, on the reverse strand, counting down.
TAATTTCCCTTATTCGTCGCTCGAAACGCCTCTTTCGGGGCATCCCATGCTGAGCCATTTAAGGTATGCATTGATAAAAGGATCAAGAGCACCGTCTAACACACCTTCAGCATTTCCGGTCTCTTCTCCGGTCCTGAGATCCTTGACCATCTTATAAGGCTGAAGCACATATGAACGGATCTGGTTTCCCCAGCCTATATCCTTGACCTCGCCTCTGATGTCGGAGAGTTTGTCGGCATTTGCTTCTTTTTGCAGCATATAGAGTTTCGCTTTCAGCATCTGCATAGCCTTGTCCTTGTTCTGGAACTGGCTTCTCTCGTTCTGGCAGGTTACGACTATACCCGTCGGAAAATGGGTAATACGTATAGCAGACGACGTCTTATTGATATGCTGTCCACCCGCGCCGCTCGATCTGTATGTATCTATACGGATATCTTCATCCCTGACTTCAACATCGACATCTTCTTCGATATCAGGCATTACATCCACGGAAACGAATGATGTCTGGCGTTTTCCCTGTGCGTTAAAAGGAGAAATTCGTACAAGTCTGTGTACTCCTTTTTCGCTCTTTAAATATCCGTAAGCATTCTCGCCGTTGACCTGGAAGGTAACGGATTTGATACCCGCCTCGTCACCGTCAAGAAAATCGAGTTCCTCGATGGAAAAGCCTTTTCGTTCCGCCCATCTGGTATACATACGATATAACATCGATGCCCAGTCGCAGCTCTCTGTTCCGCCGGCACCCGCATTGATCTTGATGATGGTGTTATAACCGTCATACTCATCGCTAAGAAGCGTGCTGATACGTATCTCTTCAAACTTCTTCTTAAAGTCATCGAGTTCTGCCTGAATATCAGGTATGATCTCGGGATCGTTATCCTCGTATCCCATCTCGATAAGTTCTAAGATGTCATTATACTGGTTTCCAAGACCGTTTATCGTATCTACGGTATCTTTTAAATGCTTGGCTTCTTTGACCTTCTTATTGGATACGTCGGGATTGTCCCAAAAACCCGGGGCCTGCATCTCCATATCCAGTTCTTCTATTCTTTTTTCCTTGGAGGCCACATCAAGAGATGCTCTTACCTCCGAGAGCGGACCTTCAAATGTCAGAAGTTCCGACTTCATATTATCTAATTCAACCATATTTTATCCTTGTTATGTAAACTATGTCGACGTTCCCATCCGGGCGTTGTTATGTAAACTCGGACGTCATCTTACCGGTTCATCCTTCCCACTTCATACCCGGACGTCCGTGGCAAGCCTTGTATTTCTTGCCGGATCCGCAAGGACAGGGATCGTTGGGATAAATCTTTTGTTCTGTACGTCTTACCGGTTCCTTGGTCGCGGTATCATCCTTGTTCGTACCCGTAACCTTTGCAACCTGCTCACGCTCTACCTTCTGCTCTACCTTGACTCTAAGCAGCAGTCTGACCGTATCCTCACGGATATTCTGGGTCATCTCATCGAACATATCGTAAGCACTCATCTTGTACTCAACAAGCGGATCTCTCTGGCCGTATGCCTGAAGGCCAACACCCTGACGGAGCTGGTCCATATCATCGATATGATCCATCCATTTACGGTCGATGACTTTAAGCAGGATCACGCGCTCAAGTTCACGGATAGCTTCGGGCTCAGGGAATTCAGCTTCCTTGGCTTCATAAAGCTTAACCGCTTCTTCTTTGAGTTTCTGCTTGAGTTCGTCTTTTTTCTTAAGGCCCTGTATCCTCTCGGGAGTTACAGGTTCAAGCGGAACTATGGGCAAAAGCAACTGATCCAGTTCCCCGAGTTCCCAAGCTGATGGATCCGAATCATCGCTGATTGCGGTATCTACGCTGTTTTCCACAATATCCGTAATGTATTTGTATATGACATCACGCATGCTTTCGCCGTCCAGAACCTTACGGCGCTCTTCGTATACGATCTCACGCTGTTCGTTGTTTACCTGGTCATATTCAAGAAGGTTCTTACGTATACCGAAGTTGTTTGACTCGATCTTACGCTGTGCGCCTTCGATTGCTTTGGTAAGTGAGCTGTGCTGTATCTCCTGACCTTCGGGAATACCGAGCGCATTGAACATGCTGATCATCTTCTCGGAACCGAAAAGTCTCATCAGGTCATCTTCAAGAGACAGATAGAATCTCGATTCACCGGGGTCTCCCTGACGTCCTGCACGACCGCGCAGCTGGTTATCTATACGTCTGGATTCATGACGTTCGGTACCGATTATATTAAGTCCGCCTACACGTCTTGATATCTCATCAAGCTTGATATCGGTACCACGACCTGCCATGTTGGTTGCGATCGTTACAGCCCCGTGAACACCCGCATCAGCTACGATCTCAGCCTCAAGTTCATGGAACTTGGCATTTAAGACCTTGTGCTCTATACCGCGTTTCGTAAGCAGTTTGGACAGTTCCTCGGAAGCATCGATATTGATCGTACCTACAAGTACAGGCTGATCTTTGCTGTGAGCCTCAACTACCGCCTCGACGATGGCATTCAGTTTCTCCTTACGGGTCTTATATACGCTGTCCTGATGATCGATACGCTGAACCGGACGGTTTGTCGGGATTTCAACAACATCCATGTAATAGATGTCCCTGAACTCTTTTTCCTCTGTAAGAGCGGTACCTGTCATGCCGGCTTTCTTGTCGAACTTGTTAAAGAAGTTCTGGAATGTGATAGTCGCAAGCGTTTTGGATTCTCTTTTTACCTTAACATGCTCTTTTGCCTCGATGGCCTGGTGCAGACCGTCCGAATAACGACGTCCGGGCATGATACGTCCGGTAAACTCATCGACTATGAGTACCTGATCGTCTTTTACTACATAATCCTGATCCCTGAACATCAGATTGTGAGCCCTGAGTGCAAGTATTACGTTGTGCTGGATCTCAAGGTTCTCGGGATCTGCGTAGTTATCTATCTGGAAGAAACGCTCAACCTTCTCAACACCCTGCTGGGTAAGGTTTACGACCTTGTCCTTCTCATTTACGATGAAATCTCCGGTCTCCTCTTTTACAACGCCCATGATGGCATCCATCTTGGTCATTTCTTCCATATCCTCGCCGCGCTTCATCTGACGTGCGAGTATGTCGCATGCTTCATAGAGTTTGGTGGATTTGCCGGACTGTCCGGATATGATAAGAGGAGTTCTGGCTTCATCGATAAGAACCGAGTCGACCTCATCGATGATCGCATAATGAAGTCCGCGAAGAACCAGCTGTTCCTTATAAATAACCATGTTATCACGGAGATAATCAAATCCGAGTTCGTTATTGGTAACATATGTTATGTCACAATTATAGGCTTTTCTACGTTCTTCGGAGGTCATTCCGTTTAAAACGACGCCTACCGTAAGTCCCAAAAATTCATGAACCTGTCCCATCCACTCGGCATCACGCTTAGCCAGATAATCGTTTACCGTGACGATATGGACGCCTTTGCCCTCAAGTGCGTTAAGATACGCCGGACACGTAGATACGAGCGTTTTACCTTCACCTGTACGCATCTCTGCGATACGGCCCTGATGAAGTATGATACCGCCGGCCAGCTGCACACGGAAATGTTCCATGTTAAGGACTCTCTTGGCAGCTTCCCTGACAGTGGCAAACGCTTCGGGAAGAAGTTCTTCAAGCGTTTCACCGTTAGCAAACCTGTTCTTGTATTCCGCTGTCTTATCGCGAAGCTGTTCGTCCGTAAGAGACTGCATGATCGTCTGGTGACGCTCTATCTCATCCAGGACCGGAACAATTCGTTTAAACTCTCTTTCGGAGTGTGTACCGAAAATCTTTTCTGCTAAACTCATATCGACCTCTCGTAATCTTATTTTTGCAGACCGTAATCTGCATTATATTATTTGTATTAAAAAAGCGCAACGCATTTGCCCTTGCGGATCTTATTCTCCGGGGCTTTTTTCCGGATCTTATTCTCCGTATCCTACTTATCTGCGGGCTCGCTCGTCTTTTCTGTTTTATCTGTTTTATCAGCCTTGGTAGTTTTATCGGGTTTGGCCGGTTTCTCCGCTTTCTCTGCTTTAGTCGCTTTAGTCGCCTTATCTTCTTTTGCAGGTTTCTCTGCTTTAGCGGACTTCTCTGCCTTCGCAGCCTTATCGGGCTTATCTGTCTTAACCGGTTTCTCGGGCTTAGTTTCCTTAGCCGCCTTCTCTTCCTTCACCGGCTTCTCGGTCTTTGTCGGTTTCTCTGCCTTGGCTTCTTTAGTTACTTTCGCGTCCTTCGCCGGTTTTTCTGCCTTTACGGTTTTGGTGCTCTTGGTACGTTTGGCTGTCTTAACAGTCTTATCGGCCTTTCCTGATTTGGACGTCTTGTCTGCTTTCACGGATTTACCGGATTTCTCGGGCTTCTCGGTTTCGTCTTTTTTACGCTTGGAAGCCTGATCGAGCAGTGCAAAATACTCATTATGAGCATTCCTGTATTCCTGGTTGAACGTCTGGTCATCGCCCGAATGCAGATGATAGATATAATCGTGCGAATCACCCATCAGTTCAGGTTTAACGTGGGCCACGACCGAAACACCGACATTTGAGCACACATCGGATATCCTCTCGATATCAACGAGCAGGTTCATGAAGACCACGCCCACATCGATACTGCACTTTCCGTTCCTTAAGCGCTCCAAATGCCTGTCTCTTAAGGCATCCACCATATCATCCACCACTTCTTCAAGCGGTTCTATATGCTCTGCGACCGAAACATCCTCGTTTTCAAAAGCCGTCTGAGTCTTTGATAAAATGTCCTCTATGAGATCCTTGATCACTCCGATCTCATTCTGTGCCTTATGTGAAAAAGCAAGTTTATTCTCGGTAAGATTCGTCGCCGCCTCACCGATGTTCATCGCATGGTCTCCTAACCTTTCAAACTCGGTCACGAGCTTATAATACTGGTCGAGCAGCGATACATGCGCATCGAGCGTAACATGCGGTGATAACTGCACCAGGTAATTGCTCACACGGTCGGCAAGCATATCTATATTTATCTCTTCCTCGCTGATCTGGTTCCATATGTTCTCATCATATTCCTCGAGGAGGTCCATTGCCTTTTCTATATTGTTTTTTGAAGACTTGAACATCTTGTCAAGTACGGTGAAGCACCCCTGGAGCGCAAGCGCAGGCGTATTGTAAAATGCCGGATTGAGCGACTCGAGCAGCTCCGAATACTTAGCCACCGCCTTGGTCTCATCGTCTTTGATATATTTAATACTCAGTTTCTCAAACACCGGCACGAGCGGGAACAGCACCAGTGATGAGATGAGGTTGATGATCGTATGTGTATTGGCTATAACACCGGATGTCGCGGTCATATCCCAGATCCCATCCAGCACACCTGCGTATCTGAGGATCGGAACAACCGCAAATACCAGGATCGTTTTCCCTATGTTAAAAAGAATATTTATAGCGCCGACTCTCTTGGCATCGGCCTTAGCTCCTATCGAGCAGACGATCGCAGTCGTAACGCAGTCTCCCAGATAAATACCGAGGATCACGGCGTATATCCCGTAAAACTTAAGATCTCCCGAAGCCGAAAAAGCCTGAAGGATACCGACAGCAGCCGATGAACTCTGCAGTACGAACGCAACCGCCGCACCTGCAAGATATCCGAGCACGGGATTACCCCCAAGATGCGTGAACATATGCTCAAGCGACCCTGATTCGGCCAGTACATCTACGGAGCTGGTCATATTCAGAAGACCGGAAAAAAGGATACCGAAACCGATCGCTATACTTCCGATAGTCTTGGAATTCCTGTACGACACTCCCATGATCAGAATTATTCCGATTATCAAAGCGATCGGGGCAAGCGTCGAAGGCTTAAAAATCTGAAGCCACCCGGTAGCGCCCGAGTCTATATCCAGAAGCCTGATTATCTGTCCTGTGACCGTCGTACCTACGTTGGCACCTATCACTATTCCGAGGGACTGTCTTAAGGAAATAATACCTGCCGCAACCAGACCCGAAGTTATAACGATCGTTGCGGTAGATGATTGAATGAGTGCAGTAACTGCAGCACCCAAGAGAAAAGCCTTGAAAAAATTATTCGTAGCCTTCTCCATGATCGCCTTAAGTGCGCCGGAAGAACTCTCTTTCAGGCCGTCTCCCATCAGGCGCATTCCGTACAGGAACATGGCTAGGCCGCCGAATAATGTTAAAACGTTAAAAATGCTCATAATACCAGTCTCGAAGTCTCAACAAATCCAATCCCAAACATTCCCTTTAGCCCCAATATATTCTACCACAAATCACGTAACTAACAACCTACGATTTGCTTGACAAATATAAAGAAATAATAAATAATGATAACTCGTGTGCGGACGTGAGCCCGAAATATCCCGGGCGCATAAGGCTCCGCCTTCGCGGACTTAAACCGCAGGTCAGTTCGGAACCTTCCTGACCTAAAACAAAACTACAGGTGCATCGCTTTTTGCGAGAGAGGAGAAAAAATGAATAAAAACGCACGTTATATTACTCAAGGTGCCGCCATTGCGGCGATCTACGTGGTATTGACACTTATCGCCAATGCCTTCGGTCTGGCTAATTACGCCATTCAGGTTCGGTTTTCCGAAGCACTCACCATCCTTCCGTATTTCACACCGGTAGCGATCCCCGGGCTTTTTGTCGGATGTATCGTAAGTAACATCCTGACAGGATGCATGCCTTTAGACACGGTGTTCGGATCGATCGCCACACTGCTTGGAGCGCTCGGAACATACTTCATATCCGTCAAACTCAAGCACAACAAAACGGCACAGTATCTTGCACCCGTGCCGCCGATAGTGGCAAATACGCTGATAGTACCTTTTGTACTTGCTTATGTATATAAATTTGAGGGCTCCATACCCTATTTTATGTTAACCGTTGGTGCCGGTGAGATCATCTCCTGCGGGATCCTCGGTCTCATACTCCTTAAGTCCCTTAATTCCCGCAAAGACCGGATCTTTGAGGATTAAAAAGCCGGAGATGAAAACTCATCTCCGGTTCATTATTTATCTCTTGTTTACAGGTGTGTAATCGATATGATGGCCTACATACTTGTATGCGGGACGGATGATCTTGGATGTATTCATCAGTTCCTCAAGTCTGTGAGCGCACCAGCCTGGCATACGTGCTATCGCAAATATCGGAGTAAACAATTCTTCCGGTATTCCAAGCATCGAATATACAAATCCGGAATAGAAATCGACATTCGGACATACATTTTTGCTCAGTCGTCTGCGCTCCATGATCATTTCACCCGCGATATTTTCCACATTCTCATACAGTGCAAACTCATCGGTCTGGCCTTTTTCCTCAGCCAGGCTTCTTGCGTATTCCTTAAGTATGACTTCTCTCGGGTCAGAAAGCGAATAAACCGCATGTCCCATACCATAGATAAGTCCGGCCTTGTCAAATGTCTTTTTGTCTAAAATGTCACTTAGATATGACTTAAGTGCGTCAGTGTCGTTCCAGTCCTTAACATGCTCCTTGATATCCTTGAACATATTCTGAACCTTGATATTTGCACCGCCGTGTCTGGGGCCTTTGAGTGAGCCTATGGACGCTGCGATCGACGAATATGTATCGGTACCTGAAGATGTAACAACATGCGTGGTGAAAGTAGAATTGTTTCCGCCACCGTGCTCTGCATGAAGGATGAGCGCTATATCAAGCACTCTTGCTTCAAGTTCGGTATATGCACCATCCGGACGTAACATATACAGAATGTTCTCAGCCATGGGCTGTCCGGGCTTGGGATTTCGGATCATCAGTGTCTCATTCCTGCGGAAATGGCAGTATGAATTATATGCGTAAACTGCGATAAGAGGCAGTTTGTTTATGAGTTCAAGGCTCTGACGGAGTACATTGGAAGGTGTGATATCGTCCGGAGCAGCATCATATGTATACAGTGTAAGCACGCATCTTTGAAGTGCGTTCATGATATTTCCGTTTGATGCCTTCATGACTACGTCGCGGATGAAACGGTTGGACAGTTCCTGGAGTTCATCGGCTATCCTTAAATACCTTTTCATCTCGGCATCATTCGGAAGATGTCCGAACATCAGAAGATAACTTGTTTCCTCGAAACCAAACTTACGTCCTTCCATCCCCTTGACTATATCTTTGACATTTACTCCCTGATAATACAGTGAGCCGTCTGCGGGAATCTTGTATCCGTTTTGTAAGTCAAACGCCACCACATCGGAAATCTCGGTAAGTCCTGTAAGGACACCTTTGCCGGCCGAGTCTCTAAGGCCTCTCTTGACATCGTATTCCAGATACAGATTCTGATCGATCCCGACAGTCTTCATGAGTTCATCTTCAAGAAACTCAAAATCCTTGCGGACTGCGCCCATGTCTTCGACCGAAGGAAGTTCTATTTCCATATGTTCTTCTTCGTACATCTGTTTATCTCCGTTCGTGTGGTTGAATTATGTAAACCAATCAGTCGTATTTATTATGCAAACCCGTTAGTAATTATAATTATGTAAACCATTTTTGTAAACCGATATTTACGAAAAATAATAATAGCACTTTTTTATTGGATACACAAAAACATTATGACTTTTTGTTTATCTTCCTGTATGACTTTTTGTTTATCTTCCCGTATGACTTTTTATTTATCTTCCAATTTTTGGTTTGGGGATCGATTTCAGTTGTTTCTGCGATTTCCGATCCTTTTTCGTGTCTGCCCACTTTTTGAAGCTTCCCGGCATTTTATACCATGGATCAGCTCTCTCTGCCGCCGACTTCGTCAGAGTCCCTGGCGGGACTCAAATTTCCTAGGAAATATACCTCACAGCGTAAATTGTGCCAAAAAAGTCATACATTTCCTGCCGCCGGCGCTAGTCTGACCACTTTCGATTGGGTTCGACCATGTCAAAAAAGTGAGTTGTATGCCTTACAGGAAAGAAAGTCTCAAAAAAGTCATAGATTTCTGCATGGCAAAGCCTGTCTTGGCTTGCCCGGGAGCAGGTCGTATACCCTGTAGGGAAGAAACCTCCGAAAAAGTCATACGATTCTTATAGACAATGCTCTCGATGACATCCGGATCAGCCACATCGGCAAAATCGTATACCCTGGAGAGAAGAAACTTCTAAAAAAGGCATACACTTAACCAAAAAAGCCCTTCCGGACCTCTCACGCCAACCGGATTGTATACCCTGGAGGAAGAAAACTCCCTGAAAAGTCATAAATCCAGCTTTACGCCACACCACACCGCGCCAAGTATCCAGTATCGCACCGTGCCAGACCTTGGCATTCAACGCCACACCGCACCGCGCCACACCGCACCGCGCCGGATGTCCGAAATCACACCGCACCACTCACAGCTATCCCACGCAGCTACATTCGATTCCGTACGCCCACCGTAAAGCCCGCCGACTCCGTCAGAGTCCCTGGCGGGACTCAAATTTCCTAGGAAACTTCCCGCCAAGGCTGCTCTAAACACTCAACTTCTGTAAAATCCCCGATTTGGGGATCGATTTCAGTTGTTTCTGCGGTTTCCGATCCCTTTTTCGCCCGCCCCACTCCGCGGACTTCCGGTTTGGGGATCGATCTCGCCTGTTTTTGCCATTTTCGATCCCTTTTTCGCCTGCCCCACTCCGCGGACTTCTGATCCGGGGATCGATTTCAGTTGTTTCTGCGGTTTCCGATCCCTTTTTCGCCTGCCCCACTCCGCGGACTTCCGATTCGGGGATCGATTTCGGCCATTTCTGCGATTTCCGATCCCCTTTCAACTTTTTATGAGTTTGGAGATGCTTCTCCACCTGATTCAACTAATCCAACTGCTTCAGCCGATTTCCTTGATTCTGCTTCTTCGACTGATCTATCTGATTCGGTTGAAGTTCGCTTGAATACTACTTATAATAAGGGTATGCAGGACAATTCATACACCGACAAACATAATATGACCGACCCGGACAGCGAAGAAGCCAACAACAGTGTGGAAACGGACGCCACCGTGGTCACCCCCGCACAGACGGCCGCCACCGGAGCAAACACCGCCGCGCAGCTAAGCACCGATCCGGATATCATTAATCCGCATGTATGGAAAATACTCATGGATCATGGCTATGACTGTGTGTTTACGATCTCCATACCTGACAGGATCGTGCATTTTGAGCACATCACGGTTGACCATGCTTACGAGGCTATATATCCCGACACATTCTTAGAGGAGATCGATTACCGCTCTTTCTGTGATACTTTGCGCCCTCATGTAGTTCCCGAGGAGCAGGATCCTTTCTCTTCCGAGCTTGAACTTGATCATGTTTGTGATGAGATCAAAGAACGCGGAGATTTTGTCCGGACTGTACATATGATCGTTGAGGACGAACGCCTGTCCAAGAGTGTACGGATCCAGTCCAATATTTACGATGACAACTATCTTATAGGATTTATTTATGATATTTCATCTTCTCTTGACCATGACTGGATGACCGATGAATACGCTCGTTTCGGTTTTGCCAAAAAAGCAGGAGAACTCCTTAAAGACAGCGCCGATGATACGGCTTATTCGCTTATATACACCAATATAAAAGGTTTTAAGGCGATCAATGAGTTGTTTGGGGAGCAAAGCGGCGACATGGTCATATTCCATGCCAGAGACATTTTAAAAAGCGTACTAAAGCCTCTGGTCATCGGCCGTCTCGAGAGCGATCACTTCATTCTGATCACGGAAGATGCCAATTTAACCAAAGAGAATTTAAAGATACTTGCAAACCAGACATATACGGAAGGTTCCCGTCAGTACGATTTCACGATAAGGTGCGGGATCTATCATCTGACCAGACCCACTCCTTCGATCACGATCATGATCGACCGCGCACGGCTTGCCGAACAGTCCATCCCGAATCTCGAAGGCTATTCGTACATGGTTTACAATGACGAAGTGCGTGCCGGTTACATCAACAGACAGCAGCTTTCCTCTGATATGAACCCTGCTCTTGAAAAAGACGAATTCAAAGCATACTACCAGCCCATCGTAGATGCATATTCCGGCAAAATAGTTAGTGCAGAGACTCTGGTCCGCTGGAAGCACGGCAAACTCGGAATGATCTCTCCGGGACAATTCATACCGGTTTTTGAGAGCAGCGGTCAGATATCGATACTTGATAAACTCATGGCTGACAAGGTAATGAGTTTCAATTCGAACAGATGCAAAAATAACAAAAAAATCGTTCCATGTGCCGTAAATCTGTCACGTGTGGACTTCTATAACTCCGCTCTTATGGATTATCTGATCGAGCTCTATACCAACAATCCAAGAGCCAAAGACTGTATGCGCATAGAAGTGACCGAATCAGCATATGCAAATCTCGAAAGCAATGCCAGCGTATATCTGCGCAGATTAAAAGAACTCGGTGTCAAGATCCTTCTGGATGACTTTGGCAGCGGGATGTCCTCGCTTTCCACTCTCGAAGGCTTTGAGTTTGATACCGTCAAACTGGATATGGGCTTTATCAGAAAGATCGGTCTGAACAGGAAATCAGAAACCATAATACGTTCCACCATCAATCTTTCACACGCCTTAAATGCTACCGTAACCGCAGAAGGAGTCGAGACTGTGGAACAGCTCGACTTCCTCAAAGTAGCGGGATGTGATTATATTCAGGGCTACTATTTCTACAAGCCCATGCCCGAAGACGAATTCAGCGATCTTCTCGACTGACTATCACCTAATCGAATTCAGCGTTTCTTTCGACTGACTATAGCTTCATCGTCTTCCCTGCTGTTCTCGCTGCCTTTTTTCTTCCTGTACTTCTTCCCACGGACGTCCATCTAAGTCGGCATATTCTCTGTTAAGATCGTAAGGATCATCAGGGTTATCAACCATAGGACAGAATTTTCTCTTTTCCAAAGATTCTTTATAATCATTCCTGGTCTTCTCATCAAAATTCCTTCTCCACGGACAATCCTTCTTATTCAGCAGATAGGTTACATCCTTATCATTACCCTGATTATACACGCCTCTGCCTTTTCGCAGATACTTAAGCAAAATATAATTTCCGTCCTTATCTTTTGCATTAAAAAAATCGGTTGTTATCATTTCAGGATGTAATCTGGCAAAATACCAGAATATAAAATCGTACACGTCCATATGCCCTTTTGCATACTTAGCCCATTCAGCTTTAGGATTCTTTTCAATATCTTTCTCAACTTCTGATATCATGTATTTATAAAATTTACTGTCTCCGAACAGACTTTTCTCGATTTCCTTCATTTCTTTAATCTGTTCCTTTAACTCAGCAGCCTCAGCTTTCGATGCATTCATAAGATCAGCCTCATACTGATCTATACCAACACGATCTTCGTCACTCATCATGGCAGGGCCTCCAACCCCGGTGAGCCCATCCAGTTGCATGCCTAATGAACCTATAGCACCACTAGTCTTAGCAAAATCTTCAGTATCAAAAATATATCTTTTGTCGGAATTATATTTTTCAAATAAAGCTTTTACATGTGGCAGGTTACTCCTATTTGTTGAGTTCGTAGAAATAGAACAGATCAGCATCTTTACTTTTAATTCCTTTGACATCTGCAATGCTATATCAACACTATGTTCAAAGAATATCTTATCTCCAAAAGCGTTAGCCAAACGCTGTCCGACCGCATATTGAGCTGCAAACTGTTTCATGGCATGTTCAGCATACATTGACTCATAATACTCAATAGCCTCGGGATCATTTAGCAGATCCAGGTACTCTTTATTCCCCTCTATCGATAAAGCTCTTAGTGTTTCTTTTACATCTTCTTCTGTTCTTCTGTATAAAAAAGCAGATGAATAAAAATGATTCATACGATCAAGATGGTCCGACAAGGACATTTTGTCAAAATCATGATATAAAGACTGACTGAATGTCGGTGATCTAAATTGACCTTTGCATTCTTCGTTTCTGATCTCCGATATGGCTTTTAACATATGTGCTCGTTCTTCCTGAAGCTCCGCATCAACATAAAAGTCCCACTTAGTTGCAACAGCATGCAATCCGCCTCTTTTATTGTACTTATCAGGGGCTATCAATTTTACTGATTTTTCATCCTCTTCGGGAACAAAGAATTTCTCCTGTTCACATTGATTTATAATAGCTTCTATATTAGAACATATGAGATCGTGTTCAGGAAGGAAATGCCGGTAATTTTGTAATATTGGCTTTCCCTTTTCATCGAGTTCATAATAATCACTTTTCTTAAAATCAAGTTTTGAACCGTTTAACAAAGTGGCTTTAAGCATCTTTTCACTTTGCGTTTTGGTTCCCGGCACCGGACCTGCAGTAGGGGCGATACCGGCCAGACTCTTCATATTCTCGCCAAGATAATAACTTACTCTCATAAGTTTCTTGATCCGCACGGTTTCAAAATCATCTCCGGGAGCATCCTCTATTGAAAAGTCTTTTAAACGCTTCACATATTCCGGTTCGCTGATAAGAAGTTTACGAATACGGTAATAATTGGAAACAGACTCAAGGACATCCATTTTATCGGTGAGTTTCATTGCCTCAGCTTCAGATAAAGATGCCATGTATTCCGGATTTGCTTTCATGAGTGATCTGAAGGCCTTTACTTTACGACTGATATTCTCAAGTTTCTCCGAACAAGCAACTAAACTGTCATCACTTAAAAAGGATATATCATTCAGATCAAGGCCGTATATCTTATCCTTGATCCTGTTAAGTGCCTCTATTCTCTTGGGCAAAGCGTCGTTTCTTCTTTTAACCAGTTCAGTCGTGCGATAATCTTTTACTTTGTTTGCCATGGCTTTTCTATATTCATTTACCTCAACCGTACATTTACTTTCAATAGTTGACACCTGTCTTTCCAGCTTTTCCAGTTCTTTTTCACTTTCCTCCAATTCATTTTTCAGGTCTTCAGGTACCGGTTGCTCCTTCTTTTTATAATCTGATATCTTGTCCTTCTTCTCGGAAATTGCGCTTTTCAACCCTTCCATCGAGGCCTTAAATTTAGCTAATGCCTCATCTCTCTTCTCGTACCTTTCATCTATCCATTTTCTATCTTCGTCTAATTCTTCTTTCAGCTGAGTCTTTCTTTGCTCATCTTCTTCCTTATTGTAATTGCCGTATGTCTTAAGAAGGTCTTCAAATTCTTGCTTATTACCGGTCACAAACTCCGAAAGATCACGTACTGCAAGGTAGTTAGTCTTTTTCTTAAACTGAATGGATATTTCATTGCGCAGTTTGATAGCATTATCTGTATTTTCATTTTCTATATATACCAGTTTTCGCGCATTCAATTCCCTCATTGCCTGAGTTTGAACATCAACCACAACATCAGCATACTTAGCAGACCGGGTCTGACTTTCGTTCCCAACCTGCTCCTCATACTGCGTTTGCACGCCTTTGCTCATGACTTCCATCAGGTCACCGTAAGTTGCGCCTTTAAAGGTCTCTAATGCCTTACCTCTGACAGCTGACATAGAGTCTGCCTGCAGATTTGTCTTTGCACGCAGTTCCTTAACGAGTCTGAGCCTTTCTTTACCTGCATCAGACCACGGATTATGGTTACTTATGTACTTATCGCACCATGCACACAGTTCTCTCATTGTGCGCATAAAAGACTCATAAGACCTCCCGCCATCATCGAGATTGATCTTCATCGTCTGATAGCCCAATATCTCAGAGTGAAGTTCCTTGATCTTTTGCATTTCCTTGCCGTCTTTTTTGCCATATTTACTGGCGTTGAGACGACTGTTAAGTTCCTTCATATATCCATAGTTATGCGTGGGAAAAGACATACGGTCTTTTCTGACTTCTCCCACCTTAACATTTGCAGCCACAAGAGGAGGCTGCTGAAGTGCTTTGGGTTCGTTTGCCTCTATCGCTGCTTCGGCATGTTGCTGCACCTGTCCCTCTTCCTGTGCTGCCTGCTGTATGGGTGCCTCCGGAACTACCTGATTGAGTTGCTGCTGTATGGGGGCCTGCTGTATGTTGGCCTGCTGCTGTTCGAGCGGTTGCTGCTGTAGGGGCGCCTGCTGCGGCTGTACCTGCTGTTGTTCCTGATTAACATTATTTTCTTTAAAGTCCATTTCCTCACCTATTAATCCTTCCGACTTTTATCCATCTGCCCTTTGTTCTTCCGACTTTTATCCTTCTGCCCCTTGTTCTTCCGCCATTCGTTTATTCTGCTGTACAACTTCCCACTCTCTTCCAAGCGTGTCATCGTATTCTCTGTTATAATCATAAGGGTCATCAGGGTTATCAACTAACGGCGCATAATCCCTCTTTTTCAATGACTCTGTATATTTGTCTTTGGTCTCTTTGTCAAAATTCTTTCTCCAGGGGTGATTTGCATCATTTAAAACCTGATCAATTTCTTCTTTAAATCCCGAATTCAATACTCCTCGCCCTTTTCTAAGATAAGGAGTCAATAAATGGTTTCCGTCTTTATCTTTTGCATTTAAAATATCAGCAGAAAAGTATTCCGGATGCAACATTGAAAAATAAGTGACAACGAAATTATGTTTATTGAAGTTATTCCTAATCAATTGTGCCATTTGGGTATCAGGATTTGCTTCAACATGATTTCTTACTTCGGATAAGATGTATTTGTAAAAACTACTGTCTCCAAAGAGTATTTTTGCGCTCTCCTTCATCATCTTTATCTGATGTTTCAGATCTTTCCTCTCGGCTTCCCACTCTGCTCTGCGATTTGCTTTTTGGGCTTCCTGCTCTGCATCCTGGGCTTCCTCATTTTGCTCCGGTTCATATTCCTCCAAATCTCTTAGTTTACGCTTAATAGCATCAATGCTTTCGTCAGCATCGGTTTTCCTCATGATCGGATGACTTATACTTGTTATTGCGTTAACTTCCCATGATATAACACTGCCATAAGCTACAGCTGTTTTAGTATAATCATCAAAATCAAACAAATATCTCTTGTCGGCATTAAACTTTTCGGAAAAAGCTTTCACGCGTGATATATTATTCGGCATATTGACATTAGTAACTATACTTAATAACAAAAACTTTGTTTTAAGGCTTGATGATATCTGCGGTAGAATATCCAATGGATGCATAAAGAAAAATTTCTCACCCACCCCATTGGCTATACGCTGACTGGCTGCATATTGAAGTGCAAACTGTTTCATGGCATTCTCAATATACATAGATTCATAATACTCCAGCGCCTCGGGATCATACTTATATTTTTCTAATTCCTGGTTTCTGTAAATCGATACACCGCGAAGTATCTCTTTCATTTCCTCTGAGGTTTTCCTGTATGATAACGCACTTGAATAAGCAAGAAGCATACGATCAAGATTATCGCTTATTGACATTTTATCCAAACCATCATAGACAGAATAACCAAATTTAGCCGGTCCCATTTGGTGAATTTCACCTTCAATCTCCTTTTCTTTAAATTTTTCTATATCCTGGTATCTTTTACTTTGTTCATTTGTAACAGATATCTCATAGAGGGCCTTATCCCAGGCAGATTCGACTGTAACCATACCGCCTTGTTCATTATACTTTTTATTGGGGATCAGTTTGATCTTATCTTCCTCTTCGGGAACAAAGAGCTTTTCCTGTTCACACTGATTTATAATAGCTTCTACCTGTGAACAGCTTTGATCATGTATATTTGCAAGGTATTCCCGGTAATTATCCAAAACCGGTTTATTATTCTCATCGAGTTTATATAAATCACTTTTCTTAAAATCAAGTTTTGAACTATTTAACAAAGTGGCTTTAAATAACTCTTCCGCAGGCGTTTTGGCTTCCGGTACCGGACCGGCAGTAGGAGCGATACCTGTCAGGTTCTTCATATTCTCGCCAAGATAATAACTTGCTCTCATAAGTTTCTTGATCCGCACGATTTCAAAGTCATCTCCGGGCGCATCCTCTATTGAAAAGTCTTTTAAACGCTTCACATATTCCGGTTCGCTTATAAGAAGTTTACGAATACGGTAATAATTGGAAACAGACTCAAGGGCATCCATTTTACCGGTGAGTTTCATTGCCTCATCTACAGGTAAAGATGCCATGTATTCCGGATTTGCTTTCATAAGGGTTCTGAAAGCCTTTACTTTACGGCTGATATTCTCAAGTTTCTCCGAACAAGCAACTAAACGGTCATCACTTGACAAAGATATATCCTTCAGATCAAGACCATATA
This sequence comes from Lachnospiraceae bacterium, assembly GCA_024691305.1. Lineage (GTDB taxonomy): Bacteria > Bacillota > Clostridia > Lachnospirales > Lachnospiraceae > XBB2008. Next base: position 20,512 of record JAILNS010000031.1, on the reverse strand, counting down.
TTTGACCCTTGATCATATTAAGAGCTTCGATCCTCTTTTGCCTGGATGCTTCCTCTCTTTTGGCGATCTCAGTTTTGCGCTGCTCAAGAACACTCTTATTTAGATCTACCCATATACTATCTTTCGTTTTAGTCAAAGCTTTATTATTATCATCAATCTCTTTTTTCTTTCCCTTGATCTCTTCCTGCTTATCTTCAACCTGTTTTTTTAAATCTTCATAATCCTTTTGTAATTTCGTATAATTCTTTTTTTCATCCGCTGAAAGCTCTTCTTCTTTCTTTTTTCCAAGATCAGCAATATCTTTTTCGAGTTTTGTAAGATCACCTTTAAGACTCGCAGATTCATTTAAGAGCTGAAGCATTGCCGTTTCGATCTCATGATTCTTTCTTCCACACTCCTGTGTTGCGATTGAAACCTTTTCCTCTGCATTTTTACGTGCATCAACATATAATTTATTCTTTGCTTCTGTTTCCTCTTTATTGTAATTTCCGTATGTCTTTAAAAGTTTCTCAAACTCAGCCTGATCTTCATTCATAAATTCGGAAAGAGCACATACTGCAAGATAGTTTGTCTTTTTCTTGTATTCCATGGATGTCATGTTACGAAGTTTTATTGCCTTATCCTTGTTTTCGTTTTCAACTAAAATAAGTTTTCTTGCATTAAGCTCTTTTTGAGCCTGAAGCTTAACATCACTTAAAGCATCATCATATTTTCCGGCCTCGATCTGACTCTCGTTTCCGACCCGCTTTTCATACTGTCTTTCAACGCCTCGGCTCATTGCGTCCAGAAGATCTCCAAATGTAGCACCCTCATACATTTTTAGCGCCTTTTCTCTGACAGCTGCCAAAGCATCACGCTGCAAATTAGTCTTAGCACGCAATTCTTTGACAAGTCTTAAACGCTCTTTGCCTGAATCACTCCAGGGGTTATGATTACTTACATATTTATCACACCATGAACACAGTTCATTCATAGTGAGCATTAATGCATAAAAGTTATTATCTTCATGATCCTGATCGACCTCAAGGTCCATATATCCTATGATCTCAGTGTGAAGCTCCTTGATCTTTTTCATTTCTTTGCCATCTTTTTTGCCGTGTTTACTTGCCAAAAGACGATTGTCAAGTTTTATCATATAACTGTAATCATGTGAAGGAATGGACATCCTTGCTTTTCTGACTTCTCCCACCTCAACATTTTCCTGTTCAAGAGGTGCCTGTACAAGAGCTTCGGGTTCGTTGGCCTGTATTACATCTTCTGCAGGTGCCTGTACCTGTCCCTCTTCCTGCGCTGCCTGCTGCATGCGGGCCTGCTGCGCTGCCTGATTAAGCTGCTGCTGCTCGAGAGGCTGCTGTACCTGCTGTACCTGCTGCTGTTCGATAGGCTGCTGTATCTGCTGCTGTTCCTGATTAACGTTTTTTTCCTTGAAATCCATTTTTCTTCCTCCAAATTACCCGGACTAAAGACCTTATATAATGCCCCTTAAATATCATTCACGTAACAACACAGCTGACTGAGCCTTTATACTCGGAAAGTACCAATCCATTTTATCTGCGACCTGTGACCTGTATGCCACGATCATAACTTCCTCATCCGAATCCTCGTGATCATATAATGTCAAAAGAGCATTCATCACAAGTTTTTCTTCCGTATCCATGTTCTTTGCTTTAAGTACGACGGGACAAAGTACATTGCCGGCCCTTCTTATCAGGAACACTCCGTCGAATCCTCTTTTCCCTCTGATAACGCATGAATAATCAAGATCACATGAACTTAGGTTCCATGGAATACTATCAGGCAGATCCTGTATATAATCCCTGATGAGTATCTCTATATCCGCTTTTTTCAGATTCCTAAGCGGGATCACATCTTTTATTTCCTTTTCTTTTTTTAATGCTTTAAAGAAAAATGTCTGTTCCATAAGCTTGTTTGCCGGGAATCGCCAGCTGCCGGGAAGTGCATTCTCTATATGAAAACCCCTGTCCTCGAAAAACTCCGACACATCTTCGATTTCATTTTCGTCATCTTTCCCTAATCTTATTCCGGCCACATTACTTTTTTCAGCCTTATCTTTGTTGACCAGGATCTCCAATGACTGAGACTCAGTATCGTTGTTCATGGTATTAAGAGTTGCAAGGAGTTCCGATCCGAGACCTTCGAGTCTGTATTCGGGAGCCACATAGAACCAGTGAACTATGCTCTTCCCACCGGGGTTCATGCTAAATATGGTGATGGCGGCCGGTATATCCTGTGTATCATCGTCATCTACTATCCCGAGTGCAAAATAATTCGGAAGGCCTACCAGTGCCATAATATTCTCCGGTGCTAATTGTGCAAAATAAGCAGTCTCTTCATTTGCGATCCAAACCTGTCTCATCGTTTCTTCCTTTCGTGACAACACGTATAACTGTTTCTATCGGGTAAAGTTGTATTACCTGTCGGATTTAGTTTTGTTACCTGCTATATACGTTCGCCGTATAACCTTTGTTGCCTGCCGGAGCTGCTTTGTCGCCTGCCGGAGCTGCTTTGTCGCCTGCCGGAGCCGCTTTGTCGCCTGCCGGACGGCGGTTTGTTATCACGTTCTTAAGTTTATACGGATGAACTTTACTATCTGGAAAAAAAATTCAAAAAAGGATAAATTTCTTCCTAGCCCATTATATCTTAATCTCGAGGTAACTCATAGTTTTTTAGAGGAAGCTTCTTATCTGAATTTTAACGGAGGCTACGTATCAGAATTGCATTTTCGGGATTTTATACGTAGCTTTTTCGCGGGGCCTACGTATCATTTCCGCGTTTTCCCGATCTTATACGTAGCTTTTTCGCGGGGCCTACGTATCAAACTGCGATTCCGGAATCTTATACGTAGCACATCTGAAATCACTACGTATCATTTCCGCGTTTTCCCGATCCTATACGTAGCACATCTGAAATCACTACGTATCATTTCCGCATTTTCCCGATCCTATACGTAGTTTCCCGCCTATTCTATGTACAGCCCCTATCGGGGCCAAATATTTCCTAGGAAATTTATCTAAATGCCATATTTCTCAAAAAGTAAAACTTTGAATATCGCCACAGTGATCAAACTCATAATACATTATCTAAAAAACCGCCTGCACAGAATCGCATGATAAGGCACAGACATTTATGATCATTGCGTTTTCTTAATACTTTACAATGAGGTAGCTCAATGCTACTATACTAGTAAGGAAAGCATCTGTTCCAAGCGGATGCTCCCAGTTGGGTGTTGTCCTTACGGACGAAATCCCCTTGCCTCGTCACAGACAGGGGGATTATTTATTTTCTCTTACTATTCCTTTTATCAAGAAAGTTCAGAAATGTGACAATTCATCGCATTTCGTATGAGAGCCAGATAATAACAGCCGGTTTTGGTTTACATAACGAGATTGTCCAGAAGGATAGAACGAGGTTTACATAATATGACCACCCGGAAGGGCGGAGTGAGGTTTACATAATATGACCACCCGGAAAGATATATTGTAGTTTACATAACGCAGCCGCCCGGAAGGATAGAGTGAAGTTTACATAACACTGCGTTCTATTCCCCCTCACCCACCTCTCACCAGAAGCAAAGGAGGATTCAAATGAAGTTTAACAATCTGCTTACAAAAGTTAGAAAAATGGCTGAAACAGCCGATGTTTCGGGAACCGGTTTCCTCGCGGTACAGGTTAACATAACTGGAGATGAACCCGGGGTCTTCTATGTGGAAGTCAAAGACGGAAAAGTATCAGTTGAACCGTATGAATACAATGATAGAAACTGTGCGATAACTATGAAGTCGGATGATTTCAACAAGCTGATAAGCGGTAAGCTTGATCCGGTACTCGCTTTTAGCATCGGCAAACTCAAAGTAGACGGAGATGTCGGAAAAGCACTTGAGTTCTCCAAACTCATCAAGTGATTTACAAAACAGCTTTATCTACAGCCGCAGTACTTTCGTGTACTGCGGTTTCTTTTTGCTCTGTATTTCCCATAAATACCCACATCAATATGGTACCGGCCGCCGAAACCACCGTTCCGATGACAAGCATCATATCAACTCCCAGGACATCGATCATGTGACCGCCTAAGAATGTTGCAAGAACGTTACCCGCAGTCATTGCTATTCCTGCATAAGCCTGTCCCTGAGCCTTGTCGTCATCTTCTGTGATCTCGTTTACATAATATACGATACCTATAGCAAGAAGTCCCCAGCCGAACATCTGGAATCCCTGAATAACGAAGAATCCCGAAACCGAATGTACGAGCAGACTAAACAGGGTCTTTAAAGTAAAGAATATCCCTGAAATCTTAAGCAGCGCCGAAAGTCCTGCTTTTTTACGATAAAAACCAAAAAGCAGCATCGTAATGAGTTCGCACACCGCAGCAATTGCCGCGGCCGTTCCCATATCTCCGCTCGTACCGCCCTTAGGCTGAAGTATCTGAAGCGAAAAAGTATTGATGAGCGTGTGACTGAAATATATGAGCATAAGCCCCAGAAGTACCGCCGCAAACCTTTTATATCTGGTCAAAAAAAGATACGGATTGCCGAGTTTCTTAACCTCTCCCGCATTCTCCAACACGCCTTCCTTGTGCACCGGATAAAAGAAAACGATAACCGTCAAAATAAGATAAACGATCATAAATGCAAACGGGATTATCTTTGCGCCTGCCATTACGGATATGATACCGAAAATATATGAACCGGAAGCATAGCCAAAAGATCCCATCGCCTTGCCAACGCCGAAGTTAAGATCATATCCGAGATTTAAAGCCTCCATCCCAAGCGCATTCAGAAACGGCTGAGCCAGATACAGGAGCATGATAGGAACTCCGTAAAAAAGGTACGTAAGTCCCTGACTTCTGTTAGGTGTAAGGACAAGCAGGATTCCAAAGACCGTGATGATACTGCTGCAAAGAAGCATTATCGTTTTGCCGGAGACCTTGGGATGTCTGTCCACAAGAGCACCTGCCAGGGGCTGAAGTATCGCAGAAACTATTCCTCCGATCGCAAGCAGCACGCCTATCTCTCCGCTCGATAGCCCGACCTCGAGAAGATACACGCTCGAAAAGGCCGACATTATAACAAAGCCGACCGAGTAAGTTGCCATTATTATTCCGTAGTAAAGGGTTACATTCTTTTTCATGAGAACGATTATATATCCATTTCGTTTTACGTTCAACCTAAAATTCAAAAAAATTTACCGGATGCACTTCGCTCAGCCCATACATCCGGCCCCCCGCCGCTCATTTCGCGCGTCGCATATCACCCCTCATTCATATGATCTGCGCCCATCTTTCTGCAGACTTCCATGAGTTTCTCCATCTTTTCGGTCAGGTATTTGCCCTCGTGCCACACTATATAATTTTTTCTGATCATATTCACGCCTTCTATCTCGCACGATCCGACGAAGCCCGAAGTGATACTGTGCTTAACAAGATCCTGCGGCAAAATGGAAATCCCAAGCCCCGCATGCACCGCATTTACTATGGCATGTGTGGACACGCTTTCCATGACGGGATCTTTGGGATAGCCGTGGGATGAAAACAGCACATCGACGTAGTTTCTGCCGACGCTTCCTTTTTCCCTGAGCAAAAAAGGATCGTCTTTTAACTCTTCCATCGTCACGGACTTCTGCTTACATCTGGGATCGTTTGGCTGGAGTAGCAGCACCAGCTTATCTTCGAGAAATGCCTCATAATAATAACGCTCACCCGGAACATAACCGTCTATCAGCGCCATATCTATCTGATTATCATCAAGCAGTTCCTGTAAATGTTCGAAGTTATTCACGAATATCTTGATCCTCACCTCCGGATAGAGCTTTTCAAATTCCTTAACTATCCTCGGGATCATGATACTTCCAATACTCATGGTCGCACCGATCCTTATGACCTCTTTGCCGTTCCACTCGGACATCCCGTGTTCCATATCCTCAAAAGTTTCAATGGCCCTGCTTGCATATGAGTAGAATTTATTTCCGGCTTCGGTCACACTGAGCCGCCTGTTGATCCTGTCAAAAAGCTTGATCCCGTAGTGTTCTTCAAGTTCCTGGATCGCCCTGGTCACGGTAGGCTGTGTCATGTTCAGATTGGCCGCCGCCTTTGTAATGTTCATGGTCTTATATACTTCTATAAAGAGTTTCAGATGCCGGATAGTCATGGTCTTCTCCTTTTTAATGCCCATTTAGGTATCATTTCTATATAATAATAGCATTTTACATATTGACTCTCAATCATTATTATTAAACAGGTCGTAAACCGGATGTAACAAACCTGATCCAACCGTACCCCCAAACGGGAAGTATCATTCCGTACCACCAGACAGGAAGTATCATTTTGATCCGTAAAAAAATAAATCTAAACATATATCAGACAATCACACTTACTTTTGTCCTTATCATCTTAAGCGGCGCTATCTTACTCACATTACCTTTTGCATCAGTCTCAAAACAAAGTTGCGGCTTCTTAACGGCGCTGTTTACATCAACATCGGCCGTCTGCGTTACAGGCCTGTCCGTTGTCGATATCAAAACGACTTATTCTTTGTTCGGGCAGATCGTTCTCCTGATCCTCATGGAGACCGGCGGACTTGGATTCATGTCGATAATCACCGTACTTTTTCACATCGTGAATCACAAAAAAGACGTACAGACCCTGGCTCTAAGTGCCGAATCTCTGGGGCTTGATGACATAAAGAGCATATCGAGGATCCAAAGAAGACTGATCCTTGGTTCATTGTCTTTTGAAACTCTGGGAGCTGTGATCCTAAGCATATGCTTTCTCCCTATGATGAAGGTACCTGAGGCCATATGGTTTGGTATCTTCCATGCGGTATCCGCTTTTTGCAACGCGGGTTTTGACCTCATGGGCTATTTCGAACCGGGGAGCAGCCTTATCACGGCAAACAGCAATCCCCTGATCTTAATAACAATCGCCCTTCTTATCATCATCGGCGGTATCGGATTTATGGTATGGGATGACATTGCTGTCGCACACAAGTCCAGAAACTGGTCGATCTATACCCGTATCGTCATTTCCGTGACTTCGGTCCTGATCGTGGCCGGAACCGTTGCTTTTTTCCTTATTGAAAAAGACAATCCCGACACGATCGGCAATATGAGCCTCTTAGACAAGATCATCAATTCGTTCTTCCAGTCCGTAACGCCGAGGACCGCAGGATTTGCATCGGTCGACCAGGGCAAACTTGAAGGCGCATCGGCAGCGCTCACATCGATACTCATGATGGTCGGAGGCTCGGCAGGTTCCACGGCCGGCGGTATCAAGACCGCCACTTTTTTGATATTACTAAAAACCATGATCGCTAACCTCCAGGGCAAAAAAAATGTCACACTCTTCCACCGCACCATAACAGACGAACAGCTTCGGTATGCTTTTACAGTCATCGAGGGCTTCGTGATCGTAAGTGTAGCAGGCGGATTCCTGATAGGTTTTACATCGGATGTAGGCTTTATGTCTGCTCTTTTTGAAAGCATATCGGCCCTTGCGACCGTGGGATTGTCACTCGGCATTACCTCTTCCCTGTCACCTGCATCATGCATCACCGCGATAATCCTCATGTATATCGGCAGAGTCGGGCTGTTAACGCTGACCCTCGGATTCTTCAAGGCAAAAGAGGATCCGAATATCAAATATCCAACCGCGAAGATAATGATCGGATAATTCACATAAGATAGTCCGGGCGGAAATCATCTGCCGACGAAACAACGTCCGGACGGAAATGATCTTCCGGCGAAACAACGTCCGGATAAAAAGGAGGCACCATGAAATCATTTGCAGTTATAGGTTTGGGACTCTTCGGTACACAGCTGGCCGTAGACCTGTTCAATGAAGGAAACAACGTTCTCGCCATAGATTCCGCTGAGAACAATATAGAAAGGATCGCAGACCATGTATCCAAGGCCGTGACCCTTGATGCCAAAAACAGAGAATCTCTGGCACAGCTTGGAATCAATAAATACGACTGCGTTATAGTCTGCACTTCAACCGACCTTGCAACATCGGTCATAATCACGATGAACCTGAGAGCTCTTAATGTCCCTAAGATCATATGCAAGGTTCAAAACGATACGGACAAAGAAGTTCTCGAAGCTTTGGGCGCATCTACCTGTATTATTCCGGAACACGTTGCTGCACTTAAACTTTCCAAGCAGCTCATCTCCAATAACGTCGTTGACTTCACGCAGCTTTCCGAAGATTACAGCATTATGGAGATCATCGTTCCTTCTGTCTGGACCGGCAAAAGCATAATCGACCTCAATGTACGTTCGCAGTACGGATTAAATATCATAGGAATAAGACACAATGACAAGTTAGAAGTAGACTTCCAGCCCACATATGAGCTGCAGTCTAATGATGAACTTATAATAGTAGGAAGTAACAAGAATCTGTCAAAGATCCAGAAACTAAGATAAAACCGGCCGGCCCACGCCGCGGCCCGCGAATAATCGCCGGGTGAGCCGCGTAAACCGGATAGCGCCGGCAAAGCCGCGGCCCGTGCTTACATAAGCCCCGTCTGCTCAGCCAGTACCGCGATCAGTTCGTCGACATCGATAGGCTTGCCCAGATGTCCGTTCATGCCTGCATCTGTCGCATTTTGCTTGTCTTCGTCAAATGCATTTGCAGTCAGAGCGACTATGGGAACATCACACTGTCCGGGGGTATCCATGGCACGTATGGCTTTGCTTGCCTCATATCCGTTCATGTTGGGCATCTGTATATCCATAAGTATCGCGTCGTAGTAATACGGAGGTTTTTCTTTTAACATCTCCACGCAGATACGTCCGTCTGCGGCTCTGTCCACCTCAAATCCCACATTCTGAAGTATCGTGATTGCGATCTCGGCATTTATATCCATGTCTTCTGCAAGAAGTATTCTTTTGCCTGTAAAATCCACAGGATTGATCAGCCTTGGGCTCGATGGCAGGTCCTCTTTGGAAGCTATCCTGTGAGGAAGTGTTACGACGCAGGTGGTTCCTATTCCAAGCCTGCTCCTCACTTCTATGGTACCGCCCATCATATCAACCAGATTCTTGACTATGGTCATCCCAAGACCCGTACCCTGGATGGTATTGCCTTCCGATTTACTTTCTCTTGCAAATTCATCAAACAAAGCGGGCAGGAATTCATCACTCATACCGCGTCCGTTATCTCTTATGGTCGTCTGCATGAAGATCTTACCTTCTTCTTCGGAAGGTATCTCCTTAAGGTTCATTCTGACCTCTCCGCCCTGACCGGTATATTTAAACGCATTAGACAGGAGATTCAAGAATATCTCTCTCGTCTTAGCTATATCGCAGAAGATATAGTTGTTTGTGATACTTTCTTTTTTAATGAGCTTTATGTTCTTCTGGTTCATCTGCTCCTCGAACATGGAACAGAGCTTATCCCCGAATTCATGAACTTCGCAGGCTTCCTCTTCTATGGTGAGCATTCCCTTTTCGATCCTGGACATCTCGAGGACGTTATTAAGGATAGACAAAAGCACTTCACCCGAATCCTTGATCTTCTCCATGTAATGCGTTGTCTTTTCCGCATCACCGGGTGTCCTGGCCGCCAGATCCGCAAATCCCATTATCGCATTCATGGGGGTCCGCACATCGTGAGACATGTTAAAAAGGAATGTAGTCTTGGCCTCGTTTGCACTCTCAGCCTGCTTAACAGCTTCCTCCAGTTCGTCTCTTGCCAGCTCGAGTTCTTCCTTCTGCTGTCTGGTCACCTCCAGCATCTCCTGCTCTTTGATGTTCTGGATCCGCACCTTCTTAAGGGATATCGCAAGGATCACGACTATTGAGGCTATAAGACCAAGCATCATGATACCGACTGACATGACCAGCACCGCATGGTCGTGGATAAAATCTTCAAGAGTGTATGTACCGGAGTAGTTTGCATACTTAAACATGCTGTTGGTCATGGTCGACTTATCTATCATTCCCACGCCTCTTTGAACAAGAGTATAGACCGTGTTATTTCCTTTTTTGACACCGATACAGTAACTTAAATTCTCGCCTAAAGACAGGCGGTTTAGCGTCTCAAATTCAGACTCCGACAGATACTGCTCGGCACGTCCGCTGTTGAAAAAAGTACATGTCGCATCGCCGTTTGTTACCGCTTCAAGACAGGCTCTCGGGCTGTCCGTAACCACCACTTCGCTGTCCGGATAATTCACCTGGGCATAGTTAGTCTGGAAAGGGCTGTGATCCGAAATCGCTATGACATCAGTAGTGTTCTCGTTATATTCGCCTTTGTAGATCAGGTAAATTGATGACTCTATAAGAGAGTTGGTCTGGACTATATCTTCCTGCTCCGACTGCCATATGCTGTCGTTTATGGGAAAAGCAACATCGATCTCCCCGCGTCTTAAACTCTCGAGCAGATCCGGATATTCATAATACGGTACATATTCGATCGCGATCTTATCTTCCAGTCCAAGCTTCGACTGCCACGTATCAAATATGTCTGTTATGACACCTGTCACATGTCCGTCTGCATCGGCCTCGCAAAACGGCAAATAGCTGTCTATATATCCGACTTTCAGGAATTCATGTTCGTCTACCCATTTGCTTTCCTCTTTTGACAAAGCGGCATTGACAGCGGTGTTGTTGAAATACCTGATCTGGAGACTCTCCGTAAAATAAGGATTGGTCTCACGGATAGCTGACAGAGTCTCGTTTAACTCCTGTAAAAGATCGGTCCTGTCCTTGGTGACCGCAAGATAATATGAAGACTGCCCTACCATGACTACCGGAACAAAACCGGAATTGGAAGGCACGTTGTTGTTTACGGCGATGAACGCATCTATGGTTCCGTCTTCAAGCGCAGCATCCCTTTCGTCAAAATCATCAAAAAGAACTTCCTTACATTTAACGCCCGATTCCTTAAGCCATTCGTTAAAGTAATCCGTCATGAGATTATTCTTAAGGGTTCCGACCTTCTTGTCTTTTAACGTTTCAAGGTCGCTTCCGCTTATTTCCTCGTTTCCTGCTTTTTTGTAAATATAATAGGATTCATATCCCATCTCATATGCAGGGTAATTCATCAGTCCTGCGCGTTCCTCGGTGTAGGATACGCCCGCGAGCAGGTCTATATCACCTTTGATAAAAGCATCATACAGCTCTGACCAGCTGCCGTATACATACTCATATTCCCAACCGGTATAGTTGGCTACGCTTTGAAGATATTCATAGGAATAACCGCTCTTGATATCGCTACTGTTAGTACCTTCCTGGAAATGGTCGGAATTATACCAGCCGACCCTCACCCTGCGGTTGGATGCAGATTCATTATCGGCAGATAATACATTTATAGAGAGTGCCGAAAAAACTATAAGAAAAGATGTGATCATCGCAAGGATGCGATATATATTATGACTTTTTTTCATTACAGATCCTCTATCCATAACGAACTACCTCAGCAAAAATATCACTATCTATATCCTACTCCGTATGAGTGGATTTCGCAAATTTTAAGGGGGAATTTGGCCGTCATATGCTGCATTGCAGGGCTCCGCTACGCTTCCCGGCTTTTTACCTGTAGGGCTCCGCTACGCTTCCCGGCTTTTTAGTCGCCTGGCTTCCATGAATTCCCTGACGTTTCGGGCTTCTTCGGGATCATATTTAAAGTCCAGTTTCTTCGCTACATACACAGCCAGTTCTTCAAAAAAATCATACATCAAAAACAACTTGTTCCACATATCTTCATATTCTCCGCTTGCGAATATCCCCATAAAGCGGGTCATTTCTTCTTCGGACAGGTATTTTTTCAGATACTTGGAACACGCTCCGGTCGAAACCGTAAAATCGTTATCCACTCCGACTTTCCAGTTGATCATCTTCATAAACATGTCCATCATATATTTATCCATCATGCGTTTGGCATAGTAAAACTCATGTCTGCAAAGGCCCTTGGTCACATAGTTGCTTATCCATCTGAATTCGTTTACTGTATTGAAATATTCGAATTCACCGGGCTTTTGGATCCTGAATATCTCATCAGAATTAATATCGGTAAGTTCCGGGAAAATATCCTTATTAACTAGTACAGTCCTTGGCTCATTAAATCCCGCCTGTTCATGTATATCACTCACATCAATAAAAGTCAGATCTATCCTGTTTCCGTCCTTATACTGTGTCAGATATGCGAACCTTTGCTTTCCCGAATAATCATAAGGTTCTTCATACCAATCATCCGGAGTCTGCATGATCAGTATGTCTCCGAAACGCTTCATATAGTCTCTGTCTCCGGTAAATTCCCTGATATCCGATACAAAAAAAGTAATATCAAAATCCGAAAACTCATCATGAACCGCACCGGCTGTAACGCCTGATCCTTCCATTGTGGCGGCCCTGATCCTGTCATCTTCCGCTACTGTCTTTATTATCATTTCATACATTTCTTCGTACGAAGCCATTTGATCACCTCTCTGTTTGCCCGGCCTGTCTAATAGCGGCGGACGGACTAATGCCTGCTGCCCGAGCGTTTTTGATTGCTGATACTTCTATAATACCATCATCAGTGTGTTGTATGCCTTTTTTAGAAGTTTCTTCCTCTCAGGGTATACATTTCACATATCGGTAACCATGTTCAAGGTACAAAATCGCAAGATGTATGACTTTTTTGAAACTTTCTTCTCTGTAAGGCATACAACTCACTTTTTTGACCTTGTCGAACCCAATATAAAGCAATCAAGCAATCGCCGGCGGCAGAAAATGTATGACTTTTTTGGCACAATATACGCTGTGAGGTATATTTCCTAGGAAATTTGAGTCCCGCAGGGACTCTGACGGAGTCGGCTTTAGATCTCCCGCAGCCATACTCAGCAACCATCCCTCGCAGGGACTCTGACGGAGTCGGCTTTAGATCTCCCGCCCATGGTTCATAGTGTCCATAAAGCGAGGATTTTCGAAAAGGGATCGGAAATCACAAAAACATGTGAAATCGATCCCCGGATCGGAGATTCATGAAGCTGGGATTTCCAAAAAGGGATCGGAAATTACAAAAACAGGCGAAATCGATCCCTAAATCGGAAAACTGCGGAGTAGGCCAGCATGAAAAAGGATCGGAAATCGCAAAAACAGGCAAAATCGATACCCAAATCCAAAAATCATAAAAGTTGAGTGTTTAGAGTTGCCTTGGCGGGAAGTTTCCTAGGAAATCTGAGTCCCGCAGGGACTCTGACGGAGTCGGCGGGCTTTAAGGTGGGCAGGCGAAGCCGCGCCTATAAAACCAAAAAAATCGGGAATGCATCCCGCATCCCCGACTATAATTCCACCGATTTCCGATAAAAACCTTACCTGCTTCGCTGACACTTTTGTATTTATCACAAAATGTTATGACTATCCTGTCATAGATCGCCGGCCCGCTATTCTTGTCTATGGTAAAGGCGATTCCTTCATCCGCAACATCTAGAATAGTTGTCGGATATTCTTCATTATCAATGTAAACAGAAGCAGCAATTCCTTTTTTTAGTCTTAAACTGGATCTTCTGTCTGTCATATTACCCTCCCAAAACAACAATATGATTATACATTATTTTTTCGAAACGGAGTAAAATAAGGTAAATTTAGCATTAATTCGAAAATATTAGCAATTTATTTTAGTTGAACGTATTTTCATTGCATTCCTCCCCTGCACAGTGGTATCATTATCACAAGAAACAAAGGCGTTTCACCAACAGGTGGAGCGCCTTTTTGTATGTGAAAGGAGACGGACATGGCAGCTTTTGAAAGAGTAAAGAGCGGGATTCCCGAGATGGATGCAGCATTTGACAACATAAGACTCGGAGACAATGTGGTCTGGCGTGTCACGGATCTGTCGGAGTTTAAACTCTTCATGGAGCCTTATATCCGACAGGCCAAAGAGGACCAAAGAAAGATCATCTATTTCAGGTTTGCAAGCCACGAACCGCTCCTTGAGGACTGCCCCGAGATTGAGACCATAAACATTCCCCTCTCGCACAGATTTGAAACCTTTACGGTGGACATTCATAATGCAATCGACCGGGCGGGCCGGGATGCATTCTACGTTTTTGACTGTCTCTCGGAGCTGCAGACTGCATGGGCAACCGACCTTATGATGGGAAACTTCTTCAGAGTCACATGTCCTTTTCTGTTTATCCTGGACACGGTCGCTTTTTTCCCGATAATCAGGGGCAAGCATTCCGTCCATGCGATCAACAAGATCGTGGATACAACGCAGCTTTTCTTTGACGTATATTCCGACAGCAAGACAGTGTATGTGCGCCCTGTAAAAATCTGGCGGCGTGACTCCGACACAATGTTCCTTCCGCACACATACGAACCGGAAACAGGGCATTTTGCGCCGATCCTGGACGGCGTTAAATCAAGCAGATTTTATCAGACTCTGGGGCGGGTACAAAGAAGCGCCGAGGAGCAGTACTCCGATTCATGGGACAGGTTCTTCAACCGCGCCAGACTGCTTGAAGAAAACGGCGCCGATATATCGGAAGAATGCAGCAGAATGTGCAACATCATGATGACCCGCGATTCCAGGATGCGTACGATGGTCAAGAAGCATTTTACTGCAAAAGACTATTTTGACGTACGAAACCATATGATCGGAACCGGAATGGTCGGTGGCAAGTCATGCGGTATGCTGCTCGCCAGGGCGATAATCCGAAACAGCGCACCGGACATAAGCGATATACTTGAGCCCCACGATTCCTTCTACGTAGGCTCCGATATGTATTACACTTATATAGTCGATAACGGTCTTTGGGATCTTAGGATCAGACAGAGAACTCCTGAGGGGTATTTTGACCTTGCGGAGGAGTTTGCGGACAAACTTATGCAGGGAACTTTTTCGGAAACCATGAAAGAACAGCTCATAAGGATCATCGAATACTATGGACAGGACCCTTATATCGTCCGTTCGAGCAGCATCTTAGAGGACGGATTCGGTAATGCTTTTGCAGGTAAATACGAATCGGTATTCTGCGCTAACAGAGGCTCGTCGGAAGAAAGGATACAGCAGCTTGAAGAGGCCATCAAAACCGTCTATGCAAGTTCCATGAGCCTGTCTGCCCTGGATTACCGCAAGCGCCGGGGACTTGATGGCAGGGACGAGCAGATGGCGCTTCTTATACAGCGCGTATCCGGTTCCTACTACGGTTCATACTATATGCCGTGTGCAGCCGGAGTCGGATACTCTTTTAGCCCTTATAAGACCATGAAAGACACAGATCCAACCGCGGGAATGCTCCGCCTCGTCATGGGGCTTGGAACCTCAGCGGTCGACCGTATAGAAGGCTCATATCCACGTATCGTAAACCTTGATATGCCTGAGAGGTCGTCATATTCTTCATCTGCGGAAAAACACAAATTCTCCCAGGGCAAGGCTGAGGTCATCAACATGAACAGCCACTGTCTTGAGAAGCTTTCATATGAAGCAATAGAGGAACATATCCCTAAATACCTTGAAAAAATACTGACAGAGCATGACTATGATGCAGAATCGAGACTTCACGAGATGGGTCAATCACGGGACGTCAAATTCATATCATGCAAAGGACTCGTGACAAACCCGGATCTTATGGACAAGATGAAAAGAATGCTTGCTTTTATTCAGGATGAGTATGATTATCCCGTCGATACGGAATTTACGATCAATATTTCGGAAAACGGGGAATTCTCCGTAGATCTTCTGCAGTGCAGGCCTCTGCAGATCCAGCATGGCAAATCGGATGTTACTGTCCCTGAAGGAATCCCCGAAGATAAAGTACTTCTTGATGTAAGGGGCTCTTCCATGGGCATCTCCAAGGCATCGGAACTTGATATCATAGTATATGTGGATCCGGTAAAATACTACAACATGCCATACAACGACAAGAGTCTTGTTGCAAGACTCATAGGCAATATCAACTGGCATTACCGTGATATGGAAAAGCACATGATGCTCATAGTTCCCGGCCGTGTAGGCACTTCATCTCCGGAACTTGGCGTCCCTACGGCTTTTTCGGATATAAGTACCTTCAACATAATATGCGAACTTGAGGAATCAAAAGCCGGATACAATCCCGAACTTTCATACGGAAGCCATATCTTCCAGGACCTTGTGGAAGCCGAGATCCTGTATACCGCAGTTTTTGCCGATGAGAGGACTGTATGTTTTGCCCCCGACAAACTTACATCCCACAAGGATATCACAGATGAATTCGAACCTCCGGAAAACATACGCGGAATCGTGCATGTTTATGATGTATCGGACACAAAATGCGAAGTCTACAACGACATCGCAAACGAGCGGCTCCTTATATCAATTTAGATGTCGTCCTTAGAGCTAAGCAGATGTCGTCCTTATTACGGTTTGGCCGGATTTCGTAGTCCGTTCAGATATCGTCCTTGACTCGCACCGCTACCATTTTGGCTTTGGCGCGGACAATGTTCTCCGCTTCCATCTCCATAGCCACGATAACTTTGCGCTCTCCGATCTCTTCGACCGATGAAGTAACTTTAAGCTCCGTATTCATGGGGACCGGCTTAAGAAAATCGATTTCCAAGTGGGCCGTCACATACCTTACTATCACTGTATCTTCGGTAAGTTTAAGTCCCTTTGCATTATGTGCAAACCATGCGGCGGAAGCTGTCCCGTGGCAGTCAAATACAGTAGCGATCATGCCTCCGAACATTTTATCCGGGACACCGCCTGTATATTGCCCGGGAGGTGTGACATGGCACACGCATTCATTCCCGTCTTTTGAAGGATATGACTTGATGTGCAATCCATCCTCATTATCCGCTCCGCATCCCCAGCAGTGCCTGAATCTAGCTCCGTATGTATCCTGAATTGCGATCGGTCTTTGTTCTGTGTCCATGGTTGTTTAGTCTCCTTTTTTAAATTATAACTCGCCGCCCTCTGCGCAACTGCCGGCGATCTAATCTTCTTTTTTCCCGTCTATACCGCCGGCGATCTAGTCTTCTATCACCCAGGCTATGCCCTTTGCAAGCCGCTTTTCAGCATCTTTGAAATGATTTCCGGGATTCATCTCAAACACCGTATCGATTCCTTTATCCTTATACATCTCATAAATGCTTCTGGTCTTTTGCTCAACTGTACTCATCATGGGATTTTTGGTCAGGGCCTCTCTGTCTCCCAGCGAAAAATACACTTTATCGGGCCGCTTCACAAACTCATGGTTTCTGACATGGTCTTCAAAATCCGGATACCACAAAGATCCGGATGCGCTTACAACCCGTGAAAAGACATCCGTTTGATACAGGCTATATAAAGAAAAAAGCCCCGCAAGCGAATATCCTGCCAGCACGATATATTCGGGCTCTTCTTTAAGATACTCTTTTATCGCAGGAAGGATCTGTCCCGTCAGCCTCTCAAGATACCTGTCTGCTCCTCCGCTAAAGGGTGGTTCGTTTTTAAAAATCGGCGCGCATTCCCACGGAGACATCTCATCGTTCCAATCGATATCGCTTATATAAGCCAGGCAAAAATCCCTGTCAGTATGCTCTTTTATGGTCTCATATAAAGAAGATCCGTCACCTTCAAACTCATTTACGATTATGAGCGGTGCGGATTTTTCTTTTTCCCCGTATGTGTAAATGTTCTTTTCTTCTATGATCATAAACATAGCATTCAGTATTTCTGAATCAATTCTAATCCGGGTAGGGGTTGTTGCTATTATTATCACTATCTTTCTACTTAAATTGTAATCATAATGGTTTACATTATCAATCAAAACAGTAACAACGATCAACCTCACAAAAATAACGTGCACTTCTGCAAAAATGTACTATAATAACATTATGTAAATTAAATCCCCATCATCGGGAGAAAGGAAATACCCTTTTTGTATTGGGTTGGGTAAACTTATGAAAACATTCTTGAAACGTTCCATTGCTGTTTTCACATCGGTTCTGATCCTGGCGTTATCATTCGGAACCGAGGCGCAGGCTTATAGTGAAAGACCTGAATTCTTTGATTTCGAACAAACCGTTATCAAGATGGATGCAGGTACGACCAAAGACATCAGGCTCATTTCATACTATGATTACACATACTACGTTGGCCCTCACACAAGTGCTGCAACATATATGGAATGCTCCTTCCACTCAGGCACGGAAGTCGTAAGACTCCACATCGGTGCTGATGAGACTGTCAAAAACGTATTCTTCCATTTCTATGTTGATGACAGAAAGATCGAATCTCTGGATGTTCACGATTGTATAGAAGTATATGTACAAAACATCAATCCTGCAGCTGCAGAGAAGAATGAAGAATACAGAAAAGCTGTAGAAGCACTCAAGAACTATCCAGGCAATACCAAGGAGTTCAACGCATACTACTATTATCTCAACTACAGAGATCTGCAGGATGCATTCGGACAGGACGGCGACAAGCTTCTTGAGCACTACAATGTATTTGGCAAAAATGAAAACCGTATAGCGAACCGGTTTAAATAGAATCTAAAGAATACTCAAACACCGCGACCATGCATAATGATCGCGGTGTTTTTTGTATATATGCAATTCAATCCATGACAAATCTTCTTTGACCGATCTTATACTAATTCTTCCTTGGGAATGGTAAGAAAGATATCGACCAGAGTCTTATCAAGCTGAGTACCGGCTACTTCCTTGATGATATCCAATGCTTCTTCATGAGACCTTGCATCTTTATATGATCTTTTCATGGTAATGGCTGAATACGTATCGGCGATGGCTATGATCTTGGAAGGAAAAGGAATATCCTCTTCCTTTAGTTTGTGATATCCGTTACCGTCTATACGTTCATGGTGATACAGGATCCAGTCGGATATCTCATCGAAACTGTTTAATGATTTTAACAGATAAACTCCCAGTTCGGGATGAGTCCTCATAACATCCCATTCATCGGGGGTAAGCGGTCCCGGCTTATTAAGTATCGCTTCGGGAATCCCCAATTTGCCGACATCGTGCATGAGTGCGGCATATTCCAAGCTGATTTCGTTTATATCCTTTTTCATATGGTTGGGAAGTGCATTGAAAAGTTTCATGGTCACACGCTGGACCTGAGTGCTGTGTCCCTTGAGGTTGGGGTCTCTTGCATCTATGACACTGATCAGGACTTCTGCGATATCGATACTGCGCTCTTTGGCCGTAGCAAGCACATTAAATATAAGAGTAAGAACGATCGCAACGAAGACACTTCCCCAGAACAGGACCATCGCCATGACAAAATCCGGTTTTGAGAAAAAGGCAATAAAAACATATCCAAGCAGGAAGAATATCAAAAGGACTAAAGCAAGATAAGTAAAAAACACGTCGCGGGGTTTTCCCGATGATAATACATCCTGAGTGGATTTGATAAATTTAAAGTACCTGATGATATTGACTACCATCAATGTGGCACCGGCTATGATAAATAAACCTATTAGTATCTGCATACAGTAAATATAACATGAAACCTGTGATTACACTATAGTAATTGAGGTGGGTGGTTCGGCTCGGGTTGGACCGGCGGCTCAACGGCTGGGTGGTTCGGCGGAGGATTTCTGCCGCCGGCGCTAGTCTGACCGCTTTCGATTGGGTTCGACCGTGTCAAAAAAGTGAGTTGTATGCCTTACAGAAAAGAAAGTCTCAAAAAAGTCATAGATTTCTTCATGGTAAAGCCTGACTTGGCATGCCCGGAGATATAAAAGTGGCCGTATCATAATTGTAGCCTGTAATAGGTTTGTCAGGTTTTTTTGGGTCTTTTCGCTCATCCAAAACGACAACCAACGTCTCGGGTGTAATATCAAAATTATCAATCTCAATCCTTTTGGAAGAAGAAAGATACAGACCTCTGTATGCGTAATATTTGCTTTCTTGCACCTCGATCTGTGAAAAGTCCATACCAAGATTCAATCGCTCATTTAATACATCATAATAAGTCGCATCTATAAAAGAAATGCGACTTTTACGACTCATATTTCCGCTCTTATCAAATGCGACCATGTGCACCGGTGTACCGGATTCTTCCGGATAGATATCAATGCCATTTTCTATGATATCCTTAGCACAGTTCCAAAGTGATTTCTTATTTCTTTTCACAGCGTCACTTGCAAACTCATCATAAGGCATAAAGATATCGTCAAAATCCATTATCAGTATTTTATCCAGCAACGTGGTACCGGTAATCTCAAATTCCGTATTCTCGCCATAACGAGACTTAATTTCCCTGTAAAACTGATCAAAAACAAGGCTTTTGCACTGATTGTTCGGATTCTTTGTTTGGGACTGTTCACTATTGCCTATCCTTTCTGACTATGCGTATATAACTCAATCATTCAACTCTTTCATCTTTTTAATTGCTCTGTATACGGTTTTTTCAGATTTTCCTATTTCCAAAGCTATACTGCTAGCAACCGCCAATGGATTGTTGCATATAGACTGATATACAGACATTTCTGTCTTGGTCATTCCATATGAATTCTCATGGACATTCTCTTGGTCACCACTATGTCCATGACCCCTGTAAAAAGTAAATCTAAAGCCTGCTTTT